>NZ_PJJO01000056.1 GCF_002929535.1 Cryobacterium sp. Y11
ATCGCGTCCACCGCAACCACCATCGACCACGCCCGCAACTTCTTCACCGACGGCACCCCCGTCACCATCCGCAAGGGCGCCTAAGTCGCAGGACTGACCTCCGGCTAGGTCACCAAGAATTCCCGCAGGAACCAGGCGGGCCCCACGTGCACAGCACGCAGGGCCCGCCTCTTTTGCATGTGTGCCAGCTACCCGCATCCATTGGTCAAGGCGCTAGCCGCACCCGCTCGCTGGCCGAGGATCTCGATCGTTCGCACGCTCACGCCTCGGTCGGCGCGTCCACTGGTCGACACCGCTGAGCGGTTTTTCGGTGGGCGATGCGGGACTTGAACCCACGACCTCTTCCGTGTGAAGGAAGCGCGCTACCAGCTGCGCCAATCGCCCAAATATACTCACACCATCAACCGAAGTTGCTACTGCGACTTTTGATACTAGCCCAGACTGGAGCGTCGCCGCACATCGACGGCGCGCACGGTGTGGCGCGGGCTAACCAGGGACCAGCTAAACGTGGCGCGGGAGCTGCGCCGCTTCGCGGGAGGCCGAACTGGGGCGTACTGGCGCAGGTCCCGCGCAGCCCGCACCCCACCCGCACCACACGGCGCAACACGCCGTAAACGGCTCAGTTTGGTTTCCGTCTTGCTATTCGGCTAGAGTCTCTGAGTACGCAGAAATGCGGACAGTTGCGGATGTGGCGCAGTGGTAGCGCATCACCTTGCCAAGGTGAGGGTCGCGAGTTCGAATCTCGTCATCCGCTCGAATGTATTGGAATCGGTCGCAAGACCGGTTCCAATTCGTTTGGTATGAACCCAACTGGTGGATTGGCCGAGAGGCGAGGCAGCGGCCTGCAAAGCCGTTAACACGGGTTCGAATCCCGTATCCACCTCTGTTCTTTGTGCACGACGTTAGACCGTACTTCCCAGAATCTTGGGCGATTGGCGCAGCGGTAGCGCGCTTCCCTGACACGGAAGAGGTCACTGGTTCGATCCCAGTATCGCCCACACAGCATTTCGAGCAAACATAGAAGCCCCGGTCAGCCGGGGTTTTTTTGTGCCCAAAACCCGTCGTGCGCGGTGCTAGGTAATCGGCCGACCTGTGTGCCCTGGTACGACATCCGCTGCTCACGTAGGTGTATAAGGGCATAATCGTGAAAACGGATGCCGCTTCCGGGTCGGGGGTGAGAGTTCAGCCAGGGCGCACTCTCACACCGCTGTCGCTACCGAGTCACCCGTACGATTTTCGGCAAGGTCAACGTCTGAGCGAACTTCGGCGTGCCCAGGTAACGCGCTATTAACGCATGCGTGCCGACTTTTAGCGATGTGTACGCGAACCTGGCCGAGCCGTTCTTGAGCGCCACCGGGCTGCCGACCTTCGTCGTTACGTCGTAGAACTGCACGTAGCCGGTCACCGTCGCGGCGCCCAGGCGTGGCGCGAATTTCGCCACGCCTGTGACGACGGTGCCGACCTTGACCGCACTTTTCGGCGACACGGTCAGCGTTCCGGCGATCTTGGCGGCCGTGGCCGCCTTGGCCACAACAGTGACCGTCACCACTGGTGAGGTCGACGAGTCATAGAACACCGCGAAACTCTTCGCAGTGATGCGGTGCACCCCAACGGACAGGCTCGTCGTGGTCAGCGTGGAATGCCATTCGCCGAAGACCTGGTCGCCAACCAACGGCTGGCCGTTGTCGAAGAAAGAAATTTCATCGCCGAATCGCGGGCCGTTTAATGCTCGACCCTGACTATCGGTGACGTCTGCTGTGAAGGTGATGGATTGTCCGGCCGTGATGGTGCCGGACGGCTTAGCGATTAGCGTGGTCTTCGTGTCAGGGCCGACCGGTACGACGTAATCAAAGGTTTTTGAGGCCGGAGCGAAGTTGGCATCTCCGAGGTAGTCCACTCGAAACTGGCGCGTTCCGGCCACGCTGGGCTGGGCGTCGGAGAAGAAAATGCCGGCCGTGTCGCTCGGCAAGAGTTCCCGTGTATCAGTGGGGCTGCCCGGTTCGAGGGAAACGACGCGCACGGTCCCGGTTGGAACAGCGGTGGCGGGAGCGACGCCCGATATCTCGCCATATACGGATGCGAATTGCCCGGCGAAGTAGAAGTCGTAGGTGCTGGCCACAATGCTGACCGTGCCGCGTTCCGTGGAGAGGGCCGGGGCATCCGTTGCCGCCGATGCTGGCGGTGCGACGATCAGGGCGCCGAGCACGGCCGCGATTGCCAGCGCGGAGAGGTGCCAGGAGCGCTTTGCGCCAGGGCGGGTGGTGGGTGAAGGTGTCATGTCTCGCTTCTTTGCAGTCGGTAGTGCGTGGGCCCCCAAATTAAGGACAAAGTACTCCCGAATGCGCTCGGTCAGAAGGGTGTAGGGGCGTAAACAGTGCTGGGGTCGCCTGCAACCGACGACGGGCCCCGCGCGCGCCGCTAAAGTTGACGGGTAGGCAAACAACAGGGAGTTATACACGTGGCTGACGGCTTTGCGCTTTTCACCGACCGATCCGTTGTCGCAATGCGCGTCAATGGTGAGTTGAAAGATCTGGCGGCCACCGTGTTGCCGACGGATGCTGTCGAACCGGTCAGCATAAATTCTCCCGACGGCCTGAACATTTTGCGTCACTCGGCCACCCATGTGTTGGCCCAGGCCGTGCAGACCGTCAACCCGGCCGCCCGCCTCGGTATCGGCCCGTTTATTACCGACGGCTTCTACTACGATTTCGACGTGGCCGACCCGTTCACTCCTGACGACATCAAATCGCTTGAAAAGGCGATGGATCGCATCATTCGCCAGGGCCAGCGTTTCGTGCGCCGCGTCGTCACCCACGACGAGGCCCGAGCCGAACTCGCCGCCGAACCCTACAAGCTCGAGCTCATCGGAATCAAGGGCGGCCCCGGCGAGGGTGGCGACGCCGGCAATAACAGCGCGACCGCCGACGAAGAATCGGTCGAGGTCGGCGGTGCCGAGCTGACCATCTACGACAACGTCGACCCGAAGACGGGCGAGACGGTCTGGAAGGACCTCTGCCGCGGCCCGCACCTGCCCAACACTCGCATGATCGGCAACGGTTTCTCGCTCACCCGCCTGGCCGCGGCGTACTGGCGCGGCTCGGAGAAGAACCCGCAGTTGCAGCGCATCTACGGCACCGCCTGGCCGACCAAGGACGAACTGCGCGCCTACCAGACCCGCCAGGAAGAAGCGGCCAAGCGCGATCACCGCAAGCTCGGTGCCGAACTCGACCTGTTCAGTTTTCCCGAGGAGATCGGCTCTGGCCTGGCTGTGTTCCACCCCAAGGGTGGCATCATTCGGCAGGAGATGGAGAGCTACTCCCGTAAGCGCCACTCCGAGGCCGGCTACGACTTTGTTTACTCGCCGCACATCACCAAGTCGACCCTGTTTGAAACCTCCGGCCACCTCGACTGGTACCGCGAGGGCATGTTTCCCCCGATGCACCTCGACGAGGAACGCGACGACACCGGCCACGTCACCCGTCAGGGCGTCGATTACTACCTCAAGCCGATGAACTGCCCGTTCCACAACCTCATTTTCAAGTCCAGTGGCCGCAGTTACCGTGAGCTGCCGATGCGCCTGTTTGAGTTCGGATCGGTCTATCGCTACGAAAAGTCCGGCGTGCTCAACGGGCTCACCCGGGTCCGTGGAATGACCCAGGACGACGCCCACATCTACACGACCAGGGAAGGCATGAAGGAGGAGCTCACCAGCACCCTCAACTTCGTGCTGCAACTGCTCGCTGACTACGGCCTCGAGGATTACTACCTCGAGCTGTCCACGAAAGATCCGAAGAAATTCGTCGGCAGCGACGAAGCCTGGGACGAAGCCACCGAAACTCTTCGTGAGGTCGCCGAAGCATCCGGTCTTGATCTCGTCGCCGACCCAGGCGGAGCGGCCTTTTATGGCCCCAAGATCTCCGTGCAGGCGAAGGATGCCATCGGTCGCACCTGGCAGATGTCGACCATTCAGCTCGACTTCAACCTGCCGGAGCGGTTCGACCTCGAATACACCGCTAACGACGGCAGCCGCCAGCGCCCGGTGATGATTCACCGCGCCTTGTTTGGCTCGATCGAGCGCTTCTTCGCCGTACTCACCGAGCACTACGCCGGAGCTTTCCCGGTGTGGCTTGCCCCGGTGCAGGTTGTGGGCATTCCCGTCTCCGAGCAGTACGGTCCGTACCTTGATGACGTGATCGCCACCCTCAAGAAGGCCGGTGTGCGCGCGGAGGTCGACCATTCCGACGATCGCATGCAGAAGAAGATCCGCACCCACACCAAGGCGAAGGTGCCGTATCAACTCATCGTCGGCGAAGACGACCAAGCCAACAATGCGGTGAGCTTTCGGTACCGCGATGGCACCCAGCAGAACGGGGTCCCCGTCGCCGAGGCTGTGCGCCTGATCGTGGAATCCATCGAGAACCGCTCGCAGGTCACCACCACGCCCGTCGTGGCCGTGGCCGAAGTGCAGGCGTAGCGTGCCGGCGATTCCGTCCGATCGGCTGCGCGGCTCCGACGCCGCTGACAACGGCGCGGGGGAGACATCCTCTGAATTTGCCGGTGTTCCGGATGCCTTCCAACGGCTCTGGACGCCGCATCGGATGGTCTATATCCAGGACGGACAGCAGCCGCACCCTGACGATTGCCCGTTCTGCATCGCGCCGACCCTCGGCGACGAGAAGGCGCTAATCGTGGCGCGGGGCACCCACGCCTATGTGCTGCTCAACCTGTTTCCGTACAACAGCGGCCACCTTCTCGTCTGCCCGTATCGGCACGTCGCCACCTACGACCAGGCCACACCGGAGGAGATCGCCGAAATTGGCGAGCTCACCCAGATCGCCATGCGGGTACTCACCCAAGTGTCGAACTGCGACGGTTTCAACATCGGCATGAACCAGGGGCGCATCGCCGGGGCCGGCATCGCCGAGCACCTGCACCAGCACCTCGTGCCCCGCTGGGCTCTCGATTCGAACTTCTTTCCGATCATCGCTGGCACGAAAGCAATTCCGCGCCTGCTCGGCGACGTGCGTCGTGAGATTGCCGACGGCTGGCCAGGTGCTGTGACGCCCGCGGCAGCGACGGCCGCTCAATAGCTTTTCCCCGGCTGGGCAGCGTGCTGGCGCGCCCCGGCCATCCGTTCGACCGTCGCCAGACGACCAGACCACCACCGCGCAAGGAATAGGATCGTAGTTATGACTGAATCAACCTCCGCCGAGCAGGTCGGCTCGAGCCGCGTCAAGCGTGGACTCGCCGAAATGCTCAAGGGCGGCGTCATCATGGACGTCGTCACCGCTGCCCAGGCTCGTATTGCTGAAGACGCTGGCGCTGTCGCCGTCATGGCTCTCGAGCGCGTTCCCGCCGACATCCGCTCGCAGGGTGGTGTTGCTCGCATGAGCGACCCCGACCTGATCGACAGCATCATCGCCGAGGTCAACATTCCGGTCATGGCGAAGGCCCGCATCGGTCACTTCGTCGAAGCTCAGATTCTTGAGGTGCTCGGCGTCGACTACATCGACGAGTCTGAAGTGCTCAGCCCCGCCGACTACATGAACCACATCGATAAGTGGAACTTCACCATCCCCTTCGTCTGTGGCGCCACCAACCTCGGTGAGGCACTTCGCCGCATCAACGAGGGCGCGGCCATGATCCGCTCCAAGGGCGAGGCCGGCACCGGCGACGTTTCCGAAGCCACCAAGCACATCCGCACCATCAACGGCGAGATCAAGCGCCTCACCTCGATGAGCCGCGACGAACTGTACGTTGCCGCCAAGGAGCTGCAAGCTCCCTACGAACTCGTCGCCGAGATCGCCTCGACCGGCAAGCTGCCTGTCGTGCTGTTCACCGCTGGCGGCGTCGCCACCCCAGCCGACGCAGCCATGATGATGCAGCTCGGTGCTGACGGCGTGTTCGTCGGCTCTGGCATCTTCAAGTCCGGCAACCCGGAGCAGCGCGCAGCGGCCATCGTCAAGGCCGTCACGTTCTACGACGACGCCAAGGTCATCGCGGATGTCTCGCGCGGCCTCGGCGAGGCCATGGTGGGCATCAACGTGTCCGACATCGCCGAACCGCACCGGCTCGCAACGCGCGGCTGGTAGCGCATCCGTTCGTGACGATTATTTCGATGGGCGCCCGACCGGCAGAAACCGCTGTACCGGCAGGACTGCGGGTCGGGGTGCTCGCGCTGCAGGGCGACTTTCGCGAGCACGCGCAGGTGTTGCGCGAGCTCGGCGCGGAGGTCTCCCTGGTGCGCCGTCCGGAAGAACTGGACCAGATCGATGGTTTGGTCATTCCGGGCGGCGAATCGAGCGTCATGGACAAGCTGGCCCGCACCTTCGGACTTGCCGAACCGCTCAGCGCTGCCATCCGCGGCGGGCTCCCGGTCTATGGCACCTGCGCGGGCCTGATCATGCTCGCCGACACAATTCTCGACGGCATGAACGGCCAGCAGGGCCTCGGCGGGCTCGACATCGTGGTGCGTCGCAACGCTTTCGGCTCGCAGACTGCGTCCTTCGAGACCGACCTCGACATTCCGGTGCTCGGTGACAAGCCGGTGCACGCCGCTTTCATTCGGGCGCCGGTCGTGGAGACTGTCGGCCCGCGGGCGAGTGCTCTGGCCACTCTCGCCGACGGGCGGTGCGTGGCCGTCGAACAGGGCAATCTGCTCGGCACGTCCTTTCACCCAGAAATCACCGGAGAATACCGTTTTCACCAGTATTTCCTGCAGAAACTGGTCGCGGCCGCCCGCTGATCACGCCGCTCAATTGTGCCAAGTGCGGGACTGTGGCTAGGGTTCAGACATGACTCAGACACGCAGTGGTCAACGATGACCCGTTATGTAGCACTCCTTCGAGGAATCAACGTCAATGGCATCACTATCGCCATGGTCGATCTCGCCGACACCTTTCATGAGCTCGGCTACACCGACATTAAGACGGTGCTGGCGAGCGGCAACGTGCTGTTCAGCATCGATAGTCCGCTTGCCGATGCTCAGCTGACTAAAAAAGTGGATGCCGCAGCCCTCAAGGCGCGCATTGAAGCGGCCTTGACGGCCCGCTTCCAGTACGATGCGTGGATCGTGCTCATCGACGCGGAATCGCTTGACCGCATCGTGCGTTCGTATCCCTTCGACGCCGAACGCGACGGCTGGCATCCGTATGTCATGTTCTCCTCCGACTCCGGCCACCTCAGCGAACTCGCCGGCCACGCCAAGGAACTCAACGCTACCGACGAGCGAATTGAACTCGGCCACGGCGTGCTGTACTGGGAGGTACGTAAGGCAGTCGGTATCAAGAGCGCGTTCAGCAAGAAGAGCGCCAAGCTGAAATATCGCGACACCACGACGACCCGCAACTTGCACACGCTGCACAAGCTGCTGGAAGTCACAGCGGGATAGACTGAATGGGCACCTCAGTGTGCACCAACCATGCACGGCCAGGCCGCTCGAATGCCGGCTGGCAGTGCCGTATGACGGTGCCGTATGGCACTAGCGCACGGCGTCTGATTGATCGAGCACTGCAACTGAACCAACACAGTAACGGGAGATGTATGTCCGGGCATTCCAAGTGGGCCACCACCAAGCACCAGAAGGCCGTCACCGACTCGCGTCGGGCCAAGGCTTTCGCCAAGCTCATCAAGAACATCGAGGTTGCAGCTCGGCTGGGCGGCGCCGACCTCTCGGGCAACCCGACACTGGTCGACGCTATTCAGAAGGCCAAGAAGACTTCCGTTCCCAACGACAACATTGACCGCGCCGTCAAGCGTGGCGGTGGGCTGTCTGGTGAGCAGGTCGATTACACGACCATCATGTACGAGGGCTACGCCACTCACGGTGTCGCGATCATGATCGAATGCCTCACCGATAACAAGAACCGGGCCGCAGCCGAGGTGCGCACGACCATGGCCCGAAACGGCGGAGCCATGGCTGACCCGGGCAGCGTTGCCTACAACTTTCACCGCAAGGGTGTTGTTGTCGTCAAGCGCACCGCGACCCTCACCGAAGACGACATCATGCTCGCTGTGCTCGACGCCGGCGCCGAAGAGGTCATCGACGAGGGTGACACCTTCGAGATCTTCTCGGACGTGAGTGACCTCGTCGCGACCCGCACCGCGCTGCAAGCTGCGGGAATCGACTATGAGTCGGCTGATATCGCCTTTGTGCCGTCGCTGAAGATTGAGGTCGACGCCGAGACTGCCCGTAAGGTGTTTCACCTGATCGACGCGATGGAAGACCTCGACGACGTGCAAAACATCTACTCCAACTACGAGCTGTCGGCCGAGGTTCAGGCCGTACTCGCCGCCGAGTCGGAGTAGTTCGATGGCGGTCCGGGTTCTCGGCATCGACCCGGGCCTGACCCGCTGCGGTGTCGGCGTTGTCGACGTCGAGGGCAACCGTTCGGCGCGCCTCGTCGACGTGACCGTGCTGCGCAGCGCTCCCGATCTGCCCCTAGAGCAGCGGTTGCTGCTGCTGTCCCAGGGCCTCGAAGAGATGCTCGACCGACACCGGCCACAGTTCATTGCCATCGAGCGGGTCTTTGCTCAGCACAACGTGCGAACGGTGATGGGTACTGCTCAAATAAGCGGTGTTGCGTTGCTTTTGGCCGCACAACGCGGACTGGCGGTGACCCTGCACACCCCGAGCGAGGTGAAGGCGGCCATTACCGGCTATGGTTCGGCCGATAAGAAGCAGGTCGGCACCATGGTCGCCCGCATTCTGGGCCTGACCGAGATTCCGAAACCGGCCGATGCAGCGGATGCCCTCGCCCTCGCGATTTGCCATGCCTGGCGCACCGGAGCCGCCGGTGGCACCCTGCCGTCCGTCGCTTCGGTCAAGGCCGCTGCGCCGTCGTTCGGAACGCTGACCCCGGCCCAGAAAGCCTGGCGAGCAGCCGAACGTGGGGCGGTGCGCGCTGTGTCGGCGGTGCCCCGTAGTCTTAAGGGGTGATTTCTTCCGTACGTGGCCTTGTCCTGTCAGCCGTGGGCTCAACCGTCGTCATTGAGGTCGGGGGAGTGGGCCTCGGAGTGCAGGTGACTCCGGCCACCGCCCTCGGCTTGCGCATCGGCGAGGAAGGCCTCGTGATGACGACGCTGATCGTGCGCGAAGATTCGCTCACCCTCTACGGCTTTCCGAGCGCTGACGAACTCTCTGTGTTCGAGCTGCTCGTCGGCGTCACCGGCGTCGGCCCCAAATCTGCCCTCGGCGTGCTCGACGTGCTTACCCCCAACCAGATAGCCCAGGCCGTCTCCGACGACGACGACGGCGCCTTTCGCAAGGTCAGTGGAATCGGCCCGAAGACCGCGAAACTTATCGTGCTCTCCCTCGCCGGCAAACTCACCGTGACGGCCGCGAGCGCGCCAACCCGCGCGCCGGGGGCTACTTCGGTCGCTGCGAGCGTGCAGGCAGCCCTGATCGGCCTTGGCTGGACCGAACGGGTCGCGGCAGAGGCCGTCGACGAGACCCTGACGGAGCTGGCGGATGCTGCCAATGCCGACGCGCCGCCGCCCGCGGTCGCCGCCGTGCTCCGGTTGGCCCTGGGCCGCCTGGGCCCGGCAGCTCACCACGCCACGGGGTCTGCCGCTGCTGGGGCGTCGAACGGTACGGGTCGCTCGTGAGTACCGATCCCGCCGGTGAACACTCCGCTGGTGACAACTCCGCCGTTAGGCACCCCGCCATCGAAATGACTAACCCCTCGCTCGAGAGCGAATCTGAGCTCGCCTTCGAGGGTGCGCTGCGCCCGGCGAGCCTGGCTGAATTTGTGGGCCAGAAGAAGGTACGGCGGCAGTTGCAGCTGCTGCTGACCGCCGCGACGATGCAGAACCGCACGCCGGACCACATCCTCTTGGCTGGCCCGCCTGGGCTGGGCAAAACGACCCTCGCCATGATCGTCGCCTACGAGGGCAACCGGCCCCTGCGCATGTCGAGTGGTCCGGCCATTCAACACGCAGGTGACCTCGCGGCGGTGCTCTCCTCCCTCGTTCCCGGTGAGGTGCTATTCATTGACGAAATTCACCGAATGGCACGCTCGGCCGAAGAGATGCTCTACCTCGCAATGGAAGACTTTCGCATCGACATTATGGTGGGCAAGGGCGCCGGTGCAACCTCGGTTCCGCTCGACCTCGCACCGTTTACCCTAGTGGGGGCAACGACGCGCTCCGGCCTGCTGCCGAACCCGTTGCGTGACCGGTTCGGATTCACCGCGCACCTGGAGTTCTACGCTGAGAGTGAGCTTGAGCAGGTGCTCTATCGCGCCGCGCAGCTGATCGGTCTGCCCATTGAGCGTGACGCCTTGGCCGAGATCGCCGGTCGGTGCCGGGGCACACCGCGCATCGCGAACCGCCTGCTACGCCGGGTGCGCGACTATGCGCTCGTGCACGGGGGCGGCGCAAACATCGCCGCGGTGCACGCGGCCCTCGAGCTCTACGACGTGGATGCGATCGGTCTGGATCGCCTTGACCGAGAGGTTATGAAGATCATTTTGACCCGCTTTGGCGGGGGGCCGGTGGGCCTGAACACCCTGGCCGTTTCGGTCGGTGAAGAGTCCGAAACCGTGGAAGCGGTCGTCGAGCCCTTCCTGGTGCGGATAGGCTTCCTGACGCGCACCCCGCGCGGGCGAGTTGCGACCCGCGAGGCATGGCAACATTTTGGCCTCACGCCTCCTCAGGGTGCGACCCCTCAGGGAAGTGTTACTCTTCTTGACCTATAATTCAATTTGGCCCGCCCGTCTCGAGCGATTTTTTCTCTAGACGACACTGTCGGTTCTCACTCACAAACTTCGGCCACCCGCGCCGCAATCGAAAGGTTTCACCGCTTTATGAATGATCCATTGACTCTCGTTATGCTGGCCGTTTTGGCCGTTCTCGTTTTCTTCATGTTCCGCAACGGTCGCAAGCGCAAGAAGGACCAGGAGGCCCTGCAGGCCACCATGGTTCCCGGCGCCAACGTCATGACCAACTTCGGCATGTACGGCACGATCATTGCCATCGATGAAGAAGCCAACAAGGTCGAACTGCAGATCGCGCCCGGCGTCATCGTCGAGATCCACCGCCAGACCATCGCCCGCGTGGTTGAGCCCGTCGTCACCGACGAACAAGACGACGACAGCATTGACGCCATCGACTCAGCGCGCGAATCTGACCTGACCGAGCCGGAATTCGGCCAGCGTGTTGCCGATGTCGACTCCGACACCACCGATCAGCCCAAAAAGGGCGACGCGTAGTCGTTCTTCGGTACTGCTTAGTTCGGTACTGCCTCATTCGTAGGTCATACTCGCTTGGCACGACTTTTACACAAACGCACGTACTGCATCACGCGGCGCGCCCACGCAGCTTGGCGTGGGCGCCAACAGAAAGCTGAGTTCATAGGTGGCTAAGTCGTCTCCGGTTAAGAAGGCCTGGCGTTCCCTAACCTGGCTGGGCGTACTCATCGTCGGCCTGATCGCCCTCAACGCATTCGGAGTGTTGACGCAGAACGGGTCGTGGGCACCGAAACTGGCCCTTGACCTCGCGGGCGGAACGCAGATCATCCTCGCCCCGCAGGTTGAGAGCGGTGCGACGGTTACCTCTGAACAGTTGGGCGAAGCGGTCGGCATCATCCGCCAGCGTGTGAATTCCTCGGGCGCCTCCGAGGCGGAGGTCAATACCCAGGGCGGCCGAAACATCGTCGTATCGATCCCCGGTACCCCCGATGACGCCACCCTTGAGCGCATCAAATCCTCGGCCAAGCTGGAGTTTCGGGCCGTGCTTGTTGCCGGTCAACCGTCGAATCAGACCGTTGGCGCCGACGGCACCGCAACGCCGGCCCCTGAGGCCACCGTGGATCCGAGCCTGTCGACCACGCCGGCCGTGGCACCGACCGATGCGAGCGACCTGAATTACGTCACTCCGGCTCTCCAGGCCCAGTACGACGCCTTTGATTGCGGAGCAATCGACACCACCAACGTCGCACCGGCCGATGAACCCCTCATCACCTGTGAAACGGATGATTCGGTCAAGTACATCCTCGGTCCGGTCGAGGTCGACGGCTCCGACATCACCAACGCGACCAACGGTCAGACCACCACCCAGTCTGGTGCCACGACCGGCGAGTGGGCCGTCAATATCGTCTTCAATAGCGACGGCAGCTCCACCTTCGCCGACGTTACGACCCGACTGTTCGGCCTGACCGGTGTGCAGAACCAATTCGCCATCGTGCTCGACGGTCACGTCATCTCAGCCCCCCGCACCAACGCCGCCATCACAGACGGTAAACCACAAATCACCGGCTCGTTCGATCAGGACAGCTCGAAAGCCCTGGCCGACCAGCTGAAATTTGGCGCCCTGCCAATCAGCTTCGTCGTACAGAGTCAGGACACCATCTCGGCCACTCTCGGGTCGAGCCAGCTGGTAAACGGCCTCATCGCCGGTCTGATCGGTCTGATCCTCGTGGTGCTCTATTCACTCGCTCAGTACCGACTGCTCGGCTTGGTGACCGTCGCGTCGCTCGGCGTGGCGGCCGTCATCACCTATCTGCTTATTACGATCCTGTCCTGGCGTGAGGGCTACCGCCTGTCGCTTGCCGGGGTTGCCGGCCTGATCGTGGCGATTGGTATTACCGCGGACTCGTTCATCGTCTACTTTGAACGGGTTCGAGACGAGTTGCGTGATGGTCGTGGCTTGGAATCGTCGGTCGAGTCTGGGTGGAAGCGCGCCTTCCGCACCATTGTCGCCTCCGACGTGGTTAACTTTCTTGCCGCGGCCGTGCTGTTCGTGCTTGCGGTCGGTAGCGTGCGGGGCTTCGCGCTGACGCTCGGACTGACCACGATCGTCGACCTGCTGGTCGTCGCCCTGTTCACACACCCCATGCTGCAGCTCGTCGCGCAAACCAAGTTCTTCAACCAGGGCCACAAGCTCAGCGGGCTTGATCCGCGTGCCCTCGGTGCGGTTTATCGCGGACGCGCCAGGTGGGAAGCCTCCGGCGCGGTCTCCGCCAACAAGATGGCGTCTTCGAGCAAGGAGGCCGCCAAACGACAAACGATAGCCGAACGCAAGGCGTCAGAACTCGTGGGAACAAACACTGATCGATCGACGGACGGGAAGGATTCCTGATGGCCAGCTTCGCAAAATTCGGAAATGATCTCTACACCGGTGCTCGTTCGGTAAACATCGTCGGTCGTCGCAAACTCTGGTATCTCATCGCCGGCGGGTTGATCATCGTCGCCCTGGTTGGCCCCTTCCTGCTGCGCGGCGGATTCGTCTTCGGTATCGAATTCACCGGCGGCAGCCAGTTCACCGTGTCACAAACGTCAAGCCAGTCTGAGACCATCGCAACGGATGCCGTAGCGAGCGTCGTTCCCGACGCCGTTCCGAAAGTCTCCACCGTCGGCTCTGACGGTATTCGGGTTCAGACCGACCAGCTCACCGAACCAGAGACGGCGGCCGTTCGTGACGCTCTCGCCACGGCCTACGACGTGCCAGTCAATGAAGTCGCCACCTCGTTCATCGGGGCGACCTGGGGTCAGGACATCACCTCACAGGCCCTTCGAGCGTTGGTCGTGTTCCTCGTGCTCGCTGGCGTCGTCATGGCCGTGTACTTTCGCACCTGGAAAATGTCGGTGGCGGCCATGGTGGCCCTGCTTCACGACCTCGTGGTCACCGCGGGATTCTATGGCATCACCGGGTTTGAGATCACCCCGGCCGCGGTGATCGGGTTCCTGACGATTCTGGGCTATTCGCTCTACGACACCGTGGTGGTGTTCGACAAGATTCGCGAGAACACCAACCTCGACGGGTCCGGCTCCAGCCGCACCTTCTCCGAATCGGTCAACCTCGCCGTCAACCAGACGCTGGTGCGTTCGATCAACACGTCGATCGTTGCGGCCCTGCCCGTGGCATCCATTCTGTTCATCGGTGCCTTCGTGCTCGGGGCGGGTACTCTGCGGGATATTTCGCTCGCATTGCTGATCGGTATTTTGGTCGGAACGTACTCGACCATCTTCATCGCGTCGCCGCTGTACGCTCAACTACGTAACGGCGAGGACGCCATCCGCAAGCACGACAAGAAGGCGCTGGCCGCGCGCGCCAAGGCGTCGACGCCGGTGGCCGCAGCCGTTTCCGCGTAGTCTTGCTGTAACGGTGGAGGTGAGACGATGACGGAGACGACGACACCTTCTCCAGCCTCGCTGCGCCGACTGGTTCCCCGGATCTTCTCCCGCGCCCAGCCGGCCGGCGCCGTCGATCGCCTGATCAAGACCGTTCGGGCGAACCATCCGAAGGTCGATCTGTCGATCGTCGAGCGTGCCTACACCGCTGCCGAGCGGGCCCACGAGGGGCAGATGCGCCGTAGCGGTGAACCGTACATCACGCATCCGGTCGCCGTCGCCCAGATTTTGGCCGACCTCGGTATCGGCACCAAGACCATCGCGGCCGCCCTGCTGCACGACACGGTCGAAGACACCGACTACACCCTCGACCAGTTGCGCGCCGACTTCGGCGACGAAATTGCGATGCTCGTCGACGGTGTCACCAAGCTCGACAAGGTGAAGTACGGCGACTCGACCCAGGCCGAGACCGTTCGCAAGATGATCGTCGCGATGTCCAAAGACATCCGCGTTCTCATCATCAAGCTCGCCGACCGGCTGCACAACGCGCGCACCTGGGGTTTCGTGCCGAACGAGTCCGCCGTGCGCAAAGCCACAGAAACCCTCGAGATTTACGCGCCATTGGCCCACCGGCTCGGAATCCAGACCATCAAATGGGAACTCGAAGACCTCTCCTTTGCCGTGCTCTATCCCAAGTTGTACGCCGAAATTGAAAGCCTGGTCAAGCAGCGCACTCCCAAGCGCGAAGAGTTTGTACAACAGATCATCGACACCATCAACGATGATCTCAAGTCGGCGCGCATTCGCGGCAAGGTTGCCGGGCGCCCGAAGCAGTACTACTCGATTTACCAGAAGATGGTCGTGCGCGGCCGGGAGTTCGACGAGATCTACGACCTCGTCGGCATTCGAGTGCTCGTCAACTCGGTGCGGGACTGCTACGCAGTACTCGGATCCATCCACGCCCGGTGGACCCCGCTGCCCGGTCGTTTCAAGGACTACATCGCCACGCCCAAGTTCAACCTGTACCAGTCGCTGCACACGACGGTGCTCGGACCGAGCGGTCGCGCGGTAGAGATTCAGATTCGCACCACCGAAATGCATCAGCGCGCCGAATTTGGTGTGGCCGCGCACTGGAAGTACAAGGAGCAGGTCAACGGCCGTAGTACCGGCGGACCAGGACCGCAGAGCGACACCGACATGGCGTGGCTCGCTCACATCTCCGACTGGCAGGCCGAGACGGCAGACCCGGGCGAGTTCCTTGACTCGCTGCGCTACGAGATCGGCGCCAAAGAGGTCTACGTGTTCACCCCGAAGGGCCGAGTCATCGGACTGCCCTCTGGCGCCACACCGGTGGACTTCGCCTACGCCGTGCACACCGAGGTGGGACACCGCACCATGGGGTCCAAGGTCAACGGACGCCTCGTGCCGCTCGAGAGCGAACTGATCACCGGCGACGTCGTCGAGGTGTTCACCTCCAAGAACCCGGACTCAGGCCCGAGCAAGGACTGGCTCAGCTTTGTCAAGAGCCCCCGTGCCCGAAACAAGATCCGGCAATGGTTCACCAAGGAACGCCGCGACGAAGCCATTGAGCAGGGCCGGGATGCCATTGCTCGTGCCATGCGCAAACAAAACCTGCCCCTGCAGAAGCTGATGAACCAGGACTCCTTCGCGGAGGTCGCAGCGCTGCTCAAGTACGAAGATGTGTCTGCGCTGTACGCCGCCGTTGGCGAAGGACACGTCTCCACCCAGTCGGTGCTGGAGAAGGTCGTCTCCTCGGTGCAGAACATCGAAGACAACGACAACAACGACTTTCCGGGCGCAGCGCGCGGTCGACCGCACACCACCCGGAACAGCGACTCCGGTGTGCTCGTGCGTGGCGCACCCGACATTCTGGTCAAGCTCGCCCGCTGCTGCACGCCAGTACCGGGCGACAAAATCGTCGGCTTCGTCACCCGCGGCTCCGGCGTGTCCGTTCACCAGGCCGCCTGCCACAACGTTCAGTCGCTTCTCAAGGAGCCCGAGCGCATGATCGAGGTGGAATGGGCGCCCACGTCGAAGAGCCTGTTCCTCGTACACATTCAAATTGAAGCCCTGGACCGTTCCGGGCTGCTCTCCGACGTCACCCGAGTGCTGTCTGAGCATCACGTGAACATCCTTTCGGCTACGGTGAACACCTCGAGCGACCGGCTGGCCCTCAGCCGGTTCGTCTTCGAGATGGGGGACACGACCCACCTCGACCGAGTGCTGAACGCTGTGCGACGCATCGACGCCGTCTACGACGTCTATCGCGTCAGCGACGGCTAGGCCGTCAAACGCTGATCGAGTGGATGCCCGGCCTCAGCTGGTGCCTCCGCCCGAAGCGCGTCAAGTGCGCCGGCCACGGCATCGAAGCGCGAGGCGGCAACCGTGCAGTTGGCTGGGCTACCACGCCGGCTAAGGCGCACGGCGGCCGTCACGTCTGGGTAACCACCGTAATGCAGCAGCCGCGTCAGGAGCGCCATCAGGTCGTTGGAGGACGCGGGCGTGTAGCGGGCCAGATCGACGGCGGTGCGAAGGGGAGTTGTGACTCGCAGCCCGCATATTGTGCGCACGTCGTCTGGCGAGCGCAAGACTTCACGCAGGTGTACCCGCGGCGATAATCGCGCCGTCGTTCGTGCACCGGCCAGCACACAGAATTCGTGCCGGCTCGGTTCCGGCGCGACGCCGTAGATCCACGCGGCGCTGAGGCGCTCGGCGATGGCGCGGGGCGGGACCAACTGGGCGGCCGCGCTGGCCCGGGTGGAGCATCCGTCTATTTCGTCGATCACGCACCAGGAGTCGGCCAGTTGAAAGACCTGCCCGTCGAGGCGAGCGCCGTGCAGTTCAGCCAGCGACAGGCCAGCGCCCGCCAGCGCGCGGTGGGGTTGAATCGTCATGCCATCAGGGTGGCGGCAAAACAGATCCAGGCCCCCGAAGGAACCTGGATCTGTGGAGAAAAGCCGTGCTACCCGCCCTGTGGATAGACCGTGCGGCTACTGACCGATGGCCTTGAGCCAGGCCTTACGGGCTTCGAGCGCCTCGGTGGCGTCCTTGATAGCTGTCGCGTTCGCGCCCTGCTGCGCGGTTGCTAGTTCCGCCTCGAGCTTGGCGATGGCATCGTTGAGCTGGCCGGCCAGCCCCTCGGTGCGAGCCTTGGTCTCCGGATTGTTGCGCTTCCAGTGATCGTCGTCGAGCTTGCGCACGACGGCTTCGACCTTGCGCAGGCGATCCTCGATCGGCTTGACCTGGTCTCGGGGAACCTTGCCGATTTCATCCCACTTGCGCTGGATTGTCGTCAGAGTGTCGCGGGCGGCGTTCCGGTCGGTCGTGGTGAGCAACGTTTCGGCTTCGGTCAGTAGCTCAAGCTTCTGCACAAGGTTGGCGGAGAACTCCTCGTTGTCCTGAGCCTCGACCTCGCTCTTGACCGAGTACAGCACGTCGCCGGCAGCCTTGAACTTCGCCCACATGGCGTCGTCCTGCTTCTTGCCACTGCGACCGGCTTTTTTCCACTCGTCGAGCAGGTTGCGGTAAGCGAAGACACCGTCGGCACCCTGCGGGGCGAGCCCTTCGGCCTGTTCGATGAGTTGCTGCTTCTTGGTGCGAACGTCCTTGTGGGCGCTGTCGAGCTCGGCGAAAAAGGCCTTGCGGTTCTGCTCGATCGTGGTGCGCGCGGCACGGAACCGCTTCCACAGGTCGTTGGCCTCACCCTTGGGAATGCGGGGCGCGTCGTGCTGGTGTGCCTGCCATTTGGCGAACAGGGCGTCGAGGGCAGCGCTGGTCTGCTTCCACTGCGTCTTGGCGGGATCTTCGGCGGCGAGGCGCTCGGCCTCCGTGACGATCTCGGCACGCTCGGCAACGGCGGCAGCGGATGCGGCCTTCGTCTCGATGCTCTGCTGCTCGGTTAATTCGCTGACGGCCCCGCCGAGGGCGCCCAGGCGTTCGGCGAGAGCGGCCAGGTTGCCAACGGCATTGGCGTTGGCAACGGCGACGGTGAGGTTGGCGACCGATTTGGTGATGTCTGCGG
The DNA here is from genome assembly GCF_002929535.1 of Cryobacterium sp. Y11. Lineage (GTDB taxonomy): Bacteria > Actinomycetota > Actinomycetes > Actinomycetales > Microbacteriaceae > Cryobacterium. The sequence continues at coordinate 18,112 of NZ_PJJO01000056.1, forward strand.
CTGGAGCGCCGCCCTTAGCGCGCTGTTCGAGCAGGGTGACCTGCCCATTGAGCTCAACGTACTTGCGCTCGAAGTAGGCGAGGGCCTCTTCCGGAGTTGCATCCGGGTACTGGCCAACGGCACGTTCGCCATCCGCTTCGCGCACGTAAACCGTGCCGGTTTCGTCTACGCGACCCCATGGTTGCTGATCTGTCGTAGTCAAGAGTCTCACCTTTACTGAGTTGTTGTGTGTGCATCCGCGGGAGTGAAAAGTGCGGCGCCAGGAAATACCCTGATAAGCCTATTGCACAAGCATGGGGGACGGACCCGTTCTACTGAACTGTTATGCCCGTAATAGTGGTAGGCACCTTCGGAGCGCCGTCGGTGGAACCGTCGCTGGTGCCGGCATCCGTGATTTGAGCCTTGAGCTCGTCGAGCCCGCTGGTGACCGTGCCGAGCACCGTGTAGCCGCCGGCGGCATCGGAGGGGATCGTCGTGTCTTCGTACACGACGAAGAACTGGCTGCCCATGCTGAAGCCGTTACCGCCCTGACGCGCCATGGCGAGGGTGCCGGCCGGGTAAATATCATCGGCTGGAGCGTTTTCGATTGGACCATAGCTGTAGTCCGGGCCGCCAGTTCCGTCACCGGCCGGGTCGCCGCACTGCAGCACAAAGATGCCCTCGGTGGTGAGGCGGTGGCAGGTGGTGTCAGCATAAAAGCCGCTCTGGGCCAGGCTGATGGTCGAGGAAACGCCCTGTGGTGCGAGCGCACCGTCGAGTTCAATGCCGAGCGTAACGCCGTTGAGGGTGAGGCTGCCGGTCCAGGTGCGAGCCTCGGCGAGGGTGCTGGCTGGAACGGCGCCTACGTTCTCACCGGCGGCCGGTGTCGCGGCCGGGGTCGCGCTGGGGCTGGCCGTGTCCGTGGCGACGGGGGTGCCGGGGCCGCCATTGAAGAAGGCCACCTGAGCGAGCACGATCAGGGTCAACACGACGAGGAGACCGCCTCCGGCAAGAAGATTGTCGCGCACGCGACGCTTCGTCTGGTGCTCGTGCACGGCGCGTCTGGCCTGGTAGGAACGAACACGACCGCGCTCTTCACGTGCAGCACGCTCGAGCTTGTAATTCGAAGCCACTGGGAACCCCTCCGTGGCCGTCGGGGTTGGCGACGACCGTACGCAACACAATCGGGCGCCTCATGCTCTCGATCTCGTAGAACTCTCTCACAAACTACGCTAGAGGAATGTCGGATGCTCAACCGGGCCTGCGCAGTGGCGCGACCCCCCTCGCTGTACGAATGCGCCCGAAAACCCTCGATGAGGTCGCCGGCCAGCGTCACCTGCTGACGCCGGGGTCGCCGCTGGTCAGTCTGGCCAGTGACAAAACGGGGGAGCGCGGCAGCGTGTCCGTCATTCTCTGGGGCCCGCCAGGGACCGGAAAAACCACGCTCGCCCAGGCCATCGCGCACAGTTCCGGTCGACGGTTCGTTGAGCTCTCGGCCGTGACGGCGGGGGTGCGCGACGTGCGTCAGGTGATGGAAGACGCCCGCACCAACCGTGACCTGTACGGCCTGGCTACGGTACTGTTCCTTGACGAGATCCACCGCTTCTCCAAGGCCCAGCAAGACACTTTGCTGCCCGGGGTCGAGAACGGCGTCGTCATTCTGGTCGCGGCGACGACCGAGAACCCGTCGTTCTCGATCATTTCTCCCTTACTCTCTCGTTCCCTGTTGCTCACCCTCGAGGTGCTCAGCGACGAGGACCTCGGCATCGTCGTGGATCGTGCCGTCACCGATGCACGCGGCCTGGCCGACCGGTTTGAACTCGAACCGGAGGCCCGCGGTGCGATCATCAGGCTCGCCTCGGGGGACGCCAGGCGGGCGCTGACCGCGTTGGAAGCGGCATCCGTTTCGGCGGAATCAACCCTGGAACCCGGCGCGACGGGCAAGCCTGTGATCACGACCGACATTGTCTCGCTCGCCGTTGATCGTGCGCTGCTGCGCTACGACCGCAATGGTGATGAGCACTACGACGTGATCAGCGCGTTCATCAAGTCGGTGCGCGGCAGTGACGTCGACGCTGCACTGCATTACCTGGCGCGCATGATCGAGGCCGGCGAAGATCCGCGGTATATTTGCCGCCGCATCATCGTTCTCGCCTCCGAAGACATCGGCATGGCCGACCCACAATCGCTCCTGATCGCCGTCGCCGCCGCCGACGCCGTACAACTGATCGGCATGCCGGAGGGCCGCATACCGCTGGCCCAGGCCGTCGTACACCTCGCGACCGCCCCCAAGTCCAACGCCGCCTACATGGCCCTCGATGCTGCCATAGCGGATGTCCGCGCCGGCAAAATGGGCCGGGTGCCCAAGGGTATGCGCGACGCGCACTACCCCGGCGCCAAACGCCTCGGCCACGGTAAGGGCTACGTCTACCCGCACGACGACGCGCTGGGTGTTGTCACCCAGCAGTATCCGCCGACCGAGCTGAAATCCACCCGCTACTACGAGCCGACCGAGCACGGCCACGAGCGCGACATCTCCGCCCGCCTTCTGAAGATTCGACGCATCGTACGTGGTGAATAGCACCCGCATCGAGCGTCGCGGAAACTGCGCACCACCGACGCTGCCCGCCTCGGGAACGCGAGTGACAGCATCCACTCGTGTGCTAACCTTGACTTTGCCTACAACTGGTTTCGGCATGCGGCTGCGTCCGTTTCCGGTTTGGAGGGGATCTGTTCTGTAGCCGAACATCCCATGGCACCCAATCCTCTGATCTCCCATGACCTGTGTCGATTTTGTCCACACTCGCCCTGGTATCCCTGTTATTGAGTCCGATTGAAAGGAAACCGTGTCTACCAAGTCACGTACCCGCAGTAAAACTCGCCTCTCGCGCGCGCTGGGCATTGCCCTCACGCCGAAGGCAGCCCGCTTTCTCGAGAAGCGCCCCTATGCACCCGGTGAGCACGGCCGCACCAAGCGCAAGACCGATTCGGACTATGCCGTTCGTCTTCGCGAAAAGCAGCGCTTACGCGCCCAGTACGGCATCCGCGAAGCCCAGCTGAAGATTGCCTTCGAGCAGGCTCGTCGTCGTCAGGGACTGACCGGTGAAAACCTCGTCGAGATTCTCGAGACCCGTCTCGATGCTCTCCTCGTTCGTTCCGCGATTGCGCGCACCACGGCTCAGGCTCGTCAGATGATCGTGCACCGTCACATCCTCGTTGATGGAGAGCTCGTCGACCGGCCCTCCTTCCGCGTCAAGCCCGGCCAGCTCATGCACGTCAAGGCTCGCAGCGAGGGCATGGAACCCTTCCAGGTTGCAGCAGCCGGCGGACACGTAGACCTGCTCCCAAAGCTTCCCGTCTACCTCGAGGTTGAGCTCGACAAGCTTCAGGCTCGCCTCGTGCGCGCTCCGAAGCGCATCGAGATTCCCGTGACCTGCGAAGTTCAGCTCGTCGTGGAGTACTACGCAGCTCGATAACTCGTGCAGTTGGATAGTTAGTGAACTGGTTTTGACCGGTACGCTGAAGGGCGGATCACCTCAGGGTGATCCGCCCTTTTGTATACCCGGGCTCCCCACGAGCCCATTGATCTGAGTGGAGAAACCGTGTCGGGTGGAGATATTGCTGGGTTGATCGCCGCCGGAGTGTTCGCAATACTGGTCGCGCTCATCGCTATTCCGCTGGTCAAACTGGGTCGGGTGTTCGATGAGACCAGCGCCGCCATCCACGACCTCAGTGACGGCATCACCCCGATACTGGCCGAAACGACCGAAACCATCCGCGGTGCCAATCAGCAGCTGGCCAGGGTCGACACGATCACCAGCAACGTAGCGGATGCCACTGGCAACGTCGGAGCGTTGGTCGCGCTGTTCGCGGCGACGGTCGGCGGCCCGCTGATCAAGCTTGCTGGATTCTCGGCCGGCCTGCGGGCCGCCTTGCGCGGCGGTCACAGCACATCGCGCGGTAATCGTCGTTGACCGGGTACTCTGAAAGAAGCGTTGATCTATCGCGCTTGACTTATCGGTAGCGACCGCTGCCAATGCCCGGCTTCATTTCATTTAGTTGCAGTGACCGCGGGTCAGGCCGCCGAGTCAGTACTGCAGACATTCAGGGAGAAGTGCCATGAAGAACGTCATCTGGTTGGTCATCGGTGTCGCCGGCGGTTTCGTCGTTGCCCACGAGGTCAACAAGACCCAGCAGGGCAAAGCGTTCTTCACCGAACTAGACACCAAAGCCCGCGAGTTTGGCGAGGCCATGTCAGAGGGCTACCGCCAACGCGAGGCCGAATTACACGCCGCGCTTGGCGATGTCACCGATGGTGTGAGAGACGCGGCCGCTGGGGCCGCGCCGGCACCCGGCGCGCTGTAGGCATCCGCTTAACTGACGCTCCACAGATTTATGCTCCACCACACTCATGCACCACCAACAAACGGACACCATGCAGACTGCTGACATTCGCGGGCGCTGGCTCGACTTCTTCGCCGATCGTGGACACACCGTTGTGCCGTCCGCGTCCCTGGTGAGCGACGACCCCACCCTTCTCTTCAACGTGGCCGGCATGGTGCCGTTCGTGCCGTACCTCACCGGGCTCGTTCCGGCGCCGTTCCCGCGCGCGACCAGCGTGCAGAAATGCCTTCGCACCAGTGACATTGAAGAGGTCGGTAAGACTCCCAGGCACGGCACGTTCTTTCAGATGAACGGGAACTTCAGCTTCGGAGACTATTTCAAAGAAGAGGCCATCGGCTTCGCCTGGGAACTGCTGACCACCCCAGAAAACCAGGGCGGTTATGGTTTTCGCGAGAGTGACCTCTGGGTCACCGTCTACCTCGATGACGACGAAGCGTTTCGCTACTGGCGCGCGCTTGGCGTGCCGGAGAACCGCATCCAACGCCTCGGCATGGAGTCAAACTACTGGTCCACCGGCCAGCCGGGCCCGGCCGGCCCTTGCTCCGAGATCTTCTTCGACCGCGGCCCCGCCTACGGTGCCGACGGCGGCCCGGCCACCGACGACGACCGCTACGTCGAAATCTGGAACCTCGTCTTCATGCAGTACCTGCGCGGTGAAAGCACCGGCAAGAGCGACTTTCAGATTCTCGGCGACCTGCCGAAGAAGAACATCGACACCGGAATGGGACTCGAACGCGTCGCCTTCTTGAAGCAGGGCGTCGAGAACATGTACGAGATCGACCAGGTTCGCCCGGTGCTCGACCGTGCCGCAGCGCTGTCTGGTCGCCGTTACGGCGCCAATCACGACGACGACGTGCGGATGCGCATCGTCGCCGACCACGTGCGATCCTCGCTCATGCTGATGAGCGACGGCGTTATGCCCTCCAACGAGGGCCGCGGCTACATCCTCCGCCGCCTGTTGCGTCGGAGCGTGCGCTCCATGCGCCTGCTCGGCGTCGATACGGTGAGCCTGCCCGAACTGCTGCCAGCCTCCCGCGACGCCATGTGCGCCGCTTACCCGGAGGTGAAGAGCGACTTCGGCCGCATCAGCCAGGCCGCCTTCGCCGAGGAAGAGACTTTTCTGCGTACCCTCGCGAGCGGTAGCGCAGTGCTCGATCTCGCCGTTTCGAAAACGAAGAAGGCTAATAAGACCGAACTGGCCGGCCCGACCGCTTTTCTGTTGCACGATACCTACGGTTTTCCGATCGAGATCACCCTCGAAATAGCCGAAGAAGCCGGCCTCAGCGTCAACCGTGACGCCTTCGACGCGCTCATGACCAAACAGCGCACCATGGCCAAGGCCGACGCGAAGTCCAAAAAGACGACGCTGGCCGATCTCGGCGTCTACAGCGCGTTCCGTGCCCGTGGCGAGACCGTCTTCACCGGCTACGAAGACCTGCAGAATGAGTCCAGCGTGCTCGGCCTCATCGTCGACGGTGAATCCGTGACGCGCGCCGTCGCTGGAGAAACGGCCGAGGTCATCCTGGCCGAGACAGCGCTCTGGGCCGAATCCGGCGGGCAAGAAGCGGATGCCGGCCTCATCGTCGGCGCCGACTACGAGCTCAAGGTGCTCGACGTGCAGAAGCCGGTCAAGGGACTGATCAGCCACAAGGTACTCGTGACGTCCGGCGAGGTCGGTGTCGGCGATCGTGCGACCAGCGTCGTCGACGAAAACTGGCGCCGCGGCGCCCGCCAGGCGCACTCCGGTACCCACGTGCTGCACGCTGCCCTGCGCCAGGTACTAGGCCCGAACGCCCACCAGTCCGGCTCCTACAACAAGGCCGGGTTCTTTCGCCTCGACTTCTCCTGGAACCAGGCCTTGTCGCCGGCGACCCGCACCGAGATTGAAGAAATCTCCAACAACGCCATTCGTGACAACCTGCCGGTGACCACCCGCGAACTGCCCATTGCCGAGGCGAAAGCGCTCGGCGCGATGGCCCTCTTCGGCGAGAAGTACGGCGACGTCGTACGCGTTGTCGATATCGGCGGGCCCTGGTCGAGGGAACTCTGCGCCGGCACCCACGTCGGCAGCAGCGCCGAAATTGGCATGATCAACCTGATCAGTGAGGCCTCGGTCGGTTCAACCAACCGCCGGGTTGAATCCCTCGTCGGTCTCGAAGCGTTCCGCGACCTCACCGCTGAACGCATGCTGGTGTCGCAGCTCACCTCGAGCCTGAAAACTCCTCGCGAGCAGCTACCCGAACGCATCAGCGATCTGGTCGCGAGCCTGAAGAGTGCCGAAAAGAAGATCGCGGTCTTCGAAGCGCGCGCCCTGACCGACCGGGTTCCCGCCCTGCTGGCCACGGCCCGCCGAGTCGGCGCCGTGACCGTCGTGGCCGAAGACCTTGGCATGCTGGCTTCCCCCGACGATGTACGGATGCTCGCCCTTGCCACCCGGGAACGCCTCGGCAGCGATGCTGTTGTCGTGGCGTTGTCGGCCATCGCGGCCGACAAGCCCGTCGTGATCGTGGCCACCAACCAGGCCGCTCGGGATGCTGGCTACAAGGCCGGCGCCCTCGCCAAGACCGTCGCCGGAATTCTCGGCGGCGGCGGCGGCGGCAAGGACGACCTCGCTCAGGGTGGCGGTCCTGACAGCGCCGCTATTCCGGCCGCTCTTCAGGCCGTCGTCGCGGCAGTCAGTCGCTAACGATGCGCTCCGGTGTGCGCGTCGGCGTTGACGTTGGCACGGCCCGCATCGGCCTGGCCCGTAGCGACAACCACGGCATGCTCGCCACACCGGTCGAAACCGTGGCCCGCGATCCGGCCGGAGTGGCTGATCTCACGCGGATCGGCGCGGTCATCGATGAACTCGACGCTGTCGAGGTCATCGTGGGGCTGCCCCTGGCCTTGTCGGGTAATGTGACGGCATCCACTAACGATGCGATCGACTTCGCCCGGCGACTGGCCCAGAGTGTCAGTGTGCCGGTGCGTCTAGTCGATGAACGACTCTCGACGGTGTCGGCTCAGTCGGCGCTGCGGGCATCCGGTCGCTCGGCCAGAACACAGCGACCAGTCATTGATCAGGTCGCCGCGACTATCATTTTGCAACACGCCCTCGACAGTGAGCGTGCCTCCGGTCGCCCGCCAGGGTCGTCCGTCGAACCGACCGAGAGGCCGTAATCGTGCCGAGTTCCACTCCGGAAGAGCCCCTGCCCAGCCGCCGTCAGCTGCGGGCGCACCAGGCGGCATCCGAGCAGGCCGCGGCGGAGGCGGCCGAACGGGCCGCTCAGGCCGCACGTTCGGCGGCAGATCGTGCACCGGCGCCGGCACCGGCACCGGCGGCGCCACGTGCTGGCTGGCCGGCCGCACCGGGGGCCGGAACCGCAGCATCGGGCCGGGCACCATTTTTACCGCCGACGTCTGCGACAAGCCGTGGGGGCGAGAATACACACGATGCCTCCGCCTTTCTGACTCCTACCGGCACCCATGATTCTGGTCATGGCCGCGCCGACCGGCGTTCGCTCCTCGCCGACGATGCACCACGGGAGAAAAGAAGCCACAAGGGAGCCTGGGGCTGCCTGATCGTCTTCGTCGTGTTGGCCGCACTCGTGACCGGCGCGTACTTCTTTCTGCAGGGACCGATCTCGCAGATCATTGCAGCCACGCAGGGGCCGGCCGACTTTAGCATCGAGGATGCCGCCACCGGCGAGGACGTGATCGTGATGATTCACGACGGCGACGGTGGGTCGAACATTGCGACGACCCTCGTCGACAAGGGCGTCGTGAAAAGCTTCGATGCGTTCTATGACGTGCTGTTGAATACGGCACCTGAGCCGGTGTTCCAGCCGGGCGCCTACCAGTTGAAGACCAAAATGGTAGCGAGCACGGCGCTTGATGCTCTGCTCGATCCGACGAGAAAGCTGAGTCAGACCGTTGTTGTGCCTGAGGGCACCGCGGCCGTCGATGTGCTGCAGTCCATCTCGGAGGGCACCGATATTCCCTTGGCCGATCTGCAGGCCGCCGCCGCCAATGTGGCCCAATTCGGTCTGCCGGTCGAAGCGACCACCCTCGAGGGTTTTCTTTTTCCGGCGACGTACACGTTCTCGCCGGGGGACACCGCCGAGGTTGCTCTGCAAACAATGGTCAACCGGCAGTATGAAGCCCTCGACGAGGCCGGCGTGGCCGTAGCGGATCGCTGGTCGACGATTGTGTTTGCGTCGCTGATTCAGCGTGAGGCCGGGCTGCGCGACGACTACTACAAGGTCTCCCGGGTGTTTCGCAACCGACTCGACCCCCAGCAGTGGGACAGCGGACTGCTGCAATCGGATGCGACCGTGGCCTACGGCACCGGAAAGACCCACCTGGTCACCACGACCGACGCTGAACGTGGTGATGCAGGCAACCTGTACAACACCTACGCGCATCCCGGTATGGTCGCCGGGCCGATCTCGAACCCGGGGGACCTCGCGATCGACGCGGCCCTGCACCCAGTCGACGGATCCTGGCTGTTCTTTGTGACGATCAACCTCGACTCCGGCGAGACGGCCTTTTCCACCACGGTTGAGGAACACGATGCCGCCGTTATCGTATGGCAGAACTGGATGAGGGAGCACCCTGAATATGGTTAGTCTCACGCTAAATCTGGCGCCATCGCATCGGCTCGCGGTGCTCGGCTCACCGATCAAACACTCCCGTTCTCCGCTGTTGCACCGGGCCGCGTACCGGCAGCTGGGCCTCGACTGGACCTACGATGCCGTCGAGGTAAAGGCCGGATCGCTCGCCATGTTTCTGAGCACCATGGGGCCGGAATGGCGCGGGCTCTCGCTCACGATGCCGCTCAAACACGAAGTGTTGCCTTTCATTGACGACTGCGACCGAGTGGCACAGCTGACCGGATCGGTCAACACGGTGCTGCTGCGCCGGGTCGCCGGTCGCGGTACCCTCACCGGGTACAACACGGATGTCGCCGGTCTGGTGCGTGCGTTAGCCGAAGCCGGAATCACTCGGGCGAAGCACGTGACCCTGCTCGGAGCGGGCGCGACAGCGGCATCCGCTTTGATGGCCGCGGCGGAACTCGGTGCGGAATTCGTCAGCGTACTCGTGCGCGACCTGCCGAAGGCAGAACCGCTCATTGAGCTGGGCCGCTCGCTCGGCGTTGTCGTCGACGTCAACGATTTCAGCGGTTCGAGCGGTAGTTCGCGCGGCGTCGAGAGTGACCTGGTGATCAGCACCCTGCCGGGCGGAACCGTACTTCCGACCGCTCTGCCGCTCGCGTTGCGCGAACGCACGACGCTGTTCGACGTTGCTTACTCGCCGTGGCCAAGTGCGGTCGCCGCCTCGTGGGAGTCGGCAGGCGGAACGGTGCTGAACGGCCTCGGCATGCTGCTCCATCAGGCGCTCATCCAGGTGCGCGTGTTCGTGACCGCCGACCCCTTCGAGCCGCTGCCCGGCGAGTCGGACGTGCTCGCCGCCATGCGCGGGGCACTGACCCGCGAGGCTGCCCCCGGTGACGCTGACTCGCATGATGCTGTGGAAAGATAGGGACCATGCTTCGTTGGCTCACCGCCGGAGAGTCCCACGGCCCCGAACTCATCGCTATTGTCGAGGGTTTGCCCGCAGGGATCCCGGTTACCCTTGATTCGATCCGCCTCGATCTTGCGCGCCGCAAACTCGGCTACGGCCGGGGTGCGCGCATGAAATTTGAGGAGGACGAGCTCACCCTCTCCGGCGGCGTACGGCATGGACTGACCCTCGGTGGGCCCGTCGCGCTGCGCATCGGCAACTCAGAGTGGCCCAAATGGGTCGACGTAATGAGTGCGGCGCCGGTTGACCCGGCGACGCTGGCGCGTGGCCGGGGGGCACCCTTGACTCGTCCTCGCCCGGGTCACGCCGACCTCGCCGGCATGCAAAAGTACGGTTTCGACGAGGCACGGCCCGTGCTCGAACGGGCGAGCGCCCGCGAAACAGCGGCCCGGGTGGCCCTCGGTGCAGTGGCCCGCTCGTTCTTGCATGAACTCGGCATCCAACTGGTCAGCCACACCATCGCCATCGGTCCCGTGCGCGTGCCCGACGGCGCGCCGCTGCCAGAGCCGGGAGACGTCGACGCTCTCGATGCCGATCCGCTGCGCTGTTTCGACGCCGCGACATCCGCTCTGATGGTGGCTGAAGTGGATGCCGCCCATCACGACGGTGACACCCTCGGCGGCGTCGTCGAGGTGCTCGCTTACAACCTTCCCCCCGGGCTGGGTTCCTTTGTGCACTGGGATCGCCGGCTGGATTCCCAGCTAGCCGCAGCGCTCATGGGCATCCAGGCGATCAAGGGCGTCGAGGTCGGCGATGGCTTCGAAACCACCCGCCGCCGTGGCTCTGAAGCTCACGACGAACTCGTTCAAGCGGATGGCGCCATTCAGCGCGTCAGCGACAAGGCCGGCGGCACCGAGGGCGGCATGAGCACCGGAACCGTGCTGCGCGTGCGCGCCGGCATGAAACCGATCGCGACCATTCCGCGGGCGCTGCGCACGGTCGACGTTGCCACGAGCGAGCCGGCTCCGGCACACCACCAACGCTCCGACGTCTGTGCAGTTCCGGCGGCTGGCGTCGTGGCCGAGGCCATGGTGGCACTCGTTCTCGCAAACTCGGTGCTAGAGAAATTCGGCGGAGACTCGATCGGGGAGACCCGGCGCAACGTCGAGTCGTACCTTGCCAACATTCCGGCAAACCTGCGAACGGGCGCGTCGAGCGACGCGTCGCTGTAAACATGCGCACGCGATGCTGACCCTGCACAACACCATGCTCCCCATCGTGTTCATCGGGCCGATGGCTGCCGGCAAAACCAGGATCGGTCGACGAGTGGCCCGCGACCTGAACCTGCCCTTCATCGACACCGACAAGCGCATCGTCGAGAGCTACGGGCCGATTTCCGAGATCTTCGCGCGTGAAGGCGAAGAATACTTTCGCATCATCGAACGCGAAGCCGTGGACGGGGCTCTCGGCGAACCGGCCGTCATCTCGCTCGGCGGGGGAGCAGTGCTCCACGCTGAGACGCAGGCCGACCTCGAATCGGTGACAGTTATATACCTGAGCGTGACGCGTGCCGCCGTCGAGGCGCGCCTCGGCGGCAATAAACGACCGCTGCTAGCTGGCGGAATCACCGACTGGGAACGCATCTATAACCTGCGACGCCCCACCTATGAGGCCCTCGCGACGATTCGCCTGGACACCTCCAACCGCCCGATTACCGGCATCGCCGACGAGATCGTGAATTGGGTACAAGAGAGAAATGATGACTGAGATTTCAGGGATAACACAGATGACCGAACAGAGCAGTACCACCGTGATCACCGTGACCGGAAGCGATAGCTACCCGGTTAGCGTGGGACGAGGCCTCGTTGACACCGTCGCAAAGCAGCTCGGAACCGGCGTGAATAAGGTGCTCATCGTGCACACCTCCACCGTCGGCGCTCGCGCCGTCGCCCTGCGCGATAACCTGCTCGAAACGTACTCCGAGGTGCTGCTGGCCGAAATTCCCGACGCGGAAGCGGCCAAACGCGTCGAGGTGGCCGCGTTCTGCTGGGGCGTCATGGGTCAATCCGATTTCAGCCGAACGGATGCCGTGATCGGCCTCGGCGGCGGCGCCGTGACCGACCTCGCCGGCTTCGTGGCGGCTACCTGGCTGCGCGGCGTGAAGCTCGTGCAAATTCCCACCAGCGTACTCGGCATGGTTGACGCGGCCGTCGGCGGCAAGAACGGCATCAATACGGCAGAGGGCAAGAACCTTGTCGGCACCTTCTACGCGCCCGCAGCCGTATTATGCGACCTCGATCTGCTGGACGCGCTGCCGAAAAATGAGATTCTCGCCGGCTTCGCCGAAATCGTCAAGGCCGGTTTCATTCAGGTTCCCGAGATTCTCGACATCATTGAAGCGGATGTCGAGCGCGCCACCGACCCGACCACTCCCGAATTTCGCCGACTGATTGAATTGTCGATCGCCATGAAGGCGCGCATCGTGGGGGAGGACTTCAAGGAGACGGGCCTCCGCGAGATTCTCAACTACGGCCACACCCTCGGCCACGCCGTCGAACACGCCGAACGCTACGGCTGGAGGCACGGCGCAGCCGTCGCCGTCGGCATGATGTTCGCGGCGGAACTGGCAGCCCTGAGCGGCCGGCTGTCGGTCGACGTTGTCGACCGACACCGCAGCATCCTGGATTCGCTCACCCTGCCGACCGGATACCCGGTGGGCCGCTGGCCTACCCTGCTCGCCACCATGCAGCGCGACAAGAAGACTCGGAGCGGCATGTTGCGCTTCGTCGTGCTCGACGATGTGGGCAAGCCCACCATTCTCGAGGGCCCGGACGCGTCACTGCTGTTCAGCGCCTACCAGGCCATCGGGCAGTAGGCGCCTCACCACTGACGCTGCGCGGGAGCTGCGCCGCTGCGCGGGACGCCGAACTCCCGCGCAGCGGCGCAGGTCTCGCGCGACGCGGCACGCGGGAGCTCTGGCCAGACCCGAACTCCCGCGCACTGGCGTACGTCCCGCGTACTGGTGCTCGGTCATCGACAGCGCGGGACCAGACCTCCAGCCAACTCCCGCCGAGGCGGTGGGCACACGGCCGCCGGCCAAGCCGCCTACCGAACGGATGCGAGGCGTGACCACGGTGATCTGATCACGTTCGGTGATCTCGTCGAGTAGGGCGGTCGCCCGATGAAACGATCCACGCCGCGGCTCCTTGTCTTCCTCCTTGTACTGATGGCATCGAGTTGTGTTCTGATACTTGTCCTTCCGGCCAGTCTTGGTCCGGACGCCTCGATTCAGGACTGGATTCCGACCGCGCTTGGTGCACTCCTTGCAGTGAGTCCCGTCATGGCATGGCTAGTTCGACCAAAGTGGAACCAGCTCTCAGCGCAAACGACGCAAGAGTTTAAACCCTCAACGAGAAGCGTGGACCTCGGGTCAATAGTGTTCGCGCACGTGTAGGACGACGATGGGGTCGCGCTACTCGCCGTATTCTGCTCGGCGCTGCAGCCGGTCGAGCCTCAAACCTGGCACAGTCTGAAAAGCACCGGCAAGCACGCGAAAGATGGCTCCACTATGAGTGATGGTGTGGGTAACCTCAGTTTTGTGGTCGCCAGCCGGCACGAGTTTCCAAGCGCCTGCTTCATGCGCCTGGAATCCGTCCAGACGCCAGACGATATTGTCGTCGGCTATCTCGTCGTAGGTGATCGTGGGAGAACCAGGCAGTTTAGCTCGAATCCGGTACGGCTTTCCAACCAACGCAAGCGAATCAACCGTTGTGACAGAAAGGATCGCGGGATTCCACTCCGGCAGTCGCCGAATATCGGCGAGAATGGTCGCAATCGCCGTGCTGGTTGCGTTGATCATGCGACTACCGCTGTATTCCATACTCGTCCCGTTCTCCCGCCCGCAAGAAATTCTTCAAGAGCGGATGCTCGCGCTCCCCAGCCACAGCCAATGGACCGGCACACCCAATCACGCTCGCCCTGTCCCAGCCACACACCGAGAGCAGCCGGACCTGCGATTCACTCCACTCGAAGTCTTCCACGAGGTCTGTGACGTCATTATCGCAGGCGTCACAGCCGCACACAGGAAAGTGGAAGTCATGCAGTAGACCGACATGACGGTAGACCCCCACTCCGGAAGCGTCGGGCGTCGGTACTCCGTCGTCTCCCCCAACCAGCCCTCACCCGTGCCCGGGTCAGCTTTCCCCACCGGGCTGCAGGCCAGACGTGCTTCCCCTCTGCTTGCCAGCCCAGTCGATGATCAGACGCATGCCCTCGGTGAAACTCGGCTCCTGCGGACGATTGAGGAACGCGTGGAAGGTTCCGGGCAGCACGTGGTAATCGACCATGATCCCAGCTGCTGACAGCTCCTGGGCGAATAAGCCGCCCGATGAGCGCATCGAGTCCCGATCAGAGTCGATCATGAGCGTTGAAGGAAACTCGTGCAGGGCGTGGCCGCCGGCAAATGCGTGACGTTCCGCCATCGCGGTTCGCGTCCCTGCATAGTGGAGATTCGTCAAGTTGAGAAGGATTGGCGTGTGCATGAAACGGCGCCGACCACGAAGACGGCCGCGCAAGTCGGGCGACCGTTTCGGCAGTGCCGCATGGAAAAACCCGTAAGCGAAGAAAACGCCGACGAGAGCGTCACCTCCGTCATCCGCCATCCGAAGGACCGCGCCGGCTGACAAGCATGCTCCGGCGCTGGCACCACCCAGGATGACCCCGTTGGGTGCCTCGCGCTGCACTTCCCGTACTACGGCCACAACATCGTCAACCGGTACCGGATAGTGAACGGCTGGGCTCCATCGAATCCCACGCGACGACCGACGAAACCTCGAGACTGTCGCGAGTCGATAGCCAACGGTGACAACAGTGAAGCCTGCTGCGGCGAGCGTTCGCGCGACGTCATGCGATTCTGGCTGGTCGAGGCTGCCCTTGAAAAACCCTCCCCCGTGAATCCACACGATCGTTGCAGATCTCACTTGCGCGGCGCCGATAGGCGGCGAGTACCAGCGCACTGGTATGGAGCCGTGCGGGCCCCAAATCGTACTATCAACCGAGTCGACAGCCATCGAGATCTGGTCGAGCGACGTCACGTTCTCAACGCCTGTTCGGCTGACTCGACCGGCAACGATAGACGATTCCCCATTCGTGAACCCTAGCGCGAGACCGCACACGACTGCTGGTGGGCGCCACGAACCCCGTGGCGCCCATACCAAGATCCAGGACCGGGCCATCCCAGCTGTTGATGTGGACTTCGTAATCCGTTCCCGTAAAGGGAACCCTCTGCAAGACAGCAGGTCAAGGCAATCTATAACGCCATCGGAAAGCACACGGATTGCAACCGATGCGCGCCGCACGTCAATTCAGGGTTGACAAATTCATCCGTCAATCTATGATTGACACATGGTTCACGACAATCCGGTCCGGAAATTGTGGGCAGCATTCACACCTTTTATAGCGCTTGCTTCTGTTGGCATCGCCCTTTCCACACTTCTCGTTGCTTCCATTGGGATCAAGATCATATTGCTCGTCGTCGCCACGTTGCTGCTCGGCGCAGCTGGGGCCTCCCTTGCACTAGTGCTCGCACGCGCCAAGCTACCCCGCGACCAATGAACGAAGAACCCGCACAAACCGACGACAGCCTGCGCCGCGCCCTGTCAGACGCAATTGCCTCAGTCGACCCAACCCTGGCGGGGCGCCTGGAACACGAGCCCGACTCCTATCTGCACCTCATCGATCTGACATCTCGAAGCGCTGAGGAAATAGCTCAGCTTTTGCAGTTTGCAGTCACATCCGCTCGTCAGGCGAGCGTGAGCTGGGAACGCATCGGGCAGCAACTTGGCATGAGTCGGCAAGCAGCTCAGCAGAGATTCGGTCGGGTTCTCGACAGCACCGACGTTCATCACTCTGACGAGAAACGCCGACTTTTTCCCCTGACGGCGTTTGACGAGATGGACGCGTTAGCCGAAGCTGGACGCGGCGGGTGGCATTCAATTAGCTACGGAATGTACTTCCACGATGTCATTCAATCGAATGAGCAATGGGAACACCTCCGGGTCGCGGCATTCGGGTCTAGCCGACACCGACTAGAGGGTGAGGGATGGCAACGAATTGGAACAATGTGGTTTCCATGGGCCTACTACGCTCGCCCCACGGGAAAGCCCATTGAAACAGACGGTGCACCCGTTGATCCAACCGCGTAACCGAACTTCGGTTCAAAGGTGTGCACCTGGCCGCGATCTTGGCGCCGGACGTCCTCTGAACGCCAACCCTCTGTGGGACCTCTGAGTAGGCGACGATTACGAACACGATCCGACTTGGTCCGAAGTTCTGCGGCCGGCGGCCGAGTTCCACGACCGCTACCTTATGGGGATGGTTACTCTTGGCCAGCGATCTCGGTAAGTGCAGCGAGGTGGGACTTCCAAGCGGTGCGGCCTTGGCGGGTCAGAGTGAGGGACGTGCGGGGCATCTTGCCGACGAATGCCTTGCCGACTGAGACGTAGTGCGCGGTTTCGAGCAGAGTGACTTGCTTGCTCAATGCGGAGTCCGTGACCTCGATGGCGTCACGGACCTCGCGGAATCCGAGTGTGCCTGCTCGGGCGAGCGCGGCCATGATCGAGAACCGAACTGGGTTCTGAAGATGGTCATCTAGTCGGTGCCGAGGGTGTATTTTCTCGGCCGTGCTCATCGTCGTGCCTCGAATGCAGCGCAAGCCATTGTGACGACAAGGACGAGGCCAGAGGTGATGCCCGACCAGAGGACGGAGCCGTGCACCCAGGCGACGACGACAATGGCGGCCGCGTAGGTGACTGCCCGGCTCGCGATGTATGCGCCCCAGCGCCGGCTCATTGCGAACGACGCCCGTCCATTGATCGATATAAGAAGATGATCAACGCCAGGCCTACTGTGAGCATGCCGAAGTAGGCCATTCCAAAGGCTGAGCCGGTGGTCAACCCCATTGCCAGCGTCCCGAGCGTGGTGGATACGCCGAGGGCAAGGATGAATGTGATGTATGGCCAGCGTGTCGATTCGTGAGCCTGTCGGCTGAGGCGGTCCGCATGGTTGAGAAGGCTGCGCGCTTCTGCGGGACTGATCGTGGATTGATTTTCCATGATGTTCCTTCCTATTTCCACCAATATGGCATGTAGTTGCCAAATTTGCAAGTACTTTCTAACGCGTTCGAGCGAGCACGTACCTTCCTCTCGATGCCGGGCACAACTCTGCCGTGATGATGAGATCGTTCATTGCCGTGGTGAGCAGCGAACACGTTCTGAGTAAATGGCGACGGCGATCGTGATGGCCAGCCTGGGTGCCCGCAAGCCGAACCGTCTGCGGGACGATTTCACCGCCCTGTGTTCGGGGGGCTCGTGTACGGCGTTACTTGTGCGGCACGCACGAAACGGGAAGGCGACCGCCACGCGAAGTTATGCTGAGCCCCTCGTTGGCTAAAATGCGTGCTCTCCGAGGCGAATGCTGAGGGCCCGCGGCCCGTCGTCGTTGAAGCCCATGCGCAGGTAGATCGATTCCGCGTCGGGGCTCGCGTTGAGGGAGACCGACCTCGCGTCATTGGCTTGGAACCACTGCAGGAGTTTACGCAGCGCAGCGGATGCGTACCCCCTTCCTCGATACTGGGAATCGGTTCCCACCCAGTCGACGTACCCCTCCAAGAAGTGCGCGTGCCTAGGGCTCGGCAAGGTTTCACTGATCCGCCCGACGGCCAGGGACGCCAGATGCCCGACTGCACCTTCTACGACAAAAATCGCGACATCGTTGCCGAGGCGCCGATCGAGAGAAGCTGTGACGCGCGCTTCCCATTCCGCGTCGGTAGCGGGTGCGGCTCCGCCGTAAACCGTGTGCATGTCCGAATACACTTGCGCGACTAACCGGAGGATCTCGCCTCGATCGCCAGCGACAGCGGCGCGCACGGCAATGGGAAGGTTCGCGGGAGCGTACATAGCTCGACTATCTCCGTCTCGTAAATGGGTTCCGGTGGATTCGCCCAGCATGCTGACGCATCAACGCAGGCCAGTGCATGCGGGTTCGTTCACGTCGAAGCCTCGAGCAGAATCTAACATCGCACCGTGTGAGGAGATGATCCCCGCCCCGCGACACCGATCCCGACCACAAAACCTCCGAGAATCAGCGCTGTGGAACTGAGATAAACACCGGTCCGGGTGCTTTTCCGCTCCCTACACCGAGGATAGCAACAGCAAGTGGTCCGAGTGGGAGCGATCATCGAAGTAGGTGGGAAACTTGGGACATGGAGAAGATGTGCGGGGAGAACGAGTTCGTCTTTTGAAGTGGAACCGAACAGGATGCGTCGCTCCCGGCGCTCAGGGGCGCGGGCGCGGCGGTGCACTTCTCATGGGAGCAGCAGCCGCATTTGCTCGGCAGAGCCATGAGCGCTCTGTTCTTCACGTTCTCGCCGATCATCAAGCGGCCGTGCACCTCTCCAAAAAAACGGCCGGCAACCGCGGAGCGCCATTCCAGCACGCCCTGTTGGTACATCCGTCGAAGACGGATGTACTGGACCTTGATCTACCGAGTGTCCGGTAGCCGGACGGTAGCCGGGACATTCAATAGGCGATCGACGACTCGCGCTTCGTTCCGGAAGCGGGACGCCGCGCCCGTTCGAGTAGTTCCTAAGCCTTGAGTAAACCTGTGGCGATGAACGCTTTACGGTAAATCTCTTTAATGACGAGTTCCTTGCGGGCGTTGTACTGCATGGAATGTTCGCCGGCGACCCGTGACAAAGCTGCCGCTTCACGCTTGGTATCTGCGTAGAGAACGCGATCATCTGGATTGGCACGAAGCCAGTCGCGAAAGATTCGATGCTTGATTACCTCGGGACTGTCATAGCCAAAGACGTGCAGATGGCAAGCCGGCTCCAGGTGGCGCAGGAGGCGGTGTCCAAACCACCAAGGTTCTCGAACCCATAGTTCGAAACCGGCACGTTCAAGTGCCGGAACGTATGACGCCTCATCGTTTGGGTCGGCGACGATCAGGTCAATGTCAATAATCGGTTTGGCCGGGAGGCCTGGAACGGAAGTCGAACCAACATGTTCGATGACCAGCGCGCGCCAGCCCAGAGCATCCTCGATGTCCTTGGCGAGTAATTGGAATTGCGCGGGCCATGCAACACTCCAATCGACTATGTCGAAATCCAGTGATGGTCCGGCGCCAGAAACATAGGCGGATTGCCCTTCGGGAACAGGTGGTTCGTGAAACTTCATGATGTCGTTCGGGTGTGGCATGGCCCTATTCTCATTGATCATTAGCACTTCTGAGTTCTGCAACACTCTCCTGGGGGTAAGCACTCCGCAAGCTGGACCTCTTACGGAATCGCGTGCTAGTTGCCCCCCCCGAGTGGCTTTGTTGTGAATCGCAATGATTACGATTGGAGGCACGAACACCAAACTGGATAGAAGAATGGCGCCCGATCCCCAGACGATGAGCAAGAATTCGGCGCCAATTACCGCGAGGAGTCCCGCCGCTGCTTGCATCAGCATGCTGGCCCGTGGCCGTCGGTAACTTTGATCGTTTCTCCAGAGCGGGATATGTCGGTCACTTGCGGCTTGAGCCTCGAGGATCTCCGAACGCGCCGATAACGCAAGACCCGCACCGATAAAAAGGATGCTGACAATAAAGGTCAACAAAACGTCCGATCGAAGCTCAGTCGGTAGTGCTCGCGTTTCCCGGACTGTAGGCCGATTAGCCGCCCCCTGGGACCGTTCGGACACGGGCCATAGGCATTGGCCGGGACACCTGACCGATCAATTGAGACTCATGCCCTGTTCCTGATGTTCTATGGGCATTGGTGAGTGCGACCCCGCCGAAGACAAGGAGTCCTGCGCCAATGCTCCGCATCGCGATGGATCCAGCCGGGATGACCGGAGGATTCCGGTTGAAGGGGATTCTCGTGTCGGGGTTGGCCCGAATGGTGCGGATCAAGGACGCGATGAAGAGCACGGCTCCCACGACTGCCGCAATCCACTCAAACACATCCATGCCGCTGAGCACACTAATGCGGACCTGCGGGTTTTCCAGCTCGGGTTGCTCTGGCTCCCCAACCTCCCGTTGCTCGTCAGCGAAGGCGCTCATCGACACGGGTGATGCAGCCTGACAGCGTCTCGACAGCAGCCAAGACGCGAACGGACGGATCAGGAACTTGATGTGACGATTTCACGCAACGGGAACGGCGTCCAAGACATCCGAACGGGCGATCTACGACTTTCGCTCGATTTCCGTTGGACTCGTCTACAGTGCGTCACCCTATGCGACTTCGGGTCGTGCGATACCGGATGGACTGTGCGGTGATCCGGTGTTCCCGGATGGTCCTTCTGAGAAGTAAATTGGATGGACTTATGGAACAGAAAACGTATGGGCGTTTCACCCCGCAACTTCGGGCGGATGCGGTGCGCCGCGTTGCGGAGAGTGAGCAGTCGATCGTGAAGGTTGCGGTCGAGATCGGCATCGATCACCGCACCTGGTGGTGGTGACCCCGGCTTTGAGGACCCAATCGGCCTAGCGTTCGGAGGAGAGCGTAACGTCGTGCTGCGCTGCCGAAGAGGCGCGAAGTCGTGAATCCACGCTCCGCCGTCGAATCGGCCGCACTCTTCCCGACGCGGCGCAACTCGAGGTATTTCTCGCGCAGCCCGCGATATCCGACTTCTTTGTCAATGCCAGCGTCGCGGGCGAACGGTTTGAGAGCGCAGCTCTCCTGACCCACACTGTGTCGAACAACACGGGGGACAGGCTGATCAGATCGTGTTCTGTCGCCGGAAGATATCCACCGCACCGTGGCTCCACAGATTTTTTGTGGATAACTCTGCGGTGTGCCCTCGGCTGGCTCATTCTGGGCGCATGACAATCACAACGAAACTCGAAGATGCCCCGCCAGTGACCACATTGCAGGAGGCTCGCACGCGTGTCTTCGACCTGGTCGGCCACGCCATCCGTCGACAGCTCTGGCTCATGTTGCTCGATCTATATGGCCAACAGCTGTCGGTGCTGATCCCGATTGATGGCATTCCGGTGCGGCCCGAGCCCGGGTCGACCCTGCCCTTCGCCGTGAGGATCAACGACATGCTCACCCAAGAGGCCCCCGGCGGCAGCATCATTTTGACGCTCGAGCGACCGGGCTCTGCAGCCCTCACCGCCCCCGATCAGGTCTGGGCGACCGAATTGACGGAGTCATTTGGCAAGCTCATGCGCATCACCGGACTGTTCGTCGCGCACGACGACGGAGTCGCCGTGCTCACGCCCTAGGCTGTGACAATGAGTACAGTTCTGGTTCTGAACGGTCCGAATCTCGGACGCCTCGGCAGTCGCGAGCCCGACGTATACGGGTCGGCGAACCTGGACGACCTGCGGGCGCTGCTTCGGGCATCCGCTCGTGAGGGGGTCGTGATTGATCTGCGGCAGACCGATGACGAGGCCGAGCTCATTCACTGGCTCTACGAAGCCGTCGATGAGCGGATGCCGGTGATCCTGAATCCGGCTGCGTTCACGCACTACAGCTATGCCTTGCGGGATGCGGCAGCGCTGGTGACCAAGGCCGGCCTGCCGCTGATCGAGGTGCACATCTCCAACCCGCATGCCCGCGAGACGTTTCGCCACACCAGCGTCGTGAGTGCCATCGCGACCGGAGTCATTGCCGGCCTCGGGTTCAACTCGTATCGGCTCGCGCTGGACTTTGTCACCCAGCCGTAACACAGCTTTCCCGGCATTGCCTTTGGCAAGCTGAGGCTTCGACACGTACACTCGACAAGGTGCCATTTGCACCCGCGCACCTTCTCAATTGAACGGAACACCCCTCTCATGGCTTCTACCGCTGATATCAGAAACGGCGTCGTACTCAATATGGATGGCCAGCTTTGGGCCGTTGTCGAGTTTCAGCACGTTAAGCCGGGCAAGGGTGGCGCCTTCGTTCGTACCAAGATGAAGAACGTCGTTTCGGGCAAGACCGTTGACCGCACGTTCAACGCCGGTGCCAAGATCGAGACCGAAAACGTCGATCGTCGTGACTTTCAGTACCTCTACAACGACGGCGATTCCTACGTTTTCATGGACGTCGCTGACTATGACCAGATCACCGTCTCTGCTGCGGTCGTCGGGGATGCGAGCAACTTCATGCTCGAAAACCAGGCCGTGACCGTTGCGCTGCACAACGGAAACCCGCTGTACGTCGAACTGCCGGCATCCGTCACGCTGGAGATCACCTACACCGAGCCGGGCCTGCAAGGCGACCGTTCCACCGGTGGCACCAAGCCGGCCACCGTCGAGACCGGGTACCAGATTCAGGTTCCGTTGTTCCTGGAGCAGGGCACCAAGGTCAAGGTCGACACCCGCACCGGCGACTACCTCGGCCGCGTCAACGAATGAGCGCACGTACCAAGGCACGCAAGCGCGCCATCGACATTTTGTACGCCGCCGATGTTCGCCAGATCAGCATTCCAGAGTCGCTCGCAACCGAGGCAGAGCGCGCCGCAAGCGAGCCGGCTCGACTCGTGTCCTGGCTGTATGCCCGTGAACTCGTCGACGGGGTCGTCGACCACCGCGAAGAGATCGATGAACTGATCGAGACCTATTCGCAGGGCTGGTCGCTGGCCCGCATGCCCAACATCGATCGCGCCATTTTGCGCATCGGCATCTGGGAAATTCTCTACAACGACGCCGTCCCGCACGCCGTCGCCATCGATGAAGCCGTTGAAGCGGCCAAAATTCTCTCAACGGATGACTCGGCCGGCTTCGTCAACGGTCTGCTGGGCAAGATCGCTCAAACCGCGCCATCGGCATAACCACCAGCAGAATGCTGGAACGCCGGTTGCGGCCGGCCCGTCACCGAAGGACACGAAGATGACCAGCACCGGACAAGGCGCCCAGCCCAATCAGCCAGATCAGAACGGCGAGCAGGGCCAGCCAAACCCGTATACGGCCCCCGCGCCCGACGCCCGTCTGACACCGCCATTCTCGATGACACCGAAGACCAACACCCTGGCCATTGTCGCCTTCGTGTCGTCGTTCTTCGTTGGGCTGGTCGGCGTGATCTGCGGCCACATCGCGCTCGGGCAGATTCGTGCCCGCGGCGAGGTCGGCCGTGGTTTTGCGCTGGCTGGCCTCATCATCGGGTATGTAAGCACCGCTCTGTTCGTTATCGTGGTCGCTCTGGCGATCATTTTTGCTTCCGCTGTTGCCGCGTTCTTTGTTGCCCTGGGATCTGATTCGGGATCGTTCAGTTCGTCAGCACCCGGGTCCAGTGCGCCGCTGCCAACCGGTCAGGTCGGGGCGGCCAATTTCGATAAAGGGTATCTCGAATTCGGCACCGGAACGGTGATCGTCGACGAGTACGTCGACTTGATGTGCCCGTTCTGCGCGCAGTTTGAACAGACCAACGGAGAACTGCTGGCCGCGGGCGTCGAGAGCGGCGTGATCACCCTGCGCGTGCACTCGCTCACCTTCCTCGACCGAGCCTCGCAGGGAACGAACTATTCATCAAGGGCGTCTGCCGCCCTCACCTGCCAGGCTACGCTCAACCCCGACAGCACTCTCGCCTATCTCTCGGCGCTGTTCGCTCAGCAGCCGACGGAAAACACATCCGGGCTCAGCGACGCCGAACTGATCGACCTCGCACCGGGTAACGTGAGTATCGTCGACTGCGTGGAATCTGGCGATTATCAGGTCTGGTCGCAGAACAACACCGACGCTGCCCTGACCGGCCCGATCGAGGGCGCGGAGATCGAGGCCGTCAGTGGCACCCCGACCATTCTTGTTGACGGTCGCCAGTACCGCGGCAGCCTGAGCGATCAGGCCGAGTTCGCCGCCTTCGTCGCCGGAGCGTTCTAACCCGGCCGTTCCCTACCGGCCGGGGGAGCGGCTAGGGTAGATACAACTTAGACATCCTTTAATATCCGTCCTGTGAGACGGGGAAGGAGGTCGGCATTTGGCGCACATTGTGCTCACTCAGGCTGACATCACCCGCGCGTTGACTCGAATCGCCCATGAGATTTTGGAGTCCAATCGTGGTCCGGACAATCTCGTCATCCTCGGTATTCCGACCAGGGGCGTGATTCTGGGCCGGCGCATCGCCGAGATTATCCAACGCATCGAACCGGCAGCAAGCGGCGTGCGGGTCGGATCCCTCGACGTCACGCTCTACCGCGACGACCTCGCACACGGGCGCACCCGCACCCCGTCACGCACCCAGGTTCCCGGCAGTATCAACGGGACAACCGTGGTGCTCGTCGACGACGTGCTCTACTCGGGCCGCACCATCCGCAGCGCTCTCGATGCGCTCGGTGACCACGGCCGCCCCACCATCGTGCGCCTCGCCGTGCTCATCGATCGCGGGCACCGCGAGTTGCCGATTCGCGCCGACTTTGTTGGCCGTAACCTGCCGACCGCGACGGATGAACGCATCAACGTGCACATCAATGAGGTCGACGGCGACGAGTTCGTCTCGATTGACGGGGGGAGCAACCGATGAGACACCTGCTCTCGACCAAAGACCTGGCCAGGGACGACGCGATCACCCTGCTTGACATCGCCGAGGACATGGCGGATGTCGCCCAGCGGGAGGTCAAAAAACTCCCCACCCTGCGCGGCAAGACGGTCGTCAACCTGTTTTTCGAAGACTCTACCCGCACCCGCATCTCGTTCGAAGCTGCAGCTAAACGGCTCAGCGCCGATGTCATCAACTTCAGCGCCAAGGGGTCCAGCGTCTCCAAGGGTGAAAGCCTCAAGGATACCGCCCAGACCCTCGCCGCGATCGGCGCCGACGGTGTCGTGATCCGCCATCCGGCCTCTGGCGCCCCCGCTGTGCTCGCCGCGAGTGGATGGATCGATGCCGGCATCATCAACGCCGGCGACGGCACCCACGAGCATCCCACCCAGGCGCTGCTCGACGCCTTCACCATCCGGCGCCGCATTCACGGCGCTGCCTCGCGTGGACGCGGCCTTGACGGCGTTACCGTCACGATCGTCGGCGACGTGCTGCATTCCCGGGTGGCCCGCTCCAACCTCTGGTTGCTGACCGTTCTCGGCGCCGAGGTCACATTTGTCGCTCCGCCAACCCTGGTGCCAAGCGATACCTCGCTCTGGCCGGCGCGGTTCAACTTCGACCTCGACGACGCGATCGACGCTGCACCCGACGTGGTCATGATGTTACGAATTCAGACCGAGCGGATGAGCGCGGCCTTCTTTCCCAGCACCCGTGAGTATTCCCGAGTATGGGGCCTCGACGAGGCGCGATTTGGCCGGCTCGGCCCAGCTAGCATTGTTATGCACCCCGGCCCGATGAATCGCGGCCTGGAAATCTGCTCTGCGGCGGCGGACTCCGCCAATTCGACCGTGCTCGAGCAAGTCACCAACGGTGTGTCCGTGCGAATGGCCGCGCTCTATCTGCTCTTATCCGGTGATCGGAAGGAATTGAAGAATGTCGATTGACGGATTGCAGCACCACGGCATGCAAGAAAACTGGCTCATCCGGGGCGCGACCCTGCCGGACGGCACGCGCACCGACATCCGTTTGACCGGCACTCGCATTGCCGAACTCGGCACCGGCCTGTCGCAGAGCGGTGAGAGCCTGATCGATGCCGACGGCTTGCTGGCGCTGCCAGGGCTCGTCGACCTGCACGCCCACCTGCGCGAGCCCGGCTACGAGCACAGCGAAACGGTGCTGAGCGGCAGCAGGGCTGCTGCGCGCGGCGGCTTCACGAGCGTGTTCGCCATGGCAAACACGCTTCCGGCCCAGGACACCGCCGGTGTGGTCGAGCAGGTGCTTGCCCTTGGCGAAAGCGCCGGCTACGTAGACGTGCAGCCGATCGGCGCCGTCACCGTGGGGTTGGCCGGCCAGCAACTGGCCGAACTCGGCGCGATGGCGTCGAGCCGCGCCCGGGTTCGGGTGTTCTCCGATGACGGATTCTGCGTCTCGGACCCGCTGCTCATGCGCCGCGCGCTCGAATACGTGAAGGCCTTCGACGGGGTCATCGCCCAGCACTCCCAGGAACCACGCCTCACCGAGAAAGCCCAGATGAACGAGGGTGCGGTGTCGGGTGAACTCGGACTCGTGGGTTGGCCAGCCGTCGCCGAAGAGTCCATCATCGCCAGGGACGTGCTGCTGGCCGAGCATGTCGGGTCCCGCCTCCACGTCTGCCATGTTTCTACCGCCGGTTCGGTCGACGTGATTCGCTGGGCCAAGGCCCGCGGCATCAACGTCACCGCCGAGGTCACCCCGCATCACCTCTTACTGACCGAAGACCTCGTGCGCGGCTACGACGCCCGCTTCAAGGTCAACCCGCCGCTCCGGCGCCGCGAAGACGTCGAGGCGCTCCGCGCCGGACTGGCCGACGGCACGATCGATATCGTTGCCACCGACCACGCTCCACACCCGACCGAAAGCAAGGACTGCGAGTGGGATGCCGCAGCCAACGGCATGGTCGGGTTGGAATCGGCGCTGTCGGTCGTGCACGCGGCCGTCGTTGCGACGGGGATGCTCGATTGGTCTGATATCGAACGGGTGCTCTCCCGCACACCGGCACGAATCGGACGCATCCCCGGCCAGGGCAATCCCATCGCGGTCGGCTCACCGGCCGAGCTGACCCTCTACGACCCCTCGGCCACCCGCATCTTCGGCCGCGCCGACCTCGCGGGCACGAGCGTGAACTCGCCGTACCTGTCGATGACGCTGCCCGGGCAGGTGCTGTCGACGTTCCATCGCGGCTATGCCACGGTGTTGGGCGGAACTGTGCAGGACACAATCGCACGCGGTCGCCTCGACATAGCTGGCCACCGAACTGGAGATACCACCCATGGATAGAACCATTCCCGCCATCATCACCGGGCTGGTTCTGCTCGGTGTTCTGATTCTCATGTGGCGCAGCTGGCGGAGGCGCAGCCGACGGGATGCCGCGCTCACCGCCGGTTACCCCATGCCGGAAACCGCCGGTGTAACCCTGGCCGGCGCCGAGGCGTACTACGTCGCCACGACACCGCGCGATGCCCCGCTAGAACGACTCGCCGTGCCCGGCCTAGGCTTTCGCGCCCGCGCCGCGCTGACTGTCACCGAGATCGGAGTCATTCTCGACCTCGACGGTAACCAACCGGTTTTCGTACCGGCCAGCGCCATCGATGCGGTCGGTGCGGCCCAGGTCGCCATCGACCGTGTGGTCGAAACCGATGGACTCGTCCGTCTCGGCTGGCGGCTGGCTTCCGGCCCCACGTCGGGTACTACTGCAACCGACGACGACCGCCGCGCCGTTGACAGCTTCTTCCGCATCATCGACCCCCATGATCGAACTCGCCTCGTCGACTCGATCCGAACCCTGACAGCCTCGGCTACGAGGCCGACCGAGCCTGCGGCCCATCAAGACGAAAGTGAGGCCTGACGTGCCCGACTCCACCGCACCTGACCAGGCAGAACCAGACCAAGCCGTCGCATCCGCTGTCGTGAAAACAACGTTCTCGGTGACCGACAAGCCCGGACCGGCCGTGCTCGTACTCGAAGACGGCCGCCGCTTCGTCGGCCGCAGCTACGGCAGTACGGGCCAGACGCTCGGCGAAATAGTCTTCGCCACCGGCATGACCGGTTACCAGGAAACCCTGACCGACCCGTCCTACGCCGGTCAGATCGTGCTGATGACCGCCCCGCACGTGGGCAACACCGGCATGAACGATGACGACATGGAGTCCAGCCAGATCTGGGTGGCCGGCTTCATCGTGCGCGAACCCGCACGCATGGCCTCCAATTTTCGCGCCACCCGCACGCTCGACGATGACCTGAAAGCGCAGGGCGTTGTCGGCATCAGCGGCATCGATACCCGCGCGATCACCCGCCACATCCGCTCGGCGGGCGCGATGAAAAGCGGAATCTTCTCCGGCGACGAGTTCGAATTGTCCGACAGCGAACAGCTGGAGCGTGTGCTCGGTGGCGTTGGAATGCGCGGCCGTAACCTCTCGCTTGAGGTCTCGACCGTCGAACCCTTCTCCGTTCCAGCTCAGGGCGAACGCATCGGCTCCGTG
Source organism: Cryobacterium sp. Y11 (assembly GCF_002929535.1). GTDB lineage: Bacteria > Actinomycetota > Actinomycetes > Actinomycetales > Microbacteriaceae > Cryobacterium. The sequence goes on from NZ_PJJO01000056.1 coordinate 46,015, forward strand.
GCCGTGCTCGATCTCGGTGTGAAGACCAGCACCCTGACCTACCTCGCCGAACGTGGGTTCGAGGTGCTCGTACTGCCGCAGTCGGTCACCGCCGAACACGTCTTGTCGCTCAAGCCCTCCGCGCTGTTCTTTTCGAATGGGCCCGGCGACCCGGCCGCCTCCGACGCTCACGTCGATCTGCTGCAGGAGGTGCTGCGCGCGGGGATTCCCTACTTCGGTATCTGCTTCGGCAATCAGCTGCTCGGCCGAGCGCTCGGCTTTCGCACCTACAAGCTGCCGTTCGGCCACCGCGGCATCAACCAACCGGTGCTCGACAAAACCACCGGCCGGGTCGAGATCACCTCGCAAAACCACGGCTTTGCCGTTGACATGCCCATCGAAGGCGTGCACGAGTCGCGCACCGGCTTCGGCCGGGTCGAGGTCAGCCACTACAGCCTGAACGACCAGGTGGTCGAGGGCATTCGCTGCCTCGACATCAACGCGTTTTCGGTGCAGTACCACCCGGAGGCAGCCTCCGGTCCGCACGACGCCAACCACCTTTTCGACCGATTCAGAGACGTTGTGCTGGCTTCACAGGGCGCCGTTGCAGGAGAGACCAAATAATGCCCAAGCGCGACGATATCAATAGCGTTCTTGTCATCGGCAGCGGCCCGATCGTCATCGGCCAGGCCTGCGAGTTCGACTACTCCGGTACTCAGGCCTGCCGGGTGCTTCGCGAGGAGGGCGTGCGCGTCATCCTGGTCAACTCCAACCCGGCCACCATCATGACCGATCCCGACTTCGCCGACGCGACCTACATCGAACCGATCACGGCCGAAATTCTTGAGACGATCATCGCCAAGGAACGACCGGATGCGATTCTGCCCACCCTGGGCGGGCAGACCGCCCTCAACGCGGCGATCCAGCTGCACGAGCGTGGAATCCTGGAAAAGTACAACGTTGAGTTGATCGGCGCGAGTTTCGACGCCATCAACAAGGGCGAAGACCGCATGATCTTCAAGCAGCTCGTGCTCGACGCCGGGGCCGACGTGGCGCGCTCCTTTATTGCCCGCACGGTAGAAGAAGCAGTCGGGTACGCCGATGACCTCGGCTACCCGCTCGTGGTGCGCCCCTCCTTCACTATGGGTGGCCTCGGCTCCGGCTTCGCTTATACCGAGGTGGAACTGCGCCGCATCGTCACCGACGGCCTGCACCACAGCCCGACCACCGAGGTTCTGCTCGAAGAGTCGATTCTCGGCTGGAAAGAGTACGAGCTTGAAATGATGCGCGACACGGCCGACAACACCGTCGTGGTCTGCTCGATCGAAAACGTCGACCCGGTCGGCGTGCACACCGGCGACTCGATCACCGTCGCTCCGGCACTGACCCTGACCGACCGCGAATACCAGCACCTGCGCGACATCTCGATTGACATCATCCGCGCGGTCGGCGTCGACACCGGTGGCTGCAACATCCAATTCGCCATCAACCCAGCCGACGGTCGCGTTATCGTGATCGAGATGAACCCGCGGGTCTCGCGTTCCTCCGCCTTGGCCAGCAAGGCGACCGGCTTTCCGATCGCCAAGATCGCCGCGAAGCTTAGCCTCGGCTATCGACTCGATGAGATTCCCAACGACATCACCGGGGTCACCCCGGCGAGCTTCGAGCCGACCCTCGACTACGTCGTGGTCAAGGTGCCACGCTTCGCGTTTGAGAAGTTTCCGGCCGCTGACCCGCGCCTGACCACAACCATGAAATCGGTCGGCGAGGCCATGGCCATCGGCCGCAGCTTCGCATCCGCTTTGCAGAAGGCCCTGCGGTCGCTCGAGAAGCGCGGATCGAGCTTTCACTGGGGTGAAGAGACTCGCACGGTCGCCGAGCTGCTCGCCTCTGCTGAAATTCCCACCGACGGCCGCATCGTGACCGTGCAACAGGCACTCCGCCGCGGCGCAACGATCGACCAGGTCTTCGAAGCTACCAAGATCGACCCCTGGTTCATCGACCAGATCGTGCTGATCAATGAAATCGCCGACCAGGTTGCCGCTGCCGACCGTCTCGACCGCGACGTGATGATCCTGGCCAAGGATCACGGCTTCTCCGACGCTCAAATCGGGCAGTTGCGCGGCTTTGGCGAAGCGGATGTTCGCACCGTGCGTCATATTCTCGGCGTGCGGCCCGTCTTCAAGACCGTTGATACCTGCGCGGGGGAGTTTCCGGCCCTCACGCCGTACCACTACTCAAGCTACGACGACGAGACTGAGGTTGTGGCCAGCGACCGCCGCAAGGTCGTTATTCTCGGCTCCGGCCCGAACCGCATTGGTCAGGGCGTGGAATTCGACTACTCCTGCGTACACGCCTCCTTCGCCCTGTCTGAGGCCGGCTACGAGACCATCATGATCAACTGCAACCCGGAGACGGTCTCCACCGACTACGACACGAGCGACCGGCTCTACTTCGAACCGCTCACCCTGGAAGACGTGCTCGAGGTCATCCACGCCGAAAGTCAGAGCGGCGAACTCGTCGGTGTGGTCGTGCAGCTCGGCGGCCAGACCGCGCTCAGCCTGGCCCGCGGTCTGGAAGCCGCCGGCATTCCCATTCTCGGCACCACGCCCGACGCGATTGACCTCGCCGAGGAACGCGGCCTGTTCTCGAAGATCCTCGATGACGCCGGCCTGCTCGCTCCTCGAAACGGAACGGCGATCGACTTCGGCGGCGCCGTCGTGGTGGCCGAAGAAATCGGCTATCCGGTGCTCGTGCGCCCCAGCTACGTGCTCGGTGGCCGCGGCATGGAGATCGTCTACGATTCCTTGTCGCTCGCCGACTATTTCAAGCGGATGGCCGGACAGGGAATCATCGGCGCCGGGCATCCGCTTTTGGTTGACCGTTTTCTGGATGACGCAATCGAAATCGACGTCGACGCCATTTACGACGGCCACGAGCTGTACATCGGCGGCGTGATGGAGCACATCGAAGAGGCGGGCATTCACTCCGGCGACTCGAGCTGCACCCTGCCGCCGGTCACCCTCGGCCGCGCCGAAATCGACCGAGTGCGCGAGGCCACACTCGGCATCGCTCGCGGTATCGGTGTGAAGGGCCTGCTCAACGTGCAGTTCGCGATCGGCGCTGGCGTGCTCTACGTACTCGAAGCCAACCCGCGTGCCTCCCGCACGGTGCCGTTTGTCGCCAAGGCCCTCGGCATCACGTTGGCCAAGGCCGCGGCGCTCATCATGGTCGGCACGACCATTGCCGAGCTCAAGGCCGACGGTAAGCTGCCGCTCATCGACGGCTCGCGCGTGCCGATCGAAGCGCCGGTGGCCGTGAAGGAGGCCGTGCTGCCGTTCAACCGGTTCCGCACCCCGGAGGGCCTGGTCGTGGACTCGATCCTCGGCCCGGAGATGCGTTCCACCGGCGAGGTCATGGGCATCGATCGGGACTTTCCGCGGGCCTTCGCCAAGAGCCAGCTCGCTGCCTACGGCGGAATTCCGCTCTCCGGCACCGTTTTCGTGTCGGTCTCCGACCGCGACAAGCGCGCGATCATCCTGCCGATGCTTCGCCTGCAGCAGCTCGGCTACGAGATCGCCGCGACCATTGGTACCGCCGAGGTGTTGCACCGCAATGGCATTCGCGCCCGGATCGTGACCAAGTTCAGCGAGAAAGCGAATGACGACGACGTGTCGATCGTCGAACTCATTCGCCGCGAAGAGATTCACATCGTCATCAACACCCCCGGTGGCAGCACCGCTCGCGCCGACGGCTATGAGATTCGCGCCGCGGCTGTGGCCGGCGACCTGCCGCTGTTCACCACGATCGCCGAGCTTAGCGCTGCGGTCGCTTCGATCGACTCGATTCGCGACGGGTTCGAGGTGACCTCGCTTCAGGAATACGCAACGGCCCGAACCGCCCTCTTGTGAACGGCGGCTGTGCGGTGAACAACGAGAGTGTTGTGGACGGCGGTGCTGCGGCGACCGGGCCGGTCGTCTCCTTCGGTGATCGCCTCGCGCGGGTGTTTGCCCGTCAAGGCCAGCTGTGCGTTGGCATCGACCCGCACTCCTGGCTGCTCGGTGAGTGGAACCTGCCCGACTCGGCGGCGGGCGTGGAATCGTTCGGTCGCACGGTCGTCGCTGCCGCAGCAGCCGGCCGAGTCGGCATCGTCAAACCGCAGATTGCCTTCTTCGAAAGATTTGGCTCGGCCGGCTTCGTCGCTCTCGAGCGCGTGCTGGCCGACGCCCGGCAGGCCGGTTTGCTCGTGATCGGCGACGCCAAACGCGGCGACCTCGGCAGCAGTGTCGAAGCCTACGCCCAGGCCTGGCTATCGCCCGGTTCCCCGCTCGAGGTGGATGCCCTCACCCTCGCCGCCTACATGGGTGTCGGTTCGCTTGACTCACCGCTGAACCTCGCGGCAACGTACGGCAAGGGTGTTTTCTTGCTCGCCGCGACCTCCAACCCGGAGGCCGCCGACATTCAGCGGGCGGTCGTTGCCGACGGACCGCGCGCCGGGTCGAGCGTCGCCCGTGCCATTCTGGATGACGTCGCCGAGCGGAACGCGCTGGCAGCATCCGCTCACGCGGCAACGAACGCGGCAATGAGCCCGACAACGAGCTTCGGGTCGATCGGCGTCGTGCTCGGAGCCACCCTCGACCTGCCATCATTCGGCATCGATCTGGAGGCGGCACCAACCGAATGTCGAACCCCGGTGCTCGCGCCGGGCTTTGGACACCAGGGTGGGCATATTATGGATCTGATCTCGATATATGGCGGATACGCCGGAGGGGTTATCGTGAGTGAATCGCGCAGTGTGCTCTCGGCCGGACCCCACCGGATCCAAGAAGCCATTGAGCGCCGAGTAGCCGAAGTAGGTGCCGTCCGTGGCTGAACACCGTCCCACCCCGCCCGAAGTCGACCGGGTTGCCGCATCGCGCGCTGCGGTCGCCGCACGCCGGGCTCGCGCCAAGGTCAAGGCCGAGGTCGCCTCCGGTGACCGCACCGCGCTCGAAGTGCTCGCTACCGCCGTCGCGGACCCGATCGGCGTCGAGGGCCGGCTGCGGGTGACCGAACTGCTTGTGAGCATTCCGGCCATCGGCGTGACCAAAATGCAGCGCATCATTCACCGACTGGAAATTTCGCCGTCCAAGCGCCTCGGCGGGCTCGGTCGGCACCAGCGTGACCGGCTCCGCGACTTTCTGTCCGAGCGGCCGAGCCTGCGTAAGAGCACCATCGATTCCAAACTGATTGTTCTCGCCGGACCAACCGCGGTAGGCAAGGGAACCGTTGCCGGGTACATCCGTGAGAATTATCCCGACGTGCTGCTTTCCGTCTCGGCGACCACGCGAGCGCCGCGCCCGGGGGAGACTGAGGGGCTCAGCTATTTCTTCGTCTCCGACGACGAATTTGACCGCATGATCGAGGCTGGGGAACTGCTTGAGTGGGCCAAGGTGCACAACGCCTACCGCTATGGCACGCCGCGCGGCCCGGTCGATGCGGCCATTGCCGCCGGTAACAGCGTGCTGCTCGAGATCGATCTGCAGGGTGCTCGCTCCGTGCGCCGCGCCATGCCAGAGGCTCGCCTGGTGTTTTTGTTGCCGCCGAGCTGGGACGAACTGGTGCGCCGCCTGATCGGTCGCGGCACCGAGGATTCGGCCGAGCAGGCGCGCCGTTTAGAGACCGCGAAACTTGAATTGGCCGCCCAGGGGGAGTTCGATTACCGGGTGATCAACCACGATGTCGCCGACGCCGCCCGCGAGGTCGTAGACTTGATGGAGATGCGTGCTGCAACAAGCATGTCGTAGCGCCCGCTTCTGCTGAATTCTTGCGTGCCCAACGGTGCGTTTCCCGCAAAACTTGCACCGGCCTCAGGCTGTGCTCTATTAGGAGTGTGACAGCAATGGCGAACAAGCCCACTGGCATCATTGACCCGCCCATCGACGACCTGCTCTCCAAGGTCGACTCGAAGTATGCTCTCGTCATCTTTGCGTCCAAGCGTGCGCGTCAGATCAACGACTACTACGCTGACCTGCACGAAGGCAGCCTGTTCGACAACGTCGGACCGCTCGTCGACTCGACCGTCGAAGACAAGCCGCTCTCCGTGGCCCTGCGTGAAATTAACGACGACAAGCTCGTTTCTCGCCCGATCGTCGAGGCCTAAACCACCTCGCTCGAAGCGCGCAAGATGAAGACACCTCGCACGATCGTCGTTGGTATCACCGGCGGCATCGCAGCGTATAAGGCCGTCAACATCGTGCGCGCTTTTGTGTTGAACGGCGACTCCGTGCACGTGATCGCCACTGCGGCGGCACTGCGTTTCATCGGCAAACCGACGCTCGAGGCCATCTCCCGCAACCCGGTGCACACCGACCTGTATGAGGGTGTCGCCGAAGTGCGCCACGTGGCCATCGGCCAGGGAGCAGACCTCATCGTCGTCGCCCCGGCCACGGCCAATAGCATTGCCAAACTTGCCGTCGGCCTGGCCGACGATCTGCTCGGCAACACCATTCTTGCCAGCAGAGCCCCGCTCGTGATCGCCCCGGCCATGCACACCGAAATGTGGACCAACCCGGCGACCGTAGCGAACGTGGCCGTGCTGCGTTCCCGCGGCGTGACCATCGTCGGCCCCGGCGTTGGCCGCCTCACCGGCACCGACTCCGGCACGGGCCGCATGGAGGAGCCGGAGACCATCGTTGCGGTAGCCCTGGCCGTGCTCGACCGCACGTCGCCTGCTGGCGAGGCTGCGGCATCCGTTCTGCACGATCTGACCGGTCGCCGGGTGCTGATTAGTGCCGGTGGCACGCGCGAACCGCTCGACCCGGTGCGGTTTCTCGGCAACAGATCCAGCGGCCGGCAGGGCGTCGCGCTCGCCCAAGCCGCGCTGGCCCGGGGGGCAGTGGTTACGCTCGTCGCTGCCAACCTCGAAGTGCCCGTTCCGACCAGCATCACGACCGTTATGGTCACCAGTGCCCTCGAAATGCAGGAGGCCATGACGACCGCTGCCTCAGCGGCCGACGTGATCATCATGGCCGCCGCCGTTGCCGACTATCGACCCACAGCGGTACAGCACGGCAAAATCAAAAAGGAAGAGGCGGGGGACACCCTCACCCTGGAATTGGTCAAGAACCCCGACATTCTGGCCGGGCTATCCGCTACGAGCAGGCCGGGCCAGGTGATCATCGGCTTCGCCGCCGAAACCGAAGCGGATGCCGACCGGCTGCTGAACCTCGGCCGGGAGAAAATTTCCCGCAAGGGATGCGACTTTCTGGTGGTGAACCGCGTCGGTTATGTGGACGGGGAAACGGTGGGTTTCGGCACGGAACGTAACACGGTGACGGTGCTCGATCGGCACGGAGTTATAGTGAATGAGGCTGCCGGAAGTAAAATGTCGGTGGCCAATTGCATACTTGACCTGATCGGTTAGCTTCCGCTGCGACAGGCACTGCACCGCATTCAGCATCTACGTTTTTTACGTAGTTAGTCAACTTCTACAGAGACGGGCCAGATGAGCGATCTTCGCCTCTTCACCTCGGAATCAGTCACCGAGGGCCATCCAGACAAGATCTGCGACCAGATTTCCGACAGCATCCTCGATGCGCTGCTCACTCACGACCCGCACAGCCGCGTCGCCGTCGAGACCCTGGTCACCACGGGTCTCGTGCACGTGGCCGGCGAAGTCACCACCGAGGCGTACGTCGAGATCCCATCGATCGTGCGCAAGTGCATTACCGACATCGGCTACGACTCCTCGGATGTCTGGTTTGACGGCCGCTCCTGCGGCGTCGAAGTCTCCATCGGCGGCCAGTCACCCGACATCGCCCAGGGCGTGGACAACGCCTTCGAGACGCGCGAACAATCGAGCGTCGACGACTTCGACCGGCAGGGCGCCGGCGACCAGGGCATCATGTTTGGCTACGCCACCCGCGAGACCCCCGAACTCATGCCGATCCCGATCTGGATTGCTCACCGGCTGGCCGAACGCCTCGCCTTCGTGCGCAAGAGCGGCGAGCTCAACTATCTGCGCCCCGACGGCAAGACGCAGGTCACCATCGGCTACGACGGCATCATTCCGCGCACCGTCGAAACCGTCGTGGTGTCGACCCAACACGCGCCGTCTGTCACTACGGAGCGGTTGCGCCTTGAGGTTGACGAGCTCGTGATTCGCCCGGTGCTCGATTTGATCGACCTGGATTCCTCCTCGCTGACTGCCCTGATCAACCCCACTGGACGCTTTGAAATCGGCGGCCCGCAGGGTGACGCCGGCCTCACCGGGCGCAAGATCATCATCGATACCTACGGCGGATCGAGCCGGCATGGCGGGGGAGCGTTCAGCGGCAAGGACCCGTCCAAGGTGGACCGCTCCGCCGCATACGCCATGCGCTGGGTTGCTAAAAATGCCGTCGCTGCCGGGCTAGCCGAACGCCTCGAGGTGCAGGTCGCCTATGCCATCGGCAAGGCGTCTCCGGTTGGGCTCTACGTCGAAACCTTCGGCACCGGGGTGCTGCCCGATAAGGAGATCACCGCCGCTATCCGCGCCGTGTTCGACCTGCGGCCAGCCGCGATCATCCACTCGCTCGACCTGCTGCGGCCCATCTACGCGCAGACGGCCACCTACGGCCACTTCGGCCGTGAGCTGCCCGACTTTACCTGGGAACGCCTCGACAAGGTCGACGACCTGCGCAGCGCCGCCGGCCTCTGAACCGCAGCGGAACCTGATGACGCACACGGGCCTCGTCGCACGGGTGCTCATTGATTCCCCGCTACCGCAACTCGACCACCTATTCGACTACGGCGTACCCGCCGGGCTGGCCGGACAGGTGGCGGCGGGGATGCGGGTCAAGGTGCCGTTTCGTTCCGGTGGGCGGGTTGTAGAGGCCTATGTGATCGAGGTATTCGACCCGTCGGCCGAGTCCGCCTCTGAAACGGATGCCGCCTTCCGGGGCGCGCTCAGTCCGCTGGACTCGGTCGTGTCCACGGCGGTGGTGCTCACGCCGGCGGTCTGGAAGCTGGCCCGCCGACTGGCTGATCGGGCGGCGGGGAACGCGAGTGACATCATTCGTCTGGCCGTGCCGCCGCGCCAGGTGCGCGTCGAAAAAGCCTGGCTGGCCGCGCGGGACGCTGCGGCCGCTGTGGACGCTGCGGCCGCTGCCTTCGAGGAGTCCTCCATCTCGGCACCGCCAGCGACAGCCCCGCCCACCCACCCGCTGGTCGAGTCCGCCGAGACCGCCATGCCGACGCCGTCACCCGCCGCACTCGCGCTAACCACATCCGCGTTCGTCGGCTACCCGACCGGTCGCCTCGACAGCGCCATCATCGAACATCACCGGGTCGCCGTCGCTGCGATTCCCGAACTCGTGCAACTTGAAGACGGCACAACCGTTGGCCGCTGGGCGCAAACCCTGGCCGAACTCGCCGTCGCCACCCTTGGTGCCGGGCAGAGCGCCATCCTCTGTGTGCCCGATTTTCGCGACCAAGACCAAGTGCAGGCCGCCCTGGCTCAGCTCGCGCCGACCCTGCCGCTGAGCCGGGTCGATGCCCGCCAGCCCAACCCCGACCGCTACCGTGCCTTCCTCGCTTGCCTGGAACCCGCACCGCGCATCATTCTCGGCAACCGCTCGGCCGTGTACGCCCCGGCGCAGAACCTGGGCCTCATCGCCCTCTGGGACGATGGCGACCCGCTCTACACCGAGCCGCTCAGCCCCTACGTCAACACCCGCGACGCGGCACTGGTACGTCAGCAGAACAGCGACTGCGCGCTGGTTTTTCTCGGCCATTCGCGCAGCGTTGAAACCCAGCGTCTGGTCGAGTTGGGTTACCTGGCCGAGGTGAGCCCGGCCGCCGACCGTCACCCGCGCATCATTCCCACCGACTTTCAATCCGAACCAGATCAGCAGGCCCGCGCGGCCCGCATCCCCTCGGCCGCGTGGCAGGCCGCCCGCGAGGCGCTCGCTCACGGACCCGTTCTGGTGCAGGTCGCCAGCCCCGGCTACGCGCCGATGCTCGCCTGCCAAAGCTGCAAGAAGGCCGCCCGCTGCACGCACTGCCAGGGTCCGCTCGGGCTCAAATCGGCCTCCGCCGTACCGTCCTGCCGGTGGTGCGGCGCCCTCGCCGCCGGCTGGACCTGCGCGCACTGCGACGGTACCAAGCTGCGCGTGGTCACGCTCGGCACCGGGCGCACCGCCGAAGAGCTCGGCCGCGCCTTTCCAGGAGCCCGCGTGATCGTTGCCGACGGCGAGCATACCGTGCAGACACTTGGCCCAGACCCGGCCCTCGTCATCGCGACCCGTGGCGCCGAACCGGTGCCGACCGGCGGCTATCGCGCCATCCTGATTCTCGACGGCGAACGCATGCTGGCCCGCGAATCACTGCGGGTTGCCGAAGACTGCCTGCGCTGGTGGGCCAACGCGGCTGCGCTTGCAGCCCCCGGCGCGCCCGTGCTTCTCGCCGGAGTCGGCGGCGCCCTCGCCCGGGCGCTCAACGCCTGGCACCCCGATATCTTCGCTGCCAGCGAGCTCGCCGACCGTCGCCAGCTGCGTTTTCCACCGGCAGTGCGGGTCGCCTCGGTCACCGGAACCGCCGCCGACGTCGACGCGGCCCTCGCCGACCTCGGCGCGGTCGCCGGCCTCGACGTGCTCGGTCCGGTCGACACCGAGTCGCCCCTGGTACGCGCCGTCGTGCGGTTCGCCTACGCCCGCGGTGATGAGGTTGCCCACGCCCTCAAAACTGCGGTCGTGCGCAACGCCGCCAAGCGCCGCAAACCGAAGTCCGGTTCGTTCCAACCGGCACCTACACTTAAAGTTCGATTCGATGACCCGGAGCTGCTCTAAATGAAACTCGTCTTTGCCGGCACGCCCGAGGTCGCGCTGCCCAGCCTCACGGCCCTAGCCGGCACCGATCACGAGATTGTCTCCGTGATCACCCGAGCGGATGCCCCGCTCGGTCGTAAACGCACCCTCACCCCGTCACCGGTCGCGCACGCTGCCGCCGAACGAGGGTACCCGGTACTGAAGACCAACCGGCTCGATGGTGAAGCAACAGAGATTATCAGAGCGCTGCAGCCCGACCTTGGAGTCATCGTCGCTTACGGCGGCATTGTGCGCGAACCCTTGCTCTCTGTGCCCCGCCTCGGCTGGATCAACCTGCACTTCTCGCTGCTGCCGCGCTGGCGCGGTGCGTCGCCGGTGCAGCGGGCGGTCATCGCTGGCGATGAATTCACCGGAGCCGCCGTGTTCCAACTGGTGCCGGAGCTTGACGCCGGGGCCGTGTTCGGCAGCTTTTCTCAGGCCCTCGGCGCACATTCCACATCGGGAATACTTCTTAGCGAGCTCAGTCACAGCGGCGCCGAGTTGCTCCTGCGCGTTGTTGCCGAGCTCGATGCTGGTACCGCCCTGGCCGTGCCGCAGACCGGCGACGTCACCCTCGCCCCCAAGCTGACCAGGGACGACGCGCGGATCGATTTCGATCAGCCAGCGGCATCCATTTACAGTCGCATTCGCGGAGTCACTCCCGAGCCGGGCGCGTTCACCACGGTGAACGACGCCGTTCTCAAACTTCTCGAGGTCGCCCCGAGCGTCGACGAGCCCACCCTGCCTGCTGGAATGATTCTGCAGCGTGAAAAATCAGTGCTCGTGGGCACGCAGACCGAACCTCTGGTTCTGCTGCGCGTGCAACCGGCCGGAAAGACAGCAATGACAGCAAACGACTGGTGGCGCGGAGTGGCAGCGGAATCGGTGACGGCCTCATGAGCGACGATCACACCCGGGGAGATCGCTCCGAAGCAGCCGGTTCCGGCGCGGTACCCACTGGTGATGTCCGTTCCGGTACAGCTCGTTCGGGCGGGTCGCCGACTGGGGCGGCTCGTTCCGCGTCGGCGTCGTCGGGCGCTGGCGCACGCACCGGACACGCCCCGGCCGATTTCGTGCAGCCCGCGCGTCGCATCGCCTACGAGGTGATTGCCGCCGTGCGCGAATCCGACGCCTACGCCAACCTTCTGCTGCCGACCCGCATCCAGCGCGCCGCCCTCAATACAGCGGATGCCGCCCTCGCGACCGAGCTCACCTACGGCACCCTGCGCATGCAGGGCTTCTACGACCGGGTGATCGCCCTCGCTGCGAACCGTCCTGTCACCGCGATTGATCCCGCAATTCTCGACGTGTTGCGCCTCGGCGCGCACCAGCTGCTCGCCACCCGTGTCGCCACCCATGCGGCGGTCAACGAGTCGGTGTCGCTGGCCAAGCAGGTCGGCTCGCGCTCCGCGACCGGATTCACCAACGGCGTGCTGCGCACCATCTCCCGCTCCAGCGCCAAGGAATGGCGCGACCTGGTGCTGGAAGGCGCGGTCAATGTCGATGACCGGCTCGCGGCCGAATTCTCGCACCCCGCCTGGATCGTGCGGGCCTTTCGGCAGTCGCTCCGCGCCGAAGGCCACGAAGGCGAACTCGCCGACCTGCTTGCCGCCGACAATATGGCGGCCAAGGTCAACATGGTCGCGTTGCCCGGGCTCGCGACCGACGCTGACCGGGAACGCCTGGGCCTCGCCGACGAATTTTCACCGGTTGGTTACGTGCTGGACTCCGGTGACCCATACCACCTTGTGACCGCAACGGATGGTCGCGTTCGGGTGCAAGATGAAGGCTCGCAGATAGCAGCCCTCGCGCTCAGCCGGGCTCGGCCGATCGTTGCAGGGGAGCGCTGGCTCGACCTCTGCGCGGGTCCGGGTGGCAAGGCAGCCCTGCTTGCCTCCGAAGCACGTGCCGGGGGAGCTGAGCTCGTCGCGAACGAGCTCGTCCCCGCCCGAGCGACCCTCGTGCGCACGGCCCTCGCGGCACTGCCCGAAACAGTTCCGGTCTGGGAAATCGACGGAACCACCATTGGTCAGACGCATCCAGAGACCTTCGATCGCATCCTGCTCGACGCCCCCTGCACCGGCCTCGGCGCTCTGAGGCGCCGGCCAGAGGCGCGCTGGCGCAAGCAGCCCAAGGACGTCGCCGACCTCGCCGGGCTGCAGTCCGGACTCATCGACGCGGCCCTGCTCGCGCTCAAGCCCGGCGGCATCCTCGCCTATGTCACGTGTTCGCCGCACACCGCCGAGACCCGAGCCATCGTCGCCCTGGCCGTGCGCAAGGCCGATGGTGCGGTGACGGCGCTTGACACGGCTGCCGTCGTGCAGTCGTTCAGTGCTGCAAACCTCGACCTGCCCGCCGACACCGGGAGTGTGCAGCTGTGGCCACACCGCCACGGCACCGATGCCATGTTCATCACCCTGCTGCAGCGAGCCCTGTAGTCCGGCGCCCCCCTCGGCCCATCACGTTCGGGACCATCACCGCCGGGCCGATCACGTTCCGGTTTCTGGCCCGGAACGTAGGCCCACGTGCTGATCATGGGCCCGGTACGGGAGCACGGCGCGGTGGTGAACCTGATCGAATTTCGTGGATCTCCGGCGAGACCGCTCCACGTTCACGGTGCGCGGGGGCTGCGCCGCTGCGCGGGAGGCCCAACTCCCGCGCACTGGCGCAGCCCGCGCGTGGCGCGTGGCGCGGGACTTTCGGCCAGACCGTAACTACCGCGCAGCGGCGTAGGTCCCGCACAGCGCCCGACGACGTCTCGAAAACGTCCCGTCCACCCCACCGGTTCGTTGCGCCGTGAGTTTTGAACGTTTCAACGGCGGCAAAGCCAAGCGGTCTGGGCAACGCCGGGGTTTTATGCTGCGGGTAATAGCTGGTTGAGGCGTTGTGCGGGGGCGGGAGATCGAGGGCGGGGCGTGGGCGGCGTTTCGCACTTGGGCAGGGGTCGCACCCATACCTCGCAGACGACCCGGCGTACCGTGGCATGGATGAACGCAACATGAATCCAACTCGACGGACGCCCCGCTGTGCGGCTGACGCGAACTTTCCCGTCTCCCGTTGAACGAGTCTGATCGGCACTGACCGTGCCAGACGAGTCGGCGCGGCGGTTTCCCAGCACGCTGACCAGTGAGCCTCGGCTCGGCGAACGGTCACCTGTGCCGGTGACCCCAACGCGGCAGACAGCCGCGGAACGGTGCTGGCGTTTGCCGAGCAGCAGCTCCTGTCGTTTTCCTGGAGCAGCAACGAACTCCGCTTCGAACTGACGGTCACAAACCCGTTCGACTGCGTGCTGGTTCTCACCGACACCCTCACCGCCGCGAACGAGGCCGCGCAACGCCGCCGGCTCGGACGTGTGCCTGGCCCAGCTCGACGTGCACTTGGCCAGTCATCACAGTGATGGCTCGCACGGTGCATCCGCTCCGAGCTGGCAGACCAGCTACGACCACGACGTCGAACTCGGCCTGACGCCTGGCGCCATCATCCCCGCTCGCTCGTGACCGGCTGGTCCGCGGGCTCGATAGGCTAAACGGATGGTTACCCGCATCAATCCGAGCATCCTCGCCGCCGATTTCGCCAACTTCGAAAGCGAGCTGTCGCGCATCCGCTCCGCCGACCTTGTGCATGTCGACATTATGGACAACCACTTCGTGCCCAACCTCACCTTCGGACTCGGCATGGTCGAGCGCCTGCAGCAGGTGTCGCCGCTGCCGTTGGACATCCACTTGATGATCGATAATCCCGAGCGGTGGGCGCCAGGTTACGCCGAGGCCGGGGCCTATTCGGTCACTTTTCATGCCGAGGCCACGACCGAGCCCGTCGCGCTGGCCCGTCGGCTGCGGCAGATCGGCGCCCGCGCGGGTATCGCGCTCAAGCCTGGCACCGACGTCACGCCCTATCTCGACCTGCTCGACGAGTTCGACCAGGTGCTCGTGATGACCGTTGAGCCCGGTTTCGGCGGCCAGAGCTTCATGCACGAGACGATGCCAAAACTTGCCCAGCTCCGCGCAAAAGTGCACAGCACCGGTCTCGACGTCTGGCTGCAAGTCGATGGCGGCATCACCGCGCAGACCATCGAGATTGCCGCCGCGGCCGGTGCGGACACCTTCGTGGCTGGTTCGAGCGTGTTCGGGGCCGAGAATCCGGCCGCTCAAATCGACTTGCTGCGTCAGGGCGCGGCCAGCCACCGTCATGGGGCGGGTAACCTAGAGTCGTGAAAACTTTCGATGAGCTGTTCGCAGAATTGAGCGACAAGGCTCGCACACGCCCGGAGGGTTCCGGCACCGTTCGTGAACTCGATGCCGGTGTGCACGCCATTGGCAAGAAAATTGTTGAGGAAGCGGCCGAAGTCTGGATGGCTGCCGAGTTTCAGAGCGATGACGAAACATCCGCCGAAATCTCCCAGCTGCTGTACCACCTGCAGGTCATGATGATCGCCAAGGGCCTCTCTCCGGCCGACATCTACCGACATCTGTGACGCGCGCCAGCGCCCGATGCTGGCCCGAATTCATTGACTAGTCGTATGAAATACAACCGAGAGAGTGTTCCCATGCTGAGAATTGCCGTGCCCAACAAGGGTTCGTTGTCTGAAACCGCCGCGCAGATGCTCGCCGAAGCCGGCTATACCGGTCGCCGCGACCCGCGCGACCTCGTCACTGCCGACCCGCGCAACGGCGTCGAATTTTTCTACCTGCGCCCCCGCGACATTGCCACCTACGTCGGTTCCGGCGCCCTCGATGTCGGCATCACCGGCCGCGACCTGCTGCTCGACTCGCACTCCAAGGCCGTGGAGATCGCCAGCCTCGACTTTGGCGACTCCACCTTTCGCTTTGCCGGGCCGGCCGGTCGCTTTACCGAGCTGAAAGACCTCAACGGCCTGCGCGTTGCTACGAGCTACCCGGGACTGGTCGAACGTTTCCTCGCCACCCACTCGGTGACCGTTGACCTGGTCGAGCTCGATGGAGCCGTCGAATCGGCCGTTCAGCTCGGGGTAGCGGATGCCGTTGCCGACGTCGTGTCCACCGGCACCACTTTGCGCAAGGCCGGCCTCGAAATCTTCGGACCGGTGATCCTCGAATCCACCGCCGTGCTGATCAGCTCCACCAGCGACAAGGCCGGAATCGACACCCTGCTGCGCCGCCTGCAGGGAGTGCTCGTGGCCCGCCAGTACGTGCTACTCGACTATGACATTCCGGTCGCGCTGCTGGACGCCGCGGCTGCCCTCGCGCCCGGCATCGAGTCGCCGACGGTCTCCTCCCTGCACGACCCCGAGTGGGCGGCCGTGCGGGTCATGATCGCCCGGCTCGACATGAACAACGTGATGGACGCGCTGTACGCCATCGGGGCCAGAGCCATCCTCGTCACCACCATTCACAACGCCCGCCTTTAAAACGAGAGGAGACCTGCATGAGCCTGAGTGTGCGCGTCATTGCCTGTCTCGACGTGGCCAACGGTCGCGTCGTGAAGGGTGTCAACTTTCAAAATTTGCGTGATGCCGGGGATCCGGTTGAACTCGCGCGCCGCTACTACGAGCAGGGCGCCGATGAGCTCACCTTTCTCGACGTCACGGCCACCGTCGATAACCGCTCGACCACCTACGACGTGGTTCGTGCCACCGCTGAACAGGTCTTCATCCCGCTCACCGTCGGTGGCGGCATCCGCAGTGTCGACGATGTGTCCCGGCTGCAGGCGAGCGGCGCTGACAAGGTCGGCGTCAACAGTGCAGCCATTGCCCGACCGGCCCTGATCGCTGAAATCGCCGACCGGTTCGGCGCGCAGGTGCTGGTGTTGAGCCTCGACGTGAAACGATCCGATCGCACCGAGAGCGGCTTCATCGTGACGACCCACGGCGGCCGCACCGAAACCGCGCTGGATGCCGTGGCGTGGGCCCAGCAGGCGATTGAACTCGGTGCGGGGGAGCTCTTGGTCAACTCGATCGACGCTGATGGCACCAAGACCGGTTTCGATACCGATCTCATCGCGCTGATGCGTGCCATCAGCCGGGTTCCGGTGATCGCTTCGGGCGGTGCCGGGCGGGTTGAAGACTTTCCCCCGGCGATCCGAGCCGGCGCGGATGCCGTGCTGGCGGCATCCGTTTTTCACAATGCAATACTGACCGTAGGCGACGTGAAGCGCGAGCTTACCGACGCCGGATTGCTGGTGCGCTGATGAGCGCAGAACTCACTGAACAGCTCGATGCCGCCGTCTTCAATGCCGACGGGCTGCTGCCCGCCGTCATTCAGCAGTGGGACACCCACGAGGTGCTCATGCTCGGCTGGATGAACCGGGAAGCGTTGCGCCGCACCCTATCGGAGGGGCGTGTTACGTTCTGGTCGCGCAGCCGCCAGGAATTCTGGCGCAAGGGGGACACCTCCGGCCACGCCCAATACGTGCACTCTGCCGCCTTCGACTGCGACAACGACACGCTGCTCGTGCAGGTCGACCAGGTCGGAGCTGCCTGCCACACCGGCAGCCGCACCTGCTTCGACGGACGCGACCTCGGCGCCACCGCCCAAGAAAGGCCAATGGAATGAGCGAGAGCGCCACGGCCTCCATCGGGGGCAGCACCGCCGGGTCGACAACGCGCACGCAGTTCGACGCGCTGATCGGTGAGCACCGGGTGATTCCGGTGATTCGTGAACTCTTCGCCGACGGTGAGACCCCGGTCGGCATCTACCGCAAGCTCGCCAACGGGCTTCCGGGCACCTTTCTGCTGGAATCCGCCGAACAGGGCGGCATCTGGTCGCGATTCTCCTTCGTCGGGGTCTCCTCCTTCGGTGTGCTCACCCAAGAGGGCGACGACACCCGCTGGATCGACTACGGGTTGTCGGCCGAACGCGCCCTCGGATCTGCGGCAGCTCTCGGCCCGCTCGCCGCGCTGGCCTATCTGTTCGACCGCTGGCAGACGCCGCGGCTGCCCGAACACCCGCCGCTGACCGGCGGGCTGGTCGGCTTCATCGGCTGGGAAGCAATTCGCCAGATTGAGCGACTGCCAAACCAACCGCCGGCCGACTACGACGTTCCGGGCCAGTCCTTCAGCTTCGTCGCCGACCTGGTCGTGCTCGATCATAAGTACGGCACCGTGCAGCTGATCGCCAACGTGCTCAACGACGGTACAGATACATCCGATCAGCTGTGGGCGGCGGCCACCATCCGCCTGGATTCGCTACAGACCCGCCTCGCGGTTGCTGGCGAAGCCTGGCTGGCGGAGGTTGATCTGGACGCTCCGAGCTCACCGACCAATCGCACCAGCCGCGACGACTTTCTCACCGCCGTCAACATCGGCAAGGAGCACATCGTCGAGGGTGACGTGTTTCAGGTCGTCATCTCGCAGCGCTTCGACCAGGTCTGCACCGCTCACCCCATCGATGTCTACCGGGTGTTGCGCAGCCTGAACCCGAGCCCGTACATGTACCTGCTCAGCCTCGAAACACCCGATGGTGACCCGTATTGGATCGTCGGCTCTTCACCAGAGGCACTGGTCAAGGTGCAGGACAAACGCGTCTTCACCCATCCGATCGCCGGCTCCAAGCCGCGGGGAACGACACCGGATGCCGACGCCGACTACGCGATCGAGCTCGCCGAAGACCCCAAGGAACGCGCGGAACACCTCATGCTCGTCGACCTGGCCCGCAACGACCTGCTCAAGGTCTGCACGGCCGGATCGGTCGAGGTGACCGAGTTCATGCGCATCGAACGGTTCAGCCACATCATGCACCTCGTCTCGTCGGTCGAGGGCAATCTGATTGACGGTAAAACCGCGATCGACGTGTTCCGCGCCACGTTCCCGGCCGGTACCCTGTCTGGCGCCCCGAAGCCGCGCGCGCTCGAGATCATCGATGCCCTCGAACCGGCCCAGCGTGGCGTCTATGGGGGAGTGGTCGGCTACTTCGGCTTCGCCGGCGACGCGGACCTGGCGATCGCCATCCGTACCGCCACCATCAAGGACGGCGTCGCCCGAGTGCAGGCCGGTGGCGGCGTCGTGACCGATTCGGACCCGGCTTCCGAGTATCAGGAGTCGCAGAACAAGGCGGCAGCCCCGCTGCGCGCCGTCGCCATCGCCAACGCGATGCGGCGCGTGTTCTAGTGCCGGATGTGCCGCTGACCGAACGCAAGCGGATGTCCCCGCGCCGGCTGAAACTCGTGCTTATCCTCCTTGTTCTGGGCTCGAGCGCGCTCGCGTTGCTCGCCTGGACCCGGGTCTGGGTGCAGGCCGAGGTCGGTCTGCCCGATGCCGGAACCCAGGTGCTGCAGATTGATGGCGCCATCGCCGCACCGGCGTTGACCGCTCTTGCGCTCTCCGGATTCGCCCTGGCCGCGGCACTGACCATCGCGGGGCGACTGATTCGCATTGTGCTTGGCGCCTTGCAGGTGCTCCTCGGGTTCTCGGTGTTCCTCTCTGCGCTCCTCGCCGTAAAGGACCCCTCCGACGCGAGCGCGGCCGCTGTCACGGCCGCCACCGGAATCGCCGGTCATGAATCGATTCAACTGAGCGTGCTCGGCACCGCCATTACTCCGTGGCCATACGTGGCCATGGGAGCTGCTGTCATCATGGCCGCCGCCGGTGTGGCCATTATTGTCACCAGTGGCCGCTGGCCGGGCCCGACACGAAAGTATCAGGCCGTGCGCTTCGAGCCGGTCGACACCGAAACGGATGCCGCACCCGCCACGAGCACGCCAACGGCAGCCGAGGTGGCTCCCAGTGACTCCGTCGGCGACTGGGACGACCTCAGCCGCGGGGAAGACCCGACCGCTCGCTGAGCGGCGGGCATCCGCTCCGCTAGACTTAACCCGCTTGTCAAACGTATAAAGTACCCATGCAGTAACGAGGAGAACCATGAGCATCGATCCTTCAGATCCCGGACACGGCCACTCCCCAGCGGCCTGGACCGCTGTCATTATCATGCTGACGGCCTTCATCATCGGCACCACCGCATTCTTCTTCGCCCTGCCCTGGCTCGTGTGGGCCTCCTTCGGCCTGCTGATTGTCGGGCTCATCGTGGGCTATGTGATGAGCAAGGTCGGTTATGGCGTTAGCACCATGCCCGCCGCGCCGCACGGCCACTGACCGACTGCGCTGCCACCCGGTGCTCGAAGAACTTCTCGCTGGCGCGGTTTCCGACGCCGAAGAACGCCTACTCATCCGCCCGTTCGCGACCGTGGAGGCCGCTGCCCTTAACCGTGAGCCGGCCCTCGACGCGCTGCAGGCGCTCGCTCCTGCGTCCCGGGTAAAGATCCTCGCCGAGATTAAACGGGCGAGCCCGAGCCGCGGTGCCCTCGCCGCCATTACCGACCCGGCCGCGCTGGCCGTCTCTTATGAGGCTGGTGGTGCGAGCGCGATCAGCGTGCTCACCGAAGGTCGACGTTTTCACGGGTCGCTCACCGACCTCGAGCAGGTGCGCGCAGCGGTGAGTATTCCCCTACTGCGCAAGGACTTTATTGGAACGCCGTACCAGGTGCTCGAGGCCCGCGCGGCGGGAGCCGACCTGGTGCTCCTCATCGTCGCTGCGCTGGATCAGTCAACCCTGGTTTCCCTGCACGACCTTATTCGTGAGCTCGGCATGAGCGCGCTGGTCGAAACCCACAATGCGGATGAAGTCAGTCGCGCCCTCGACATCGGTGCGAGCCTGGTCGGGGTGAACGCCCGCAACCTGTCCACCTTTGAACTCGATCCGAACCTCTTCGGCACTCTCGCCGACAGAATTCCCTCCGGCGTGGTTCGTATCGCCGAATCTGCCGTGAAAACGGCCGCCGATGTTGCGCATTACCGCGCGGCCGGCGCCGATGTCGTCCTGGTTGGCGAAGCGCTTGTGACGAATGATCCCATCCGAACCCTTTCTGAGTTTTTGGCGGTATAAATGTCTGTGCGAAAAGAGTCCTTACGTTCAGAGTCCGGTCCGTATTTCGGTGCGTTCGGCGGTCGGTTCGTGCCCGAGTCCCTCGTTGCGGCGCTCGACGAACTCACGGCGGAGTACGAACTCGCTAAGAAGGATCCAGCGTTCGCTGCGGCCCTGATGGACCTACACATCAACTACACCGGCCGACCCTCGATCATCACCGAGGTGCCTCGCTTCGCCGAGCATGCCGGCGGCGCCCGCATCATTCTCAAGCGTGAAGACCTCAACCACACCGGCTCGCACAAGATCAACAACGCCCTCGGCCAGGCACTGCTTACCCAGCGAATCGGCAAGACTCGAGTCATCGCCGAAACCGGCGCCGGCCAGCACGGAGTAGCTACGGCCACCGTCGCTGCCCTGTTCGGCCTCGAGTGCGTGGTGTATATGGGCGAGGTCGACACCGAGCGGCAGGCCCTGAACGTGGCGCGCATGCGCCTGCTCGGCGCCGAAGTCGTTCCGGTCAAGACGGGATCGCGCACCCTCAAGGACGCGATCAACGACGCCATGCGTGATTGGGTCACCAACGTCGAGACGACCAACTACATCTTTGGAACCGTGGCCGGCCCGCATCCGTTCCCCGCCATGGTGCGCGACTTCCAGAAAATCATCGGCGAGGAGGCCCGTGCGCAGGTACTCGCCCTGACCGGCAGTCTTCCGGATGCCGTCACCGCGTGTGTCGGCGGCGGCTCGAACGCGATGGGCATTTTTCACGCTTTTCTGGACGATGCCGATGTTGCGTTGTACGGCTATGAAGCGGCAGGGGACGGCGTCGATACGCCGCGGCACGCTGCCACCCTGACCAAGGGGCGTCCGGGAGTGCTGCACGGCGCCCGCAGCATGCTGCTGCAAGACGAAGATGGGCAGACCGTCGAATCCCACTCGATTTCGGCCGGACTCGACTATCCGGGCGTTGGCCCGGAGCACGCCTGGCTGGCGAGCATCGGCCGGGCTAGCTACCTGCCGGTCACCGATGATGATGCAATGAACGCCCTGCGGTTGCTCAGTCGCACCGAGGGCATCATTCCCGCGATTGAATCCTCGCACGCCCTCGCTGGCACGCTCGAACTGGGGCGCAAGCTCGGACCGGATGCGACCATTCTGGTCAACCTCAGTGGGCGCGGCGACAAAGACATGGAAACGGCCGGCCGATACTTCGACCTGCTCGACAACGGGGCGGAACAGTCATGACCACCATCGACAGCACCGTCGAACACACCATCATTCGCCGACGTTCCGAGGGTGGAGGCGCCCTCATCGGCTATCTCCCGGTCGGTTTCCCCACCCTGACCGAGAGCATTGACGCTGCCGTGGCGCTTGTCGCTAACGGCGTGGACATCATCGAACTCGGCCTGCCATACTCCGACCCGGTCATGGATGGCCCCGTCATTCAGGCCGCCACCCAGCGGGCACTGGCCAACGGGTTCAAACTGCGTCACGGTTTTGACGCCGTCAAGGCCATCACCGCCCAGGTTGACGCTCCCATTCTGGTCATGACGTACTGGAACCCGGTCGTGCAATACGGCGTTGAACGCTTCTCCGACGACCTGCGCGCGGCCGGCGGTGCCGGGCTGATCACGCCAGATCTGATCCCGGACGAAGCGGCCGATTGGATGGCGGCGAGCGAACGCGCCGGCCTCGACCGAGTCTTCCTGGCTGCACCATCCTCCTCCGACGCCCGCCTGGTGCAGGCCATCGAGGCCAGCCGTGGCTTCGTCTACACCGTGTCAACGATGGGTACCACGGGAGCCCGCGCCGGCGTTGACGCTGCCGCGCGCATCCTGGTCGAACGCCTCCGGGCAGTCGGCTGCACCAGCGCCTGTGTTGGCCTGGGCATTTCCACCGCCGAACAGGTGCGGGAAATTCTCGGCTACGCCGACGGCGCTATCGTCGGATCCGCGCTGGTCAAGGCGCTCACCGATGGCGGAGTGTCTGCCGTGGCCCGCCTCGCCCTCGACTTGGCCGCTGGCGCGCGCGATATTCGCCCGGCCACTGCGGGCGCGCTCTAGACTCAATTGTACGAGGCGGTCGACCGATTCGCCCCATGTGACGACAGTCACGATGAAAGGTAGTACCTAGGTGTCTTTGCCTCTGAGCGTTCTGACCAGCGCGAGCAGTTTGATCCATACGAGTATCCCCAGCCCCGGCTGGAGCTTCTTCGATATCGGTCCGTTCCGCATTCACGCTTACGCGCTGTGCATCCTCGCCGGGATCATCCTGGCGACCATCATCACCTCCCGCCGACTCAGCAAGCGCGGTGCCGAGCCGGGAGTTGTGCTCGACATCATCCTCTGGGCCGTGCCGCTTGGCATCGTCGGAGCGCGGATCTACCACGTGCTCACCCACCCGGGCGATTACTTTTTTGACGGAGCCGACCTGCTCCGCACCCTGTATATCTGGGAGGGCGGCAACGCCATCTTCGGGTCGCTGATCGGTGGCGCCGTCGGCGCTTACATCGGCTGCCGGATGTCCGGCATCCGTTTCTGGGCCTTTGCGGATGCTGTCGCCCCGGCGCTGCTCGTCGCCCAGGCCACCGGACGGCTCGGTAACTGGTTCAATCACGAACTGTTCGGCCTGCCGACGACCCTGCCCTGGGGCCTTGAAATCGAGCCGAGTAACGTAGCGTTCCCGCTCGGTCTGCCAGCTGACACCCTGTTTCACCCAACTTTTCTCTACGAAATCATCTGGAACCTGCTCGGCGTCGCCGTCATCCTCTACCTGGAACGCAAATTCCGTCTGCGCTTCGGTCAGACCCTCGGCGTCTACCTCATCTGGTATGGACTGGGTCGCAGCTTTTTCGAGTCGATTCGTATTGACCCGAGCGAGATCTACTTCGGAATCCGCACCAATGTGTGGGCGGCCCTGGCAGCAATCGCGCTCGGAGTGATCATCGTGCTCGTGCAGCGCCGCCGTCACCCTGGACTTGAAGTCAGCCCGTATGTTCCCGGGAGGGAATGGATTGCCCCGAACGCTGAGGTACAATTTGACGATAGCGATTCGGATGATGTTGATTTAGACTCCGACGATCAGAGCGATGTTGCCGACGATCAGACCGAATCATCCGAGCCCGCAGCCACAAGCACGAGCGGTTCGCGTTTGTAGCTTCCACGTCGACGCCATCCCCGCCGACACACTCGCCGCTACGCGGTGCGGGCAGACCCGCACCGGGCGCTCGTGACAGTTTCCCTGCACGTGTTCATGCACACATCCCCTTCGGGCCAGCGTCGTCCCTTACTGCCAGTCATTTCGTGAGGACGGTCTCCATGGCGCAGAAACCTCTGTATTCTCGCTTCAGCAACATGCCCGAAGCATCCGGTTTGTACGATCCAGCTGCCGAACGCGACGCCTGCGGCCTCGCCATGGTGGCTACCCTGCGGGGAACCGCGGGGCACGACATCATCACCCAGGCACTGGACGCCCTGCGCAACCTTGAACACCGTGGGGCCGTGGGCTCCGATGCCGGAACCGGTGATGGCGCCGGCATCATCACCCAGATACCGGATGATTTCCTCCGCGCCGTGACGGATTTTGCGCTGCCCCCGGTGGGTCAGTACGCCGTCGGTAACGTTTTTCTGCCGACCGACCCCAGCAAGCGCACGGCCATTAAACGGGCCATCAGCTTGATCGCGGACGAGGAAAGCCTGACCATCCTCGGTTGGCGCGAGGTTCCGGTGCACCCGGAAGACCTGGGCAACCAGGCCAGGGCCAACATGCCGGCCATTCAGCAGCTGTTCGTGCAGAGCACCCGCATTACCGAGTCTGGAGACCCGTTCTCCGACATTGCACTCGATCGGCAGACGTTTCGACTGCGCAAGCGCGCCGAACGTGAACTCGAGATCTACTTCGTGTCGTTGTCCTGCCGCACCCTCGTCTACAAGGGTATGGTCACCACCTTGCAGCTCGAACCGTTCTACCCCGACCTGTCGGACGAGCGTTTTGTGTCGACCCTCGCGCTTGTGCACTCGCGGTACTCCACCAACACCTTCCCGTCCTGGCCGCTGGCCCAGCCGTTTCGCATGATCGCGCACAACGGCGAGATCAACACGGTGCAGGGCAACCGCAACTGGATGCGCGCCCGCCAGTCCCAGCTCGAATCCGAGCTGCTCGGTGACCTGTCACCGCTGTTGCCCATCGTCACCCCCGGCGCCAGCGACTCGGCATCCTTCGATGAGGTCGTCGAACTGCTCAGCCTGTCCGGTCGGTCCCTGCCGCACGCCATCATGATGATGGTGCCGGAAGCCTGGGAGAACCAGACCGATCTCGACGACGAACGTCGCGACTTCTACGAGTACCACTCCATGCTGATGGAGCCGTGGGACGGCCCGGCCGCGATCGTGTTCACCGACGGCTCCCTCGTCGGTGCCACCCTGGACCGCAACGGCCTGCGCCCGGGACGATACCTGATCACCGATGACGGCCTCGTCGTGCTCGCGAGCGAAATCGGGGTGCTCGGTATTGACCCGGCCCGCGTCGTGCGCAAGGGCCGCCTGCGCCCGGGCCAGATGTTTTTGGTCGATACCAAGGCCGGCCGCATCATCGACGACCGTGAGATCAAGGCCGAACTCTCGGCGAGCGAACCGTGGGGAGACTGGCTCCAGAAGGGGCGCATCAACCTCAAGGATCTGCCGGAGCGGGAGCATATCGTGCACCCGCCGGCATCCGTTGTGCGTCGTCAGCGCACCTTCGGCTACACCGAGGAAGAGGTGCGCATCCTGCTCACCCCGATGGCGCGCACCGGAGCTGAACCGCTCGGCGCCATGGGCAGTGACACGCCCATAGCCGTGCTGAGCGACCGCCCGCGCCTCATGTTCGATTACTTCACCCAGCAGTTCGCGCAGGTCACCAACCCACCGCTCGACTCGATTCGCGAGGAAGTGGTTACCAGCCTCAAGCTCGCTCTCGGCCCGGAGCGCAACCTGCTCTCCGCTGGGCCTGAGCATGCCCGCCAAGTCATTTTGGACTTCCCCGTCATCGATAACGATGAGCTGGCCAAGATTCAGCACATCGATCCTGCCCTTGGCAGCCGGACCACCACGACCATTCGTGGCCTATACCGGTTTGAGGAGGGCCCTGACGCCCTCGCGAGGCGACTCGCCGCGATTTGCGTTGAGGTTGACGAGGCCATTGAATGCGGCGCACTGTTCATCGTGCTCAGCGACCGCGATTCCAACCAGGACCTCGCGCCAATTCCATCGCTGCTCATGATCGCCGCTGTTCACCACCACCTGATTCGCACCGAAAACCGTATGAAGGTCGGCATCGTCGTTGAGGCCGGCGACGTGCGTGAGGTGCACCACGTGGCCACGCTGATCGGCTACGGTGCGTCTGCCGTGAACCCGTACCTCGCCATGGAAACCTGCGAAGACCTCGTTCGCAGTGGCATCATCACCAACGTGACGCCCGAAAAGGCGGTGCGCAATGTGATCAAGGCGCTCGGCAAGGGCGTGCTGAAGATCATGTCCAAGATGGGCATCTCCACCGTGTCGTCCTACGCTGGCGCCCAGGCGTTCGAAGCCGTCGGCCTGGCCCAGTCATTCGTCGACCAGTATTTCACCGGCACTACGAGCAAGCTCGGCGGTGTCGGCATCGACGTGATCGGTGTCGAGAATCTGGCCAGGCACGCATCCGCTTATCCGATGGATGCCGCGGTGACCGCACACGAGCGCCTCGCGACCGGCGGGGAGTACCAGTGGCGCCGGGACGGTGCCCCGCACCTGTTCAACCCGGAGACCATTTTCCGGCTGCAGCACGCGACCCGCACACGCCGGTACGACATTTTCCGCGAATACACGAAGATGGTCGATGACCAGGCAAAGTCACTCATGACGCTGCGCGGCATGTTCACGTTGAGCCCCGGCCAGCGCACGCCCGTTCCGCTCGACGAGGTCGAATCGGTCTCGCAGATCGTGAAGCGGTTCTCCACCGGCGCGATGAGCTACGGCTCCATCTCGCAAGAGGCGCACGAAACGCTCGCGATCGCCATGAACCGGCTCGGTGGCAAGTCGAACACCGGTGAGGGCGGCGAAGACCTCGACCGGCTCCTCGACCCGACCCGGCGCAGCGCTGTCAAGCAGGTAGCCTCCGGCCGGTTCGGCGTGACGAGCATGTATCTCACCCACGCAGACGACATTCAGATCAAGCTCGCGCAGGGCGCTAAGCCCGGCGAAGGCGGTCAGCTGCCGCCCACCAAGGTGTACCCGTGGATCGCTCGGACGAGGCACGCCACGGCCGGCGTCGGCCTCATCTCGCCGCCGCCACACCACGATATCTACTCGATCGAAGACCTCAAGCAGCTCATCTTCGACCTGAAACGGGCTAACCCGAAGGCACGCATTCACACCAAACTGGTCAGCCAGTCCGGTATTGGTGCCGTCGCGGCGGGTGTCGCGAAGGCGCTCTCCGATGTGATCCTGATCAGCGGTCACGACGGCGGAACGGGCGCCAGCCCGGTCAACTCGCTCAAGCACGCTGGAACGCCGTGGGAACTCGGCCTCGCCGAGACCCAACAGACCCTCATGCTCAACGGCATGCGCGACCGCGTGGTGGTGCAGGTCGACGGTCAGCTGAAAACGGGGCGTGACGTGCTCATCGGCG
The DNA here is from genome assembly GCF_002929535.1 of Cryobacterium sp. Y11. Classification (GTDB taxonomy): domain Bacteria; phylum Actinomycetota; class Actinomycetes; order Actinomycetales; family Microbacteriaceae; genus Cryobacterium. The sequence goes on from NZ_PJJO01000056.1 coordinate 73,304, forward strand.
CCCTGCTCGGCGCTGAAGAATTCGGCTTTGCCACGGCACCGCTGATTGTCTCTGGCTGCATCATGATGCGCGTTTGCCACCTCGACACCTGCCCGGTCGGTGTCGCCACCCAAAACCCGGAACTGCGTAAGCGCTATGCCGGTCAGGCCGACCACGTCGTGAATTTCTTCGAGTTCATCGCGCAGGAGGTACGCGAGTACCTGGCCGAACTCGGATTCCGTAGCCTCGACGAGGCCATCGGGCACCGCGAGGTGCTGAGCATGAACCGTGCCATCAGCCACTGGAAGGCGCAGGGGCTTGACCTCTCACCGATTCTGAGCGGCCCGGACTTTGCAGAGGCAGAACCGCGCAAGTGGGCGCGGGCTCAGGAACACGAACTCGAGAAGCACTTCGACAACGAACTCATTCGTCGCAGCCAGAGCGTGCTCGAACACGGCGGCACGATCAGTATCGACCTGCCGATCCGCAACACCGAACGCGCCGTCGGCACCATGCTCGGTCACGAGGTCACCCTGCGGCACGGTGAAAACGGGCTGCCAACCGGATCGATCGAGGTGACCCTCACCGGGTCGGCCGGGCAGTCGTTCGGTGCGTTCCTACCAAGCGGCATCACCCTGCGGCTCGAAGGTGATTCCAACGACTATGTCGGCAAGGGTCTATCGGGCGGGCAGATCATTGTGCGCCCCGACCGGGCCAGCCAGTTTCCAGCCGAAGACAATGTCATTGCCGGTAACGTGATCGGCTACGGAGCCACCCAGGGCAGCATGTTCATTCGCGGCATCGTCGGCGAACGATTCTTGGTGCGCAACTCCGGTGCGATCGCCGTCGTCGAGGGTGTTGGCGACCACGCCCTCGAGTACATGACCGGCGGGCTCGCCGTTATTCTCGGTGAGACCGGGCGCAACCTCGGTGCCGGCATGAGTGGCGGCACCGCCTACGTCTACGCACTCACCGCCGAACGGGTCAACCGCGACGCGCTCACCTCCGGCGAACTGCGCCTGCTCGCCCTCGACAGCGTCGACCGTGAGATTGTGCGCGACCTGCTCGTACAACACCGGGACCAGACCGACTCGGCACTTGCCGGGCGCATGCTGGAGAACCCGGAAGAAACCATGAACGCTTTTGTCAAGGTGCTGCCGCGAGACTACGCGGCCGTACTAGAGACCAGGCAAACGGCCGTCGACGAAGGGCTCGACCCCGACGGCCTCGTTGTTTGGAATCGAATTCTGGAGGTAACCAATGGCTGATCCCAATGGATTTCTGAAGAGCACGGAACGTGAGCTTCCCGCGAGGCGCCCGGTGGCCATCCGCTTGATGGACTGGAAAGAGGTCTACGAGCAGGGTGACAGTGCCGTACTCAAACGGCAGGCCGGTCGCTGCATGGATTGCGGCGTACCGTTCTGCCACCAGGGCTGCCCTCTCGGCAACCTCATTCCCGAGTGGAACGACCTGGTCTGGCGCGACGAGGGCCGAGCGGCCATCGAACGCCTGCACTCGACCAACAACTTCCCCGAATTCACCGGACGGCTTTGCCCGGCTCCGTGTGAATCGTCGTGTGTGCTGGGCATCAACCAGCCCGCGGTCACGATCAAGCAGGTCGAGGTGTCCATCATCGACCAGGCGTTCGCCAAGGGCTGGGTGCAGCCGCAGCCACCCGGGCGCCTGACCGGCAAAACTGTTGCCGTTGTTGGATCCGGCCCGGCCGGACTAGCCGCCGCCCAGCAGCTCACCCGCGCCGGCCACACGGTTGCCGTGTTTGAACGCGACGACCGCATCGGTGGGCTGCTGCGCTATGGCATCCCCGACTTCAAGATGGAGAAGAAGCACCTCGAACTTCGCCTGGCGCAGATGACGGCGGAGGGCACCCGGTTCCGTGCCAACGTCAACATTGGCGTGGACATCACCTGGGATGACCTGCGTGCCCGCTACGACGCCGTCGTGGTGGCGACAGGAGCCATGGTTCCCCGCGACCTGCCCATTCCGGGGCGCGACCTGCCCGGCGTTCACTTCGCTATGGAATACCTCGTGCAGCAGAACAAGATCGGTGCCGGAGGAAGCCTCGAAGCCCAGATCACGGCCGAGGGTAAGCACGTGGTCGTGCTCGGCGGTGGTGATACCGGAGCCGACTGTATCGGCACGGCGCACCGTCAGCTGGCGGCATCCGTCACGAACCTTGCGATCGGCAAGCAGCCGGGAACGACCCGCCCGGACAGCCAGCCCTGGCCGATGTCGCCGACCCTGTTCGAGGTGTCGAGTGCGCACGAAGAGGGCGGAACGCGTCAGTATCTCGCGTCGACAGTGGAGTTTCTGGCCAATGACTTTGGCGAGGTGCGTGCCATTCGCATTGCCGAAACCGAATATCTCGATGGACGCCGCGTTCCCAAGGCTGGTACCGAGAAGGAAATTCCCGCTGACCTCGTGCTGCTCGCGATGGGTTTCACCGGCCCTGAATCGGACGAGCTCAGCCATCAGCTGAAGCTTCCGTTCGATAATCGTGGCAACGTCGAACGCGACGGCAGCTACCAGACCAGCCACGAGGGTGTCTTCGTGGCCGGGGATGCCGGCCGCGGTCAGTCCTTGATCGTCTGGGCCATCGCCGAAGGGCGAGCAGCTGCGGCCGCCGTCGACCAGTTCCTCGAAGGCAGGACGCAACTGCCGTCTCCCGTGAAGCCCACGGACCAGTCCTTCGCCCTCTAACACCTAGTTTTTTCCGCACTACGCTGTTATTGCGCCCACCGGGCGCGGAAATCGGAGATTCACCAGTATGAGACGCGCAAAAATCGTTGCCACCCTCGGGCCGGCGGCGGCCAGCTACGAGCAGATCCGGGCGCTCATTGACGCGGGCGTTGACGTCTGTCGCATGAACCTGAGCCACGGTAACTACCAGGTGCACGAAAGCGTGTATGCCAACGTGCGCAAGGCCGCCAACGATTCCGGTCGCGCCGTCGCCGTCATGGTTGACCTGCAGGGCCCCAAGATTCGCCTCGGCAAGTTCGAGGGTGGTCCGTACGACCTCGCCGCCGGCGATATTTTCAAGATCACCACCGAAGACGTGCTTGGCACCAAGGAGCTCTCCGGCACCACCTTCAAGGGGCTCCCACAAGACGTGCACCCCGGCGACTTTCTGCTCATTGACGACGGCAAGGTCAAGGTGCAGGTCGTCGAAACGGATGGCACGGTCGTGACCACCAAGGTCATCGTCGCCGGCCCGGTTTCCAACAACAAGGGCATCAACTTGCCCGGTGTAGCCGTCAACGTTCCGGCACTGTCGGAGAAGGACGAAGCCGACCTGCGCTGGGGCCTTCGCCTCGGTACCGACCTGATCGCGCTGTCTTTCGTACGAAGTGCAGAGGACATTACCCGCGTGCACGAGATCATGGCCGAGGAAGGCCGTCGCGTTCCGGTGATCGCCAAGATTGAGAAGCCGCAGGCCGTCGATAACCTCGAAGGCATCGTCGACGCCTTCGATGCGATCATGGTCGCTCGTGGCGACCTCGGCGTTGAGCTTCCGCTCGAGGCCGTGCCGATCGTGCAGAAGCAGGCCGTTGAAATCGCTCGTCGCATGGCGAAGCCGGTCATCGTCGCAACGCAGATGCTGGAATCCATGATTCTGAGCCCGGTTCCCACCCGCGCCGAGACCAGCGACGTCGCCAACGCCGTGCTCGACGGCGCGGATGCCGTCATGCTCAGCGGTGAGACCAGCGTTGGAGAATACCCCGTCGTCACGGTGCAGACCATGGCTCGCATCATCGAATCCACCGAGATTCACGGGCTCGAGCGCATCGGCAAGCTCACCAACAAGCCGCGCACGCAGGGCGGCGCGATCACGCTGGCTGCCATCGAGGTTGCCGAGTTCGTCGACGCCAAGTTCCTCTGCATCTTCACCGAATCCGGCGATTCAGCGCGGCGCATGTCGCGTCTGCGGTCGAAGATTCCGATGCTGGCCTTCACGCCGGAGGCGGGCATCCGTCGTCGTCTGGCCCTCACCTGGGGCATTCAGACCTACCTGGTGGAGCCGGTGACCCACACCGACGCCATGTTCGGTCAGGTCGATGATATTCTCCTCGGCCAGGGCCTCGCCGAAATCGGTGACAAGGTCGTCGTTATCTCCGGTTCCCCTCCCGGAATCGTGGGCTCGACCAACGACATCCGCGTGCACCGCGTGGGCGACGCTCACAACGAGGTTGCACCGGCATACGTCAAGAAGTAGCGCTTACGCCAAAAGCCCCGCCCGAGTCGTCTCGGGCGGGGCTTTTGGTATGTGCTGTCAGAGAACGGGAGGCTGCGCGCGGGTGTCGAGCCATTCCTGATGCTGCCGCAGTGCCGAACGGATGGCGTTTCGAATAACGAAAAAGGCCATCCAAAACCCGAGTGCGATCAGCGCCGGATAGATCAGTAACGCGAGATAGCCCCAGGGCGCAATGTTATTCATCATCGAGTCAGCCTGACAGGTACGAGCGGGCCAACACAAGCCGCCTCAGAAACCGGCGAGGGAGCGATTTTCTACCGTGGTTGCGGCACCTGTGCCATGCTTCTGTGGCTTGGACCCTAGTTGCGTGGTTGGGAAAATAAAAAAACCCCTGTTTAACCAGGGGTTTTTCTTTTTCCAGATCTGTACCGGTGGTGGGACTCGAACCCACACGTCCTTGCGAACAAAGCATTTTGAGTGCTCCGCGTCTGCCATTCCGCCACACCGGCTTACAACTACTCGTTCAGAATACCGTAGGCTTTTACCCGTGACCGACCAAGACAGCACCCCCACCCCTCCGCGCCGCGTTGTCGTCGCTGAGGATGAATCCCTCATCCGCCTCGACATCGTCGAGATTCTGCGCGACAACGGCTTTGAAGTCGTCGGCGAAGCCGGTGACGGAGAAACTGCGGTCGCCTTGGCACGGGAACTCCGCCCCGACCTGGTCATCATGGACGTCAAGATGCCCCAGCTCGACGGAATCAGCGCGGCCGAACGTCTCTCCAAGGAGCACATCGCCCCGGTTGTTCTGCTGACAGCGTTCAGCCAAAAAGAACTAGTCGAGCGTGCTACCGAAGCCGGTGCCCTTGCCTACGTCGTCAAGCCCTTCACTCCCAACGACCTGCTGCCGGCGATCGAAATTGCCCTGTCGCGCTACAGCCAGATCATCACCCTCGAGGCCGAGGTCGCCGACCTGGTTGAGCGATTCGAGACCCGCAAGCTCGTCGACCGGGCCAAGGGCCTGCTCAACGAGAAGATGGGCCTGACCGAGCCGGAAGCCTTCCGCTGGATTCAGAAGGCCTCCATGGATCGTCGCCTGACCATGCACGATGTGTCGCAGGCGATTATCGAGCAGCTCAGCGCCAAGAAGTAGAAACGTTCCAGAGAACGGCCCGGCAGATTCTGCCGGGCCGTTCTGCGTCTCGGTTGCGGGTGGCCGAGGCTGCGTGTCGGTGGTCTCCGGTAACCTCATAATGAGCACCGGCGGGCACATGTTCGTGCTGGACGGCAACGCAGTGACCAGCGCGAGTGACCAGCGCGAGTGGCCTGGGCGCGGCATCCGACTGCGAGTGTGCATTTTTTGCGCCGCATCGACGCGAAGCTTGGCCGCATCGACAGCATGCCCGACGCGGTCGACGCCATGCTCGAACGCACCTCGCGGCTGGGCGACGAGTACGAGCATCGGGTACTCGAACGCTACCGGCAGGGTTATTCAGTGATGGAGATCGCCCGGACTGAGCGGATGACGCGCGCGGCCCTGTAGGCCGCCGCCGACGACACGCGCCTGGCTGTCACCACGACCCGTTGCTGGTTGCCGGGCTGCGGCTGTCACAGCGAGGCCGGCTTGCGGCCAGCGGCGTCCGCACATCGACGAGTGGCACGACACGCGCGACGTGCTCGTGGTCGAACGCGTCGACGTTCAGCGGGACTGGTTGCGGGAGAGCCAGCAGGCGTTGATCGGCGTCAGCTGTGGCTGCCGAGGCGGCTAACACCTGGCAGCAGCATCAAACCCGGCGACCAAGCCGGTCCATACCTGCTCTACGACTACCCGCGCCCCTTCCAGAACGCCGACACGTCGGAGGGGGCCGCGTACCTGGTCTATTAGCCGACACTGACCCACTACCGGCCGGTCACACCGGCCGGCGTTGCTGAGTTCAGGGCGTTCATCGGTCTGGTCGAGCCAGACGCGGTCTAACCCTGCGGCGGCAGGTCCTTGATGATGTTGGTGATGCGAATCGTCGAGCAGCGGCGCCCGGCATCGTCAGTGACCACGATTTCGTGCGTGGTGAGCGTGCGGCCCAGGTGAATGGGCGTGCAGACGCCGGTGACGTATCCTGACGTCGCTGAGCGGTTGTGCGAGGCGTTGATCTCAATACCGACGGCAAGTTTTCCCGGTCCGGCGTGCAGATTCGCGGCCATCGAGCCGAGGGACTCACCCAGCACGACGTAGGCGCCGCCATGCAGGAGCATGGCGGGCTGGGTGTTGCCGGCCACCGGCATCCGTGCCACGGCTCGGTCAACGGTGAACTCGGTGAACTCCAGCCCCATCTTGTCGGCGAGGTCTCCGCCGCCGCGCTGCTGAACCCAGGCGAGTGCATCGTCAGTCGTATTGAACATGATCACCTTTGGTCGGGGAGCCTACGCAGGAAGACACTTGTAGGCTAGGGGAGTGTTGGACTCCGAAAAGCCTACCCTGATGATCATCGACGGCCATTCCCTGGCGTTCCGGGCGTTCTTCGCCCTGCCAGTGGATAGCTTCCAGACCCAGGCCGGGCAGCATACGAACGCCATCCACGGCTTTCTCTCCATGCTGCTCAGCCTGCTGCGCAACGAGAAGCCAACGCACCTCGCGGTCGCGTTCGATATTTCGCGGGCCTCCTTTCGCACCCGGGAATACCCCGAGTACAAGGGCACCCGCAATGCGACGCCGCCAGAATTTCTCGGTCAGATTCCGCTTCTGCAAGAAGCCCTCGCCGCGATGAAGATCACGACCATCACCAAGGAAGACTTCGAGGCCGACGATATTCTGGCGACCCTGTCCGTCGAGGGCACCACCGCCGGTTACAACGTGCTCGTTGTCTCTGGTGACCGTGATGCCATCCAGCTGGTCAACGAGAGCGTCACGCTGCTCTACCCGTCCAGCCAGGGCGTGTCGGCCCTGACCCGCTACGACCCAGCTCGGGTGCGCGAACGCTACGGTATCGAACCGGAGCAGTACCCCGATGTCGCCGCCCTAGTCGGCGAAACCAGCGACAACCTGATCGGCATCAGCAAGGTCGGCGAGAAAACGGCCGTGAAATGGCTCGGCCTGTACGGCAGCCTCGACGGCATCCTGGAACACGCCGATGAGATCAAGGGCGTCGTCGGCAACAACCTGCGTGAGCAGAAAGAGAACGCGATTCGCAACCGCCGACTCAATCGCCTGGTCACCAACCTCGAGTTGCCCATCGAGGTCGCCGCGCTTGAGCGCGGTGCCATGGACACCGACGCTGTGCGCGATATTTTCACCCGCCTCGAATTCAAGTCCTTACTCGAACGCGTGCTTAAACTCGCTGGAGAAGACCCGGCGAAAGCGGCGGCCAATCTCGCCGCCCTCGTCGACGAGGTGCCAGCGCCGCGGGCCCCGATTGCGCAGGATCTGCTCGACGAAGAGCTGCAGTCCTGGCTTGATCGGGCGGTCCGTGCGAACCCGACCGGACTCGGCTTCACGGTCGAGGTCCACGACGGCACGGCCATCGGCTTCGGGCTGGCCAGCCCGACCGAAACGCTCAACCTACCGTGGCAGCCAGGCCGCAAGGACTATGCGCCGCTCGAAGCGTGGCTCGCCAGCGACGCCCCGAAGATCATGAATGACGCCAAGCACCAGGTGAAGGCGCTCCGCCGCAGCGGTCTACCCTTCGCTGGCCTCGCGTTCGACACCCTGGTCGGCGCCTGGCTCATTCGCCCCGGGGGCGCGGACAAGACCCTGGCCGACCTTGTGTCCCGCTACCTCGATGAGGCCCTGCCTGTTGCCGACCCCAATCAGCTGGTGCCCGACGAGACCCAGCAGGCCGGCGTGCCCGCACAGGCCTGGTTCACCCTTCGAGTGTTCGCCGCCGTCGAGAAAGCCCTTGATCCCGGCTCCCTCAAGCTTCTGCTCGACATCGAGCTTCCGACCCTGCTCGCCCTGGCCGACATGGAGTTGGCGGGAGTGAGCGTCTCGCACGAGCAACTCGCCGAGCTCTCCGCCGAGCTGGGTGCCAGCGCAGCGAGTCTGGCTGCTGCCGCCTTCGCCGAGATCGGTCGTGAGGTGAACCTCGGCTCGCCCAAGCAGCTGCAAGACGTCTTGTTCGAGCAGCTTCAGATGCCCAAGACGCGCGCCAACAAGACCGGTTTTTCCACGGATGCCGGCGCCCTGGCCGACTTGCAGGCCAGCAACCCGCATCCGTTTCTCGATCTCTTGCTCAAGCACCGCGATGCCACCAAGCTCCGTCAGATTGTGGAAACCCTCGATAAAGCCATCGACACCAACGGCCGCATTCACACAAACTATGTGCAGATCGGCACGGCCACTGGCCGCATTTCCTCCAACGACCCGAACCTGCAGAACATTCCAGTGCGCACCGAGGAGGGCCGACGTATCCGAGCAGCCTTTCAGGCCGGCCAGGGCAGCGAGAGCCTGCTCACCGCCGACTACTCGCAGATCGAGATGCGAATCATGGCGCACCTGTCCGAGGACGCCGGGCTGATTGAGGCCTTCAACGCCGGCGAAGACCTGCATCGTTTCGTCGGATCGCGTATCTTCCACGTCGCCCCAGAGGAGGTCACCGGCGAGATGCGCAGCAAGGTCAAGGCCATGAGCTACGGACTCGCCTACGGCCTCAGCGCCTTTGGATTGTCGAAGCAGTTGCGCATCGACACCAAAGAAGCCAAGCAGCTGATGACCGACTACTTCGAACGGTTTGGCGCGGTGCGGGACTACCTGCGGAACGTCGTCGAGCAGGCCAAGGTTGACGGCTACACCGAGACCATCTACGGTCGGCGTCGGCCTTTCCCCGACCTGGCCAGCCCCAAACGGGTGCTGCGCGACAACGCCGAACGAGCAGCCCTCAACGCGCCCATTCAGGGTTCGGCCGCCGACATCATGAAGATTGCCATGAACGGCATCGCCGCCGACATGACGGATGCCTCGATGGACTCCAGCATGCTGCTCCAAGTTCATGACGAATTGATCTTCGACGTCGCACCGGGGGAGTGGGACGCCCTGCGCCAGGTGGTCACCCACAATATGGAATCCGCGGCAGATCTACTCGTTCCCCTTGAGGTGCAGGTCGGCCGCGGCGCCAACTGGGACGCCGCCGCGCACTAGCGCGCATCTCACGCTGAGCTGCCCACACCGACCCTTCGAGCCCGGTTTTCGGTCGATATGCGCACCTCGCTCGGGCGGCGTGGCCGGACAGCGCGCTCATTGGGGGGTTCGCATCCGGCAGGGCTGTTCTAGGCTCGAGGCATGACAACCGATCTCCAGCGCACTCCAACGGCCATCGATCAGATCGCCGAAGAGTGGGTGGACACCCTCGTTGACCTCGACCCCACCGTGGGCACCTACATCGGCCGCACCGAGGGAGACGGTCGCTACGGCGACTACTCTCCGGCCGGTCACGAACGCTTCGTCGAGGCCGCAAAGAAGACGATCGCCAAGCTCGATGCCGCGTACCCGGTTGACAGCATCGACAACGTCACCCAGACCGACCTTCGCAGCGAGTTGGCGCTCAGCGTGCAGAGCTCTGAGGCCGAGATGCAGCTGCGCGACCTCAACGTGATTGCGTCCCCCGCGCAGGAGATCCGCGAGATCTTCGACCTCATGCCCACCAAAACCGTCGACGACTGGGCCAACATCTCCAGCCGGCTGGGCAATCTTCCCGCCGCCATCGACGGCTACATCGAGACCCTTCGCCTCGGCATCGAACGCGGCGTGACGCCGGCGCGCCGCCAGGTACGCGAGGTACTCGCCCAGGCCAAGCGCCACGCCGCCAACGACGGATTCTTCGCCGAGTTCGCCGCGAACCCAACCTTAAACACCGGCACCCTTCCGGCATCGCTGGCCACGGACCTGGGCCTGGGCGCCCGCCGCTCGGCCACCGCCTACGACAAGCTCGCCACCTTCTTCAGCACCGAACTCGAGGGCACAGCCACCGACGATGACGCCATCGGCCGCGAGCTGTACACCCTCGCCTCCCGCCGATTTCTCGGCGCCACGATCGACCTCGACGAAACCTACGAATGGGGCATCGAAGAACTCGCCCGCATGACCCGCGAGCAAGAGAAAGTCGCCGACCACATCAAACCCGGCGCGGGTGTGCGAGGGGCCATCGCCTACCTCGACACCGATCCGACCCGCAAACTGCACGGTACCCAGGCGTTGCAGGAGTGGATGCAGAAAACCAGCGACAAGGCCGTCGCCGATCTCGCCGAAACCCAGTTCGACATTCCCGACGAGATTAAGACCATCGAGTGCATGATCGCCCCCACCCAGGAAGGTGGCATCTATTACACCGGGCCGACCGACGACTTCTCCCGGCCAGGGCGCATGTGGTGGTCTGTACCGGTCGGTGTGACCGAATTCGACACCTGGCGTGAACTGACCACCGTGTATCACGAGGGCGTTCCCGGCCACCACCTGCAGATCGGGCAGGCCGTCTACAACCGCGCCAAGCTCAACACCTGGCGCCGCCAACTGGCCGGCACATCTGGCCACGCCGAGGGCTGGGCGCTCTATGCCGAACGTCTCATGGAACAGCTGGGTTACCTCGACGACCCGGCCGATCGTCTCGGCATGCTCGACGGGCAGCGAATGCGCGCCGCGCGCGTGGTCCTCGACATCGGAGTGCACCTCGGCAAAATGCTGCCAGATGGCTCCGGCCCGTGGACCGCCGACTACGCCTTTGACTTTCTCGGCCAAAACGTCAACATGAACGCGAGCTTTGTCAAGTTTGAGGTCAACCGCTACCTCGGCTGGCCCGGTCAGGCTCCGTCCTACAAGGTCGGCCAGCGCATCTGGGAGCAGCTGCGTGACGAGTGCGCCGCCCGTGAGGGGGCGAACTTCAGAATCAAGGAGTTTCACCGCCGTGCCCTCGACCTCGGCGGCGTCGGGCTCGACACCCTGCGGTCGGCCCTGGCCTAGCACGCGGCTCGCACCCGGGCTGGCGTGCAGGAGAGACGTAGTCCTCGGCGGGAATATACGGCTCGGTAAACTGAAAGGGTGCGTCCCGCCGAGCCGTCCCCGTCCGACACCGGAACTGTACCCGCGAACGGCAGGCGTCCCGCGCCGCGGCCACAGCCCAACCGTGCCCTGATCGATCGCCCGGGCATCCGCTTTCTGTTTCTCGCTCCGGCCGGAGTGTCGCTCCTGCTGGGGCTCTACGCGGCAACGGCCCTGCTCGGCTTCGACGTTCCGCCGCTCGCCGACCGCCTGGCCGCCTCGCACGGCGCACTGATGGTATTCGGCTTTGTCGGTACCCTGATCGTGCTCGAACGGGCCGTCGCCATCAAGAAGTGGTGGGCCTTCACCGCGCCGGCACTGCTCGGCCTCGGCAGCCTGCTCGTGCTGGCGCCGCTGCCGATCTGGATCGGCCGCACCGCGATCGCCGCCGGCGCGATCGGCCTGCTGCTGATCTATCGCAGCATTTGGCGCCGGCAAGCAATGACGGCCACCGCGATCCAGTTCCTCGGTGGGGTCAATCTCGTCGTCGCTGCGATTCTCTGGCTCGCCAACGTTCCGGTCGCCCACCTCATACCGGCGTTTGGCGCCTTCGTGGTGCTGACCATCGCGGGCGAACGCCTCGAACTCGCGCGGCTCTCGCTGTGCGGCACCCATCCAGGGCGCGGCCTGCTGTGGGCGTCGCTGTCCCTGACCGGAGGTGTCTCGCTCGCCCTCTGCGTGCCGGCAATCGGCTATCCCTTCTTCGGCCTGGCCCTGCTCTGGGTAGTGTCCTGGCTGTTCCTACACGATGTCGCGCGCCGGACCATCCGCTCAGCCGGGCTGCCCCGGTACATGGCCATCTGCCTGCTCAGCGGGTACGCCTGGTTGGTCGTCGCCGGTGGTATCTGGCTCGTCGTCGGCGCCGCAACGAGTGGCCCCGCCTACGATGCGGTCATTCACGCTGTGTTGCTGGGGTTCACCCTGTCGATGATCATGGCCCACGCCCCCGTCATTCTGCCCGCTGTGCTGCGCCGCCCACTGCCGTACCGATCGATCATGTACCTGCCCGTCGCGCTGCTGCACGCATCCCTCGTGCTGCGGGTACTGTTCGGCGATGCCCACGGTCTGACCGATCTGCTCCAGCTCGGCGGATCGCTGAACATCGCCGCACTCGTGCTGTTCATTGTCATCGCTGCGATGTCGGCCGTGCGCGGGCCGGTGCCAAACGTCAGGCCCGCCAGCCCCGCCAGAAAAGAACGCCCATGAGTCCCATCACCGCCCGCGTTCATGCCCGACGCACCTGGTATCTGCAGACCAACGCCGTCGTTGCCGCCTGGTTGGTCGTGCTGGGCGGCGTCGTTCTGTCGCATCAGGGCATTCCGGGTGCCGACTGGCTCATGGTGCATCTGCTACTGCTCGGCGCCGTCAGTACCGCGATTCTCATTTGGAGCCAGCATTTCGCCGATACTTTGGTACGGCGGCCGGCGCTCAGTGGGCGCCGGTCGCTGATCATTCGCCTGGCCGGGCACACGCTCGGGGCGATTCTGGTCATGGTTGGCATGACCCTGAACCTGTTCCTCGTGCTGCTCGTCGGTGCTGTTCTGGTCGGCGCCGTGGCGGTGCTGCACGGTGTTCTTCTGGGAAGTGAGCTCCGCCGGGCGAAACCCACCCGCTTCGGCTCGCTGGTGCGCTACTACATTGCGGCCGCTGCGAGCCTCGCTGTCGGGGTCTACCTCGGCATCGCGATGGCGAACCCAGCGACCGGCGCCGATCTCTTCGCCGGGCTGTACGTCGCGCACATCGCCCTCAACGTGCTCGGCTGGGTCGGCCTGACCGCCGTCGGCACCCTGCTGTTGCTCTGGCCAACGGTGCTGCGCACCCACCTCGGCGATGGAACGGATGCCGCAGTCCGTACAGCCCTGCCCCTGCTCGTCGCGGGCGTAGCCGTCATCGCCGGCGCCAGCGTGGCCGGCCTGCCGCTCGGCGTCGGAGCCGGCGCCCTGGTCTACCTGCTCGGTCTCGTGCCCGTCGTGCTGGAGGCCGTGCGGCAGGCCAGGCAGGCACCGCCGACCACCTTTGCCAGCTGGAGTTTGGCAGCATCGGTGGCCTGGTTGGCGTTCAGCGTCGCGGCGCTCGGCCTGCTCGTCGCGACCGCGGCAACCCTGGCCGACGCCGTCACCCGACTCGGCTGGCTGCTGATTCCCCTGCTGGCCGGCTTCGCCCTGCAACTACTGCTCGGGGCCCTGAGCTACCTGGTTCCGATGGTCTCCGGCGGCGGACCGCAGGCCGGCAAGGCAGCAGCGGCCGAACTCGATCGAGCGCCGCTGTTTCGCCTACTCGTCGTCAACGGCGGCATTGTGCTCTACCTGCTTCCGGTGCCGAGCCTGGTCAAGGTGGTGCTGTCCCTGGTGGTGTTCGGGGTGTTGCTGAGCTTTCTGGTGCTGCTGCTGCGCGCGGTCGTTGCCGGTGGGCGCATCCGTTCTCGTGCCGGATCCGCGCCGATGGCCAGGGTCATAGCCGTGCCGCTGGGTACGGCCAGCCCGCGCCGCACACGCAGCGGAATGGCCGCCGCAGCGGTTGGGGTGCTCGTGCTGGCCGTCACCGCTGGTGTCGCCCTTGACCCAGTTTCGGCCGGGGTCGGTTCGGCATCGGTGACTGCTCCAGACGCCGCGACCGTCGCCTCGGGTGAAGTCACCGCGGCGAGCGTGACCATGCTCGACATGCGGTTCTCACCGTCGAGCCTGACCGTTCCCGCCGGCAACCGGCTTGAACTGACCGTCACGAACAACGACACGGCCGTGCACGACCTCACCCTCGAAAGCGGCCTTACCTCTGGACGGGTAGCCCCGGGGGAGACCATCACGCTCGACGCCGGAATCATGGCCGCCAGCAGCGAAGGCTGGTGCTCCATCGCCGGCCACCGCCAGATGGGCATGGTGCTGCAGATTGTCGTCACCGGCGGGGCGAATACCGATTCAACGGATGCCGCGGCCGCGCACACAGGCCACGCCAGTTCCGGCGCAACCTCCGCAGCGTCCGCCGCCGACGACCTCGGCGTGCATACCGACCCCTCGTCCGGATTCGTGGCGCGCGATGCTGCCCTACCGCCTGCGTCCAATGACACCCACCACGAGTACACCTTCCGGGTCGGTGACACCGAGATCGAGGTCGCCCCCGGCGTGACCCAAACCCTGTGGCCGTTCAACGGCACCGCGCCCGGCCCCACCCTGCGCGGAAAGGTCGACGATACCTTCACGATCACCCTGATCAACGAGGCCACGACCGGCCATTCCCTCGACTTCCACGCCGGGGCGCTCGCCCCCGATGGTCCGATGCGCACAATCGAGCCGGGCGAAACGCTCGAGTATTCCTTCACCGCCACGCGGTCGGGCATTTGGCTTTACCACTGCTCGACCATGCCGATGTCGCTGCACATTGCCAACGGCATGTTCGGGGCTGTCGTCATCGACCCCGCCGGCCTCGACCCGGTCGACTCGGAATACCTGCTCGTGCAGTCCGAGTTCTACCTGGGACCCCAGGGCGGCATCGCGAACTCCGACAAGATCGCCGCCGCCACCCCAGACCTCGTCGTCTTCAACGGCTACGCCAACCAGTATCAGGAACAGCCGCTCCGCGCGAAGGTGGGGGAGCGCATCCGCTTGTGGGTGCTCGATGCCGGGCCGAACCTGGGCAGTTCCTTCCACATCGTGGGCGGGCAATTCGACACGGTCTACGCCGAGGGCGACTATCTGCTGCGAAACGGCGGCAGCACGGGTACCGGCGGGAGTCAAACGCTCGGTCTTGCTCCGGCACAGGGCGGGTTTGTCGAGCTGAGCTTTCCCGAAGCTGGAACCTATTCGTTCGTGACGCACGCCATGACGGATGCCGAGCACGGCGCCGCCGGCACGATCGTGATCGTTCCATAGAACCAGTTGCGGGCAGCCGAATGTCGAGTTGCTCCTCGCCTTCTCAGGTAGCTAGTATGGAGTGTCACATTTGTGACACCCATCCGCTGCCATGCGCGGAGTGTTCCCCGGTCTTTCATAACCGCGGAGCAGCTAAACGCTAGAACGATTTTTCGCGTGTGGCCTGATTATGTCCATCCTGGAGCAACTACTACATGACAATCGCAACGACCGAACGGGCACCCAAGCAGGTCGCCATCAACGACATTGGATCTGCTGAAGACTTTCTTGCCGCGGTCGAAAAGACTCTGAAATTCTTCAACGACGGAGACCTCATCGAGGGCACCGTTGTGAAGATCGACCGCGACGAGGTTCTCCTCGACGTTGGGTACAAGACTGAGGGTGTCATTCCCTCGCGCGAACTTTCCATCAAGCACGACGTTGACCCCTCCGAGGTTGTCAAGGTCGGCGACCTGGTCGAGGCCCTCGTTCTTCAGAAAGAAGACAAAGAAGGCCGCCTCATTCTCTCCAAGAAGCGCGCTCAGTACGAGCGTGCATGGGGCGATGTTGAGAAGATCAAGGAGTCCGACGGTGTTGTCACCGGTTCGGTTATCGAGGTCGTCAAGGGTGGACTCATCGTCGACATCGGCCTGCGTGGCTTCCTGCCGGCATCGCTCATCGAACTTCGTCGCGTTCGCGACCTGACCCCGTACCTGGGCCAGGAAATCGAAGCGAAGATTCTCGAACTCGACAAGAACCGCAACAACGTTGTGCTGTCGCGTCGCGCCCTGCTCGAGCAGACCCAGAGCGAAAGCCGCACCACGTTCCTCAACAACCTCCAGAAGGGACAGGTCCGCAAGGGCGTCGTCTCCTCGATCGTCAACTTCGGTGCGTTCGTCGACCTCGGCGGCGTCGATGGTCTGGTTCACGTTTCCGAGCTCAGCTGGAAGCACATTGAGCACGCCAGCGAGGTCGTTGAAGTTGGCCAGGAAGTCACCGTCGAGATCCTCGAAGTTGACCTCGACCGCGAGCGTGTCTCGCTGTCGTTGAAGGCAACGCAGGAAGACCCGTGGCAGGTATTCGCCCGCACCCACGCCATCGGCCAGGTTGCACCGGGTAAGGTCACCAAGCTCGTTCCGTTCGGCGCGTTCGTTCGCGTTGCCGAGGGCATCGAGGGTCTCGTGCACATCTCCGAGCTGTCCGGCAAGCACGTTGAGCTCGCCGAGCAGGTTGTCTCGGTCGGCGACGAGGTCTTCGTCAAGGTCATCGACATCGACCTCGAGCGTCGCCGCATTTCGCTCAGCCTCAAGCAGGCCAACGATGGCGTCGACCCCGACGGCACCGAGTTCGACCCGGCGCTCTACGGAATGCTCACCGAGTACGACGACAAGGGCCAGTACAAGTACCCCGAAGGCTTCGATTCCGAGACCAACGAGTGGCGCGAAGGCTTTGACGAGCAGCGCGAAAAGTGGGAGCAGGACTACGCTGCAGCCCAGGCACGTTGGGAAGCCCACAAGAAGCAGGTTTCGACCGCGAACGACGAGATCGCTGCCCCCAGCGACGTCGCACCGGCCGGCTCTGCCTTCTCGAGCGAGTCGGCTGGCGCCGGCACGCTCGCCGACGACGAAGCACTCGCGGCTCTCCGCGAGAAGCTCTCCGGCGGCAACTAGCAATAAAGTAGCATAGCTAAAAAGCACACGGCGGGCCGTATCCTTCGGGATACGGCCCGCCGTGTTTAAAATCACGTGCAACTGGGCTCGGTCAGATTCTTGATAGCGGATGCGACCGTACCGCGACAAGGCAGCGTCCCCTCCCGTGTGGGGGCGGGATGTTCCGGGTCACCTCGTAGACTGACGCAGCAGATAGTCTGGCGGGATGTATCTAATTGGGCTGACCGGCGGAATCGCCTCTGGCAAAAGTACCGTGGCCAAACGCCTCACCTCGCACGGTGCCGTCGGTGTGGACGCCGATCAACTAGCGCGTGAGGTCGTTGCACCCGGTACCCCGGCACTGGCTGCCATTGCTGCGGAATTTGGCAATGACCTTCTGCTACCGGACGGCAGCCTCAACCGCGCCGCGCTCGGCACCATCATCTTCACTGACTCGGTGCAACGTGAACGGCTTAACGCCATCACCCATCCTGCAGTGCGCCGGCTCACCCGCGATCGGGTTGCGGAAGCGGGCGCCGCCGACCCGCATGCCATCGTGGTGTATGACGTTCCGCTCTTGGCCGAGGCCATCGCTGGAGGCCTGGTTACTTTCGATCTGATTGTCGTCGTGCACGCCGATGCCTCGACCCGGATTCAACGCATGATCGAGCTCCGCGGGCTGACCGAGTCGGAGGCCACTTCGCGGATTGGCGCGCAGGCGAGCGATGCGGAGCGTCTCGCCCTGGCCGACGTCGTGATCGACAACACGGGCACCGTCGAAGAGACGCTGGCCCAGGTTGATGCGCTCTGGGAGCGCGTACGGGTGGCCGAAGCTGGTACGGCCGAAGCGATTGCCGGCATCCGCTCTGCCAACTCCGCTCACGAGGGCTGACTGTCAGACCCAGTTTGTAGAATGGAGGCATGGAACCAACGCGCTCTGTGAACCCGTTTGAAGTGGTCAGTGAGTACACGCCGAGCGGCGATCAGCCGGCGGCAATCGCCGACCTGACTGCCCGCATCAACGCTGGGGAAACCGACATCGTGCTGCTGGGTGCGACCGGCACCGGCAAGTCGGCCACGACGGCCTGGCTGATCGAGCAGGTGCAGCGCCCGACGCTCGTTCTGGCCCACAACAAGACCCTCGCGGCCCAGCTGGTCAACGAATTCCGTGACCTCATGCCCAATAACGCGGTCGAGTACTTCGTCTCGTACTACGACTATTACCAGCCAGAGGCCTACGTTCCGCAGACCGACACCTTCATCGAGAAGGACTCCTCGATAAACGAAGAGGTTGAGCGACTGCGGCATTCCACCACCAACTCGCTACTCAGCCGCCGCGACGTCATAGTGGTGTCGACGGTGTCGTGCATCTACGGGCTGGGCACGCCGCAGGGCTACCTTGACGCGATGATCGCGCTGCAGATCGGCCAGAAGGTCAGCCGCGACTGGCTGGTGCGCAAATTTGTGGCGATGCAATATAAGCGCAACGACGTCGACTTCTCTCGAGGCAACTTTCGGGTGCGTGGCGACACCATTGAAATCATCCCCATGTACGAAGAGCTTGCTATTCGCATCGAGATGTTCGGCGACGAGATTGAGGGTCTGTACAGTCTGCATCCGCTGACCGGCGACATCGTCAAGAAGCTTGATTCGGTATCCGTCTTTCCCGGGTCGCACTATGTGGCGAGCGACGACGTTATGCGGCGTGCCATCGGCACCATCGAGATCGAACTGGCTGAGCGTCTCCAGGTACTCGAACGGGAGGGCAAACTGCTCGAAGCCCAACGGTTGCGCATGCGCACGACCTTCGACCTCGAAATGATGGAGCAGATCGGGTTTTGCTCTGGCATCGAGAACTACTCGCGTCACATCGATGCGCGGGAGCCGGGGGAGGCGCCGCACTGCCTGCTGGACTATTTTCCCGACGACTTTCTCATGGTCATCGATGAGTCGCACGTGACCGTGCCGCAAATCGGCGCCATGTATGAGGGGGACTCCTCGCGCAAGCGCACCCTGGTCGATCACGGCTTTCGGCTGCCGAGCGCGCTCGACAACCGACCGCTCAAGTTTAACGAGTTCAAGGACCGGGTCGGCCAGACCGTATATCTTTCGGCGACCCCGGGTAAGTACGAGATGGGTATAGCGGACGGCATCGTCGAGCAGATCATCCGCCCGACCGGCCTGATCGACCCACAAATCATCGTCAAGCCGAGCAAGGGGCAGATCGACGACCTGCTCGAAGAGATCAAGAAGCGCAGCGAACGCAACGAACGCGTGCTCGTCACGACCCTCACCAAGAAAATGGCCGAGAACCTTACCGACTTTCTCACCGAGGCCGGGGTGCGGGTGCGCTATCTACACTCCGACGTCGACACCCTGCGCCGAGTCGAGCTGCTCACCGAACTGCGCGCCGGCATCTACGACGTACTGGTCGGTATCAACTTGCTGCGTGAGGGGCTCGACCTGCCCGAGGTGTCGCTGGTCGCCATTCTCGACGCCGACAAGGAAGGGTTCCTGCGCTCGGCCACATCACTCATTCAGACCATTGGGCGGGCCGCTCGCAACGTCTCCGGTGAGGTCCACATGTACGCCGACCGGCTCACTGCCTCGATGGAGAAGGCGATCGACGAAACCGACCGCCGCCGCGAGAAGCAGGTCGCCTACAACACCCTGCACGGCATCGACCCGACCCCGCTGCGCAAACGCATCGGCGATATCACCGAAGCCCTCGCCCGCGAGGAGGCCGACACGGCCGAGCTGCTCGCTGGCCGCGACGCTCGGCGTAAGACTTCGACGCCGAACCGTCGAGTCGGCTTGGCCGCGAACGGTGCGAACGACCTCGAGTCGATCATCGCCGACCTCAACTCGCAGATGCTTGAGGCTGCTGGCGAGCTCAAGTTCGAGCTTGCCGCGCGCCTGCGCGACGAGCTCTCCGAGCTCAAGCGCGAGCTACGCCAGATGGAGAAGGCCGGCCACCTGCAGTAGCCGACGGTCGCACGCCTCCGTGCAGGGTACCTCCGCCGACCCTGAGCGTCGCGGCACTCGTTTGAGCTCGCAGCACTCGTTGCAACCGGTGCCGCCATCCCCAACGAGTGCCACGAGAGCGGATGCCCCGCGCGGCGCCTTACCTGTACGAGACTGTCAGCGGCGTTGCATAGACTCGATAGGTGTCGATTACGAAGGTAGAAAACGGTCCGAAACTCAGTGTGCGCGGGGCCCGCGTGCACAACCTCCACAACGTAGATCTGGAGATTCCCCGAGACTCGCTCGTGGTCTTCACCGGGCTTTCCGGCTCGGGCAAATCGTCGCTCGCCTTTGACACCATTTTTGCCGAAGGCCAGCGCCGCTATGTCGAGTCACTCTCGGCCTATGCCCGGCAGTTTCTCGGCCAGGTCGACCGTCCAGACGTCGACTTCATCGAGGGCCTCAGCCCCGCGGTCTCCATCGACCAGAAGTCGACCAACCGCAACCCGCGCTCCACGGTCGGCACCATCACCGAAATCTACGACTACATGCGGCTGCTCTGGGCCCGCATCGGGGTGCCACACTGCGCCATCTGCGGCGAGATCATCCAGTCGCAGACCGTGCAGCAGATCGCCGATCAGCTGATGGAACTGACGGCGGGCATCCGTTATCAGGTGGTCAGCCCGGTCGTCTCGCAGAAGAAGGGCGAGTTCGTCGACCTCTTCCAGGAACTCGCCGGCGGTGGGTATTCCCGCGCGATCGTCGATGGCGCTCAAATTCAGCTGAGCGAACCGCCAACGCTAAAAAAGCAGCAGAAGCACGACATCTCCGTGATCGTCGACCGGCTGGTGGCTGGTCCCGAACTGCTGTCCCGTCTCACCGATTCCCTCGAGACGGCCCTCAAGCTTACCGACGGCGTCGTGCAGATCAACTTTCTCGATGAAGAAGGCGATAAAGCCTGGCAGAGTTACTCCGAGAAGCTGTCCTGCCCCAACAACCATCCGGTGCAGTTGACCGAGATCGAACCGCGCACCTTTTCGTTCAACGCTCCTTTCGGTGCCTGTCCCGTGTGTTCAGGCCTCGGTACCCGCATGTCCGTTGACGAAGACCTGCTGCTCGGCGACCCGGATCTGAGCATCGCTGAGGGCGTCGTGCTGCCCTGGACCACCCAGGGCAAGGGCCTGTTTCAGTACTACGAGAAGCTGCTCGACGGTCTGGCCCGCGACCTCGACTTCTCGCTCGACACCCCCTGGAGTCAGCTGAGCAGTGAGGTACAAAACGCTGTCATGCGCGGTGACAACTTCGAGGTGAGGGTCAAGTGGAAGAACCGCTATGGCCGTGAAATGAGCTACACCTCGGGCTTTGAGGGTGTCGTGCCCTACATCGAGCGTCAGTACCTGCAGGCCGAGAGTGACACTCAACGCCAGCGCTGGTCTGAATACCTGCGCGAGGTCAACTGCCAAGAGTGCGGTGGCACCCGGCTCAAGCCCGAGGTGCTCGCCGTGCTCGTGCACGACGCCAGCATTGCGGATGTCTGCGCGCTCAGCTTGAGCGACGCCCGCGAGTTCATGGACACGCTGACCCTGACCGATCGCGAGGCAGCCATCGCGGCCCAGGTACTGCGCGAGATTCGGGCGCGGCTCGACTTCCTCATTCGGGTCGGCCTGAACTACCTCAACCTCGCGCGCGCCGCGGCGACACTGTCGGGCGGTGAGGCGCAGCGCATCCGCTTGGCGACTCAGATTGGTTCCGGACTGACCGGGGTACTCTACGTGCTCGACGAACCGAGCATCGGGCTGCACCAGCGCGACAATCGCCGCCTGATTGAGACGCTGGTCACCCTGCGTGACCTCGGCAACACGCTCATCGTGGTTGAACACGACGAAGACACCATTAAGACCGCCGACTGGATCGTCGATATCGGCCCCGGTGCCGGCGTCAACGGCGGGCACGTCGTGCACTCCGGCTCCTATCAAGAGCTGCTGGCCAATACCAACTCCCTGACCGGCGATTATCTGGCCGGGCGTAAGTCCATCGCCACCCCAAAGACCCGCCGCAAGGTCGATCCTGAGCGTTTGATCGGCGTCACCGGTGCCGAGGCGAACAACCTGCAGAAGGTATCGGTGACCTTCCCGCTGGGCACGTTCACGGCCGTCACCGGGGTCAGCGGCTCCGGCAAATCGTCACTGGTCAACGACATTCTCTATCGGGTGCTCGCCAACCGGCTCAATGGCGCCCGTAAGCTGCCTGGCAAGCACACCCGAGTGACCGGCCTCGAGCAACTCGACAAGGTTATCCACGTTGATCAGGCGCCGATTGGGCGCACTCCGCGCTCCAACCCGGCTACGTACACCGGGGTGTTCGATAAGATCCGTATTCTGTTCTCCGAAACCATCGAGTCCAAGACTCGCGGCTATCTTCCCGGTCGATTCAGCTTCAACGTCAAGGGTGGACGCTGCGAAGCGTGCTCCGGTGATGGCACGATCAAGATCGAGATGAACTTTCTGCCCGACGTGTACGTGGCCTGCGAGGTCTGCGGGGGAGACCGGTACAACCGCGACACCCTCACCGTGCACTACAAGGGCAAGAACATCGCCGAAGTGCTCAACATGCCGATCAGTGAAGCGGCCGATTTCTTCGAGCCGATCTCGTCGATCCATCGGTTTTTGAAGACGCTCGTTGAGGTCGGCCTCGGCTATGTTCGCCTCGGCCAGAGCGCTACGACCCTGTCCGGCGGCGAGGCCCAGCGGGTGAAGCTTGCCACGGAGCTGCAGCGACGTTCCAACGGTCGCAGCGTGTATGTGCTCGACGAGCCCACCACCGGCCTGCACTTTGAAGACGTGCGCAAGTTGCTGCTCGTGCTCAACAGTCTGGTCGACAAGGGCAACACCGTCATCGTGATCGAGCACAACCTCGACGTCATCAAGTCCGCCGACTGGGTGATCGACCTCGGGCCAGAGGGCGGCTCCGGCGGCGGCAAGGTGCTCGCGACCGGAACGCCAGAGCACCTTGCCACGGTCAAGAAAAGCTTCACCGGTTCCTTCCTGAAGGAGGTCCTGGCTGCCGGCTAGGCGACCGGACAACCATGTCTGATGCCCTAAGCTATCGCCCAAAAACGGGCGAGATTCCCACGACCCCCGGCGTGTACCGGTTTCGGGACGCGACCGGGCGCATCCTCTATGTCGGCAAGGCCAAGAACCTGCGAGCCCGACTGAGCAACTACTTCGCACCGCTGCACAGCCTGCACGAGCGTACCCGGCGCATGGTGACCAGCGCAGCCGGAGTGGAGTGGACGGTTGTTGGTACAGAGGTCGAGGCCCTGCAGCTCGAATGGATGTGGATCAACGAGTTCGATCCGCCCTTCAATGTGCAGTTCAAGGACGACAAGTCCTACCCGTACCTCGCCGTAACCCTCGCCGACGAAGCGCCGCGGGCGCTCGTGACTCGCACAGAGGGAATCAAGGGCGCTCGCTATTTCGGGCCGTATCCCAAGGTGTGGGCCGTGCACGAAACCATTGAACTCATGCTCAAGGCTTTTCCCATCCGCACCTGCAATAACGCTAATTACAAGCGCGCGATGCAGAGCGGCAAACCGTGTTTTGCCGGCCAAATCGGACGCTGCTTCGGACCGTGCTCCGGTCTGGTCTCGATGGAAGAGCACCGCAAGGTTGTCAACGAGTTTGTCAGTTTCATGGGCAGCCACGATAAGAAGCTCATCAACGTACTCACCCAGGAGATGAAGGACGCAGCGGCCGCGCAGCAGTACGAAATCGCGGGCAAACGGCGCGATCAGGTGCGTGCGCTCAACGCGGTGCTCGAGAAAAGCGCGGTCGTGCTGCGCGATAACGTCGACATTGACCTGTTCGCCATCGAGCAAGACGAACTCGCTGCGGCCGTGCAGCTGTTCATCGTGCGAGGCGGTCGCATCCGTGGTGTGCGTGGCTGGATGGTCGACAAGGAGCTCGACGTCACGATGAGTGAACTCATCGACTCCATGATGCAAACGGCCTACAACAACGATTCCAAACCGCCACGTGAGATCGTGCTGCCCGAGCTCCCCGATGATGCCGAGGCCCTTCAAACCTGGCTCGCCGACGTCGCCGGGCGCAGGGTGCGCCTCGTAGCGGCCCAGCGCGGTGAAAAGGCAGCCTTGCTCGTGACGGCTACCAATAACGCCAAGCAGGCGCTGATGCTCTACAAGACCCGGCGAAGCTCCGACTTTGTTGCACGGTCCCAGGCGCTCGAAGACATCCAGGAGGCGCTCGAGATGCCAGCCGCCCCGCTGCGGATGGAATGCTACGACGTGTCCCACCTCAGCGGCACCAACGTTGTCGCATCCATGGTGGTCTTCGAAGACGGCCTGCCCCGCAAAGATGAATACCGCCGCTTTAACATTCCGGTCACGACCGACGATACCGACTCGATTTACCAGATTCTCACGCGACGGCTCGCCTACCTGAAACCCGATTCCGGGGCAGCGGATGCGACATCCGACGCCGACATCGACACCAACCCTATCGACGCCGTGTCGGGTGAACAGAAGCGTGCCAAGTTCAAATATCAGCCAAACCTGCTCATCGTTGACGGCGGCCAACCGCAGGTAGCTGCGGCCAAGCGTGCCCTCGCCGAATCGGGCGTCACCGGTATTCAACTCTGTGGAATCGCTAAACGACTCGAGGAAATCTGGCTGCCCGACTCCGACTATCCAGTCATTTTGCCCCGCAACAGTGACGCGCTGTTTCTGATCCAGCGCATTCGCGACGAGGCGCACCGGTTCGCCATCACCCACCAGCGAATCCGGCGCAAGAAGGACATCTCGTCGGTTTTGGGAGAAATTGCCGGGCTCGGCCCGGCCCGCGTTAAGGTTCTGCTGCAGCATTTCGGGTCGGTAGCACGGCTCAAGATTGCTTCGGCGTCGGAAATAGCGGATGTCCGCGGTATCGGGCCGGTGCTGGCCGAATCGATCTACGCCCACCTGCGCGCGTGATCGTCTAAATGCTCGAACGAAACCGCAACCTCCCAGCGCTGGGTAGGCTTGATAGACCACCAACTTCTTATTAAGGGGCTTTCAACGTATGACTACGGACCCCGACAAGCAGGAAGTGCTGATCGTCACGGGAATGTCCGGGGCGGGTCGCTCTACCGTCGCCAATGCCCTCGAGGACCTCGCCTGGTACGTGGTCGACAATCTTCCGCCCCAGATGCTTCGGCCGCTGGTGGATCTGGTGGAACGAGCCGGAACCAACCTGCCCAAGATCGCTGCCGTTGTCGATATTCGCGGCCGAGACCTGTTTGGCGATTTTCTCGAAACCGTGCAACAGCTGCGTAGCGGAACCACGGTGCAGGTGATATTCCTCGAAGCCCGCGACGATGCCCTCGTGCGCCGGTTTGAATCCGTGCGCCGCCCGCATCCGCTGCAGGGTGATGGCACTCTGCTCGACGGTATTGCCGCCGAGCGTTCCCGGTTACTGGCAGTGCGCGAGTCGAGTGACCTGGTCATTGACACCTCAGACCTCAACGTTCACCAGCTCGCGACGACCATCACCGAGCGGTTCGCCGCCGAGGGCACCGCGGGCGTGCAGTTGACCATTATGAGTTTTGGATTCAAATACGGGTTGCCGACGGATGTTGATTTGGTCGTCGATGCTCGTTTTCTGCCCAATCCGTTTTGGATTCCAGAGCTGCGCGCGCACACCGGTGTCGACCCGGAGGTGAGAGACTTTGTACTTGCCCAAACTGGTGCCCTCGAATTCATCGATCACTATGCGGCCGCAATGGCGCCGGTTCTAGCCGGCTATCAGCGCGAAAACAAGCGTCATGCGACCATCGGCATTGGCTGCACTGGAGGCAAACATCGCTCCGTCGCCATGGCACGAGAACTTGCCGCCCGACTCGAAAAACTTCCGGGAGTCGCGATCAATATCAAGGACCGCGACCTCGGACGCGAATAGAAGCGGCCGCGTATAGCATCCGCTGTTTTACCGCGTTCTTCCCGCCTTCACTATTCAGACCCAACGCAACTGATCAACAGAATGGAAAAGCGATTGGCACTCACCGCCGACGTTAAAGATGAACTTTCGCGCGTGGAGGTCCCCAAGACCACCGTGCGCGCGGCCGAACTGGCCACTATTCTCCGGTTCTCCGGAGGATTGCACATGATCAGCAGCCGCATCGCGATCGAATCCGAGCTCGACACCGCCATCCTGGCGCGTCGGGTGCGCAAGGACCTCGCCGAGCTCTACGGGGTGCGGAGCGCCCTGCAAGTCATCGCCGCTACAGGCCTGCGTCAGTCGAGCCACTACCTCGTTCAGGTCATCGAGGGTGGCGAGACCCTGGCGCGCCAGACCGGTCTGCTGGATGCTCGCCGCCGACCGATTCGCGGCCTGCCGAACCGACTCACCACCGGGTCCAAGGAAGAAATTTGCGCAGTTTGGCGTGGAGCATTCCTGGCCAACGGCACACTGACCGATCCGGGTCGATCGGCGGCCCTCGAGGTCGTCTGCCCCGGCAACGAAGCGGCCATGGCACTGGTTGGAGCGGCCGGACGCCTCGGCGTCGCCGCCAAGGCGCGCGAGGTGCGCGGGGTTCACCGGGTCGTCATCCGGGATGGCGACGCCATCGGAGCAATGCTCGTACACATGGGTGCCGCCAATACCGTGCTCAACTGGGAGACGCTCCGCCAGCGCCGGGAAGTACGCGCCACCGCCAACCGCCTGGTCAACTTCGACGACGCCAACCTGCGCCGGTCGGCCGAGGCCGCCGTCGCGGCCTGCGCGCGGGTGCAGCGAGCCATGGACATTCTCGGCGAGGATATCCCCAAACACCTCCGCTATGCCGGCGACCTACGCCTCAACTTTCGCGATTCCAGCCTCGACGAGCTCGGCCACCATGCCGACCCGCCCATGACCAAGGATGCCGTCGCCGGCAGGATCCGCCGCCTCCTCGCCATGGCAGACAAAAAAGCGGTCGAACTTGGCGTCGAGGGGACCGATGTACCGTACCCGGTGCACCCGGATGACGCCTGAGTCCGTCGATTCTGTACGCGGGAACCCCGCAGGTAGACTGGAATGTGCTCACATCGCCACCGCGTCCGTTGTGGTGACACCATCGAAGAGGAGATAAGTAATGGCTGAATATACCCTGCCCACCCTTGACTATGACTACTCGGCCCTCGAGCCCAGCATTAGCGGCACCATCATGGAACTTCACCATGGCAAGCACCACCAGGCGTACGTTACCGGCGCGAACACCGCGCTCGCCCAGCTCGCTGAGGCCCGCGACAGCGGGAGCCTTGCCAACGTGAACAAACTGGAGAAGGACCTCGCCTTCAACCTCGGCGGCCATGTCAACCACTCCATCTTCTGGACCAACCTCTCCCCGAACGGCGGAGACAAGCCTGTCGGCGAGCTCGCAGCTGCGATCGATGACAACTTCGGCTCATTCGACAAGTTCCAAGCACACTTCACCGCTGCCGCGCTAGGCGTGCAGGGTTCCGGCTGGGCTGTCCTGGCCTGGGACTCGATCGGTGCACGACTAATCATCCAGCAGTTCTTCGATCAGCAGTCCAACTTCGCAGCTGGTACCGTTCCGGTACTCATGCTCGATGTTTGGGAGCACGCTTACTACCTCGACTACCGCAACGTGCGTGCCGACTACGTGAAGGCATTCTGGAACATCGCCAACTGGGCGAACGTTCAGGAGCGCTTCACTGTGGCACGCGAGAAGACTAACGGGTTGCTGCTACTCTCATAGCCTGTCGGTGCCCCGCCCCTGCGTTTCCGTGCACGGGCGGGGCACCGCTCGCTGCTGCACACCCGCATATTTGTCATCGCGCCTTACAGCGCCCTTTTCTAACAGGAGTTTTTTGTGTCCGTAAAGATCGGCATCAACGGATTCGGCCGTATTGGCCGTAACTATTTTCGCGCAGCCCTCGCGAAGGGCAGCGACATCGAAATCGTCGCCGTCAACGACCTCAGCGACCCCGCGTCGCTCGCTCACCTGCTCAAGTACGACTCCGTCGCTGGCCGACTGAACGCAACTGTCGAGGTCGACGGTGACAGCATCGTCGTCAACGGTAAGCCCATCAAGGTTCTCGCCGAGCGCGACCCGGCCAACCTGCCCTGGGCCGCTCTGGGCGTCGAGATCGTCATCGAGTCCACGGGACGTTTCACCAAGTCCGTCGACGCGCAAAAGCACATCGAAGCCGGCGCCAAGAAGGTCATCGTTTCCGCTCCGGCAACCGGCGCCGATGTGGCCACGCTTGTGCTCGGTGTGAACGAAAACACCTATGACTCCGCGATCCACAACATCATCTCGAACGCGTCCTGCACCACGAACTGCCTCGCGCCGCTCGTCAAGGTGTTCCTCGACAACTTCGGCATCGAGCGTGGCCTCATGACCACGATCCACGCCTACACCGCAGACCAGAACCTGCAGGACGGCCCGCACGCCGACCTCCGCCGTGCCCGCGCAGCAGCGTTGAACATCATCCCGGCATCCACCGGCGCCGCCAAGGCGCTCGGCCTGGTCATCCCGGAGATGGTAGGCAAGCTCGACGGTTACGCACTGCGCGTTCCGGTTCCAACCGGTTCAATCACCGACCTCACCGTGACGGCATCACGCCCGGTCACCGTGGAAGAAGTGAACGCTGCATTCAAGGCCGCAGCAGAGGGCCCGCTCAAGGGCATTCTCAGCTACACCGAGGACCCGATCGTCTCGAGCGACATCGTCGGCGACCCGCACTCCTCGATCTTTGATTCCGGCCTCACCAAGGTGATCGGTGACCAGGTGAAGATTGCTTCCTGGTACGACAACGAGTGGGGCTACTCCAACCGCCTCGTCGACCTCACCGAGTTCGTCGCCGAGAAACTCTAACGGCCGCGCGGTGACGTTACGCACGATTGACTCGCTCGGCCCGCTCACCGGGAAGCGGGTAATTGTCCGCTTCGACCTGAATGTTCCGCTGAAAAACGGGCAGATCACCGACGACGGACGAGTGCGGGCGTCACTGCCCACTCTGAACGCCCTCGTCGCACAGGGCGCCCGTGTGGTGATTGTTTCTCACCTCGGGCGCCCTGACGGAGCCGTTGACTCACAGTTCAGCCTCAAGGCGGTGGCGACTCGACTCAGCGAACTGGTGAATCTTCCGATCGCCTTCGCCACCGACACCGTTGGCCCCTCCGCTACTGCGGCAGTCGCAGCACTGCACAACGGCGAAATCGTCGTCTTAGAAAACCTGCGCTTCAACGCCGGCGAGACCAGCAAAGTGGATGCCGACCGCCTCGCGTTCGCCCAGCAGCTCGCCGGCCTCGGGGACGCACTCGTCTCCGACGGCTTCGGCGTGGTTCACCGCAAGCAGGCCAGCGTGTTCGATCTCGCATCGCTCCTGCCGAGCGCGGCCGGCCTGCTTATCGCAGCCGAGCTCGACGTGCTGGATCGCCTCACCGAAAAGCCGGAGGCGCCGTATACCGTCATCCTCGGCGGTTCCAAGGTGAGCGACAAGCTCGGCGTCATCGGCCACTTGCTACCCCGTGTGAATTCGCTTCTGATCGGTGGAGGCATGCTTTTCACTTTTCTGGCCGCCCAAGGACACAAGGTTGGCGCAAGCTTGCTGGAAAGCGATCAGATCGAGACGGTACGCGGCTACCTGGCTGAGGCGGACCGCCTCGGCGTCAAGATCGTGCTCCCCACCGACGTCGTTGTAGCCTCGAAGTTTGGTGCAGATGCCGAGCACGTGATCACGCCGGCTGACAGCATCGAGAATACGCCGTTCGGCGCGGCCGGACTCGGACTCGACATCGGACCGGACACCGCAAAAGCGTTCGCGGAGACTATTCGGGCGTCGAACACCGTGTTCTGGAACGGCCCTATGGGCGTCTTCGAACTGGCACCGTTTGCGGAAGGCACCCGCACGGTCGCATCAGCACTAACCGAGGTAACCGGCCTCAGCGTGGTCGGCGGTGGCGATTCAGCCGCGGCCGTGCGCATTCTCGGATTCAACGATGACCAATTCGGTCACATTTCAACCGGCGGTGGCGCAAGCCTCGAATTTCTCGAGGGCAAACGTCTACCAGGACTGGAGGTCCTCGGATGGCAGTGAACATCAACCCTCGGCGCACACCGCTGATTGCGGGTAACTGGAAGATGAACCTGGATCACCTCCAGACCATCGCCTTCGTGCAGAAGCTCGCGTGGAATCTCAAGGACGCCGACCACGACTTCACCGCAGTAGAAGTGGCAGTGTTTCCGCCGTTCACCGACCTGCGCAGCGTGCAGACCCTGGTCTCGGCCGACAAGCTGCCGCTGGCCTTTGGTGCACAAGACCTCTCCGCGCACGATTCCGGCGCCTACACCGGTGAGATCTCGGGTGCGTTCCTGGCCCAGTTGGAGTGCCAGTACGTCATCATCGGTCACTCCGAACGACGTACCCTGCACAACGAGTCCGATGAGCAGGTCGCCGCGAAGGTGGCAGCAGCGTTAAAGCACAACCTGGTGCCGCTCATCTGCGTCGGTGAGAGTGCTGACGACCTGGCTGTACACGGTCCGAGCGCTGTTCCCGTCGCCCAGCTGCGTGCCGCCCTTGCTGGTGTCACCAACGCAGCCGATATCGTGGTCGCGTACGAACCGGTTTGGGCCATTGGCTCCGGCCAGGCGGCCACGCCGGAGCAGGCCGAACAGGTAGCTGCAGCCCTGCGTGGTGTTCTCACCGAAACCCTCGGGCAGGACGTGGCCGACAAGACGCGCATTCTCTATGGCGGATCGGTCAAAAGCGGCAACATTGCCGCGTTCATGCGTGAGCCCAACGTTGACGGGGCCCTCGTCGGTGGCGCGAGTCTGGATATTCCAGAGTTCTCCAGCATCATCCGGTATCAGAAGCACGTCGGTCTCTAAACCGGCGCGAACCTGACTTCGACGAGCGAGGCGGTTGCCCATCGGCAACTGCCTCGCTCGTGTGTGCAGGGTATAATTACGATGGTCTGGGCGCCAGAGTTGCGCCAACCGTGTTTGTGAAAGGTTTCGTGTGGAGATTCTCCAGGTCGTCATGCAGGTACTCGTCGGAATTACGAGTCTCCTGCTCACCATGCTCATTCTGTTGCACAAGGGCCGGGGTGGTGGGCTGTCCGATATGTTCGGCGGCGGTGTGACTTCCAACCTCGGCGCTTCGGGGGTTGCCGAACGTAACCTTAATCGCATCACCGTCATTCTGGGACTGTTGTGGATCTCCTGCATCGTCGTTCTCGGGTTGATCACTAAGTTTGACACCGGGGCCTGACTTTTCGCTCCGGTGAGAGTTACCCTTGATGTAGCGGTACGACCACATGCGGCGGCATAAGCAATCACAGCAGTAGTCGCAGCACGTACTGCCGTACGTATTTGTGACAGTACATTTGTACCAGGCAATGGACACCAGGCAATGGAGGAACAAGATGGCATCAGGCGGTAGCGCAATTCGTGGCTCGCGTGTAGGCGCGGGCCCCATGGGCGAGCAGGACCGCGGTTTTCATGCGGACCGCATCAAGGTCTCCTACTGGGACGCGCTGGGCAATGAGACCGTTCGGTACTTTGCCGCGAGCCTTCCCGACGAAGAGATCCCCGTGACCATCGACTGCCCGTCGTCCGGGCTGCCGGCAGGTCGCGACAAGGAGAATCCTCCGTCGGTTGTGAAGCTGGAGCCCTACAAGACGCACCTGGCCTACGTGAAGGAGCGTCGCACCGAAGAAGAAGCAGAGTCGCTTCTTGAAGAAGCGCTCAACCA
The DNA here is from genome assembly GCF_002929535.1 of Cryobacterium sp. Y11. GTDB lineage: Bacteria > Actinomycetota > Actinomycetes > Actinomycetales > Microbacteriaceae > Cryobacterium. Next base: position 104,727 of record NZ_PJJO01000056.1, read on the forward strand.
GTTGCGCGTTCGCCGTGGCAAGCTGTCACCGACCAACTGATCAAGCTCGCAACCTCATCTGTTGTAAAAAAATACCGGCTCTCAAGAAATCGAAAGCCGGTACTTTTTGTCACTCGTTACGCCCGATCACGGGCACGAGCTAAGCGGATGCTGCCACTAGTACGCAGAAGTAATGAGGCTTTCCGGAACCTGCGCGGCCGCGTCGCTGTCAACGAAGAACATCGTGCGATAGCGTCCCTTGATTCCGGCAGCGGGGACCTCGTCACGGCTAGCCCCGGCCAGAGCGAGCCCGAGGGCCGATGCCTTGTCTGAGCCAGCCAGAACCAACCAGACACGGTCTGACGAATTCAGCACGGGGCGGGTGAGCGACAACCGGCCGGCCGGTGGCTTGGGGGAGTCGCGCACTGCGATCACACTAGCCGCACTCTCGCGAATGCCGGACCCGTGCGGAAACAGCGACGCGATATGTCCGTCGGGGCCGACTCCGAGGAACGTTACGTCGAAACGGGGGTATTGAGCACCCGCAGGGGCATGCGCGAGTAGTTCTGCCGTGTACTGCTCCGCCGCGGCTGTCAGCGCGTCGGTCTCGTCGCTCGGGTCATCAGATGCACCGAACGCGTGAATGTTCCGTTGCGGTACGTCAATGTGGTCGAGGAGCGCTTCGCGCGCCTGTACCTCATTGCGTTCCGGGTCGCCACGGGGCACCCAGCGTTCGTCACCCCACCAAAAATTGACCCTGGTCCAATCGATGCTGTCGCGTGCCGCTGATTCATTGATGGCCACCAACACGGCGATCCCGACCGAACCACCGGTCAGCACCACGTTCGCTTCATCTTGCTCCTGCAGAACATCAACCATGTTCGTCAGAAACCGGGCAGCAACCGACCCCGCAAGTGCCTTCTTATTCTGATGCACCAGTACGCGTCGTTCGTTGGTCACTGTCACAGTCACGCTCCGGTTCGTTGGGCCACCACGTCATCAAGTTGCGGCAGGCCGCGCGTGATTACCTCACCATACAGCTCATCAGGATCGAGTCTGCGCAGTTCGTCTGCCAGACAGTCGCGCAGGCTGCGACGCTTGAGCGTCAGATCCTGCGTGGGCTGCCCCGGCTGGCTGAGCGTGGCAATGTCCGGTGTCTCGCGTTCCAGGGAAATCGTTCCCGAGGCTCGCGTAAGGCGTACACCGTGTACGTGGTTGGTCTGCGGCCCCGCGGTCAGCTCGCACTGCACGGGTACCTGCAGCTGCATCTGCAGCCAGGCGGCGAGCAAAGTCGTTGACGGTGAAGCAGCAGCACCGTTGACCTGAATACCGATGACCGGCTCGTACGGCGGCTGGTCCAGCACAGCGGCGAGCTGGGCCCGCCAAATCGTCAGTCGTGTCCAGGCGAAGTCCGTGTCGCCAGGGCGATAGCTACTGGACAGCTGGTGCAATGCCGCCTGCGGGTCGGGCTGGGTGGAAGCATCCGTAATGCGCCGATAAGCAATCCGACCAAGCGGAGAGTCAGCAGGGACAGCCGGCGCCGTACCGGGCCACCAGGCCACCACTGGAGCATCTGACAGCAGCAGGCCGGTGACCAGGCTCTCCGGATCATCCGCAGCGTCGCCGTAGACGCGCAGCACAATGACCTCACTCGCGCCGGCGTCGCCGCCAACCCGAATTTCAGCGTCGACGCGCGCGTCGAGCTTCGCGGGACCCTCGGATGGATCCTGGGTCGAGACAACAATGACGCGCATCGGGTGTTCTCTCGACGCATCATTCGCGGCCTCAATGGCCTCCTCTTCGTGCCCGAGGGTGGACGCGATGATCAGGGTCAGCACGCGGCCGAGGGCGACTGCACCGCCCTCCTCTCGAATGCGCACGAGCGCCTTGGAGATCTTGGCGGTGCTTGTATTGGGCAGATCGACGATCATGGTCGCCTCCAGGTACGGCCGTCGCGGGCCAATAGTTCATCAGCGGATGTTGGTCCCCAGGTGCCGGGGCGGTACTGCTCAGGCTGACCCTGGGTCGCCCAGTATTCTTCCACCGGATCCAGAATCTTCCAGGACAGCTCGACCTCTTCGTGCCGGGGGAACAACGGCGGGTCGCCGAGAAGTACGTCAAGAATGAGTCGTTCATAGGCTTCGGGGCTTGCCTCCGTGAAGGCGTGGCCGTAACCGAAGTCCATAGTTACGTCGCGCACCTGCATGACATCTCCAGGAACCTTGGAGCCGAAACGAATGGTGACACCCTCGTCGGGCTGAACCCGGATAACCAGCGCGTTGTGGCCTAGTTCGGCCGTCTGACCGGGGGCAAACAGGTACTGCGGGGCCCGTTTGAAGACAACGGCAATTTCGGTGACACGGCGACCGAGACGTTTGCCAGCGCGCAGATAGAACGGCACTCCAGCCCAGCGCCGGGTGTCAATCGTTAATCGCATAGCGGCGTAGGTCTCGGTAACCGACTCTGGGTCCATGCCATCTTCATCAAGAAAACCAGTTACCCGCTCGCCGCCCTGCCATCCGCCGGCGTACTGGCCGCGCGCTGTGCCCAGGCCGAGGTCATCGGGCAACCGCACCGAGGCGAGTACTTTTTCCTTCTCGGTTCGAAGAGAGGCAGCGTCGAAGGAGATGGGCTCCTCCATTGCCGTCAGCGCGAGCAACTGCAGAAGATGGTTCTGAATGACGTCGCGAGCGGCGCCGATACCGTCGTAGTAGCCAGCACGGCCACCAACACCGATGTCTTCGGCCATGGTGATTTGCACGTGTTCGACGTGGTTGGCGTTCCACAGCGGTTCGAACATCTGGTTGGCGAAGCGCAGTGCCAAAATGTTTTGCACCGTCTCCTTACCCAGGTAGTGGTCGATACGAAAAACGGAGTCGGGCGGAAAGACCGATTCGACAACGTCATTCAGCTCACGAGCCGTTTTCAGGTCGCTCCCGAACGGCTTCTCAATGACGACACGTCGCCACTGGCCGTTCTTTTGCTCGGCCAGTCCCGAGCGACGTAACTGCTCGGTCACTTGTGGGAATGCCTTTGGCGGAATGGCGAGGTAGAACGCGTGGTTGCCCATGGTTCCGCGCTCCCGGTCGAGGTCATCAATAGTCTGGGTCAACCGGACGAAGGACTCGTCGTCGTCAAAAGTGCCGGAGACGAAGCGAATACCTTCGGCCAGCTGAGCCCAGACGTCCTCGTGAAATTCGGTGCGAGCGTATTCCTTGACGGAATCATGCACGATTTGCATAAAGTCTTGATTGTCCCAGTCGCGGCGGGCGAAGCCGACCAGTGCGAAGCCGGGCGGTAATAGGCCGCGATTGGCGAGGTCGTAAACCGCGGGCATGAGTTTCTTGCGCGCGAGGTCACCAGTGACGCCGAAGATCACGAGGCTAGAGGGCCCGGCGATGCGATTCAAGCGATAGTCGGAAGGCGACCTGAGCGGATTAAACTCCGGGGTGATTTCCACCGGGGACATGCGGCTCCTTTAAAGAACAAGTGCAGACGGAACACTGCAACGGAAGAGGGTTGGAAGGAAGAATAGTTGCTGAAGTTGGGGTTTCTCGCTGCGGGGGGCTACGAGAAACCCCGGTTGGGCCTAGCCCAGCGCGTTAAACAGGGCGCTGATGTTCACCTTCGGGTCGGTCAGGGTCAGGGTCAGAACGGGTCGACCGTGCTCAGCGAGCACGCTCGCGTCGCCGCTAGCCTGCGCTTGAATGAGCTCGCCAAAGGTGAACGGACGCTCGGGAATATCGAGGTCCTCCGCCGGCGTGGCCAGAATTTGCAGGAAAACGGCTGTTGCTGTTCCGCCCTTGTGGAACTGACCGGTCGAGTGCAGAAAACGCGGACCCCAGCCGAAGGTGACTGGGCGTTCGGAGAGCGTGGCGAGCTTGGTGCGAACCTCCGCCAGCTCCGGCAGAGCCAGCCGGTCGACGTAGGCTTGCACGGCCACGTAGCCGTCCGGACCAAGCTCTTCGAGAAGCGCATCGATGGCCGAGGTAAGGTCGCTCGCCGCGCCAATGACGTGCGGCGTGCCGCGTACTTCGATGCCGTCCGCAATGAACGCGGCTGGCTCCGGCGCCGGGCGGGCGTCGAGCAAGCCGCGGGTTGCGATCTTGGCGGACTCCACGTCGGGCTGATCGAACGGGTTGATGCCGAGCAGACGCCCGGCGACAGCGGTCGCGTATTCCCAGACCAGGAACTGCGCGCCGAGGGTTCCGCTGACGCGGATCTCATCGCCCGTCTCTGCGAACGGCTCGGTACCGGCGTCAGCGACGACCCGCACGAGCTGAACGTCGGGCAGCGCGTTACCGTGTTCCAGAGCGGCAAGCTCGGGAGCATCGAGTTCGAGCACGACGGGCAGAATGCCGGTGCCGAGCTTGCCGGTCGATTCCGCTATGAGCTGTTCGACCCAGTCGGCGAAGCCCACAATGTGGGTGCCATCCGAGACGATGGCGAGCTTGTCGCGGCGCGGGTTGGTGGCGGCAATCGCGGCCCCGAGCACGAGGCCCGGGTTCTCGGGGGAGTCAACGGCCAAGGCCAAAGCGATGGTGTCAGCCTCGTCGAGCAGCGCGCCAACATCGACGCCGGCCAGGCCGGACGGCACGAGGCCGAACGCCGTCAATGCTGAGTAGCGTCCACCGACGTTGGGGTCGGCGTTGAAGACGCGATAACCCGCATCCCGAGCGGATGCTTCCAGCGGCGACCCCGGATCGGTCACCACGACGATACGCTCGACCGGATCGATGCCAATTGCCCGGAACGCGCGCTCAAACACACGACGCTGGCTGTCGGTTTCGACCGTTGAACCACTCTTCGAGGAGACCACAAGAGCGGTGCCTGCGAGGTTGTCGTTGAGCGCGGCAAGCACCTGACCGGGATCAGTGGAGTCAAGAACGGTGAGGTTCACGCCGGCCGTACGGGTGATGACCTCGGGGGCCAGTGACGAACCACCCATGCCCGCGAGAGCGATCTGGGTGACGCCGCGAGCCTGCAGTATGGCTCGCAGCTCCACGATTTCAGCAACGAGCGGGCGAGACACGGCGACGGACTCGGTCCAACCGAGCCGAAGTGTGGCCTCGGCCTCAACCTCCGGCCCCCACAGGGCTGGATTGAGACCGGTGATACCCGAGGCGACGAGGTCCGTGACGAGGGTGGGTACCGTGGTGCGCACAGCATCCGCAGCTGCGCCACTGACGGATATACGAAAACTCATCAGCCCACCGAGGTGGTTGAGGCTGCGGTGAGAGCCGTCTGCACGGTGTCAAGAAGTTCGTTCCAAGACACCTCAAACTTGGCGAGGCCTTCTTCTTCAAGTACGCGCGTGACGTCGTCATAGGAGACGCCCTGCGCGGACAGCGCGTCGAGCACGGTGTTGGCGGCGGCGTAGGAGCCGGTGACGGAGTCGGCCGGGATGACGCCGTGGTCGGCTGTAGCCTTCATGGTTTTCTCCGGCATGGTGTTCACGACCTCGGGGGCGACCAGTTCGGTCACGTAGAGGGTGTCGGGAAGACTGGCATCCTTGACGCCGGTTGACGCCCAGAGCGGACGCTGCTTGGTGGCGCCGGACTTGATCAGACCGAGGGCACGTTCGCTACTGAAGGCCTGCTCGTAGACCTGGTAGGCGAGCTGGGCGTTGGCGACGCCAGCCTTGCTCTTCAGGGCGAGGGCTTCGGGGGTTCCGATGGCTTCGAGGCGGGTGTTGATCTCAGAGTCGACCCGCGAGACGAAGAACGAGGCGACGGAGTGAATGGTAGAGAGGTCGATGCCGGCAGCCTTGGCCTGTTCGAGTCCGGCCAGGTAGGCGTTGATGACCTGACGGTGACGTTCGAGGCTGAAGATCAGGGTGACGTTCACGCTGATGCCGAGGGCAGTCGTCGCAGTGATGGCTTCGAGGCCTTCAACGGTCGCGGGAATCTTGATCATGGCGTTGGGACGGTTGACCTTGGCCCACAGCTTCTGAGCTTCGGCGACCGTTCCTGCCGCGTTACGGGCGAGGCTCGGTTCGACTTCAATAGAGACGCGTCCGTCCTGACCGTTGGTCGAGTCGTAGACGGGGCGGAAGATGTCACAGGCGGCTGCGACGTCGTCGGTCGTGATGGCGAAGACAGAGTCGACCACGTTCGTACCGGCAGCGGCGAGGGTCGCCACCTGCTCGGTGTACGCCTCGCCGTTGGCGAGGGCGCCGGCGAAGATGGTGGGGTTGGTGGTCACGCCAACGACGTTGCTGTTCTCGATCAGATCCTGCAGCCCACCGGAATTGATGCGCTCACGGGACAGGTCGTCTAGCCAGATACTGACGCCAGCGGCGGACAGCGAAGCGAGGGGGGAGGGAGTTGTCATTGTTAAAATCTCCTAATTGTGCCACCGGAAGGCGGCAATGCTGTAGCGGTCTAGTGGAGAGACAAGGTGAAGTGCTGCGCTTACCCGCCGTACTGATCGGTACGTGGGGTACAACGTCAGGCTGCGCTGATTGATTCCCGGGCTGCGGCAACCACGGCTTCGGTGGTGATCCCGAATTCGCGGAACAGCGTCTGGTAGTCAGCCGATGCGCCGAAGTGCTCGATCGAAATGCTCCGGCCCGCGTCGCCGACGTAGCCGCGCCAGGTCAGCGCGAGGCCGGCCTCAACCGATACTCGGGCGGTGATTGCAGCTGGAAGCACGGATTCGCGGTATTCACTGCTCTGCTCTACAAACCATTCCAGGCAGGGAGCGCTCACTACGCGGGCGTTGATGCCTTCCAGGGCGAGCTGGGCGCGTGCGTCAACGGCAAGCTGCACCTCGGAGCCGGTACCGATCAGAATGACGTCCGGCGTTCCACCGGCCGCTTCGGCCAGCACGTAGGCGCCGCGAGCGACATTCTTGGCCGAGGCGAAGATTTCAGCGGATGCTGCGCCCTCGCCGCGCTCGTACACCGGGATGTTCTGGCGGGTCAAAGCGATCCCGGCCGGGCCGTTTCGGCGTTCCAAAATGGTCTTCCAGGCCCAAGCTGTCTCGTTGGCGTCACCGGGACGAACGACGTCGAGGCCCGGAATGGCACGCAGGGTGGCGAGCTGTTCGATTGGCTGGTGCGTGGGTCCGTCTTCGCCGAGTGCGACGGAGTCGTGGGTCCAGACGAAGATCGACGGTGCCTTCATCAGCGCGGCCAACCGCACCGCTGGACGCATGTAGTCGCTAAAGATGAGAAAGGTGCCGCCGAAGGGGCGCGTGTTGCCGTGCAGCACGATGCCGTTGAGAATAGCGGCCATGGCGTGCTCGCGAATACCGAAGTGCAGCACACGGCCGTACGAGTTGCCGCTCCATTCACCGGTGGAGTGCTCGCTCGGAATGAACGAAGCGGCACCGCCGATGGTGGTGTTGTTCGACTCTGCCAGGTCAGCCGAGCCGCCCCAGAGTTCGGGGATAACGCCGCCGAGGGCGGTGAGCACCTTGCCGGACGCCGCGCGGGTCGAGACTGCGGTGCCGCCGGGGAAGACCGGAAGGGCTTCATCGACGCCCTCCGGCAGGTCGCCGGAGAGAACGCGGTCAAGCAAAACCTTGCGGTCGGGGTTTGCAGCGGCCCAGGCATCGAACTGCACGGTCCATTCGGCGTGCTGTGCCGCGCCACGCTCAAGGGCCTGGCGGGTGTGAGCGATGACCTCGGGGGCTACGTCGAAGGTCTTTTCCGGGTCGAAGCCCAGAACGGTCTTCACGCCGGCCAGTTCTTCGGCGCCGAGAGCTGATCCATGAATCTTACCGGTGTTCTGCTTCTTCGGGCTTGGCCAGCCGATGATCGTCTTGAGAATGATCAGGCTCGGCTTGCCGGTCTCGAGTTGGGCCGCTTCGATGGCCGCATTTAGCTCGGCGACGTCTTCGACGTAGGAGCCGGTCTTCTTCCAGTCCACCGTCTGCACGTGCCAGTCGTATGCGGCATAGCGCGCGGCAACGTCTTCGGTGAAGGCAATGTTGGTGTCGTCTTCAATGGAAATCTGGTTGCTGTCGTAAATCGCGATCAGGTTACCGAGCTGCTGATGGCCGGCGAGAGAGGATGCCTCGCTCGTCAGACCTTCCTGCAAGTCACCATCGCCGGCGATAACATAGACGAAGTGATCGAAGGGGCTGGCGCCGGTGGCGGCATCCGGATCGAACAGGCCACGCTCGAAGCGTGAGGCGTAGGCAAAGCCGACAGCGGAGGCGAGTCCCTGGCCGAGCGGCCCGGTGGTGATCTCGACGCCATCGGTGTGGCCGTATTCCGGGTGGCCTGGAGTCTTGGATCCCCAGGTGCGCAGGGCCTTGAGGTCCTCGAGTTCGAGGCCGTAGCCGCCGAGGTACAACTGAACGTACTGCGTCAGCGAGCTGTGGCCGACCGACAAAATAAACCGGTCACGACCGATCCACTCATTGTCGGCCGGGTCCCGGCGCATGACCTTCTGAAACAACAGGTAGGCGGCGGGAGCGAGGCTCATCGCTGTACCCGGATGCCCATTCCCAACCTTCTCAACGGCGTCAGCCGCCAGAATGCGTGCGGTGTTAACCGCCTGATCGTCAACGGAATCCCATTGGAAAGCTGCCACGTCACGTAACCCTTCATAGAAGCGAAGGCGGGTTGAGCTCAACCCATCCTTTTATAGTTGTGCAAGTGTCGGTAGCCATCTCACCGGCGGTGTGGCGCATTTTTCACGCGACAACTACAAGCGAAATGTCACCCCCAGCGAGTTGGCCTGCTGAGCTGGCCATCTCCCACCCGGGGGCTCACCGAACTACTGATTCACTGTGGGGAGCACGTTAAGTATAGAGACGAATGCGCCCGGATGGGCTCAATGATGGAACATGTCATTTGTAGGGCAGGGTCGTTCGGTGATCTAGAATTAGAAGAACTGCCTAGCATTCGAGGATTAATGGACGTCGCACTTCAGACCATCGTGAGAACTCCGCGTACGCTGAAGCGCACGCTCACGGCCTACGTCTCCCTGACTAAACCGCGAGTCGTCGAGTTGCTCCTCGTGATCACCGCACCGACGATGCTGCTCGCGGAACGGGGGATCCCCAGCCTCTGGTTGATCCTCGCGACGCTTGTCGGAGGAGCACTGAGCGCTGGGTCGGCCGGGGCGTTCAACTGCTACCTCGATCGCGATATCGATCGCCTGATGAAGCGTACGAAGAATCGTCCGCTCGTGACCGGTGAGCTGAGCGACCGGGAAGCCTTGATTTTTGCATGGGCGCTCGGCGCAGCATCCATTGTGTGGTTGGGATTGCTGACCAACTGGCTCGCCGCCGCGCTGTCATTCGGTGCCATTCTTCTCTACGTTGTGTTTTATACGATCATTCTCAAACGTCGTACGCCGCAGAATATTGTCTGGGGCGGCGTCGCCGGCTGTATGCCGGTGCTGATCGGCTGGGCAGCCGTGACCGGCGATCTGGCGTGGTCGCCGGTCATTCTGTTCATGATTGTCTTCCTCTGGACGCCGCCGCACTACTGGCCGTTGTCGATGAAGTACCGCAGCGACTACCAGGCCGCCGGAGTTCCGATGCTGGCTGTGGTGCGTGGCCGTGCCCAGGTGGGCCTGCAGGTCATCCTGTACGCCTGGGCAACCGTCGCCTGCTCGCTGCTGCTGATTCCGATCGGCGAGATGGGCCTGCTGTACACCTTCGTCGCGCTCGTGGTCGGTGGCTGGTTCATCTACGAAACTCACCGACTGTACAGCCTCGCCATCCGACACGAGCACGTGTCACCGATGCGCGTCTTCCACGGTTCGATCGCCTACCTGACGCTGCTGTTCGTGGCCGTCGGAGTCGACCCGTTGCTGCCGTTCTGACTCGGCCACCAGAAGTGCTGCCCGGCAACGTGTCGGCCGGGCACCGACTGACCGGCGACGTGCTGGCCGGCAGGGTTAGACCCGCCGGGTGAGCCGGATGTCGATCTTCCCGACGTCGGCCGAATGAATCACGACCGTCACCACGCGTCCGGCCAGAACCATCGCCGTGGCCGTGAAATCGGAGGCCGTCACCGTGATGGCCGGCAATACAGCGTCGTCGACGATCAAGTTTGACCGGTGCGCCAGTGTGAGTTCAATTTCCGCCTGCTGCTGCGTGTGTCGACCTGCCCACAGTTCAGACCCGAACTCGTACGGGTTCTTGGCGTAATTCATCACGATGTACTGCAGATGCTGGTTGAGGGCGTCCCGAATGGGATCGCCGCCGCGGTTGGTGGAGCCGGGCACGTCGGTGAAGACGAATCCGCGCAGTTCGGCAATGCCGATCGGGCCGACCGGGGAGTCTTCGAACCAGAAATTGCCCGAGGGGTCCGCGAGCCAGTAATGCGCCTGCGCTTCCAAGGTGTGGCCATGATTGCCATACCAACTCCAGCCGCGTTCCTGGACGCGCCGTTGCGGCACAAACCCGAACACCGGCGGGCCGAACAGGGCAAGGCGCGCCGCGTCATCTGGCGGCTTCGACTTGGCTCCCGGCGCGAGGTGCATGCCTGGAGAGTACACCGGCATGCACCAGAGGGGGAGGGCCGTACCGACTAATTCCTACCGGTCGCGTTCATGGCCATCTGTGCCACGTCGGCGGACGAGCGACTCGGAGCCTTGAGGTTCAGCACGACGACGGTCATGGCCGCGGCAAGTATAGACGCGAGCACCATGTGCACACCCACGAGCACCGGCGGCAGGCCCAGGTTCGCCTGGAGCAGGCCAACAACTATCTGAACGAGCTCGATCAGGAACAAGGTCAGAACGAAGAATCGAATGGGCAGCTTGCCACGAACGGATGCCCCCAGCAGCACGATCGTCAAAACCAGCGTCGCGTAGCCCGGCCAGGCATGCAGGTGCTCAAGCAGTTCAGCGTTAAAGCCCGTGCGACCCGCCGCGGCGTCACCCGAGTGCGGTCCGGAGGCGGTGGTTACCACTCCCATCAGCACTGTCAACGCGACGACGAAACTCGTGGCATGGGCTAGCCCAGCGAAGGCGACCGGAACGACGCGCACGCGCGGCCCCGGCGCGACGTAGACGCGGTGCACCAGCACAGCGGAAATGCACACCATAATAAGCGACGCCATGAAGTGAAACCCCACAATGAATGGGTTGAGTCCGGTCAGCACGGTGACGCCGCCAACCAGCGCCTGGGCGAGCACGCCGACGACGAGAATGATGGAGAGGGTGAACAGATCCTTGCGCTCACGACGCAGACGCCAAAGCAAGACGACAGCCAGGACCGCGACGATGCCCACGACCCCGCTCATGAGACGGTTGCCGAATTCGATGACGCCGTGGATTCCCATTTCCGAAGTCGGCACCAGCGAGCCGGCGACGCAGGTCGGCCAGGTGGGGCAGCCGAGCCCTGACCCGGTCAGGCGAACGGCTCCGCCGGTGCCGATGATCACAACCTCGGTCACGAGTGACAGCCAGGCGATCACTCTAATTCGTGCGTCAATGGCGCTGGGTATCCACTGGTATTTCGGCTTCACCGGTTCTGCTCCCACTGTCTTTCTCATAATGACGTGCTTTCTAATCGTGCCGGGTTCAGATGTGAATCGACCGGCAAGCACGCAAATCCCGCTGATCACCTGTAGAATTGAGATCTCCATGGAGATCCTTCCGGCGGTCATCCGATCGCAGGATTCAATCCGAGCCGCAGGGCTGGGGTTTAACGTGATGCTCCATGAATATTCTAGGTACGCAACGTAGCTGTCCACACAACCCGTTCCCCGTGGTCTCCACTAGGTGGCCCGAGAATGACCGGACTAATATCCGGGTTGCGATGGGTAGAGAAGAGGTTAATATGTCGGATGTCCTGCTTGACCGTCCCGACCTTGAGGGGATTGGCACCTACGAATTTGGATGGGCCGACTCAGACAAGGCCGGAGCATCCGCTCGTCGTGGTATTTCTCCCGAGGTTGTTAAGGACATCTCGAACCTGAAATCCGAGCCGGAGTGGATGCTGCAACGACGCTTGAAGGCGCTGCAGCTGTTTGAGCGCAAGCCCATGCCCACCTGGGGCGCCGACCTCTCCGAGATCGACTTCGACAACATCAAGTACTTCGTGCGGTCCACGGAGAAGCAGGCCCAGACCTGGGAAGACCTGCCAGATGACATCAAGAACACGTACGAGAAGCTCGGTATCCCCGAAGCTGAGCGCCAGCGCCTCGTTTCCGGTGTGGCTGCCCAGTACGAGTCCGAAGTGGTGTACCACCAGATCAACGAAGAACTCGCAGCCCAGGGCGTCATCTTCATGGACACCGACACAGCGCTCAAGGAGCACCCGGAGTTCTTTGAGGAGTACTTCGGCACCATCATCCCCTCCGGCGACAACAAGTTCGCCGCGCTCAACACGGCCGCCTGGTCGGGCGGATCGTTCGTCTACGTGCCGCCCGGCGTGCACGTAGAGATCCCGCTCCAGGCTTACTTCCGTATCAACACGGAAAACATGGGCCAGTTTGAGCGCACGCTGATCATTGCCGACGAGGGCAGTTACGTACACTACATCGAGGGTTGCACCGCCCCCATTTACAAGTCAGATTCGCTGCACTCCGCCGTGGTTGAGATCGTCGTAAAGAAGAACGCCCGCGTTCGGTACACGACCATTCAAAACTGGTCAAACAACGTCTATAACCTCGTCACCAAGCGGGCAACGGCCGCTGAGGGTGCCACCATGGAGTGGATCGATGGCAACATCGGTTCGAGGGTCACCATGAAGTACCCGTCCATTTACCTGATGGGCGAGCACGCCAAGGGCGAGACGCTCTCCGTCGCCTTTGCTGGCCCCGGTCAGCACCAGGATGCCGGCGCCAAGATGATCCACATGGCGCCGTACACGCAGTCGTCTATCGTCTCCAAGTCCATCGCCCGCGGCGGCGGACGCAGCGGATACCGCGGCGAGGTCCGAATGGATGCCTCCGCGCACCACTCCGCCAACACTGTGCGCTGTGATGCACTCTTGGTCGACACCGCATCGCGTTCTGATACCTACCCATCCATCGACATCCGTGTGGATGACGTGCAGCTCGGCCACGAGGCCACCGTCTCCCGCGTCAGTGCAGAGCAGCTGTTCTACCTGATGAGCCGCGGTATGCCCGAAGACGAGGCCATGGCCATGATCGTTCGCGGATTCATCGAACCAATCGCCCGGGAGCTCCCGATGGAGTACGCCCTCGAACTCAACAAGCTCATTGAAATGGGCATGGAAGGATCCGTCGGCTAAATGTCCGCCGCTTCAGCGCTTTCGAAGAGCGCTTCAAAAACTATGCCCGAATCAACCACACCCGCACTAGCCGATCCAACTGCCGCAAAGTCGGTTATACCGGCCGGCCAGCACGGAATTAAAGAACACTCCGACGGACGTTTCGGCTACGTGCCCGTACAAACCCGCTCGGATCGCTTCAAAAGTGTTCAGGTCGCCGACTTCGAGACCGTCACCGGTCGCGAAGCCGTCTGGAAGCACTCGCCCATCGCGAAATTCACCGACCTCACCGCCGGCTCGCTCGACGGATCGCGCTACGAGATCGAGTCCACGGTCTCAACGGATGTGTCCGTCGAATGGGTACCCAGAACGGATGCCCGCATCGGCACCGCCGGTCTGCCGGAAGAACGCGCCGCGGCGAACGCCTGGAGCGTTTTTGACGATGCCCTTGCTATCACGGTGAGCGGCGAAGAAGCCAAGGAGATCACGGTCACGCGATCGAGCCTCGGTAACTCCGCCCGCGGCGCCCACACCATCATCGAGGCCAAGCCATTTAGCCAAGCCACGATCATCCTGCAGAACACGGGCGACGCCCGGTTGAGCGAAAACGTCGAGATCATCCTCGGTGAATCCGCCAACCTCACTGTTGTCTCGCTGCAGGAGTGGAACGACTCCGCGGTGCACCTGGCCAACCATTTCGCATCCATCGGTCGGGACGCACGTCTGAAGCACGTCGTGGTATCCCTCGGCGGCAGCATCGTTCGGGTGAACCCCTCGGTGCGTCTGGCCGGGCCAGGCTCCGACACGCTGCTGCTCGGTCTGTACTTCGCGGATGCTGGTCAGCACCTGGAGCAGCAGGTATACGTCTTTCACGACGCGCCGAAGAGCCGCAGCCGCGTCAACTACAAGGGTGCGCTGCAGGGTCAGGACGCCCGCACGGTCTGGATCGGCGATGTGCTGATCGGCAACAATGCCGCCGGCACCGACAGCTACGAACAGAACCGCAACCTTGTACTCAGCGAGGGCACCCGCGCAGATTCCATCCCGAACCTGGAAATCGAGACCGGCGATATCGTCGGGGCCGGTCACGCCAGCGCAACCGGCCGGTTCGACGACGAGCAGCTGTTCTACTTGCAGTCTCGCGGCGTCAGCGAAGACGAAGCGCGCAGGCTCGTCGTGCGTGGATTCCTCACCGAGGTCGTGCAGCAGATTGGTTCCCCCGAACTTGAAGCTCGGTTGCAGCTCGCAATCGAAGCCGAACTTATTGGAACGGACGACAAGTAAGCATGACCGCAACGAAGATCTGCGCTCTCGATGAGCTCGAAGTAAACCAGGCCGTCAAGATCGAAATCGATGGCGTCGCCATCGCTCTCGTGCGTGACGCAGCCGGCGACGTGTTCGCCATTGGTGACACCTGTACGCACGGCGACATTTCGCTGTCCGAGGGATTCGTGGAAGGCCAGACTCTCGAGTGCTGGGCTCACGGGTCGATGTTCTCCCTCACCACGGGCAAGCCGCTCTCGCTGCCGGCCTACGACCCGGTTCCGGTTTACAACGTTGAGCTCATCGACGGGTTCGTCTTCGTCGATCCTTCCGTCACCGTCGCGGTATGACGTCCGTCTAACGCACCCGCCACACCAGCGAATTTTAGAATCTTCAGAAACTTGAGAAAGGGATAAGGCAGTCATGTCTGTTCTTGAAATAATCGACCTGCACGTCAGCGTCGAGACCGACCAGGGCACCAAGCAGATTTTGCGCGGTGTCAACCTCACCATCAACGAGGGCGAAATCCACGCCATCATGGGCCCGAACGGCTCCGGCAAGTCCACCCTCGCCTACACGATCGCCGGCCACCCCAAATATCACGTCGAGAGCGGCTCCATCCTGCTCGACGGCGTCGACGTGCTCAAAATGACAGTGGATGCCAGAGCCCGCGCCGGCCTGTTCCTCGCCATGCAGTACCCCGTCGAGATTCCTGGAGTGACCGTCACCAACTTCCTCCGCACCGCCAAGACGGCCATCGAGGGCGAAGCGCCGCCGATTCGCAGTTGGATCAAGGATGTGCGTGAGGCGATGACCGGTCTGAAAATGGACAAGGCTTTCGCCGAGCGCAACGTCAACGAGGGCTTCTCCGGTGGCGAAAAGAAGCGCAACGAGATTCTCCAGCTGGAACTCCTCAAGCCGAAGTTCGCCGTGCTCGACGAGACCGACTCCGGCCTCGACGTTGACGCGCTCAAGATCGTGTCGGAGGGCGTCAACCGCGCCAAGGCCAACACGGGCCTTGGTTTGCTCTTGATCACGCACTACACCCGCATTCTGCGCTACATCCACCCTGACTTCGTGCACGTGTTCGTCAACGGTCGGATCGCCGAACAGGGCGGCCCCGAGCTCGCCGACCGCCTTGAAGACGAGGGCTACGATCGCTTTCTCGTGCCGTCGAACGTAGGCTAGCCACATGGTCTCAACACTCAGTCCGGCTCGCTTCGACGAGATCGAAGAGGCCCTCAAAGATGTTATGGACCCGGAACTCGGCATCAATGTCGTCGACCTCGGACTCATCTATGATCTCGGTTGGGACGACGAGAATAACGCGCTCATCATTCACATGACCCTCACGTCGGCCGGCTGCCCGCTGACCGATGTACTTGAGGAGCAGACGGCTGAAGCGCTCGATGGCGTCGTTGAGCAGTTCCGCATCAACTGGGTCTGGATGCCGCCGTGGGGGCCGGAGAAGATCACCGACGATGGTCGCGACATGATGCGAGCCCTCGGCTTCGCCATGTAGCTCCACCGTGAACGTACGCAAAAACCCCGACTTCTTCCAGAAGTCGGGGTTTTTGCGTGATCCGCCCAGCAACCAGCCGTCTAGATGGACTGCCGGTATCCGAAGACGTCGTGGTCGTTGTGGTAGCCGCCAAATCCCGCACCGATTTCGAAAAAGTCCTCGACGAATTCGATTCCCTTGATCCACTTCACCATCTTGAATCCCAACTAGGTTTCGTTGCGCAACCGCAGCGGTGCGCCGTGCCCGAATGACACGGTTTCACCGTTCAGGTCGTAGGCCAGCATGGTCAGTTTGTAGCTCATCTGCTCGATGGGCTGAGCGTCATAATATGCGCCACCGTTTAAACCGACCGCGAATGAGTAGAAGATGACCCATTTGGCGTCCGGTTTCGGCTGTACCCGGTTGAGAATGATCTGCATCGAGACGCCGCCCCACTTTGCCACTCCAGACCAACCCCGAATGCAGAAGTGCTGGGTGATCTGATCGTGATAGGCGAGGCCCCGCAATTGCTGCAGGCTCAAACCAGACCGATGGGAATCAACCACAGCAGGTTAAACCATTTGTTCTTGCCGATGCGCACCCGCGGGGCGACGCCGTACTGTGCCGGAACACGGCCTGCCCAGTGGTCATCCACCACGTGATACCGATTGCTGTCCAGTTCCTCCCGACAGCTTCTTCGCGTGCCACCGGCCCCGATGTCTGCTGCCGGAATATTTCGATCAGCCGAATTCGTATCCATACCGTCCCCCATGTGACAAGCAGGGCGCGCACAACGGCGTTGGAGTGCGTTCCACAGCACATTCGTGCCCATCTCCTGCTTCTTACTTGCGCGTATCCTCTAATTTAACGGTATGTACTCCTCAAAAAGAATTTGGTGGGTCAGCTGCTCCGCGAGCGTCACAGTCCTCCGCGTTATTAGCAGATCAATCTATTCAGTAGAACGTTATGCTAGTTGTATGGAAAACGGGGAAAATGGGGCTGTTCGTCGCCGTGCGGCACAGGCTGCGGCGACGCGGGCCGAGATCGTCATGGCCGCCGGGCGGCTGATGCTCGAGCGCGGATATGTCGGCACATCGGTCGTGGCCATAGCCGCGGAAGCTGGTGTGGTGGTGCAGACCATCTACAACTCGGTCGGGTCTAAGGCCGAGCTGCTCGCAGCGGTGCTCGATCGTGTCGCCGAAGAACCGGATGCGCCGTCGCTGCTGTCCGGGGCCACTCGCGAACGCATTAATGAGGCGCGCACCGCGACCGAAGTCATCCGCATCTTGGCCCGGTCAAGCGCGCTCGTGAATGACCGAACCTCGGGAATTCTGCGAATAGTCAGCGAAGCCGCCGTCGTCGACCCTGATGTGGGAGAGTTCGAGCAGAAGCGCGACGCGGCCCGACTGCACGGCTTTGGCGAGGTGGCTGCTGCGCTACGCGAAAAGCGCGGCCTGCGCGGCGGCCCGATTTATAGTGGTGGCCCGAGCGATCATGAAGCCGCGGCGACCATGTGGGCACTGGCCCATCCGCATACCTTTCGCACACTCGTGTTGTCACTCGGCTGGTCGCGTGATGCGTACCTGAATTGGTTGGAAAAGTCACTCCTGGCCGCCCTGCTGTAGTGCCGATCCAGTGCCAGTGTGCCGAGCACAGCCTGAAGGCAAATATACTAGTGAGTTGGGCCTCTGGCTCGCTCGCACTTCACACCCGTACAAACTCTTCGAATGGACTATTGCTGTGCTCAACGTGCAAGATCTCGAAATCCGCGTTGGAGCCCGCGTGCTCATGGAGGGCGTCAGCTTTCGCGTCGCGAGCGGCGACAAAATCGGCCTCGTCGGCCGTAACGGCGCTGGCAAGACGACACTGACGAAGACCCTTGCGGGGGAGACCAACCCGACCAAGGGATCGATCAGCCACTCGGGTGAGATCGGCTACCTTCCGCAGGACCCGCGCGCCGGTGATCCCACTATGCTTGCCCGCACTCGCATCCTCGATGCCCGCGGGCTCGGCACCATCGCCCTGGGCATGCAGGAGTCCAGCATGGCCATGGCCGACCCCGATCCCAAGATCGCCGCCGCGGCCATGAAGAAGTACGGACGTCTGACCGACGAGTTCAACGGCCTCGGCGGCTACTCCGCCGAAGCCGAAGCGGCATCCATCGCCAGCAACCTGAAACTGCCGGACCATATTCTTGACCAGGCCCTGAGCACCCTGTCCGGTGGTCAGCGTCGTCGCATCGAACTCGCTCGTATCCTGTTCTCGGCCGCCGAGATGATGATCCTCGATGAGCCCACCAACCACCTCGACGCCGACTCGGTGGCGTGGCTGCGCGAGTTCGTGAAGAACTATAAGGGCGGCTGTATCATCATCAGCCACGACATCGAACTTGTCGGTGAAACGGTCAACCGGGTGTTCTATCTGGATGCCAACCGCATGATGATCGACATCTACAACATGAACTGGAAGAACTACCTGCTCCAGCGCACAGCTGATGCCGACCGTCGCAAGAAGGAACGCTCCAACGCGGAGAAGAAGGCCTCAACACTGCAGCTGCAGGCCGCAAAGTTCGGGGCCAAGGCCAGCAAAGCCGCCGCAGCCCACCAGATGGTCGCCCGCGCCGCGAAACTCCTCTCCGGGCTCGATGCCGTGCGAGCCGTCGAACGCGTCGCCAAACTGCGCTTCCCCGAGCCAGCACCGTGTGGCCGCACACCGCTCATGGCCAAGGACCTCTCGAAGAGCTACGGTTCCCTCGAGATCTTCACCGCCGTCGACCTAGCGATCGACCGCGGCTCCAAGGTGGTCATTCTCGGCCTCAACGGTGCTGGGAAGACAACCCTGCTGCGAATGCTCGCTGGCGTCGACGAATCAGACACCGGTTCGATCGAGCCCGGTCACGGCCTGCGCATTGGCTACTACGCGCAGGAACACGAGACCATTGACGTCAAGCGTTCGGTACTGGAGAACATGGTTTCCTCCTCACCGAGCATCACCGAGATGGAAGCCCGCCGAGTTCTCGGCTCGTTCCTGTTCACGGGCGACGATTCCAACAAGCCGGCCGGCGTGCTGTCCGGTGGCGAGAAGACACGGCTGGCCTTGGCCATGATCGTGGTCTCGGGCGCCAACGTGCTGCTGCTCGATGAGCCCACTAACAACCTCGACCCCGCTAGCCGTGAGGAGATCCTCGATGCTCTCGCGCACTATGCCGGAGCTGTCGTTCTGGTCAGCCACGATGAAGGCGCAGTGCAAGCCCTCAACCCCGAGCGCGTGCTGATCATGCCAGAGGGTACAGAAGACCACTGGAACAAGGACTACCTCGACCTCATCGAACTGTCCTAACAGCTCGGTACGCCGCTCGACTGTCTGTATCAGGCGAGCGGCGGCGCGCTAGCTCAGTTGACGATCCAGCAATGCGTCTTCAATTTCGGCGTCATTGAGCGGTTTGGCGGCGCGCTTTCGGGCCCGCTCATCGGCTCGTTCGCGTTCGTCGGGGTCTTCGGCATTGACGCTTCGGTACTCCTCGCGCAGTGCCCAGCCCAGGCCGATGAAGGCGAGCAGCCCGAACACGAACCACTGGAAGGCGTAGGAGAGGTGCGGGCCCTCGTCCCGGATCGGTTTCACGACAGCGACCGGGCGTTTCTCCGTCGCGGCGGGACTCTCGGTGTCCATCAGACCGTAGGCCCCGGTATAGGTCGGCTGATCGAACCGTTCGGCAATGGTGCTGAGGTTGATCGTCGCAACCTGGTTACCGCTCGCGGTGCGACCGGGCAGGTCGGGTTCGGTGGCCTTGAGACGGGCGACAACGGTAACCGTTCCGTTCGGCGGTGCCGGAACGGTGTCGGGAGCATCCTGCTCCTGCCCAGTGGGGAGCCAGCCCCGGTTGACGATGAAAATCGTGCCATCGGATAGCAGCAATGGCGTCAGCACTTCGAAACCCGGGTTGACGTTGAGGGGGCGGTTGCGCGCAAGCATCTCGTCGTCGGTGAGATAGGTGCCGGTCAGTTCCACCGGCATCCACTTTTGGGACTCGGTGAAGCCAGTCAGGTCGGGCAGCGCCGCAGTGACGGGGACGGGCTGTGAGTCAAAATTGGAATCGATCTTGAACAATTCGGTCAGGGCTTCGTCGCGGCGAGCCAGCTGCCAGACGCCCAAGCCGGAACACACAGCGGCAAAGAGCATGGTCAACGCGAGGTATCCGGCCCAGCGGCGACTGAACGCGAACTTCCATCCCGTCATTGCTGGTCTCCGAGAGAGTCTTGCGCGCACGGCTCGAGTGCGCGTACCGTCAGTGGAAAGTCCCGCGCGGAAAGAAACTCGCGCAAATAGTCAACGTGTTCATTGCACGCCAGCCAGATTTTCACCCGATCCGTTGAATGGATGCGCGGGTTACGCCAGTCCAGCCGCCAGCGTCCCGCAGCGCGGCAGTCTGCCCGGGAACAGGTCGTCTGGTCCAGGGGCCGTCCCAAGCCGATCATCGCAACTCCCCGATCATCGCGCCGACACGCGCACCCGCGAGAGCACTCACTTGACCTCGTTGTCGCCGCGGTAAACCTCGACGCCGCCCGGCCGCAGTACTTCGGCTGGGGGCGGAGAAATCTTTACGTTCGCAACGACCACGGCGAAGTATGGCAGCAGAATCGCGCCGAGCGCGCAGACCACCAACCACCAGCCGTGCACGAACAGCATGAGCACAATGCAGATGACACGAATTCCCATGGCAAGTGAATATTTGATCATCCGATTGCGGCGTTCAACCTCGGGGGAGGCGGGGAGTGAGGTGATCGACTGCTGCTTCATGGGTCCATCGGATTCGTCTGAGGTGGAAACTCCACTAGGTCAAGCCTACGACTGTACGGCGCCGTTGTGACACGCCTTAAACTTGAATCTGCCGGGTATTTCCCGAACCCGATTAACGACCCAACGCCCAGCGCACCAGGACAGGAATCTCATGACAACGACTAGAACGGTGCTGGTCACCGGCGGTAACCGCGGAATTGGCTTTGCCATCGCCGAAGAGTTCCTCGCCCAAGGGCACCGGGTGGCCGTGACGAGCCGGTCCGGGCATGGGCCGTCCGGGAGCCTCACGGTGCGGGCAGACGTGACCGACGCCGCATCCGTTGATGCCGCGTTCACCGAGATCGAGGCAACCTACGGGCCGGTCGAGGTCGTCGTGGCCAACGCGGGAATCACCCGCGACACCCTGCTCATGCGTATGTCAGAGGACGACTTCACCTCCGTTATCGATACCAACCTCAGCGGCGCCTTCCGCGTGGTCAAGCGCGCAAGCAAGGGCATGCTGAAGGCCAGGTTCGGCCGCATCGTGCTGATTTCCAGCGTGGTTGGGCTCTATGGCTCCGCCGGGCAGGTGAATTATTCGGCGTCGAAGAGCGGCCTGATCGGATTGGCCCGCTCGATCACCCGCGAGCTCGGTGCCCGCGGTATTACCGCAAACGTTGTCGCTCCCGGATTCATTGAAACCGACATGACCGCTGCCCTGCCCGAAGCCCAGCAGGTCGACTACAAGCGAAATATTCCGGCGGGCCGGTTCGCGACTCCCGGTGAAGTTGCGCGCGTGGTCGCTTGGCTAGCCGGTGACGACGCTGCCTACATTTCCGGGGCAGTCATTCCCGTCGACGGTGGCCTCGGCATGGGGCACTGACCGATCAGGCCATCGCAAGCGAACCCCGGTCGGGCTGCTCGTTCAGCCGCGCAGGCCGAGCAGTGGCAGTACCTGGCTGAGGTTGCAGACGTCGATCACGAGGTCAGCCTCACGCTTCACCCGCGGTTTAGCGTTGAACGCGACGGCGAGTCCGGCCGCGTCCATCATGCGGAGGTCGTTCGCTCCGTCACCGACCGCAATGGTCTGCGCGAGTGGGAGCTGTTCCGCGGCTGCCCATTCCCGCAGGGCCACCGCCTTTGCGTCGGCGTCAATGATCGGGCCGATTACGCGACCGGTCAGAAAGCCGCCCTGCGCCTCGAGCCGATTGGCTCGCCAGTAATCAAGCCGCAGGTCTGCGGCAAGCGGGTCAAGCAGCTCATGAAAGCCGCCTGACACCACGCCGACAACACCGCCGCCGGCGTGAATGCCCACGATCAGTTCGTGCACTCCGTCGGTCGGGCGGATGCGTCGCCCCACGTCGGCAAAGACGTTCTCCGGCAGCCCCGCCAGGGTCAACACCCGCTCGCGGAGACTCTCGGCAAAGTCGAGCTCACCGCGCATGGCGCGGTCGGTCACCTCGGCGACGCGATCGCGTGCGCCAGCGGCATCCGCCAGCAGCTCGATCACCTCGTCTTGAATCAGGGTGGAGTCGGCGTCGAGGACGACGAGAAAACGTGCAGCGGTAGCGTGGATCACGGAGTAACGAGCACACCCTTACCGACCACGGTGATGCCGGATTCGGTCACGCTGAAGCCTCGGGCACGGTCACGGTCCCGGTCGACCCCGACGGTGGCGCCGGGTTCGACGATGACTTCCTTGTCGAGGACTGCGCGCCGCACGATGGCTCCGGGCCTAATCTGCACCCGGTCGAAGATGATGGAGTCGACAACCTCGCAGGCGGAGCCGATCGAGGTCCAGGGTCCAAGCACGCTGCGCTCAATGTGAGCGCCAGAGATGACACAGCCCAGCGACACGATCGAGTCGATCATGGTGCCGAGGGCGCCCTTGCCGTCGCGAACAAACTTGGCTGGCGGCGAGTTGAGCTGCATGCTAAAAATCGGCCAGTCCTGGTTGTACAGGTTGAACACTGGCAGCGCCGAAATGAGGTCTTGGTGCGCTTCAAAGAACGAATCGATCGTTCCGACGTCACGCCAGTAGTATCGGTCACGATCCGTTGATCCCGGCACCTCATTGCGTTGCAGGTCATAGACGCCGGCGTCGCCGCGCGACACGAAATCGGGAATGATGTCGCCACCCATGTCGTGACTGGAGTCGGTGCGCTCACCGTCACGCAGTACGGCTTCGATCAGCGCATCGGTGTTGAAGACGTAGTTGCCCATGGAGGCGAACACCTCGTGCGGGGCGTCGGCGAGGCCGACGGCATCCTTGGGTTTCTCCCGAAAGTCCGAGATTCGATCCGGCGTTTTGGCATCCACTTCGATGACGCCGAACTGGTCGGCGAGACCGATCGGCTGGCGAATGGCCGCGACGGTAGCCGACAGTCCAGACGCGATGTGGGCGTCAATCATCTGACTGAAGTCCATGCGGTAAACGTGGTCGGCACCGACCACGACGACGATGTCAGGTTTTTCATCGTGAATGAGATTGAGGCTCTGCAAGATGGCGTCAGCTGAGCCGCTGAACCAACGCTTGCCGAGACGCTGCTGCGCCGGCACCGAGGCGATGTACGAGTTGAACAACCCGCCAGAGACATGCCAGGTTTGCGAGACGTGACGGTCCAGGCTGTGTGACTTGTATTGCGTCAACACGACGATCTGGGTCACACCCGAGTTAATGAGATTGGAGAGGGCGAAATCCACCAGACGGTAATGCCCACCAAAGGGCACCGCCGGCTTGGCCCTGTCCTCGGTCAGCGGCATCAGCCGCTTTCCCTCACCACCCGCGAGTACGATTCCAAAAATCTTCTTGGCCTTCATGTGTACACAGTAGGGCCTCCCCGGCAGGGCGAGGAGCACTATGTCTATGTCTCGTGTCGCCCTGCGCTACCTTTGCTCCATGCGAGTGGATCTGATGACCAAGGAATACCCCCCGGAAATCTATGGGGGAGCCGGTGTACACGTGACCGAGCTGGTGCGCGCTCTTCGACATGACATTGAGGTGAACGTTCGGTGCTTCGGCGCGCCGCGCAACGCCCCCCTCACGTTCGCCTACGACGTTCCAGCCCAATTGGCCGACGCGAACGCGACACTCGGAACCCTCGGCGTTGACCTGCAAATGGCGCAGGATGCCGTCGGCGCCGACCTGGTGCACTCTCACACCTGGTACGCGAATGCCGCCGGACATCTCGCCAAAATGCTCCACGGCATCCCTCATGTCGTTACCGCGCACAGCCTGGAACCGCTGCGCCCGTGGAAGGCCGAGCAACTCGGCGGTGGATATCGCGTGTCAAGCTGGATCGAGAAAACCGCATTTGAAGCAGCGGATGCTGTGATCGCCGTCAGCGACGGCATGCGTCGGGACATCCTGCGCAGCTACC
Organism: Cryobacterium sp. Y11; assembly: GCF_002929535.1. Classification (GTDB taxonomy): domain Bacteria; phylum Actinomycetota; class Actinomycetes; order Actinomycetales; family Microbacteriaceae; genus Cryobacterium. The sequence continues at coordinate 128,775 of NZ_PJJO01000056.1, forward strand.
CGGCCCTCGACCCGAGCCGGGTGCACACGGTCTACAACGGCATCGATCTCGAGCAGTGGAAACCAACCCGGGATGAAGGTTTCGTGCGCGGGCTAGGAATAGATCCTGACCGTCCGTCCGTGGTCTTCGTGGGGCGCATCACCCGGCAGAAGGGCCTGCCCTACCTTCTACGGGCGGCCGCACTGCTGCCGCCCGAGGTGCAACTCATACTGTGCGCTGGCGCGCCAGACACCCCTGCCATTCTCGACGAGGTCACCGCTGGAGTCGAGGCACTGCAACAGCAACGCTCCGGTGTTGTCTGGATCAACCGTCTGTTGGCCCAGCACGAACTCGCCGCTGTACTGACTCAGGGCACAGCCTTTGTCTGTCCGTCCATTTACGAGCCCCTCGGAATCGTCAATCTGGAGGCCATGGCCTGCGGCCTCGCCGTGGTGGGTACCGCCACCGGAGGAATCCCCGAGGTCGTCTCCGACGGCGCAACCGGGCGCCTCGTGCCGATCGAGCAAATCACTGACGGCACCGGTACGCCGCTGAACCCCGACAAGTTCGTCGCCGACCTCGCCCGCACCCTCACCGAGGTGGTGAGCGATCCGACCCGCGCAGCCGAAATGGGGCGCGCCGGGCGAGTGCGGGCTGAGAAAGTATTCGGGTGGGCCCAGATCGCCACCCGCACCAGGGAGATTTACGCAGGCCTCCTCTGACCTGGCCGCATCTCCCGGCACGCACGGCTGCACGGTGTGTCGGCAGGCGCGGCGCCCGATAACATGGCTGTATGGTCAACGTTTTGCATTTCACCGACGTCTCCGTCGTCCGCGGTGGCACCGCCATTCTCAACTCTGTGAATTGGAGCGTCGACGATGACCAACGGTGGGTGATTCTCGGCCCCAATGGTGCCGGCAAGACGACGCTGCTGCAGATCGCTGCCGCATTCCTGCACCCGTCGAGCGGGCAGGCTCATGTGCTCGACGAGACGCTCGGCGGAACGGATGTCTTCGAGCTGCGTCCCCGCATCGGCTTCGCCTCAACCGCTTTGGCGCGTAGGGTACCCGGCACCGAAAAGGTATTAGACGTCGTGATGACGGCCGCGTATTCCGTGACCGGCCGATGGAATGAAGAGTATGAGGCAATCGACGAGCGCCGCGCCCAGCGCGTGCTGCAGGAATGGAACCTCGACCATCTTGCCGGTCGCAAGTTCGGCACCCTCAGTGACGGGGAACAGAAACGGGTGCAGATCGCCCGCTCGGTCATGACCGACCCGGAGATTCTCCTGCTCGACGAACCGGCCGCGAGCCTTGACCTCGGCGCCCGGGAATCCCTGCTGCAGCTGCTGGGCGGTTTCGCCCGCGAGGCCAACTCGCCAGCCATTATCATGGTGACCCATCACGTCGAAGAAATTCCCCTCGGATTCACCCACGTACTGCTGTTGGCGCAGGGCAAGATCGTTGCCTCTGGCCCGATCGCCGAGGCGCTCACCGCCGAAACCCTCAGCCAAACCTTCGGTCTCACCATCGAACTCACCGAGACCGACGGTCGCTACGCTGCACGAGCAATCTAGGCCGGAAACTCGCCTTCCGTGCAGCGCTTTACTGCCACAGCTTTCTGCTAAAGTTAGTGGCTGGCCGTCTGGTCAACCAGCTTGTCGTCGTTGTACCGTTGCACGGCGAGTGGGCCCAACAATCGAACAGCACTGTGACCAGTTACAAGTCTGTTCACCAGAAGTGCAAAAGGAAATCTTCATGAAGTCTGACATCCACCCCGAGTACGCTGCCGTCGTGTTCCGCGACCTTGCCTCCGGCGCGACCTTCCTGACTCGTTCGACGGTCTCCAGTAAGAAGACCATCGAGTGGGAAGACGGAACCACGTACCCGGTCATCGACGTGGAAATCTCCTCCGAGTCGCACCCGTTTTACACGGGCAAGCAGCGCATCATGGACTCCGCCGGACGCGTGGAGAAGTTCAACTCGCGCTACAAGGGCTTCGGCAAATAACTTCAGCTTCTCTCAACAAAAAAGCGACCAGCTCCGGCTGGTCGCTTTTTTGTGTCTGGAGCTGGTCAATCAGCGCTGCGGCCAGGAGGTGTCGGCCAGAAATTCGGGATCGCGGCCGCGGCGCATGTATTCCTGGAAGCTTTCCGCCTGTTGCCGATACCAGGTGATTTGCAAGTCATGCAGCTCACCAAGGGAGCTGGGTAGCGCGCCGCCGTGCGCGCGGTGGATCGCTTGCGCCACCCGGCCGGCGGCAATTGCATCCGCACCGGCATCGTGCGCGTCGTCGAGCGTAACACCGTAGAACGCACTCGTGACTTCGAGAGTGCGCTTACCCTTACGGTATTTGTCGACAGCCTTATCGATGACCAAGGGGTCGACTACGGGGCTGGGGGAGACCAGCGGCGCGATGCCGTAGCGCACGGCTTCGCGATCGAGCAAGGTGAGGTCATATGGCGCGTTGTATGCCACGATAGGCAACCCGTCGGCCAAATGCCTGCGGAGGGCAGCAACGATCTCGGCCACGGCCTCTGTGGCGACGCGTCCGTGCTGCACGGCGTGCTCCGTCGTGATGCCGTGCACGTTGGTCGCGCCGACGGGAATCTCGACGCCCGGATCGACGAGCCAGTCGATGCGCTCGACGGCGGCACCGCTCGCGTCGAGAACGGCGACGGTGGCCGACACAATGCGGCAGGTCTCTACGTCGATGCCGGTGGTCTCAAGGTCGAATACGGCGAGGTGATCGCTCCAGGTGCTCATACGTCAACCCTAGGGCCGACCACCGACACTCTTCCGCCGCCCGGGGATAGGGACTGTCACGGGCGTCTCTGCGTACGCCATCACCGTCCATATCCGCATAATCAAATTCGGCATTCGGGAAATCACTAGACGATTGAGTGAAGCGTGAGAGCGCCTTGGAACTTCTTCACGACCGCACCGACCTCGCGATGATCGTTGTTGGCATGCATGGAAGCGACCCGGGATTCCGCCAGTACCCCCGGTTCTAGTCGACTCAATCTGAAACAGTGGGTCGCCGCGACGCAGCCCGACGATGTCATCTCAACGCAAAGAAGACGATAAACACCAAGGGGATTTTATGAAGCGTGTGACAAACTTATTGGCCGTAGCGACCGCAACGGCTGTTATCTTGTCAGGCTGCCAAGCGGAGCAACCCGTTGCGCCTGTTTCGTCAGCGTCGGTTTCTTCGACCCCCGCCCAGACGCATGAACCCACTGCGCAGGAATCTGCTCAGGCGTGGGCGGATAAGACTTTCGGAACGTTCGAGGCTTTCACCGTCACCGGTAGCGGTGCTGATGAAATTGTCTTTCCCGATGACGCTAAATCAGGCTTTTACACCATCTCGTGGGCGCCCGGCCACTGGGCCGATGAGCAGTCCGGCGCGCAGGTTTATGGTGAAGACGGCACGTACCACGAGGCTGGCATGGCAGATTATCAAGGCGATGTCGCCAGTGTCGCGTATGGCTTGGACACCACCGTTGGCCCGGCAGGCTGGATCACCGTCGGGCCCGGCGCGGGCGACTGGTCCATTACCGTATCGCCCATTTCAGCACTTCCAGCACTACCCGAGACCGGCGGCTACGACGCCTATCTGTATGCGGGCGCGGAGCAACCGGTCATCTTCTCGTCCACAAACTCGGGGCGGGTCAACGTTCGACAGTTCAACGGCATCGATCCGACCGACAGCATCCTCCCTCAACAAGACTTCACGGCTGTTGGAACTCTTCTCGCTGGCCCCAGCGTCGTCAACGTCCAGCTGAAAAGCGTGAGCCCCTGGACACGATCCACGAATTAGCGCGGGCGACACGACCTGATCAGCGGTCAGGTCGATGAGGGTGGGGCCTCGAATCAAGCGCAACAGAGCGTGTGCACCTATCACGTACACGGTGTCCTGTAGAGGGTTCGGATATGGGACAAGACCGAGTGTCGTCTATCGGTCGGTCCTGGATCACTGCGGCTGTCCGGTTGGCGAACGCTTAATCAGCCCAAGCGGGACCCCTCGGCGGGGTAGGGATCTCTGGGATACTTCTTGGATGATGGAAGCTGACCAGAATTTGTTTGACCGCGCCGTGGATCAGATGACGCTCCGCTGGCCAGGTGCTTCCGAAGCGGTGGCGGCGGCGGCTTATTTGGATGACGGGTCTATCCTCACGGGGGTTTCGTTGGACAACTTCAACGCGGCTATGAACTTGTGTGCCGAAACGGGTCCCATCTGCGAGGCCTATTCCCAGGGTCGACGAATCGTCGCGTCGATCTGTGTCAGCCGCGAACCTGGCAGGGATGGTTTCACGGTGTTGTCACCGTGTGGAGCATGCCAGGAAAGGCTCGCCATCTGGGGTCCGACGGTAGAGGTCGGTGTCAGTGACGCCAGCAGCTCGTCGGGTTGGTCGAGTCGTCCTCTGCTCGCCGTGAATCCTTACTACTGGGCCGCAGCTTTCGCCGAGGATGACGTTTGGCCATCGGCGGCTCAACACGGGAGTTGATCCTGCAGAGCGCCGCGACGAGTTTCACGGCTACAGACGGTCGTGCCGATTCTGCGTATGCCGAGTCGATAAGAGTGCGTGCCGGTCTCGATGATGGTGCCGTTGAACGTCAACCGGTCAACGATCGCGGCGCAGAGCCTCGGGTCTGTGAATGTTGTCGTCTAGCCGGAGAGGACCCGATCGCGATGGAGTTGTTTTCCTCCCGTTCTGTGCGGGCTTGGAAGAGCAGTTCGGCGCCGCGACGGTCGAGTTCCCTGTAGCCGAGTTCGTCGATCATGAGCAGATCGACGCGGCCGTAACGGGCGATGGTCCGGGCCAGGTTCTTCTCGTCGGCAGCCTCTGCCGGAGTCGCCGATGAGACAAAGCTGACCTCGCCGGACCCAGTCGCGGGTGGCGAGGGTATTGATGGTGGCGGGGTAGATGTCACCGGACATCGCAATGTCTCCGATCATGACGACCTTGCCGGTGAGGCTGCAATCGACACACGGGCCGGCTCAACCCGCTGTTGCGTAAACTTCGACGAGGTCGCTCGCCTCGATGGTCGACGCGACGACCTGTAATTCGCCGCTCGGGTCGGCCAGCAGAAGGCCAGCTGCGGAGGCGTTGAGCACCTCGACGCATTCCTTGAGGAGAGTGCGCGACACCTCGAGAACGTCATATTCGCCCACTGGGGTGTCCGTCATCTTCACTAAGGCGCAGCTCACCAGTGAGGCGCGAATGCGAGCGGCCATGAGGGAATTTTATGATTTTTCGTATAAATTACTCAGTTTCCGAAGTGAAATGTACTGGCAGTTCTGCTCGGTCATAATGACGGCGCCACCGGGTCAGTCACAGGCATTCCTCAGCCGCAATGCAGCCAGTAGAAGCTCTGGGCGCCGAGGGTGAGCGTCAAGGCGCCCTCGTCGTCAAAGCTCGGAAATACAGCTCCGCCGAACAGGTCATACAGCCGCGTTCCGGCCATGTCAGCGTCGTCGATCGTGAAGGCGACCGGGTTGTGCGAGAAGCTGAACACGCACATGACCGTTTCCGGCTGGTCGCCGAACATCGAGCCGGAGCCCGCGTAACTGCGTGTGAACACGAGCACGGATTCGTGGTTGGTTGTGAGTACGCGGATCGTGCCGAGTCCGAAGGTCTGGTGTGCCTTGCGCACGTGGATGACATTGCGAATCCAGTGCAGCAGCGAACCGGACTGCGCCAGCTGCGATTCCACGTTGGTTTGGGTGAAGTTGTAGACGAGGGATTGCACAACGGGCAAAAAGAGCTTGCCGGGATCGGCATCCGAGAAACCGGCATTACGGTCGGGGGTCCACTGCATCGGCGTGCGTGAACTGTCCCGGTCGGGGAGCCAAATATTGTCGCCCATGCCAATCTCGTCGCCGTAATAGAGAAACGGACTGCCCGGCAGGGCAAAGAGTAAAGCGTGAGCCAGTTCCAGCTCGGCCCGTGAATTGTCGAGCAGCGGAGCCAGCCGCCTGCGGATGCCGATATTGGCGCGCATCCGTGGGTCGTAGGCATACCAGCCGTACATGGCCTGCCGATATTCTTCGCTCACCATCTCGAGCGTGAGCTCGTCATGGTTGCGCAGGAAGACGCCCCAGCCGGCGCCGTCCGGAATGTCGGTGGTCTCGGAGAGCACGCGCACGAGCTCGTTGGCCTGCTGCGAGCGCAGGGAGTAGAAGATGCGCGGCATTACCGGAAAATCGAAGGCCATATGGCATTCCGGTTCTTCCTCGGTGCCGAAGAACGCGGCGACCTCGCGCGGCCACTGATTCGCTTCAGCGATCATGACTCGTCCGGGGTACTCCCGATCAACCATGGCACGAAGCCGCTTAACGTACTCGTGGGTGGGTGGCTCGCCCTCGCCGTTGCCCTCGTCGGACTCGAACAGGTAGGGGATCGCATCGAGCCGGAAACCGTCTACCCCCAAGTCAAGCCAGAATCTCACGACGTCGAAGATCGCTTCCTGCACGGCCGGGTTCTCGAAGTTCAGGTCGGGCTGGTGCGAGAAGAAGCGGTGAAAGAAGAATTGGCGTCGCACCGGGTCGAAGGCCCAGTTCGATTCCTCGGTGTCGGTGAAAATGATGCGGACGTTGGGATAGCGCTCGTCGGTGTCGCTCCAGACGTAGAAGTCACCGTACGGGCCGTCTGGATCTGCGCGGGACTGTTGGAACCACTCGTGCTGGTCTGAGGTGTGGTTGAGCGGAAAATCGATCACGATACGCATATTGCGTTCGTGCGCCTTAGTGACGAGGTCTTTGAATTCCTCCAGTGTTCCAAACTCCGGCAGAATTGTGCGGTAGTCGGCCACGTCGTAGCCGCCATCCTTGAGCGGAGAATTGAAGAACGGCGGAATCCACAGGGCGTCGATACCAAGCCACTGCAAGTAGTCCAGCTTCGACACCAGCCCAGAGAGATCGCCGGAACCGTCGGCATTGCTGTCGACGAACGAGCGAACCATCACCTCGTAGAAGACGGCACGGCGATACCAGAGCGGATCGAGTGCCAAACCGGGTAACTGAATGGGGGCGGTGAAACTCACGGCTGTCCTTCCGTCCCGGCAAAGGGCTCTATCTCGATCCAAGTCGTGGTTTGAGTTTAGAACGGCCGACGCGGTAGAGGTCCAGCTTTGTGCAAGTCTGCCACCTAAACTAGGCCCGATGATCGTTTCCTCTTCCTACGACAAAGTCCTGGCTGGCCTGACTGTGCGCGAGCGCACGGCATCCGCTTTCGGCACCAGCGGGAGTACCACCAAATATTGGGAGTACGGCGATCCCGCTGCGGCCACCACCCTCGTGCTCGTGCACGGGTTTCGCGGCGATCACCACGGATTACAGCTGGTCGTGGCTGAGTTGCTGAGTGCGGTCGAAATCCCCGGCGGTGCAGTGGATGCCACCCCTCCCGCACTGCGCATCATCGCGCCTGATCTACCCGGATTCGGCCAGTCGGAGCCGCTGGGCGATGGGGATCATTCCCTGGCCGGGTATGCCAGCTGGCTGCGGGAATTTCTGCGTGTTCTGGCTCCGACCGGGCGCCTGGTCATGCTCGGGCATTCCTTCGGGTCGATCGTGGTCGCCGCGGCCATCGCCGACGGTCTGGCCGCCGATGACGTTGTTCTGGTCAATCCGATCGCGGCTCCGGCGTTGTCCGGGCCGCGCGGAATCCTGACCCGGCTGGCCGTGTTCTACTACTGGGCCGCAGCAACGCTGCCGGAACGGTTGGGCTACGCGTTGCTGCAAAACCGGGCTATCGTGCGCGTCATGAGTGTGAGCATGGCCAAGACGCGGGACCCGACACTGCGGCGCTGGATTCACAACCAGCACGATCGATATTTCAGCGCATTCGCGAACCGTCAGGTAGTCATGGCCGCCTTCACCGCCTCGGTCAGTCACGACGTCAGCGAATTCGCGGCGCGCATTCGGCAACCAACCCTGCTCATCGCGGCCGACCGTGACGACATCACCCCGCTGGCCGCGCAACACCGGCTGCAGGGCCTGTTTCCAAATGCGACCCTGCGCGTCATCGACAACGTGGGCCATCTCATCCACTATGAAACGCCGAAACCGGCGGCAACGTACATTCGGGAGTTTCTCGTGCCGGAGCGACCGGTATGAGAATCGTGGTTGATTGCCGGTACGTGCGGCTGGATCAGCACGATGGCATCAGCCGGTATACCGCCGGGCTGGTCACCGAACTGGGGCGGCTGCATCCGCTCACCATGCTGATCAGCGACCATCGGCAACTCACGATGCTACCGGCCTTGCCGTGGCAAATCGTGCGGGCACCCACCAGCCTGCTCGAACCCCTGATCGCCCTGTCTGTCAATCGGTTGAAGCCCGATGTGGTGTTCAGCCCGATGCAGACAATGGGCTCGTGGGGCCGCAAATACCGCCTTTTTTTAACCGTGCACGATTTGATCTACTATCGCAATCGCACCCCACCGCGTGACTTACCAGAGTTCATCCGGCTGCTGTGGCGGGCCTACCATCTCTCCTGGTGGCCACAACGGATGCTGCTGAACGGCGCCGACGGCGTTATTACCGTGTCCGAGACCACCCGCGCGCTGATCAGTGAGCACCGGCTCACCCGGCGTCCAGTCATTGTCGTGGCCAATGCGGCCGATCGCGTTCCCGGTCCCCTTCGTCATCGCAGCATTCCGGAGACCACTCGTCTGGTCTACATGGGATCGTTCATGCCTTACAAAAACCTCGACACCCTCGTGTTGGCCATGGCCGACCTGCCAGAGTATGAGCTGCACCTGCTCAGCCGGGTGTCCCAAGCCGAACGTGACCGCCTGAGCCGCAGGGCCCCGCAGGCCCGCCTGGTCTTTCACGACGGAGTCAGCGATGACGAATACCAGAGCCTGCTGCGCTCGGCGACCGCGCTGGTGACCGCCTCACTCGATGAGGGCTTTGGAATTCCGCTGGTCGAGGCGATGAGTCTCGGCATTCCCGTTGTGGTCAGCGACATTCCTATTTTTCGAGAGATCGGCGCAGACGCGGCCCTGTATTTTGACCCGAAGAGTGCCGACAGCATCGCCGCAACCGTTCGGCGACTGGGCGCAGCGGGGGAGTGGGCGGCCAGGTCTGCCCTGTCGGTCGATCAGGCGGCCCGGTTCACGTGGGCGGGATCGGCCCGTACGTTGCTTGAGGTGTTGGAAGCGCCGTCGGCGTAGCCCGTGCGCAGCACCTGCGCGGCGCGCGGGACTTGCGCCGCTGCGCGCGAGCCCCAACTCCCGCGCACTGGCGCAGGTCCCGCGCAACACGTTACGCGGGATTTCTGGTCATGCCGGAACTCCCGCGCACTGGCGCAACACCCGCGCAGCGTGCTCGGGCAGCACCGGCCTGGAGCCCGAACTCCCGCGCAGCGGCGCAGGTCCCGCGCAACACGTAGCGGCTGAACGGATGCCCGATGCCCGAGGTCCCGCGCACGGGCGCAGGTCCCGCGCGACGCGTGGCGCGCGACCGGCCCGAGGGTGCGGGTCGCGTCAGCGCGCCGGCGACGAGCCGCGGCCGCCCGGTTCGCGCATCGCCGCATCGAAGTGGGTCAGCAGCAGCTCCTCGTTCGACCAGGAGAAATCGTGCACGGAGCCATTGGCGATGTACTCGCCGTGCCGGGGATGGTCGCCGTTCGTGAGGTGCCGCAGCAGCGTTCCGATGATGCCACCGTGGCTCAACACGAGCACGGATTGGCCGGCACGACCGGCGGCCAACCCGGACAGCGCAGCGAGCACTCGGTCGATGACGTCGCTGCGGGTCTCAAGTCCGGGAACGGCCACACCGTCGGGAAAACAATGTTGACGCTCCGCAAAGGTGAGCCCTTCGATGGCGCCGTGGTGACGTTCGGTCAGGGCGGGAACCACCTCGGGTTCCCCCAGACCGAGCTCTGCGGCAATGATCCTGGCCGATTCTGCCGCGCGCAGCAGCGGACTGGTCACGATCGCATCCCACCGCCTGCTCTGCAGACGCTCAGCGGTGGCGACGGCCTCGGCGCGCCCGGTCGCGTTGAGGGGAATGTCGGTGCGGCCCTGGATCCGCTGGTTTAAATTCCAGTCGGTCTGGCCGTGACGCACAATCGAGAACCTGGTCACGAGTGATTGCCCCGATTCAACGGTGATGTGCTGTTCCGCGCACAAGCGCGATCAGCCGAGCAGACGGTCAGCGAGCGCGGCGAGGGTTTCAGAGGTTCCAGCTTCGAGCTTGTGCAGCGCGCGCCCATCGCCCTTGGTCGCGCCACGGTTGATCACGATGATCGGCAATTTACGCCGGCGTGCCTGTTCCACCAGACGGATACCGGAATTGACTGCCAGCGAGGACCCAGCAACGATCAGGGCGTCAGCAGCCTGAATCAGAGCGGATGCCTCCAGAAACGTTTCCGTCGGCACCAATTCACCGAAAAATACGACGTTCGGCTTGAGCATTCCGCCGCAGACGGTGCAGGCCGGCACCACGAAGTCGTCGATGTTGCCCACATCGGCATCGCCATCAGGAGCGATCCGGATGCTCTCTGGATTGCGCAGGACGGGATTCGCCGCCTCGAGCCGGGCGGCAATGCTGTCCCGGCCGAACGCCTGCCCGCAGGCCAGGCAAATCACGCGGTCCAGGGACCCGTGCAGCTCGACCACGTGGCGAGAACCCGCTCGGGTGTGCAATCCGTCGACGTTTTGGGTGATGACGCCGGCGATGGCACCAGCGTATTCCAGTTGCACCAGCGACCGGTGCCCGAGGTTGGGCTGCGCCCGTCGAAAAACGCTCCAGCCCAGGTGGCTGCCGGCCCAATACCGTTTGCGCGAACGCTCGTCCGCGACAAAGTTCTGAAATGTCATCGGGGTGCGCTTCGGAGCGCCCTCGCCGCGATAGTCCGGAATACCGGAATCGGTACTGAGGCCGGCGCCGGTGAGCACGGCGGCACGCTTGCCGCGCAGCAACGTTGCGACAGCATCCACTGCTCGTTCGGAATCGAGGGCGACGGTCGAGGCGAGCGCGGTAGCGGAATCGGGAGCGTCCGCAGGCTCAAGCGCATCGATGCGCCCCGCGGCCAACTCCGTTTCGGTGGGCAGAACCGATTCGGCTGTCATCGGCGCTCCTTTCGAGCAGACATGGGCAGGGGCGAGTCAAGAAAAAGCTCACCCTCTGATTCTAAACTCGTCTGTTTTCTCGTTTGACTATTCACCTGTCAGGCTTGGACTTAATTCTCCTTCTTGAAAGGCACTTTTTCGTGCAAATCACCCGTATTACCGACCTGTCCAGCGCGGGTCTTGCCGATTATTCACGTCTGACAGATGTCGCCCTTCGACGAATTCTGGAACCGGCCGGTGGCCTGTATATCGCCGAGTCGCCCAAGGTCATCGGCAGGGCATTGGCAGCCGGGCATCGGCCGCGGTCCCTGCTCATTCAGGAACAGTGGCTGGCCGACGCCGAGCGACTGCTCGCTGATTGGCCAGACGTTCCGGTCTATGTCGGCGACGCGACCGTTGTGGAACAGCTCACCGGGTACAACGTGCACCGCGGCGCCCTCGCTGCCATGCATCGACCCGCGCTCGAACCGGTTGAAGCGCTGATCGAGAATGCCCGGCGCATTGTGATCCTCGAGGACATCGTTGACCACACCAATGTCGGTGCTATCTTTCGCTCAGTCGCCGGACTCGGCGCCGACGCCGTGCTCATCACCCCGCGCTGCGCCGACCCGCTTTACCGGCGCAGCGTGCGCGTGAGCATGGGGACAGTGCTGCAGGTGCCGTGGACTCGACTGCCGGAGTGGAGCGTGGCCACGCCACTGCTGCACGCCGCCGGCTTTCACCTGGCCGCCCTGGCCCTGGCCGACAACGCGGTCTCTCTCGACGTGTTCGCCGAGGCGGCACCCGAACGGCTTGCGATCGTCCTCGGTGCAGAAGGTGACGGGCTCAGCCGACACGCGCTCGAGGCCGCCGACACGGTCGTGACGATTCCGATGCTGCACGGCGTCGACTCGCTCAACGTCGCCTCCGCAAGCGCCGTCGCACTGTACGCGCTGCGCACGCGGGTGTGAGCGCGCCGCCCCGATGCGCCGAACGAAGAAGTTAGGCTGAACGAATGTCTCCCTCTCGCCGTGTCCTCTTTCAGCGGCGGCGACTCGCCGTTGCTAGCGTTCTGCTCGTTGCATTCGGCAGTGTCGGCTACGTCAGCGTCACCACCTTCGCGCCCGTTCCCGACAGCGCGCCGGCTCTGGTGCAGCCGGTGGTGCTGACCCAGCCAGCGGCAGCACCCGTCTGGCCTGCCTTCGGTGAAAGTGCCATCGGGGCGGTCGGTTTTCCGGGCGTTCTGGCCGGAAACGGTAAGCAGGGCACGGTGCCGATCGCGAGTATCGCCAAGATGATCACCGCCCTCGTCATTCTCGATGCGAAACCGCTCGGTGCGGGCGAGGACGGCCCCTCGATCACCTTCACGGACGCCGACGTCGACATTTATTATCACTCAGTCGCCGAGAACGGTTCGGTCGCGCCGGTGGTTTCCGGAATGGTGCTCACCCAGCGGCAGGCTTTCGAAGCGATGCTGCTGCCCTCGGCTAATAACTATGCGGCGTCCCTCGCGGTCTGGGCATTCGGGTCCGTCGACAACTACCTGGCGGCAGCGACAACCTGGCTGGCCAACAACGCCCTGACCCAGACCAGCGTCGCCGACACGAGTGGCTTGTCAACGTTCAGTGTGAGCACCCCGGCCGAACTCGTCGAGATCGGCAAGCTCGTCGTTGGCCACCCAGTGCTGGCCGAAATCGTAGCCTTGCCGTCGGCGTTGTTGCCCGTGATTGGCACCATCACCAACACCAACAAGCTGCTCGGCCAAGGCGGCGTCGACGGCATCAAAACCGGGACAACGGATGTCGCTGGCGCCTGCTTGCTCTTTTCCACCGATTTCACCGTGGGCGACAACACGGTCACTCTCGTGGGCGTCGTGCTCGGTGGCGACACCCACTCCGAACTCAATGCGGCCATCGCGGCGCTGATCGAGAGCGTGCAACCCGGGTTTCACGACGTCGTTCTGGCCGAAGCTGGAGCCGTGTTCGGCAGTTACACGACCCAGTGGGGTGACGTGAGCGATATTGTCGCCGAGCGGGCCGCATCCGTTCTGGTCTGGTCGGACTCACCGATCACGGGTTCAGTAACGGCCACCGATCTGCAACTGGGCCGGGCCGGTGACGAGGTTGGCGAGGTGTCGTTCACGATCGGCACGGGGTTGCCCGTGACGGTGCCGCTCGAGCTCCAGGACACAGTCGCCGATCCCGGCCCCGCCTGGCGCATCGCGCACCCCGGAGAGCTCTTAGCCGGCTGACCCGCGCCACCTCCACAGTCCGGGCCCGGGTCCGGCCCGAAATGAGAGTCAGTCGCGAGAGAGCGTGAACGGGCCGGCGTCGGGACGTTTGGGCAGCACGTGATCGCCGGAGGACTGGTGGCGTATCCGGCGCAGCACCCACGGCACCAGGTATTCTCGCGCCCAGGCGAAGTCTTCGGTACGGGCCTGCCGCCAGCTGATGCCGGGCATCGGCTCGGGAACGCTTGGTTCGAGCGAGTTTTTCACGTTTAGGGTCTGGAGCACCATGCGCGCCACAGTGTGGTGCCCAAGCGCGTTCAGGTGCAGCCGGTCCGCGGCCCACATGCGCGGATCCTGAATCTCGGTCAACTGCCACATATCGGCCACGATGCAGTCGTACTTCGTGGCGATGGCCCGAATATTCTCGTTGTAGATCGCGACCTTGCCGCGGATGCTGCGAAAGACGGGGGAAAAGCCGACGTCTGCTCCGGTGAACAACACGATCGTCGCTCCGTCCCTGCTGAGCCCGGAAATTGCCTCTTCACACCGTGCCGCGATGAAATCCGGGTCGGTACCGGGTCGAATCACATCGTTGCCGCCAGCCGAGATCGTGATCAGGTCCGGCCGTAATGCCAGTGCCGGCTCGATCTGCTCGTCGGCAATCTGCCGGATGAGTTTGCCGCGCACGGCCAGATTGGCATAGGCGAAATCGTCGGTGCCGTCGCTCAATACCTCGGCCACCCGGTCGGTCCAGCCGCGGTGTCCACCGGGACTCTGCTGCTCAGGATCGCCGATTCCCTCGGTGAACGAGTCGCCGAGCGCGACGTAGCGCGACCATGGATGCTGTTGCTTCGTCATGAAACCATTCTGTCTGAACCCTGTGTCAGCGGTGCCATCGGCTACGAACGTCGGCGGCCTTTGGTAGATTTGATAGAAGTGAATACTCCATCCGTTTTCGGTCCCGCGCAGGGGACGAGTGCAGCAGAACACCTATCGCCGTCTTTCCCCGAACGCGCGGCCTGGGGTACCGCAGGCAAACTGCGCGCCTGGCAGGCCGAGGCGCTTGAGGCCTATTTCGTGCACGAACCGCGCGATTTTCTCGCCGCGGCAACGCCGGGTGCCGGCAAGACCACGTTTGCACTGCGGCTGGCCGCCGAGCTGCGTTCCCGGCGCACGATCGATCGCATCACGGTCGTGGCCCCGACCGAACACCTAAAGAACCAGTGGGCGGATGCTGCGGCGCGAGCAGGCATCCGTCTCGATCCCATGTTCAAGAACGCCGATAAAAGTTACGGCAGCCACTACCACGGCGTCGTCGTGACCTACGCGCAGGTTGCGGCGCGGGCCGCGCTGCACAAACAGCTCACCGAGTCCAGCCGTACCCTGGTGATCCTCGACGAGATTCATCACGGCGGAGACGCCCTGAGTTGGGGAGATGCGATTCGTGTAGCGTTCGGTCCGGCCACCCGGCGCCTGTCGCTCACCGGCACCCCATTCCGCTCCGACACCTCGCCGATCCCGTTCGTGAGCTACCTGCCCGACAAACACGGCATCCGCATGTCACAGAGCGACTACGCCTACGGCTACGGTCGCGCCCTCTCCGACGGCGTCGTTCGTCCGGTGATGTTCATGGTTTACGCCGGGCACATGAAGTGGCGCACCAGGGCTGGCGACGAGATGGAAGCGAAACTCGGCGAGGGCAACACCAAAGACATCACGAGCCAAGCCTGGCGTACGGCGCTTGAGCCCAGCGGCCAGTGGATTCCCTCGGTCTTGCGCGCAGCGAACTCCCGACTGACCGAGGTTCGGCATGGCATCCCGGATGCCGGTGGCCTGGTCATCGCCACCGACCAGACCACCGCACGTGCATACGCCGTCATTCTGGAGGACATCTGCGGCGAGCCGGTCACCATCGTGCTCTCCGATGAGAAGGAGGCGAGCGACCGTATCGACGAGTTCTCCAAGAACACCCGGCGGTGGATGGTCGCCGTGCGCATGGTGTCCGAGGGGGTCGACGTACCGCGGCTCGCCGTCGGCGTCTACGCGACCAGTGCCGCTACGCCGCTTTACTTCGCTCAGGCGGTCGGCCGGTTTGTGCGGGCCCGCCGGCGCGGCGAAACGGCATCCATATTTTTGCCGAATGTTCCCGGACTTCTCAGCCTGGCCAACGCGCTTGAACAAGAACGCGACCACGCACTCGATCGCAGTAATCGTGACGACGGCGATGACGGCATGTTCAACCCTGAAGACGCCATGGTCGCCGCGGCGAACAAGGAAGACAAGGCATCCGATGATCTCGGCCTTGACGACTTCACCTGGCAGGCTCTTGACTCCCAGGCGACGTTTGACATGGTCATGTTCGATGGTGACGAGTTTGGTGAACTCGCCGAACCTGGCACCGATGAGGAGTTCGATTTCATCGGTATTCCAGGCTTGCTTGAACCGGAACAGGTGTCGGAGCTGCTGCGACAACGTCAGTCACGGCAGTCCAAACGGTCAACCGATAAGCGAAAGAACCCGGTAACGGGTGAGATCGCTCCGCTCGAACCACCGCCGCTGTATCGCACGCTCAAGGAACAGCGCACCCTGCTGGCGAGCTTGGTCGGTATGTGGTCCAAACTCGCAGGCGAACCCCACGGCATGATTCATGCCGAGATGCGTCGGATCTGTGGCGGGCCGGCAGTAGCCCAGGCCAGCGTTACCCAGTTGCAGATGCGCATTGACCTGCTACGTCGCAGGCTGGGTCGCAGCTAGGCCGCAGCGCTCGTTAGTGCAACGTGGCCGACCCCGCCAGAGCGCCGACCGGCTCCCTAGCGAACGTGAGGGCAGCGAGAATGTCGTCCATCAGGTCCTCGACGTGTTCCAGCCCGATCGAGAGCCGCACGATGCCGGCGGCCGGGCGTGCCTCGGCCGCCACGGGGCGGTGCGTCAGCGACGCCGGGTGCTGCACGAGGGAATCGACTCCGCCGAGGGACACGGCGTGCGTGATCAGGCGGAGCGCCTCCGTGAAACGCACGGCGGCGGCACAGGACCCGAGGTCTAAGGCGATCAGCGAACCGGCGCCGGCGCTTTGCCGACCAATCAGGCCGTCCGGATCCTGGCCGGGCAGACCCGGGTAGAGCACCCGGGTCACTGCGGGGTGCACGCTGAGCCGGGCAGCAATCTCACCGGCCGATTTCTGTTGGGCACGCACCCGGATCGGCAGGGTGCGCAGCCCTCGATGCAGGAGGTAGGCGTTGAATGGCTGCAGCAGGCCGCCGGTCAGTGCGCGCACCTGACGCAGGCGCACCATCCACTCTTCTGGTCCGGAGACCGTGCCGCCCATGGCATCACCGTGCCCGCCGAGAAACTTGGTCGCACTGTGTAGCACGAGCGTGGCCCCCGATTCGACCGGGCGCTGCAAGACCGGCGTCGCAAAGGTGTTGTCCACCAACACGGGAATCGTTCCGGCAGCATCCGCTACTGCCCGAATGTCGGTCAGTTCGAGTGTCGGGTTCGCCGGAGACTCGAGGATCACCAGGCCCGTGTTCGAGCGGATGGCGGCTGCCACTCCGGCGAGATCGGTCCAGGTGACCGTCGTGCCGAGCAGGCCGCTCGCGAGAACGTGATCTGTTCCGCCGTACACGGGACGCAGTGCTACAACATGCGGCTTTCCGGCGGTTACCGTTGCCATCAGTGTTGCGGACAGGGCGGCCATTCCGGTGGCAAAGGCAACGGTGCCTTTCGTTCGTTCCAGGGCCGACAGCGCGTTCTCGAAGCGAGCGACGCCCGGTTGCCATAGGCGCTGATAGACCGCGGAATCGCCGGGCTCCGGCGTACCGCCGGTGGCGAGATTTTCGTAAGAATCACCGCCACATTCCACTCCGCGCAGTGGATTGGTGGTGGACAGATCGATTCCAGGAACGTGGGTACCGGCCTCCGTGAGACCGTCCATTCCGGCGTGCACGGCGAGGGTTTCTAAATGTGACAACGGTGGCAACATGACCTCACAGAAACAGAGTCCGCCTAAGAATGCAAGGGAGCGTGCAGACCCTTGCAAATTTCCTAGAGGAATCGCATAAACTGCTGAGTGAAAAGGGAGTCTGCTGATGGAACCGAAGAAGCCAGAACTTGACCGGGTCGACCGTGCGCTCCTGCGCGCGCTGTCGGTCAACGCCAGAGCGTCCGGAGCTGCACTCGCAACCGAAATCGGCGTTGCCGAGTCAACCGTATCGCTGCGCCTACGGCGGCTGCAGCAGCTTGGCCACATTCGCGGCTACCGGGCCAACATTGACCTCGCCGCCCTCGGAGCGAGCTTGCAGGCTCTCATCTCGGTGCGGTTGGCCAAGCATGCCCGGGTACAGATCGACGATTTTCGCAACGCAGCACCGCACTGGCCCGGCGTGATCGGGCTGTTCCATACCGCCGGTGCCGACGACTATTTACTGCACGTTGCGGCAGCGGACGCCTCGCATCTGCGCGACTTCGTGCTCGAGCATCTGGCTGAGCATCCCGCCGTCGCCCACACCGAGACCAACTTGATCTTTGAGTATGTCGACGGAGACGGCTGGCAAGACCTGGTGAAATAGCATCGAACGGTCGGCATCGTGTGCTTAAAACAAGCACGCCTCCCGCCGAAGCGGGAGGCGTGCTTCGCAAGCTCTATTTAGAGGGCGCGGATGTTCTCGGCCTGGGGACCCTTGGGGCCCTGGGTTACCTCGAACTCGACCTTCTGGTTCTCATCGAGGGACTTGTAGCCATTCGACGCGATCGCGGAGTAGTGCGCGAAAACATCGGCGCTTCCGTCGTCGGGTGCGATAAAGCCGAAGCCCTTTTCAGCGTTGAACCATTTCACGGTACCTGTTGCCATTTGTAAAACTCCTCCAGGAGTGTTAGACCGGCCCCGACTGTCGGGACCGTTCGTCGCGGTATTCGTCGTCCGCTTCCGAAAGGAATGTGGCGCACTCACTAAAATTCAGATGAATAACATTGAGAGCGTTTAAGACGTGCAAGCACTACAACTTCAAGTCCAACACTAGCCCACAAGTCTGGATGGTTTCGGGATTTCACGGCATTTATTGCCCGAAAGCGTATCGTTTACGGTAAAAAACGGGTGAACTCCGGGTCTACCACAGTGAATGACTACGATGTCGAGATTGCCCGAACCCGCGAAAATTCCGTCATTCCGCTGTCACAAAGTCGATCAGGTGTTCCACCCGACCCAGAAGTTGCGGCTCCAGGTCGGCAAAAGTACGCACCTGACCGAGAATTCGCTGCCACGCCCTGGCGATGTCGGCTTGCTCCTCGTGTGGCCAGCCGAGTGCCTCGCAGATCCCGTGTTTCCACTCCATGCTCCGAGGTATTTCTGGCCAGGCCGTCAAGCCCACGCGCGCCGGTTTCACCGATTGCCAGACGTCCACGAACGGATGCCCCACCACCAGCACACTCGCCGCAAACGGCCCGCGTGCCACGGCCTGCGCAATGCGGCTCTCCTTGGACCCCGGAACGAGGTGGTCGACGAGCACGCCGACTCGGCGACCGGCGCCAGGCCGCCACGACCGAAGGATCTCATCGAGGTTGTCCACGCCCTCGATGTACTCGACCACGACACCCTCGATGCGCAGGTCGGCGCCCCAGATCTTTTCGACGAGTTCGGCATCGTGACGCCCCTCGACGAAGATGCGACTGGCCCGGGCGACGCGCGCCGGAGCATCCGGAACCGCCGTTGAGCCAGACGCGGTACGCACCCGGCCGAGGGCTGCCGCCATGGTCGGTGCGATCAGCGTGACGGGCTCGCCATCGATGAGAAAACCAGAGCCAAGCGGAAACAGGCGCAATTTTCCGTGCCGGTCCTCAAGGGTGACGATCTTCTTCTCAACCCGAATGACGGCGCCGCAAAACCCCGTCGCGATTTCCTCCACCACGAGGTCGCGGCTGGCTTCCTGGGTGGGAATGATGATGCGACCGGCCTCGCGCCAGCCTGGAGAGAGTACGTCTGCGCTATATCGATCGTCCATTGCATCGACGCTAGCCGACGCCCGCTCTTTCGCCCCGCAGGCCACGGTATTCTGGAGTCATGTGTGGTCGATTCATCATTACCGATACGGCGCCTGATCTGGCTGCCATGTTCGACGTCGAGCATGAAGGTGAGAACCTGCCTGAACCCTCGTGGAATATCCGGCCAACGGAGCAGATTCCAATCGTGCTCGAGTCGGCGCGCACCGATCCCGCCGTGCGCCGGCTGGAATCGGCGCGCTGGTCCCTGATCCCATCTTTTGCCACCGAGTCCACCTCGAAGTTCCCGACTTTCAACGCGCGGGCAGAAACCGCCGCCGAGAAGCCGACCTTCACGGCGTCGGTGCGGTCACGGCGTGCTCTCGTGCCTGCTACCGGCTACTTCGAGTGGCAGACCGAGGGAACCACGAAAAAGCCCTACTTCATCCACTCAGATGACGGCATGCCCCTTGCCTTCGCCGGGCTCTATTCGTGGTGGAAGAATCCGGCGATTGCCGAGAACGATCCGGCCCGATGGGTGCTGTCCGCCACGATTCTCACGACGGATGCGCAGGGCCCGCTCGCGCAGATTCATGACCGTACGCCGGTTCCCCTGCCCGAGGAATGGTGGGATCAGTGGCTTGACCCCGCCACCGAGGGTAACCAGGCACTTGTCGATGCTGCCGTTGCCGCATCCCGCGAGGTCGTGGCATCACTCAACTTCTACGAAGTCGCACCGGTAACGGGCAACGGCCCCGAACTAATCGAGCCGATCGAGCCGACTGCTAGCGATTCGCTGTAATCCCGACCCGTCCCAGCCGGTACGCTCAAATGAGTACGTTCAAACCAGTGGCTGGGCGATATTGCCGGGCGCTGCCGTGAAAGGATTCCCCATGCACATTGCCGCCTTCGTCGTCGCGTTCGCGATCTTCATTCTCGGTCTCTGGCTGTTCGGCCTGGCGTTCTCGATCACGTCGCTGATGGGAGTGACTTTCGTTGCCGGAATTCTGTGCGTGGCCCTTGCCATGGCTATCCCGTTCCACCTGCTGCGCGACTAGCGCGGCTACCGGAGGATCGTTAGCCTCCGACCGGCTCCCTCGGCAGGAAGTCAGATTGCCGCGATACGGTTGATCTCCTGATCGTCGTCGCGACGATCTTTTCGCATCTGCAGGAAGGTCCCACCCAGGATGCACGACAGTCCCGCCGCATCCACCCCCTACGAAGTTCTCGGCGTGAGTCCGAGCGCGAGCAACGAGGAGTTACGCCGCGCCTACCGGTTGCTCCTGCGACAGACCCACCCCGATGTCGGTGGCAACGCTACCAAATTTCACGCTGTGCAGATCGCCTGGGAACGCGTCGGCAGCCCAGAGAATCGCGCAGTCTACGACCGCCGCCGGTTCGGTGAGCCAGACCTGGCCCAGTCAGCGGATGCCTACACCGCGCCAGCCGCCCGCGGCCCGGCCACGAAATCCAGCCTGAAAACCCGCATGCACGGTCACCCCGGCGGCCAAGCGCGCCTGAGATACCTCGATCTAGTGCGCGAATGGGCCGGCCGTGGCACCGTCATTGACGACCCGTACGCCCCAGCCCTGATCCGCAGTGCCCCCCGTCCCGTGCGGCACTGCCTCGCCAAGGCCCTCGCCGAGGAGGCCACCGCCCAGCTGGTGGCCAATCTGGGCATCGGTTTCACCGCCTGGCACGACATCGACACCGGCGGCCAGACCGACAAACTCGATCACATCATCCTGGGGCCGGCCGGACTATTCGGCATCCTCTCCGAAGACTGGGGTGGCCAGGTGCAACTGCGCCGCGGCGAACTGGTCGGTGACGACCTTGAGGCCGACGATCGCCCGATTCACCAGTTCGAGGACGCCGCCCGGTCGCTCACGCGTGCCCTCAAGGTGCGCTTTACCGCGCTCATCGTCGTGCTGCCAGACGGCGCGCTCGACGAGGCGGTGTCGTTGCCGAAGCGCGGCCGCCGCCCGATGATCATCGGCATCCCCAGGTCGCGGCTGGTCGGTGTGCTGCGGGGCGGCCTCGCCGGCATGGAACGCGGCAGCTTTGAAAAGGTTTTCGAGCTGCGCAACACCCTGCAGAACGGCATCCGCTTCGTCAGTGCCTAAAGGATCACGGGGTCAGGGCCAGTTTCTGGGCCCAATAGTGCAGAAAGGTTGCCCCGGCTTCATCGTGAATTTGGTCGTCGATCACAATGATCGGGTACGGCCGGTCGAGGATTCCATCGGCCGGGCGCACGTCGACGTGCGAAACGTCATAGCCGGCCTCGTGCAGGTGGTCAGCCATGCGGTAGTCGCTGCGGGAATCGCCCACCGACCGCCACAACCGGGGGAGCGGACCGCTCTCGGAGAAGAAGGCGAGGGCCCGCTCGGCGGCGTGGTCCTTGTCGAGGGTGACCGATTCAATGTCCGTCGAAATGATCGTCGCATCCAGCCGAAAAGGAATCTGCCCGGAGGTATCCGCGCATTCGCGATCCGCGAACCGAACGCCGAGCCCGTGCTCGACCATGATGGCGAAGGCGGCGTCGTTGAACGCCGGTTGGCGGGACTGAAAGGCCTCCCGGCTGACATCGGTGCGCTGCTCGACCGAGATCATCGCCTGCTTGGTTTCGTCGAAGAACATCTCGGCGGCGAACGAGTCCGCGACCAACTGACGCACCTCGTCGACGACGGCCGGCGGCAGGGCGACATCTCGGTCCACGACGACCTCGCCCATGCCAGCAGCGCCGATGGGAAACCAGACAGCACCCTTTTCACAGACCCCGTACATGCGAAAATTCTTGGGCAGGCCAGCCGCCACGAGCGGCGCAACGACCTGATCGCGAATAAAGTCGGCCGATCGCCCAGTAATGAAGGCGATCGGCACGTGCGCTCCGGCCAAAGAAATCAGGTCGGTCACAATGCTCGGCGTGCTGATCGTGCGGGTGATCGGGCTCGCAATCGGCCCATCCACATCAAGGAGCAACCCCAGCGGAGACGGAATAGTAGGCATTGGATTATTCTCCCACAGCGATAGACGCATGCCGTGAGCGGATGCTGCGCGCGGCGCACGCAAAGCGCCTATCCTTGTTCGAGATGATTACGCGACGAGAAGTAGCACTGCGCCTGGATATTCCCTTGGAAATGGCCACCCGGCACGGCATCCCCTCGCGCCTAAGCGAGGGGCAGCTGGCCAAACTGGAAGCCGAACCGCCCGCCTGGCTGGTGCAGTCGCGCGCGAACCGCACCGGAAAGAAGCCGGTCTGGGTGCAACTGACCTGCACGATCTGTGGCTACACCGAGGCCGTGCGGCCCAAGAAGTGGTGGCCGACGTTTACCTACATCACCTGTTCAAACCACGGCGCCGATGAACTGCCGGAGCCGGCCGCTGGGCTCGGGCGCACCGAGTGCGACGGCATCGGCAGCCAGTTCATCGGGATCACCGATGAGGCCCCAAGCCGGAGCGAACCGAACCGCGATATCCCCGATTCCGGGGACCTGTAAATACGCTGATCCCACCGCTCGGGCGCGGCGCCGAGGCGTACGATCGCGGTATGAAACTCGTGTCTCGCAATGCTCTCCGCTGGCTCCCGGCTTTCGTCGTTCCGGCGGTCGTGGTTACCGCCGTCATCGCTGTGCCGTTGCAGGCCGGTGCCGCCGTCGATCTGCCCGACAAGACACCCGAGCAGGTTCTCCTTCTGGTGAACGACAGCACGGTGTCGGCCTTCTCGGGAACCGTTGACCAATCATCCGACCTGGGCCTTCCGTCGCTCAACCTGACGGAAGCCCTGCCCGAAGGCAACGACAGCACCAGTCCCCTGGGATTGACCACGGTCCTCGAATTGCTGAGCGGATCGCACGAATTTCGCGTGTATGTCGGCGGCGAAGGTCAGTCCCGGGTGCAGGTCAAGGACCGCATGGCCGAACGTAATGTTGTGCACAACGGCAGCGACATCTGGCTGTACGATTCCAGCACCAACGCGGCGACCCATCTGAGTCTTCCCGCTGACCTCGAAGCGACCGCCCAGGCGAAGTCCGCCGAACTGCACTCGCAGTTGCCGACTGACCTCGCGACTCCGGCGCAGCTCGCCGAGCGTTTCCTGAGCGAGCTCGACCCGAGCACGACGGTCTCGGTCGGCACCGACGCCCGCATCGCCGGGCGCAGCGTCTACCAGCTCTTACTCACCCCACGAACAAACGAGATGCTCACGAGCGACACGCTCGTCGCATCCGTTTCCATCGCCGTTGACTCGGAGACCGGGCTGCCGCTCCAGGTGACCGTGCTGGCCCAGGGCCAGAGCGCGCCGGCATTCCAGGTCGGCTTCACCGCCATCGACTTCGCGGCACCGAACACCGACCTGTTCAACTTTGTACCCCCGGCCAATGCCTCCGTGACGGAGCAGACCCTGCCGGCCAAGCCCGAGGGCTCTACCGGCGACCATTCGGGTGATCACAGCCCGGCGGTGGGCGAGGTGCCGGTTGTGACGGGAACCGGCTGGTCCACCATCGTCGAGGTACCGGCAGCGGCCGTGCCGGCCGAGCTGGGCGACAACCCCCTGCTCGACCAGCTCACCACGGCCGTTGACGGTGGCCGTGCGCTGACCACGTCGCTCGTAACGGTGTTCCAGAGCAACGACGGGCGGGTGTTTGCCGGCGCGGTTCCGCTCGCTGCGCTTCAGGCAGCCGCACAGTGACAACGGTGTCAGGGAACGCCGTCCTGCGCGCGACACTATGACCGGCGCTGGCACCGGCGCACACCAGGCTCAGGGCCTTGCGATCGAGACCCGGGCGCTCACCAAGAAGTTCGGCTCGCAAACGGCAGTGAACGGCATCCACCTCCGGGTGCCGCGCGGCGCGGTCTTCGGCTTTCTCGGACCAAACGGATCGGGTAAGACCACGAGTATCCGTATGCTGCTCGGACTCACCCAGGCATCAAGCGGCAGCATCAGCGTGCTCGGTCAGTCCATGCCCACCCGACTGAGTGAGGTACTGCCGCGCGTCGGCGCCCTCGTCGAGGGTCCGGCCTTCTACCCGTTTCTCTCCGGCGCCGCCAACTTGCGACGCCTCGACACCGCCGATCCATTTGCTCCACGCCGCACCCGCCGGGCGAGGGTGCAGGGCGCCCTTGAGCGGGTCGGCCTCTCCCACGCTGCCGAAAAAAAAGTGCACGCCTACTCGCTGGGCATGAAGCAGCGGCTCGGCATCGCCAACGCCCTCCTCCTGCCACGTGAGCTACTAGTGCTCGATGAACCCACTAATGGGCTCGACCCACAGGGCACCCGCGAAGTGCGCAGCCTCGTGCGCTCGCTGGCCGCCGAGGGCACGACCGTGTTCGTCTCCAGCCATCTGCTCGCCGAGGTCGAGCAGATGTGCACCCACGCCGCCGTGATGAGTGTGGGCAGCCTCGTCGCCCAGGGCACCCTGGCAGCGCTGCGCCAGGTCGGCGAAACACGGGTCCACCTGCGCACACCGGATGCCGCCGGCGCGCTCCGGGTGCTCACCCGCCTCGGGCTCGAGCCGGCACGTGCGACAAACGATGCTGCCGACGCGGTCGTCGTCGCACCGCTTGGGGACACAAACTGGCAGCCGGAGGCCATCGTGACGGCTCTCGTGGCCGGCGGAGTGCGCATCCGTGGTTTCGCCATCGAAGAACCCAGCCTGGAAGAACGTTTCGTCGCACTGACCGGGGAGGGCTTTGATGTCGCCCAGTGAAACCCGGCCGCCGGAAACGGAGGGTGGGCCACACGTACGCCACGGCGGAAGCTGGGATCTACTCGGCTCGGAGATCTCCGTGCTGTTTCGTCGCCGCCGAACCTGGGCCATGCTCGTCGCGGTGGCGCTCATCCCGATCCTGCTCGCCGTGGCCGTGCGCCTGTCATCGTCGACACTTGACCCGGGGGAGGGACCGCCGTTCCTGGACCGGGTCACCCAAAACGGCCTGTTCGTCGGCTTCACCGCCATGGTGGTCGCCATTCCCCTGTTTCTGCCGCTGACCATCGGTGTCGTCGCCGGAGATACCATCGCGGGGGAGGCCGGCCTCGGCACCCTGCGCTACCTCCTGGTAGCGCCAGCCGGTCGCGTACGGCTGCTGCTGGTCAAGTACGCCGGCGCCGCCCTATTCTGCCTGGTGGCGACGCTGACGCTGACGGTGTCTGGCGCTCTCGTTGGCGCAGCCCTGTTCCCGGTCGGGCCGGTGACGCTGCTCTCCGGTGACACCATCAGCGTGACCGAATCGCTGTTGCGGTCCCTGCTGGTGGCCGCCTATGTCACGGTGTCGCTCCTCGGACTGGCCATGATCGGACTGTTCATCTCCACACTCACCGATGTGCCCGTCGGAGCCATGGCGGCGACGATCGTGGTCTCGGTTATCGCGCAGATTCTCGACGTCATCCCGCAGCTCGACTGGCTGCACCCCTGGCTATTCAGCCACTACTGGCTCGGCTTCGCCGACCTGCTCCGGCAACCGCTCGACCTGGGCTCGTTCGCGCACAATGCCATCCTGCAGGCGGGATACCTCGCCGTGTTTGGGGCATTGGCCTACAGCCGGTTCGTCACCAAAGACATTCTGTCCTGATTTGAACGCACGTTAACGAGACAAGGCCGGATCCAAAGGATCCGGCCTTGTGAACTGTCTCAACCAGTCCTCGTTGATCTCTCGAAAGAAATCTCCGTGTCCGAGATGGGAATTGAACCCACACGCCCTTAACGGGCACTGGCACCTCAAGCCAGCGCGTCTACCAATTCCGCCACCCGGACTGGGTGAAACGGCCTCCGGATGAACCGGCTGCCGAGGTAATAACTTAGCACGGATTAGAACGCCCGTTGTGTCACTGCCACCAGCCGGGCGGGTAGCGTTTGATTATGCCATCCACTTCGAACGCGCTTCCGGCCAATAGTTCCGCTGATTCACGGGGTTCTGCACCCGGTGAGACCGCGGACCAACTCGACCTCACCGCCGAAATCGCGCGTGATCTCATCCGTTTTGACACCACCAATTATGGCGAGGGCCGTTCCAACGGCGAAACGGATGCCGCCGAGTACGTTGCCGAGAAGCTGCGCGCCCTCGGACTGACGCCCGAACTATTCGATTCCGAGCCCGGCCGCACCAGCGTCGTGGCACGGGTAGCTGGCCGGGACCGTTCCCGTTCCGCGCTCGTCGTGCACGGCCACCTGGACGTTGTCCCGGCCGACCCGGCCAACTGGAGCGTCGATCCCTTCGCCGGCGTTATCAAGGACGGTCTGCTCTGGGGCCGCGGCGCGGTTGACATGAAAAACATGGACGCCATGATCCTGGCCTCCCTGCAAGATGTGATCGGTACCGGCGGAGCTCCTGAGCGCGACCTTGTGATCGCCTTCTTCGCCGATGAGGAGGCCGGCGGTGTGCTTGGATCGCATTTTCTGGTCGAGGAGCACCCGCACCTTTTTGAGGGTGCGACCGAAGCGATCAGCGAGGTCGGCGGCTATTCGATCACACTCGGCGGCAAACGGGCGTACCTGCTGCAAACCGGTGAGAAAGCCCTGATCTGGATCAAGCTCGTGGCCCGCGGCGAGGCTGGACACGGTTCCCGCATACACCCGAACAACGCCACCACCCGGCTAGCCGAGGCCGTTGCCAAACTGGGTCGACACGAATGGCCGATTCGCCTCACCGACACGACCGAACAGCTGCTCGGCGAGATCGCGCGCATTCTCGACGTTGATCCGCAACAAGTGGGCCCAGACGAGCTGGCACTGGCAACCGGAACTGCGTCGGGCTTCATCCAGGCCAGCCTGCGCACAACGACCAACCCGACCGGCCTCACCGCCGGCTACAAACACAACGTCATCCCGGACAGGGCCGAGGCCCTCATCGACATTCGCTCGCTGCCGGGGGAGGAAGACCTCGTCCTCGCCCAAATTCAACAGATCGTCGGCGACGACATCGAAATCGTCACCATGCATCGTGATATCGGCTTGGAGACGGAGTTCAGTGGGCCGCTCATTGAGGCCGTCGTTGAGACGCTGGGTCGGCACGACCCCGGTGCGCCGGTACTGCCCTACCTGCTGTCAGCGGGCACCGATAACAAGGCGCTCAGCACCCTCGGTATCAAGGGATACGGTTTTGCGCCATTGCGTTTGCCCGCCGACTTGGATTTTCCTGCCATGTTCCACGGAGTGGACGAGCGGGTGCCGCTGGACGCATTAGTGTTTGGCAGGCAGGTTTTGACCGACTTGCTCACCAGCTACTAGCACCAGCTTCGATCCGGAAGGGTTCGGGCTGTCGCTGATCAATGAGTGAAAAATGAGAGAGCGAAGCGTGTGGAATTTCTGAATGCGATCATCCTGGGCCTGGTTCAGGGACTGACCGAGTTTCTTCCGGTATCGTCGAGCGCCCACATCACGATCGTCGGCCAGTTTCTTGGCACCGGAGAGGACCCAGGGGCCCGATTCACTGCCATCACGCAGATCGGCACCGAAGCAGCCGTCATCATCTTCTTTTGGCGCGACATCGTGCGCATCATCGGCCAGTGGGCGAAATCTCTCACGGGCCGAGTCTCCCGTAAAGATCCGGATGCCCGTCTGGGGTGGTTGATCATTCTGGGCTCGCTGCCGATCATTATTCTCGGGCTGTTGTTCCAAGACCAGATCGAAACGGTGTTGCGCTCACTCTGGATCACCGCCACGATGCTCATCGTCTTTGGTGTCGTGCTCGGCATTGCCGACCACGTCGGTGCGAAACGGCGTCAGGTGCAGGACATCACCGTCGGCCACGGCACGATCTATGGATTCGCACAAGCGCTCGCGCTGATCCCCGGCGTGTCGCGGTCTGGTGGAACCATTACCGCCGGGCTGTTCCTCGGCTACGAGCGGGCGGCAGCGGCCCGCTACGCCTTTCTGCTGGCGATTCCCGCCGTGCTCGGCAGCGGCTTTTTTCAGGTCTACAAGTCCATCGCCGATCCCTGCCTGGCCGGCGCAACCAACTGCACCGCCGAAGTCTTCGGACCGCTCGAAACGCTCGTGGCAACGATCGTCGCCTTCGTCGTGGCCCTCGCAGTGATCGCCTTCTTCATGAACTACATTTCCAAGCACAGTTTTCTGCCGTTCGTGATCTATCGCATCGTCCTGGGGATCGTGCTGTTCGTGCTGCTCGGCACGAACGTCATTTCCGCCTAGCCAGCAAAGCTAGGCTGGTTCCATGCGTGCATGGGAACGACCCGAAATTGTCTCTGTCCCTGGGGAATCGGGTGCCCCGTGGCTGCATGACACCAAAACCAACAGTCTGGTGCTGGCCCAACCAAACGATGCCGCCCGACTGTATGTCTGTGGGATCACCCCGTACGACGCTACCCACCTGGGGCATGCAAACACCTACCTTGCCTTCGACACCCTGCAGCGGGTCTGGCTGGACGCCGGCTTGAGCGTGCACTACGCGCAAAATATAACGGATGTTGATGACCCACTGCTCGAGCGGGCGACCGCCACCGGCGTCGATTGGCGAGACCTGGCCGAGTCACAGATTGAGCTGTTCCGCAACGATATGGTGGCGCTGAACATACTGCCACCGAGTGATTTCATCGCCGTCACCGAGGTCATCGACGAGGTGGCCCGCGCAGTCGCGAAACTGCAGGGCGCCGGGCTCGCCTACACGGTGCCCACCGATGACGCCGTCGCGGGTGCGAACGGCCAGGTTGCTGCCGACGTGTACTTTGACATCGCCGCAGCGGAAGCCAGCACAGACTGGACGCTTGGCGATGAAAGCAACCTCGACCGCGCCACGATGCTTCAGTTGTTCGCTGAGCGTGGGGGAGACCCCGACCGCCTCGGTAAGCGTGATGTGCTCGATCCGCTGCTCTGGCGTGCTGCCCGTGCCGGCGAACCTGCCTGGGAATCGCCCGTCGGCGCTGGACGCCCCGGCTGGCACATCGAGTGCTCGGTGATCGCGCTGATGGAGCTCGGAACCGACTTCACTGTTCAGGGCGGCGGGTCAGACCTCATCTTCCCGCACCACGACATGAGCGCTGGCCATGCGGAAGCGTTGTCGGCGCATCCGCTCGCCGGCGTGTACAGCCACACCGGCATGGTCGCCTACCAGGGCGAGAAGATGAGCAAGTCGCTCGGGAACCTCGTGCTGGTCTCTGGGTTGCTCGCTCAAAGCGTCGACCCACGGGCGATCCGGCTGGCGCTGCTCGCGCGCCACTACCGCACCGACTGGGAGTGGACCACTGCGTTGCTGGAGGAGGCGGTGGAACGCCTGGCCCGGTGGTCGACGGCTTTCGGCACGACCGCACTAGCCACCCGCACAGTACTGGCAGGGCACACCACAGTATCTGCCGCTTCGCTCGTGCAGGACCTGCGCACAGCACTGCGCCACGACCTCGATACACCGGAGGCAATCAGCATTCTTGACGCCGCTGTCGAGACGGTCAGCGTGATCGACGAACCCGAATTGCTCAACCGGGCGATCAGCGCGCTGCTGGGCGTTGCCCTCTAGAACCAGAACACGCTCGGGGCGTCGAGAACGGTACGTTTCGAGCGCCGTTCCGCCCTGACCCACTGCGTGAGGGCCGCCGGCGTCAGCTAGTGTCGTGGTCCGTCCGGACGACCGGTCGGCCCATCCGAGCGGCCATCGCGGCCCTCACGCCCATCGGTGCCGCGCTTACGTAGGTATTTCTCGAACTCCTGGGCGATCGCCTCACCGCTCGCCTCCGGCGAGTCGACGGTGTCGCGGGCCTGCTCGAGCTGGGCGATGTACGCGGCCATTTCTTCGTCTTCACCGGCCAACACATCGATTCCGGTTTCCCAGTCAGCTGCCTCGGTGACGAGCGCGCCGCGAGGAATCACCACATCGATGACCTCTTCCAGCTTGTCGATCAGGGCGAGCATCGCCTTGGGCGACGGCGCATTGTGCACGTAGTGCGGAACGGATGCCCAAATCGACAGGCTGGGAATTCCCGCCTTCTCCGCGGCATCTGAGAGCACACTGAGAATCCCGACCGGACCCTCGTAGTTGCTGCGCTCAATCAGCAGTTCGCCGCGCACCTGGGCGTTGTCACTGGAGACGAAGATGGAAATCGGTCGGGTGTGTGGAACATCGGCGAGCATAGCCCCCAAAAAAACCACGCCGCTCACATCGGCCGCGAGGGCCGCGTCGAGAATTTCCGCGGCGAAACTCTTCCAGCTGCGCGACGGCTCGGTGCCGAGGAGTAGGTAAATATTGCCGACGTTCGTGCCACTGACCCGAAGCTGGGCATCCTCGGCCAGGGGAACACTGGAGTTGATCGGCGCGGTCGGCCCGTACATGATGGCGCTCGGCCAGCTGATGGTGCGCACGCCGTCTTCATTGGTCGACACGGTCGGCCGATTGAATTGGTAGTCGAAATACAGCTCAGGATCGATCTCGGTGATGGTCTCAACGTCGAGCAGGTCTTTCAGGGCGCGAACAGCTCCCGTCGCGGCCTCACCGGCATCGTTCCAGCCTTCAAATGCGACGACGAGAAGCCTCCCGCCCAGAAATCCATTACCGTCTGTCACCGTGTTTGTCCTCAAATCTTGTGGCGTCCCACGCGGACGGCCTTAGTCAAGGATAGGCGGTGCCCCTAGACTTGAACCCCGTGAATGTTCCTGCGCTCCCGCTCCCCGCTCCCGCCACCCTTCCCGCCGCCGTATTGTGGGACATGGATGGCACCATTGTCGACACCGAACCGTATTGGATGCAGGCCCAAACCGAGCTGGTCGCCTCCTGGGGTGGCGTGTGGACTCACGACGACGGCATGCTGATGGTCGGTTCCGGACTGTGGACTTCAGCGGCAATCCTGCAATCTCGCGGTGTTGACCTGTCGACGGACGAGATCGTGGCTCGACTTACCGACCGAGTGCAGGAACAGCTCGCCGAGCACGGCGTTCCCTGGCGGCCAGGATCGCGCGAACTCCTACAGTCGCTGAAAGTTGCCGGGGTGCCAACTGCGCTTGTGACGATGTCGGTCGAACGCATGGCCCGCCAAATCATCGACCTCATCGATTTTCCAGCTTTCGACATCGTTGTCGCCGGCGACATGGTCGCCAACAGCAAGCCACATCCCGAGCCGTACCTGTTGGCCGCCGCCCGACTCGGCGTCGACCCGCGCCGGTGCATCGCCATTGAAGATTCTGCTCCCGGCGTCGCATCCGCAGTCGCGGCCGGTACCATCGCCATCGCAGTACCGCACCAGATCGACCTGCCCGACAGCGATTCGTACACCCGCTGGCCGACGCTGGTCGGCAGAACCATCGATGATCTCATCACCCTGTATCAGCAGTCGGCCACCGTCGACTCGACCAGCCCTGATTCGATCCACCCCGATCCCGATCCCGAGCTCGCGCCTCACGGGCGTGGCGATACCGAAAGTGCACCACGCGCATGAGCAGTAGCCAGATCGTTCAGAACAGCGGCCCCTTTCGTGTCGGTGACCGAGTTCAACTCACCGGGCCGAAGGGGCGAATGAACACCATCACTTTGCAGGCCGGGCTCACCTTTCACACCCACCGTGGCATCCTGGCCCACGATGACATCATCGGCCAGCCCGACGGTTCGGTCGTGACCAATAACGTCGGCGTTGAACACCTGGCCTTGCGTCCGCTGCTGGTGGACTTCGTGATGAGCATGCCGCGAGGCGCGGCCATCATCTACCCGAAGGATGCCGCCCAAATTCTCGCGCAGGCCGACATCTTTCCCGGTGCCACCGTCGTTGAAGCCGGCGTTGGATCCGGTGCATTGTCGCTGTGGCTGCTGCGCGCTATCGGCCCGGCCGGCCGACTGGCATCCTTTGAACGCCGCGAAGAATTTGCCGACGTTGCGCGCGACAACATTGCGACGTTCCTCGGCGACGATCCCAGCAATTGGACCATCACCCTGGGCGACCTCGCTGATACCCTGCCGGAGACGATGCCGGCCGGAAGCGTCGACCGGGTGGTACTCGACATGCTGGCACCCTGGGAGTGCCTCGGCGCGGTCTCTGATGCGCTCAAGCCCGGCGGAGTCTTGCTCTGCTACGTCGCAACTGTGACGCAGCTCTCCCGGGTCGCCGAAGCCATTCGCGGTACCGGTTTTTACACCAATCCGGACTCCAACGAGACCATGATCCGCGGCTGGCACGTCGAGGGTCTGGCGGTGCGTCCCGACCACCGAATGATCGGGCACACCGGCTTTCTCATCACGGCCCGCCGACTGGCGCCAGACACAATCCTGCCCGAGCTGAAACGACGTCCCTCAAAGACTGACTTCAGTGATGCCGACGTTGAGGCTTGGACCCCTGGAGCACTCGGCGAACGCAACGTCAGCGCCAAGGTGATGCGGAAGCGCGTGCGCATAGCCGGCACGAGCGCGCAGCTCTCCAAGGCTCGCGACCTTGACGCCGGTTAGGATAGGCCCCGGCCCGTTGTGCCCGTACCACACAACACACCCCCACAAACCGCGCAGCACGTTCACGCTGCAGCAACCCCGTATCGAAAGAAGGACTTGTGCGCAAAGCATCCGCGCTGATCGTCACCGCCGGACTCGTGATGGCGGCACTCACCGCCTGCGCCAGCCCCGGCACAGCCGAGGCTTCGTGCACTGCGCCGATCGCCTCTGGTGCAGCATCAGAACTGGTCTCGGTTTCCGGCAAAATAGGTGAAGCTCCCGACGTCACCTTTCCGACCCCGCTGAAGTCGACGACAACGCAGGTTAGTCAGATTATCGCCGGAAGCGGCACGAAGATGATGGCCGACCAGAAGCTGGCCATTGAGCTCAACGTCTATAACGCAACCACCGGCGACCTCATCCAGGCCGGCGCGTACGACGGCACTAACGTACTCAAGGTCGTGCTGAACGAGTCAACCCTGACGGGAATCGCAACGGGGCTGACCTGCTCACAGGTCGGCGAACGTGTGGCGATCGTTGTCCCGCCGGCGGATGCGTTCGGTGCCGCAGGCAATGAGCAGCTCGCCATCCAACCGACGGACTCCCTCGTACTCGTCATCGACGTCGTGAAGGCTTTCCTGCTGCGCGCGGATGGCGTAGACCAGCCCGTAGCAAATGGCCTGCCGGCCGTCGTACTCGACGAAAACGGCACTCCTGGCATCGTCGTCCCCTCCGGTGACGCTCCCACCTCGCTCGAGATCGGGGTACTCAAGAAGGGCGACGGGGTCAAGGTAGCCGAAGGCGCGACCGTCACAGTGAACTACACCGGTGTTCTCTGGAAAGAGAAAACCGTCTTCGAATCCAGCTGGACTAATGGTTCCCCGGTCGAATTCGTCGCCGCCGTCGGATCCCAAACCCAGGCCGGGCTAATCGAGGGAATGGCCACAGCGCTCATTGGTCAGACCGTCGGCTCTCAGATCGTCGTCGTCATTCCGCCAGAGCAAGCCTATGGTGATACCGCAACCGCGACGATTCCAGCCAATTCCACCCTGGTCTTCGTTTTCGATATCCTCGGCGTCAACTGACGTCCGGCCGCTCCGCCCGATGTGTGTGCACCGGGCGGACGACGCGACGGCTCCGTTCGGGGCGAAACGGTAGAATCACAGCGTGACATCGATGCCTGCTCAGCCTGACCTACAGCCAAAAACGCCGCCGGACAAGATCGTAAACCCGGCACCGGCTAAGCCACGCCCGATCACGGCACCAGAGCGCCTGTTCAGTCTTGTTCTGGCACTCATCGCTACCGAGTCCGGGCTGACCAAGGCCGATATTCTCGCAAACGTGCAAGGCTATCGCCAGCGCTATGTGACCAACGGTGGCAATGACAGTCTCGAGCGTCAATTCGAACGTGACAAAGACGATATCCGCGAGTTGGGTATTCCGCTCGAGACGATCGAGCCGCCGGAGGAGCCGGGTAGCAATCACTCGCTTCGATACCGCATTCCGAAGGGGCTCTACGACCTGCCAGCTGATGTGACCTTCACGCCCGACGAGCTCGCGCTGCTCAAATTAGCAGGAACGGTCTGGCGCGAGGGGTCACTGTCTGGCGAGTCACGACGCGCCCTCATTAAATTGAACTCTCTCGGCGCCCCGTCAAGTGAGCCGGTGCTCGGCTACGCACCGCTTTTGCGCACCAAGGACGCAAGCTTCGAACCGCTCAGCAAGGCGCTGGACCGCCGGCAAGCAGTCGCTTTTCTCTACCTCAAACCGGGCGACACCAAGCCGCGACGGCGCCAGGTCGCCCCCCGAGCGCTCGTGCAGCATGAGGGCCGCTGGCATCTCTTCGCAACGGATGAGATCGCTCACGCTTCGCGCACATTCCTGCTTTCGCGCATTGTCGGTACTGTCACCGTCTCATCGGGCGCTGTTGTAGCTAGCGGGGCATTCGCACTACACACTGACGGTGGAACGGACGAGGGCGCATCCATAGCGTCGACCGACAGTGCTCTCGCCCTCGCTGAGCTCAAGACCCTCTTCACGAGCAACATCGCGCACGTACTGGTAAAGCCCGGCAGCGACGCCGCTGTACGGCTGGGCACCCGTCAGGCCGCGCAAAATGACTCTGCCGAGAGAAATCTTTCCGCTGACGCGGAAGATCCGACAGCACTCGAACTGCACTTCACCGACCTGAACGTGTTCGCAGACGAGCTCGCCAGCTTCGGGCCCGAGGTGTTTGTGGCCCATCCATTGACGCTCCGCACCGCCGTGAAAAGCCGGTTAATTATCGTGCGCGACCAACATGCTCGCGATCTCCCGGTGCGATCGAACCCTCGAGTCGTGCCGCGGCGCCGAACCAGCCTCAGCTCGCAACCGGCTAAAGCAATCGCAACGTCACACGTGGCCAGCGATCAGCTCACCCTGCTGCTCTCGCTGGTACCGTATCTGATTGATCAGGGACGTGTCACCGTCACCGAAGTGGCCGAGCATTTTGATCTGCCCCCGGACCGCGTCCGCGCCATGGTCAGCCTCATCGCCCTGTCTGGAATTCCCGGGGAGACTCGGCAGTACCTGCACGGCGACCTGTTCGACATCCTCTGGGATGAATTCGAGACCAACGACCGGATCGTGCTCACCCACCAGGTTGCCATCGACGACTCGCCGCGGTTCTCCGCTCGGGAAGCGGCCGCCCTGATTGCCGGGTTGCAATACCTCTCCGCACTTCCGCACAACGCCGACACGAACGCGATCTCGTCCCTCATGGCCAAGTTGACCAGGGGAGCGTCTGCTCCGCCAACGCAACTTGCCGTAGCGCAGCGCGATGCCGGTTCCACCATCGGCATCATGCAGGCCGGCCTGGCCAACGACAGGCAGGTGGAGTTCGATTATCTCAATGGTCGTGGCGAGCTGGAGCATCGCCGCGTCGACCCGATGCGCATCGAATCTGTTGACAACGACTGGTACATGAGGGGCTGGTGCCACCTGCGTAACGCCGTGCGCACCTTCCGCCTTGACCGGATGAGTTCCCCAAGCATGATTAGTACCCCGCGAAGCCACCACGGCGCCGAGTCCCTCCTGACGACCACTCTGTTCCAGGCGTCAGCCGAAGACCTCGACGTTCGTCTGGAACTGGCCACCACGGCACTACCCCTGCTGGCCGATTATCGACCAGAGCGGTCGGAGCCCGTCGGCACCCGCACCCGCACCACGCTGCGCGTCGCGCACCCGCATGCGCTCAAACGGCTCGTCACCGGTCTGGCCGGTATCGTCACCGTCTTGGAACCCGCGCAGTCCCGCCGGATCGTCGCAGATTGGGCTGCTGCCGGGGTCGCACAATACGACGACGACCCCTCGTCGCTGTCCGGTGAGGGGTAGCGGATGCCGTGGTGGTCGTGGTTCTTGATCTGGGGCGCGCTGGTGCTGGCCTTCCTCGGCATGCTCGTCTGGTCCGCGGTCGGCCTGTATCGCAAAGCCCGGCGAGTTCTACGCGCCCTCGGCGACGTGACCGACCAGGTTGCTGCATTGGAACTCGCTGCAGACGTCTCCGCGCCCGTTCCACAACACTTGGCCGTGTTTGCCGATCCGGAGGAGCTGCACCATAACGCGCAGCGTCATCGAGCCGACCGTGAACACCACCGCCAGCTACGTCGCGATGCGCGGATCGTGCGAGGTAAGCTATTGCGAAACGCCCGCTATGTAACCCGCTGAGACAAGAGGACATACCCTCATGCTGCAAAACCTGACCGGATGGCATTTCCTGATCATCCTCGTTGTTGTACTGCTCCTTTTTGGTGCTCCCAAGCTACCCGGACTCGCGCGTAGCCTCGGTCAGTCGATGAAGATCTTCAAGAGTGAAATCAAGAGCGATAACGTCGATGCTGATCCCAATGCTCCGGCACAGTCGTCAGGAAACACCGCCGGCACTGACTCGTCGAAGACCTCCGGCCCGACCGATACCGCAGCGAAGCCCTAGCCATCATGGCGGTCCGCACCCGTCGGAGTTCACCCGTTGAAGGCAAGATGTCGCTGGGCCAGCATCTGATCGAACTGCGCAAGCGTCTCTACTTCGCTGCCGCTGGTCTGTTGGTCGGCGCCATTGCTGGATGGTTTCTGTCGGACTTTGTCTGGGATCAGCTTCGTGAACCCATCTACGCCATCATCAATGCTCAGCATCGCAACGCGCAGATCAACTACCCCGACATTACGAGCGCCTTTGACCTGAAGCTCAAGATCTCGTTGTATGTCGGTTTGATCGTGTCCAGTCCGGTCTGGCTCTACCAGGTCTTCGCGTTTTTGGTCCCCGGGCTGACCCGTACGGAGAAAAAATACACCTTTGGCTTTCTATTCACGGCGATTCCGCTATTTCTGGCCGGCTGTGCAGCGGGGTGGATTGTTCTGCCGCACGTGGTAGAGCTTATGACGAGTTTTGCCCCGGTCGAGGACTCCGCTTTTATCAACGCGGCGGGCTACTTCGATTTCGTTCTCAAGCTCGTTGTCGCTATCGGTGTCGCCTTCGTGGTTCCGGTTTTCATCGTGCTTCTCAACTTCGCCGGGGTCATCAGCGCCCAATCGATCATCAAGTCATGGCGAATTGCCATTCTGGTCATCGTGTTGTTCACCGCGATCGCCACCCCACCCGCCGACGTCGTGTCGATGTTTATCCTGGCCATTCCCATGGTCATGTTGTACTTCACCGCCTACGGAATCGCTTGGCTGCACGACCGACATGTCGCCAAGAAGACACTCGCATTCGAGAAAGAACTGCCGCTCTAGTCTCGGCGAAACCGGGACGAAGCAATTGTTAGGAAACACGTGACGCACACGCTATCGCCGGCCGAACGCTATTCGGCCTCGCGCACCCGGGCCGGCCAGCCCAAACTACAGGCGTTTGAGAGCGCCCTCACGTTCGACCTGGACCCGTTCCAACGCGAGGCCTGCGCCTGCCTCGAGGCCGGAAACAGCGTGCTCGTCGCCGCACCGACCGGTGCAGGCAAGACCATCGTTGCCGAGTTCGCGATCTACCTGGCGATGCAACGTACCCGCGCCAAGGTGTTCTACACCGCGCCGATGAAGGCGCTCAGCAACCAGAAATTCCAGGAGTTTGTTGCGGAATACGGCCAGGAGCAGGTTGGATTGCTCACCGGCGACAGCAACGTCAATCCGGGAGCGCGCATCGTGGTCATGACGACAGAGGTGCTGCGCAATATGCTCTACGCCGACTCCGATCTGTTGACCGACCTCGCGTTCGTCGTCATGGACGAGGTGCACTATCTCGCCGACCGTTTTCGCGGCGCAGTTTGGGAGGAAGTCATCATCCACCTCCCGCAGTCGGTACGCATGGTGTCACTGAGCGCGACCGTGTCGAATGCCGAAGAGTTCGGCGACTGGCTGCAAGCGGTGCGCGGAGAGACGGACGTCGTCGTCTCGGAGGAACGCCCAGTTCCTCTCGAACAGCACGTCCTGGTTAGAAACAACATGCTCGATCTGTTCGATTCCTCCGGGTTGATCGGCGCCCATCGCGTCAATCCAGAACTGGTGCGCTTAGCCCATGCCGGAGGGCGTTCAACCGGTGGGCGCGCACGGGGTTCTGGCCGCCAAAACGGCCCATCCGGCGGGTATCGCGGGCATGACAA
The DNA here is from genome assembly GCF_002929535.1 of Cryobacterium sp. Y11. Lineage (GTDB taxonomy): Bacteria > Actinomycetota > Actinomycetes > Actinomycetales > Microbacteriaceae > Cryobacterium. The sequence goes on from NZ_PJJO01000056.1 coordinate 166,997, forward strand.
GCAGCGTGCGGTCGACACTGGACGCCTGGATCGCGGCGACATTGTGCGCATGCTCGACGGTAAACATCTGCTGCCAGCAATCTTCTTCATCTTTAGCCGCGTCGGCTGCGACCAAGCCGTGCGGCAGGTACTCCGCTCCGGTGTTCGTCTGACGCAGGAACATGAGCGCGATGAGATTCGTCAGATTGTCGACGACCGGTGCCGCACCCTGCTCGACGAAGACCTCGGCGTTCTCGGATATTTCGAATGGTTAGACGGGCTCGAGCGCGGGGTGGCGGCCCACCACGCCGGTCTGCTTCCCGCCTTCAAGGAGGTCGTGGAGGAACTGTTTCAGAAGAAGCTGGTCAAGGCGGTGTTTGCGACCGAAACGCTCGCCCTCGGTATCAACATGCCGGCCCGCACTGTCGTGCTCGACAAGCTCGAGAAGTTCAATGGAGAAGCCCGCGTGCCGATCACCCCTGGCGAGTACACCCAGCTCACCGGTCGGGCTGGTCGCCGCGGCATCGATACCCTCGGGCACTCGGTCATCCAATGGGCACAGGGCCTTGACCCGCAGGCCGTCGCCTCGCTCGCCTCCCGGCGCACCTATCCGCTCAATTCGAGTTTCAAGCCGACCTACAACATGGCCGTCAATCTGATCGACCAGTTCGGTGTCAGCCGCACCCGCGGGGTTCTCGAGTCCTCCTTCGCCCAGTTCCAGGCCGATCGCGCCGTCGTCGACCTGGCCCGCTCCGTGCGTCAGCAGGAGGAGTCCCTCGCCGGATTCAAGACCAGCATGACCTGCCACCTGGGCAATTTCGAGGAGTACTCGGCCATTCGTCGACGCCTGACCGAAGTGGAACGCGAGGGTACCAAAGCAGACAATTCGTTGCGTGGAGAGCGCGACAAACGCCAACGCGAGGTGGCAAGCCTGCGCAAGCAGATGCGAGCGCACGGCTGCCACCACTGCGTAGACCGGGAGGCACACTCGCGCTGGGCGGAACGCTGGTTCAAGCTCAGACGTCAAACGGATGCGCTCAGCCAGCAGATCGCGCAGCGTACCGGAGCCATCGCCCGCGTTTTCGACCGCGTCAGTGACGTTCTACTCGGCTACGGCTACCTCGAATCCGGTCAGGGCGGGGCCATCACCTTGAGCGAAAGTGGACGCATCCTGCGCCGCATCTACGCCGAACGCGACCTACTCGTGGCCGAGTCGCTGCGCCGCGGCCTGTGGAACGACCTCGACGCCGCGAGCCTGGCCGCGATGGCCTGCGCGCTCGTCTTCGAACCGCGCCGCGAAGAAGGCTTGATTGACGCCCGTTACCTGCCGAAGGGACCGTTCCGGCCAGCGCTCGACAACACGCAAGAATTGTGGAGCCGCATCGACGACTTCGAACGCGAGCACAAACTTCCCGGCAGCAACCCTCTCGCCGTTGGCCTGTGCCTCGCCATGTGGAAGTGGGCGCGCGGCGCATCGCTGGCCGACGTACTCTACGAGGCCGAGATGGCCGCTGGCGATTTTGTACGCTGGACCAAACAGACCATCGACCTGCTCGACCAACTCAGCATTGCCGGCGACGGACGGGTTGGGCCCACCGCGCGCGAGGCGATGGACGCGATTCGTCGCGGCATCGTCGCGTACTCGTCGGTGGCCTGAACCAGCATGTGGGGGAGTGAGCGCGCGTTCAGCCTGCCGTTGTGGGCATCCGTTCTGGTCGCAGCCGGTGCCGGGGCGGTTCTCGACGCCGGTTTTCCGGATCGAAACTGGTGGTTTCTTGCACCGGTCGGCGTTGCGCTCATGCTCGTGGCCGTGCTTGGTCGCAGCTTCGGTACGGGGCTACTGGTGGGCCTGGTCGCCGGATTATCGTTTTGGCTGACCCATATATTTTGGATCACGCTGTACCTCGGTCTCGTGCCCTGGTTCGCGCTCGGCGGGCTGCAGAGTCTGTTCTTTGCTGCCGGGCTCGCTCTCATCGCCGTCGTACTGCGGCACGGCCCCCGCGTCTGGCCGAGCGTTTGGGGTCGGCTTGGCGTAGTGCCGGTCATCGTGGCCGGTCTGTGGACGGCTAGGGAGGCGATCAGTGCGGTCTGGCCCTACGGCGGCTTTGCCTGGGGGAGGGTTGCGCTGTCGCAGTCGGAGAGCCCGTTCAATTCGCTTGTCGCCTGGGTTGGCTTGTCGGGTCTCAGCTTCATCATGGTGTGGCTGAGCGCCCTCGCCGTGCAGTTGTGTCGCGAACCCGACCTGACTCGAACGCTCCGCGCGAGTGTTGCTCTCGGTGCCGTCGCCCTGGTTCTAGCCATTCCGGCGTGGCCGACCATCCAGACCGGGACCACCCGGCTGGCTGCCGTGCAGGGCAACGCGGATGCCGGTCTGTTTGCCGAATATTCACCCGGACAAATTCTGCAGGACCACACCTCTGCGACCCTCCCTATCATCGACGAAAGTGTCGACTTTGTGGTCTGGCCGGAGAACTCGAGCGACATTGACCCGACCCGGTCGGCGGACGCCGCTCGGGTGCTCGACTACATCAGCAGCGAGATGGATGTTCCGCTGGTCACCGGCACGATCACCAAACCTGAGGACACGTACTTCAACAGCTCCCTGCTCTGGGAAGCCGGGCGGGGCGCGGTCGATGTCTACGACAAGATCCACCCGGTTCCGTTCGCGGAATACATGCCGGATCGGGCATTCTGGCGGCCGTTCGCACCGGAGCTGATCGACCTGATCGGGCGTGACTACGGTATCGGCTCGCGAGACAACATTTTTGACATCAACGGGGTGCTGGCCGGCATCGCCATCTGTTTTGACATTGCCGATGATCAGCTCGTACACGAAATGATCGACGGCCACGCGCAGATCATTCTCGCCCAAACCAACAATGCCGACTTCGGACATACCGATGAGAGCGTACAACAGCTCGCGATCGCGCGTCTGCGAGCGATTGAAGCCGGTCGCACCGTCGTGAATATCTCGACCGTTGGATCGAGCGCGATCATCACCCCAGACGGGCAGACACTCGACAGCCTGCCGACCTTCACGGCCGGTGCCATGGTGCAGACCGTGCCTCTCAGCGACACAATCACCCCGGCCATGGCCGTCGGGCGAGGCGTGGAATGGCTGGTGTCCGGGCTCGGCCTGGCCGGTCTGGCGCTGTGCGTCATTTGGGCAGGGCGTCGGCGATCGGCTAACGCGGTCCGTTAACCAGCGACGACCCCGTCACCGGAAGGTGTGGGGTCGTCGTTGGGTGAAAATCGTCGTTAGGCTCTAATCTGCTCAGGCACCGATCTTCTGCTGGCCACCGCGCCGCAGACGCAACACGGTGAGGCGCTCTTCGAGCAACTCTTCCAGTTCGTCTCTGGTGCGACGTTCCAGCAACATGTCCCAGTGGGTCCGAGCAATCTTCTCGTCGGAGTGGTCAACGACGACCGGCATGGAGTCGACGAGTCTGGTCGCCGTCCGTGCACAGTACTTGCATTCCCACTCGTCCGGAGCTTCGGCGTCTGCCGAAAAAATCATTACCGTCTCGCGCCCACAAGATTCACACCGGTAGGTGTGAGCGACTCGGGGGGAGAAGGTAACGCCTTCTTCGGTCTGTAGGCTTTGTGCGCCTAGTCTCATGCCACGCAAACTGCGGTCAGCCATAGTGTGGTCTCCTCTCGGTCGCGATCATAGTTCGATCACGACACTCTTACATTTTTAAACCATCAAGCTGGGCGTTAACCTTCCCCACATCCCGTCTTGGCAGCGAATTCTCAGGCTCGACGAGTACTGGCGGATACAGCCAGATCGGTGCGGTCTGTGACGAGACCGTCCACACCGAGCTCGAGTAAACGAACCATGTCGATCGGATCGTTCACTGTCCACACGTGCACCTCGACATTCACCCGATGCATCATCGCGATGAACCGGCCAGTGACAATGCGAATGGGGCCCTGCCGTTCGGGTACCTGCACTGCAACGCAGCCACGCAGGGCGCGGCGAACCGCCTGAGTCAGCCCCAAACTTGTCGCCGTCACAGCCTGCGCCACGAGTACCGATGACGCCGAGGACACCACGTTCGGTAAGAGGTTCACCACGCGGCGACGGCGTTGCTCGTTGAACGAGGTCACCAAGACCCGGTCGGTGGCGCGCTGCTCGAGGATCGCGCGCGCGGCTGGCTCGGCCGAGGCATCCGTTTTGACATCGATGTTGAACAGGGCCGTTGGAAAGGCTTCGAGGGCGTCACTCAGCGACGTAAACGACTGCCCGTCGCCCAGATTGATGCGCTTGAGTTCGGCCATGGTCAGCTGGTCGATGCGTAGGTCTCGGCCCAGGCGAGAGAGGTCCGGGTCGTGGCTGATCACTGCGATACCGTCGAGGGAGACGTGCACGTCAGTCTCGAGGTGAGTTGCCCCACTCGCTAGGGCCTTGACAAAGGCGAGGAGCGTGTTCTCCGGGGCGCCCTGTGCCAGACCGCGGTGCGCGAACACGCGCGGGTATGGTCCGGCGAGAAATACCGACGGGGTGCTGTCGGTCACCGCCTAGACCTGCGGTGAAGCGGATGAAGCGGATGCTGGCGGCGCGGCTGTCGGTGCCGCCGCTGCGCTCGCACCGGCGGAAGTCGCGGCGCCAGCAGGTGAGCCCCCCGAAGTTGCACCGCCCGAAGTTGCACTGAACGCGCTGCCGATGCCCTTCATCGCCTCGGTCAGTTCGCTCGGAACAATCCACAGTTTGTTGGCGCTGCCCTCGGCGAGCTTGGGCAGGGTCAGCAGGTACTGGTACGCGAGCAGCTTCGGATCGGGGTCACCGTCGTGAATGGCCTTGAAAACGGTCGTGATGGCCTCGGCCTCGCCCTGCGCGCGCAGCACGGCTGCCTTGGCGTCACCTTCAGCTTCGAGAATCGCGGCCTGACGTGCTCCCTCGGCGGTCAGAATCGCGGACTGCTTAGTTCCCTCGGCGGTCAGAATGAGCGCACGACGGTCACGTTCGGCGCGCATCTGCTTTTCCATCGAGTCCTGAATGGAGTGGGGCGGCTCAATCGCCTTGAGCTCGACCCGGCCGACGCGAATGCCCCATTTTCCGGTGGCTTCGTCGAGCACGATGCGCAGCTGGCTGTTGATGTTGTCGCGGCTGGTCAGTGCCTCTTCGAGGTTTAACCCGCCGACCACGTTACGCAGGGTGGTTGTCGTGAGCTGCTCGACCGCACCGAGGTAGTTGTTGATTTCATAGGTGGCAGCGCGGGCATCCGTCACCTGAAAATAGACCACCGTGTCAATGGAAACAACAAGGTTGTCCTCGGTGATGACCGGCTGAGGGGGAAAGGAAACGACTTGCTCGCGAATATCGAGTAGCGGACGCACCCGGTCGACAAACGGAACGAGCAAGTTCAGTCCGGGGAGCAGTGTCTTGTGATATTTACCGAGACGTTCGACCACCCCGGCGTTTCCTTGCGGAATAATGCGAATGGCGCGCAGGAGGATAACGATGACGAACACCACTAAAACGGCGAGCAGGGCGATCACGAAGATCTGGCCAATGAAGGCCGCTGGCTCAAGCATTGTTCTGGTTCCTTTCGGCGGGGAAAACGACGGCAGTGGAGCCTTCGATAAGGTGCACGGAAATGGTCTCACCCGGTTCAGCGTCACGCTGCGGCTCGGTACTCCCGCTCGGAGCGCTTCCGCCCGGAAGTACGAGGCGGGCTGTCCAGGTTTCACCGTTCGCCAGCTTGACCAGGCCACCGGTCTCGGTGACGCTCGAGATGACGCGGCCACTCATACCGATCAGGGCGTCGATATTGCTCAGGGCCGGATCGCCGCCCTTGCGCAGGGCGCGCAGTAGAAATGGCCGAATCGTCAACAGCAGCAGTACAGACAGGCCAGCAGCGACGACGATCTGCACCCACCAATCCAGGCCAAGGAGGTTGGCGGCCAAACCACCCAGGCTGCCGATCGAAATCATCAAAAACGTGAATTCCAAGGTCAGCAGCTCGATCGTGATGGCCACGAGAATGAAAACGAGCCACAAAATCCAGAGATAGTCGGTCAGATCGACCATGGGTGATTCCTTCCACAATCCGTTTCACCTCGAAACTAGCAGGTACCAGCGACAACACGCCGGGGCGCGATCGCGGCTTATTGATAAGGTCGGAAGCGAGATCGCGACGGGCCACGTCGGAACTCACCACCGTATTTGGCAGAATGAATTTTGAGGAGCACGCGTGACTAACCCACTTGCAGCAGGATCACTCGAGGGTAAGCGTGTACTCGTCACCGGCTCGTCCCGTGGCATCGGCGCCGACACGGTCGGCTACTTCGCGGGCGCCGGAGCGCGCGTCGTCATCAACTTCCGTAATAAAGAGGCGCGCGCCACCAAGCTCGCCGACGCCATTCGCGCCGCCGGTGGCACGGCCATCACGGTTGGCGCCGACTTGACCGACCCCGCATCCGTTACCGCGATGTTCGAGACCATTGGCGCGGAATTTGGCGGCCTCGACATTCTCGTCATGAACGCTTCCGGTGGAATGGAAAGCGGCATGGCCGAGGATTACGCCATGACCCTCAACCGTGATGCACAGGTAAACCTACTAAACGAGGCCATCCCGCTGCTGGGCCATGAATCACGAGTGGTCTTTGTCACGAGCCATCAGGCGCACTTTATTGCGACAACGACGACCATGCCGGAATACGAGCCCGTGGCCCGCAGTAAACGAGCTGGCGAAGACGCCCTGCGTGCCGTTATCCCGCAGCTCGAGCAAGCTGGCATCGGATTCGTCGTCGTCTCCGGCGACATGATTGAGGGCACCATTACCGCCACACTGCTGGAACGGGCCAACCCAGGGGCGCTCAGCGCCCGAAAAGATGCGGCCGGACGCCTCTTCAATGTGAGCGAATTCGCGGCGGAAATCGTTCAGGCGGCTGTCGAACCGGTTCCCCTGGGCAACACCCGCTATGTCGGCGATACCACCGGGTTCGACGGAAGATAAGCCACGAAGGCCGCCGATCTATCGCTGCTGGGTTCGGTCTCGTACCCGACGATCCATTCCGATGGCTCCCGCGCTCGTGCTCCACTCGGCAGAGGATCTGCGCTGCCCTCTGTCCCAGGGGAACGGTATTACACGGCGTTGCAACGCGGGGGAGTGCCGACCGAACTCTTATCTTTTTGGGGGGCAAATCGCGATCTGAGCCGAACCGGTCGTTCTCGGCACCGACTGCAGCGCTGTGAAATAGTGGTGGGCGCGTTGCCTCCCGACAGACCACAACGCTGCATCGACTGCGGAGGCCGCAGACACCACCGAGCTCATTGGCTGCGTTATGTCAAGTAAGAGGATGAATTCCTGCTGAAGCTTGCCCCGGTTGACGCCGACAATTTCCTCCTCCACGAGCGGAGGGTGGCATTCCCGCTCGCGGCACGCGCTGGGGGTCCCGCCTTGGTTTGGCCACGTACCAAGGCGTCGGGGCCGTATTCTGGGCGTAAAAAAACAGGCCCGAAGACCACCTTAGCTGCATGACCGATAATGCACATTATGTCAATAAATGACCTTTGCTGACGCAAAAACTGCCACGGCTCGACCGATCCGCGCCGAGATGCCACTTCTGGCCCCATGAAAGTCAACCACGGGGCCCAAGATGGCTTCTCGCCTGTGCTAGCACGCTCCCGCACTGTGCGCATTCCAGCTCAGGTAGAAACGCCCCCGGAACAGACCCGGCGGACTTCTGCCAAGGGGCCGGCGCTTACCGAGCGGCGTTCTCCCGCCGCCGGGCATCACGTCGGACGCGACCTGCCTGGATCGGTTGGCGCGCCATCGCTGTGAAGACAAGGAGCCACACGACCAGAGCGCCCCACAGCGTGACGGTACCAATCTGGCCGACGAGCGGCAGCGTGTCGGCCTGACCTAGATAGATTCCAGCGACGGCGTACATCCCGGCGGGGAACGCGATGCTCCACAACGTCGCTTGATAGCGCAGTGGTACGTGGCGTTTGAAGTGACGCCAAATTCCCACGGCTATGAGCACGGGGATGAGCCAGGTCGCGAAGGCCCAGAACATCACGGATATGCCCCCGACCAGTCCGCGAGTCGCGCTGACCATCGGAGCATCCGCCATTTCGACGATGCGGGCACCGGCCAGAACTGTGATCGCGCAGGCGCCCATCGATACCCAATACGGCGGATCGAGATCTTCCGGCCGCAGTGTGTAGAGCATCAGGCGCAGTGCGACGAACACCCCAGCGGCTCCATAAAGAAAAATGCCGACCGACCACGACAATATGGCCAGCACAGCGAGCAGCGCCCTCGCATCGCCCGCGACCGGTTCGAGCGCCGCTGCCACGACGGCGACCGACTGGCTCGCTACGACCCAGATAAACCAGGTTCCGTTTGCCGACCCCAGTACGGGGCGTGCCGTGCGGCCTAGCACGGCGAGCCAGGGCACCGCGTAACCGAGCACAACCCAGGCCACCCCAGACACGCCCAGGAGCACCGTTGCCGCAAGAAACCACCCTTCCACGGCTAAACGCGCAGCCAGTACATTGGTGCCGGCGACGAAGGTGAAGAACTGGAATCCCCGGTTCGGGTCGTGCAAGTCATCGAGAAAGTCTGATCGGAACGCCACGAACCGCCATGCAGTCAGAACCAGGAGCGCCAGATAAGCTCCGGCGCAGACCACCAGGAGCGCGTAGCTGAGGCCTGTCACCCCGATCAGGTTCATGCCGATCGAGAGGATGCCGGTGGCCATGACCATGGCGAAATATCCCGGTGGCATCGTGCGTACGGCGGCTCGTATTTGCACACTTCGTTCGGACGCCATACTCACAGGCTAGACCTACGAACGGGACTCGCGGTTCTCGCGGTGCGCCTTGCACCAGACTTGAACCGCGTTTAGTGGGCCAGCCGCAGCCGCAGCGGCCGGGTGGTGGCGAGCGAGGTGCACGTCACGGTTCAGCATTCGTAGCGCTCGCCCGCCAGCCAACACTGAGACCTGCGGATTAGACGCGCGTTTGGTGCATGACCATGCCGTATTCATTGACCGGTTCGAAGGCGTCTCGGTCCCAGGCTCCGGGGTGCGCGACGGGACAATTGACGACGGTGTCTCGAGACGAGTGATCGATGCTGTGTTCGCGCATCGCGTGACCGCAGATCGGGCACGTCCGAAAATCGGTCGCTCTGCACTGTTCTGGACCGCGAAGGGTGTTCCTGGCCTGAGTCATGCCATTACGATACGCCTGATTGGACAAAAAGGCACGGAACTGATAGCGAATGCGTTGGCTCGGTTTAATCCTCGCCGAATCCGGACTCCAGCAGTGCCGCGAGGGCGTGAATAGCGGGCCCGGCCGCGGGGTCAGTGGAGGCCAGTTGCACGCTGCTCCCCCGCGCCAGACCGAGCGACATGATGCTGAGTAGGCTGGTCGCGTCCGATCCGTTCACCGTGATTGGCACGTCGAAGGTACTCGCGAGGGTCACGAATTCCGCCGCCGGGCGGGCATGCAGACCGTCTTTGTTCACCAAGATCACGGTGCGGGAGACCGCTCCAACGCCGACCGAGACTGCAGGCGGGATGGGTGAGTGCTGCAACGCAGTGCGGGCGGCAGCCTCGACAGCGTCGAGGTCTCCCCCAATCTCCGCGGCGACCGCGGCCGCTACGCCACCCTCTACAAGGGGAGCATCCACGAATCGCACCCGATCCCGCTCGGCCTCGTCGAGAAAATCGCGTGCCGTTTCCGTGGTCAAAATCGCCGAGCCAAGATCGCATAAAATCACCACACCTGCACCACTACTGGCCTCGAATAATGCCGCAGTGATTTTGTCAAAGCTCGTTCCTATGCCGCCGTCGTCCGTGCCTCCGGCAGCGACAAGACGCACGGTCGGTGCCATCTGCTGTGCCAGTTCAACCAGGCCAGTAGCGATTTTCGCGCTGTGCGAGACGAAAACCAGCCCGACCCGGTCAGCGGATTCCGGCACGGTCACTCGGTTGCCCCGGTCACGTCGGCCACGCTGTCACCCGCGCTGTCGGCCGCGGCCTGCAACAGGAACGATGTCGATTGTGCGCCCGGATCGCGATGTCCGATGGCACGCTCGCCGAGATAGCTCGCCCGGCCCTTATGCGCCACAAGCGGTTCGGTCTTCTGGGCCCCCTGCGCAGCAGCATCCGCTGCAGCCGTCAGCACTGCCGCCGCGCTGGCACCCGCCGCATGCGCGGCCACGGCCGCATCCACGGCGGGCGTCCAGGCATCAATCATGGTCTTGTCGCCCACCGCAGCCTTGCCGCGCAACACAATGCCGTCCCTGGCCGCCGTCAGCAGGGCAACGAGCGCCGCACCGTCGAGGGTGTCCGCCCCGGTGATAGCGCCGGCCGCCTTGAGAAATGCCGTGCCGTACAGCGGACCGGCGGCACCGCCGACGGTTGAAATGAGCGTCGTGGCCAGCAGCTTGAGAACCGATCCCGGGCTGGCGTCGGCGGCCAGACCGGCGAGTTTAGGCAGAACTGCTTGAAAACCGCGATCCATGTTTTCACCATGATCACCGTCGCCGATATCGCGGTCCAGCGTGTTCAGTGCGGCGCGTTCGGTGGCCAGCACCGCAGCACTGGTCTGGATCCACCGCACGGTCCAGGCAGTGTCTACGGTCGGTGCTCCATCGGGCCGGTCAGCGTTTGTGTGGCCAGTGTCTGTACTTGCATCTGTGCTCATCTGCTTCTCCTTCTACCGTCCCCACCGGAGCGCCGCTGTTTGCACAGGGGCATCCCAGAGGGATGTCAATTCGTCGTCAAGCTTCAGCACAGAAATGGAGGCTCCGGCCATTTCGAGACTCGTCGTGTAGTTTCCCACGAGGCTGCGGGTCACCTTAATTCCCTGCTCAGTGAGCACTTCGACTGCACGACGAAATACGATGTACAGCTCAACCAGCGGCGTGCCGCCCATACCGTTGACAAGGAGAAGCACATCGTCACCGTTTTCAAACGGCAGGTCCTCTAAAATTGGGGCGAGCAACCGATCGACGATGGCGTCGGCCGGCTCGAGCTTGATGCGTTCCCGGCCGGGCTCACCGTGGATTCCAATGCCGATCTCAATTTCGTCGTTGGCGAGCACGAAGCTCGGCTCGCTCGCGTGCGGTACCACGCACGGGGTCAACGCGACCCCCATCGTGCGCACCCGGGAATTCACCTTCTCTGCCACAGCAGCCACGGCGTCCAGACCATCGCCGCGTTCGGCAGCAGCGCCGGCGATCTTCTCGACCAGCACCGTTCCAGCCACACCGCGGCGCCCGGCCGTATAGAGCGAGTCTTTTACAGCGACATCGTCATTGATGACGACTGTACGAACGTCGATGCCTTCAGCGGATGCGAGATCGGCAGCCGTCTCGAAGTTCAACACGTCGCCGGTATAGTTCTTCACGATGTGCAGCACACCGGCTCCGCCGTCAACGGCCTGCGTAGCGGCCAGGATCGGGTCTGGTGTCGGCGAGGTGAAGACCGGCCCTGGTACGGCAGCGTCGAGCATTCCGACACCGACGAATCCGCCGTGCAGTGGTTCGTGGCCACTGCCTCCACCACTGACGATTCCCACCTTGCCGCGCACCGGTGCATCCGCTCGCACAATGAAAAGGGGATCGTGCGAAACGCGCACAATGTCGGAGTGAGCCACCTCGAACCCTACGACGGCCTCGTTGACGACGTTCTTCGGATCGTTGATGAGCTTCTTCATGACCAGCCATTCACTCGGTGATGCCACGGACTTGATTGAGCGCTTCGCGCCTAACGAATACTCCCACGGTCAACGTAGTCGATGTGGCCAAGCCAGCTGCACCGTGCACAGTCTGCTGCCCCTACTCGTCTCGTGATCAGACCCGGGTAGCCGCAACCCACGCCAACAGCTTGGCCGTGGCATCACCGGAGTCAATGGCTTCGGCGGCCACGGCCATTTTGGCGCGGAAACGTTCCAGGATAGCGACCTGCACCTGGGAAGGATCGTTGGCGAGGTCAAATGCGGCCAGACCCGCAGCAGCGTTCAGCAGCACGATGTCCCGAATCGGGCCTCGATCGCCCGCTAGCACCGCGTGCACGACGTCGGCGTTGTGACGCGGTGAGCCGCCAACCAGGTCGCTCATTTGGGCCCGCTTAATACCGAGGTCACGCGGATCAATATCGTGCTCCGTTACCAGACCGCGCGACACCTCCCACACGTGACTATGGCCGGTCGTGGTCAGTTCATCCAGGCCGTCATCGCCGCGAAAAACGAGGGCCGTCGCCCCTCGGGTCTGAAACACGCCCACAAAAAGCGGAACTCGATCCAGGCTTGCCACACCGACAGCGGATGCCTCCGGCCGAGCCGGATTACACAGCGGGCCGAGATAGTTAAAAACGGTGGGAATGCCCAGCTCGCTCCGGGTAAGGGCCGCGTGCCGAAAGCCCGGGTGAAAAGCCGCAGCAAAGGCAAACGTAATTCCGGTTTCCTCGAACACCTGAGCGACCTTGGCGGCGTCGCGTGAGAGGTCAATGCCCAATTCACCCAGCACGTCCGACGATCCAGACGCTGAGCTCGCCGCACGGTTGCCGTGCTTGACCACCGGTACTCCGGCGGCAGCACAGACAATCGACGCCATGGTTGAAATGTTCACGGTGCCGAATTTGTCGCCGCCGGTGCCCACAATGTCCAAGGCCATGGGATTTACCGGCAATGCAATCGCGTGATCGAGTACAGCATCACGGAAACCGACGATCTCATCGACGGTCTCCCCCTTTGCTCGCAGAGCAACCAGAAAGGCCCCCAGCTGGGACGGGCTTGCCTGACCGAGCATGATTTGTTCCATGCTCCAGGCGGCGTCCGCCACGCTCAGGTCTCTCCCCTCAAGGAGGGAATTCAATACGTTGGGCCAAGACTGCGATTCAAGCATGATCCCGATCTTAGAAGAACGAGCCCGACTCGCCCGAATACACGGCTCTACGACCAGAGAAAAGAATCACTCTACCGGGCATAAAAGGGCACTTGCACGCCTGATTGAGAAAAACCTGTGGGAATATCGGTCATAATAGATGAGTGACCAGCACCTCAATTACTCAGACGGCGAGTGCGCCCGCTGTGAACCGGCCTAACAGCGTGGCTGTGGGCACCATTGTGTGGTTGGGCAGCGAAGTGATGTTCTTCGCGGGGTTGTTCGCCATCTACTTCACGCTTCGTTCAACCTCCCCCGAGTTATGGCTTTTCGAGGCGGACAAGCACAATTTCACCTTTGCGTTGATCAACACGCTCGTGTTGGTGTCATCGTCGGTGACATGTCAGTTCGGGGTGTTTGCGGCCGAGCGATTACAGGCTCGTTCGACCGGCTGGAAGCCGAGCCAGTGGGGCATGATCGAGTGGTTCTTCCTGACCTACGCCCTTGGCGCGATCTTCGTCACCGGCCAGGTGTTCGAGTACGCCACTTTGGTGTCCGAGGGAATCTCGCTCTCCTCCAATGCCTACGGTTCAGCGTTCTACATCACGACTGGCTTCCACGGTATTCACGTCACGGCCGGATTGATCGCGTTCCTTCTTATCATTGGTCGTGGTTTCGCGGTCAAAAACTTTGGCCATAAAGAGGCCACCAGTGCCATTGTGGTTTCGTACTACTGGCACTTCGTCGACGTTGTCTGGATCGGGCTCTTCCTGGTCGTCTACGTTCTTAAATAGAAGTTTTAACTGAGAATCGGGAGCGGACCACTTCAGCATGACCACGATCAAAACACACCAAGCTCGTCAAACACGCAAAAGCGGACGTCGCCATCCACTTGCCAGTGTCGCCCTTATCGCCATTGGCTTGCTGTTCACCGGAGGCGCGTACGCGGCCTTCAGCACCAGCACCGCCGTTGCCACAACGGATGCGTCCTCCCAGCAAACCATCGCTGAGGGCGAAAAACTCTTCGCAGCGAACTGCGCCACCTGCCACGGGCTGAGTGCTCAGGGTTCTGCTGAGGGTCCCAGCCTGATCGGAGTTGGCGCAGCGTCGGTCGACTTCCAAGTTGGCACGGGCCGCATGCCTATGCAGATGCAGGGTCCGCAAGCCCAAAAGAAGCCCGTGCAGTTCACCGCAGAGCAGATCGCAGCACTCGCTGCATACGTTGCTTCGCTCGCCCCTGGACCTGCCATTCCAGCGGCCGAACTACTCGATGCTGCTGGCGATGCTGCGGTCGGTGCCGAGCTGTTCCGCATCAACTGCGCCATGTGCCACAACGTCGTTGGCGCCGGTGGAGCCCTGACCGAGGGCAAATTCGCTCCCGCGATCGAGAACGTGTCGGCTCAGCACATCTACGAGGCCATGGTCACCGGCCCGCAGAACATGCCGGTCTTCAACGACATGAACATCTCCCCCGAGAACAAGCGCGACATCATCACGTACCTCAAGTACGTGGAGAACAACCCGTCCCCGGGTGGACTTGCACTTGGCTCGATCGGTCCGGTTGCCGAGGGACTCTTTATCTGGATCTTCGGTTTGGGGGCCATCGTGGCCCTAACCGTGTGGATCACCGCAAAATCAAATTAGTACCGTCGAATGAACTACAGCCCCACTAACCACCGGCATTCGGGTTTGACCCGGCGCAGAGTAACGACTTCGCGCTGGGCAGTAAGCCAGCGCCGAGTATTAACACAGCCTATAAAGGAGAACAATGGCCAAGGACGATAACGGCGCGGAGGACGTAACCGCCGCCGACTCGCCTGGCGACGAGCTCGCTCCAGTCGCCGCAAGCACTGCCGTCGTCGCACGGGATTCGCTGGGCAACCCAGGTCTTCCGCCGCACCGTCCGCGCGCCACCGACCTTGATCACAAGGAAGAACGCAAGGCGGAGCGCACCGTTTACACGTTGTTCTACGTTTCTATCGTGGGTAGTGTTTTCGCCATCGCCGCCTACATGGCCTTCCCCATCGTTCCCGAAGATCCAAGTTCCGTTCGCCTGAACAACCTGTTCATCGGCCTCGGACTCTCCCTCGCGTTGCTCGCCATCGGCATTGGCGCTGTGCATTGGGGCAAGGCACTCATGAGTGATCACGAGGGTATCGACGAACGCCACCCCGTGCGTGGCACAGAGCCCGTTCGCGCCCGCGCCGTTGAGATCTTTCAGCAGGCCAATGACGAATCCGGCTTCGGTCGTCGTACACTTATTAGGAACAGCCTGATCGGCGCTTTGGTCGTCTTCCCGCTTCCCGCCGTCGTTCTGTTTCGTGGACTCGGCCCGATGGACCAGGACCCGGTCGAACTGCTCAAGGAGACCATGTGGAAGAAGGGCGTTCGTCTGACCATGGATCCGAGCGGAACCCCGATCAAGGCAGCGGATGTCACGCTCGGCTCGTCCTTCCACGTCATCCCGGAAGGTTTGTCCGAAATGGGTCACGGTCGTCTGGAAGAGAAGGCCAAAGCCGCCGTGCTGCTCATCCGGCTGGATCCAAAAGATCTCGTCGAAGAAGAAGCCCGCAAGACCTGGTCGTACGACGGCATCGTGGCATACTCCAAGATCTGCACCCACGTTGGATGCCCGGTTGCACTGTATGAGCAGCACACGCATCACCTGCTGTGCCCGTGCCATCAGTCTCAGTTTGATGTGGAGGACCACTGCAAGGTCATCTTCGGGCCAGCCAAGCGTGCCCTACCCCAGCTTCCGATCGCCGTGGACGCTGAAGGTTATCTCATCGCACAGAGCGATTTCAATGAACCAGTCGGCCCGAGTTTCTGGGAGCGAGCATGACAACCACAAGTACCCGAGCACCCTCCAACGGTCAAACCGTCGAGACGAAGAAGACCGGTGGCTTCACGGCCGCGGCCGCCAACTACATTGACGAGCGCACGAGTATCTCGGGTGCGGTCAAAGAACTTGGCCGCAAAATTTTTCCCGACCATTGGTCGTTCCTGTTAGGTGAGGTGGCGCTGTACAGCTTCGTCATCATCTTGCTGTCCGGATCATTCCTGACCTTCTTCTTCCAGGCATCGATGGCAGAAGTCGTCTACGAAGGCTCCTACCCTCCGCTCAAGGGAATACCGATGTCAGCGGCCATGTCGTCGACGATGGACATTTCCTTTGATATTCGGGGCGGGTTGCTTATGCGCCAGGTGCACCACTGGGCAGCACTGCTGTTCGTGGCCGCCATTGGGCTGCACATGCTTCGCATCTACTTCACCGGTGCGTTCCGCAAGCCGCGCGAGCTCAACTGGGTGATCGGCTTTATCCTCTTCATCCTCGCGATGGCCGAAGGCTTCACCGGTTACTCTCTGCCCGACGACCTGCTCTCCGGTAACGGCCTACGCATTATCGATGGAATGCTTAAGGGTATTCCGGTCATCGGAACCTGGACCTCATTCCTACTCTTCGGCGGCGAGTTCCCCGGTACCGACATCGTTGGACGCTTGTATTCGCTGCACATTTTGCTATTGCCTGCCATCATCGTCGCGTTGATCGCCATGCACCTCTTGTTCGTCGTTGTACACAAGCACACCCAGTACCCGTCGGCTGGCCATACCAACCAGAACGTTGTTGGTTACCCGGTCCTCCCCGTCTACGCCGCCAAGGCCGGTGGGTTCTTCTTCATCGTGTTCGGTGTTGTCATGCTGATCGCCTCGTTGTTCACGATCAACCCAATCTGGAACTACGGACCATACGACCCATCACCGGTGTCTGCTGGTACCCAGCCGGACTGGTACATCGGCTTTGCCGACGGCGCCTTGAGACTGATCCCGCCGGGGTGGGAGTTCGTGTGGCTGAACCACACGTACTCCCTCAACATCCTCGTGGTCCTTGCGGTAGTTGGACTGTTCATTGTGCTCGTCATGGTCTATCCGTTTATTGAAGCGTGGATCACCGGAGATAAGCGTGAGCACCACCTGCTGGATCGCCCGCGTAACGCTCCGACCCGCACCGCGATCGGGGCCGCCGGCGTCACGTTCTATGCCTCTCTCTGGGCGGCTGCGTCGTCGGACATCATCGCGACGCACTTCCACGTCACTATGGAGGGGGTCATTCACACCATCCAGGCCACGACGATACTCGCCCCGTTCCTGGCCTTCTTCATCGCCAAGCGGGTCTGCCTCGCCCTGCAGAAGAAGGACCGCGAGATCGTGCTGCACGGCTACGAGTCCGGCCGAATCGTTCGCATGCCCGGTGGTGAATTCATCGAAGTACACCAGCCCGTCGACGAGTACGAGCGTTGGAAGTTGGTTAGCTACAACGACTTCAAGCCGCTCATGCTGCGTCCAAATGCGCAGGGCAAGATCGGTGCGGCAGAGAAGATTCGAGCCGGACTGACCCGTTGGTTCTTCGAAGATCGGATCGCTCCGGTCACGCAGACCGAGCTCGATCACGCACACGGCGATCATCCTGCTGCGATCACCGACAGCGATCGTCCGTCGGAGATCACAGATAAGTAGCAGTCTTTCTATAGCACGCACAGATCGGGCATCGATGTCACTCCAGACGTTATCGGAGTGGCTTCGGTGCCCGAACTGTTTTCTCCCCCTGACTCACACCGCAGAGCTGCGGCTGGGTTGTCGCACGGGGCACTCCTTCGACGTCAACAAACGGGGTTTCATCAACCTGCTAACTGGGTCATCAAAATTCATCGGCGACAGCGTTACTATGCTTGACGCTCGTGCTCGCTTTCTGGCCGCCGGTTGGTATGAGCCGCTTCAAAGCGCGATCCAGGCTTGTATCGCCGAGGAGCACCCCAACCGCATCCTCGACGTCGGGTGCGGAACCGGTTACTACCTGAGCGCCGCTCTACCGCCCGGCGATGAAGCTCGAGCGCTCGGCATGGACATCTCCCCCACTGCCGTAAGCCGCACCATCCGCTCACACGACCGAGTTGATGGCCTGGTAGCGGATGTTTGGTCCCCGCTACCCTTGAAGGGTGCAGCCGCGGACGTCATCTTGAACGTTTTCGCACCCCGCAACGCCGCGGAGTTCCACCGCGTTCTGCGTCCCGGAGGGCTGCTGCTCGTCGTTATACCTCGGCCCAGCCATCTGCGCGAGCTCCGTCAGGCTGGCCTGGCCGTGCAGATGCAAGCAGACAAGGCCGCGCACCTCCGGTCCAGTCTGACTTCCTGGTTCGCCCAGGAGAGCCACCAACAGCTCGATCGAACCGTGCACCTCCCGGCCTCCGAGATTGCGTCGCTCATCGGAATGGGCCCCTCATCGCACCACAGGGCTGCGTCGAGCATTGTGCTCGACCCAGCCCTGATGCAGGACGTTACGATCGACTTTGACATCTTCGGGTTCCGGCGCCGCGAGACGGCGTCATGCATCACGGAGGCGTGACCGCTAGTCCCGGTTCATGCGCGGCCCTTGGCAGCTCCACAACGCCCTTTAACGACCGATACCGACCTACCCCTGGGGGAAGATCGGTTTCGGTCGTTCTCGTACTTAGCGGGCGAACAGGCCTCGATAGTACTCGTAGACCCAGCCGGTCAGAGCGACCAGACCCAGGCCAACGCCAATGAAGGAGATCCAGTAGCCGACCGCTAGTCCCAGGAACAACAACGCGGTCGAGGCGGCCAGAAAGATCGGCCACCAGCTCCACGGGCTGAAGAAACCCATCTCAGGGTCTCCATCATCGATGTTGCCATCGAGACGGTCCTCGGGCAGTTCCCCACCCTGAGCGGCGTGCACCTTGTCGAGGTAGAACGCGACGAAAGCCATCAGAATCGTGGATAGGCCAAGCATGAAGGTGCCGGCCCATTCAACTCGCCCGTGGAACGGATCCACCAAGCTCCACACAACATAAACAGCCGTGACGACCGCGAAGAATACGGCCAGTACCCAGAGCAGATTGACGTTGGTCTTCATTTATTTCACCCGATTCGAGTCGATGTCGACGACTGGTGCGTCCGGCGCATCTTTGCCCGGGCCAATTCCAATGGGAAGGCCGGCTTCAGGGTGATTGAGGTCAAACGCCGGGCGCTCGGAACGAATGCGCGGAATCGACGTGAAGTTGTGCCGCGGCGGCGGGCAGGACGTGGCCCATTCCAGTGAGGCACCATACCCCCATGGGTCGTTGACCGTGACCTTGGGCGCTTTGCGGGCCGTGATGTACACGTTCAGGAAGAACGGAATCATCGACACGGCCAGGATCATGGCACCAATGGTGGACACCTGGTTCATCCAGGTGAAGCCGTCCTCCGGCGAATACGTGGCATACCGACGGGGCATACCCATAACTCCCAGCCAGTGCTGGATCAGGAACGTCGTGTGAAAACCGATGAACAGCAACCAGAAGTGCCACTTGCCGAGGCTCTCGTTGAGCATTTTGCCTGTCCACTTGGGCCACCAGAAGTAGAACCCACTGAACATGGCGAATACAACGGTACCGAAGACAACGTAGTGGAAGTGAGCCACGACGAAATACGTGTCTGATACGTGGAAATCGAGCGGCGGCGAAGCAAGAATAACGCCGGTGAGACCACCAAAGGTGAAGGTCACGAGAAAGCCAATGGCCCAGATCATCGGAGTCTCGAAGGTAATGGACCCTCGCCACATGGTACCGATCCAGTTGAAGATCTTCACCCCGGTCGGCACCGCAATGAGCATGGTCATGAGCGAGAAGAACGGCAGCAGCACGGAACCTGTGACGTACATGTGGTGCGCCCACACCGAGACGGATAGCGCCGCGATAGAAATCGTTGCATAAATGAGCGTCTTGTACCCGAACATCGGCTTGCGGCTAAACACCGGGAATACCTCGGACACAATGCCGAAGAATGGCAGAGCGATGATGTATACCTCGGGGTGCCCAAAGAACCAGAACAAGTGTTGCCACAGGATCGCACCACCGTTGGCCGGGTCATAGATGTGCGAACCGAAGATACGGTCAGACGCTGCGGCGAGCATGGCGGCGGCCAGGACGGGGAAAACCATCAGGCTGAGCAACGCAGTGATGAGAGTATTCCAGGTAAATACCGGCATGCGCCACATCGTCATGCCGGGGGCGCGCATGGTGATAATGGTCGTGATGAAGTTGACCGAGCCGAGAATGGTACCAAACCCCGAGAGACCGAGACCCACCATCCACAGGTTGCCACCTACTCCCGGTGAGAATGTCGTACTTGCCAGCGGCTGGTACGCGAACCAACCAAAGGATGCCGCACCCTGAGGAGTCAGGAAGCCAGCAACCGCAATGAGGCTACCGAAGTTGAAGAACCAGTATGCGAGGGCGTTCAGCCGAGGGAAGGCCACGTCGGGAGCACCGATTTGCAACGGTATCAGCACGTTGGCGAAGCCGAAAAACAGCGGTGTGGCGAACATCAGCAGCATGATTGTGCCGTGCATCGTGAATAGCTGGTTGTACTGCTCCTTGGTCGACACGACGTCGAGGCCGGGGGCAAACAGCTGAGCACGAATGATCAGTGCCATGACGCCGCCGAGGCAGAAGTAGATGAACGACGTGATCAGGTACATGTACCCGATGACCTTGTGGTCCGTGGAGGTGATCCACCGGACGAGAATGTTGCCCTTGCGCTCCGCGGACGGAGCGATCGGGTTCGCCGGGCGGGACTCGACGGTTGCGATGGTCGTGCTCATGGCTTAGTTACCCTCCGGAGCCGTCGGGGCGCTGGTGCCCGGCTGATTCTGATTGCGGTCGTAGTTGTTGTCGAGTTGACCGGTGTTGCCAGCAGTTCGCAGAGACTGAATGTAGGTGTCGTAGTCAGCCTGCGAGACAACCTCGACGTTGAACAACATCAGCGAGTGATACTCGCCGCACAGCTCCGCGCACTTGCCCTTGAACGTGCCGATGCGTTCGGGGATGACCGACATGTAGTTCGTCTTGCCGGGAACGACGTCTTTCTTATACAAAAAGTCGATGACCCAGAAGGAGTGAATAACGTCGCGAGATTCGAGTGCGATTTCAACCTTCTGGTTGACCGGCAGAACGAGAACCGGCAACTCGGATTCGATCAGGGAGCCGGCGGCACCGTCGGGGTCCGGCTGACCCTGAATTCCGGGCGAGTAGACGTCTTCGTCGACATAGTTGAAGTCCCAGGCCCACTGCTTGGCCTGCACCTCAATCTGAACGTCGGGGGTTTCGAACCGGCTTTCAATGGCGATCTGGTCGCGTACCGTGAAAGCAAAGAACCCGATGACGAGAATAAACGGCACGACCGTGTAGAAAATCTCGATCGGCATGTTGTAGCGCAGCTGAACCGGGAGTCCGGTCTGACCCTTTCGTCGCCGGTATACAACGATGGTCCAAATGATCAGGCCCCACGTGATGAGGCCAACGATGAGGAGAACGATCCACCCCGTGGTCCACAATGCAGCGATGGCATCGGTGTGGTTGCTTACCGGTGCTTCACCCTCTTCATTAAAGCCGGGCATGAAACCGTGGAGCTGGGCCTGCGTGCATCCGGCCAGCACAACGGCTAACGTCGCTGCTAGCGGAATGGCAGCCCAACGAAGGCGGTGGTTATAGCGCACCGGAGACCTTTCGGGAGATTCGAGGACACTTTTCAGGAAGTGTTTTGATCGATTCCTAGCCTACTCCGCGAGTAGGCCTGAAGTGCACCAGCGGGGCGTGCCGCGCAGATTTTTCTGCAGCGCCACGGGCCGATAGTGGGCCAAATCCGATCGCGTGCGGTAAAAAACGGCCGAAACCACGCCGGCGCAGATGTGCTGGTACAAAAAAGGGCAGGGACATCATCGCATGATGATGCCCCTGCCCCGTGAACTTTCTTGAGCAGGTGGTTAGTGGAAGGAATCTCCACACGCGCAGCTGCCGCCGGCGTTCGGGTTATCGATGGTGAAGCCCTGCTTCTCGATCGTGTCCTCGAAGTTGATCGAGGCGCCATCCAGGTAGGGAACGCTCATCTTGTCAACGACGACCTCGACGCCATCGAAATCAACAACGGCATCGCCCTCGAGCATGCGCTCGTCGAAATACAGCTGGTAGATCAGACCGGAGCAACCACCGGGTTGCACGGCGACGCGCAGGCGGAGGTCTTCGCGGCCTTCTTGGGTGAGCAGGCTGCGCACCTTGAGCGCGGCGAACTCGGTGAGGCCGATGCCGTGCGCGGCGCTCGGAGTGGCCACGTCAGCGGAACTAACAGTCTCCTTCGTGGCGGCGACGGTGTGGGTCATGGTGTCGGTCATGCTTCTCCTTGGTTCGCGCAGTAGCTGCTTCGCACGCAGGTGTCGGTTGCGATAAGTCTATCTGGATCAACCAGAAAATCGACCGAGGCATTCCTACGTTCTCACATTTTGCTGAACGTCGTTCTCAAGGATCAGTGTCCGGTGCGTTCATTCAGGCTGCCGAGCAGAAATGCTTCGCTCAGTATTGCCCGTTTGAACACTCCCAGATGCAGGGATTCATTCGGGCTGTGGGCGCGAGAATCGGGATCCTCGACCCCGGTGACGAGAATCTGGGCGGCCGGAAAAACGCGCACCAGATCGGCGATGAAGGGTATTGATCCGCCGACGCCGATGTCAACGGGCGGCGTGCTCCAGGCATCCGTCATGGCCGATCGCGCCTCGGTCACGGCCCAGCCGCTGGTGTCGACCAGAAAGGGTTCGCCGGTGTCGACGTCGTCAATCTCGAGCGACGCGCCGAACGGGGCGTGCTCGCGCAGGTGAGCTTCGATGGCCTCTGCAGCGTCCACCGCGGACTGGCCGGGAGCGATGCGCGTGCTGATCCGAACGCTCACGCTTGGGGTGAGCGTGTTCGATGCATTATCGACGCTTGGAGCATCGATGCCTGTGACGGTGAGGGCGGGCTGAGACCAGATTCGGCTGAGAATAGACCCGTGTCCGATCGGAGTGACGCCCGGAAGTAGCCCAGTCTCGGCACGCAGTTGCTCCTCGGAGTAGTCAGGGGTGGGCACGTCGATGCTGGTGAGACCGGCCACGGCGACGGAGCCATCGTCGTCGTACAGGGTCGCGAGCAATTTGATCGTGGCGAGCATTGCGTCGGGGACCGCGCCGCCAAACATACCGGAGTGCGAAGCATGGGCTAGTGTGCGCACGGTCAAGCGCAGGGTGACATTGCCGCGCAGCGCTGTGGTGATCGCCGGGGTATTGATGTCCCAGTTGTTCGAATCGGCCACGACGATGACGTCGCCGCGCAGCGCCTCGCGGTTCTCCTCGAGGAACGTAGCGAAGGAGCGGCTGCCAAACTCTTCCTCTCCCTCGATGAACACAGCGAGCCCGAGATCAAAGTCCGGCCCGACGGCGGTGACGAGAGCGCGAATGGATGCGATGTGGGCCATCACCCCGGCCTTGTCGTCGGCGGCGCCGCGCCCGTAGAGCCGGTCGCCGCGCACGGTTGGCGTGAACGGGTCCGACTCCCAGTCCTCATCCTTTCCGGGAGGTTGCACATCGTGGTGCGCGTAGAGCAGCACGGTCGGTCGTCCGTTGCGGGCCGGGCGCGACGCGAGAATGGCGGGCTGGCCGAGTTCGGTGCTGCCTGGTATCCCAGCCTGCACGATGTCGACGGATTCGAACACTCCGAGTTCGCGCACCAAAGCCGCGACCGCATCGGCGCTGGCAACGACCTGCGCGCGGTCGAAGGCTGCCCAGGACACCGAAGGGATGCGCACCAGCGCGCAGAGGTCGGCGATGGTCGTGGGCAGTCCCTGTTCGACCGCAACGCGGAGTGCCTGTTGCGTACCCGATTCGATGAGCGAAGCTGGAGCGAAGCCGTGCGTCGCGCCAGTGGGGTGGGAATTTGTCTGTGGGTTACCAGTCATACGGGTAATCTTAAGGCACCCAATTGCAAGGATTTGATGTGGCTAAGACTCCCGTAACCCCCGACGCTCAGCCGTCGATTGAAAGTTCAGACGAGACCGCAGCGCGCCTCGGTCTTACAAACAACGCTGGCAAGGGTCAGCCGACCCCCACCCGCAAGAAGCAGGAAGCGGCCAACAAACGTCCGCTCGTACCGGAGGACCGCAAGCTTGCCGCTAAGCAGGCCCGCGCCAAATCGACCGCAGCTCGCGATGTTGCTCGGGCTGGTATGGCTGCCGGTGTCGACAAGTATCTGCCGCTACGTGAACGCGGCCCGCAGAAGCGCTACGCCCGTGACTATGTCGACGCACGATTCAACGTCGGTGAGCTGATGATTCCGATCATGTTCCTGGTGATCCTGCTCACGACGGTTCCGGGCATCGATGTCTACGCAATCTTCGCGCTCTGGGCGTTCTTCATCCTCGCCGTCATCGACTGTGTGGCGCTCGGCTTCATCCTGACCAAGAAAATAGAAGCCAAGTTCGGCAAGGAGAAGGCCGAACGCATCCGCTGGTATGCCGCCATGCGCGCGCTGCAGCTGCGGCCGATGCGCCTGCCCAAGCCGCAGGTCAAGCGCCGCCAGTACCCGGTCTAACCAACCGCAACCTGTGCCTGGCTGCGTTATCGAGCGAAGGCGCCGGCACGAATGAGCGGTACACGCACTTCCTCATCGGTGAGGGAGCCGTGTTGGCCGATCATGCCCCGAGCTTTCTGGTTCGCGGGCCGGGAATCGTAGTAGGCGATGGCCTTGCGGGCGGCCACGATGACGTCGCCGATGCGCGGCAGTACCTCGTCGGCGACCCGCCCGTACAGGCCAGCGGCAACGGCCTCAGCGCGCGTGTAGACCCAGGCGCGATCGGACTCCGACTGCCGCCAGGCATCCGCTAGCGTGTCGGCGGTGACCGCGGACTGCGCCGGCTCGAGGTAGAGCTGCACACAGCGCGGGTCCCCCGCCACGTGACGCACCCCAGCCACGAGTGCTGGCTCGGTATCGAAGAGCACGTGCCTGGTGCTCGGAACGTCGATCACTCCGTGGTCGGCTGTCAATAGCAGGCCCTCATCGGAGCGGAGCGTCTCCGCGAACCGGCTCACCTCCGAGTCGAGGTTTTCGAGCACGGCCAACCAGCGATCTGATTCCCACCCGTACGCGTGCGCGGCAACGTCGAGTTCAGCCACATACAGGTAGATCAGTGCGGTGGGGTTGTCGTTCAGGATGCTGCGCGCGGCCGTAAAACGATCGGCCATTTTGTCCGCGGCCACGTACTGCGCCCCGCGTAACACCGCCTGGGTGAACCCGGAGTCCACGAAACGTTTGGGGCCGATCGCAAAGCTTGGTACATTCTCGTCTGCGGCCCGGTCGAAGACCGTGCGTGCGCGTTGCCAGCTGGCTGGCTGCATGCCGTCATCCCAGCCTGTGAGCTGGTTGACGACCCGATCGCGCGCCCGATCGAGCACCTGATAGCCGACCAGACCGTGCTGGCCAGGCGGGGTTCCGGTGGTCAACGTTGCGATCCCCGCGGCGGTCGTGGCCGGAAAGACACCGTCGATGATGCTCGACTTGTTCAATCGGGCAGAGAAAAACCGGGCGTGTCCGGCGCGCGCTCTGATGGAACTGGCGCCAAGGCCGTCGGCCAGAATTACGACCCCCTTATGAACCGGCGGAAGCCCGAGCACATTGGGACGTGCCGAGATGGCGTCAAGGGAACTGGTGAGAACATCGGCCAGGCGCAGGGCACTGAATTGGCGGGCCGGTAGCATGGTGAGCATCGGGTCTTATTCTTTCACAGGGACAAGCCCGAGCCCTCCAGCGCTCCCGGGAGCGCCCCAGACGTAGTGCAGCGATGGCCGGATCGATCGGTCGCCGCCGCGCGCTTGAAGCAGAATTCGCCAATGAGCCGCTCAGACAGCACCACACCAGCCGCCAGCACAGCCAGTACCGAACGCATCGAGGATGTCGATGTGTCGGTCGAGATGCAGGGGTCCTTCCTCGAATATGCCTATTCGGTGATCTACTCGCGTGCCCTTCCCGACGCTCGGGACGGGCTCAAGCCGGTGCAGCGACGCATCCTCTACCAGATGAGCGAGATGGGGCTTCGCCCCGACAGGGGGCATGTGAAGAGCGCCCGAGTTGTCGGCGAGGTCATGGGCAAGCTGCACCCGCACGGTGACACCGCCATCTACGACGCCCTCGTGCGCATGGCGCAGTCTTTTTCGCTGCGCGTGCCGCTGATCGACGGCCACGGCAACTTTGGCTCGCTCGACGACGGACCGGCCGCGCCGCGGTACACCGAGGCTCGCCTCGCCGCCCCGGCCCTGGCCATGACCGAGAACCTCGACGAAGACGTCGTCGACTTCGTGCCCAACTACGACAATCAGCTGACCCAGCCCGACGTGCTGCCGGCGGCCTATCCCAACCTGCTCGTCAACGGCACGAGCGGTATCGCAGTGGGCATGGCCACCAACATGGCCCCGCATAACCTGATCGAGGTCGTCGGCGCTGCCCGGCACCTGCTGGCGCACCCGAATGCGACGCTCGACGACGTGATGGAGTTCGTACCGGGACCCGACCTACCCACCGGCGGCACCATCGTTGGCCTGGCCGGCATCAAGGATGCCTACAGCACCGGTCGTGGCAGCTTCAAGACCCGAGCGCGAGTCTCGGTCGAGGCCATCAGCGCCCGCAAGACCGGACTTGTCGTGACCGAACTGCCCTATCTGGTTGGCCCGGAAAAGGTGATCGAGAAGATCAAGGACGGCGTCAATTCTAAAAAGCTCAGCGGCATCTCGGACGTCACCGACCTGACCGACCGTACCAAGGGTTTGCGCTTGGTGATTGGTATCAAAACGGGGTTCAGCCCCGACGCTGTGCTTGAGCAGCTGTATCGCTACACGCCACTGGAAGACTCCTTCAACATCAACGCCGTTGCCCTGGTCAACGGAGCCCCGCAGACTCTCGGCCTGCTCGAACTGCTGCACGTTTACGTCAACCACCGCATCGAGGTCGTCACCCGTCGGTCGGCCTACCGTCTGGCTCGCCGCAAGGAGCGCCTGCACCTCGTGCTCGGTCTGCTCGTGGCGATTCTCGACATTGACGAGGTCATCCAGGTGATTCGCGCGAGCGACGACACCGAGCAGGCTCGAGCCAGACTCATCGATGTGTTCGACCTCAGTCAAATCCAGGCCGAGTACATTCTCGAACTGCGGCTGCGCCGCCTCACCAAATTTTCGCGTATCGAGCTCGAGGCCGAACGGGACCAGTTGCTTGCCGAGATCGCCAAGCTCGAGAAGTTGCTCTCCTCCAAGGCCGCCATCCGCACCTTGGTCTCCGAGGAACTCGGAGCGGTCGCCGAGAAATTCGGTACCCCACGTCGCACGGTGCTGACCGAGGCGAAGCCCAGCATCGCCGGCCTGTCGGCCGCCGCCGCCAAACGCCAGGCAGCCGTGCTCGAGGTGCAGGATATTCCCACGCGCATCTTCCTGAGCGTCACCGGGCGCATCGCCCGCGTTGATCCCGTCGCGGTCGACGACGCCGTGCCGCCGCGAATCCAGCCGCCGCAGCGCCGAAGCAAGCACGACGCTGTGCTGTCAACGCTGGACACGACGAGCCGCACCGAAGTGGGTGCTGTGACCAACCGGGGGCGGCTCATCCGCTTCTCCCCCGTCGATTTGCCCGTGATGCCACCGACGTCCATTCAGCTTGCGGCCGGGGTACGGATCAGTGAATACCTTCTGCTATCAGACAAGAAGGAGCGCGTACTCGCGATCGTCTCACTCGATTCCGATCGGGCGATCGCACTCGGTACCCGGCAGGGCGTCGTCAAGCGGGTCACCCCCGGCGATTGGGCCAATAAGCCGGACTTCGAAATCATCGCGCTGAAGCCCAAGGACGAGGTAGTCGGTGCGGTGCAGGGTGGCGAAGACGACGAGCTCGTCTTCATCACGACGGATGCGCAGCTGTTGCGATTCACCGCGATAGGTGTGCGTCCACAGGGCCGCGCGGCCGGCGGTATGGCCGGCATCAAGCTGACGCCGGGCGAGACCGTCGTGTTTTTCACGAGCCTCTCGGTGGAGGACGTTGCGACGGCCATCGTCGCCACGGTTGCCGCCAGCAGCCAAACGTTGCCAGGGACCGATCCCGGCAGTGCCAAGCAGAGCGACTTCTTCGAATACCCGGCTAAGGGTCGGGCCACTGGCGGCGTGCGCGCCCAGCGCTTTCTCAAGGGCGAAGACATCCTGCAAGTTGCCTGGGTCGGTCGCGCTCCGGCCCGAGCAGTCGGACCGGATGGCACTCCCCGCACACTCCCCGAGACGGGTTCCCGCCGAGACGCCTCCGGCGTCATGCTCGAGGCAATAATCGGAGCCATCGGCACCGAAATCTAAGCTCATCGGGCGCGTTCGCTGGTCGGGTCTAGCCCGACTCGTCGCTAATTCAGGTAGAACGCGCCGTCGCCACTCTTAAGGCCCGAAAACATTCGGTAATATTTCGACGACCGGAAGGATGGCCTGAATTAGCCCCGGGCGCGAGTCGATGGACCGGCCTCTGAGCCGAATCGGGCGTCCAGTTAGACGTCGATGCGGTCTC
The DNA here is from genome assembly GCF_002929535.1 of Cryobacterium sp. Y11. Lineage (GTDB taxonomy): Bacteria > Actinomycetota > Actinomycetes > Actinomycetales > Microbacteriaceae > Cryobacterium. Next base: position 195,258 of record NZ_PJJO01000056.1, read on the forward strand.
TGGAGAGTTTGTCGGAGCTGTCGATGATGAACTCCTTGCGGGGGGCTACGTCGTTGCCCATGAGGAGCTCGAAGACCTTGCCGGCGGACTCGGCATCGTCGACACGAACCCGGCGCAGGGTGCGGTGGGCCCGTTCCATGGTCGTGGTGGCGAGTTGGTCGGCATCCATTTCACCAAGGCCCTTGTAGCGTTGAATCGGGTCCTGGTAGCGCCGGTTCTTCTTTTCCAGCGCGCTGAGCACTCCGTGCAGTTCGTTCTCGGAATAGGTGTAGATGGTTTCATTGGGCTTGCTCCCCGGGTTCATGACCACCACGCGGTGCAGCGGCGGTACAGCGGCGAACACCCGTCCCTCGGTGATCATCGGGCGCATGTAGCGAAAGAACAGGGTGAGCAACAGAGTGCGAATGTGGGCGCCGTCGACGTCGGCATCACTCATAATAATGACCTTGCCGTAACGGGCCGCCGAGAGATCAAAGCTTCGGCCGGAGCCAGCGCCGATCACCTGAATGATCGAGGCACACTCTGCGTTGGAGAGCATGTCGGCAACGGATGCCTTCTGCACGTTCAGAATCTTGCCGCGAATCGGCAGCAGCGCCTGGTGCTCGCTGTCGCGGGCGAGCTTGGCGGTGCCGAGGGCGGAGTCGCCTTCGACAATGAACAGTTCGCTGGTCGAGACATCGTTGCTGCGGCAGTCGACCAGCTTGGCCGGAAGCGAGGAACTCTCCAGGGCATTCTTGCGTCGCTGGGTCTCCTTGTGCGCGCGGGCCGAGATGCGGGATTTCATTTCAGCGACGATCTTGTCTAGTAGCAGCGCCGACTGCGTCTTGTCGTCGCGTTTCACCGATGCATAGCGCTCGGTCATGGCTGTGGCGACGACATTCGCGACAATCGCCCGCACCGCCGGCGTGCCGAGTACTTCCTTGGTCTGACCCTCGAACTGCGGTTCGGGCAGGCGCACCGTGAGCACGGCGGTCAGGCCGGCCATCACGTCGTCCTTGTCGAGCTTGTCGCTGCCGGCCTTGAGCCGCCGGGCGTTTAGTTCAACCTGACCGCGCAGAAACTTGAGTAGACCGGCATCGAAGCCGGCCTGGTGGGTGCCGCCTTTAGGAGTGGCAATAATGTTGACGAAACTCTGCACGATGGTGTCGTAGCCTGTCCCCCAGCGGAGGGCAATGTCTACCTCGCAATCCCGCACGAGTTCGGTAGGCACCATCGCACCCTTATCGGTGAGCACCGGCACGGTTTCGCTGAAGGTACCGTTTCCGGTGAGCCGCCAGGTATCGGTGATCGGGGCATCCGTTGCAAGGTGCTCGACGAATTCGCTGATTCCGCCCTCGAACTGGAACAGACTGACCACGGGCTCGTCGTTGCGCCGGTCGGCGACCTCGATCGCGAGGCCTGGAACGAGGAAGGCGGTCTGACGAGCGCGGTTCAGAACCTCGTCGGTCTGAAACGCCGCTCCTTTGGTGAAGATCTGCCGGTCGGCCCAATAGCGAATGCGCGTTCCGGTAACGCCGCGTTTGACCTTACCGATCACCCGCAGCTCGCTCTGGTTTTCAAATGGCGTGAACGGAGCGTCTGGGCTCTTCTCGCCTGAGTCGGCGAACAACCCGGGCTCGCCACGGTGAAAGGACATCGCCCAGGTTTTACCGTCGCGATCGACCTCGACGTCGAGACGCTCGGACAGGGCGTTGACGACGGAGGCTCCCACCCCGTGCAGTCCACCAGACGCAGCATAAGATCCGCTGCCGAACTTGCCTCCGGCGTGCAGTTTGGTGAAAACAACCTCGACACCGGTCAAGCCGGTCTTGGGTTCAATGTCGACGGGAATACCGCGGGCCGTGTCGCGCACCTCTACGCTCTGGTCGGGATGCAGCTCGATATTGATGCTCGTGCCGTGGCCACCGAGGGCCTCGTCAACCGAGTTGTCGATGATCTCCCACAGGCAGTGCATCAAACCGCGCGAGTCCGTTGAGCCGATATACATGCCGGGGCGTTTACGCACTGCCTCCAGTCCCTCGAGGACTGACAGGTGGCGGGCGGAATAGTCGGAACTCACAATAATCAAGAATACCGGTCCCGACCCGGGTACCTGGTCGTCACGCCCGGTCTTGCGCATGCTGCAACTTGGCAACGCGGCTACTCGGCTACGCGGTGAGCGAAATACGACCCAATCAGCGCGCAAACCCAGCTCGACCGTGTTTACATTAGTCAAAGGGTTAACGTAATAAACTCTGGAGGAGGATAATTATGTCCCAGATCGCCACCGAAAATAGTGCCGTAGACAACGGTGCTGTAAACAAGCAGAACGCCCCCCACCAGCTCACCGCAGCCGACCGCTGCGACGCGTGCGGCGCCCAGGCTTATATTCGCGTCGTCGTGAAGAATAGCGAATTGCTGTTCTGTGCACACCACGGCCGCAAGCACCAAGAGAAGCTCGCGAGCATTGCCGAGAGCTGGCACGACGAGTCAAGTCGTTTGCTCGAAGACCAGCGCTCCTAGCTGGTCGTCAGACTCGGTTCACGCTGAGCTGACGTTGAACGGATGCCGCGCGCGCGGCTGGCTCAGGCCAGCCGGGTTGCGCGGTTTTCTCGTTAACGGCCACGCAGCCAGATACCTGCCCGCGACTACGCAGCCGGCAGGTGTCTGGTTGACTGCTATTCCGCCGACTGCCCCAGCCGCACCGCAACCTGGTTACGTACGGTTTGCGCGGTGTCATCCACGGAAGTGGCCATGGCGCCGCGAGAGTAGCTCAGCCCGGAGCGGCGGAAGGCCGCCTCGAGCAAATAATCGGCCAGCCCGGGGTTTCGGGCCAGAACCGGACCATGCAGGTGGGTGCAAAAGACCTCACCCATGGTCAGTCCCTCAATCTGAGGTCCGCTGGCGGGAGCATCTCCGTTTCCAGTCCCGTAGACCACGCGGCCGAGCGGGCTGGCTTCGGCGCCGACATAGTCGCGGGCATGATTCTCGAACCCGATCAGTCGCCCATATTTCGAGGACACGATGATGTCGTCGGTGGCCCGACTGACGCGAGGCACCGCGTGACCGGCGACGAGCCCGAGGCCCTCGATCACCGCTCCGTCGGCAAGGTCGATCCCCCAGCTGAGCAGTTCCCAGCCGGTTCCGACGGCGAGAATGGGCACGCCCGAATTTGACCAGATTCGTAGCTCTTCCACCAGGGTACGCAGGGCGTCCCTCGCCGGGAGCAGCGCAGCATCCGTTCCCGATCCGATCGATACGGCGTCAACGTGTTCCGGCAGATCGGCCCTGGTCGAGACGTCAACTACCTGCGCCGCGCGGCCGGCCCACCGGGCACGTTGCGCGAGCACACGCGCATTGCCAGCATCGCCGTTGGTATCAAGGAGGTGGGGCAGCAGCGAGACGACCGTGAACGGCCGCTCAATCGACGTAGCGGTCATACCGATTCCTCAGCGTTCGAGACCAGGCCGAGGTGGGCGCGCGTGCGCCGCATTCCGTCGGCCGAGAAGATGATGGTTTTCACCCCGGAAGCGGGATCGGGCAGCGCCAGGAAGGCGTCGAGCGCCGTCGGAACGTCGGGTTCGATGCGGTCGACCCGCACGTTGTCGTACGCCAGCTGGAGCGCGATATCGTGAGCTTTGAGCCCGGAGGCGATGAGCACGTGCCCGAGTCCGGAAGTATCGACCGGCCAGAAATACGACGGGTCACGAACGTCGGAACCGATGATCACAATGATCTGCTCCGTGCCGGCTTCGAGGCTGTTCACATTGAGTTGAAAGCTCGACGGATTCTGCACGAGCACGAACTCGATGATCTTGCCGCCCACCGTGACGACCTCACCCCGACCAAAGACAGCCGGCATGGCCGATAGAGCGGCACAAGCAACGGCCGGGTCGAAGCTCTCCCCCAGTGTTGCCTCGGCGGCGCCGAGGGCGGTAAGAGCGTCAACGGCGTAGTGGATGCCGCGGGCCGGCAGTGTAACGCCGTGACGGCCACTAGAAGGGAATTCCACTTCGGCAGTGCGCCCAGCCATACCGGTGAGTTGGAGTCCCATTCCACTGGGCAAGCGCGCGGTGGCGGTGTCGGCATAGCCGAGCCCGCGCGGGTACTGGGCCAGAACGTCGGCGGTGACGCCGTAGCGAGACACCCGCACGCTCGATCCGAGCGTGTGTGCAAGGTCGGCGAGGTAGCGATCGTCGGCGTTGAGCACGACGGTTTCGGTGGCACGCGCCGCGATCTTGGCGAGCAGACCGGCAACCATTTCGGAGTCGTGGAACCGGTCGATCTGGTCGACCATGACGTTGGTCAGGGCGACAACGCGCGGTGTCAGTGACCCGGCGATGAAGGCTCCGTGACCCTCGTCCATTTCGAGAACGGCGACGTCACCGGCAATGTACCCGGTCAGACTGACCCGTTCAAGCAACGCGCTGGTGAGTCCCTGGCTGATATTGGCTGTCGACTGGTTGGTGAAGACGGTCAAACCGTGTGCGCGCAGAACGGCCACCAGCATTTTCGTCGTCGTCGACTTGCCGCTCGAACCGGTCACGATGACCAGACCGAGCGGAAAGCCGTTGAGAGTGTCGGCCAAAAAGCGAGGCGCGATGCGATTGACGACGACACCAGGGATGGCCGAGCCACCACCCGGCTTGCGCCAGCGGGCCAGAACCCGAACTGCTCGACCGATCAGAATGGCCGGAGCATACTTAACGGACTTCACGAGAGCGGTGTCTCAAGCCGTGCCTGCTGTGACAACGTCACTGCCATCGTTATGCTCTACTCGAGGTAGTCGCGTAGGGACTGCGACCGGGACGGGTGGCGCAGCTTGGCCATCGTCTTGGACTCGATCTGGCGAATGCGCTCACGCGTCACGCCGAAGGTGTCGCCGATCTGGTCCAGCGTCTTGGGCATGCCGTCGCCCAGGCCGAAACGCATGCGGATCACGCCCGCTTCGCGCTCGGAGAGCGAGTCGAGCAGGCTCTCGAGCTGCTTCTGCAGCATGGTGAAGCCAACGGCATCCGCTGGTACGACGGCCTCGGTGTCTTCGATGAGGTCACCGAATTCGCTGTCGCCGTCTTCACCGAGCGGGGTGTGCAGGGAGATCGGCTCACGGCCATACTTCTGCACTTCGACGACTTTTTCGGGCGTCATATCGAGTTCGCGGCTGAGCTCTTCTGGTGTGGGTTCGCGGCCGAGATCTTGCAGCATCTGTCGCTGTACCCGGGCGAGTTTGTTGATGACCTCGACCATGTGCACCGGAATACGGATGGTGCGTGCTTGGTCGGCCATGGCGCGGGTGATTGCCTGGCGAATCCACCAGGTGGCGTAGGTACTGAACTTGAAGCCCTTGGTGTAGTCGAACTTTTCGACGGCACGGATGAGTCCCAGGTTGCCTTCTTGAATCAGGTCGAGAAACTGCATGCCGCGCCCGGTGTAGCGCTTGGCGAGCGAGACGACCAGGCGAAGGTTGGCGCCGAGCAGGTGGCTCTTCGCTCGTGCACCATCCTTAGCCACCCACTGCAGTTCGCGACCGAGGGCGTTCTTTTTCTCGACATCGGTCATGACCGACAGCTTGTCTTCGGCGAAAAGCCCGGCTTCAATGCGCATGGCCAGTTCGACCTCTTCGGCCGCATTGAGCAGGGCAACCTTACCGATCTGCTTCAGGTAGTCCTTGACGGGGTCGGCCGTTGCGCCGGTGATGGCGCTGGAGTAGACCGGTACCTCATCGTCGTCGTCGACGAGCGACAGCACGAGAGCACCGCTGGGCAGCGGCTCCGTCGAAACTGTGCGCTTGGCGCCTTCGTCGTCCGAGTCGTCTTCCTCGTCGGCGGGGCCGGAGTCGACATCGGCCTCGTCGTCTTTCTTGACGACCTTGGCCTTGGTCACACGCTTCTTCGGGGCTGGCTTGTCAGCTGCAGCACTCGCGGCCGCGGACTTCTTCGTCGCGGCGGCTCCCGCTGCTGCCTTGGTGGCGGCCTTCTTGACTGCTGGAGTTTCTGGCGCTGTGACGGTCTCGTCGGTCGCCTCGGTCTTAACTGTGGTTGCCATTGGAGCACCTCTCATGCGGAGTCGTACCTGCGTCTGTGCAACCAGTGGCGGTGCCAGATGCGTTTTTGGGCAGAACTTGGACCCATGTCAAGCCCGGGGATGCCCATATCAACACGGTAAGTACCACACGGTGTAGAGATGCCCCAGACCAGAACGGGTCCTAGAAATAATTATTGCACGGTTTGTCTGGACGACAAGCCACGCCACGCACTACTATCTTTCGTTACGCCGTTTCCAAGCGCGTGATAGTGCAACCCAGACCGGTGCCACTTCTATTCCCTCTTCGTGGGAGAGCTGGCGCCGGGTGCGCCGCCGAGCGTGCAACAGAAAACCGACGCCGGTACCGATCACCAGGTATTGCACCGAGAACGCCACTCGGAAGGCGTCCAGCGCATATAGGTCGCTCGCTGCTCCCCCGGCGACGCGCCATCCGTTCTGCAGGTCGAGCAGTAGCCCGACCAGGAACATCATGACGAAACTCGCGGTGAACCCACCAACATTGACCACGCCGTTGGCTGAACCGAGACTGCGCTGCGGGTTGAAGGTGCGCGCATAGTCGAAGCCGATCAACGCACCAGGACCGCCAATGCCCAGCACGACGAGAAGCAGCACAATGGTCCAGAGCGGCGGAACCCCCGGCCAGAGCAGCACGAGCGCCCAGGCCGCGGCGATGCCAGCGACAATTCCGAGCACAATGTTGCTGCGGCGCAGGGGGTAACGTGCCGAGAGCAGGCCCAGGATCGGGCCGAAGACCAGCCCCGCGGCGACCAGAACGGTCAGCATGGCCGCGGCGAAGGCCGGCTCGTAGCCCAGACCAAAGACCATGAACGGATAGCCCCAGAGCAGGCTGAACACTGTGCCGGCCGATTGGCTCACATAGTGCGACCAGAAGCCGAGTTGGGTGCCGGGGCGTTTGAAACTGTGCCGAAGCTGGGTCAGGGCGATGGTAAGGCTGTTGGCCCGCACCTGCTCCGTCATATCATCCGGTCGGTCTTGCACAAAGATGATGATCACAATCAATGCGATGACGGCGACGGAGGCCGCCGAGAGAAAGGCCGGCGTCCAGCCGCTCGCGTGCAGCAACCAGGCCAGCGGCACCGCGGAGAGCACCTGCCCGAGTTGACCGATATTGCCCATCCACTGCGACAGTAGGGGAACGTTGCGACCGGTGAACCATGAGCTGATCAGCCGGATCATGGAAATGAAAATGGTCGCGTCGCCGGCCCCGACCAAGATACGGCCGACGACGGCGAGCGTGATGTCCGGAACGAGAGCGAGCGTGATTTGCCCGATCACCATGAGCGCGGTGCCGGTGATCATGAGCACGCGCGGACCGAATCGGTCGATCAACACGCCGACCGGAATCTGCGCACCGGCATAAACAATGAGCTGCACGACGGCGAGGCTCGAGAGCACCGCGGCAGACCCGCCGAATCGCTCCGTGGCGGCAACCCCCGCGATTCCCATCGAGGTGCGCTGCAGCACGGCGGACAGGTACGCGAACGACCCGATGACAAAGATCAGGGTGGATCGACGAGAGTTCACTCGTCTAAACCTACCGCGCTTGAGTGTGTGTTGATTCGGCCTGGCAACGGTTGTTAGGCCGAAGCGCCGTCGTCGCGGCTGCGGCTGCGGCGTAGGGCCAGAAAATTCTCGAGTTCGGCGGCGATCTCGTCGGCCGAGGGCAACTCGCCGTCTTCATCGGTCAGCGGCGACCGCAGCGTGCTGCCTTCCATGTAGGCATCGTAGCGCTGCTCCAGGGTGCCAACGAGCTTGGCCAGTTCGGGATTATCCCGCACCTGATCGTCGATGCGCGCGACGAATTCACGGTTAGCTCCGCGCAGGCGATCGGTGGGGAAGATCAATCCGGTTGACGCGCTCGTGCTCTCCAGAGCGCTCAGCGCCGCTGCGGGAAATTCGGTATCGCCCAGGTAGTGCGGCACCAGCAGAACGTAGCCGACCGTTGACGCGCCGCGTTCCTGCAGTCGATACTCCAGCAGGTGCAGCACGTTGGCGGCGACCTGGGTGTGCGGACGCCACACCGATCGGTTCTCGATCAGGTCGGATCGATTACCGCTGACGGTCACGCCGATCGGGCGCGTGTGCGGCACAGGCATCGGTATGGCGTGTACCCAAGTAGTCGAGGCAACCGTGAATCGATCCACTAGCTGCATCACGGCTGCGGTAAATTGCTCCCAACGAAAGTCGGGTTCGAACCCAGCCAGATAGAGGAAAGGCTGCCCGATCTCGTCATGGGCCAGGTAGAGACGCAGCGTCGGCGGCTGATAGTTGGTCAGGTGGTCTTGATCGAAGTAGATGATCGGGCGTCGTGCCCGGAAGTCGAGCAAGGCGTCAGTGTCGAACGACGCAATGACGGTGTGATCGAGCGTGGTGAGGAGATAGTCAGTAAATTGCGCGACCGCACCACCGGCATCCGCGAAGCCGGTCAAGCCAGCGACCAGGTGTAATCCCTCCGGAACGCCGTCGGCATCCGAGGTCAGTTCGTACAGCTCAGCAGGGTCTAACATCCCTTAACTCTAATCCGCAGTTCCGCATTTGGGTGGCTTCCACCGAGCGCCGAGAGCGAACACAACACGATCCTGCATGTCTGGCCGCGCTCCGCCCCTACTTCGGCGTGGCTACCATCGAAGTATGACCGTTCCTACCCTGCACCTATCCGAAGAGTCCGCTGTCAACTCCCCCGCCGAGATTCTCATCGTCGCTTCTCAACAAACGGATGACGGCGCGCGCCTCGTCGCGGACGTCACCCTAGGCGACACGCTGATCACTACAATCGCGGCTCAATTTCCGCTGCTCGGCGTGACCGGTGCGCGCGACGAGGTTGTGCGGTTGGTGGGTGGCGACGGCTCACCACGCGCGATCGCGATCATCGGGCTCGGACGGACCATCAACGCCGACGCGCTGCGGCACGCTGCCGGTTCGGTCGTGCGTCAGCTGACCGGCATAGCGTCGGTGGCTTTCGCTCTTCCGCTAGCCGATACCGATCAGGTGGAAGCCGTGCTCGAGGGCGCGGCCCTGGGCGGGTATTCGTATACCGCTTACCGCCACAGTTCCCTCGGCGCAACCAAACTGCCGGCGCCGAGCGTCGCCGTGCACACCTCGACGGCAGCGCCTGCCGCGCTCGATCGAGCCAACGCGAGCGCCGAGGCAATCCGCCTGGTGAAAGATCTGGTGAACATGCCGCCGCTCGACCTGTACCCCGCATCGCTCGCCGCTGCAGCAATTGAAGCCGCGACCGGCCTTCCGATTGCCGTGACGGTCTGGGACGAGCAGCAGCTCGCCGCGGACGGCTTCGGCGGCATCGCCGGCGTTGGCGCTGGATCAACCCGCCCGCCACGCTTGGTCAAGCTCAGCTACACACCGACAGGGGCCGACAAGCACCTTGCGCTCGTCGGCAAGGGCATCACCTTTGACACCGGCGGGCTCTCGCTCAAGCCGCCGGCATCCATGGTCGGTATGAAGTACGACATGACCGGTGCGGCTACCGTGCTCGCCGTCGTGCTCGCCGCCGCCCGGTTGGAGCTTCCCGTGCGCATCACCGCCTGGATGTGCATCGCAGAAAACATGCCGTCAGGTTCGGCCATTCGCCCCAACGACGTGCTGCGTATGCGCGGCGGACGCACGGTCGAGGTACTCAATACGGATGCCGAGGGTCGCCTCGTTCTCGCCGACGGTCTCGTTGCCGCTGCCGAGGAATACCCCGACGCGATTATCGACGTCGCCACCCTGACCGGCGCCGCCGTCGTCGCCCTCGGCACGCGGTACTTCGGCACCATGGGCGATGACGCGCTGGTGCAGCGCGTGCTCTCGGCCAGCACGGCCGTCGGTGAAACGGCGTGGCCAATGCCGTTCCCGGAAGAGCTGCGCGCAACTCTCAACTCCGACGTTGCCGACATCGCCAACGCGAAGATCGGCAGTGCCGCCGGCGGCATGCTACTCGCCGGGGTGTTTCTGCGCGAATTCATCGGCGCGGATGCAACTGGAACGACGATCCCGTGGGCTCACCTGGACATCGCCGGACCGGCGCAGAACTCGGGAGCCGCATGGGGTTTCACCGCCGCCGGCCCGACCGGAGTAGCTGTACGGACACTTCTGCGACTGGCCGAGGACTTTTCACGCCCGTAGTACAGTCGTAAGGGCAAGAAAAAGCTTGTCAAAGCACGCGGCCGATCAGCACAATTCCATCGGTCGTCGTGATGGAGCGTAATGCGCGAGGGAGTAGCTGAGTGTCGGATCAGAATTTTGACATTGTCGTTCTCGGTGGTGGAAGCGGTGGATACGCAGCAGCGTTGCGTGCCGTGCAGCTGGGATTCACCGTTGGTCTGATCGAGAAGGGCAAACTCGGCGGCACTTGCCTGCACGTCGGTTGTATTCCGACCAAGGCTCTCCTGCACTCGGCCGAAGTCGCCGACGTTAGCCGCGAAGCGGCCAAGTACGGCGTCAAGACTGCGTTCGAGGGTATTGACATCGCCGCGGTCACCGCGTTCCGCGAGGGCATCGTCGCCAGCAAATACAAGGGCCTCCAGGGTCTGGTCAAGGCCCGCGGCATCACCGTGATCGAGGGCGAAGGCCATCTGGTCTCCCCCACATCCGTTCAGGTTGGCGACGACCTGATCATCGGCAAGAACGTCATCCTCGCAACCGGTTCCTACTCCCGGTCGCTGCCTGGGCTCGAGATCGGCGGCCGCGTCATCACGAGCGAGACCGCGCTCGCCCTGGATTATGTGCCCAAGAAGGTCGCCGTGCTCGGCGGCGGCGTCATCGGCGCCGAGTTCGCGAGCGTCTGGAAGTCCTTTGGCGCCGAAGTCACGATCATCGAAGCCCTGCCGCACCTCGTGCCCAACGAGGAAGAGTCCATCTCGAAGCAGCTGGAGCGTGCATTCCGCAAGCGCGGTATCGAGTATTCCCTCGGCATCCGCTTTCAGAGTGTTGCGCAGTCCGACTCTGGCGTCGTCGTCACCTTGGAAAACGGTGCAACGGTTGAGGCTGACCTGCTGCTCGTCGCCGTCGGGCGTGGCCCAGTCACCGCCGGACTCGGCTACGATGAGGTCGGCATCACCATGGATCGTGGCTTCGTCATCACCGACGAGCGTCTCGCCACGAACATCCCCGGCGTCTACGCCGTTGGCGACATCGTTCCCGGCCTGCAGCTCGCTCACCGCGGTTTCCAACAGGGAATCTTCGTCGCCGAAGAGATCGCCGGACTCAACCCGATCATCGTCGAAGACATCAACATTCCCAAGGTCACCTACTGCGATCCCGAAGTTGCGTCCGTCGGCTACAGCGAAGCCAAGGCCGGCGACAAGTTTGGCGCCGACCAGATCTCGACGTACGAGTACAACCTCGGCGGAAACGGCAAGAGCTCGATTCTCGGTACTGCCGGATCGGTCAAGCTCGTTCGGGTCAAGGATGGTCCCATCGTGGGCATCCACATGATCGGTGCGCGCGTTGGAGAGCTCATCGGTGAAGGCCAGCTCGTCGTGAACTGGGAAGCGTACCCGGAGGACATCGCTCCGTTCGTGCACGCTCACCCGACGCAGAACGAAGCCCTGGGTGAGGCATTCCTTGCTCTCGCCGGCAAGCCACTGCACGCGATGTAGTCTGCCGCCACTCTTATTCCACTTTTAGACAAACAAACGGTTTTGAAGGAGACATGCGCATGAGCGAATCCGTCAGCCTCCCGGCACTCGGAGAGAGTGTTACAGAGGGCACGGTCACCCGCTGGCTCAAAAACGTGGGCGACCGCGTGGAGGTCGACGAGCCGCTGCTCGAAGTGTCGACCGACAAGGTGGACACGGAAATCCCGTCCCCGGTCGCCGGCATTATTGAAGCCATCCTGGTGCAGGAAGACGAGACCGTTGAGGTCGGAACGCCGCTGGTTACGATCGGCGACGGAAGCGGCGCTGTTGCCGCGGCGCCGGAAGCTGCGCCAGTCGCTGCTCCGGTCGTTGAAGCAGCCGCCGTTGCTGCACCCGCGCCCGTTGCTGAAGCACCGGCCCCCGCGGCCGCACCGGTTGCTGTTGCGGCACCCGTCGCACCGGCACCGGTTGCACCGGCACCCGTCGCACCTGCACCGGTTGCACCGGCACCCGTGGCCGCACCGGCTGCGGCACCCGTCGCACCGCCCGCGACAGCTGCTCCCGTCACACGTGGCTCGCACGCCGGCACCAGCGGATACGTCACCCCGATCGTGCGCAAGCTCGCCAATGAAGCCGGCGTCGATCTGTCGACTGTCAGCGGAACGGGCGTGGGCGGACGCATCCGCAAGGAAGATATCGTGCAAGCGGCTTCGTCGGTTGGTGCAGCATCCGCTGCCCCGATCGTGGAGAACTCGCCGCTGCGCGGAACAACGCAGCCGATGTCTCGACTGCGCAAGGTCGTCGCCGAGCGCGCTGTCATCTCGATGCAGTCGTCGGCTCAGCTCACGACCGTGGTCGAGGTGGATGTCACCCGTGTGGCGATGCTGCGCGACCGCGTCAAGGTTGCCTTCAACGAGAAGACCGGCAACAAGCTGTCGTTCTTGCCGTTCTTTGCCCTGGCCGCCGCCGAGGCACTGCGTGCCATCCCGATCGTCAACGCCACGATTGACGGCGACACCATCGTCTATCCGGCGCAGGAAAACATCAGCATCGCCGTCGACACCGAACGTGGGCTGCTCACTCCCGTCGTGCGCAACGCCGGCGAACTCGACCTGGCCGGTTTCGCCGCGCAGATCGCCGACCTTGCTGCCCGCACCCGAGACAACAAGCTCAAGCCCGACGAGTTGAGCGGTGGCACCTTCACACTGACCAACACCGGTTCGCGCGGTGCGCTGTTTGACACGCCCGTGGTCTTCCTGCCGCAGAGCGCCATCCTTGGCACCGGCATTGTCTACAAGAAACCGCTCGTTGTGACCAATGACGGCCTCGACTCGATCGCGATTCGTTCGAGCGTGTATCTGGCGCTGTCGTACGACCACCGCATCATCGACGGTGCTGACGCAGCCCGCTTCCTCACCACGATGAAAGCGCGCCTCGAAGCTGGAGCGTTCGAGGGCAACCTCGGAATCTAGATCCGACCGGGTCTGACCGGGTCTGACCGGTTGTGAGTGGATCGGTCAGTAGTCGAATATTTCACGGAGACGCCAGCCGTCCTCGCCCTTGACCACAAGGACCGAGGCCGGCTGGCGTTTTTCATCCCTGGCGACGGTGCTCATCGGTGCAGTCTCCGTTGGCCCGGCATCCGTTGGCCCGGCATTCGTCGGCTCGGTAGTCGTAGGAGCGGGGTCCAATGCCACGACGGCGAGGTTGCCGGTGCGTTCCGCGAGCGTGGCCACAAACCCCGCGTAGTCCGGCAGAGCTGCCTGTGAACCGCCTTGCTGCCGCTGGCGAGCGTCGTAGCTGTCAAGCGCCAGCACGGCTGACCCGGTCTGATCTACCGAGACCAGGCACACCAGCGATGCAGCGGCCAGGCAACTCGCCCGACTGGCCAGGAGGGCGACGACCGCCGCGACCGGGTCATCCCCCGCAATGGCAGCGGCCAGGTTTGCGGATTCGGTAGCGGATACCGCAGAATCGGCCGATGTTGAACCCCTGGCACGGGCTGCGATGTCCGTCGTTGCTGCAGCATCGGATCCACCATCAGTCGCTGGTACTGGCGTACCGGCCTGCATGGTACCGGAGGCTGGATCGGAGCCTCCGTCCCGTCCGGAGAGCGGAAGCAGGGTCAGAGCGACCACGAGCACGCTCGCCCCAGAGAGACCCGCAATGAGGATCTGGCGGCGACGCCCGTGTGTTCGTTTGCGCAGCAGGTGGCCAAACGTCTGGACCGGGTGAGCGTCCAGTGCGGTGTCGAGCAGGCCGTTCACGAGGGCTCTCGGGTGCAACCGCCGGAACGGTGTTCGCACCCGAGCGGCCAGCCGGCCGGCCAACTCGCGGTGACGGGATCGCCAGTACGTCCGCACTTCGAGACTGACGTCGTCGTCGCCGTCGTCGTCCTTCACATCACCACTCGAACGGGGCTCGTCCAGCATTGGGTCCAGCGCCTTCTGGCCATTCGCCCCTTGGCCGTGCGCGCTCTGGCCGTGCGCCCCCTGACTGTTCAGCGCGGCCAAGCTTCGGCGCAGCCGCACGCTATCGACGCTCCGACCGCGCCCCGCGGACGCCGAGGTTTCCTCTTCGGTTGTGACACTCGGCTCAAACCCGCGCAGCGCTGCGGCGTCGGCCCAGTCGAAGAGTTCGTGTTCTAAGGCCGCCAGCACCGATCTCAACGGGGCGCCGCCGTTGGCATCGAGGCGGAGGCTCTTCGGGCTCACGGCGGCCTGAAACTGGCGGATGAATCCGGTGCCGCTCAGGCTGTGCGGGTCGGACTCGTCGATGGCGTCCACAGCACCTTGCAGAATGATGGTGAGTCTGGCGTAGTCGGCCTGAAGTAGCAGCATCCGCTCTCGCGGAGCATCGTTGAGCCATCGCGCCGAACCCAGGCCGGTAACGACCGGTCGCCCGGTCGCGTCGAGCAATACCGTGGCTTGGCTCAAGCCGCCGTGGGCGAAACCGGCCGAGTGCAGCGAATCCAGGGCCATTGTGATGGGGGCCAGCATAGTCACCACTTCACCCGGAGTCAGCCGGGGGTGTTCTATCAAGTAACGTGCCAGCGATCCCCCGCCAAGGCGTTCCAGCACCAGACACGTTCGCATGTCATCATGCGCTGCGAAGTCCTGCTCCTTGCCGTGATCATCACCGCCACGGTACCGGGATGAATCCGGCTGGTTTCTACCGCGCGGATACGGGTCGTGCCGCTCCCTGTCGTACGGGCTACCGCCACCGGATGCTGCCGCGTCGTAGAAGGCCGCGTCGTGCTGAGCAACGTTGTACTGAGCAACGTCGTACTGAGCGACATCGAGCAGGCGAACGAGCCGTGGCGCTGCTGCCGACGTCAGTATGGCGATGTCTCGCTCGATACCCTCCGGCGATGCGTCGGCGCGAAAGACCTTGAGGGCCACGGCCGTTCCGCCGCCGGAATATCCGAGGTAGACCTCGGATCGATCCCCACTCCCCAACATACGCACGACCCGATAGCCGGCAATTGCTGCCGGGCTCCCGACTGGCTGGGCCAACCGGCCGGTATTTGGCGATGTCAAGGTCGAACTGGGAGAGCGTGCGCCGAGTCGTTTCACGCGATCATGATCTCCCGTCTGGACGCCCTCACGCTGCGCCAGCCCCCAATCGGTGGAGAGATGTGAAACCGAGCAGCTGTGGAGGAGGAGCCGACCGCTCGTCTGGCGCGAGGCATCCGCTGCCCGGTCACGCCGTGTATGCCGATGCCGCTGCCGATGCCGCTGGTGCGCCCGCGGCCCAAGACCCCTAGACTGTGCAGATGCTCGACTTTGTCGTCGCGGGGCTAAGCGCCAACTCCGTGCCGTATGTTGAGGGCCTAGAGCTCCAACGCGCAGTCCACCGTTCCGTCGTCGCCAGAGAGCTTCCGGACACCGTTCTCCTCTTGGAGCATCTCGCCGTGTACACGGCAGGTAAACGCACCCTGCCGGAGGAACGCCCCATCGACGACACTCCGGTGATTGATGTCGACCGCGGCGGCAAAATCACCTGGCACGGACCCGGGCAACTGGTTGGCTATCCCATCCTGCACCTGGCAGAACCGATCGACGTTGTCGGTTACGTTCGCGCCCTCGAGGGCGCGCTGATCGAGGTGCTGACCGACTTCGGCATCGACGCCGTTCGGGTACCCGGACGCTCCGGCGTCTGGGTCGGATCGGCCGGACACGAAGACAAAATTGCCGCCATCGGAATTCGCGTCGCCCAGGGCGTCACCATGCACGGCTTCGCGCTCAACTGCAGCAATTCCCTCGAGCCCTACGAACACATCATCGCCTGTGGAATACGCGATGCGGGAGTGACCACGATGTCACGCGTACTGGGACGCACGATCGACCCGAGCGAACTGATCGACCCGATCACCACCGCCTTCCGTAACACGGTCGCTCTCAATCCGGCCAGCCCGTCTACCGTCACCTCGAACCCCGTCAGGACACACGCATGAGTGCAGTACCCGAAGGCCGCAAACTCCTGCGCCTGGAAATTCGTAACGCCGAAACTCCTATTGAACGCAAGCCCTCCTGGATCAAGACCGTCGCCAAGATGGGACCGGAATACCAAAAGCTCCAGAGCCTGGTCAAGAGCGAGAACTTGCACACGGTCTGCCAGGAGGCGGGTTGCCCCAACATCTTCGAATGCTGGGAGGACCGCGAGGCGACCTTCTTGATCGGCGGCTCGCAGTGCACGCGGCGCTGCGACTTCTGCCAGATCGACACCGGCAAACCCGCCGACTATGACACCGACGAACCACGCCGGGTCGGCGAATCGGTCGTATCGATGAACCTGCGCTACGCCACCGTGACCGGTGTGGCCAGGGATGACTTGCCCGATGAAGGAGCCTGGCTCTACGCCGAAACCATCCGCCAGATCCACCAGCAGAGTCCCGGTACCGGTGTTGAGATTCTGGTACCCGACTTCTCCGGCAACCCGGAGCATCTCGCGCAGGTGTTTTCGGCCAAGCCGGAGGTGTTCGCACACAATGTGGAGACTGTGCCACGCATCTTCAAACGTATCCGCCCCGCCTTTCGCTACGACCGATCGCTCGACGTGCTCACTCAGGGACGCAACGCTGGCCTGATCACCAAGTCCAATCTCATCTTGGGGATGGGCGAGGAACGCGCAGAGGTCAGCCAGGCTCTGCACGATCTCTATGACGCCGGCACCGACATCATCACTATCACGCAGTACCTGCGGCCGAGCGCCCGGCACCTGCCCGTCGCCCGCTGGGTACGCCCGGAGGAATTCGTCGAGCTCAACGAGGAAGCAAAGGAAATCGGCTTTCTCGGCGTATTGTCCGGTCCGCTGGTGCGTTCGTCCTATCGTGCCGGCCGACTGTGGGCCCAGTCCATGGTCGCTACCGGTCGCGAGATTCCGGCCGAACTACGCCAGCTTGCGGATGCCCAGCTCGGCTTTGCCCAGGCCGCGTCATGATGCGAGAGCAAATGCGAATTCGGTCACGCGGCATTGGGGTGACTAGGTAGTCTTATACCCATGGCACGCAGCAAGGAAAAGACCCCCAAAAAACCGAAACAGCCCGGCCGCTTGAAGCAAATGTGGCAGGTTTTCCAGATGACGAGACGATATGACTCGAATATCGTGTGGATTCTGGTTCTGGCCTTCCTCATCCCCGTTCTGGTCAGCCTGGCTCTGGCCCTGCTCATCCCCGGCAGCAACGTTTTCACGATGGTGCTGTGGATCGTTGCCGGCGTGCTGGCCGGAATTCTGGCGATGCTCATCATTCTGGGGCGGCGCGCCGAGAAGGCCGCCTATTCGCAGATTGAGGGTCAGCCCGGCGCCGTCGGGGCTGTGCTGCGCAGCTCGCTCAAGCGTGGGTGGGTCGGCAGTGAAATGCCGGTCGCCGTCAACGGCAAGACCCAAGATGCGGTCTACCGCGCCGTTGGGCGTGGCGGTGTCGTCCTGATCAGCGAGGGACCAAAAACACGCACTGCCCGCATGCTCGACGAGGAAAAGCGCAAGATCGTGCGCATCGGCGGCAACGTTGGCGTGACCGTCATTTCGGTCGGACCGGACGAAGACGCTGTGCCGCTACACAAGCTCGCCCGCCGGTTGACCCGGATCAAGCCAACGCTGACCAAGGCCGAGGTTCTCGCCGTCAACAATCGGTTGAATTCGATGGGTACGAAACTGCCTATTCCCAAGGGTGTTGACCCGATGAAGGCGCGCCCACAGCGCGGTTAACCGTAGACCAGACAACGCAGGGCCGGACGCGAAAGCGTCCGGCCCTGCGTTGTAGATCAGAGCTACCGACGGATGAGCGCCGTTCCGGCGATCTTGTCGTGAAAACCGCGCTGATCCGAGTCCCACACCAGCGCGGGAAAGGCGATTCCCAGCAGAAGCGAACGCACGACGGGCCGCCACAGACCAACCCAACCACCGTGAATGGAAATCAGCCGCAGGCCAACGAGGCGGTGGCCGATACTGGCCCCAATCGTCGGAATGAACACGATCTGCATGATGACGAAGATGATCAGGTTCGCGAACGGATCATAGTGAAAGAAGGTCGCCGACACCGCGATCGCGATGGCCCAGTCGATGGCAAAGCCCAGAATTCGTCGCCCAGGCCGACCGATCGAACTCGGCCCGACCTGGGGTAATCCAAGGCGTTGCCCCGGCCACGCGCTGGGCGGAACCTGGCCAAAAGTGTTCGGGCGGGAGTGGGAGTCTGACACTCGATGAGTCTACCGATCAGATGCCCCCGTAACATGTGTGAAACATAAGCGTCACGGATAAGTAACTCAGCGCCACTAACCTCAGTAAAGCCGATGTGTCCGATTCGGCCGTATCCACGCCCTCGTCGTCTGGAGTTAAACCGCATGTTCCGCGATTCGTCCGAAGTGCTCAAATTCATCAAGGATACGGACGTCAAGTTTCTTGACATCCGTTTCACCGATCTTCCCGGCGTGCAGCAGCACTTCAACATCCCGGCATCCACTGTCGATGAGGAGTTCTTCACCGTCGGTCAGATGTTCGATGGTTCCTCGATTCGCGGTTTCGCGTCCATCCACGAATCGGACATGCAGCTCATCCCCGACGTGTCGACGGCCTACATCGACGCCTTCCGCACCGAGCGCACCCTCATCATGCTGTTCGACATCTACAACCCGCGTAACGGCGAGATTTACTCCAAGGACCCGCGTCAGGTAGCGAAAAAGGCCGAAAAGTACCTCGCATCCACCGGCATCGGCGACACGGCGTCCTTCGGCTCCGAAGCCGAGTTCTACATCTTCGACGACGTGCGCTACGAAGTGAACCAGCACACGAGCTATTATTCCGTCGACTCTGGCGAAGGCGCCTGGAACTCCGGCCGGAAGGAAGAAGGCGGAAACCTCGCCAACAAGACTCCGTTCAAGGGCGGATACTTTCCAGTCAGCCCGGTCGACCAGCACGCCGACATGCGCGACGACATCTGCCTCAAGCTGATCGACGCCGGATTCATCCTGGAACGCAGCCACCACGAGGTCGGCACCGGCGGCCAGGGCGAAATCAACTACAGGTTCGACACCATGGTGCACGCGGCCGACGACCTGCTGAAGTTCAAGTACATCGTCAAGAACACCGCGCACGACTGGGGCAAGACCGCCACCTTCATGCCCAAGCCACTATTCGGTGACAACGGCTCCGGGATGCACACCCACCAGTCGCTCTGGGCCGACGGCAAGCCGTTGTTCTACGACGAGGCCGGCTACGGCGGACTGTCCGACGTGGCCCGTTGGTACATCGGCGGGCTGCTCAAGCACGCCCCGGCCGTTCTCGCCTTCACCAACCCCACGGTCAACTCCTACCACCGCCTCGTTCCCGGCTTTGAAGCCCCGGTCAACCTGGTCTACTCGGCCGGAAACCGTTCGGCCGCGATCCGCATTCCGATCACCGGTACCAACCCGAAGGCCAAGCGCATCGAGTTCCGCGCTCCCGATGCGTCTGGTAACCCCTACCTCGCGTTCGCCGCGCAGCTGATGGCTGGCCTCGACGGAATCAAGAACCGGATTGAACCGCACGAGCCCGTCGACAAGGACCTCTACGAGCTGCCGCCCGAAGAAGCCAAGAATATCCCGCAGGTTCCTGCCTCGCTCGAGGAAGCACTGCAGGCCCTCGAAGCCGACCATGATTTCCTGCTGGCCGGAAACGTGTTCACGCCGGAACTGATCGAAACCTGGATCGAATACAAGCGCGAAAACGAGATCAAGCCGCTCGCCCAGCGCCCGCACCCGTTTGAGTTCGAACTGTACTACGGCGTTTAAGCCCTACGTGTGCAAAAGGACCGCATCCTCGGATGCGGTCCTTTTCGTTGCATGGTGCCTGGAGTGGCGGCCGGTTTAGCCGACCGTAGGGCCCGGCCGCTCAATGGGGCCGTAGAACAAGCGCTCAAACACCGCGCGGGCCCGCCGGGTTACCGAGAGGTAGTCATCCTCGAGCTGGTTGCCAGACCCCGGCGGATATTCCATGACCCGTGCTATGCCCTCGAGGGCTGCTCGATCGGTCGGAAGCACGTTGGAGGTGTGATTGGTCCACAGCGTGATGGCCGACCGGGCGCGGGACGCGAAGAGCCAGGCGGCGCGCAGCACCGCGGCATCCGCTGCCGATAGCAAACCCGCTGCAACCGCCTCCGCCAGCGCGTGCAGCGTCGATGTCGTGCGCAACGCCGGAATAGCTGCGCCGTGCTGCAGCTGAAGCAATTGTACGAGCCATTCGACGTCGCTGAGCGACCCACGGCCCAGCTTGAGGTGCCGGTTCGGGTCGGCGCCTTGGGGCAGGCGCTCGTTCTCCACCCTGGCCTTAATGCGGCGCACTTCGCGAACGGCTTGCTCGTTGATTGCGCTCGGATACCGCACTTCATCAGCGACGGCCGCAAAATCGCGCAGTAGCGCTGCGTCACCGGCGACTCCGCGTCCGCGCAGTAGCGCCTGAGCTTCCCAGGTCAGCGACCAGCGGCGGTAATAGGCCTGGTAGGACTCCAACGACCGCACCACGGCGCCGTTGCTACCCTCTGGACGCAATCCAATGTCCAGATCCAACGGCAGGCGAGCGTCGTCGGTCAGGCGGTTCAGTTCCCGCACGATGAACCGGGCCCGTTCGTTGGCGGCTTCACCGGTGACGGTGCCGGGGCGAAACACGTACATAACATCGGCATCGGAGCCGAAACCAAGCTCTGCGCCGCCGAACCGGCCCATGCCAATCACCGCGAACTCGATTCCATCCGGTGAAACGGATGCCCCAGCCTCGCTCTGATCGACGAGTTCTCCCCCACGAATGGCGGCGATCACACCCTGAATGTAGGTCGCATTCACGTCGGTGAGGCCCTGGCCGAGCTGGTCGAGCCTGATCTGACCGAGGAGCGAGGCGAAGGCCAGCCGGAGCATTTCGCGGCGCCGGGCGGCGCGCAAAATTGTGGCGGCAGCATCCGGACTTTCGTGCCGGCCGAGCACAGCCCTAGCCTCGTCCTGCAACGCCTTGAGCGGCCGCGGTTGCAGGTCGTTCTCGTCTTCGAGCCAGGCCACAGCTTCGGGAATCTTCTCGAGCAGTTCGCCGATATACCGGCTGCCGGATAGCACGCGAGTGAGTCGTTCAGCGGCGCCAGACGAGTCCCGGAGCATGCGCAGAAACCAGTAAGTAGAGCCCAGGTTGTCGCTGAGTCGCCGAAAGGCAAGAAACCCATAGTCGGGATCCGCGCCCTGCGAGAACCATTGCAAAAGCACAGGCAGCAGGTGACGCTGGATCGCGGCCCGGCGCGACACTCCGCCCGACAGGGCACTGATGTGCGCGAGCGCACCCGTGGTGTTGCGAAAGCCGATGGCGGCTAGACGCGCCTCAGCCTGGGCGCTGGTCAGGTTCAGCCCCTCGGCGGACAGCGACGCCACGGCCGACAGCAGGGGGCGATAGAACAACCGTTCGTGCAAGCCGCGCACGCGTTGTTTGGTCTCTGACCAGCGGATGGTCAGCCCGGCGGCACTCGTCGCCAAGCCGGTGGCACGAGCCAGTACCCGCAGGTTCGCCTCATCGCGAGGAACCAGGTGGGTGCGCCGCAGCTTCTGCAGCTGCAACCGATGCTCCATCAGGCGCAGCATGCGGTAGTCCTGGGCGAATTCGGTCGCCTCGGCACGTCCGACGTAACCCTCCGTCGCCAAGGCCGTCAGTGCTGGCAGGGTACCGGCCTGGCGTACCTCTGGATCGGTCTGGCCGTGCACGAGTTGCAGCAGCTGCACGGTGAACTCAATATCGCGCAGGCCTCCGGGGCCGAGTTTGAGCTGCACATCCACCTCATCATCGGGGATGTTATCGGTGACCCGTTCTCGCATCCGCTGCACGGATTCGACGAAATTTTCCCGGCTCGCGCTGCTCCATACCTTGGGGGTAACGGCATCGATATAGCGGGTGCCGAGCTCACTGTCCCCGGCGAGGGTGCGGGCCTTCAGCAGGGCCTGAAATTCCCAGCTCTTGGCCCAGCGATCGTAGTAGGCCAGGTGCGATTCGATCGACCGTACCAAGGCGCCGCTCTTGCCCTCCGGGCGCAGGTTGGGGTCCACCTCCCAGAGCTCGGGCTCGACGCCCGACTCGTTCAGGCCGCGCATGATCAGCACGGCCAGCCGGGTGGCGATTTCGACGGCGCGGGAGCTGTCGAGCCCGGCCGAGTCGTCGCCGTCGGCGACGAAGATCACGTCGACATCACTGACGTAGTTGAGTTCACCGGCGCCGGCTTTGCCCATGCCGATGATGGCCAGTTTGGTGGCCCGTACCTGCTCGGTTGGAAAGACGCCGCGGCCGACGGTGTCACCGCTTGACATGGTGCGGGCAACGGTGAGGGCTGCTTCGAGCGCCGCCGTTGCGAGGTCGGACAGTGTGCGCGCAATGCCGTCAAGTCCGGAGACCGGATCGGTTTGTTCGAGGTCGAAGGCTGCGAGCTGGGCCAGCCGCCGGCGGTAGCGAACCCGCAGGGCGACCCAGGCGGCATCGTCGACCAGCTGGGAGAATCCATCGCACGCGCCAACGGCATCCAGCAGATCGGCGACGAGCTCGGGGGCGTCCGGTAAGACGACCAGAGGAGCCGTCAAAACGGACAACTCCTCCGGATGCCGGAGAAAGAATTCGGCGAGCCCACTGGAGGCGCCAAGAACCGTGAGCAGGCGTGCGGTCGCCGCCGGTGAGCCGAGCAGGTGGAACAGCTCAGCTGAGTCCTGCCGAAGCAGCTCCACCAAAGCGAGGAGCGCTGCATCCGGACTCGCCGCCCCGGTCAGCAGCGGCAGCAGAGTGCGGGTATCGGTGACCCAATCGTTCGGCGACGACCGACTGTGCTGGCTATTCTTCCCGAGCTCGGCGACCTCGTCGAGCCGGCCGCGCACCTCGGCGAGGTCGACGAATCCAACCCGCACGAGCTCGGTCAGGGTTAACTGCGTGCGCTCCATCGCGTGTGGTTCCTTCGGTTGTCGACCTAACTCAACGAGTTAGAGCATCTCCAGATTCTTTCTCAGCTCGAACGGGGTGACCTGCGACCGGTAGTCGCGCCACTCTTGTCGTTTGTTGAGCAACACATAGTTGAAGACCTGCTCGCCGAGCGTCTCCGCTACGAGTTCGGACTCCTCCATGTATTGAATGGCGTGGTCAAGGCTGGCCGGAAGCGCCGTGTAACCCAAGGCACGGCGCTCGGAATCGCTCAGGCTCCAGACGTTGTCTTCGGCTTCTGGCGGCAACTCGTAGCCCTCTTCGATGCCCTTGAGGCCCGCTGCGAGCATCAGTGAGTAGGCCAGGTACGGGTTTGCTGCTGAGTCAATCGCCCGGTACTCGACTCGAGCGCTCTGCCCCTTGTTGGGCTTGTACAGCGGCACTCGCACGAGTGCTGAGCGATTGTTGTGGCCCCAGCAGACGAAGCTCGGTGCTTCGTCGCCGCCCCACAGCCGTTTGTAGGAGTTAACAAACTGGTTGGTTACCGCGGTGATCTCCGGGGCGTGTTTGAGCAGTCCGGCGATGAACTGACGACCGATTTTGGATAGCTGGTATTGAGCGCCGGCTTCGAAGAACGCGTTGGAGTCACCCTCAAACAGGGACAGGTGGGTGTGCATCCCCGAACCAGGGTGCTCAGACATGGGCTTGGGCATGAAAGTCGCGTAAACGCCCTGCTCAATGGCCACTTCTTTAACCACCGTGCGGAAGGTCATAATGTTGTCCGCCGTGGTCAGCGCATCGGCGTACCGCAGGTCGATTTCGTTCTGACCTGGCCCGGCTTCGTGGTGGCTGAACTCTACCGAGATGCCGAGGTCTTCGAGCATGCGCACGGAGCGGCGTCGAAAGTCGTGCGCTGTGCCGCCGGGAACGTTGTCGAAGTAGCCGGCCGAGTCGACCGGAGTCGGCCCGTTCTTGCCGAACTTCGACGACTTGAGCAGGTAGAACTCGACCTCTGGGTGGGTATAGAAGGTGAAGCCGCGGTCAGCCGCCTTCGCGAGGGTGCGCTTGAGCACGTTGCGCGGGTCAGCCACGGCCGGCTGCCCGTCGGGCGTCGTAATGTCGCAGAACATGCGGGCGGTCGGATCGACCTCACCGCGCCAGGGCAAAATCTGAAAAGTGGTGGGGTCGGGGTGAGCCAGGACATCCGCTTCGAAGGATCGGGTCAGGCCTTCGATGGCCGAACCGTCAAACCCCAGGCCCTCATTGAAGGCACCCTCCACCTCGGCGGGCGCAATCGCAACCGATTTCAGGGTACCGACGACGTCGGTGAACCAGAGACGCACGAACTTGATTCCTCGCTCCTCGATGGTCCGAAGAACGAAGTCGCGCTGCTTGTCCATTCACGCTCTTTCTCATTGCTCCAACAGGTACTGTCTAGGCTACTGGCTCCAATCAGGTTTCCTTGCCTGACTACACTTGTGGCATGCCAGAGTTGACAGCGCCAGAGCCCACGGTCCCTCCCGCCGACGTGTCGGTTCAGCATTCATCCAGACAGGCACCAGCTGGCCCCAAGCGGGTGCGCACCAGACATTTTCAGAACGCCAAACTGCAGGGCATCCCGATTACGGGTCTGACCAGCTACGACATGCTCACGGCACAGATTTTCGATGCGGCCGGTATCGATTTTCTCCTGGTGGGCGATTCCGCCGGAAATAACGTCTACGGCTACGAGACCACCCTGCCCGTCACCGTTGACGAGCTCATTCCGCTGACCCGTGCCGTGGCCCGAGCCGTCACCCGCGCACTCGTCGTCGCGGACATGCCCTTTGGCTCGTATGAGAGCGGACCGGATCAGGCCCTTGCCACGGCCGTGCGATTCATGAAAGAGGCTCAGGCGCACGCCGTCAAGTTGGAAGGTGGCCAGCGCAGCCACAAACAGATTCGTCGAATCGTGTCGGCCGGTATTCCGGTGATGGGGCATATCGGCTTCACCCCGCAGAGCGAGCACGGACTCGGCGGCCACATCATTCAGGGCCGCGGTGACGCCGCCGAGGCCCTGATCGCCGACGCCCTGGCTGTGCAGGAGGCCGGTGCCTTTGCCGTTGTGCTCGAAATGGTGCCGGCTTCGGTCGCTGCCCTCGTGACCGCACAACTGTCGATCCCCACTATCGGGGTCGGTGCCGGACCGTCCGTTGACGGTCAGTTGCTGGTCTGGACCGATTTCGCCGGAATGACGAGCGGTCGGGTGCCCAAGTTTGTGCGCCAATACGCCGACATGAGATCGGTACTGACGGAGGCCGTGCAACGGTTCACCGCCGATGTCGCCTCCGGCGCCTACCCGGCTCCAGAGCACAGCTACGAGTAGCGGGCCGTTCAGTCCATGCTCTAGCGAGCGTCTCGTGCGTCGTCCTCTGACCACATAGCGCTGTTCGCGCGCAGCTTCTCGAGGGCGTGTGTTGCTTCGTCACGGGTAGTGAAGGGGCCGACCCGATCGAGCGACGACGACTGCAGGCCGTGCTCCACTTCACCGGTGCGCATGTTGTACCAGAATGCGTGTTCTTTATCCTCGGCCATAAGCTTGATCCTATGCCTAAGGATTCAATCGGTCACCTCGTCCCCGGAACGGTCTCAGCGACGCGTTCCGTTCCCTCTCATATCGTTCGCCCCGAGTACGTGGGCAAGAAGGGGCCAGCAGAATACACCGGCTCTAATATTTATTCACCGGACAAGATCGCGCTCATTCGTGAGTCCGGTCGTATCGCTGCCCAGGCCATTGCCGCCGTCGGCGCGGCGATCGTGCCCGGTGTGACCACCGAGGAGCTCGATCGGATCGGGCACGACTTCATGGTGGCGCACGATGCCTACCCGTCGACGCTCGGCTACCGCGGCTACCCGAAATCGCTGTGCAGCTCGGTAAACGAGGTCATTTGCCACGGAATCCCCGACAACACGGTGCTGGACAACGGTGACATCGTGAACATCGACATCACCGCATTTAAGAACGGCGTGCACGGCGATAGCAACGTCACATTCGTCGTCGGCGAAGCGAGCGCGGAGGTCACCCTGCTGGTCGAGCGCACGCGGGAGGCCCTCGCCCGCGGCATCAAGGCCGTCGCACCCGGCCGGGAGGTCAACGTCATTGGTCGCACGATCGAGTCGTATGCCAAGCGGTTTAACTATGGCGTGATACGCGACTACACCGGGCACGGCGTCGGTGAGGCCTTTCATTCCGGACTCATCATTCCACACTACGACGCCCCGCAGTACGACACCGTGATGGAGGTCGGCATGGTCTTCACGATCGAACCGATGCTCACCCTCGGCACGAGCGACTGGGACATCTGGGATGACGACTGGACGGTTCTGACCCGCGACCGCAGCATGACGGCGCAGTTCGAACACACCCTCGTGGTGACCGAACGTGGCGCCGAAATTCTGACCCTGCCCTGACCTCGCTCTCGACCAGATAGGTTCAGTACATGACTGCAACGACGGCAATCGGCATTGACATCGGTGGTACCGGCATCAAGGGGGCTGTGGTCGATCTGTCGACCGGTGAACTGCTCTCGGACCGGGTGAAGCTGCCCACTCCCAAGGGTGGTCGACCGCAAGACATCGTCGAGACAACGCGCACCCTGCTCGCCACCGTCTCTGCTGGCGTCGGCGATCTACCGGTTGGCGTCTGTTTTCCCGCCGTCGTGAAGAACGGCCACACCATGTCCGCGGCAAACGTGTCGTCGAAATGGATCGGTCTGCCGGCCGAGGCGTTATTTGAAAAGGGCTTAGGCCTTCCCATTCATTTCGTCAATGACGCGGATGCCGCCGGTTACGCCGAAGCGCAGTTCGGGGCGGCGAAGGACGTCGCCGGCGTCGTGCTGCTGACGACCCTCGGCACTGGCATCGGTTCGGCGCTGCTCAATGATGGCGTGCTGGTTCCCAACACGGAACTCGGACACCTGCAAATCGATGGTCACGATTATGAGACTCGGGCGGCATACTCGGCCAAGGAACGCGAGAACCTGACCTGGGACAAATGGGCGGTACGCCTGCAGAAGTACTACACGACCCTTGAGCTATTGTTCTCCCCCGACCTGTTTATCGTGGGCGGCGGGGTGTCCAAACACTACGAGGACTTTCTGCCGCTGCTGCGCCTAAAAACCAGAATCATTCCGGCCGTGCACCGCAACAACGCCGGAATCCTCGGTGCGGCAGCCCTCGCCGCCCGATTCCCCGGCTAGTTCTGGCGTGCTCACCGGAGGGCCTCGCGCTTGGGCGGAAAAAAGTGCGCTGGCCGCGAGTTATCGGCGGCGGAGGACGGCAGTCAGCAGCGCATCCACTTCGCCGAGATGGTCGTGCCGTTTTGAAGAAATCGCTCGAGATCCGCGGCGGCATCTGCCGCTTCCTCGGCTGCACCAGCCAAGCGCGCCACAGCGAGGTAGGCCACACCCATGACTGGGCCAGCACACCGTTCTAACCGCCACCGAAGCGTCGGTGGAACCCGTTGCAGCAAAGCGGACCTCAACTCACGGAGCGAAGGACTCGGTTGCAGTCAGCCGTACCAGTGTCAGCGGTGGCCACCGGGCTCTGAGCGTGTTATCTATTCTGTTGCGAAAGCTGACCCCTCCGACAGTCCCGGTGACGGGACCTTAGGGCGCGCCTCGAAGGCCTGTGATGGCGTGCATCACTGCCTGTCAGCTTGGTAGGGTGACGCACGTGCGATGGTTTTCGGGCGAGGCGGGTGGTACACGCGTTGTGCTGCCTTCTCCGGGGCTACCCCGGGGCACGAAGGTCATCTGTGAACGAGCGCCGCAGGCGCGTCTCTGCGCTCCGCGCAGCACGGCGCCTGCACGAAGGGACGAGTCGCCCGAAAGCCATCGCACGCTTGCCGCTAGTTTTGGGGCAACTCGATGACGGCCGGGCAGAGGACGGGAGCAACCCGAGCCGCGCTCGTACTCGCTCGGAGGCCACATCCGTCTTCGGAAGGAGTCGCGACTGCATTGGCATTAGCCTTCCTGGCGGCGGATGACTGGTCAGCGACCAGACTCTCAGCGGCGGGCAGTCTTGTGCTCGGAGCGCGTCGCCGCTGGCTGGGGCCGCTTGTGCGCGACGTACTGGCGGCTTACCGGGAGCCGCCGCACGACGCTTCGCGCGAACTCACCACGGTCATTAGCGGGTCGGACGCCTTTCGGGCCGCCGTGGATCGGGCCGATGCACGGGGAGCACCGCTGCAAGTGACGCATCATCTTGTTGCACAGAGCAGAGGGAGGGAGGCTCCGGCTCCTGCACCCCTCCTTGACACCGTGTCCGGCCTCGCCCGGTTGCTCGACCTGTCGGTTGGTGACCTCGATTGGTTCGCCGATACAAAGCACTGGAATCGGCGGGCACCAGCGGGAGCGCTTCAGCACTATCGCTACGAGTGGCGACTCCGCCCGGGACGCACGCCGCGGCTACTGGAGATTCCTGGCTCTCGACTTCGAGCCACACAGCGGAAGCTATTGGTCGGCGTCCTCGGATTCATCCCGACCCACGATGCGGCGCACGGGTTCGTACCCGGCCGCAGCGCTGTAACAGGCGCCTCACGCCACACCGGCAAGAACGTCGTGATCTCCGCCGACCTCACGTCCTTCTTCGCGAGAGTAAGCGGCGCCCGCGTCTACGGGACACTGCGCCGGGCGGGGATACCCGAGACCGTTGCCTACACGATCACCGGGCTGTGCACCACGGCCGCTCCCCCGCGTGTCATCGCCGCCATGCCCCCGGGTGGAAATCTCGACGAACGGTTCGCGCTGCGCAAGGCGCTAGCCGCCACTCATCTACCTCAAGGCGCACCATCTTCGCCCATGCTCGCAAATCTCGCCATCCGTCGTCTCGACGCTCGATTGGAAGGCTGGTCGTCCGCCGCGGGCGCCGTATACACACGGTACGCCGACGACCTTGCTTTTAGCGGCGGCGGGGCGCTCGCCCGGCGAGCCGATGCCTTCGTCCGCGGCGTGGACCGTATTGTCACGTCCGAGGGCCACACGCTGAACTCACACAAGACCCGGGTGCGCGGAGCGAGCCTAAAACAGACCGTGACCGGCGTTGTCGTGAACAAGCATACGAATATGTCTCGCCGGGACATCGACGAGTTGAAGGCGATCCTGCACAATTGCGTCGTAAACGGTCCTGATTCACAGAACCAGGGTGCACATCCGGATTTTCGCTCCCACCTGTTAGGGCGTCTCTCCTGGCTCGAGGCCGTGAACCCGGCGCGAGGCCAGAAACTTCGCGTCGAATTCGGGCGCATTCATTGGTGAGGGAATGGGCCGGCTAGTACGCCGGGTTCTGTTCAGGTGTTTGCACACCGTCGACGGCCATCTATCTCGTGACTACGTTGCCGCAGCCCTCTAGCGGTCTACCCGAAAGCTCGGCGAGCCGCCTCAACGCTTTCTGTCTGACCTTGCTCCGGACGAGGTTTACCAAGCCGACCAGGTCACCCTGGCCTCTGGTGGTCTCTTACACCACCGTTTCACCCTTACCACCGACGCCGTTCCCGAAGGCGCGACGCAAGTGGCGGTCTACTTTCTGTGGCACTGTCTCGCGGGTTACCCCGGGTGGGTGTTACCCACCATCCTGCTCTGTGGAGCCCGGACGTTCCTCGGCATCCGCTTGATCCGAAGATCTCACGAATGACGCGACCGTCTTGCCGACCCATTCCGAGATTCAAGCTTACCGGGCGGGCAGGTCGACGCCGAACCGGCGCTAGATGCCGGACTCTTCGGTGCGTACCAGCACTGCGCCACAGTCGGGGCAGAAGATGACCTCGTCTTCGGGCGCCTGACGCACGTCGGCGAGGTCGCTTCCGGTCAACGTCATCGTGCATCCGCTGCACGTACGCGCGCGCAGCAGAGCAGCGGCGTTGCCATGGCCGCTGATACGCAGACGCTCATACAGGGCAGCGAGGTCGTCGGAGATGGTGGCCGCAATCGTGGCGCGATCCCGGGTCAGCTCGCCGAGCTGACGGGTGAGGTCAACCAGCACCTCATCGCGTGCCGACTCGGTCGCGGCGACCCGCACGGCAATGGCGTCGCGTTCCTGCTCCACCACGGCAACGGCAGCTTCGTGCTCCTCCTGGCGCTCCAAAACGGCAATCTCAATCTCCTCGAGATCGAACAGGCGCTTCTTGAGCGAGGCGACCTCGGAGTCGAGGGCCTGAATATCTTTGATCGACGAGGTCTGCTGCAGGCGATCGGTGTCGCGAGCAATGCGTTTCTCGACGACCTCGACGTCGCTCTCAATGCGTCCCAATTCGGTGCGCACGTCGTCGAGCTCGCCCGACCGGCCGAGCAGCTTCATGCGGCTGGCCTCAGCCTCCCGGTTGAGAGCGGCCAATTCAGTGTGCTCGACGAGCGACTTTGACTGATGACTGAGCTGAAGAACCTTGATGTCGAGGGCCTGAAGCCGCAGAAGTTCTTTCTGCTGGAGTGGTGATGCCTTCACGATGTCCTGACCTAACGCTGGAATTGAATTGTATTGACGAAAAAAGAAAAATTGACGACTAGCGCACGATGGCAAAATCCCACGGGTCGGTGTTCAGTTCGCTCACCGTGACCGACACCCCCGGCAGGGCCTTGCGCAGCTGTTCGGCGGCCGGTTCGAGCCAGAGCCATTCGCTGGCCCAGTGGGCGACGTCCACGAGGGCCGGGCCGCCACCGCACAGCGCCTGCTCGCGCGCTTCCTGCGCGGGGTGGTGGCGCAGGTCGGAGGTGATGTAGACGTCGGCCGAGCGCACCAACGGATGCCGCAACAGGGAATCCCCAGCGCCACCGCACAGCGCGACCGTGCTGATCACAGCGCAATAGTCCCCGGCAACCCGAACTCCCGACGCCGTGGCTGGCAGCAGTGCCAGCATGGTGTGGGCGAGGTGTCCGAGCGTCGTCGGCGCGGCTAGGCGACCGACTCGTCCGACGCCGGTGCCCGGAGCAGCGTTGCTGGTGATGGGCTGCGTGTCGATCAGTCCGAGTCGGGTGGCGATGACGTCGGACACGCCCTCTGCAACGACGTCGGCGTTGGTGTGCGCGGCGAGCAGGGCACAGTTTGCGCGAATCAGCCGACTGAGCAGGGCACCCTTGTAACCATCTTCCGCCACGGTCGTGACACCGCGCAGCAGCAATGGATGGTGCGTCACGAGCAGATCGGTGCCAGCCTCGATGGCCTCATCGACGGTGTCGGCTACGGCATCGACGGCCAAGTGGATGCTTCGAATCGGCCGGGCAGGATCTCCGCTGACAAGCCCCGGCGCATCCCATGCTTCGGCACCGTCCAGCGGCCACAGGGTGTGGGCGACGCGAGTAACGTCGGCGAGCGAGTATGACACCCGTTCAGCCTACCGGGAGACCGGGCGCCCGGCGGCGAACTCGCGCTGGCACGACGTAACCCGATATGCCGTGCCAGCGTGAAAGGTGAGGTTAGTAGTCGAAGTCGTCGAACTGTGCGGCGGCCGACTCCTCGCGGGTCCAGGCGGCCGGGATCATCGCGCCGGTTTGGGCCTTGCGGTGCAGAAAATCGGTGGTTTCTGGCTCGACCAGTTCTGGGGACAGGGTATCGGCCGTGACGCTGACCAGCTGACTCGCTGTGCCGATCAGAAACTGGGCGCGCAGCAGTCGACCGTCGTCGCCCATGACCGGAATATCGATGACGTCGACTTGTCGACGATTGCAGAGCGCCTCGGCGTAGAGCAATACGGCATCAGCGAGATCGCTGCCGGTAATTACTGACCCACCGGGATGAAATATACGTTTCATGATTTCCCTCGCAAGCTCACGTTTGGTGCGTGTACTGCCAGGGTCCGGGGCGGCCACAGTGAGTATAAGCCCGTGTTGTTAGGTTGGGCGGTAAATCACGGTCAGTTCCCAACTAACCGGGTCGAGCGTTGACAGGTCAGAGGGTAAGGGCCCGACTGACGATGCGATTGGCCACTTCGGCCAGTGGGAGGCCGTTATTGCGAGCATATTCACGAATTCTGTCGAAGGCGTCCCCCATGTGTACGCCGTGGGTGTACGCGACCACACCCTTGGCCTGCTCGATCAGCACCCGGCTGCTCAGCGCATGCTGAAGTTGTTGGCGCACGATGTCGCTTTCGCGAATCGCGCGCTCCTGCAGAATGCCGATGGTGGCGACATCCGCTAACGCCTGCACCGTGTTGGTGTCTGACGCACTCAACCCGCCGGTGCGATCCCAGAAGAGATTGAGTGAACCAATGGTCGTTGCGCGCAAGCGTAGTGGCACGGCGTGCATTGACGCGAAGCCCTGGTCGAGGGCTCCTCTGCGAAACTTCGGCCACTTCTCACCCGTGCGCTCAATGTCGGGAATGGCTACGGCCAGGCCGGTTATGAAGCTCTCGACGCACGGTCCGCTTCCCGAACGCAACTGCAAAATTTCGACCAAGCGGCTGCGTTCATTGGTCGACGCCACAACTTCGAGTTCACCGTCGCCGTCCGACAGGATAATTCCCGCTGCCGAAGCGTCTAGCAGGGCCGCGCATTTTTCGACAAGCGTGTGCAGAAGGTCGACAATGTCATAGCCGGCGACGAGCGTGTCGGCCAGGGTAACGAAGGCCTCAACGAGTTGACCTTCCCGACTTTTTGTCACCATATTTCCATTCTAAGACTCGGAAATCGACGCAAAATCCAGTCGACGTGTCACTACATCTGAGGCGACTTCCCGAACAGTTCTTCCATGAGCAAAAGCATGTCCATGAATTATCAGAAGCGCGTCTGCCGCGGAAAGATTGAGCTGAGCCAGAACCATTCCGGTCGCTTGGTGAACGACACGCCTCGAATATCCTTCATTATCTTCCAGATTCGTCTTCAGTGTTTGAAACGTGAGGGACCGACGCAAAACCTGTACAGCCGTAAGGTTTACGAGCACTTCAGCATCGAGAATTTGCGCGGGAGACAGCCCACCGGAACGGTTCGAATGCAGGGAAACGGCGCCGATTTCGAGCGACCCGAGAATGAGCGGGAAGGCGTACACGGCGTGCACACCGCTGTGTTCAGATGCTTTCATCAGCGCAGGCCAGGTCGTACCTCTGGACGTAGGAAAATTGTCGACGAGAACTGCTCGACGGGTGGCCAACGCTGCCCAGGACGGTCCCTCACCGAGGTCGAATTGCAGTTCATCAAAATGGGCGGCCATCGAGTTGCTCGCGCAGACCGTCTCGGATCCAAACGGCGCACCGAGTGTGCATACCGCTGCGGCGTTGACCGGCAGCACCTGCAGAAAGGGGTCGCAGATGCTGGTGTGGCTCTCAAACGAGAGCGACAATTGCAGGGCCGCGGCGCCGAAGGCCACCCGGTCATTCACTGAGCACGAACCCAACCCAGACGCACCTGCATCGTTCGTCTCATTTGACCTCACGATCACATGCTGTCGAGAAAACTCTGTGGGCCCTACCGGGCTCGAACCGATGACATCCACGGTGTAAACGTGGCGCTCTACCAACTGAGCTAAAGGCCCCGACGACGACGCGTAGTCACCGGGTCTGTTCAGTATAGGTCAGGCTGAACGGCTTCAGGGACGGCTGGGATTGGGAAAGACTCAGAGAACGGGCTCGAGCAGTCCGAGCGCCGCCCGGTAGGCGTCGAGCGATCGGGCTTCGCCCGGCGCGGTGATGAAACTGGCACGGATGATGCCGCTCGGGTCGATGAGGAAGGTTGCGCGGTTAGCAAAACCCTTGTCTTCCAAAAAGACGCCGTATTCTTTCGCGACCGCGCCGTGGGGCCAAAAATCGGCCACGAGGTCGAAGGTGTATTTTTCTTGCTCACCGAAGACGCGCAGGGCATGTCGGGAGTCAACCGAGATGCCGATGAGTTCCACCCCACCGTCTTCGAACAGGGCCAGGTTATCGCGCAGCTCGCACAGTTCGCCACTACAGATGCCAGAGAAAGCCAGTGGAAAGAACACCAAGGCGACGGACTTGATCCCCCGATACTGGCTCAGCTGAACGGTCTCGCCGAACTGATTAATGAGCTTGAAATCGGGTGCCTGGGTGTCATTTTCGAGAGCCATAAGCGATCCTTTCCTCGGTGCAACACGCAACGTACGGCCGGTGACACACTCTAGCCCCGCAGCCTGCTCGCACGCACAGCACCCCTGTTTTGCCCTGCGTCTATTCCCGTACGCGCACGAGTGGCGAAATCAGTAGGCTTACGGGGTGCCGCCGGTTGCACTCGAACTTGCTCTTGTACGGCACTTGCCACCGTTGTCTTCACGCCGCGGGGCATCATCGCTGCATCAACCCCAGGCTGCATCAACGACAGGCTGCATCAACCACAGAGAGAGGTCGACTGTGACGGTCAACGACCAGGACCCGTATTCGACGAACAACGCCGACTCCGATCCGGAGGAAACGGCCGAATGGTCACAATCCCTCGATTCGCTCGTTGCCGAACACGGCCACCAGCGCGGGCGCGAGATCATGCTCACTTTGTTGAAACGCTCGAAGGAATTGCATCTCGGCGTGCCGATGGTACCGACGACGGACTATATCAACACCATCGCTCCCGAAAACGAACCCGAATTTCCCGGCGACGAGGACATCGAACGCCGCTATCGCGCCTGGATCCGCTGGAACGCTGCCGTTCTGGTGCACCGAGCGCAGCGCCCCGGTATCGCCGTCGGCGGTCATATCGCGACTTATGCGTCATCCGCTGCCCTGTATGAGGTCGGTTTCAACCACTTCTTTCGTGGCCAGGATCATCCGGGCGGTGGCGACCAAATCTTCATTCAGGGACACGCCTCCCCCGGCACCTACGCCCGTGCCTATCTCGAGGGCCGGTTGACCGAGAACCAGCTGGATGGATTCCGTCAGGAAAAGTCACACGCCCCCGATGGCATCTCCTCGTACCCGCACCCACGCCTCATGCCCGATTTTTGGCAGTTCCCGACCGTGTCGATGGGTCTTGGTCCGATCAACGCGATTTACCAGGCGCAGCTGAATCGTTACCTGACCAACCGTGGCATCAAGGATGCCAGCGACCAGCAGGTCTGGGCGTTCCTCGGCGACGGTGAAATGGACGAGGTGGAGAGCCGTGGCCAGCTGCAGGTCGCCGCCAACGAGGGCCTCGACAACCTTAATTTCGTCATCAACTGCAACCTGCAGCGCCTTGACGGCCCCGTGCGCGGTAACGGCAAGATCATTCAGGAACTCGAAAGCTTCTTCCGCGGTGCCGGCTGGAACGTCATCAAGGTGGTCTGGGGTCGCGAGTGGGACAACTTGCTCAAGAACGACGTCGACGGCGCGCTGATCAACCTGATGAACGTCACGCCCGACGGTGACTACCAGACCTACAAGGCGGAGAGCGGCGCCTACGTGCGCGAGAACTTCTTCGGACGCGACCCGCGCGCACTCAAGCTGGTCGAACACTTGAGTGACGACGAGGTCTGGAACCTCAAACGCGGCGGCCACGACTACCGCAAGGTCTACGCGGCGTTCAAGGCCGCATCGGAGCATACGGGCCAGCCGACCGTCATCCTGGCAAAGACGGTCAAAGGGTACGGCCTCGGTCCGAGCTTCGAGGGCCGCAACGCGACCCACCAGATGAAGAAAATGACCCTCGAGAACCTCAAGTCGTTCCGAGACAGCATGCACGTGCCGATTACGGATGCCCAGCTCGAGGAAAACCCGTACCTTCCGCCCTACTACACCCCCGGCGCCAAGGACGAGGCGATCGAGTACATGCACGAGCGCCGGCGTGCGCTGGGCGGCTACCTGCCGGAGCGCCGCACCACGCACGCCAAACTGAACCTGCCGGGCGACGAGACCTACAAGGTTTCCAAGAAGGGTTCCGGTACGCAGGAGATCGCTACGACGATGTCATTCGTTCGGCTCCTCAAGGAGCTCGTGCGAGCGAAGGACTTCGGCAATCGCATCGTTCCGATCATCCCGGACGAGGCACGTACCTTCGGTATCGACGCGTTCTTCCCCACCGCCAAGATTTACAACCCCAATGGTCAGCACTACACGTCCGTTGACCATGCCCAGCTACTGTCTTACAAGGAGAGCCCTCAGGGCCAGATTCTGCACGTTGGCATCAACGAGGCCGGCGCTGCCGCAGCATTCACCAACGTCGGCACCTCGTATGCCACCCACAGTGAACCGCTCATTCCGGTGTATGTCTTCTACTCCATGTTCGGCTTCCAGCGCACGGGGGACGCCCTCTGGGCGGCCGGCGACCAGATGACCCGCGGCTTCATCATCGGTGCAACAGCCGGACGCACGACGTTGACCGGAGAAGGTCTGCAGCACGCCGATGGACACTCGCCGCTGCTGGCCTCGACCAACCCGGCCGTGGTCTCCTACGACCCCGCCTACGGCTACGAGATCGGCCACATCGTGCGCGCCGGCCTCGAGCGGATGTACGGCGGCGCCCACATCGACCCGAACGTCATGTATTACATCACCGTCTACAACGAGCCGGCCGTGCAACCGGTTGAGCCCGAAGGCGTCGACGTGGATGGCATCCTGCACGGTATTCACCGCGTGAGCGAGTCGACCGTGAACGGACCGAAGGCGCAGTTGCTCGCCTCCGGTGTTGCCGTGCCGTGGGCGCTGGAAGCTGCCAAGCTGCTCGCCGACGACTGGGGCGTTTCGGCCGACGTCTGGTCGGTCACGTCGTGGACCGAGCTGCGCCGCGAGGGCCTCGCCGCCGAGGAGCACAACTTTCTCAATCCCGACGACGAGCCGCGCATTCCGTACGTCACCACGAAGCTCGCCGGTGCCAGCGGCCCGTTTGTGGCCGTGTCAGACTTCATGCACGCCGTGCCAGACCAGATTCGGCAGTTCGTTCCGAGCGACTTCGCAACGCTCGGCGCTGACAGCTTCGGTTTCTCGGACACCCGGCCCGCCGCTCGCCGGTTCTTCAAGATCGACGGCCCGTCAATGGTGGTGCGCACCCTCGAGCTGCTCGCCCGTCGCGGCGAGGTCGACCGGAGCCTGGCCGGCCAGGCAATCGCCAAGTATCGCCTGCACGATGTGAGCGCGGGCACCACCGGCTCTGCCGGGGGCGAGAGCTAAGAAACCGTGGCACCGGCGCCCAAGACGAAAGAGCAGACTCTTAACTGGCTGCGCACCATCTCCGGTGAGTTGTCAACCCAGACGCTCAAACGACTCGAAGACACGCTGTCCTGGTATGGCGATATGCCGCCAGGACGGCGGTCTGCGGTCGGCCTGGTCGCCCAGGCCGGCATCACGAGTTTCATCTCGTGGTTCGACGACCCCCGGTCAACGCCGTGGATCGCCGCCGACGTCTTCGGCGCCGCCCCGCGCGAGCTGCTGCGCTCGGTGAGCCTGCAACAAACGCTACAACTGATCCGCGTGACCGTCGAGGTAGTCGAGGAGCGGGTCAAAGACGGCGGGGAATCCCTGCGCGAAGCCATTTTGCTGTACTCGCGGGAGATCGCGTTTGGGGCAGCGGATGTCTACGCGCGCGCCGCCGAGGCCCGCGGACTCTGGGACGCGCGGCTAGAAGCTCTCGTCGTCGACTCCATTCTCAGCGGAGAATATGACGACGAATTGCCCAGCCGCATCGCGGCCCTCGGTTGGCACGGTCACGGTGAAGTCTGTGTGCTGGTCGGCACAACGCCGCACATGCTCGACGTCGACCAGTTACGCCGTGCCGCCCGCCATATGGCGGCCGACGTGCTCATTGGCGTGCAGGGCAACCGTCTCGTACTCGTGATCGGCCGGGCGCGCCCGGCGCCGGTCAACAGCGAAGACGTCGGCACAGCGGCAGCGTTGACCTTCATGGAGATTGCCATGGCGCTGGAGCCGATCTTCGGACCCGGGCATCTCGTGCTCGGTCACGAGGTTCCCAACCTCGTCGACGCGTCAAAAAGTGCCAAGGCGGCCTTGGCAGGTTTCGCCGTAGCCCGCTCGTGGCGGAATGCACCTCGCCCGGTGCAGGCCGACGATCTGCTGCCCGAGCGCGCTCTGGCCGGCGATCCGCTCGCGCGAGCCACACTCATCCATCGCATCTATCGGCCGCTCCAGGCACATTCCACCGAGTTACTCACCACCCTGTGGTGCTACCTCGATAACGGTCGCTCGCTCGAAGCGACTGCCCGGGAACTGTTCGTGCACCCCAACACGGTGCGCTATCGTCTCAAACGCGTCTCCGAAGTGATCGGCTACGACGCCACGGGAGCCCGCGAGGCGCTCATCCTGCAGTCGGCGCTCATCATCGGCTCGATCAGCGATCACGACGCTTCCACCCGTCGCCGCTGACGGTCGCGCGTGTGCACGGCACGAATGTGCCGTTACGAACAAAGGTTTCCCGGATACTTAGTGCGATTTACACACCCATTCCCCTCGTCAGATTGGAAGACTAATCAAGTGATCGTTGTCGTCTGCCCGGGTCAGGGCTCCCAAACCCCCGGATTCCTTGAACCCTGGCTGGCACGACCAGCCTTCAACGCCGGTCTCCAACAAATTTCTGACGAGGTCGGACTTGACCTAGTCGCCCACGGCACGGTCAGCGACGCCGATACGATTCGCGACACCGCTATTGCTCAGCCGCTTATCGTCGCCGCCGGAATCCTCACCCTCGAGGCTCTGTTCAGCGATGGACGACGTGACCGCATTGCCGGTATCGCCGGACATTCGGTCGGAGAGCTGACCGCAGCGGCCGGCGCCGGCATCCTGACCAACGCCGAAGCTGTGCGCTTCGTGCGCGAACGCGGCCTGGCTATGCAGGCAGCATCCGCGCTCGTACCCACCGGCATGAGCGCCGTGATCGGTGCCGACGAAACTGAACTGCTCGCCCGAGTCGCCGAGCTCGGACTCGAACCGGCCAATTTTAACGGCAGCGGCCAGATCGTCGTCGCTGGCGCCCTCGACGCCCTCGCCGCTTTGGCCGAGACTCCCCCGCACCGGGCTAGAGTCATCCCCTTGCAGGTCGCTGGCGCATTCCACACCCGGTATATGCAGCCAGCCACCCCCCGGATGACCGTGGTCGCCAACGCGTTGCACCCCAGCAACCCGACCCTCTCGATCTGGACCAACCGCGATGGGAGCCGGGTGAGCGACGGCATCCGTTTTGTGGACCTACTCGTCGGTCAGGTGTCCTCGCCGGTACGGTGGGACACGTGCATGGAGGCTTTCGCTGCTGCGGGGGTCACCGGAATCATCGAGGTCGCGCCCGCTGGCGCGCTCGTGGGCCTTGCGAAACGAGCTCTGAAAGGCGTCCCAACCGTCGCCATCAAGACCCCGGACGACCTGCCCGCCGCCTGGGCCATGATCGACCAGCAGTACTGAATGTAATGAAAGAGACAATGCCAAACCCAACAAAAGTGACTGTGCCAACACTGAAGCAGTCCCACGGACCGCAGTACACCCGCATCCTGTCGGTCGGCGCGGCCCGCGGTGACCTCGTTGTACCCAACGACGAACTGGTCGAAGCGATCGATTCCTCCGACGAGTGGATTCAGCAGCGCACCGGTATCATCACCCGCACCCGGGCCAGCCAGGACATCAACGCCATCGACTTGGCAACGGACGCCGCCCGCGAGGCCATTGAGCGTAGCGGCATCGATCCGGCTCTTATCGACGCCGTCATCGTCGCTACGATCAGCAACATTCGACAGACGCCCTCGGTTGCTGCCATTGTTGCCGACCGGGTCGGGACCAATCCGGCCGCAGCCTACGACATCAACGCGGCGTGCGCGGGTTATGCCTACGCCGTGGCGCAGGCCGACGCGCTGATTCGCACCGGTGCTGCGCACTATGCACTCGTCATCGGCGCGGAAAAGCTCTCCGACTTGGTCGACCCTACCGATCGGAGCATCTCTTTTCTGCTCGGTGACGGCGCCGGTGCCGTGGTTATCGGCCCGAGCGAGTACCCCGGCATCTCCACCACGGTCTGGGGCTCTGATGGATCGAAGGCGGAGACCATCCAGATGAACCACACGATGCAGGAATACCGCCGCGGGGAAGTCGCCTGGCCCACCCTGCGCCAGGAAGGTCCTGCGGTCTTCCGCTGGGCCGTCTGGGACATGGCAAAGGTGGCCAAGAAGGCCCTCGAGGTCGCGGGAATCGAAAGCGCCGACCTGGCCGCGTTTATTCCGCACCAGGCCAACATGCGCATCATCGATGAGTTCGCCAAGCAGCTCAAGCTGCCAGAATCTGTGGTCATCGCGCGCGATGTTGCCACGACCGGTAACACCTCTTCGGCGTCCATTCCCCTGGCCACCCACCGCCTGCTCGAGGAACACCCGGAGCTTAGCGGCGGCCTCGCACTGCAGATCGGCTTTGGTGCGGGACTTGTCTTCGGCGCGCAAGTCGTTGTGCTGCCCTAACCAACCCACCCCCTAAACTAGTTCTCGGTCAACCGAGACACCCCTCAAGGAGAAAAACATGGCATTGTCCACCGAAGAAGTTCTGACCGGCCTGGCCGAGCTCATCACCGACGAGACCGGAATTGCAACCGACACGGTTGAACTTGGCAAGTCGTTCACCGATGACTTGGACATCGACTCCATCTCGATGATGACTATTGTCGTCAACGCAGAAGAGAAGTTCGACGTGAAAATCCCTGACGAAGAGGTCAAGAACCTCAAGACCGTCGGCGATGCCGTCGAGTTTATCGTGAAGGCACAGGACTAGGTCCGTTCTGAACCGGGTCGGCCGGATCTTCGGCCGACCTGTTCATTGGGCTGGTGGCAGATCGCGCCGGCCCACACGTTTGTCGTTCCATGGAGAGTTGACTTATGACCAAGAAAATCGTTATCACCGGCATCGGTGCCACTACGCCCCTGGGCGGCACGGCGGTCGACACCTGGACGGCCCTTCTGGCCGGAGAATCGGGCACCACCACCCTCGAGCAGGCGTGGGTCGCTGAAACAGCGATTCCCGTAACTTTCGCCGCACAGGC
The DNA here is from genome assembly GCF_002929535.1 of Cryobacterium sp. Y11. Classification (GTDB taxonomy): domain Bacteria; phylum Actinomycetota; class Actinomycetes; order Actinomycetales; family Microbacteriaceae; genus Cryobacterium. Next base: position 236,197 of record NZ_PJJO01000056.1, read on the forward strand.
TCGTGTCAAGGCCGTGGACGTTCTGCAGCGCTTCGAGGTCAAACGCCTCGACCCGTCGAGCCAGTTCGCATTAATAGCCGGGCGTGAAGCCTGGGCGGATGCCGGTGCTCCCGAGGTTGAACCTGAACGCCTCGCCGTGGACTGGGCCACCGGAATCGGTGGAGTCTGGACGCTACTCGACGCCTGGGATACCCTGCGTGAACGCGGCCCGCGCCGCGTACTTCCGATGACCGTCCCCATGCTCATGCCGAACGGACCGGGAGCTGCCATTGGAATGGACCTGCACGCCCGTGCCGGCATAACCACGGTGGTCTCTGCCTGCGCCTCGAGCACCGAAGCCCTGGTCAACGCCTACAACCGCTTGCAGGCCGGGCTCGCGGACATCGTCATCGCGGGCGGCTCCGAAGCGGCCATCCACCCGCTGCCCATCGCCTCCTTCGCCGCGATGCACGCCCTGTCGACGCGTAATGACGACCCGGCGACCGCGAGCCGCCCCTATGACGTAACGCGCGACGGATTCGTGCTCGGCGAGGGCGCTGCTGCTCTCGTGATCGAGACCGAAGAACACGCCAAGGCTCGCGGCGCTCACATCTACGCCGAACTGGTCGGTGGTGTCGTCAACAGTGATGCGCACCACGTGACCGCGCCTGATCCCGAAGGAAGCGCCGCCGCACGAGCGATGAACTCAACCATTGAGAATGCCGGCGCGTCCCTGGGCGACGTTTCCCATATCAACGTCCACGCCACGAGCACCCCGGTCGGTGATATCGCCGAATACAAGGCCCTCAAGCGTGTTTTCGGAGACCTGCTCGATGGCATCCCGGTGTCGGCGACCAAGGCCTCTACCGGCCACCTGCTCGGCGGAGCCGGCGCCCTCGAAGCGTTCTTCACGGTCAAGGCTCTCGCGGAGCGCACCGCACCGCCGACCATTAACCTCACATCGCAGGACCCGGAGATTCTGCTTGACGTTGTCACGACTCCGCGCACGCTGCCCGCCGGAGACCTACTCGCCCTGAGCAATTCGTTCGGGTTCGGCGGCCACAACGCCGTTGTCGCGTTCCGTTCGGTCTAATTTTCGCAAACAGAGAATGACCCCGTCCGGTCCGGACGGGGTCATCCTCTCTGGCTATTAGCACGTTTGGCAGCCCATGCTGGTCAGCCGACCTGGTGCAGCCAGACCACCGCGTTGAGATCACTGGCCTGCCGAAACGGCTCGAGTTCGTCGTCCCAGGACTGTCCAAGTGCCACCCGAAGTTCCTGGTGCAGTTCGATCGCGTTGGCACCGGCTACCTCCATGGCATAACGGATGCGGTCTTCCGGCACGACAACATTGCCCACAGTATCGGTCTGGGCGTAAAAGATACCCAGGTCGGGCGTGTGCAGCCAGCGACCGCCATCCGTTCCCGGCCCGGCGTCTTCGGTGACCTCGAACCGCAGGTGTTCCCACCCGTGCATGGCCGAGGCGAGGGTCGCGCCGGTACCCGGGGGGCCCTCCCAATAGAATTCGGCACGCTGAGATCCGGGCAATGCCGGTTGCTCAGACCAGTCGAAGTTGACCGCCTGGCCGAGCGCGCGCCCCGCCGCCCACTCGACGTGCGCGCACACCGCCCGCGGGGACGAGTGCACAAAAAGCACCCCCCGCGCGATCGGCGCGCGACGGCTTGACAGTACATCCATCGTGTTTCTCCGTTCCTCTAGGTGCGTCTTCCCCAACGACCTCGGAACGATCGAACTCCCAACACAAAGCTGTGAGCGCGATGACGAATATGAAATTGTTCGGCAACGAACTGAGCCCATTGCCGATAGCGCCATTATGCCCCAGCTCCCTGCGGATTGACAAGCAGCGGGCTCGCTCTCGTTGCTGCCGCCGCATGTATCATCGCCGATACCGAGCTGGTCTTACCAAGAATTCCCGCGCAGGAACCAGGCAGGCCCCGCATTTTCGCGTCTGCCGTTCGAGACTATTTGGCCTGCGCGTAGTTGTCGATCGTCGCCACGGTCAACATGAAGTCGACGGGAAAGGCACCGAAGAGCAGGCGCCCGGCCGTTTCGGCCGCTGTCACGATGATCTGCGCCACGACATCGGCCTGCTCCGCCGGCGTGTGCACAATCACCTCATCGTGCAGGAAGAAGACCAGATGTGGCGAGGCGTCAAAGGGCGCACGGGCTCGCCCGGTGACGGCATCCGCTTGCCTGGCCGCACCACTGTTGGACGGATCAGGAATGGACAGGGCGGTGAGCTCGCGGCGAATTTCGGCCATCCAGCACAGCGCCCAGTCGGCAGCGCTGCCCTGCACGATGAAGTTGCGGGTGAAGCGGCCCCAGTCCCTAGCCTGGCTGCGGGCTCGGCGTTCATCGGCCGCCGTGGCCGCTGGATCGTAAGCCCGCGCTTGCGCCTCATGCCAGCTCGGCCCTGGTACCGGTGACGAGCGCCCGAGTCGGGTCGTCACCACCTCGCCACGCTCTCCGGCCCGCGCCGCCGATTCGGTCAGAGCAATCGCTCGCGGGTAGGCACGCGCCAGGCGCGGCATCAACCGGCCACTCTCCCCGGTCGTGGCACCATACATGGCCCCCAGCATGGCGACCTTGGCATGGTCGCGGGTTTCCACAACTCCGCTCGCGACGATGCCGGCATAGAGGTCGGTTCCGCGACCGGCCGTGGCCATGCGTTCGTCCTGCGACAGCGCCGCGAGGATGCGCGGTTCCAGCTGAGCGGCATCGGCGACGACGAGCTTCCACCCGTCGTCGGCGACGACTGCGCCGCGGATGTGCTTGGGCAGCTGAAGCGCTCCCCCGCCGCTTGTAGCCCAGCGGCCGGTCACGACGCCGCCCGGCACATAATCGGGGTGGAAACGGCCATTCACAACCCACGATTCCATCCAGGACCAGCCATTGGCGCTGAACAGCCTGGACAGCTTTTTGTACTGCAACAGGGGCTCGATCACTGGATGCTTTAGCTTCTTCAGCTCCCACCCTCGCGTCGACGTGACCGCGAGGCCGGCGCGCTGCAGCGCCTTGAACAATTCCTGCGGCGAATCGGGGTTGAGGGCAGAATCGTTGAGCTCCAAGCGGATGCGTCGGGCCAGCAGTTCCAGCCGCTCCGGACGTACACCGGGTGCGACTCGCGCTCCGAGTTCCCGGGTCAGGAGCTGATCGTGAACGTCTGCGCTCCAGGGCAACCCCGCGTGTCGCATCTCCGCCGCCACGAGCGCTCCCGCAGACTCCGCGGCGAGCAGCAGCCGTAGTCGCCCGGGTTCGGCGGAGCCAGCGACCGCTCTCAGCTGGCGCTGAAATTCCTGCCCAGTACTTGAATTGACTGCTGTGAGGAGGGCGGCAGAGCTACTACCACCAGCGGTCTCACCAACCGCTCCCTCAGCGCCCTCCCCGACGCTTCGGCCGCTACCGTTTGCACCGACGCCGCTATCGCCGGGTCGTTCGAGGTGCAGATCACGATCGGCGTGAAAATCGAACAGTGTGGCTTGCGGCTCGGCCAGGTGCACCACCGGAGCGCCGTCCCATCGGTTGGGCGAGGCCAAGGCCAGCTCACTCGTGGCGGTTAGCGCCGAATTCTTCAGGATCACATGGCACAAGCGCAAGTCCTGGCAGCGCTGCACTCGAATTCCCGCCGTGAGCAGCACCGGATAGATGCGCGCCGTATCTTCCCAGACCCAGCGGGGCGCGGCGGATGCCCGGGTGGTTGGTTCGTGCGATGTTACGAACGATCGAAACTCAGTCGGGGTGAGGCGGACGGGTGTCTCGATGGGGAGGCCGGCGGCATCGAGTGTGTCAACCAGCAGGTCGCCACCGTTTGTTTGCCGAACCAGTACATACACTTGTCTATTCTGCCCGGTGGCGGCCGGGTACAGCACCGCGCCCATCGGCTTTGTTCTGCCGATGGGCGCGGTGCTGTGTGAAAGATCGCGATGGTGGAGTTGCCTTGGCTGCTATACCCGCGCTAGCCGGCGACTTTGTCGCCGTTGGGTGCGACTACCCACCAAACGCCCCCAACGCCTTGACCGGTAGTGTCACCGGTCGCAGCATCGCCCGCCCAGTAATACAGCGGAAGCCCGTTGAGAGTGACCTGCTTGGTGCTGTCGGATCGAGTGATCACACCGACCGTGCCGGTGACGCCGTCAACGGTTGGCGTATCCGACTCCGCGACAACAGGCGGCCACTTGACCAGACACTCACCCTCACAGGTACTCGTACCCGAGTCGGCGACATCCTTGTCGAACACGTACAGCGTCATACCGGCGTTGTCGACGACGATCGTGCCGAGGCCACTGTCGGCGGTCACGAGTGTCGCGTCGACGGCCGGTTCGGCGACTTCGCTCGACGAGCTCGACGTGTCTGCCGCCGGCGTCGTCGTCGTCGTCGTCGTCGTACCCTGCGAGCATCCGGTCAACGCGAGGACGCTAAGCACCACCGCCCCGACGACGGGCCCGACCTTATGCCAAATAGTACTGTTCATGATTGCTTCCTTCTCTCGGTGCACTGCTCTGAGATGGTGCGTAATGGAGTGGTACGTGAATTGGCCCGAGATGCCATCTCGAATGGTTCAGCCGGGCACACCATACCCACAAAAACGGTATTGCACAGCAATCGTGTTAAATCGAGGCCGAAACCGACACTAACCAGGGCCACCGTGATGAGCATCGTGTTGAACGTGGACGTGAGGCCACCGGGCACGGACGTGGTCAGAATTTACACTGCTAGCCTGTTCTGAGAAACCATGGACATTATTCGCTACCACGAGATACCAACCACCCCCTGGCGCAACGGCGGCGGTCGAACCCGCGAGCTCGTGTCTAGCCCGGTTGGAGCGGCTGACTTCGACTGGCGAATCAGCATTGCCGATGTCACCGAAGCGGGTGATTTTTCCGTTTACGCGGGAGTCGAACGCCTCCTGACCGTGATCGAGGGAGAGCTTCTGGTCGTGACCGTCGACGGCGTGGAGCATCCCATGGAGAAATATCGTCCATTTCGATTTTCGGGTGACAGCGCCAGTAGCGCCGCACTGCCCGCCGGCGACACAACAGACCTCAACGTGATGGCGCGACGCGGAAGCTTCAAGGCGTATATATCTATTGTTGAGTTGTCCAAACGCCGCGCCCAGCCGGTCTTCCATGATCAATTCGCCCTCCTGCTGCAGGGCAGTGCCGTCGTCACCAGCGCAGCTGTCGATGCCAGTCAGGCAGAGGTCGATAGCGCGGAGCTACGAAAATTCGATGCAGTTCGCGGTCACGATCCGGCACCAGAAGTTCTCGGGAGAGGATTTCTCGCCGTGATCACCTTGGAAGCGCAGTCGGCCTGAAACCTGTGCACGGCGCGGATGGTGCGTGATCAGCTTCTAGGCCCTGCGATCTGCCTAGGGTTCTCGTGCACGGCGACGATGGTGAAGACCAAGGCCACGACGGCCGTTCCGGCCAACAGCAGCAGGCCAATCGCGTAGCTGTTGTCCGCCGCATTGTAGGTTATCCCCATCACGAGCGGCGGGAAATACCCCCCGAGACCTCCGGCAGCACTGACAATACCGCTGATTGCTCCGACCTGGTCTGGCGGCGCGTTGCGTCCCAGCCACGCGAAGACTCCCCCAGCTCCCAACCCGAGGGCCGACGCCATAGCAACAAACGTCAGCCCAGCCGGAATCTCCCCGTCTGGACGCAGATTCACCGCCCAGGCCAGCACCGCGACGGCGACTAGTGAAACGACAACGACCGGTTTGGGACCGAATCGATCGGCGAGAATTCCACCGACCGGGCGCAGCAGCACCGCAGCGACGGCGAATCCCGCGGTTCGGGTGCCAGCTGAGGTCAGGTCGAAGTCGTAGATGTCCCGCAGATAGGTCGGCAGATACGTGGAGAACGCAACGAACCCGCCGAAAACCAGCGCATAGAGAAAGCACATCTGCCAGGTCACGCCGAGCTTCGCCGCCGCGACGAGCTTCGGTATGAAGGGCCGGGCACTGGAAACCCAACGTGGTGCATTTCCCATGCAGGTCCACACAAGCACGGCGGTCGCGATCAACAGCAGCGCCAGAATCAGGTGGGTGGGGAGGTAACCGAACCAGTCCACGAACCGCGGCGTGAAGAAGGCCGAGAGGGCAGTGCCTCCCATACCGGCACCGAAAACACCCGTCGCAAAGCCGCGCCGCGATACCGGATACCAGTTGCTCACAAACGGAATCCCGACGGCGAAGACCGTGCCGGCAATGCCGAGTAGCAGCGCGCACAGTACGAGGATCCAATAGACCCCGAGCATTCCAGCGAGTGCCACGAGCAGAATCGCCGGAACGGTGGCGAGCAGCACCAGGGTGAACATGATCCGACCCCCGAACCGATCCGTGAGCACTCCCACCGGGATACGACCGATGGAACCAACAAAAACGGGCATGGCCACCAAAACGGATGCCTGCGTCGATGACAAATCTAGTTGCAGGCTGTAGCGCACCCCGAGTGGGGCAACGCTCGTCCAGGCCCAGAAACACACCACTGATGCCAGGGTCGCCAGAGTGAGATTGAACCCTTTACTGCGTCGGCCCCGTTCCCGCAGCGTAACGGTAGCCATGCCTATCGTTTATCCCGCGCTCTGTCCTCGGTTCCGATCGGCGCCCAGCCACGTCGAACCGGTCTCACTGCGCCCGGCACCTTGTCGCGTGAACGATAGACAACGTATGGCCGGAACAGATAGTGCAACGGTGCGGTGAAGGCGTGCACGAGCCGGGTGAACGGCCAGATGGTGAAGAGAAGCATGCCAACAAGGGTGTGGATGTGGAAGGAAAATGGTGCGGCAGCCATCGCGGCGATGTCTGGTTGAAACAGGAACAGCGATCGGAACCACGGCGCGACCGTCTCCCGATAGTTGTGGCCGTTCTCGCCTTCGAACACGCTGGCGAGTGTCGTCCACAGTCCGAACACGATCGCCGCCGTGAGCACGACGTACATAATCTTGTCGTTCTTCGTTGTGGCCATGAAGACCGGGCCGGTCTTGCGCCGTCGGTAAATTAGAATAACGATTCCGCCGAGCGTTCCGATTCCCGCTATTCCGCCGACCAGCAGGGCGTTGAGATGGTAAAACTCTTGGCTCATTCCCACGAACAACGTCCAGCTCATCGGGATGACGAGACCGAAGAAATGGCCGGCAACCACGGCCAGTATCCCAAAATGGAAGATCGGTGATCCGATGCGCAGCAGCCTGGATTCGTACAGTTGCGACGATCGCGTTGTCCATCCAAACTGGTCGTAACGGTACCGCCAGATCGACCCACCAATCAGAATTGCCACCATCACATACGGCAGCACACCCCAGAGCAACAGGTCCATTTTCAGGCTCCTCGCAACGGCAACAGGCGTGGGTCGTAGGGCTCGAGGCCGACCGATTCTGCGGGTGGTCCGTAGCCGGCCATCCGCTGCACCGCTTCACGGTCTAACGGTGACGCCCCCGGCAAGGTTGCGCACACGCCAGTCAGCACCTCGGCGTATGGTGACCGGTGTTCGGCCAGGGCGAGCCTGAGCAGTTCCAAGCTCGGGCGGTATTTCAACAGCAGCCCTCGGCCGGCTTCCGGGTCAACGATGGCCGCGAACTCCAGCACCAGGGGAAGAAAATCCGGCAGTTCACCGTGCGTGTTGGTCAGAAAGTCACTGTCACGGTAAACCTGTTTAAAGGCCGCCAGAACGTTTCCGCGGCGCCGGGTGTCACCATCGGTCCAGTACGACAGATAGAGCGGATGATGTTTGCTGAGATCAAAGGTGTCGACGTACCCGCGCTGCAACGTCTGTAGGTCTGTTCCCGCCACGTGGCTCAGGAACGCGGTGAGTTGCGGCGTATGTCGACCCTGTTCGGCGAGCGCAGCGCGCATGAGACCGATGCGGCCGATGAACTCGGTATCAGGGTAGGACAGGCACCAGGAAGCCGCCTGGTACAAAACCCGGTGATCACGCTTCATGGAGATACCGTCGTGCTTCCCGTCGAATCGCCGCTCGAATCCACGACCGGCCCTCGACGGTCTAGGTCAGCTGGTGAGGGCGCCGCCGCGCGCGGCCGGTCTCTGGTGTCGGGAAAGAGCCCTTCGGGGACGCCGTTGCCATCCCAGTTGAGAAGATTGACCCGGTTGCGCATGCTGCGTTCTCCGGCCGGGGTGTCGGAGGTCTGCCGGTCCTTGAGCGCATAGAAGTTTTCCACGGCAACCGGTGTCGGCCGTCCGCTGGCCTCACCGAACGGGGAGTCTTCGTACATGCCGGGTCCGCCCTCGAAATCAACGGAACAGCCCATCTCCTCGAGATCGTGGGCCTGTTCGACGTGGGCCTTCGGAATGACGTAGCGTTCCTCGTACTTGGCGATGGCCATCAGTCGATACATCTCGTACATGCTCTCCGGAGTCATTCCCACGGCTTCGGGGATGGAGGGGTCGGGTTCCTCCCCCATGGTGATTCCGCGCATGTATGCGCGCATGGCGGCGAGTTTGCGCAGCACGTCGGTGATCATGTCGGTGTCCCCGGCGGTAAAGAGCTCGGCCAGATATTCAACGGGAATGCGCAGTGCGTCGATAGCGCCGAACAGATTGCCGCGGTCTTCTCCGTCGTGTCCTTGTTCGGTGAGCAGGTCCACGATGGGTGAGAGTGGCGGCACGTACCAGACCATGGGCATGGTGCGGTATTCGGGGTGCAGTGGCAGGGCGACCTTGTATACCTTGGCGAGCGCGTACACCGGCGAACGTCTGGCCGCGTCCAGCCAGTCGAGGGGAATTCCCTGAGCGGATGCCGCGGCCGCCACGTCGGGATCGTTCGGGTCGAGCAGTACATCCATTTGCGACTGGTACAGGTCTTTCACGTCGGTGACGGCGGCTGCGTCGGTGACCCGGTCGGCGTCATAGAGGAAAAGGCCCAGGTAACGCAGTCGTCCGACGCAGGTTTCCGAACACACCGTTGGCAGACCAATCTCCACCCGCGGGTAACAGAAGGTGCACTTTTCGGCTTTACCCGTTTTGTGGTTGAAATAGATCTTCTTGTACGGGCATCCGGTGATGCACTGGCGCCAGCCGCGGCATTTGTCTTGGTCGACAAGCACAATGCCGTCTTCGACCCGCTTGTAGATGGCTCCCGACGGGCAGGACGCCATGCAGGAGGGGTTGAGGCAGTGCTCGCAGATGCGCGGCAAATAGAACATAAAGGTCTGCTCGAAGGCGAATTTGATCTTGTCTTCGGATTCCTTGCGCACTTTTTCGACGATGGGATCAAGGTGTCCCATCTCGGGGGCACCGGCGAGGTCATCATCCCAGTTCGCCGACCAGGTAATTTTGGTGTCTTTGCCGGTGATCAGCGACTTCGGGCGGGCCACCGGAAAATCATCGCCCAGCGGGGCGTCGATGAGAGTCTTGTAGTCGTAGGTCCACGGTTCGTAGTAATCCTTCAGCTCCGGCTGAACTGGGCTTGCGAATAGTCCGAAGAGCTTCTTGACGCGGCCGCCGCTCTTGAGCACCAGGCGGCCCTTCTTGTTCAGCTGCCAGCCGCCACGCCATTTCTCTTGATCTTCGTAGCGTCGCGGGTATCCCTGGCCGGGCCTGGTCTCGACGTTGTTGAACCAGACGTATTCGGTACCGGCGCGGTTCGTCCAGGCCTGCTTGCACGTGACCGAGCACGTATGGCAGCCGATGCACTTGTCGAGATTCATCACCATGCCCATCTGGGCCATCACTCGCATCAGTACGTTACCTCCTGTGATCGCCGACGAATCGTTGAGACGATGTCCCGCTGATTGCCGGTCGGTCCTAGATAGTTGAACGCGTAGGAGAGCTGCGCGTAGCCGCCGATGAGGTGCGTGGGCTTAACCAGCAAGCGGCTGACCGAATTGTGGATTCCGCCACGTCGACCGGTGGCCTCTGACTTGGGCACATCGATCGTGCGTTCCTGAGCGTGGTAGACGTAGACGACTCCCTGCGGCATCCGGTGACTGACGATTGCGCGGCCCACCATAACCCCGTTCATACTCACGCATTCGACCCAGTCGTTATCGAAGACCTTGATCGAGTCGGCATCTTGCGGACTCATCCAGACGGTGGGCCCGCCACGGGAAAGCGAGAGCATGAACAGGTTGTCCTGGTATTCGGAATGGATCGACCATTTGGAATGTGGGGTCAGGTAGCGCACCGTCACCTCGGTGTCGCCGTTCGGGCCGAATTTGGGTTCGCCAAACAGGCGTTGCATGTCAAGAGGAGGCCGGTAGATGGGTAGCGCTTCACCTAGGTCCATCATCCAATCGTGGTCTAGGTAGAAGTGCATCCGGCCGGTCAGCGTGTGCCAGGGCTTCAGCCGTTCCACATTGATCGTGAACGGCGAGTAGCGGCGGCCGCCGGTTTCCGATCCCGACCACTCCGGCGACGTGATCACCGGTACCGGGGCAGCTTGGGTTTGCGCAAACGTGATGCGCTTCTCCGCTGACCCTTCGGCCAGGTCGACCAGTCGCATTCCAGTTTGCTTCTCGAGCTCTTTGAACCCCTGAACGGCGAGCTCACCGTTGGTAGTGCCGGAGAAGCTCAGGATGGCCTGGGCGAACTTCGCATCGGTGTCGATGGCTGGTCGACCGTTACCGGCACCCCCCTGCATCACACCGTTACTGTGGGCCAGTCGCGGAATTTCGTGCTCCATACGGTAGGTGATGTTTTTGACAGTGAAACCACGTTCTTCCGCCAGGGGGCCGACAGTGGCCAGCTTCTCGGCGATCTGGGTGTAGTCCCGCTCCACGATCTGAAAGACCGGCATGTTCTGACCGGGAACCGCCGGAATATCACTCTGACGCCAGTCCCTGACCACCCCACCCGGCTGGGCGACTTCGCCCGGGGTGTCGTGCTGCAACGGCACGCTGACCAGGTCACGACGCGTACCGAGATGAGTTCTGGCCTGCCGGGAGAATTCCTCGGCCAGCAGGTGAAACGTCTCAAAATCGGTTTTCGCTTCCCACGGCGGATCGATCGCCGGAGTGAAGGCGTGCACAAACGGATGCATATCGGTCGACGATAGGTCGTGTTTCTCGTACCAGGTTGCAGCGGGGAAGACGATATCGGACAACAGCGTGGTGGAGGTCATGCGAAAGTCGGCCGAGACCAGTAGATCGAGTTTGCCCTCCGGTGCTTTCTCATGCCACACCACATCGCGAGGCCGTGCCGCATTCACGTGGTCCTGGCCCAGCACATTGTGGTGTGTACCCAACAGGTGCTTCAGAAAGTACTCGTTGCCCTTGGCCGAGGAGCCAAACAGATTTGAGCGCCAGAGCACCAGGGTTCGCGGCCAATTCTCGGGGGCATCGACATCGTCGATGGCGCTCTTCAGCCTGCCGGACTTGAGGGCCGCTGCGACGTAGGCGGGGGCATCCGTTGTTTCACCACGCTCAATCGCCGCCTGCACCTCGTCGGCCAGGTCGAGCGGGTTGCGGTCGAATTGCGGATAGAAGGGCATCCACCCCAGCCGGGCCGATTGGGCGAGGGTGTCGGCGGTGTGCATGCCGTCGAAGTGTCCCTCGGCCAGCGGGGATTTCAGGGAGTCGGCGCTGTATCCGTCGGAACGCCACTGGTCGGTGTGCATGTACCAGTAGCCGGTGCCGATCATCGTGCGCGGCGGCCTGCTCCAGTCGAGGGCATTGGCGAGTGAGATCCAACCGGTGATCGGACGGGTCTTTTCCTGCCCGACGTAGTGCGCCCAACCGCCGCCATTGCGGCCCATGCACCCTGTCAGCATGAGCATCGAGAGCACAGCCCGGTATGTGGCATCGCCATGGAACCACTGGCAGATGCCGGCCCCCATGATAATCATGGAACGGCCCTTGGACTGCTCGGCGTTGCGGGCGAATTCTCGGGCCACCCGAATGCACGCCGCGGCCGGAACACTGGTGATCTCGGCCTGCCACGCCGGGGTGTATGGCGTCGAAGCGTCGTCGTAGCCCGTGGCCCAGTCGCCGGGAAGACCCGGGCGTCCCACGCCGTACTGCGCCAACATCAGGTCAAACACGGTCGTGACGAGATGTCCGGCGACCCGGCGCACAGGGACGCCGCGGGTAAGAATCGAGCCCTCACCGGAGGGCGCTTCAAAGCAGGGCAGTCGGATGCTAGCGGTCTCGCCGTTCGCGACCCCCAGCAGCGTCAAGGCCGGGTCGGTCCCCTCCAGGTCGAGGTTCCACTTGCCCTGCCCGGCCTCTCCGTAGCGAAAGCCGATTGAACCATTGGGTACGACGGGCTGCCCCGTTGCGGCATCCATGAGAACGGTCTTGAATGCCGCCCCCTCGGACGTAGCCTGATCCGGCAGGTCAGCGGCGGTCAAAAATTTGGTCGGCACCAGACCGAGCCCGTCGGAGTGCTGTTCGAGCCGAACGAGAAACGGCAGGTCGGTGTACCGGCGCACATAGCCCTCGAAATAGGGGATCGTGCGGTCGACAAAGAACTCCTTGAGAATGACGTGTCCCATCGCCATCGCGAGTGCGGCGTCGGTTCCGGCCTGGGCCGGCAGCCACTCGTCGGCGAACTTGGTGTTGTCGGCGTAGTCGGGACTGATAGCAACCACCTTGGTGCCGCGGTAGCGCACCTCCGTCATCCAGTGGGCATCCGGTGTGCGGGTGACGGGAACGTTCGAACCCCACATCATGAGGTAGGTAGCGTCCCACCAGTCCCCCGATTCCGGAACATCCGTCTGGTCACCAAACACCTGTGGGCTCGCCACCGGCAGGTCGGCATACCAATCGTAGAACGACGTCATGACGCCGCCGATGAGCTGGATGAATCGGTTTCCCACGGCGTGCGAGACCATCGACATGGCCGGGATCGGCGAAAACCCCGAGCAGCGGTCGGGACCGTACGCCTTAATCGTGTGCACGTGAGCCGCAGCGGTGATCTCGACAGCTTCCGACCACGGAATGCGAATCAGACCGCCCTTGCCGCGTGCCTCCTGGTAACGGCGGCGGCGCTCTGGATCGTTGACAACATCGGCCCAGGCCAAGACGGGGTCATTGAGACGAGATTTCGCCTCGCGATACATCTCGACGAGCACACCGCGGGCGTACGGTTACCGCACCCGAGTTGGCGAGTAGGTGTACCAGCTGAACGCGGCGCCGCGCGGGCAGCCACGCGGTTCGTATTCGGGACTGTCCGGGCCGACACTGGGATAGTCGGTCTGCTGGGCTTCCCAGGTAATGATGCCGTCCTTGACGTACACCTTCCAGGAGCAGCTACCGGTGCAGTTCACTCCGTGGGTCGATCGAACAACCTTGTCGTGGCTCCACCGGTCACGGTAGAACACGTCTCCCTTACGGCCGCCTTCGCGAAATACCGCCCGACCGTCATCTGTGTGTTCCCACCGGGTAAAGAAACGGCCAAGGGCCAACATCGTGTCCGACGCTTTTCCGTCTAACCCGGCAGGAATAGGACCTGCTGCCATGCGCACAGCCTAAGTCGCCACTGTGCCCAGCGCTAGAAGGAAATCCATGAAATCCTAAAATTGGTCTCGCGCTGGCCGGACGTGACACCGACGCTGCCGCGTTTGCAGAAATCCAGCGGGCCTAAACACCTGACTGACTGATCGTGAAGGCGGTAAGAAATCCCAGAGCGGCGACGAGTCCAGTGAGGGTGTGATGCTCTTCGAACGCCTCGGGAATCATGGTGTCGGCGAGCATGGCCAGAATGGCACCGGCGGCCGTCGCGGTGATGAATGCGACGAGTCCGAGCCCGAGGACGACGGATTCGGGAATACCGTCGAGCAGGGCTCCCACTGCAATGGCAGTCCCGCTACCGGGGCTGTCCTGTTCCGAGGGCTGCTTGCCCCCGGAGCGCTTGCGGTGTTTGGCTCCCTGCCGGGTGAGCAGCGCGTTCGCGGCGACGTAGACCAATGCACCCGCCAGGAAACCGGCCGCTGTGGGCCAGAGGCCCCCACCCGGGCCGCTTCGTCAACCAAATCAAAGGCTAGGGCGGAAATGAGCACTCCCGCGCCGAAAGACATGACCAGGGAAACAACCTTGGAGGGAATGCTCCACCACCACGATATTGCAGCGCCAAGAACCAGTGCCCCGCCTGCAAGTGTTCCCCAAAAAAGAGCTTGAAACCACATCGGCATGGTCGTCACCCCTCCCAACATTCGGTTGTTGTGTCACTTTCTCAAGCTCACCGCCCGGCTGTACTTCCGCCAAGCATAGATGCCAACGAAACCCGGACACCTCAGCCAGACAGGGCACGACTCCACGCTGTTTCGGTCCGCACGGGCCAGGCATCCGCTGCTGCGCGCGGTGATTAGACCGTGGCCGGCAGAGGTGATTCTGTGGTGCGTGTACGGCGGGTGAGCACCATCATCAGGACGAGGATCACCGACAAAAAGAGCACGCGGGTTTCCGTGGGTCCGAGCCCCAAACCGCCGGCGGCGAGGGGAGGGGAGAGCAGGTCGCCAGTGGATGCGCCCAACGGTCGGGTCAGGATGTCGGCGATCCAGAAGCACCAGCGTTGAGGTGGAAGACGAAGTTCGTCACGGCAACCAACGCGATGGCGAAGGCGGCCGTTGTCACCCACAGGGGCACGCCGAGGTCGACGTTGAGGAAATGCACGAATTCATGGTCTTTGGTTCCACGAACGACGTTCGGTCGCAGCGCGGATCACGCCGGCTTCGCCCGGGGAACGGTCAGGCAGATTGCTATGCCCGCGGCAGTGCTATCGACGACGTGCACGGATCCGCCGTAGCGTACGACGATTTCGCGCACGAGGGAGAGGCCAATTCCACACCCGGTGCGGGACTCGTCGCCACCGGCATCCGGCGGGGCGGAGTGGGCAAACCGATCAAAAATTCGGGCGGGGTCGATGCCGTGGACGCCCGGACCGTGATCGCGCACGGTGACCGCCACCGTCTTCTTGGTCACGGCTACCCCCACCGTGATGACCGAGTCGCGGGGAGCGAACCGCACAGCGTTATCCAGCAGGGCCACCATGCACCGGGTGATGCTGGATGCTGGCACCCGCACGGGCGCGGGCTGCGGCGCATTCAGTTCGATGGTGACGCGTTTATCGACGGCAATGAGCGCCATCGAGCGCGCGGCGGCAGCAACGGCAGCGACCAGATCGACGACGACAGCGTGCTGCACCGCAGCGCCGCCGATTTCCGCCGATTCGAGCAGGTCGTTAACGATGTGAATGAGGTCCTTCGCATCACCGCGCAGCTCCGAGTCGATCTCATTCGTCGTGTCGTGCAAGAATCAGGATGAAAATGCGAGAAATCGGCACGTAGAGCGAAGTTAATATCATTGTGGACTCCCCGCAGCCCACTAACTTTAAAGGCATCAGCGCCAGAATTTTTTGAGCTGTTCGACTCTGGCTCTGCCTGGGCCTTACCCGGATGACGGTCAGTCGGGTCCGAAGCGTTCTCGATGATGGTTCCCCTGTCAGGTGTGCCGGCCAGTGTAGCGACACCACTCTTGCGGCGCGAGGTATGCCACACGAATGGTCATCGCATCTAGCCGAGCCTCACCCAGGAAATAGTTTCAGGCCCTCCATCGCGCGTCGTCGGGATGCCGACCCATCCTCCGACATCGCACGGTGCGGTGAAATATGCCCACGCGCGTCGTGCGGGTCCAAGGGCTGGCGGTGCCGTAAGTGCCCCGGCTGTCTGTTCGCCAAGCGCATCCTGACAGAAGGCACCTTGAAGATTCAGAACTACGTTCGATGCGCCCGCGTTCTCAATGCGAAGCCCAACCCACACACGTGGGTTGTCGTTACTCGCACTGATCCTGGCGCCCGCCAGAGTGACCGAAAGGTTGGATTCGTAGGGCTCGACAGTCGATCTTCCCTCGAGAAGTAGAGCGGCTATGGGAATCGAACTGATCGCGAGATCACGAATTTCGTTTTCAGAATTGAATTCGAAATCGCCAAACTTTTCGCATTCATCGTCTTTGTCATCGGCTGAGCACGCCAGAACGCTCCCTGCAGACTCGCGGAAGTCATACGAGGCTCGCTCCCCGATAAAACCTCGGTAGAGATCGATTTGGATCTGGGCTAGGCGTTCTGCCACTGAGCCGGACTCCGTATATGCAAGAGTTCGCCTCACTCCAGCGTCATCGGAATTATGCAACGATCTGACAAATGCAATTGCTCTCTCTTCGTGCGCAGCGATCACCCACGGCGATTGCGCATGGATCAGCTCCAACACAGAGGTGAAACCGGCTGGAACGGAGACGGCCAGTGCAGTGCTTGAAAGAACGACTGCCAGCACCGAGAGTCTGTTCGGCTTTCTATTTCGATCAACGTTCGTCACCCTGACACGCTCCTCGCAAAATACCTTCTTCAGAAGGGACACCGTAGTGACTTTGACAGTTTCGCCGCGAGAGGTAACCAACCTTGAGACAAATACAGATTGAGCGGGATCACGAGCAGGGGCGAGCTGCACCCTGATGGTAACCCGATTCCACGCACGTGGTATCGGTTTTGCCGAGCTGGTAGCGGCCCGGGCGCGGCGCCCAGACCGCCCTGGTGTTACTCCCTGTGAACAGTGCAGCCAGCGCGGTGCGGCTGAGAAGGCAGCTACCGCGACGGGTTATGCAGCTACGCGGCAATGACCAACGCAGAAATCGACCGTCTCAGGTGTCTGCCCGCCGCGCGCGATACCTGCGGACTGTGGCAAAGTTGGAAACACCGCTTCAGAGACGGCCCCTCGCCGAGCGGCTCGGTTATGACTGGGTTTGTTGCCCTGCGGCGGTGGTGGCCTCGGCGATCCGCTTGATCGCGGCGAGAGTTTTTGGAATGCCGTCGAGGGCTTGCTGGGTGCGGTCGGTGATTTGAATGTGGGCGTCGTCGCCATACTTCTCTGTGAACATGGCGATCCCGTCTGGCAAAAACTCCCACGACTCGGTGAGCATCGTTCCGGTCTCTGCAGCGGTGAAGCTGAAGCCCCATCGCACGAAGCTGCCGCCCACTATCCAGGCGAATTCGCGACCATGCTCGGCCGTCACCACCTGAGACCGGGTTTCCCAGGTTCGGTGTGGCAGCTCGTTGTGTCCGGTGAACCAGGCACCGACCCGACCGGCCTCGGCTTCGTCGTCCCACCAGCATGACGTACAGACCGGGCTCCATTCGCCGGTGCGGGCGATGTCAGAGACCATGTCATAGAGAAACGCGGCTGACGCCTCGACGATGACGGACTCCTGGTGGCTGAGGGTGCTTGTCTCATTCATGCATTTACCCTAATGGAGGGCGTCACTTCTTCTGCCGCCGGCTGCCGCCGTGCCAGTCTTCTTGCTTACCGACCGTGTTCACGTCGACTCCAAATGCGGCCAGCTGTGGCTGCTCGCGCAGGCTGCGCTTGAGCTCGGCGAAACCCGAGAAGCGTGACAGCCCGACAACGTGGTCCCACAACTCGACCGCCGAGTCCTCGGGTGGCAGCCGGCTGATCACCGGTCCGAAGAAGGCCACACCGGTGGGTGGCTCGAAGTGGATGATGGGCGTGCCAACGTCTTTTCCCGTCAGAGAGAGTGCCTCGTTCGTCTCCTGCTGAATCTCTAGGTCCCATGATTCATCGTCGAGAGCTGCCGCCAGTTCGAGCGGCAGGCCCGCCTCGGCGAGGATCGGCTCCACAAACGCACGCGTGCCGCGGAGCTCACGCTGGTCGGCCTCGGTCCGATGGTCGTCCGGGCTGGGAGCGGTGTCGAAGATGTGGGCCCCGAACGCTGCGTACAGTGGCGCCATCGCCTCGCGGCCGTGCTCGGCTCGCGCCCGGGCGGCTACCCGCAAAAGCCGGAGCCCGGCGGTGTGGCCAGCTTCGTACTCCGGAGGGAAGTGCGCGTCGTAGTCGACCTCGGCATTGATCAGGCGTAACGAGATGAACCGCCAGTCCACGGTGTAGTCGCGCTGCGCTTGCACCTGTCGCACCCACTTGCTGGTCATCCAGGCGAAGGGGCAGACCGGGTCAAAGTAGAAGTTGATGTCAGCGTCCATGCGTCCACCCTAGGCCAGTGCCCCCAACATGAACGCGATCGACCTGCCGAGGTGAGCTTCACGAGCATCCTCTCACTCGATCAGAGCTCGCGTTGATCAGGAGAACGAGTGCACCTGCAACAGGTTCCAGCCGCAAGAGAGCAACGACGCGTGCAGCTTCAGCAGAAGAACTGCACCCATCGGGTGAATCAGATGCGTATTGAGGGGATCAGACGATGCGCGTTGCCTTCGCCAGGTTGGCCTCAAGCTCGGCAGCGGTCTGACGGATGCCATACGCCGGGCGGTCGCGCTCGACGCGCCAGCTCTCTGCGAGAGCGCCGATGTTCACGGTGTCGTAGCCGAATTCGTCGTAGAGCTTCGTAACGAAGGCGGAGGCATCCGGAAAGTCGGACGACGTGGCCAGCGCGCGCCGCGTCGGGTCGCCGGCGGGCAACGAGTCTGCGGTGATGTCGGCGGCCGTGATGTGATTGAAGCCCTTTGCTACCCGTGAGGTCGGCAAGTGCTTCTGCAGCATGCCCGTCACGGTCGTCTCGCCGTTGTCGAGGGCCGCAATGTGTCCGTCGCGTTCAAAGTAGTAGTTATTGGTGTCGATGACGATCTTTCCGGCGAGCTGTTGTACAGGCACGTTCTCATAGGCTTTCAGCGGTATAGTCACGACCGCGACGTCGGCAGCTTGAGCTGCCTGCACTGCAGTGCCAGCGGTCGCCTTCGGGCCGAGCTCGGCGACGAGGTCGGCGAGCGTCTCCGGAGCGCGTGAATTGCTGATTACTACGTCATAACCGCTCTCGATCGCCTTGCGCGCGACCTGGCTGCCAATGTTTCCTGCACCGATGATTCCGATAGTTGTCATAGTCACGACAACGACGGCGACCGCGGAAATGTTCCCGGCGCCACCATCTCTAGCTGCCCTCGGGCGCCCATCGAGGCCGCGCATGGCGGTATCGGATCTGCGCATGCCCCGCGATGATGATTCGCGCCGCCCAGCGCCCGCGTTGGTTTTCTCTGTGACGTATCGGTGTCTTTTGAGGGTGGCTACGTTGGTCGCGGCAGGGTCAGGCGTCTAGCTCCACGTCGATATCACTTCGGTGAACGCCCGGCTGGCTGCGCTCGTGTACGCGCCCTTTCGTCTGAGCAGGGCGGCGGTGCGGTGGGGAATGGCAGGCAGTACGGCAACCGGGTTGAGCCCGTGCTGTTCGTGGGCTATCGCTTCGGGCAGCATGGTGGCGAGCTGGCCGCGGCGAACGATTTCCATGATCGCGCTGACGGAGTCCACTTCGATCGCGATGCGCGGGGCAATGTCGTGGTCCCGCAAATACCGGTCGAGGTGGCGCCGGGTCGCAAAGTCGCTACTGAGCAGCACAAGTTGCTCCTGTTCCAACTCCCGCAGGGTCAGAGGTGCCTGCTGTCCGGCGCGGGGATGGTTGTTGCCAACAACCAACCCGAGGGTTTCGACGAACAAGGCCTGGGCCTCGATCTCGGACGAACGCACCTCGGCAAATGCGATGCCGAGGTCGAGGGTGTCCTCGCCCAGCGCCACCTCCATGCGGTCCTGGGTCATCTTCTGCAGGCTCAAGGTGATGCCGGGATAGCGGCTACCAAAGCGTTCGACCAGTGGACCGATTAGGTATGCGGTGAACGTGGGCGTCATCGCCAGCCGGAGCGATCCACGGCTCAGGTCCTGCACGTCGTGGATAGCCCGGGTTCCGGCGTCAAGTTCCCGAAGGGCACGTTGGGTATAGCGCAGGAAGGTCTCGCCGGCGTCTGTCAGCCGCACGGTCCGTCCGGACCGGTCCAAGAGCTGAACGTGCAACGAATTCTCCAGTTGCTTGATCTGTTGCGACAGCGTCGGTTGGGAGACGTGAAGCGCCTCGGCCGCGCGGGTGAAGTTGTGGTGTTCCGCAACCGCGGCCAGGTAACGAAAGTGTCGCAACGTCATAACTCTCCAACTATAGGAATTACTTATCGATTCCATCATAAAAAGGTCTTAGACACTATAGCTAGTTTCCGTCATCCTTGAGTTATCCCTCCGTCGCCTTAGCCCTGGACCAGAACCGGGTGACCCTCCACGGCTGGGTTTACGACATCGAAACCGGCTCCATCGACACCCTGAACGGTGGCACCGGCCGTTTTATCCCACTCGCGGACAATCCGCAGTACTTTGCCACGCCGGCCCTATCCGGCATGGCTGCCTAACCACCTCATATCACCACAGAAATGGAAAACACCATGATTCATTCCCAGAACACCCAGGCTCCGCGCGAGGAACTGACCGCCGCCATCATCGACGCCAAGATGCGCAAGGACCTCTCTTGGCAGGAACTGACCGATGGCACGGGTCTGAGCGTTGTCTTCGTCACCGCCGCCCTGCTCGGCCAGCATCCGCTACCCAAAAACGCTGCGGAAACCATCGCTGAACGGTTGGGTCTAGGCGCTGACGCCGCAATGCTGCTGCAGACCATTCCGATGCGCGGCAGCATCCCCAGCGGCATCCCGACCGACCCCACCGTTTACCGGTTCTACGAAATTCTCCAGGTCTATGGCACCACCCTCAAGGCCCTGATCCACGAAGAATTCGGAGACGGCATCATGAGTGCCATCAACTTCAAACTCGACATCAAGAAGGTCGACGACCCCGAAGGCGGTTCACGCGCCATAATCACCCTCGACGGAAAATACCTCCCCACCAAACCCTTCTAATCCCGGCCTGACGGCGACCTCGCAATCGGGGCCGCCGCTTTTCCCGTGAAACAACCTCCCTGGCAGGGACAAATCATGGACTACTCAGTGACACCCTCGAGTAAAATCACGAGCTCATCGAGTTCGACGTCCCAGCCCTCTCGGTTCTGCTCAAGACGTTCGCGACGGTATCGGGTGCCGCCGGGAAGTGTGTCGAAGCCCGATTCGATCACCGTGACATCCGTGCCGGTACCGGCATCGGCGATGGTGAAGCGCACGTGCGTCGCGTACTCGTCGAGCTGTTCGGCGGGGATTCCCGACCAACGGAAGCCGAATGAGCCGTCGGGGACGACCTCGGTGATTTCGATCGGAAAGCTGCCGTAATCATCCCAGTGGATGCTGCCCGTTGCACCGGGCTCGAGCGCGGCGAACTCCACACCGTCACCAAACCACTTGACCATCACCTCGGGATCGGTCAGCGCCTTCCAGACGCTCGCGCGTGAGGCTTCGATGTGCACGGTGCGGGTCACGGTGTGCCCCTTGATTCTTGCGTGATCAGACACGGTGTTTCCTTCACGTTCAGGCCGAGCACGACGGGACAGTGCCCGCCGAGCGGCACGTCAACAAGTTCTGCAAACGCGCTTCATCGAGCGTACCCATGATTGTGTGTCTGTTTACGGCCGGGAGAGCGCCGTGAACGCGAGGGGTAACGCATCAGAGGTCGGTCTTGGGAGTCCAGAGCGCATAGATGCCTCACGAGCTCAATCCATCGTCTGGCGTGGGTTCCACCGAGTCCAGCACCGGCAGTCGGAAGGGGCCGGTTTTGCTCGGACCTTTCGTCGCCATCGACTACGGGAGCGCCCGTTGATGAACCGATTGGTCGACCACGTCGCGAGATTTGAGCGAGGTTGCGTCGTTCGGGCCCGCGATGCGGGCGGCGGTCCAAGCATCCACTTTGGTCAACCTGCTCGTGGGCACGCGCTCGATGACGTCCTGCAGCGCTAGCTGTACCACCAACGACTCGGCCAGCACCCGCGGCATCCCCCCGATGTGCCCGCGCTCGGTTCTCCATCTCTGCCTTGGCGTTCAACCGCCACCTGTCTTGGTGACAATGCACCACGATGGCCTTCATAGGCTCATCCAGCTGCTGCTGCCGCTCTTCCCGGTGTACCTCAGCTTTCGTACTCCGCACAGCTGCCGCGACGTCGCGCAAGCGGGCGCCGTTCTTGAGCATGTGCTCGGTCAGCGCTTCAGTGAAGGCTGTGGACTGCCGCAGCTGTTCGGGCCGCGATGGGCCGTTGAAGTAGGCGTCGGCGTCGCGGTCAGTGGCCCGGCGCTCAGCGGCGGTCGCCACGTGAATACGATTCGGCGGAAGGCCGGCCCGACTCCGGCTGCGCTTGAGACGTCGCGCGTCAGCGTTGGCCTCCAGCTCGGACTGGTACATCTCCGGATCGCTGCGTCGGCTGCGCTGCAAGTCGGCCCGGCGCTCCTTGTTGCGCTCGGCCCAATGCCGCGTGATCTGCTTCGTACGCTCGGGGTCAGCATCCCGCCTGGCCGCGGCTCGAGCGTTCACCTCGTCACGGTGGGCTTCGTAGTAGCGGTTGTAGTACTCGCGCACCTTCTCGCGATTCTCGGCCACCCACCGCTGCTGATACTCCCGCCGGCGCTCCGGATGCTCCACCCGCCAGCGCTTCGCCCACTCCCTCCCCCGCGCCCGCACCTCGGCCTCGCGTTGCCGACGAGCCGCGGCCCGACGCATCGAATCACGATTGAGCTCCCGGGCCCGGTCGAGGTGTTCCGACCGCCAGAGACGATTCAGCTCGCGGATCCGGTCGCGGTTCGCCGCCACATACTGACGCCGCTTCTCCACCTCATCATCACCAGACGGATGCTCCGCCACCGCCTTCCGCGCCCCGACACGAGCGTCGGCCCGTCGAAGCACTCCACGCCGTCGGCGGGCAGCGCCCGCGTCATGCGACGGCGGGCTACGGCTTCACGAACGTGCACCGCGATCAACTTCAGCAGGCTGATGGGCCCGATCAAAAGAAACTTGAGGGTGTTCCAGAGACACGAGATCACGAGCAGGTTCAGCCAACCGGGCCCACCGGCGTCGACCTGCGATCGGCAATAGCTAGCTGCAAGCGCATACGGAATTGCGAGTAGCATCGCCGGCACGCCCCACTTCAGCCCGCGCCGCGTGTTGATCGCGTCGATCGCAACGGAGGTCGGCATGAACCGGCGCAAGAAAAAGTAGCTGCGGGTGGTGGCGGCCAAAATGAATTCGAACACGGCGCGGCCTTTCAGATGTTCGGCAACAAGAACCTGAAAGGACTAAAAGTCATGCCATCGCAACGAGCGACAGCGCGCAATAGAGTTGGCTAGAAACACTGTAAAACTGGACGCCCCTTGGCGGAAGTACCCCCACACCGCGGGGGCTTCGCGCTTGTGCTCCCTCTCAGCGGGCCCAGTGTCTCTCAGCGCATCAAATACTCCGCCTGCCTGAGGTCCTATCGACGAGACCCCTACGCCTCAGTCTTGAACCAGATGTCGCCATCGACTCCGTCCCCCGGTTCCTGAGTGCCGAAAAAAATCTGCGGCAGCGCGGCAATATCGCCAATAAGGGAAGTCAGATTATCGGTCGCTTTCTGCATATCGAGCTTCAATGCGTCGACCTCCCCCATCCCCACATCGACGCCAAGATTGACTGCACGATATGACTCAGCCTGCCTCGCTTGCACGGCTGACTTGCCAGCCCGGCTGATGGCATCCTGGATGTTGACAAGCAATATGGGTCGAGCATCACGAGGTAGTGCTTCACCATGTTGGGCAGGCTTTCTTCGCGCGGACCGGCGAGGTCCGAGGTGAGGCCCAGCGACTCGACAACGGCGCTGCGTAGAACTAGCAAATTCCCAAGCCTTGGAGCTACGGAATAATGCAACCGCAACTAGGGCAGACCTTCCATCCTGGACTCAACGGACTATTGCATTGCGAGCAGTCAGCACTGGTCGTCGTGCCGCATTGTGGGCATGCGATCCAATCTTCGTGTAGGTCTAGATGGCAACGCCTGCATCGCTTAACCGGCAACGAAACTTCCGACGATTGCCTGTCGTACCACTCAACAATATTCAACATGATGTTGAAGACATTTTGCGCCTCGTCGACGTTGAGCGTCTCGATCTGGTGCGTTGCTACATTCCGTATCGAACGCACAGAGTCCGCCCAGCTAAGGATATCTGGCGGAGCAGCCTTACGTAGGCGCAAGGACTCGATCGCTGCGCCGGCCGATTTTGGTTCCTCACCCGAAATGTTCTTGAGCAATTCGCGAAAAATCTGCTCATTCATCCGGCCGAGTTTTTGAATAACGAGTTCTGGGTCGCGAGCGAGAAGCTCATGGCAAAGCCGGAGGTCCTCCTGAACATCGGCACTTAGACGGGCGATCCTATCGGCGATTCGCCGTTTCCCCACTTGAACTTGAAGCCCCTGCGATAAAAAGAGGCCGTCATAATCAGCCACGTGAAAGGTTGCGCACATCAGCGAATTCGAATACCCGAGCTGGAGAGTTTCGGACCCGGATTTTGGGGGCCGCGATGAGCCGGGCAGGAGTTGCGAGATGGGTGCACGAGAAAAGTGTGTCGCCTGGAGCTTTTGGTGGATATCCGCTACGGCTATCAAAGACTGCTCAACTTCCGAGGGAAGGCGTGTCGCCGAAAGTAGGTCTGCCGTGGGCCAAAGGTACCCCTCGCCAATTACTCTCTCATAAGACCGCGCGTCGACCTCACTTCCGAAGACCATTCTGAGTCGCGCTGAGTATGCCGATGGTTTTGCAACGAGGCGGCCCGCCGCTTCAAGATTCGCTTGCGACATGGCCGCGATCTCCGTGTGCTTCTCGTCCAGCGCCCGTTGAGTGCATGCCACGTAGCTGTAAAGCTTGAAATCTAGATCTTGATCGGTGAAGACGACTGTTCCTCCAGCTGCCACAGCGCGACTGACGAACGGCTCCCACAAGCTGACATAGTCCAGCATGCCTGATCTGAGAGCGCCGATGCACTCTTCAGGTGAAAGATTGATCATCATGGGACGTTCCCCCTCGGGAAGCGTCATACCGAACTTGTGAGACAAGACCTGACCGTCAGACCCCAGAACTGTACCCAGTTTTGGGTTCGGGTTGATTGGTCTATGGGTGCGCACGACGGCTAGAGAATTCTGATGCGAGTTGGCTACGCCAACTATTTTCATGGGCAGTCCGTAGAGATACCCTAAGGCCAGCGGAGAGGACCCCATGTACGCCACGTCCAACGCACCCGTGAAGAAGTTCAACATTGAATGCGTACCAGAGTCACTGTATTGGGGGGACATTTTCAAGCGAGTTACCTTGTTTCTCTAATTCGATTAGGACAGGGCTGAGGCAAGAGGCTGAATCGCCACTGCCATCAGAAACCAAGCGATGACCGTTATGAACCGCTTCTCAGATACGCGTGTATGCAGCCAAATGCCCAAAACCATGCCCAGGACGATTGCAGGCAGGGCTATTGCTCCGAGCTCTAGCGATTGCATTTCAATCGTGCCCATGAACGCGTAGGTGGCAATTCTCACAATTCCCTCGACTAGGAACACCGCCACGAGAAGGCGGCGCATCTCGGCCTTTTCGAACCGCGCGGTGCCTGCGACCATAAACGGACCACTCACCCCCACGAGGCCGCCCGACAGTCCCGCCAGGAAGCAACTGAGTTGCAATGGCATTTGTCGCCCTGAAACCGTGAAACCCGGTTTGCCCGTTCGAAGAAGCTGGATCGCCAACCCAAGCACGGATAGTCCTACCAAAATGAGCAAGATTTGTCGTGGAATGTACGCCACTAACATGGAGCCAATCACAGTCCCGATTACCAGACTGGCGAGCATTCGGCGCAGCATTTTGAGTTGAGCCATACTGAGGCCCAGATAAGCGATAAAGCATGCGCCGACTACAGCATCGACCAACGCCGAGGTGCCAAGCGCTGTAGCCGGTGAATATAGGACCGAAAGCACAGGGACCACCACGAGCGCTGGCCCGAATCCCGAGAATCCCTTTATTGTGTACGCGATGAGTGCGGCCGTGCACCAGACGAGGAGCGTCATTCCTCACTCACAAATAGTGCGCGAAACATGTCTCGCAAACCAGGCATAGAAACCAGTGCCAATCCCGACGAGCCCAGGGCGCCGAGGAACGCAGTGCCCAGCTGCCACAGTCCGCCGTCAAATGAACTCCAAATCGTGAGGGCAACACCAAGGGGTAGGCCGACCACGGTCAACACTCCCAGCGCGGCGTTTGTTCTGGCTGCAGAAAATTGGGCAAGTGCTGCGGCTTTCAGGGTAGCTGCCCGAGCGAGTTCGACAGTGTTGAAATGAAGTTCGCTGAGCGCCTCGTTGAGGTCATGTTGGTCCTGATAGGCGTACATGATGTCGTTTGCTGTCTGCGACCCTGAAATTGAGCGCGTGACATAGGCCGCGCGGAAGATAACGATGTCGTGCTCGAGCGATTGAACTTTGTGAAGCGGGAGAACAGGAACGAGTGCCGCCTCTGACAACCGACTCGAGAGAATGCCTAGCAATCGAGACTGCAGACGACCGAGTGCGAGGGTATCCGTGTATATCGTTCGCGCATAGAACATCATGGTTGGCGAGAAATTTGACTTCTCCTTAGCCAAGAAAGCAGCCCCGTCGCGCCTTATCAGCCCGATCCAATCCGTCGAAGAGCGCAGAAGGTCGGACTGCGCGGAATCCAACTCCTGCTCGCTGGCCTCGCGCGTGGTGGATGGTGTCAGCGTCGCCAATTCCAGCGCCATTCTTGCATCAGGCCCGTCACCAGCTACCTCGCCGAAGTAGACGCTATACATCCGGTCATCAGGAGAAAGACTGATCGCCGTGGCTGGTGAGATCTGTGGGAGTTTCTCGAGATGGCGGCTGCCGATGAAATTCTCGAACTGCTGCACCAATGCCGCTCTTCCTGCGCGGGTGCGAATCGAGTGATGGAGCCCGTTGAGGACGGCCAGGCTTCCCGCACTAGAGAGAGTGATGTGCAGGATAAGTTCCGCCGCGCAACGTTCTCCGCGAGCAGCCGGCTGTCCCACAATTGCCTCAAGGACTTCCATCCCGACTACTGTGGCGCCATCGATGCCTGTCGGGAATTGGCAAGCGCGGTGCCAGCGCCCGCCCAGACCAGAGGAATCTCTGCCTCCGTAGAGAGCACGTCCAGCCGACTCCTGGAAAAACGTTCGCCGTGTCGGAGCATCGGCAGTGATCAGTTCACCACGTACCGTCGCGGTCAGGCAAAGAGGACCCTGTGCCCAATGCTCAGAAGAAAGGAGCTCGGGATTTACGGCGCAATCGAGAATGAGCACCAGTCCACTCGTCATTCTTTACGCCCCCAAAGCAGTCTCTTTCAAACGTTACCGCCCTGCTGGTCGAGGGCCATCCATATTGCACCCCACGTTCGAGGCACTTTATGAGCGACGATCCGTCGCCACCCATCAGGCAAGAGCCAACCTCAAAGCAGGTCTTGACTGACATATGGGCACTGCGCGTCTCGAATAAGACAGCGAGGGCCAAGACCTGGACTCCTATGGCTCACTTTCGCCCACGAGACGAAGAGGCTGTGTCAATATGTTTCCACGGATACTCGAACGTCGCCCATTTTCCGAACGTGCATCCTATAAAGACCGACCGACACCTAGAAGCGGATATCTGCAGGCAAATGGAGGCTTTCACTGGGTATCCGGGTACGAGCGTCGAAGGCGTGACGGTATTCCGCCAGGCGCTGGACCGCCCTGAGCGCAACAAAGGCACGGTCGGCGTCGAGCCTCTGTGCCGTTGTCTCCGGAGCAGCTCCGAGCGGCTTCGCACCAGTGATGTCGTATCGGTCTCGGTAGGCCGCGACGGTGCATCCGCTTTGGTGCCACGCGGCGGCGGCCGACCCGCGGGGCGCGGCGCCGAGGGTTTGAGTCCACGGCTCCCCCGCGAGCACCGCCTGGTCGAGCACGGCGGCCGCTCGCGACTCGATCAGGTCGGCGCGCTCGACCAAGGCCTGGTGCATGGCCGCGTCCATCGGCCTGAGCGCACGAGGGATTAGACCGGCGACGAGACGTGGCGCGCGACGCGTACGACCGGCTCCGGTATCCCGCTACACGACCGCGGCGATGCCGACGTGCTGCAGAATGCCATAGAGGATGCTGCGCGCCGTCACGTCCGCCGCGTCACCCGGCCGCGGCCCCACGTGGTCAACATCGGGCCGGTCGACAGCCACGTAGGCGGTGTTCGCCTCGCGACCCCGCGTCATCGCGACGTACAAGTTCTCGCGCGGCATGGTCGGCGCGACGACAACGTGCGCGGTGTCGGTCGTGATTCCCTGCGCCCGGTGCGAGGTGACCGCATAGCCCAGCTCGACGTGCTCAGCGACGTATGACCCGGGCAGCAGCACCGTGCTCCCCCAGCGGCGTCCCTGCCGCCGCACCTCGACCGAACCATTCCGGTGCACGCCGATCACGTTCCAACGGTCGCCGTTCCGCACCCAGCTTCGCGACGCATACAGCCGCCGATCGTTGCGGCGGGTGATGACCGTGTCACCCACGGCGGCACGGGTTCCATCGTGCAGCGAGACTTCGCGCAGCGCGTCGACCTGGCCCTCCAGAATCAGCTCCGTGCGAGCGCGCACATTCAGCGCCGCGACAGCCTCGTTCGAGTCGCTGATCAGCACGGTCGACTTACCCGATCGGATGTCCGCACGCCACGCCTCGTAGGCAGCATCCGCCATCGCCTCGGTGCTGCCATCGCGCAGGCGGGCATGCGCGGCATAACGGTCGATCACGTCGGTATTTCCCTGGCGTAGTCCGAGGGAGGCGGTCTTCTCCCACTCGTTTACGAAGCGGTGCACGTCGATGAGTTCGGGCGCATCCGCTCGGTTGTGCCGCCCAGTGCGCGCCGCACTCCAACCCAATCGTTCAAGCCCGTCTCGAAGTGCAACGACGATATGCTCCTTGTGATTTCGGTCTCAAGAGCGTCCCACTCGGGCATCTCGTCATGTGAAACTGCACAACTAGTTGGGCCGCGATCCGCGACGAAGACCGGGCATTGGGGGTGTCGACGCTTTTTGAAAAGTAGTCCGTTGGCGCTGACAGGGGGAGCGGAAATCTCGGTCCCGCGACAGTCTGACTGCGCTACAGAAGGCAAAGAACCAATTTCACCGGGTCGTAGCGCGCGTCTAGTCGACCATCCGCTGGACCGGAGTGCCAGCTTCAAGAAATTGGCTCTCAGCAACTCTTGTTGGTGGAGAACTTCCCCGTGGACCGGTACTCGAGACCGGACCAAGACTCCACAGGTTCGATGACGCCCAGCTTCAGGAAACGTTCGATGGCCATCTCCGAGGCATCATGAAGTGCGGATTCAAGATCAACCGTGCTGAATAAACGCGACGCGCTTAAGTTGCCCGCCCGAATGTTGACTGCGTGCCCCAGTCCTTCTCTGAATTCGCCCAGCATGAACGTTGGCCGATCGATGAAGTCCTGAAGTACCCCCGCCTGAACATCTGGGAGGTACAGCGAGCGGAGCCTCCTCGCGTCATGCTGTTGGCTTGTCCAAGAGAACAGGTAGATTTCCAGCGCGAGGACGACCACGACTAGAGCTCCCCAACCGAATACAGCCTGACCAGATCCGGTCAGGTCGATCCCAAACGACTCTCGCTGTGCCCAGACGAAGGCGACCAACGCACCGAACCCAGCAAGAGGGAGCGTGCGCGAGTTCCGAAAGTCTTTGCGCGCCTGAGTCGCCGCCACTTGCACTCCTTTACGCATGCGTTCCTCGGGACTCTGCTCGCTCGCGGTATGCCCAGCCGCCAGCTTTACCAGTTCGGCGAGGGCCCCGGGCGAAAGCGTCACCAGTTCGGTCGACGCCAGCCGCGCACCCCCCTCGTGTTGGATCCGGACCAAAGCTTCCGTGAGCGCAACGCGACGATCTGCCTGCTCACGATTCAACTCAGTAGTTTG
Source organism: Cryobacterium sp. Y11 (assembly GCF_002929535.1). Lineage (GTDB taxonomy): Bacteria > Actinomycetota > Actinomycetes > Actinomycetales > Microbacteriaceae > Cryobacterium. Next base: position 265,831 of record NZ_PJJO01000056.1, read on the forward strand.
GAGATTTACGAGCTGGCGTCGGATCTCGCGCTCGAGGGCCTCGGTGGTTTCATCATCGAGGACGATGCCCAAATCTCTCACTAGGGCTTGAATGCGGTCATCAATCATGTAGCAACACTATCGGAGCATAATTCGCGCAAGAAAAGCAGCGATATCTGGGGCCAGTACTCGCGACTCGACCTGACATATGGTTCGGTCCCCTGCTGTGCCCGCCAGCTCGTGTCGAGATCCTCCAGCGGGTGCACCTGCTTCACCGTCTCGACCTCGATTTGCCGAGCCCGGGTCGAGAAAGCCGCTACGAGCGCTTCCGGAACAAGGCCGATCGCCTCGGCGAGGAGGCAATCTCTCGCCCCGCTCCCGCTCCCGCCTCTCCCACTGCACGCCGAGCGATCGCGTGAGCTCGTCGGCAAACAAGGCCTCGTACAGTTCGGAGAGCGCCACCACGGCCTCGTGCATCGGCCGCCCGTCGAGGGAGCGCCACTTGCCGTCGAGCACGGTCTGTACCTTATTGCTGATCACGACGTGCGTAGGCAGGTGCGGGTCGCCGGCTTGGCTGTCGAAGTGATCGAAGGCTGTCGCGCTCAGTCCGGTCACATCGGCCTGCGCCACGGCACCGCCCTGCGCCGTCGTGCCGGTGCGCGTCGCCGCGACCTCCCGCTCCATGTACGCCAGTACCTCGGCCACCGCTGCATGGTGCGCCTGCACAACGCGCTCCTGCGTGGCCGCGTCGCTAACACCTCAAAGGATGCTCGCCGACTTCGGAATCGAAAACGTAAAATCATAGCCGGCAACGGCCCGACGGCAATTCTCGTTCGGCTGTTCCAAAGCGGATGCCGCGGCCCGCTCGGTAAGTCCGCCACCGTCGGCCTGTGGCCCGTCCAAGGCGCGGTCGGCAGCGGTGCGATATGCCAGGTAGGCACGTCCAAGAGATTCGTCGGTGACCGGGTCACGGCCCAATCCGATGAGCAGTGGCAGTTGCAGCTGCGCTTCCGTGACTACGTCGCCCTCGGCAACTAGTCCGCCGCCGATGCCCCGGGGCCCACCGCCCATCCACCGACCCGGCGGCGTACCAACCTCGGCGTAGTAGCCAGTCAGCGACCGCAGGCGTTGACCGCCACCAGCGGCGACCATGCGCAGCAGGTACTTGTACTCGTCGCTGGCACTCATTACCCGCATCGATACCGTCACCGCGGTCACCTCCGCCATCGTGACGAAGGTGCGCCGCTTCGCTCTGCACCGGTCTGAAAGTGCGCTCGGAATTCCACGCTCTAGGGCTCGACAGTGCGAATAAACGCCAAAAACAAGTCTTGAAATTCGGCGAGAGTTGCCGACGTGCGTCAAGTGGGATTCGGCCGCCCCTGGCCCTACACGTCGACTATTCCGGGCCCGGTCGGGTGCTGACGGAATCGACGATCAGCGCGGTAATCACGTCCAACCGGCTTGTGGCCTCACGAGGATGCCATGTTCCTTGGGGTCTCGGTCAGCGCTAAGGTTCGGGGTACTGGCGCATTGGGCGTGGGTTGAATGAAAGGCACGTGGATATGGCTTCCAAAGAATCGGCTCAGACGGCACTCTATGCGGCAATCGAGAAGGTTGCGACGGCATCCACAGACTTCGGCGCCCGGTTGCGTCCCCTTGAGTGTATTTCCCGGCATCTGAATCGTTGAATTCACAACGAAAGAAACCATCGTGCGATGGTCAGTGAGTACCGATCAAAGAACTCACAGAAAGACACATCACACGATGGCTTTAGACCAGTCTGCCCTGCTCGCGCTCCTCGCGGAACTCAAGCTCACCGACGTCACCGATCGAATCCGAATGGTGACCGAAACGCTCTACCAAGAACTCATCGACGCCGAGGCCACCGCGCACATCGGCGCCGACCGATTTGAACGTTCCGATGACCGCACCGCGCAGCGGAACGGGACTCGACCGAGGGTCTTGACGACCACCGCCGGCGACCTCAATCTCAAGATTCCGAAGCTCCGTCAGGGGTCGTTCTTCCCCGCCCTCCTCGAGCGGCGCCGGCGCGTTGACCAGGCCCTGTTCGCCGTCGTTATGGAGGCTTACCTCCACGGAGTCTCGACCCGGAAGGTCGACGACTTAGTCAAGGCCCTCGGTGCCGATACCGGCATCTCCAAGTCCGAAGTGTCCCGGATTTGCGCGGATCTTGACGGTGAAGTCACCACCTTCCGTGACCGTGACCTCGGCGCGACCGGCTATCCCTACGTCTTTCTCGACGCCACGTATTGCAAGGCCCGCGTCAATCACCGGGTCATCTCCCAAGCGATGGTCGTCGCCATCGGCGTCGCCGCCGACGGCCGCCGTGAAGTCCTCGGCTTCGACGTCGGCGACAGCGAAAACGAGCCCTTCTGGACCGAGTTCCTCCGGGCCCTGAAAGCCCGCGGCCTCGACGGCGTCAAGCTCGTCATCTCCGACGCCCACACCGGACTGAAGAAGGCCATCAGCACCGTGTTCCAAGGCGCGGCCTGGCAGCGTTGCCGGGTGCACTTCATGCGAAATGTGCTCTCCATCGTGCCGCGCGCCAGCCAGGACATGGTCGCCGCCGTGATCCGCACCATCTTCGCCCAGCCCGACGCGAAGCACATCCAGGCCCAGTTCGATGAGGTCACCCGGATGCTCGAGGGCACCCACCCCAAAGTCGCCAAGATGCTCCACGATGCCCGCGCCGATATCCTTGCGTTCTGCGGGTTCCCGCCCAAGCACTGGCGTCAGATCTGGTCGACAAACCCGATCGAACGATTGAATAAGGAGATCAAACGCCGCACCGATGTCGTCGGCGTGTTCCCTAACCCTGCGGCCGTGCTCCGCCTCGCAGGAGCTGTCCTCGTCGAGCAGCACGACGAGTGGGAGGCCGAGTCCCGCCGCTACCTCTCCGAGGACTCCATGCGCCAGCTGGACGCCTTCAACACCGCCCTCACCAGCCCCGACGCCAGCGCCCTCACGGGGGTGATTCCCATCCCCGAGCTCAGTGCTGCATAATCAAAACAGCTGACCCGCACGGTGACGATGAATTACACAGCGGGACGTGACCTACAGCGCCAGCCGAACCCTGCCCGAACTTGTAGTCGTCGCCGGCACTTATCACCCGCATCGACACCGTCACCGCGCGCCGCTCCCTTATTGCTCGGAGGTGTCCGCCTCGATCTGCAAGAGGCGTGGCAATTGAATCTGTAATCGGGGGCAGTCGCTAGGGCGTGAAAGTCGAAGCCAAGCTGGTGTCGAATATCGCGCTCCTGGCTCCGTGAAACGAGGCACAGCTAGGGTCCGATGCCCGGGTCAGGATACCGAATTAGAGCGAGCGGCCGCATTCCAAAATGCATCGGGTTGGCGGAAGCCATTGCGGATAAGAGCGTCTGGAACCTCAGAACCGGTACGTACGATCGAAATTCTGAGGCACCCCAGACACCGGGCGAGCCGAACGAGTTCGCTTCCCCCATTTTTCATTGTGTGAGTCAAAGTGCCTGAGCACTTCACGCGGACCAACCGCCCGCATCGAATGGGACTTCACTGCACGCAGTGAAAGTCTGACACGCGCACAGGCCTCAGTATATGAACTGCGGCTGTTTTTCGTAGAGCAGAATGTCGAATTGATCGTTCGTCCATCTGAAGACTGAAGGCCGTACTGCTCCACTGTCGTCCTGGGCCACGTCAATCTCGCGGAGGCATCGCCTCAGAAATCGAGTGCTCGACTTGTAGGTTTTGCCCTTTTCGAAGAACGCCTCTTGAATGAGATCCAGCAGCCACGGCTGGTCCAGAACCCTCAACTTCTCTTCCAAGCTGAAAAATGGACACGTAGAAATTGCAAGAACAAACGTCTCCTGGATTGCGTGCCGTTTCACAGCTGCGCCGGGTAGATACCCTCTGCTCAGAATCTCGCGTCCTGTGACGAAACACCGACCAACTATTTCCTTACGCAGAAGTTCCGGACAATTTTTATCACTCAGATAGAACTTCACAGTGGACAGTAAGAGAAACGTAAGTGCTTGGTTGCCCTTTGGCCTCGGAACGGGTCGATTGATCTTCTCCATCAGCAGGCTAGTCAATTTTGACGAAGGAGCAATCTGGATCTCACATGCCCCGGCCAGGGAAAGGAAGTGACATATTTCGATGTCAGCATTCTCGACCTCGATAAGTCGCTCTATAGCTTTGTTAATTGCAAAATGGACGTACTCATTAGCGCGAAACTGTAGCGCGGGCCTCTCACTATCGGAAATTCCGAGAAGTTCGGGTGCCTGGAAGTACATTCTCAACGCCTTGACGACTTTCATAGCCGAAGCCACCGATGGATGAGACAAGTACTGGAAAAGCATGTCGTGGACGAAACTCCAGATGTAAGCCGAGAGCTCCAAAGCATCTTCTTTGGTGTCGCATCTCGGAGCCCGCTTGGTCACGAACTTAAGCAGTCTCTTCTCGATCTGACTCAGCGACGTTCCAACCGTGGCAGATTCATCCTCAGTGCCAACCAGCAATGCTTTGAGATGCACACTGATCTCTCGAGCATCCAGTGATGGGAGGTCGCCCTCATACGGCAGAGCCGTTCTCAGGAAGGCTTTCAGATTGGCCTTTTTCACGGAGATCGCGGTGGTAAATGGAGTCTTATAGTCGCGAGTCTTAGCGGGATTAATTGCAAACTTATGTTCGGAGAGGGTTGTCTCGACGACTTTGGAAACTCGGTCAAGAGTGACCGCATCGGCTGCAAAGACAAAGTAGTCGTCTACGTATCGAAGAATCTCGTATGTTTTTCGGCCGATCTCCAGTTTCCGGAGTTGAGATTCAATTTCGATACCGAGGTGTTGAAAGACAATCTCAGCGAATATGCGTGAAAATTCAGGGCCGACGCATATTCCGTGGGTTTCGCCCCAGTTTGCCGCCTGCATCGTCTTGTCGAGCACCTGCCCCAGGTCTTTTACCCCGCTGCCTGACAGGTGTTGTTTGCTGAAGAAATCGGTGCCCGTGCTCCACGATGCGGAGTGTGTGTAAATGCTACGGAAACAGTTCGCGACGTCCAATCTCCGCAAGAAACTCCATCTGGCTTCCAGGGCGTGCCATTCCCGTGAGTCGTAGTACTCACCAACAAAGGCGTACTTGTCATAGACAAAGTAGGAGTTGTAAGAACCTAAGCGACGTGAGGATGTTTCAACGGATACTACTTGCGAGCTCTTGCCAAGCCGGAATTTGTTTAAAGGATGCTTACCGTACTCGTTCACTCGCGCTGGATGGCGAAGTGAAGCTCGATCCCTATTTGCGTAGTGAAGGAGCAGGTCCTTCTGCCTGTAGTAGAGGAACGCAACGTTCAACTGCGATCGCATGGACAACAAGTCGAGTTCGCGTGTCCGCGAACGGTCTCTCCGGACGCGGAATGAAGCAGGCGCGCGCCAGGATGGAGAGAATTCCGCGATGCGGGCGTCGACAACCTCTCCATATCGAATCGGGCCCACGAAATTGACGTCACCGATCAATGCAAGCAAGAGCAGGTCAAAGCGATTCCTTGCGTGCAACCGCAGCTCCTTTGGACTAACAGTCGTTGCGCGTTCGTCCATCCACTCATAGAGCCAGTGGTCGGCCATTTCAAGGGGAAGTTCGTACGGAACGCACTCCGTCACCAATGCGCGCAAGGGCGACATGGTGGTTCGAGCTAGCTCCACAGGAGCCTCCCTACCTTGATCCGAAGCCCTTCATCTACATGCGGTAAGGCCGCAGACCCCATCACTTCAAATCCCACGCCCGCCCCAGCGATAACGGCCTCAAGTTCGGTCCACCGGGGTATATCCCTACCGCAGCACCCACATTGCGGGACCTGGCCCGTCGCTAAAGCCTTATTCATTGGCCCCCATCGCTTTCCGACTTCTTTCCGCGCGAATGTCAGCAAATCGCCGAAATTCGAGTGCTGCTTGTTATCTATACGCAAGAATCTCCCGCTGTAGGCCAAGCCCGTTACGATTCGCATTCCGTGCCCGACGTCCGCTGTTGCGTGCGGGCGAAAAAGATACTCGAACATCGCGAGATACGTGTCGACTGAGTCCAATGATGACCAGCATTCAACCGCGTCGGCAAAAGCCGACATCCGACCAAACGCTTCTGCATATCGTTTGAATTTGGCATCCGAGAGGTCGATTATAGTCAGCTTTGAGGTCACCTCCGCGAAGACGAACTTGTATCCCAAGTAGTCAATGGACGTTTCAGGCAGCATTGGGTGGACTAGCTGTTGCGATTTTGACTCGTTTTTCGTGAGCTTGACCTTGCTGAGCAGTTTGTCGATTTGCCCAGAAATTTCCGTTAGTCGCTCTGGTTCAGTAACGATGACGATGTCATCTACATAACGCACATAAAGCGCGACTTCCGGATTCCCTCGTATCGCTGAATCGAAGTTCTCTAGATAGATTTCTGCGAGAGCCGCGGAAGAAGGGACACCGTCCGGTATGCCACGAGATGCGCCGTGCAGCCGCGCATAGGCAGTCACGACGGCGCGGACGTGTTGCTTCACAAATCGTGGGACTCCCGCGTGGCCATCAACTTTGGCTAATAGGAGTTCATGATCAATGGACCCATAGAACGCCTGAATGTCTCGCTTTAGGACGCCCTGGCGCGCCTCAGACCCGCCAGAAGAAATTAGAAATGTATTTGTCAGGACGCGCACGCATTGATCGCGACCCACGGGCCTTATGCCAAATGCCCTCGACAAGTGCAAGGCCGAAAATCTATCCAGAAGCATTAGCGTCGGTCGGTTCTTGTTGAAAACCGTGACGACACGGTCACCGATTTGGCGATACCGAAGCCTAATGGCTGTCGGAGCACGGAGAATTCTGGCTTCGAGAGCATCCCGCATTCCAGCGAAAACTTGAGTCTCGTATTCCTTCTTCACTTGTAAGAGCTTGTCGAGCTCGGTTTGCTTGTCGGCATCCGCTATCGGGTCTGTCCCCAATGAGATACTCTCAATAAGCTCTAGGATCTTTCGGTTATACCTCGGCGTAAGGTTCGCATGCTGCGGAATGATGTTCTTCTTGCGTTGCGCCTTGAAATAGATAGCACGCACATCTTCAACGGTCGGTAGCGCATCACGCATGTCTAACGAGCACGAGACGTTGTGAAGGACGGAACTGCTCGTGCACGTAACGCGGTCCAGATGACCTGAAATATCTGTCGACAAGTCACTCGTTCAATCACACGTGCCATCGTCCAACCCCCTGAAATCAGCGCCAGCTACTACTGAGCAACCTCGAGCCGCTCTGCCAGCCACCCTACTCGCCGAGCGGAGCTCAAGAGCCCGTCCACGTCCGCGTTGCCGGCACCGGTATCACGTACGCTCGATCCAGGTCACCATGTCGTACCCCAAATCGCGGGCACGACGGCAGCGAAAGCTATTAGGTTCAATTCGACCTATCCTCCTTCTGCGGAGTCGACAATCGCGGCGAACTCCCCGCTGCTGAATACTTTCAGTCCAAATTCCTCGGCCTTGTCCCTCACCGCGGCGTCTCCAGTTACGACAATCCACTCGGGTGCATCCAGATACACACTGTCCACGTCTTGGCCGTTCAGGGCGCACGCAACGACGAAGGGGTCGGCACCGCCGAGGTTCGCGTAGAGATTAACCAGATTCGTGTCAGCAGCGGGAATGGTTGCCATGACCGTGACAAGCCAGTTGAGGACCTTAGGCGTTGTCGGAAGCCGGTTCTTCCGTAGCGCGTCGATGTCTGGAAAACCTTGCGCTTCGCGCAGAACCTCGCTCGGAATCACCGCGTTCTCCCTGAAGAAGGCGCTCGCCCGTCGGTGCCTCCTCAGCTGGCCAAGCACGTTCGTGTCGATCACGTACCTCTGCCCGAAGCCCTTCAAGCGACAACCCTCCTGAGATTGTCGATTCGGTTCGGCTTGAGCCGGTTCAAGCATACGGCCCGACAAAACTCACCCGGTGAGATGCTCGTCGAGTCCAGGGCACGCAGCATTCGTTTAGAGAGCTCCCGCCCGCCGTACTTTCGCACAGCGTTCTCGGGCAGAATCTGGCCCAGAGGACCCCCCTTAGGGCGCTCAAGGAATTCGACTCGCAGCTCTTCTAGGTGGGACCGGGCGATGTCCCTGCTAACGATCCCGAGCCGCATCGCGCGTAAAGTCACCGCGCTTGCCGTGACCTTGAACTCATCGGAAGCCCTCTTCGTATCATCGAGTGAGGAGGGACGGATCGTCATGAGCCGCTCTTTTGGCATGAGCATCGCGCCGGCAACGTCATATTCGTCTCCAAGTTCGGTCTCCGCGCTGCCCCCGTCCCAGGTCATCGGCGCAAAGATTCTGCGGGCAATCAGCACCGTCATCAGCGCGAGCGTAAACACCGTTCGGCCGACAGGTTCCTGCTGGTCGCTTTGGTCGCCTCCGGCGAGGAAGATGAAAGGGACCTTGCTATCACTGATCGTCATGCCGCTGAAGCTCACATGCGTAAGGCGCTGTGGCATGTAGTGCTGGACACTTCGGGACACGAGGACTTGGTTGGCTTCAATGCGCTCGATCATCAACTCGAGCGCGTCCTCTCTTTTTCGGCACGCCCTGATGCTGTCGTGGGAGAGGTCGAGGGCGTGCATGAGCCTTGCCGCGTCCGTATCGGGCGAGGGGTCAGGTTTGCGTAGAAGATCCACAATTTTATTCCTCGCGAGCGATTGGTCGTGTTTCCTGAGCAGTTCCTGTTTCCGAATCAGGTCCTTGACGATCAGCTCCACGTCCCGAAGATTCACCTTCGCGCGGGACCCAATCGAGAACGTATCCTTACTGACGCCGGCGAGAAGTTTCTGCGTCTTCGCAGCTACCTGAACCTGGACAAGGGGCAACGGTGCGAAGAACAAGGGGATCGGGATGTCACCCTTCTCCGATAGGCGGACGAGGTCGGTGTACTTGATGCTCGCCATCTCAAGCGCCTGCTCATAGCCCTTGTATGTGCCTGCCACGGAGTTGTCGAGCAAGGTCGTGAACACCGCATGGTCAATCGGGATAGCCGAGCCGCTGAGAATTACACTGATCATTGGCCGCCCCGAGGGTGTCAGATGGTCTGTGTAAGGGGTTGCGGATCGACTACTCGAAGGAGTGATACTCATGGTGATGACGAAGCGAAGTATGTTGAACAAGGCACCACGATCTCCGTCTCAGCTGCAGGCGGCGAAAGCGATCGATGAGCTCCGCGAAAGCGGCGCTTTGGATTCGTTGTTCTCGAAGATCGATGCCGGCGAGATCCAGCTCACGGGCGAGGGCGGGTTCGTACCCGGCCTGATCAAGGCGGCCCTCGAGCGGGGGCTGCAGGTCGAGCTGACCGATCACCTCGGCTACGAGAAGGGCGACCCTGAGGCGCGGTTCTACCCAAATTCTCGTAACGGCTTCACACCTAAAATGGTCGACGCTGAGGTCGGTGAACTCGATCTGGACATTCCCCGGGACCGGAGCGGGAGCTTCATCCCACGCCTGGTGCCGAAGGGGCAACGCCGCCTCGGCGGCCTCGATGACATGATCATTTCGCTGTATGCCGGCGGGATGACAATCCGCGATATTCAGCAGCACCTGGTCAGTACGATCGGCACCGACCTCTCGCCGGAGACGATCTCGAAGATCACCGACGGGGTCCTGGAAGAGGTCCTGGAATGGCAGCAGCGCCCGTTGGAGCCCGCGTCTACTCAGCCATCTTCATGGACGCGATCGCGGTCAAGATCCGCGACGGCGGTCGGATCACCGACCGGCCCATCTACGCGGCCATCAGCGTGACCCTGGGCGGCGATAAGGACATTCTCGGGTTGAGGGGCGGTACCGGCGTGAGAGTGCCAAGTCCTGGATGTCTGTGCTGACCGACATCAAAAACCGTGGTGTGACCGACACGTTCTTTCTGGTCTGTGACGCGTTGAAGGGTCTGTTGAAAGTTGAATAAAACTGTGTGCGTCAAGTCTTTACGCGGGTAGGCCCACCAGTCCAGATGCGTTTGCGGGCGGAGACGATTATCGCTGTCTGGGTGGCTGTGCGATCAGGGTGCGGATTAGCGCAGCGAGTCGGGTCGGATTCACTCCAGACGTACTAACGACGTTGTGCCCGTGTTCAATCTTGTCGAGCAGTGCATACAGCTCCCGGGCCGTGTCCATTCGCGCACCGCGTGCAAAACGATGAGGGTCTCCGAGGCCCCAAGGAATTCCGCTACCGCGGTGGGCGTAGGCCACTTCGAGCAGGGAAGCGAGATCCGCAAGGTCCTTCGGTTCCAGCCGGGAAGCTCGATGCCGGCATCGGCGTCTGCGGTTCCGCGCAGCGCCGCTGCTGGCGTGGATACACGTGCAGAAGAATCTGGACCATGTGACCGCCGATGACTCTGTAGTCCATGTCCCCCGCCGCGGCGGCGAGGTCAGCCAGCGCCCGGTAGCCCAGGTTCGACGCGTTCGACGTCGAGATCAGTGTGATGTCAGGCATCCCAGGCCGATCGAATTTTGCGCAGGATCATGTCTGCAGCCTCGTTCGCATCGGGCCCCCCTGAATGAGCGAGATCCCAGTAGGCGATAAGTGGGTCAACGCATTGGGAGGGCAGCGAGAGGATGCGGGCGGTCGTCCAGATCGTGAAATCAGCTGGAATCACAACGGTCAGCGTCGCTTCGCTCGGTGGTGCTGGAGTAAGCCCGACCACGGTGAAATCGATCATCTCAGCGACATACATCTACGCCTTCTGCGGCAACCGCCACGGTGCGTAAACGTCAGCGGCGGCATCGCCTGAAAACAGACAGTCCACCTCCAAATCTGCTGCTAGCGTCGCAGCCACCTGGACCTGCTCCAAGGGAGCATCGAGGCCGTACCAGTGCGTCGATACGCCGCCTGGTCCTGGATACTCGGAAATCCATGTCTGGAGAAGCTTCTCCCTGCCCATAGAAACCCAGCTCAACGTCGTTCGGGCAACCCCATCCAGACGATGCAGGGCCAGCGACACAGCCGACTGCGCGATTCCCGTTTGCAGCGCCAGCTCGGATTGGTCGACTGGGCGATCAAGCAAACACAGGGAACGCATCACACCCCAGCGCCCCCAGGCCGGCCGAGAGCGACGTTTAGCGACCTGAGTCGGAGCTGGTGTGTCTGCCCAGTCTCGCCTGCCGATTGTCACGGCGCCGCTGTCAACTTCAACGAGATCCACAAGCCCCGATTGCGCTTGGGCCCGCAGGGATGCTGTCGCCTGTTGCACGACGATGAGGAGCCGCGCGTTCGCATGGGCCGCTAGATCTCGGTGCAACGCGCTCAACGATGGCGGCCTGGACGATGCTCGAACGGTCACCATTTGATGACGGCCATCCAGCAGCCGCATTGACCACTCGTCCGCTGTCCCCCCGACAACGTCGATCTGAACCTGCCGGAGACATACGATCGCATCCGAGGCAAGAGAGTCACTCACGTTTTCTGCGCCGAAATTCCCCTCGTTGTCAAATAAGTTTATGTGACTGTGACTGCCTAAAGTGATATGGGAATTGTCACCATGTAATGTACGGCCCGACCGCCTTGCAGAGGGCCACGATGCCGTGCACCCGTCCGGGTAAGCTGCAGGCGACCTGAGGGTGAGGCAATCTTCAACTCAAGCCTTGCTCTTTACAGAGCCAAAACACTGATCAGATCAAATTTACAGTAGGGCGGCCGGGACTTGAACCCGGGACCGACGGTTTGCGCCGGGCGCTTTCTTGGCCAGACGAAGTGCGGACTAATACCTCGGTTGATCTCGACTTCTCTCGATCTGATCAGGACCTTCTTGGGTGAGATGTCGTCACCATTATCTCAACACCTCGGCCCATCTCGGCGGGTCTCGTGGCAATAAACGTTGAATATAAGTGTGTGCGTCAAGTCTTCCCTCGTCGTGCACGCGTACCATCCCAGGGCCAAGGGTCATCTGAACTGGGCGGCGCGAATCGCGCAGGCTTACATACGTGCGTCCACCCGCCATCCCGATCAGTAGTTGCCGGTTTATTACCCGCAAAACCACGATTATCGTGAACCAGCCTCAGCGGGGCCACGGAGGTCTCATACAGTCATGGATATCAGTTAAACGCTGGGTAAGTGATCACACTCTAAGGCCCCTACGGATTCCAATCTGCGGGGTTTATGCGGGGTTTATGCGGGGTTTCAGAAATGAACGCTCTGCCGTCCATCCCGGTCACTGCTGATGACCCATAGTCGAAGTTCCGTCGCCGCCATCGATCACTCGAATTCACGGCGACGAAAGTCAATCGCGAGACACATGGTTATGAGCCATAAGGCCCATAAACAGCATCATCGATGATCCCACGCACCACAGGAACGTACCGGTGGGATTTGAAACCTAAAGCACCCCCAATCAAACGGCGGCTCCAGCCTCAGACTCGCATGATTACGCGGTTCTTCAATCACTTGGCCATGTTAGAAAACGGAGCAATCTCGTTCAAACGTTGCCAAAATGTTGCCACGCCCGCAGATTGACCCAAGGGGTCTGTCAGGGGCGTCGCGGGTACATATACAGCGTGAGATGCATGGTATAAATCGCATCGGAGAGACCATCGACAGGGGTGTCGACCTGCGCCTGACCGGCGCCACGGCGCTAGCAATGGGCCACTATCTACACTTTGGATAGCTCGTCCAACAGCCGAGAGATTGAATCGACTAGCCGATAGTGTGGATTATGTCAAGTTCTTGATTTCCTCACAGTTGGGTCGAACCTGCCTGGTCGGCCGAGCTCTCCCTCACGGCGAAAGCATCTCTCAGCCCCAAAATCAAGCTGAGATTCACCTGTTGCTTTCTCGTCCTGACAGATACAGCTGGGCCAACGCGATCCAGTCTTCTGGTGTAACTTCAGGCGCCCAGATTGCGAGGTATTCGCGGGGCGTGAGCCCACTCGGCGTCATTTCGATACCGTCACGATAGGTGGCAAAAGGAGAACTGGATCGACTGACGCGGAACAAAACGTCGCGAAACCGATTCTTCCCCAGTGCGAACGTCGGGAATTCCGAGACGCTCGCGCAACGCCAGGCTCGCCAGGCTTTCCCGAACGCAAATTCAAAGTCCATGATCGATGGGTTGAACTCGACAACGCCCTCCGCTGCAAGAGCTCCAAAGAATCCATTGGCTACAAGAAGGAGTTGTTGGTTGCGGGTAGTGGCCGAAGCCCCCGGATTCACGCTGCCACATCCGCCACCGTCGCAACGGCCAAAAGAAGATCTCGCTCGGCACCGAGGGCCAAAAGAGCCTCCGCCACAGACGGGTGCCCGAAACATGGGACTAGTTTCCTCTTCACGTCAGACTCCTTCTCGCTGCGCTTCTTGTCAGAAGCGAGTGACCATTCGACCTCCGAATTGAGAGAGTGAAGCACTCTTGCGACGGTCTCCGGCACGTCGACATATCCCCAGTCGTGGCCTTCGACAGCTTCCCGGAATAGTTTCGGGAACATTGGGTTTGCACCCTTGAAAGCATCTTCGATCGCCTCAATAGTGAGGTAGTTTTCCATCTCTCGCCGGGTCAGAACAAACATGTGTGACGACAGGTGATCGTCGGTGTTGTAGCGCGCTAGGTACTTGGATATCTCGGGTTTCAGAGCCGACCCTTCAACCAAGCGATCGGAATCAAGAAGGTGAACCTCAGGCCTACTAAACGGCGACAGGCGGCTCTCCCAAAGAGCAGCGGCGCCGCAGCCGCCGATAGGTATGAAGCAAAGCTCACCGTCAGTTTCCATTTGGCGAAGATCTGGATATTCAGTGGGACGGGCGGCTTGTAGCGCATCGCTCAGTGCCAGTAGACCGCCGATATCGTTCTTGCCCTCAACGATGAAGAAGCAACGCACATTGTGATCCGCGAAAGTCCCCATCGCCTTGTTCAATTGCTGGAGAACGAACCGCTCGCTGGATGTGTCACTGGAACTCCACACGCGCTTCCCCTGCTGCTCCTCGACGAAACGCACGGCTGCGATCGGTATGTTCCTCACCAAGTTCGAGCTGTGCGTCGTCATCAAAACCTGCCTGTTTGCGAGCCCCGCAACTTCAATTAGAGCGGAAACAGTTTCGCGCTGAAGATCCGGGTGGAGAGCCGTCTCGGGCTCCTCCACTGCGATGATGACGCCCCGTCGCCACTCATCCGTTTCTTCATATCCTCGCTCAACTTCCGCCCGAAAGAAGCTCAAGAGAACCAGTCTGCGTGTCCCGCTGCCACGCTTCGCAAGGGGAACATCGTTCTCGTCGACAAATTGTAGGGACGAGAATGCCTTCTGCCATACGGGGTCTAGGTTGGCCGGAATCAGCTTGGCCGCAAGATTTGGTGCGAATTCCTCCAATTTCCCAACGACTTCCAGGAGAAGTTCTGAAATCTCAGCCTTAACATCGCTCGTAAGCTTCGTGAGTTCAGCCGTATGGCGATCGAGCACGGCCTTGACTATGAGCTTGGCTGGGTCTTGGGCAACCTCATCGGACTCCGCCCCCAGCCGGTCAGCTTGAAAGAGGTGGAACAGGGGAAAGACACTCTCCAGAGCGCTGGCAACGTGCTTCCCGTCCTCTGAGTTCAACGGGATGATCGTCGGTTGCAGCGACGAGAGCCCCTTGGCTTCCCAGGCGCGCCAGATCGCCTGCCTATAGTTCAGGTTCACGCGTCGATCCTCCAGCTCCGCGACAACATCAAGAGTCGAGGCGAGGGATTTGAGTTGCGCGTGCTTCAGGCCGATAAGCGTTGGGCCGCCATCGACGACCGGGTGTAGAGCATGCGCCAAAATCTCGGGGTTGGCTCGCCCCCTGGTCCAGGTCTTGCTAATCACCAAGTGGCCGTTAGCGTCGAGGAGTTTCTCATCCTGGAGGGTCGTCACCGCAGTCTGGTCGATGACCAGCTCAGGGGGAAGGTCAGCGAATGTGCACGTGATGCGAATCGTTCCATGCCCATGAACCGAATAGTCAGAGACGTCCGGCTTTCCCTTGTCCAGGAACAGCCTCATAGCTTCCAGGATGCTGCTCTTTCCAGCGTCATTCTTGCCGGCAAACACAGTCAACGTATCGATCGACACGTAACTCGATGTCAGATATCCGCGAAAACCCTCTAGCTCAATACCCACAATGCGCATTTGTCCCCCTCGACAACAACTTGACATTCAAGTGCCAAGGCTGAGCCTGCCGGATTTGGGCCGACTCCGCAAAAGCGGACTGGTCAAGGCGCAACATGAAGCAGCGCGGCGACCAGCGATGCTAATCACCTCCGAAATAGCACCGACATCAGGCATGAGAGTGAGACACGCGTGGGAGGCAACTCGTGCGTTCCATCGTTCGGATTGTCCTTCCGAATGGAATCTATCGCCTCTACGCACCCGGCATAGCCCTAACCAATCGCCAGCAGGGTCACGCCCACAAGAATGAATGTCAAGGATGTGTCGAGATTAATCTGGGAATTGATTGAGTGTTAGCGCTTAGTGGCGGCGTTCTGTGATCGCTGTTTGGCGCATCGACCCGGTTCTCTGCGTTGCGTCAAAGGGCAGTCAGGGTCTTGTATCTCGTGCGATACGAAACAGGTCAGTTATGAGACACCACAGTCGTGAGAACTGGGGCAGCCTGGTCGACCTGGAACAGGCATTTCTATGTGTGGAAGACTCGAGAGTAGAGGGGATCTCCATGGGTGCGGGCAGCCTTGAGAGCGCATCAGGTCAGTCCCGGTTCGGAGTATTCTTCGTGCGAGATCGCACGGAGGATGCGGATGGTGCCGTCCAGGCTAGTGCCTGCACGGGTGCTGGTCTTGGCAAGTTGGCGAGGGGCTTCCAGCACTGGGAGCGACGTCGTTGTGCTCCGGCTGACCCGGGTTACTCCGCCAGTGCGGGCAGTGAGGTAGCCCTCGGATTCAAGCACTTTGTACGCCTTAGCGACGGTGCCAGGAGCGACATCGAGATCCTCCGCGAGCTGACGAACCAAGGGACGGCGCCCCTCGGCGTGCCCACAAGCGCGCAGTGGAACCTTCTCAGTCGGAGCTGCTCGTCCCCGTCCCTTTGACGATTTGGAGTAGTTGGACCCGCTCGTCGGGCGTCAGGGTTTCGCCCACTGAATGACGAGATGGTCGGATCTGTAGAAGTCGGCATGGCTGTAAATGACAGACTGTCGCGCACGGTCGAGGGACTGATACCGGTAGGTGCTGAACCGCACGATTGAGTGGGTGCTCAAGTCCTCAAATACTCAGTACTCACCGACATCGAAAAAAGAGAGATGCCCATGCTGGGCGAGGACGGAACTCAAATAGCCGCTTAATCGTCGCCCACATGAAAATTCCGTTGACTATTTCCGGATGGAGTTGACGCCGCGAGTTATCTCCGCCAATCTGAGTTTCACACGACATCTGGTTCGTGAGCATCGGGGGGAAAATGATGTTTCGAAAATGGGCGGGTGGATCGTATCGCCTGCGAGACCAGCCATTTAATGAACCGCTGCCCGGGGTAATTGTTCCGCGCGTGAAGTCAACGCAACGCATGTTTTGACCTCTCTCCGAGGGGGTCCCCGCAGACGCCCCGCGTTCCTTTCGACGTCAATCATTGTCGTCACAGCCCTTCTGTTGATAGGTTGCTCATCGGCATCGATCACGCCGGCGGTTCGAGACACGGTCGCGATCGCTCTCGTCGATAGCGGCCTCAACGATGAAAACGTCGACTTTAGCTGTTTTCATGTTTTCGATACTGACGCCGACGACCAAGGGCACGGCACTTTAGTCGCATCGATCGCAGCAGGAATCGATGAGGATAGCTGTCCTGCGTGGGCCCATCGAGTCACTTGGATTAGTTACTCCGTCTTCACTGCAGGAACCGCGTCGGCGGAGGACGTTGCGGACGCTATAGAGCAAGCTATCCGGGACCAGGTGGACGTCATTAACGTCAGCATCGCGATCGGGACGGACACCCGGGCCTTACGTGACTCGGTGAAACGCGCCGTTGAATCGGGAATCGTGGTGGTCGCGGCTGCTGGAAACAACCAAGGGATGGGGGCGGGCTACCCCGCCCGATACCCGGGAGTTATTTCCGTCGGCTCATTAGATGCCGCGGGCCATCCATCAAGCTTCTCGGCTATTGACCATGTGAATTACTTCGCACCCGGTGAAGACATTCCCGCGGTCGACCGCACGGGGGCCCGGCAGCTTGTCACCGGGACGTCAGCGGCTGCAGCAATGACCTCGAATCAAATCTTGAAAAGCTTGCTCGGCGTAGCTAAACCCGATTCCACCCTGTCCGCACTGATCGCTCACCAATCAAAGGAAGACAATCAATGAAAAAGATCGCCATCGGAGTCGTAGCGGCGCTGCTGCTCTCTGGATTCGCTTACTCGCCCGCGTTCGCAGAGACCAGCTCTGCCCCGGTAGAAGCTTCAGGCAGCGGGATGGTTGACGAGGAAAAGCTTGAATCCGCTTTCAACGACGCAGGATTGACACTGGAAGACGTGGACGCCTCGCTCACTAAAATCTCAGTCGAGACGACATCGGATTTGGGATCTGGCGAACCTGTCACGGCGCTGACAACGTTGTCGTTTGAGGACAGTAGCGCTCTTTTTTCTCTAGGGAGCATCGACACCGACTACAACGCCAACTACTCCATCCAGATACAAGAGTTGAACGACGAAGCCACCTCGTTCACCATGACAGACCTGGCCACTGGTGAGACAGAATCATATGCCGATGACGTGGGCTATGCCGCCTTCGTGCCAGTACTGGTTCTGGGAATACCTATCGCTCTAGAGATCTTGAAAACACTCCTGGTGGCATCTGCAGTTGTCATCGTCGCTGGTGTTACGTGGATCGCAGCCACTAACGCAATCGATGCCCTCAATAAAAAGGGATCAAGCTACCAACATTTCCGCGCAATGATTCTAAACGGCAAACTCGTGCTTGCAAATGGTATGTCGCTTTCCGCGGCCATCACATGGGGCCGCGGGGGGAAAGACACGTGGTCTCGCAGCGAGGCCGGCGCGCTCGCAGTTGCGAAAGGAATCAAAAACGGCCTGGCCGTAGTCGGACCTGAGCGCGATTCGGGCGGTCGCGGAAAATTCGCACACTTCCACCCGAGCAACCGCACCCCCGCAATGCACGCCTTTTTCGGACTACCCAATTGATGGACAATCACGAAGCTGACGACCGTTCAGACCTCCTGGCACGGTGGAAGAAGACCAATCCTCAGCGATGGACAACGGACGCCGTTGAAGAACACTTGAAACAGGGTTTTTGTGCATATGAAATCCCGCTCGAGGCCATTACACGCACTGACTATTCGAACGATGGAGAAGTCCGCGAGGACTTGATCTACTCGCTCTACACGATCACTCATCCGGACGTCCTATCCCGCCTGTACAGCGCAGAAGAGAAGGAAATGAAAGATGTTGGTCCTGATACGTACGATGAAAGCTGGCGGGGACTCTTCCTTCAAGAAACTTCGGGCAGTGACACTGACGATCTTGGAACGGCGCCTCTTGGAGACGCGTCTTGGCTGGCATACAACCTTCTAAACACTCAACATTTGGTGGGCCAACGCACCTCCATCGTGCTCGAGCAAGAAGACGGCCTCGTCACTGGTGCCAAGGTTTATGGGATGTCTGACCACCTAACGACGTACATGACCGCGCTGACCGGATACAGAGAGACTGGAACAGAAACTGACCAAAATTACTACTCGATGAAAACTGGCGACGTAAACGACGAAGCCTTCGTCTACTACCTCGACTGCCTCGCGCGACACAGCTTCATCTAGCCCGATACGAACAACACCTGTCAGGCTGCGGATGCTGACCCACGGTGATGCGGCAGAATTATGCTAGCTGCCGCTATCACCCGTTGGTCAGCACCGTAGTCTGACTCGTCAGAGGAACCTGCCAAGAAGTCGCCCTTGATGTGCCTCGCCCGGAGGCCAAAAAGCGGCCTATTCGATCCTGCGATGTCCGCGATCGCATAGTGGCCACCGGCCGCAGCCAGTTAATCGAACACCCCCCTCACGACGGAAATATTTCTCGGCCCATAAGCACACTGTCGTGCCGGCGTAAACGCGACCGTGGCATCAACTGCGGTCGCGACAACTGCCCTGCCCTGGAAAACTCCGCCATTCCACGAAACGGCTGTCTCGAAACCCTAGCGATATAAGACGTCTCACCGCCGCGACCTGAGCTTCCTCAGAATCGTCGGAATCTTGCGATGCGCCGATTCTCATAACTACGTCGCATAGCCGCATGCTTGAACTGTGATGCTCGCCATTGGTTATGAGACGCCCTGGGAGCAGAAATGACGAAACTGATCGGCTATGCGCGAGTGTCCACGTGACAGCAGTCCACCGACCGGCAACAGATCGACATCCTCGCCGCTGGCGTCCGGCGTGACGACCTCTACGTCGACCACGGCATCTCCGGTGTTCGAGCGTCACGGCCCCAGTTCGACCGTGCGCTCGACGCACTCCAAAACGGCTACACCCTCGTTATCACGACCCTGGACCGGCTGGGCCGATCGACACAGAACATGCTCGCGTTCGTCGAGGAACTCTACGGCCGCGGATCTGGCCTCCGCGTACTCAACCTAGGCGGCGGCGACGTCGACACAGCGACACCAATAGGGTTCATGCTGTTCACGATCATGGCGGCACTCGGACAGATGGAACACGAAATCAAACGAGAACGTGTGATCGACTCCATCACGAAGCGCCGCAATGCCGGCAAGGATCGCGGTGGGAGGCCGCAGCTCATCGTTGACAGCCGAATCCGCAATGCCCGCCGACTCATAGAAGGTGGAGAGACAGCAGCGCAAGTCGCGCGCGATCTCGGAATGTTCCGAGCGACCTCGCGCGCCCTGAGATAACGCTGAGCATTCGAGTGACGAAGTCCGGATAAATGGCGACGTCACACAGAGATACCGCGGGCCGACACGGAACAGGGTGGGGCAAGACCCCGTGCAACGAGGAGCGGCAAAGGGCATGTGCAACCAGCGGAAAAAGTCGGCAACCACCACTATCAGGAAGCTCAATTTGCGGATACTCTGCGCCGCAGGCGTGCGTGCGAGGCCAATGCATTTGGCTGAGGGCTACGTATCAACGCTGTCGCATTAATCGTCGGGATCGTCCCGATGGGCGAGGACACATAGGAGTCAATCGTGAAGAAGAACAGCAAACTGGTGCTCGGCGCGAGTGCAGCCGCGCTGATCGCCGTGTCGTTGGGCGCTGCGCCGGCGTCCGCGCATGTCCCGACATCGGTGCGCGGTAACGTGGTGCTGACCGCCCACCTCACGGAGCTCAACGACTCCGGAGCGTCGGGTAAGGCCATCGCCGTCGTTCGCGGCGAGACGATCAGGGCGATCGGAATCCGCGCGCGGGGTTTGACGCCCGATGCTCCGCACGCCCAGCACATCCACTTCGGAGAGGATGCCATGAACGAGTGCCCCACGCTGGCGATGAACGACAGCAACGGTGACGGGCGGCTGAACACCGTCGAAGGCACTCCGGCCTACGGCCCCATTGTGGTGTCCCTGACCACCAGCGGAGACACCACACCGGCCAGTGCCCTGGCCGTTACCCGGTTCCCCGTCTCAGAGAACGGTACCTATAAGTACCTCCGGACCAACATCGGCTTCACGGACGTGGCCGGAACCGGCTACCAAGGAGGCGCCGGCACCGCTGCGGACATCGCCGAGGCCATCCGCGACGGTGAAGGCGTCGTCGTGATCCATGGAAACGACTACGACGGCAACGGAACGTACAACCTCAGCGATCCCGAGGGTGCGAGCGAGCTTGACCCCACCCTCCCCGCCGAGGTAACCGACCCGGTCGCCTGCGGAGTGCTGCACTAGCTGCCAGCGTCCGGCCAAAGCTGAGGTCCAGGCCCGTGCGAGCGCGCACAGTGCCGTACGGTCCTGGACCTCACCGTTCGTACAGGACGCCAAGATCCCGGGGCCTGCTCGGGCGCGCTCAAGAGGGTAGTGGTGTAAACCGCTTGGTTCACCGCGGGGAGAGAACCGACGTCCGAATCACACGCGCCGGCGTTCGCTCCATACCGCGCCAGTCATGACGACGCCTACTTCCCAGACCGCACCACTACACAAGCCCCCGAAGACGCCTTCAACATTGCCAGCAGCCTCCACGCGGGTCCAAAAGAAGACCCCCGACGAACTAACGAACAGCAGCACTAGCCCCAAGCGATCACAGAACGCCACCACCGACCGGCAAAGTTGTTGTCCGTCGCGTTATTTGACGATGGCGGCGTCATCGTCGGTGACGATGCCTGGATCTGAAAAAGCCCCGCCGGCGAATCCGG
>NZ_PJJO01000054.1 GCF_002929535.1 Cryobacterium sp. Y11
TCGTCATCGACCTCTCGGCCTCGCACATCTGGGACGCATCGACCGTCGCCACCCTCGACGCCATCAGCTACAAATATCAGCGGCACGACAAGTACGTCGTCATCGAGGGCCTAAACGAAGCGAGCCACGAGCTGCACAGCCGCCTCGCCGGAAACCTCGGCGGCGGGCACTAGCGCTCAGATTCGCCCGATTTTGAAGAGTGCGACTTTGTCACACCCCAGTTATGGGGGTTCGCACTGGATGCGCGGTAAATCTTCACGATTCTCGGATCGAATGGGGCCGCGATTGAACCGAGAAAAACCCCGCGGAGTGCCGCCTTGCGGTACCAACGTCGCTCTGACAGGTGTTCCGACGGACCAGCGAGTCCAGCCGTTGACCCCTCTTGGGGAATTCTCCCCATCGCCCGTTCCCCGTGTTTGCCGCAGTATTGCCCCCAGTAGGGTTGCGATCGTAACGGGGAGGTCCGGGGATGTTTCGACGCATTGCGCGCCACCATCGCTCGCTCATGAGCATGGGCATTGTCACGTCCGCGACGGTGGCCCTGTCGCTGTTAGCTGTCCTCTACCCGGGCATCACTACCGCCGATGTGCAGCTGAACGATGGCGGCGTCTGGGTCACCAAACCCACCGCTCTGCTCGTTGGTCATCTCAACTACCAGGCCCAGGTTCTCGATGCCGGGCTGCGCGCCAAAGCCAACGACTTCGAGATACTGCAGTCCGGCAACATCGTGCTCACCCATGATCGGGCCAACGCGACGCTGAACGTGATCGACCCGGCCAATAAGGTCTTCGGTGCCGATATTGCTCTGCCACCGGATGCCGCGGTCACCCTCGGAGCCGACACTGTCGCCATATTGGGCCGGTCGACCGGCGCCCTGTTCGCCCTCACCGTGGCAGAGCTCGAGTCTTTCAGCGTCGAAAGCACGGACCCGGCTATCGAACTCGGGGCCGGCGCCGCCGTGACCGTCGGGTCCACCGGCACGGTGCACGCCGTTTCCGCCGCGGACCGGCAACTCGTCACCGTGGCGCGCAGCACCGGTCCGATGGGTTTCGAGGCCCCCACCCTCACCGAGCTGCCCGCTCTCAACGATTTGGGTGACCAGCCGGAGCTTTCGATCGCAGCGGTAGGGGACGCATCCGTCGTGCTCGAGAGCACCTCGGGAACGCTGTTCCTGCCGGAAGACCGCACGGTCAAGACCGCCGCCGGTGCTGCCCTGCAGCAGAGCAGCACCGGCACCGCGACCACCGCCGTGCTCGTAGCCACCCCCGATTCCCTACTGATCCAGCCCCTCGACGGAGGCGAAGCGACCCGCATTGAGACGGGCGGCGCGGGCAGTCCCATCGCCCCGGTCTTTCTCAACGGATGCGCCTATGCGGCCTGGTCAACGAGCGCGCGCTACCTGCGGGACTGCCCAGGCAGCATCGACGACGTAGCCCGCGACCTCGAAATCGACACGGCCACACCCCTCACCTTTCGGGTCAACCGCAACGTGGTGGTGCTCAACGACCTCACCACCGGCCTGGTCTGGCTGGTCGACCAGGACATGGTCGTGATCGACAATTGGAACGACATCACGCCCCCGCCCGACGAGAGCGACGAGGAGGACGACCAGGACGCGGTCACCGAGTCGGTCGAGAACGTGCTTCCGCAACGCACCGAGGAGAACACCGAACCGGTCGCCGTCGATGACAGCTTTGGCGTGCGGGCTGGCCGCAGCGTCATCTTGCCGGTGCTCGATAACGACACGGATGCCGACGGCGATATTCTCACGGCGACCATCGTCGGCGACGCCCCGTCCCTCGGCAGTGTGCAGCCCATCTTCGGTGGTACAGCATTGCAGATTGCCGTGGCCGACGATGCCACCGCGACCACGAGTTTTCGCTACACCGTGAGCGACGGGCGCGGCGGAACAGCCGAGGCGACGGTCACTCTCACGGTGAGCGAGGTCGGCACGAACAGTCCCCCGGTACAGAAACGCACCAGCAGCTTCGTGGTGGAGCAGGGCGCCTCGATCACTCACAACGTGCGGCCCGACTGGATCGACCCCGACGGTGACGACCTGTTCCTCCAGGCCGCTACGCCCGCGGACGACGATGCCGTGCAGTTCACCGCTGATGGCGTGCTCAGCTACGCTGCGGTCGGCCAGCACCTCGGCCGCAAAGACGTTGCGCTCGTCGTGTCTGACGGGGTCGACCCGGCCGAGGGCAGTGTGCGGGTCGACGTGCGGGCGTCCGGCAGCACCACACCGGTCACCAACCCCGATCATGTGTCGACGACCGTCGGTCAGACCGTGACCGTGTCGCCGCTGCTGAACGATGCGAGCCCCGGCGGGGTTCCCCTGCGGCTGGCCAAGATCGACGAGGTGCCCGGCGCCACCATCGTGCCCGACTTTGCCACCGGAACCTTCACCTTCAGCGCCGCCGAGCCGCGCACCTATTACCTGCAGTACCTGGCCACCGACGGCCCGAACACTGTGCTCGGCCTCGTGCGCATCGACGTGACGGATGCAGCGGCAAGCGACCTTCCGCCCGTCGCGGTTCGCGACGTTGCCCTGTTGCCGGTCGGGCGCGATGTGCTCGTTGACGTACTCGCCAACGACACCGACCCGGCCGGTGGAATTCTCGTGGTGCAGTCGCTGACCATTCCCGACAACCTTGGCATCACGGTGGCGGTGCTGGAACACCAGGTATTACACGTGATCGATCAGAGCGGCCTGAATGCACCCGTCACGATCGGATACACCGTCTCGAACGGGTCGCTGAGCGCCGAGGGCGAGGTTTTGGTCGTTCCAGTGCCCGCGCCGGCGAAGCTGCTGCCGCCGGTCGCGGTGGACGACACCGTGACCGTGCGCGCCGGCGACATCGTGTCAATCCCGGTCTTGGCCAATGATTCTCACCCCAACGGCGACACGATGACGCTCGCGCCCGCCCTCGTCGAACCGCTCGTGGACGCGGCCGACGGCGAACTTTTCGTGTCGGAAAACATGCTGCGATTTCAAGCGGGACCGACCGCGAAGACGGTCTACGCCACCTACGAGGTCGTCGACAGTCTCGGTCAGAAGGACTCCGGCTACGTCACCATTCAGATTCTCGCCCTCGATGCCGCGACGAACTCCCCGCCGCGCCCGCAGGACCTCACCGCCCGGGTGCTCTCGGGCAACACCGTGCGCATTCCCATTCCGCTAGGCCAGATCGACCCGGACGGCGACTCCGTGCACCTCGTGGGGCAGGGCAGCGCACCCACCAAGGGCCGCATCGTGGAGGTCGGCGACTCCTGGCTAGGCTACGAAGCCTTCGCCGACTCTGTCGGTACCGACTCGTTCAGCTACGTGGTGCGTGACCGACTCGGGGCTGAAGCTCAGGCCAGCATTCTCGTCGGCATCGCCCGTCCTGGCTCCACCAACCAAAAACCCTACGCCGTGAAAGACGCCGTCAGTGCCCGCCCCGACCGCCAGCTGGCCGTTCCCGTGCTCGTCAATGACACCGATCCCGACGGAGACGCGCTCACCCTGGTCGCCGACGGCCTGACCGTGCCCGGCGGCCTGACCGCCACGGTGAACGGCGAACGGATCGTGCTGCAGACGCCCACCCAGCCGGGCGAGTACAGCATTGCGTACACCGTCGCCGACCCGTGGGGTGCGACCGCGATCGGCACCCTGCAGCTGAGTATCACAGCGGATGCCCCGCTCCTGACCCCCATCGCCCGCGACGATCGTGTGGCCGCTGCCGACGTTGCCGACCAGACCAGCGTCGACGTGCCCGTGCTCACCAACGACGAAGATCCAGACGGATCGGCCATGAACCTGCGCGTCACGACCGACAACCCCGCAGCGACGGTCACGAGCGACGGCTCGGTGCGGGTGGCTCTCACTGCGACCGCCCAAATCGTTCGCTACACGGTCACCGACCCTGACGATCTACAGGCCAGTGCGTTCGTGCTCGTACCCGGACTCGAAGACCAGCGCCCCACGCTCACAACCGGGGTACCGGCCATCGAGGTGAAAAGCGGTGAGACGGTGAGCCTGGCCCTCGACGATTTCGTGACGGTGGCCGCTGGAAAGAGCCCCCGCATCACCGTGGCTGACAAGGTCTCGGCGACGCACGGCAACGGCGATTCACTTATTCAGAACGAAACCACCCTCGTGTATACCTCGTCGGCCGACTATTTCGGCCCGGAGGCACTGAGCTTCGAGGTGACCGACGGCACCGGTCCTGACGACCCGGCCGGTCACACGGCGACCCTGGCGATCCCGATCACCGTGCTCGCGCCCGACAACCAGCAGCCCACCTTTGTCGGCGGCACCGTCGAGGTCGCGCCCGGTGAAGACGCGGTCACCGTCGACCTGGCTGCCATGGCAATGGATGCCGACCCGGGCGACCTCGAGAAGCTCGTTTTTCGCATCGACGGGGCGGTGCCCGCCGGCTTCGAAGCCATAATCAAGGGCCAGACCCTGTCGGCGAGCGCGCCATCCGGCACGGCCAAGGGCCAGTCCGGTGCGCTGGCGTTACTCATCGACGACGGCACGACCGCCCCCGTCTCGGCGACCCTGCAGTTGAGCGTCATCGCCTCGACTCGGCCCCTGGCCACGACGACCGATGACGCGGTACCGGAGGCCGATCAGGGCGAGAGCGTGACGGTGTCGGTGCTCGACAACGATACGAATCCGTTCCCGGAGGAACCACTGCGGGTGGTATCGGCGAGCGTGGAGACCGGCGCGGGGTCGGCATCCGTTGTGGGAAGTGAGGTGGAGGTGACCCCGTCGGGTGATTTCATCGGCACGATGGTGGTGCGGTATCGGGTGGCCGACGCGACGAACGACACCGAGCGTGAGGTCGAGGGCCGCATTCGCCTGACCGTGCAGGGCCGGCCCGACGCACCGTCAACGCCGAGCGTCACCTCGATTCAGGACCGCACGGTCGTGCTGTCGTGGACGCCGCCGAGCAATAACGGCGCCGAAATCACCGGTTATACCGTGTCGGCATCCGGCTTTTCCCAGGAGTGCGCGTCGACAACCTGCACCCTCACGAACCTCACCAACGACACCGAGTACAGCTTCACGGTGACGGCCACGAACACGGTCGGCGAGTCCGACCCCTCCGGGGCGTCGGCTGTGGCCCGCCCGGATGCCCGTCCCGACGTTCCGCAGCCGCCCACCCTGGCCTTTAGCGATGGCGCCCTCGACGTGAGCTGGGTCACGCCCACCAGCACGGGCAGTGCGGTGTCGTCGTACCTGCTTGAAATTTCACCGCTGCCACAGTTTGGCGGCCTACAGCGCACCGCGACGGGCAATTCGCTCACCTGGGATGGCCTGGAGAACGGGGTCGCCTATACGGTGCGAGTGCAGGCGGCCAACCGCGCCCCGGAGCCGAGCGACTGGAGCTCGTTCTCGAGCGCGATGGTACCGGCCGGCGTTCCCGACGCTCCGGCAGCGCCGACCACGACCCGCCTCGATCCTGTCGGCTCGCAGGCCCAGATGCAGGTGTCCTGGACCGCTCCCGTCAACAACGGTGACGCCATCGCGGGCTACGTGCTGACGGTGCAGAGCGGTGGAACGTCACGCACGATTCCGGTATCCGGCGGCACAACCTCACAGGCCGTCGTCGTCGATACCTCGACCAACGACTACACGTTTACGGTGGTGGCCAGCAATAAGGCCGGAGACTCCGCGTCAAGTGCGGCATCGGCCGCGCGCCGCGCATTCGTTGCGCCGGGGGCTCCGACAAACGTGGTGGCGACCGAGGGCGACAATACGGTCACGGTGACGTACAACCCGGCAGCGGGAAACGGCGCAACGTCCAGCGAGCTGAGCTACGAGTACAACGTCAGCGGGACGGGGTGGCGCACGGACTGGGCTGCCACCGGCGGAAACGGTTCTGGAACAATTGGCAATGGCCAGGTCAACAACAACGGCAGCTACACGATTGCCGTACGGGCCGTCACCCAGCTAGACGGCCAGCGCTACGACGGAGCCGGCAGCACGTCGTCCAACTCCGTCGCTCCGTTCGGCGCACCGAACCAACCGGGAGCCGGTGCCACCGGTGGCGGCGCTCAGGTCAACGTGCAGTGGAGCGCCCCCGGCCGTAATGGTCGGGACATCACTTTGCTGGAGATCTCGATCGACGGTGGTGGCTGGGAAAACGTTGGGGTCAGCAGCGGAAACCGAAACGTCGGTTCTTACAGCCAGACGCACTCGATTAACGTGCGTGCCACAGACGCGGCCGGTCAGACCAGCACCAAGTCCGCCTCCGCCACCTCCGGGGCGGCACCGCCAACTACGTGGACCGTCACGGTCGACAACGCCAGATCGTGTGCACAAGACAATTTGACGAATGCGAGATTCGATGGCACAAACTGTAACGCTCCGGGCTATTGGCTGGAGGCAAATAGTGACCAGACCGTCACGTGCTGGACGGACGTTTCGAGCCTTCAGGTTAAGGGTGACTACGTGTGGCTTCGAATGACCAACACCTTCTACGTCTCCCGCTACACGCTCAAGGCCGGACAGGACACCACCATCCCTGCGGGAATGCCCAAATGCTGAAACTGGAGAGCAAACAATGACCATGACATCAGAACAAGCAACCTGGTTTGCCGGCACGTTCGGACGCCTCGTCGACAATGTGGGCCTCGCCGTGCTCGGCAAGAGCCAGGTGATTCGTCTCGTCCTCACGGCGATGCTCGCCGAGGGTCACGTGCTGCTCGAAGATGCCCCCGGGACCGGTAAGACCTCCCTGGCCAAGGCGCTCGCGGCGACGGTGCAGGGCACGAACAATCGAATCCAGTTCACGCCAGACCTGTTGCCGAGCGACGTGACCGGCGTCACCATCTACGACCAGCAGAGTCATAAGTTTGAGTTTCACCGTGGCCCCATCTTTGCGTCGATCGTGCTCGCCGACGAGATCAACCGGGCCAGCCCGAAAACCCAATCAGCACTGCTCGAGGTGATGGAGGAGAGCCGCATCACGGTCGACGGTATCGGCCACGAGGTGGGCCGACCCTTCATGGTGATTGCCACGCAGAACCCGATCGAGCAGGCCGGCACCTACCGGCTGCCAGAAGCCCAGCTGGACCGGTTTCTCATCAAGACGTCGATCGGTTACCCCGATCTCGCGTCGACCGAGCTGATTCTGGCCGGCGCGGCCAACCGCAATCCGGCCGCCGGTCTCACCGCGATGATCACCACTAGCGCGGTGGCCGACATGGCCGACCTCGCGTCGAGCGTGCACACCGACGCGGCCATTTTGCGGTACGTCGCCGAGCTCACCCAGGAGACCCGGCTCGCCGCTGAGACCCGGGTCGGTGTGTCGGTGCGCGGGGCGCTCTCGATGATTCGAGCGGCGAAGGTCTGGGCGGCCGCCCAGGGCCGCAACTTCGTGCTGCCCGACGACGTGAAAGACCTCGCAGCGGCGGTCTGGACCCACCGGATCGTGCTTGACCCGGAGGCGGAGTTCTCGGGCATGACCGCGGAAAAAATCATCGGCCGAGTTCTCGCCGACGTGGCCGCGCCACAATCCAGACAGCCGGCGGCATGAGCGCGGCGGCGGGTCAGCAGACACTGGACCGGCTGCATCCGCTTCGCATGGTCTGGCGGGGCGCGGTCTGGCCGGTCTTGAAACCGCTGTGGCAACGTCTGAGACGCATGCTCGCGGTTGTGACCGGGTTCGGCTGGGCCGTGCTCGGGGCATCCGTTCTGGCTTGGCTGCTCGGCGAACGATTCGGCTGGCAGGAATTCACGGCGCTCGCGCTCGTGGGCGTCGTGCTGCTCGTGCTGGCGGCGCCGTTCCTGCTCGGGCGCAGCGCTTACGCGATCACCCTGGGGCTCGCCAATACCCACGTGGTGGTCGGCGAGCGTGCGGTTGGCAGTGTGATCGTGGCCAACCCGTCCACCCGCACCATGCTGCCGGCGCGCATCGAGCTGCCCGTCGGCGCCGGACTCGCCACGTTCCACCTGCCGCGGCTCGCTCCCGGCGCCGAGCACGACGATCTCTTTACGATTCCCACTCAACGCCGTACGGTGCTGGCGGTAGGGCCGGTGCGCTCGGTGCGCGGCGACGCGCTCGGCCTGTTTCGCCGGGTCATCGGGTGGACTCCGGCCGAGGATCTCTTCGTGCATCCGCGCACGGTGCACCTCGACGGCTCCAGCTCCGGGTTTCTGCGCGACCTTGAGGGCCTGCCAACGAGCGACCTCAGCAATGACGACGTGTCGTTTCACGCCCTGCGCGAGTATGTGCCGGGCGACGACCTGCGCAACGTGCACTGGCGCTCCTCGGCGCGCACCGGAACCATCATGGTGCGCCAGTTCGACGAAACCAGGCGCTCGCACCTGGCCATTGCGCTCAGCCGCAACCCGCTCGACTATGCGCCCACAACAATGACAGCGGATGCCGCGGCCGTTCCGGTCGGGATCGACGAGTTCGAACTCGCCGTCTCGGTCTGCGGGTCCCTCGGACTGCAGGCCCTCACCGAGGAGAGGCAGCTGACCGTGCTCGCGCAGGACCAGATTCTGCCCACCCGAACCGGCAAGCGGCTACTCGACGGGCTGTCGGCGATTGAACCCGGTGGTTCCCGGGCGGACATCGTGCAGTTGGCGCGGCAGACCGGGGTCAAGGTGCCGAATGCATCCGTTGTGGTGCTGGTATTTGGCAGCACGGTGGAGCCGGCGCGCATTCGCTCGGCGGCCAGCCACCTGCCCAGCGGGGTGCGCGTGATCGCGGTGCGCTGCTCGCGTGGGGCGGCCCTGTCGCGGCGAGCAATCGCCGACACGACCGTGCTGACGGTTGGCGCGCTGAGCGATCTGCCCTTCGGAATGCGTCGGGTGAACGAATGAGCGCCGCCGGCCAGCCCGCCATTCGGCCCGCCATTCGCCCGCGGCGCCGCCTGCCCGCCCAGCTCGGCGACGTGCTCGCGATGGTGCTGCTGCTCGGTCTCGGCGTGCTCGGCTTCGGTCCGGTCTTCGGCGGTACCGACTACCTGCTGGCCGGGTTCGGGGGGCTGCTCCTTGGCCTGGGAGTTGCCGTGCTCGGTGCCCGTCTGCGTTGGGGCACGCTCCTGGTCGCGGCGACGACCGCACTCACCTATTTCGCCTTCGGCGGTGCGCTCGCCCTGCTCCCGAGCACGATCGCCGGCGTCGTACCCACCCTCGATACCCTGCGCGAACTGGCCATTGGCGTCGTCTTCTCCTGGAAGCAGCTGCTCACCGCCCCGGCACCGGTCGCCGGGTTCGAAGCCCTGCTGATCGTTCCCTACCTCGCCACGCTGCTCGCCGCCGTGCTGGCCGGCAGTTTCGCGCTGCGCCTGCGTCGGCCGGCTTTCGCGCTGCTGCCGGTGGCTGCCCTGTTTGCCGTGTCGATCGGCTTCGGCACGCACGAGACCGTGCTGCCGCTGCTGCGTGGCCTGCTGCTCGCCGTTGTCGCCATCGCGTGGAGCGCGTGGCGCCTTGCTGAAACCCGAAACGGAACGGACACCAGCGCGGTCAACGCCGCCGCCGCATCCGCTGGCGAAACCGCCGATCCGGCGAGCGCGCGCCGGCTGCGCAGCCGTCGGGTGGCCACCGGATCCGCTCTGCTGGTCGGTGCGCTGTTGCTCGGGGTCGGAATCGGCAGCGTCGCCGAGCCCGCTACCGCCCGGCAGGTGCTGCGCGACACCGTGGTGCCGCCGCTCGACCTGCACGCCTATGCCAGCCCGCTCGTTGGCTTTCGCAAATACGTGCGCGATTTCAAGGACACGACGCTGTTCACAGTCAGCGGGCTGCCCGCCGGAGCCCGCTTGCGTCTAGCCACCCTGGACCGGTTCGACGGCGTCGTTTACAACGTTTCCGGTGACGGCAGCACCGGCTCCGGCACCTTCGCGCGGGTCGGCACGAGCATCGCCGACCCGCGCGCCGGAACCTCGGCGAACCTCACGATCACGATCGAAGCGCTGACCGGCGTGTGGGTGCCCGACGCTGGCTATCTCACCGCGCTCACCGCGACCAGCGCCCGGGCCGCCCAGCTCGCCCCGAGTCTGCACTACAACCGCACCACCGGGGCGGCCGTTTCGACCCTCGGGTTGCAGTCGGGCGACAGCTACACGGCCACGGTCGTTCTGCCGCCGAGCTATACCGACGAGCAGCTGGCTGCCCGACAGGTTGCCACCCTCGCCATGCCAGAGTCAGCGCCGGTTCCCGACATTGTGACGACCGCAGCGGATGCCGCCATCACCGACGCCGTCACTCCGATCGAACAGGTGCGCGCCATTGAAACGGCCCTGCACACCGGTGGATTCTTCAGCCACGGCCTCGAGGGCGAAACCGTCTCCCGAGCCGGTCACGGCGCCGAGCGCATCGGCGTGCTGCTCAGCGACGACCAGATGATCGGCGACGACGAGCAGTACGCCGTGGCCATGGCCCTGCAGGTCTCGCAACTGGGCATTCCGGCCCGCGTGGTGATGGGCTTTTACCCCGCAGAAACGGATGCCGTAGCCACCGGCGCCCTCGCGATCACCGGCGCCGACCTGCATGCCTGGGTCGAGGTTGCCTTCGACGGGGTCGGCTGGGTGAGCTTTGACCCGACACCGCCCACCGACCAGGTTCCGCAAGCCGAGCAGCCCAAACCCAAGAGCGAGCCGCAAGCGCAAGTCTTGCAACCGCCGCTGCCGCCGCTGGCCCCGGTCGAGTTGCCGGCGGACGTGCTCGCCGATGACTCGGCCACCGACCCGGTCACCGACCTGTGGTCGACGGTCTGGCTGGTCGCGGGCATCGCTGGCGGGGTATTCGCGCTGCTTCTGGTTCTACTCGGGCCGGGGCTGCTCCTGGCCGTGCTGCGAAAGCGTCGTCGTCGAGGCCGGGCGCGTGCGCCCAGGCCGGTCGACCGGCTGAGCGGCGGCTGGAGCGAGGTCGTCGACACGGCGACCGACCTGGGGCTGAACCTGGCGCCCGGCGCGACCCGCCGGGAGGGCTCCCTGGCCTTGGCCGAACGCTACCCGGCCGCTGGCCTGATGCTGCTCGCCGCCCGCGTCGATTCGGGGGTGTTCGGCCCGGTCGACCCGACCGAGCAGCAGCTCACCGAGTTCTGGACCGAGGTCGACGGCATCGTCGTCAGCCTTAACAACTCGGTGCACGGCTGGGCCCGGCTGCGCGCCCGGCACTCCGTGCGGTCATTTCTGGCCGGTTCGAGTGGCCGAACACAGAACCGCGCGGGGCCGCTCCAACCGACCTCGCGAAGTCCCCGATCGCCCCGCCTGACCACCCTCGCCAAAAAGTGGAGACGAACATCATGACTCAGCAACTCCCGGCCTACGGCGGCTCCATGTCTTACACCGGCCACGAGAACGCGAGCATCGGCGCACGAATCGGCGCTTACCTGCTCGACGGCCTTATCTTCGGCGGCCCGGGTGTTCTCTTGGCCCTCATTTACTACGGGCTCGGCGGCGACCTCATCGGCCTCGTAATTTATCTGCTGGGATCGATCGCGCTGGCGATCTACTACTGGGTGCGCTTGAGTCGTGGCCAGACCCCGGGAATGAAGGCCAGCGGCGTGCGCCTGGTTCGGGTGCAGCCGGGAATGGATATCGACGCGAACGGTCCCGGCTTCGGCGTTGTGCTCGGCCGCAGCATCGTCTTCACACTCAGTACCTACATCGTCGTCGGTCCGCTCTCGCCGCTGTTCGACGGCACCGGCGCCAACCGCGGCTGGCACGACAAGGCTTCCGGCACCTGGATGATCAATGCGCGAACGGATGCCGCGGAGCGCGTCTTCGGCCAGGTCGCGACGAGCAGTCTGCCGCCAGCACCGAGCGCTGAGCGGCTACTGCCGCCGCCACCCCCGCCAGCTGCGCTGCCAGCAACTCGTTCGGTCGACTACCTGCCTCTGCCTGCCCCCGGGTCACCGCTACTGGCCGAGTCGGAGTCACAACTCGAGACGGTCATTGCGCCAGTGCGTCACCGCGACGATCTGGTACCGCCACCGCCCACCCCGCCCGCTCCACTGCGAGCCCCGGCGACACCACCAGTACCGCCGGCCGACGGCGTCATTTCTGCCGTTCCCGGATTCGCCGTGCACCCGCCCCAGCCACCGGTTGCTGCTCCTCCGGCTGGGGGCTACTTCGCCGCCCCGCCGGTCAGCTCCCCCGCTGTTCTCCACCTGAGCGAGGCCGATAATCTCGACGAAGACCTCGACGAAACCCGCGCAGCTGCCCCCGCTGCCGCTTCCCTGTGGACCCTGCGCCTGGACACCGGTGAACCCGTCGATGTGGCGCGCAGCGGTTTTATCGGCCGCAATCCCGCCGCGCCGGACGACCGTCCGGCCCAGCTCGTGGTGTACCCGGACAACACCAAATCCATCTCCAAGACGCACCTGAGCTTCGGCCTCGACGGCACCCGACTGTGGGTGATGGATCGCCGATCAACCAACGGGACCAAGCTCATCCGTTCGGGACAACCGGAAGCTGTCGTGGACGTCGATCGCCCAACATTCCTGGAGGCCGGCGACACTCTGGCGCTCGGCGACCGACGCATCACCGTGGAGACCCGATGACGCCCCAAAACCCGACCGCAGAATCGGGCACGGCCGCACCTATTCAAGTGCGCGCAGGCGCAGCAACGGATGCCGGGCGACGACGGCCAAACAACGAAGACGCCTTTCTCGCCCAGGGATCGCTCTACCTCGTGGCCGATGGCATGGGCGGGCACGCCGCAGGCGAAATTGCCAGCGCCACGGTCATCGAGGCATTCACCGCACTCGCCGCTCAACCGAGCGTGACCCTCGATGAGTTGCGGGCCGGCGTGGCACGAGCGATCGTCCGCGTGCTGGCGCTACCAGAGGGCGCCGGGGCCGGAGCCGGCACGACCCTCAGCGGGGTCGCCCTTGCCGCGCTGGATGGCAACGCCTACTGGCTGCTGCTGAACCTGGGCGATTCCCGCACCTATCGCATGGCGGGCGGGGTGCTCGAGCAGATCAGCGTCGACCATTCCATCGTTCAGGAATTGCTGGAGACCGGCGACCTCACTCCCGCCCAGGCCGCCCTGCACCGGCAGCGCAATGTGATCACCCGCGCCATCGGGGCCGGAAGCGAGGGCGAACCGGACTACTGGTTTCTCCCGGCCGCCCCCGGAGACCGCATTCTCATCTGCTCCGACGGACTCACCGGGGAGCTCGACGACGAACAGATCCGCCAGATTCTCGCCACCGAGACCGAGCCGCAGGCCGCCGCGACTCGCCTCGTGCACGAGGCCCTGCTGCACGGCGGGCGTGACAACGTGACAACCGTCATCGTCGACGCGCTCAGCACCATCGATGCGACCGGCGATGAGACCACGCCGAGCGGCGCCACGGATGCCGAGGGCCTGGTCGCCGACTTCGACGATACGATCCCGCGCGGCGAGCTGCCCGCGTTCGTTGCTCCCGGACCGGTTGCTGCCGCGCTTATTCCGCGCGCGCTGGTTCCCCGCTCCGAGGCCCGCTGATGCGCCACTACGTTCCCGGCAGCTGGTTCGGCGTCGTCACCGATGCCGGAATCGCCGTACTGCCCGGCGATATCGCCCCCACCCTGCTCGAGCGCATTTTCACCGATCTGACGGCCGGCCACGGCCTCAGTGCCCTGCTCGACGCCCTCACCGCCGAATTTGGCACCGGTCTGGCCAGCTTGCCCGCCTTCGCCATCGTCACGTTCGTCGGCGACGAGGCCCGACTCGCGGTGCGTGGTCCACTCGCGGTCACGGCCGAGGGCGACGCCGAGCAGGGCCACCTGCGCGTTTCCGGCGCCCGCGTCACCACCTGGAGCGAAAGCGTTTCGGTCACCCCCGGCAGCATTACCGTCGAAACGGATGCCGCGGCCCCCCGCGCCGATTTCGCGCCATCCGCAAGCCCCGCGTCGACATCCCCGGGAGTGAACTTGCCGATCGTCGCGGGAATCGTGCTGTGCAGCTCACTCGTGATAACCCTGCGCGCGGGTGTTCAAGCGCAGTCGGGCGAGCGCGCCGCGAGCGCGCGCGGCGCTGAGACGCGCGACCCTGAGTCTGAGTCTGACGATGTTAATTCAAACGGCGCTGATTCAAGCAACCTCGTGGCTGCAGCCGGCCCAGGCGTCACGCCGCCGCCGGCGGTTCTGGGCGTGCCGGAGCGGATGGTTTCGGCGACGACGACCGATCTGCCACCCGTTTTGCAGCCGGTTCCGATCTTCCTCCCGCCGCTGCCCGAGGCCGCCCTGGACCACGCGGAACACACGGCTCAGACGGAGGCCGCTTCGACCAGCGAGACGCTAGCGGTGCCGGAATTTACGCAGGGCCGGGACTACGACGGTCTGTGGGGTTCGGGCGCCGCCGTGCCGGAGAAGCCGGTCGCTGGCGCCCCAGCCGCCGCCGCGCAAACCACCGCCGAAACCGGCGCGGAAACGCGCACCCAGATCGACTCCGAAATCGATCCCGATCACTACACCGCGATCGACTCCGACCACGACGGGGAGACCCTGTCGCTCGAGCAACTGCGGGCGCTCGAATTGGCCGCGCCGGCAGCATCCGTTCTAGCGGGCGTCCCGGCGTGGACAGGCGCACCGACACCGCGGTACGGCCGACTGCTGGTCTCGGGCGGCACCGAGGTAGTGCTCGATCGCAGCGCGGTGATCGGGCGCAAGCCGAGCGCTGCGCGATTCACTGCGGACCGCATGCCGCACCTCGTGACGGTGCCGAGTCCCCAGCAAGATATCTCGCGCAGCCACCTCGAGGTGCGCTGCGAGGGCGAAAACGTGCTCGCCGTTGACCTCGGCACCACCAACGGCACCAAGCTACTGCGACCCGGGGCTGATCCGGTGCGATTACACCCGCACGAACCCACCATGCTCGTGCACGGTGACGTGCTCGATCTGGGCGATGCCGTCACTGTGACCTTTCGAGAGCCCGCATGAGTGCCGCACGCGCGCCGAGCACCCCGCCAACCCTGCCCGGGTTCGACTTTGTCGAACTGCTCGGTTCCGGCGGCTTCGCCGACGTGTTTCTGTACCAGCAGCACCTGCCTCGGCGCCGCGTTGCCGTGAAGGTGCTGCTGGCCGAGCAGCTGCGCACCGGATCGGCCGATGAGTTCACGGCCGAGGCCAACGTGATGGCGATGCTGTCAACGCATCCGTCGATCGTCACGATCTACCAGGCCGGTGTGAGTGGCGACGGCCGTCCCTATCTCGCCATGGAGTATTGCCCCAAGCCGAACCTGCAGGTGCGCTACCGCCGTGAACGCTTCGATGTGGGCGAGGCGCTGCGCATCGCGATCCAGGTCGCCGGAGCCGTGGAGACCTCGCACCGGGCCGGTATTTTGCACCGCGACATCAAGCCCGCGAACATTTTGGTGACCGAATACAACCGGCCAGCCCTGACCGACTTCGGCATCTCGGCGACCACCGGCGCCGACGAGACGGCCCCAGTGGGCATGTCGATTCCCTGGTCGCCGCCAGAATCGTTTGCGAACCCACCGTCGAGCGGGCCGGCCAGCGACGTCTACGCACTGGCCGCAACGATCTACACCCTGCTCGCTGGACGGTCCCCGTTCCAGCTGCCGGGTGCCTCAAACACGAGCGCCGACGTGATTAGCCGCATTGGCTCCTACGCGCTGCCGGCCCTCGGCCGCGCGGACGTGCCGGCCTCCGTCGACGCGGTGTTCGCGCGGGCCATGAGCAAGAATCCGGGTGACCGGTACGCCTCCGCGCTCGACTTCGCGCGGGCGCTGCAGAAGGTGCAGATCGAGCTCTCGATGTCGGTCACCACCATCGATGTACTCGACGACGCCGTCGACGGCCTCGACGACCGGGATGACGATGACGGCCTCACCCGGGTGCGCAACATTGTCAGCATCGATCCGGAGTCTCAGCCCGCCGCGGTCGATACCCCCAAGCTCACCGCGACCACCCCCTGGCCGACGGCGCCCCTGAACGCACCGGTCGAAGCTCGCAATTTCGACGCCACAATCCCGCCCAACGCCCTCGACTTCACCCGTGGCCCGGCCGCCCAGCGGGCCGCACTCGACGAGACCTACCGCCGCCCGGTGTCGCCGGCGGCGGAATCGGGCGAGCCGATGAGCATCCGTCGCCGCCGCTGGCTCGCGCCGGTGATCGTGGGAGCTCTGCTGCTGATCGGTGGAGGTGGAGTCGCTGCCGCGCTCGCTCTGGGGGGAACCGATTCCGGGGGCACCACTCCCGGTTCGACCGAACCCACAACCGGTCCGGCGGCGCCCGTCGACGCCGTAGTGGAGGCCTCGGTGCCCGCCGTGACCGATCTGGTGGGAACGGTCACGGGCAGCGACGCGGCATTCACCTGGACGAACCCGGCACCCGAAGCTGGCGACCTGTACCTGTGGCGGGTTGTCGAAACCGGGCAGGACAACGTGGTCACCAGCGCCGACGAACCGACAGTGACCGTGCCGATAAGCCCGGCTGGCCCAACCTGCATCGAGGTGTCGCTGCGCCGCGATGACGGCCGTTCCGGGGCAGAGGCCGTACTCGGGTGTACCCCGTGACCGGCACCGACGCGATGTTCCCCGTAGAGAGCGACCGACCGCTGACCACGGCGATCGACGGCGTGAGCGTTGAGTACTGCGGTGAGTGGTTTCGCGCCGACCCACAGGCGGTGTTCGGCATCGGTCGGGAGGCCGAACTGAGCGTCGATGACAACCCGTTTCTGCACCGCCGATTTCTGGAGATCAGCCGGTTCGATGGCCTGTGGTGGCTCGCGAACGTGGGGTCGCGGCTCGCTGCAACCGTTACCGATGGCAATGGCCGGGTGCAGGCCTGGCTCGCACCGGGGGCTCGCCTGCCGATCGTCTTCGGCCTGCTCACCGTGATCTTCACGGCTGGGCCGACCACCTACGAAATCACCGTGCATTCCAGCCAGCCAGCGTTTCGGGGCAATGATCCAGTGGACAGCCGCAACGGGATCACCACCGTTGGCACCATCTCGTTCACCCCCACCCAAAAACTGCTCATCCTGGCTCTCGCCGAACCGATGCTGGCGCGCGAGGGCAGCGGTCGCAGCGATATCCCCACCTCAAGCACGGCGGCGAAGCGGCTGGGCTGGGCCACCACCCGCTTCAATCGCAAACTCGACAACGTCTGCGACAAGCTCGACCGGGCTGGCGTGCAGGGGTTACGCGGCGGCGTCAGCACCTATGCCACCAACCGGCGGGCCCGCCTGGTGGAGTACGCCATCGCGTCACGCATCGTCACCCGCGTCGACCTGTTGCTACTCGACGAGCCGCACCCGGAGCATCCGTTAAACGCGGCCGGCGCACCCGGCCAGGAGGACTGACATGCGCGTCAAAGTCACGTTGCAGCGTGCCGGTCTGGCCCCGGTCAACATCGCCATTACAGCGGATGCCACGGCTCTGCTCGGCGATATCGCCTCCGCCCTCTACGCGGCCGACCCGGCCAGGGCCGGGGCTGTGCTGCCGGAACGACTTACCCTGCAGGTGAGCGGCGAGACCGTCGATGGCTCGGCGCTCACGCTGCGGGTACTCAACCCCGCCGTCGACCTGACCGAGTCTGGGCTTCGCTCTGGCGCGGTCGTCGAGCTCGTGCAGGCAAGCGACGAATTCGCCCGCCCCGGTGAAAACCGTGGACCGGCAGCTGCGCGCATCACCATTTTGGCCGGTCCGGATGCCGGCCTGGAGTTCGACGTTCCGTTCGGGGCAAGCACCATCGGCCGAGACTACGGCGCCGAGGTACGCCTCGGCGACCCGCTCGTGTCGAAACGACACGCTCGCCTCAACGTGGCCGACGCCGTGGAGATTCTCGATCTCGGGTCGGCGAATGGCCTGCTCATGGGCGGCCTCCTCGTCTCCCGCACGGTGCTGACCCCCGCCGACGTGGTGTCGCTCGGTGACACCGAGCTGAGCGTTGCGCCGCTGCAGCAGCTCGGTGCCGTACCCACGAGCACACCGGTCGTCGAGTTCGTGCGCCCTCCGCGGGTGGTCGCGCGGTTCCCCGGCCTCGAGCTGCTCGCGCCGACACCGCCGAAGGCACCGCAGCCGATGCGGTTTCCCTACCTGTCGATC
This sequence comes from Cryobacterium sp. Y11, assembly GCF_002929535.1. GTDB lineage: Bacteria > Actinomycetota > Actinomycetes > Actinomycetales > Microbacteriaceae > Cryobacterium. The sequence continues at coordinate 18,009 of NZ_PJJO01000054.1, forward strand.
GTGGCGCCGATCATCATGGGCGTCGTGCTCTACCTGGTGACCAGGAACATCCTGAGCCTGGCTTTTATCGCGCTCAGCCCGCTGCTGGTGATCGGCGCCTTCGTTGACGGCAAGGTCACCGCCAAGCGGGTACTCAAACAGCAGATCAAACAGTTCGACGCCGGAATGCGGGCTTCGGAGACCGCCCGCGCGGCGGCACATTCCGCGGAACGGCTGGTGCGCGCCGCTGAGGCCCCCTCTCTCGCCGAGGTGGTCGATGCGGTGCGGCGCCACGGCGCCCTGCTCTGGACCCACCGTCCAGAACACGAGGCCTTTCTCACCGCCCGGCTCGGGCTCGGGCGGGTGCCGTCGCGCTCGACGCTGGCCCTGCCAGGCACGAACGATTCCCTGCCCGAGTATTGGGAGCGACTTGAGAGCGCGGCCGCGGAGTTCAGCATGATCGACGAGGTACCCGTGCTCGTGGACTGGCGTTCGAGCGGAGCGCTCGGCCTGGCCGGACCGAGTGCGACCCGTGACGGAATCGCACGCGGCCTCGTCCTGCAGGCCGTCGGCTTACACTCCCCCGCTGAGCTGGTGATTACCGCCTTCACCAGCCCGGCTTCACGCCTCGGCTGGGATTGGCTGGAGTGGCTGCCGCACACCATGTCAGCGCACAGCCCGCTGACCGGTGAGCACCTCGCCGACAACCCGGGCAGCGCCCAGGCACTGCTCGCCCGGCTGGAGGCGCTCGTGGAGGCACGCGTGGAGGCATCCGTTTTATTGCGTGGTGCACTGACCGACAAGAATCAGACGGATGCCCGCCAGCCCGCGCTAATTCCGGCGGTGCTGGTGTTGATCGAAAACGATGCTCCGTTAGACCGAGGCCGAGCCACCCGGCTGGCCGAGCGCGGCGCCGACGCCAACGTGCACGTGATCTGGTGTGCCGGATCACTCGATCGGCTGCCAGCGGTCTGCCGCACGTTCCTGGTCGTTGCGGCCGAGTCCGTGCCGGGGGCGTCGAGCGGCCAGGTGCGCTGGGGCGAACAGACCATCCCGGTGCAGACCGAGACCCTCGACCTAGCGACGGCCCAGCGGCTCGCCAGGGCGCTGGCCCCGGTCGTCGATGTGGGCACGCCAATCAGTGACGATTCCGACCTGCCGAGGGCCGTCTCCTATGCCGTTCTGAGCCGGGTCGACCTGATCGATGAGCCGAGCGCGGTCATCGACCGGTGGCGGGAGAACAACTCACTCACCGTTCGAGACGGGTCGCCGCCAGTTCGCCGCAAGAAGGAGGGCACCCTGCGGGCGCTCGTGGGGCACACCGGCACCGAACCGTTTCACCTCGATTTGCGCGCCCAGGGACCGCACGCGCTGGTCGGCGGCACGACCGGGGCCGGCAAGAGCGAGTTCTTGCAGTCCTGGGTACTCGGCATGGCGGCCGCGCACAGCCCCGACCGGGTTGCCTTTCTGTTCGTTGACTACAAGGGAGGCGCGGCCTTCGCCGACTGCGTCGGCCTGCCACACACGGTCGGACTCGTCACCGACCTGTCGCCTCACCTGGTGCGGCGAGCGCTCACCTCGCTGCGCGCCGAGCTGCGCTACCGGGAGCACCTGCTCAATCGCAAGAGCGCAAAAGACCTCGTCTCGCTTGAGAAGACGGGTGACCCCGAGACACCGCCGAGCCTGCTCATCATCGTGGACGAGTTCGCGGCGCTCGCGACCGAAGTGCCCGAGTTCGTCGACGGCGTCGTGGATGTGGCCCAGCGCGGCCGGTCGCTCGGTCTCCACCTCATTTTGGCAACGCAACGACCAGCCGGCGTCATCAAGGACAACCTGCGAGCAAACACGAATCTGCGCATTGCCCTGCGCATGGCCGACGCCGAGGATTCCAACGACATTCTCGGCACACCACAAGCGGCGCACTTCGACCCGTCCATCCCCGGCCGCGGCGCAGCGAAGACCGGGCCGGGGCGCATCGCTGCGTTCCAGACCGGGTATGCCGGCGGCTGGACCACGAAAACCCCCACCCGACCACGCATCGACCTGCAGCAGCTGAACTTCGGATCGGGTCTGGCCTGGGAGGTACCGGAGGTCGACGTCGCGGAGGTACGTGACCCGGGGCCGACCGATATCGCGCGCATGGTGACGACCATCACGGCCGCCGCCAGCCAGGCCGCCGTGCCGCCGCCGCGCAAGCCGTGGCTCGATGAGCTTGCCGCCGTGTATGACTTCATGGAGCAGCCGCATCCACGAACCGATGAGCGACTGCTGCTTGGAGTGATCGACGATCCCGCGACCCAGTCGCAGCCCGCGATGTTCTACGAGCCCGATCGCGACGGCAACATGGCCGTCTTCGGCGCCGGGGGCTCCGGCAAAAGCGCCGCCCTGCGCCTGCTCGCCATCGCCGCCGCGGTCACCTCGAACGGCGGGCCGATTCAGGTCTATGGTCTTGATTTCGGTGCGGGCGGCCTGCGCATGCTCGAGGACCTGCCCCACGTCGGCGCGATCATCAGCGGTGACGACGGCGAGCGCGTCGTTCGCCTGCTGCGCACCCTGCGCGATCTGGTCGATGACCGCGCCGTGCGGTATGCGGAGGTTCGAGCGGGCACAATCGGTGAGTACCGCAAGCTGGCGAACCGGCCAGCCGAGCCGCGCATCCTCTTGCTCGTCGACGGGATAGGGGCATTTCGAGAAGCCTACGAATTCGCCTCCACGTCGCAGTGGTTCACCGTGTTTGCCCAGATCGCCGCGGATGGCCGCCAGCTCGGCGTGCACGTCGTGATGACCGGGGACCGGCCGAACGCCATCCCCAGTTCGATCAGCTCCACCGTGCAGAAGCGACTCGTACTGCGGCAAGCCACCGAAGATGACTACATGCTTCTGGGAGCGCCGAAAGACGTGCTGAGCGTCACGAGCCCTCCCGGTCGGGGCATCATCGACGGCAACGAGGTGCAGCTCGCTGTGCTCGGGGCGAGCTCGAACCTCGCGGTGCAGTCGCGGGAGGTTCAGCGCCTGGCTGCGAGCATGCGTCGCCAGTCTCCGCTGGAGGCGCCACGCATTGGGCGGCTCCCCGAACACGTTTCGCTGCTCTTACTGCCCGAAACGGATGCTCAGGGCCGGGCCGCCATCGGACTGGCCGACGATACCCTGGCCGCGATCGGGGTCGAGCAGCGGGGAACGTTCATCATCTCGGGGCCGCCCGGCAGCGGTCGCACCACGGCGCTCGCGACGCTCGTGGCAGCTCTCGGGCGGTCACCGCAGCACCCGCAGATTGCCCTGTTTGCGCCACGACGAACAGCGTTGAGCGGTGCGGCTGCAGGGCGGCTCGGCACCGACGGCTCCGACGGTTTCGTTCTCGTCGCGGACACCATCGACGCGGTCGTGACCGCAGCGTCCCGGCTCACGGAACGCATTGAGGCCGGTTCGTTCACGGTGGGGCAACTCGCGGTGGTACTCGAAGGGGTGACCGATTTCACGGGGACCGACGCGGAGCATCCGCTCGCCCAGCTGGTGAAGGCGGCGGCGCGGGCCGAGCTGTTTGTCGTCGGGGAAGCCGAGAGCTCCACCTGGTCCCAGGCCTACACGCTCGCTGGTCCGTTCAAATCGGGCCGGAGGGGCTTGCTGCTCGTGCCCGGTGAGATGGACGGCGACATGCTGCTCGGCACCCCGCTCGGGCGCCTGAAGCGCAGCGAATTTCCTCCTGGCCGGGGCTTTCTCATCGTCAACGGCCACGCAATGCGCCTGCAGGCTGCGATGGTGAATTGACACCATCGACAGCTGTTGACCGCCGCCATAGATTTGCCCTGTTGCACCGCACCGGGGCAAAAACACCGAGATCGAACCGTCGATCTCGGCCAGCACCACCCTCACGAACTACCGAAACGAAGGAATAAATCATGGCCGTATGGGGTCTCGATGTAGAACAGGTTCGTACACTCAGCAGCCAGCTTTCGCAGAAAGCCAGCGATATTGAAGGGGTGCTGAGCACCCTCACCAACACCTTGGGCAACACGGAATGGACCGGCCCGGATGCTTCAGGATTCCGCAGTGACTGGAATGGCCAGCATTCTGCTGCTCTGCGCCAGGTCATCAATGCTCTGAACGAGGCCTCGCAGAAGGCCTCGCAGAATGCTCAGGCGCAGGAACAGACCTCGAACGCCTAACCGGCCGAGTTTGTGTAGGTCGCCGGTTCGCCCGGCGGCCCTCACAAACCACACCACTTCCGATCGACAATAGAAGGGTCCTGCCATGGCGGGTAAGTATGGCGCCGACGTCGAGCAACTTCGACAGTTGGCACACAGCATGAGCACGGCGAGCGACCGGCTCGAACGAGACCGGCTCACCGTCGGACACCAGATCAAAATCAGCGCGTGGGTCGGCCCCTTCGCAGCAACCTTCAAGGCCCAGTGGGAGTCCGAGCACAGCCTGCACGTCGCATCCGTTGCGCGGGTGCTGGAGGAGAACGCGACTCAGCTTCGCAAGAACGCCGACGCGCAGGAGGCCGCCAGCGCCGCCGACGGCTCAACTTTTGGCCGGATCGTCGAGAGCGCCGAGAGCGCCGATGTCGGAAGGATCATCGCGGACCTCATAGGCGGCGGCAGACCCGACGAGGCTATCAAGAAGCTCCTGGATCTCCTCGGTGGATCGTTGACTCTGCTTGATATAGCGACCATCGCACGCGAGATGTCGAACCTACCCACCACAACGCTCTTGCAAAAGTTCTTGGGCCCGATCGCTCTTGTGCTGGAGGGCAACGAAATTGTTGGCCTCGTCAAGTCCGGCGATGTCGGAGGAGCCCTCGGTCACCTGGGCTCCGGAGTCGCCTCCCTGACCAGTTATGTTATGGCTTTCACGCCTGGCGCGGCCCATGCTGCGGGAACTGCCGGGCTCACGGCCGGGCTGCAGAGACTGTCTCCCCTTGTCTTGGGCATCTCAGCTCTGGTGACATTCGTGGACATGACGATTCCCAGAACGCAAGCGGAGCAGAACGAAACGTACGAGATGGGAGCGCGACACCTCTTCGGGAGAAACGTCGACGTTGACAACCTGTCTCAAGAGCAGGCGTCTCAAATGAGTCGACGATATGAAGGCGTGTGGGGAGCGATGACAATGATCAGCGACAAGATGGACACTACTGCCGAGGAACTTTTCTCGTCGAACCGGGGTAAGTGATGACTGCACAACTCGCCGACGATGAGAACTACTTACTGGTTTCCATTGCCGAAATAGCTGGGTATCTGTCGCTAAGCGGCACAGGTGGGCAATTCAGCGCAGAACAGCTCGAGCTTGCTCCGTTTTTGGCCGCGCCTGAATACGTCGACCTTGGCTGGTCGCTTCTGCTCTCTCGCGCCAGGCTCCTGAGCGAAACCGAGCGCGTCGTTTTCCTGCAACGGATCCTTGAAATCCTCGCGTCCCTCAAGACCGCAACAACGTGCATCTCACTCAACCCCGTAGGCGGTGAAAAATCTCTCCTCTTTCTAGGACCGGAGACCAGCATCGAACTGATAATCGCACCCGAGGGTTGGTTTGCAAGCCAGATGTGGGGCTGCATCGAACCAACCGCACTCGAGCTAGCCGAGCATTTCGCTGGTCGGCTGGACGGCGAATTCGTTATCAAGATGCACAACGTCTCTGGTGATTATTCCGGCGCGGCGTGGGATAGGGGACTCCTCTATAGTCAGTCGGGCGAATCTGATCGTTGGGTTGAAAAAGGACCTGTGCCCCGGTCTGACGCTCCGCTCGCGGCCTTTGCGCACGTGAATTCCTAGCAAGGCTTGCGCTTCGAGCCGTAACGAAAGCTCGCAGCGCAGATGGTCGGATTCAATGAGCGGTGTGACAGAAATGAGTGGGCATGCATTGGAGCATCTACGACACGATGTTGATGGTGACCGGCATCAGCTCGGCCGCGATCGCGTTCGTGCCGGGAATCACGAACAAAGCCCGCGCCATCTCTGTTGCCGTGGGAACGCTGCTGGTGATCGCTGCTCTGATCACCGGCAGTCTGAGCAGTTTCACCTATCCGCAGCAGGTTCTGCTCGGGCCGCTTCTCCCTGCCGTGGTCGCGATCCGGCTGTGGTGGGCCGCCCGTAAGCCGCCAGCGGCCGGGCTCGACCCGAATGCCACCTCCGAGCAATTGTTCCAGCTGGCGCAACAGCAGCCGGCCCTGCGGCCGGCGATTGCGGCGCACGCCAACGCCTACCCCGCACTGATCGATTGGCTTGGGGCGCAGGGCGAACCTGCAACGGATGCCGCACTCGCCGCGCGCGGGTCAACCCCCGACGATGTCCCAGTCACGCTCGCCACCGAGGCACCCGAGGCACCCGACAATCGGCTCGACACGCCGACCGACCCCAGCGACCCGCACGCCCTCGCGACGGACCCGGCCACCACGGCGGCGACCCTCGCCGACCTGGCCTATCGCTACCCCGCACTGCGGGGTGTCATCGCCGCCAACCCGGCCGCCTACCCGGAATTGCGAGACTGGATCGCGGCCGCGGGCGAGAGGGCACCGGATTCACAACCCGGGGAGCCACAACTCGACCACTCGCCAGGTTTGCTCCCTTCCCTGGCCGTTCTCGTCGTTTGTCTGGTGCTGGCAGCCGTCGGAATCGTCGGCACGATCGCTGAGGCGAACGATGGCGGGACCTCTGACTCGAGTGCGGCCGACACCAGCGGCACGGCATACGACGAGGAAATCCTGAGTGAGACCGAGGCGAGCGGTGTGGGCTCGCCGCTCGCGGCATCCGCTCAACCGGTAATAGCCACGCCGCGCAACGTACCCACCGTGCTGGTACTCGATGCCTCCGGGTCGATGGTGCGCGATGTTTCCACCGGCGGCACCCGAATGGAGGCCGCGCGTGCCGCCACGACGACGTTCGTGAACGGGCTCAGTGACGGATCCAGGCTCGGGCTCACCGTGTTCGGCACCTCGACCGGCAACGCGGTCGAAGACCAAGCGGCCGGATGCCGGGACGTCACGACGATCCTGCCCGTCGGCCCGGTCGATAAAACCGAACTCAGTGCTGCCGTGGCCGCGATCGTCGAGAGCGGCTACACGCCCATCGGCCTCGCATTGCAGCACGCTGCCGATCAGTTGCCGGCTGCGGAGGAAGCCACGATCGTTCTGGTCTCGGACGGCATTGACACCTGCACCCCGCCGCCATCGTGCGAGATCGCTGCGACGCTCAAGCAGGCCCATCCCGACTTGACGATCCACACCATCGGCTTTCTCGTTGATGCCGACGAGGAGGCCCAAGCCCAGCTGGCCTGCATCGCGGCGGCGAGTGGCGGGGAGTTCGTCGAGGCGGGCAATGCCGCGCAACTGGCGGCCCGGCTGCGCATTGCCAGCGACCCGGACTCTCTCGGCGACACCGTCACCCCCTCGGGCTTCAACGCCCTGCGCATCGGCATGACGTTCGATCAGGCGCGCGCCGCCGAGCCGAGCCTCACCGTGACGCGCACCGCCATCGACTTCGTATATGTGGAGTGTTTCTACGCCACCATGCGCTTTCGGGACGGTGTTCTCTACGACATCTCCCCCACCGCGTCGGCACCCACGGCCGAAGGGCTGTCTATCGGCGACGACCTGACCCGCGCCGTGGAACTCTACGGCGAACCGACCACTGCAGAGACCGGTGAGCTCGGTACCTTCCAGGTCTTCCCGGCCACGCCCGGCGGAGCCAACGGATACCAGGTGTATTACGACGGCTACGACCGCGTGGTGCAGATTGTGCTTTGCAGCTGTGGTCCGGGTGCCAATATAACAACGGATGCTTCCAGCTGGCAGATCGACTTCGATGGCATCGGTCCGATCAAACTCGGCGACTCGTTCGAGGAGGCCTTCGCTGTGGCGCCACAGAAGGCCAGCCAGGATCCCGAGTACTGCACCTGGCACGCCGAATTGGATGTCGCTGTCCCTAACGGCTCCTTGGAAATTGTGAGCGGCTATGCCGACCGGAGGCAATCGATCCTCGCCGTGTCAGTGTCCGACTGGAACGCCAACCCGGCCGGGTTCCCGCGAACGTGGGCGGGGGCCGGGATCGGTGCGACGTACGACGAGGTGCGAGCGGCCCACCCCGATGTCCGAGTGACGCCAGGCCCAGCACTGGACTACGACTTATGGGTCATCACCGGGCAGAACGGAAACTCGATTATTTTCGAAGCGGACCAGACCGACCGCGTGGTGGCGATCACGGTCAACACGGTGCCCTCCAGCCTGTTCGAGGTCTGCGCGTAAGCCCCGCAGCAGGAGCTGCGGCGCCCCGCTAGTCTGGACCTGAAGCTGCGCCGGGCAGCCGTGAGGGGCGGGTCGGGGGAACGTGACGTCGGAGTTGGAGCGCACCCAGGCATCCTCGCAACCGCTCGACCGACTCGTCGAGGACCTCCAGCGCCTGCGCAACACGGCGGGCGATATCTCATACGCCGAGATCGCCGCGCTGATAGCCCGCACGCGCGAGGCTCACGGAATCACCCCGGCCGCAGCCAGGGTCGCCCGTTCGTCGGTCTTCGATGCCTTCCGTACGGGCCGTCGACGCATCAACGCGGTGCTGGTCGAGGAGATCGTGCGGGCCCTCGGCGAGGACGACGCCGCTGCCGCACTCTGGCGCGAGCGGTGCCTCGACGCCCGATTCTCCGCGCGGCGTTCGGCAGGCGCGGTGGGCACGGGCGGACCGGATGCGTCGGGTGGGCCGGCCGAGTTGGCTGCCCTGTATCCGCCGGTCTTGCCGCTGACCTCCCACCCAGATCGCCGGTCTCTGACCGTCGCGCTCACCGTCGCGCTGCTGGTCGGTTGCGTGGGCGTAAACCTGTTTGGCGACGGCGTCGTAGATAAATTTCACCTGCCGGTCTGGTTGGACATGATCGGCACCGCGACCGCGGCGATCGCGCTCGGCCCATGGCACGGCGCACTCGTCGGGGTGCTGACAAACCTGCTCGGCGGGCTGCAAGGCAACCCGGAGACGCTGCCGTTCGCGCCCGTCAATGTCGTGGGGGCACTTGTCTGGGGCTACGGCTACCGTCTCGTCTGCCGGAACCGCGGCGCCCTACGTTTCCTGCTCCTCAACGTTGCGGTCGCGGTCGCCTGCACGCTCGTCGCGGTGCCGATCAACGTGCTGGTTTTCAACGGCGTCGCCGGCCACGCCAGTGACCTTGTGGCATCGACGATGGTCGCCATCGGCGAGGGACTCTGGGTCGCCGTGTTCTCGTCGAACCTGATGTTTTCGCTTTTCGACAAGCTCATCGCCGGGTACGTCGCTCTGTTATTCGCCCGCTTTCTGCTGCCCTTGGGCCTGAGCCGCAGCCCCGGGCTCGGCCGGGAATGACGCTGCCCGCGGTGTCCGGGATTGTCCGGGATCTGCATCCGCTAGCCTGACGACCCGAGCAGGGCACACACTCGGCCCACAATGGAACCCATGGACACCACCCTGGCACCTGACCTGACGTTGACGGAGCAGATCGAGAACGCGGGTCTGCGGTATGCATATGCGCGGGCTTTCCGTATCACGGTGCCCGACGCGCCCGCCGACGTGGACCCGTCGCTGCTCCTGCTTCTGCGCGAACGAGGCCTCACGGAAGCCGACGCCCTGCGCGTTCTCGCGGCCGACCAGGCGATGGCTCCACTGCCGAAGGACGATACACGAGCGTGGACGGCGACGGACTACAACATCCCGACCCGGCAGGCGATCGTGCAGGAATTCAGCGCGAACTCCGGAAAGAGGGTGACCTGGCCCCCTCGCCACAATAAGTTCAGCCAGCAATGGTCGGAGTCGATGACATCCGCCGGGCTGCCCTTTCGGATACCCAGCGCCATCTTGCCTAGCAAGGCAGAGGCCATCGCCCAGCTCTGGAAATTTCTTAATGCTCCAGAAGGCAGCAGGAGCACGGGTGACTACGTCGTGTGGCGCAGGAACAGGCAACAGGACGATACCGTCAAGACGCCGCCGTCCCTCGAAGATTTCAACCGCGTCTTCGGCTCGTGGGGCCAGGCGCTCGACGCTGCGGGAATGCCGGCGCCCGTGACCTCCACCTCGGCACAACAAGCCGAGGACGCAGTGGCCAAGCTCGCCGCTGATCTGGAGCGGCATCAGGCTGACGCGGAAAAACTGCGCAAGCAGTTGGGCGCATCCGGCGGGGCAACTCCCGATGTACTCGCGCACCACACCGAGCTTGCATACCTCGTCGCGTTGGAGACGCACGCACTGGAGAGCTCACGTGTCAACGAATACCTGCTGAAAGAGCGGGAGAAGACCGCGAAGACGCTCAAACGCTGGGCCATTGCCGGAGGCGCGGCGCTGGCGATCGTGCCTCCTCTCATCGAGTTTCTCCTGGCGAAGTACCTGTAGAGCACGTGGCACTGCAGACTCGATAGACCAGGAACAGGGTCACCGAGCAGGCGGTCACACCGTGAGCGTCGATGCACCCAGGATTTCGGGAAACTGGCTGGATACCGTCGTGGGAGCACTGAAGAGGGCCCCGGAAATCAGTATCTGGGGGCCGCTGCTGGTGTTCACACCATGGTTCGCCGCGAGTGCCGCGGTAGCGGTTCTGCTCAGCTTCGCGATCGTCGCGGGTATCGGGGGCAGCCTTCTGCTCACGTCCGGGTGGGGATTTCAGAACCAGGGCAACCGCTACGGCAGCGTCGTTACTCCCGGCTTCCGCAATCCTGTGACCTGGCTCCTGATCCCGAGCTTCTTCGTCTCATTTCAGTGGCAATTCTCCAACTAGATCAGGTTGCGCTTCTCGATCTGTTCGTAGCTGCTGGTCGCATCCTTCAGCTCGCCCCACAGCGTCACCTGGCCGCTGGCCAGGGACTGTTTGACGTCGATGATCCGCTGCTGGTTGCTGCTGCCCCGAAACTGCAGGCTGAGATCGCGCTTGGCGAGCTCGAACCGACCGTCGACCACAACGTCGATCTTGCCGAGCATGGCGAGCTTGTCCGCACTCTCCAGCAACAATTCTTCGAACGTGTAGCCGGTCCACGACCAGATATCTTTCGACGTTCCGAGCTCCCGGCGTACCCGGTCGATCAGCGCCAGGCACACTCCGGTGTTGAGGAACGGCTCGCCGCCGAGCAGGGTGAGGCCCTGCACGTACTCCTGCCCGAGGTCGGCCAGAATCTGATCCTCAAGCCGCTGCGTGTACTTTTCCCCGTAACGAAAATTCCAGGTGGCCTCACTGAAACACTCTGCACAGGCGAAGAGGCAACCGGACAGATACAGGCTGCACCGCACCCCCTCGCCGTCGACGAAGACGAAGGGCTTGTAGTCACCGACATAGCGCTGGCTCAGCTTCTCTGACAGCCACTGCCCGGGCTGGAGATTACGCATCCTCGGCAACCGGCGCGGCAGCATCCGCTCCTCGAATGCCGGTAGCGCCGGCCATGTGCTTGACCCGGGAGGTGATCTCGCTATGCCGGCCGTGCACCATCGGACGGGCCTGCGGGTTACCGAGGTAGCCACAGGTGCGCTTGACGACATCGCAGGTCAGCGGGTCGGCATTGCCGCACTCCGGGCACTCGAACCCGTGCTCGGTGGCGTCGAAGTCGCCCGTGAAACCGCAGGCGTAACAGCGGTCGATCGGCGTGTTGGTGCCGAGATAGCCGACACGGTCGTAGGAGTAGTCCCAGACGGCCTCGAGCGCTTTGGGGTTCTGTTGCAGGATCGGGTACTCGCAATAGTGGATGAATCCACCTCCGGAATAGGTCGGGTACACCTTCTCGAAATCCAGCTTCTCAAACGGCGTCGGGCTCTTGCGCACGTCGTAGTGAAAGCTGTTGGTGTAATAGTCCTTGTCGGTGATATTGGGAACCGAGCCGAACTTCTCGGTGTCCAGTCGGCAGAACCGGTCGGTCAAGCTCTCGCTCGGCGTCGCGTAAACGCTGAACTGGTAGCCGTACTCGTCGCTCCATTTTTTGGCCCGCTCCTGAAGCGTGCGCAAGATCTCGACGGTGAAGTCCTTCGCCTCAATGTTGGTTTCCCAGTCGCCGCCGTAGAAGGCCGCTGCCACCTCATAGAGGCCGATGTAGCCGAGCGACACCGTGGAGCGCTTGTTCTTAAAGAGGATGTCGACCGGCTGGCCGGGCTGCAGACGCTGGCCGAAGGCTCCGTAGATATAGAGGATCGGAGCGTTCTCCGGGGTTGCCTCCGTACACCGCTCAATTCGAAACAGCAGCGCATCGCCCACCGTGGTCACCCGCGCGGCGAGAATGCTCCAGAACTTGTTCTTGGCTCCGCCGGCTTCCAGGGCGATCCGGGGCAGGTTGAGCGTCACGACGCCGAGGTTCATTCGCCCCTCGGACACATCATTGCCATTCTCATCGGTCCAGCCCTGCAGAAACGAGCGGCAACCCATCGGCACCTTGAACCTGCCGGTGAGTTCGACGATTTTGTCGTAGTTGAGAATATCTGGGTACATCCGCTTGGTGGAACACTCCAGCGCCAGCTGCTTAATGTCGTAGTTTGGGTCGGTCGCTGCGAGGTTAAGGCCACGCTTGACGGTGAAGATCAGCTTCGGGAAGATTGCGGTGCGCTTCTCGCTGCCGAGCCCCTCGATTCGGATGTGCAGGATCGCCTTCTGAATTACGCGTTCCAACCAGCTCGTGCCCAGGCCAAAGCCGAGCGAGGTGAAGGGGGTCTGCCCGGTAGAGGTGAATAGGGTGTTGATCTCGTATTCGAGGCTCTGCATCGCGTCATAGATGTCTTTGAGGGTCTTCTCCTGTGCATAGCCCTGATGCTGGGATTCATCCGCGATCCACGTGCGGGCATCCGCCAGGTGCTTCTCCAGGTTTTTCTCGGCGTAGGGAGCCAGTACTTCGTCGATGCGGTTTCCGGAGCATCCGCCGTACTGACTCGACGACACGTTCGCGATGATCTGCGAGATCTGGGCCGTCGCCGTTTGAATGGAACGCGGCGGGTCGACGTCGGCGTTGCCGATGCGGAAGCCCTGGCTCAGCATCCTCTTAAAATCGATGAGGCAGCAGTTCGTCATTGGCGCATACGGGTGGTAGTCGAGGTCGTGGTAGTGCAGTTCGCCCTTTCGGTGGGCGTTGGCAACGTGCGGCGGCAGCATTTTCAGGCCGATGGCCTTGCCAACAGCACCAGCGGTCAGGTCGCGTTGGGTGTTGAAGACGTCACTGTCCTTGTTGGCGTTCTCGTTGACGACCGACTCGTCTTTGCTGATCAGCTTGCCGATTGACCGGGCGAGGGCCGCGTAGGTACTGGCGTCATCGACGGCGAGCCCGCGGCCGTCTCGTTTGGTCAGCATGAGGGTTTCTGAGCCGAGGTTTTCCATGCGCAATAGTCTCCTTGAGTCGACAGCGCCCACAACGATCGACCGGGGTATGAGCCGGTCGAAGAAACCATATCTAGTGGTCGACGTGTGATTTATACATTGCATGTAGTGGTTGACTCTCGGTCACCATGCGCTGGTGGGAACACAGCTTCCGAGCCAGAGGCCACCAAGAATGCCTCAGATTGCCCCGCCGATATCGTCGCGAAGCTCCCCACTGGCAGCATCAACCGCGGCGCCCACCGTCGGCGCGAACCGCTCGGGTGGAAACCGGTCACCCAATCCGAACGCCCGCAGCCGGTCCTTGACCGGTCCCTTCACCTCGGCGAGCACGAGCGTCACCTTCCGAGACGCGAGGTACTCGTCCAGCTCGAGCAGCTCGTCGATGGCGGTCGTGTCGATATCGGTGATCGGTTCGGCGGCAAGGATGACGGTGTGAATGGGCCTGCCGCCGACCTCCGATTCCCGCTCCGCCCGCCGCAGCACCGAGCGCACGTAGTCATCAAAGATGCCCCCGTTGGCAAAAAAGAGCGGGGCGTCAAAACGCACAATAACGATGCCGGGAACGCGATCGGCATCCGGATGCCGTGAGCGGTCATGGTAACCGCGCACACCCGGAATGCGCCCGAGCTCGGCCCGGTACGGGCGCCACGCTCGAATCACGAACGCGACCAGGGACAGCCCGATCGCCACGAGAATGCCCTGCAAAACGCCCACCAAAAAAACGCTGAGGAACGCGGCGATCGAGAGCAGGGCATCCGTTTTGTCGATCCGCCACAATCGCCAGGCACTCACAACATCGAGCAGGCTGGCTGCGGCGACGATGACCACGGCGCCGAGGGTCGCCGATGGCAGGTAGCCGGTGACGCCGGGGGCCACGAGCATGAAGATGACGATGATCAGTGCGCCAACGACGGGCGTCAGCTGGGATCGCGCCCCCGCTTGCTCGGCGACGGGCGTGCGCGAGGTGGAAGCGGAGATCGGAAAGCCGCCGAACAACCCGCCTCCGATATTAGCGAGTCCGAGCCCGGTCATCTCGTGGCTGCCGTTCACACTGTCACCGCGGCGCGCCGCAAGCGTGCGGGAGAGCACCCCGGTGTCCGCGAAGGCGATCAGCGCTATGCCCAGCGCCGGTCCGATCAGCGAAACCACGTCGCCCCAGCCGAGGCCGCCGAGCGCCGGGGCGGGGAGCCCTTGTGGCATGGCGCCGACGATCGGCAGCACGTTTTGCAGCGAGAAGATCGCCGTGACCACAATGGATGCGACGACCGCGACCAGCACGCCAGGGATGCGCCCGCCGAGCAGGAAACGCAACCCCACAATGACGGCAAGGGAGGCGAGGCCGAGTAACATCGCGGCGACATCGATGCTCCCGGCCGCAGCGCCCTGCACGATGGCGCCCATCCCCTGGATCGGGCCGGGCGCGTCGCTGGAGAACCCGAGCAGCTTGGGAATCTGCGAAATGATCACGAGCAAGGCGACGGCGTTGAGGTAGCCGACCCGGATCGGCTTGGAGAGCAGGTCGGTGACGAAGCCGAGTCGAAGCAGGCCGGCGATGAGCAGGGTGAGACCGACCATGAGCCCGAGGAGTCCGGCGAGGGCAATCGCTCGTTCGGTGTTGCCGCGCGCCAGCGGCAGGATCGACGCTGCGATGATCGGGGCGAGCGCCGAGTCGGGGCCGAGCACGAGAATGCGTGATGGGCCGAAGACGGCGTAGACCAGCAGCGGCACGATCGTCGCGTACAGGCCGGTGTACGCGGGCAGCCCGGATGCCTCCGCGTAGCCCATGCCGGCCGGGATCAGCAGGAAGCTGAGCACGATGCCGGCGCGCAAATCGGGCACCAGCCACGCGCGCTGGTAATGCAGGGCGGTGTTCAGCCCCGGAATCAGGCTGAAGGCGACGCCGCGGAATCCGCCGGTTGGCATGCCTTCACGGTAGTCCGATCCTCGACCGCTGGCTCGACGTCAACGAGTGTTCCGCTGCCGTCGCGTCACGCGAATGCTGATGTGAGCGGATGCCTACCCGATCGGGGCGACCAGGCACAGTCCCGCCAGCAGCAAGGCGGCTACAGGGCTCGTTGGCAACCCACATCGTATGCAAACTCTCGGTGCGCACTCTCTTGACGTGTAAAAAAAGAAGCCGAGATTTTACCCGTCCGGGTCATATGCAAGAAATCTTTGCATCTGCTCACCGCAGTGCGGTTGCGCTTGAACAGTCGCCTGAAGCTGCGAGACTTGCAGCTATGCTTCCGTCACCGATCGAACCACCCGCGGCCTCGTCCGACGTGCGATCCGGCGCTACGCGCGCCGAGGCATCCGTCGACAACCTCGCCCAGGCGCGCACGCGCATTCTGGCCATGTTCCGCACGCGGCGAGAGCTGATCCGGTGGGACGCGGTCTCCGAATACGTTGGTGAGGCATTCGCCGGAGTGGGAGAACTGCGGGCAGCGGTGGAGACCTGGGGTAGTGCCGGCCTCATCCCCACGACAGAGAAGGCACTCGCGAGTGTCGTGAAAGTGGTGTTGCGTGCCGACGACTCCAACGGCGAGATCGGCGGCTTGGCGTACGAACTTCTTTCGCTGCACGCTGAGCTGTGCAACGACGAGCCACCGAAGCCGGCCGTGCTCGTCGAGTGGCTGATCGACTTTCGCTTCGGCGGCTCACAGAATTTCTGGGAGCCCGACATCGCCGCCTACACGGATGCCCTCGGCGCACCCGGACTTTTTCTGCTGGGTGAGCGCCTGAATGCACTCGAAGCTGCGCTTCCCCCGCAGACCGACGCCTGGGACTCACCGCGTCAGCTGATCGGTCGCTACCGGGAACGGGCGGCAGTCGCGGGCGGCGATCCCGACGAGGTCATCGCCAGCTTTGGCGAGCTGACCCGCTCCTACCGTCTGCACGATCTGGCCAAGGCCCTGGTCGAGGTCGGCGACATCGACGAGGCGATCGGGTACGCCGAGCGTGCCACCCTGCTCGAGAGTGGTTGGCAGGCAGAGCGCGCCGGCCAGTACTGGTGCGAGCTCCTTCACGAGGAATGGCCACACCAAGACGAACTCGCCGCCCGGCAGCTCATCTTCGACCGGTGGCCGTCGTCGCAGAATGCGCTGGCCCTGGCGCAAGCGGCCGACGACGAAAACAGCGACGTGACGTGGAGCTCGCTCGCCGAGGCGGTCTACGCCCAGCTCGAGACGCAGCAGCCGCGTGAGCTGATCAATACGCTGCTCGGCTTGGGACTGGCCGATCGCGCCTGGGAGGCAGCTCAGCGGCTCACGACGGATGCGGGACTGTGGACCATGCTCGTAGCCGCGCGGGAGAAGGCCGATCCGGCATCCGTTGTTCCGGTGCTTATTCAGCTGATCGAGTCCGACCTGCGCGTCGCCAAACCACAAAATTACAAGTCCGCGGTCAAGCGCTTAAAGCAGCTGCGCCGAGCATTGAAGGCGACGGATGCTGCGGCGCTGTTCCCGCCCATCGTCGCGGACATGCGCGAACAGCACCGCCGCCGGCCGACCCTGCTCCAGGCGTTCGACCGCGCCGGCTTCTAGCAGCTTGCCACAAGGAGTGTCGGTCCATCGAGAGGTGCGGGAACATCACGGCGCACCTGCCAAATCGACGAAGTCGGTGTCCCGTGAGTGTGCGGTCGCGTCGTTCGCCGCGCCGTGAGCTTCGGGCCATTTTTGAGCGATTTTCGGGTCACAACTCACGGCTCGGTGGCGCGGGAGTGCGGCTGGGGCGCGGCGAATGCTTTATATCAGGCCGAGACGAGCTGGAGCGGATGCACACGGCCAAGGTCAACGCGCTGGCGAGCCACCCAGAGGTCGTGAGCATCCTGCATTGCCAGCCAGCTCTCTGCCCCCGGCCCCGTGCCTTCGACAGCCGCAGTGCCATCTCCGGCGTCACTCGGCTCGCACCGCTGAGCACCCGGCTCAGGGTCGACGCGGCCACATCGAGCTCCCATTCGCGATGATCGCCCAGCGCCCGGCAAACCCGCTCGTCAGCGGATGCAGCCGAAAACCGGGGATACCCATGTCGTCGATCGACTGCGCTGACTCGAGCGCCGCGAGTTGCATGCGCAGCCGCTTCGAGTGATTCGGCTGCACACCAGCCGCAATGCCCGTCTCGTACAGTGCGCGCAAGCCCTTGTGTCGGAACGACTTGATCACGGCAACAGTGGAGCACGGTGCGCAGCACGCAACACTATTTCTACTTGGCATGTTCGCGGTCGCCAGATGTTGCACATCGATTCGAGAATGCTGGGGTCATCTCAAATGCATTCGACCGCTGATTCTGGGACAAAGAAAACCCCTGAGTCCCAATTTTTACATGGCATTCAGGGGTTCAAAAGCTGCGGGTACTTCATTGAATTCCTGATGCCCAGTGTTGGCGCGCGATTCCGAGCTCCCGCCAAATCACTTTTCCATCACATCGCGGAATTAATTCCACGGGCGCGGCCATCCGAAGCGCCTGATGCCGGTTGTGGAGAGTCCGACGACCAGCGGGCTGCATAACCGGAGCCTGCGGCAGGCAAACCCCGGCAGCGGCCCGGCAGCGCACTGTCAACGCGGCACTGGCCCTGGTTTCGATCCGCACGAGATCAACCAAGACCCCGAAGCCCGTGACGCCCACCCATCCAGCGCCTCACCCAACCCCATGATATTGACCGGCATTTCACGGCAGCAACGTCGAATAGGCGTGACCGACCCACGCTCCTCGTGCACGCAAGGGATAATTGTTTTTTGGCGCACAGATTGCCCGCGGAGAAGCGTGGCTCACATGTCAACTGCGGCTGAAGCGGACCGGGCACGACTGGCTAGTGTGCCTGGTCAGCCGCTCTGGTTGGGCGTCCATGACGACATTCTCGGCCGGATAGCCTCGGGCGAATGCAAAGACACGTTTCCCGGTAAAATTCAACTGACCGCGGAATATCAGGTGAGCCGCAGTACCGTTCGACTTGCGCTGAACCCTCTGCGTCGAGAGGGGCTGGTGTCATCAAGTCGGGGTAAACGCCCGGTGGTGCACGTCAATCACGGCGAAGAACATCGCTTTGGACCGGTTTACATTTTGTTTGCGGCGGTTGAGGCCTCTTGAATGAAGCAACGCAGCGAGCTAATCCGGTGCGAAATCCGTGTCGACGCGCGGATTGCGCACCGGCTCGACCTACCCGGCGACGCCCCGTTGGTCAATATTGAGCGCCGTCGTTTCGCTAACCATGATGTCTTTGCCGTTGACAGTGCCTGGCTGCCTACCGATCGCGCTGCCGG
Organism: Cryobacterium sp. Y11; assembly: GCF_002929535.1. Lineage (GTDB taxonomy): Bacteria > Actinomycetota > Actinomycetes > Actinomycetales > Microbacteriaceae > Cryobacterium. Next base: position 36,533 of record NZ_PJJO01000054.1, read on the forward strand.
TCTTCTCGACGTCGATTTCAGCAACACTGCTCTCTATCAGGAGTTGACGCTTCGGTGCGGGATCAGGCTGCACGGCGGACCAGAAACCCTGACAGCGATTGCCGTTAACGCCGAACAGGCGCGAGTTCTTGAATGCCCGGTCGGCACTGCCGCTTTCTTCATTGAACGGTGTGGTCGCGCGAACGGGGCGTCCGGTGGAATGGCGAGAGACTGTCGTCCGTGGCGACCGTCTCGCGGTAACCACACCATTCTCACCCCGTTGATGTCTAGTCGTTAACGGTTCTCAGTCTCAAGTCCGTTGAGCTGAGGGTCAGCTGTCGAATTACACGACATCCGTGACCAGGCAGTCACTAGGCAACACGGGCATAGCGGAAGTTGCAGTGAAATCAGCCAACTTTACGACGTTGAAGACGCGATGAGCGCCGAGCTACGAAGAAGGCCCGGAACACGCGGCCAGCAGCACAACGCTAAGGAGCGTGGCGGCTGCGGCGCTAGCCGCGCGCCTCATTCTTGTTTCTGGAGCATTCGCTGCCGGCGCGTGCGACGGTTCCGGGCCGCGTAGGCCAGCGCGATGAGGCCCAGCACGACCAGCGCGGCGATCCCGAATCCAAGATTGGTCACGAGTGAGCGCATATCGAGAACCCAGGCCTCGGTGGCGAACGGATCTCCGATGGTCAAAACTCCGCCGAGGCTCGCGGTACCGTCGGCGAGGAACAGGAAAATTCCCATCAGGATTGACAGGATCCCGAATAGGCATGGCGGGCCTGGCCGCGGCAATCAGCACGGAATAAAGCCGGTCATTCGCGCCAGCACGAACCTCTGCAACCCGACACGTCACCGTGGATACACCAGGAAGAAGGATTTTCTTCACGCAGCCAGGGATCCGCCCGTCCGAACAAGCGCACCGGCCCCTCCGACGACGACGCCCGCGCCGACAGGAACAGTCTCAGCTCCTCGTACGTGACCGGATCAGCGAGGTCGACGTACCCGTAAACGACAGAAATCTCCGCAGCATGCGCGTAATCGGTCTGGCCCCACTGCGCGTAAAGCTCGAAAGCGGAAGCATCCGCAATGCCCAGCTACCCGGCCAGAAATTCCACCACTGGCCACGGGACAACCAGCGGATCCGTGCGGAACCGGCCTACGACACGGACCGTGGCCAGTTGAACAGCGAATCCAAGACGGTTGTGCATGCCTCGGCGGCAGCCGGCCACCGACAGATCGGCATCGTCCAACCAACGAGAACGCTCCAGGTCCTCCCGCGATACCTCATCAGGGAATCGGCCGAACCCGGCGGCCTGCTCATCACTTAGAAAATCAACCGCCATGCCACTAATTCAACAACCACCGGCCCGCTAGCGTGAATTCCCCTGCCGATCCTCCTCAGACCCCCAGCTAGGTGGTGTGGGGATGGTCATGATGGAGTCTTCTCGTTAGGCGTTACCGTCGGCATAGCGGGTGACAGTGCATGTTTCGTCGGGACCGGTGTCAACGCGGCCCCCGCTGCGGCATCCGCCGCACGCGCACCCATCGGCGTACCGATCGCGCGGATAAGTGTTCTCGTAGTCGTCCGTCATGGCATTTCTCTCTTTCTCCTCGGGCAACTTGTTTTTTCACTTCCGACACGAGAAATCGAAAGCGACCGGAAGCTACGATCACCGGCCGGAATGGTCAAGAGAACATCAGAAAAACAGCGCCGCGCAGCAGCTCCGCCCTGGCAGAACTGAGGGCGGCCGCGCCGCCGTTCCATGTCGTGGTTGGTGCTGTGGCTGTTCTGGTGGAGAGCGCGAGGGGACGCCCCACGCCTAACATCACAACCCTGCCCGCGACCTTGCGCAAGGCATCGACCTGGGACTAGGTCGCCGAGATGGCACAACACGCCCAGCTGCGCATCCAGACCGGGTTGCCGCTCTACTTCGCCGATCCCCGTTCGCCCCGGCAGCGGCCTAGCAACGAGAACATCAACAGGCTGCTGCTACGCCAGCACTTCCCCACAGTCACTGACGTCACCCGCTACTCCCGCGTCGACCTCGAAGAGGTTGCCAAAACCTTAAACGAACGTCCCAGCAAAACCCTCGCATTCAAAATGCCAGCCGAAGCGATGAACGAGCTACTGTTAACCACACGCACCGGCGTTGCAACGACCAGTTGAATCCGCCCCCGACGATACCGATCTTGGGAGCGACTTGAGCGCTCGGCCGGCCCGACGAAATCACCAGCTCCACGGCCTCGGGCCGGAACTCAGCATTGAACTTACGACGATTAGCCATGAAACATGATTCTCCTTACCTCTGTCGCAATTCACCATATGAGCGCAAGTCTCTGGAGACCGTCACCAGCGTGCTCCACGGCGTCATCATCGACTATTGCGGAACAAATTCTTTAGGAATAACAGAGGTAACATGATCGACAATTTCTACTCCAACCCGGCCGCCAGGCGGTGGCGAACGGATTCTGTGGACGACTCGATCCTGCAATTCCACCGGAGCCTGCCCGACTACCGGCCGAGCCCACTCACAGAGGTTTCCGCCCTGGCCGACGAGTTAAGTGTCGGCCGTGCGTTCGTGAAAGACGAATCGTCCCGATTCGGCCTACCGGCATTCAAGATGATGGGCGCGTCGTACGCGGTGTCCCGCGTGCTGTCGGCTCGGGTAGGGTCGCCGGATGCGGCGCTTCCCCTGGACGAGTTGCGCGACCGGCTGACCGCGCAGTCACCCTTCACCCTGGTCGCCGCGACCGACGGCAACCACGGCCGTGCGGTCGCCCACATGGCGCGGCTGCTCGGCCTGCCCGCGCGCATCTTCGTCTCGGCCTACCTGTCGAAGCCCCCCTGGGCGGCGATCGAATCGGAGGGTGCGGGGGTATTTGGGGTGGACGCACCATACGACGGCGTGGTGGCTGCCGCCCGCGCCTATGTCGAGTCGGCGGGGGGGAGTGCGCTCCACATCCAGGACACCGCCTGGCCCGGCTATGAGCAGGTACCGCAGCTCATCGTCGACGGCTACTCGACCATCTTCAGTGAGGCTGACGCGCAGCTGGGGGAATTGGGGCTTCTCGCCGACCTGGTGACGGTTCCCGTCGGTGTCGGGTCCCTGGCTGAGGCAGCCATTCGCCACTATCGCTCGCGACCGGATGGAGTCGCCGCGGCTCCGACAGTGCTGAGCGTCGAACCCGAGAACGCACCGTCCGTCATCGTCTCGCTGCAAGCCGGTACGCGCACTTCAGTGCCGACCTCGTACACGATCATGGCCGGCCTCAACTGCGGCACGCCATCGAGCAACTCCTGGCCATATTTGATCGACGGGCTGGATGCCGCGGTCACCGTCTCGGAAGACGACACGCGCCGCGCTGTACACGACCTTGAGCAGCTCGGGGTGGACGCGGGCCCGTGCGGCGCGTCGTCCCTGGCGGCGATGCGCGCCATCGCAGGCGATCCGGGCAGACGCACCGCAGCGTCGCTGAGTTCCGATGCCGTGGTCGTCCTGCTGAGTACAGAAAGCCGCTCGGCAAATCCGATCTGAGCCGAGGGGTCCGCGTCAGGCCAGCTTGATATCCGTCACAGATGGCTCAGCACGTCCAGTCGAAGCTGCGCGACCACGGCGACTACGATGCAGCTGGCGACGGTCGGCACCCAGCCGTGGACCGAGTCGTGGACCGAGCCGAGTGTCCGAGCCGAGTGTCCGAGCCATCCGCTCGTCAAAACCGCCCTGGCTAATACTGTGCAGGGTCACAGCCCAGAACAGCGAGACTTTCCGATCGTCTTTGAACTCCTGGGTGAAACGCCGACGTGCTACGGTCATGCTGATCTCTACTTTCAGTAGACCCTCATTTCAAGAGGGCCCACTGTCCGAGATATCCGCAGCAGCCCACAGACTACCCGGCTTCGACTCCGATGACACCGCAGCCGCAACGTCATCGAGCGAAGCTTTTGCTCACTAAAGCACTGGCGAGGACTGCCACCCGCTACGACAAACTCGCCATCACCTACCGCGCGCCGCAGTCCTCCACGTCACAATCACCTGGAGCACCTATTTGTCAGACACGCCCTCGGCGCGTCGCGTGTCATTTGTCAGGAGTCACATGCCGTCCCACCTGTCGACAGGATGCTCCTGACGCACAGTATCGCAGGATGCCCACCTCACAGTGTGGAGGTGGGCATCCTGAGCGCTCACATCTTGCTGAGCGCTGGAAACTCTGCAGAAACTAGCTTTTCTCGGGAACGCGGGGCAACTGAACGGTTCCGGTGCGCACACTTTCGACCGTGGTGTCGAATTCGCGGGTAATTCCCACATTTCTCTTGAAAGTGAACAGGCTGACGACGACCGCAGTAATCAGAGCCAGCGCGAAACCAGGAACGATTTCGTACATGGCGCCGGTGAGCGCAGGAACGTTGCCCCAGATTATTACGGTGACTGCCCCGACGACCATTCCGGCGATCGCTCCTATGCTGGTGAGTTTGCGCCAGAAGAGCGACAGAATAACGATCGGTCCGAATGCTGCACCGAAGCCAGCCCAGGCGTAGGCAACGAGGCTGAGAATCGACGAGTTGGGGTCCCACGCGAGGATGATCGCGATGATCGAAACGATCAAAACACCCATGCGGCCGAGGACTACCTGAGCCTTAGGCGTTGCTTCTTTCTTGGCGACGATCTTGAAGAGGTCTTCGACGAGCGCCGATGACGACACAATCAGCTGTGAGGAGATCGTGCTCATGACTGCGGCGAGCACTGCCGCTAGTACGAGTCCGGCGATCAGCGGGTGGAAGAAGATCTGTGCAAGTTCAAGGAACACACGCTCAGGGTTCTCCAGTGAGAGCTCGGGGTGTTGCTGGAAGTAAGCAACACCAATGAGGGCGGATGCCATGGCCCCGAGCACGGAGATGAGCATCCAGCTAATTCCGATACGACGACCGGCTACGGCATCTCCTGGCGAACGAAGTGCCATGAAGCGGACCAGGATGTGGGGCTGGCCGAAGTAGCCCAGTCCCCATGCTGCTGCGGAAATTGCGGCGAGCGCTGTTCCTCCGGTGAAGAGGCTGAGCATGTCGATTTCGGTGTTTGCTGCACGAATCGATTCGATCGTGTTGGCAACGCCACCGGTCTGGGTGATTCCAACGATCGGTACGGCGATAAGGGCGAGGAAGATCATGATGCCCTGTACAACGTCGGTGTAGGTTGCGCCGATGAATCCACCGAACAGGGTGTAGAGAACGGTCACCCCTCCAACAACGAGCATTCCGATCCAGTATTCGGAGCCGAATGCGCTCTGGAAGAAGACACCACCGGCGACCATTCCGGAGGATACGTAGAAGGTGAAGAACACGAGGATGATGATGCCGGCTGTGATGCGCAGGATGCGGGACTTGTCACGGAGACGGTTCTCAAAGAAGCTCGGCAGTGTGATCGAGTTTTTTGACACTTCGGTGTAGGCACGCAGGCGGGGTGCAACAAACTTCCAGTTCAGCCAGGCACCAATGGTCAAGCCAATGGCAATCCAGCCTTGGAAGAGGCCACCGAGGTAGAACGCTCCGGGGAGTCCGAGGAGCAGCCACCCCGACATGTCGGATGCTCCAGCGCTGAGCGCTGCAACTCCGGGGCTGAGCTTTCGGCCTGCGAGCATGTAGTCGTCAAGGTTGGTTGTACGCTTGTACGCCCACCAACCGATACCGAGCATTGCAGCCAAATAAATGACCATCGCGATAATTTGAAAGAACTGATCGTTCACTGTGTCGCCTTTCTCATACACATCCTTGGGCTCAGCCTGACCACTCTGACAGACATAAGGATGAGGAGCAATTTCACTGCGAGCGCATAAACCATTACTTCTTGCAAGGTTGCGGCATACTTCTGAAGCTTGTGCACGATCTTTGCACTGCGGTAGGTAAGTTCACAGCTTAACGGGGTCTGAGTAGTAATGGAACTTCAACGTCCGCTCAGGGTGCGGTCGTTCAGTCTTAGCTATTCGGATCACGCACCGGTCAGAGTTGATTGGGCGGCAGCTTGGGCATACTGAATTGGTATCGACCGAGGAAGTAGGCGCGGCCGAGGCGGGGGTCGACTTGCACGATCCAGCCCAGCTTCACTTGCTGCTTCTCGGTGGGGTTTTCGGGGTTCTTCCAGAGCGCATAACGGGAGTTCTTGATGCCGGCAGCACGAGCGCTGGGGCGTGCCGGGGCATCCTTGGCGTGCCGGCCACGGGGCCGTATGGCTTCGTTGGTGCGGGCCGCTTTCCGGGCGTCGTTGCGCGGCTATGACCAAATGAAGATTCTGCAACGATTAAAATTACGGCTCACCACCACCAACGGTCCACTCTGCGAACGGAAACTTCTGACGCGCACTCTCAACCATGTTCGTGGACACGTCGACGGCCGGGTAGTCGTGCTCCTGACCGAGAACATCAATAAGACCCTCAAGCACAATGCCGGTGCCCGCGTCGACAATCCTCAATCGGTCTCGAACGGGCGACCGAGATTTGATCATCTGAAATAGATCGGACGTGCAGCGCGGCCGGTTCCGGTCATAGTCGTCGGCGAGTCCGTCAAATTTCTGCTTGCGGTTCATGTTCTCTGTCATTGTCCGACAACCGGTGCTAACTGGTTGGATATGACCCACGGAAGAATCAGGAGAGCCGGAAAAACCGGCAGATGATACGCTCCTGAACTGTGAAGTCGATCACTTGATTACTCAGCCGCATATTTGAGAGGCGTTATCTCTGATGAATTGGAATGACATCGAATCATTTCTGGGCGACGTCAGCGGCGTTGTCTGGGGGCCCTTCTTACTGATCCCGCTGCTGCTTGGCACCGGCCTGTACCTGACCATCCGGCTGGGCGGGCTGCAGTTCCTCAAGCTCGGTGCCGCCCTCCGGCTCGGCCTGCTTAAGCGCAAGGATGTCGGCGCCGAGGGCGACATCTCGCAATTTCAGGCGCTGACCACCGCCTTGGCGGCGACCGTTGGCACCGGCAACATCGTCGGCGTGGCGACGGCCATCGGCATTGGCGGCCCCGGCGCACTGTTCTGGATGTGGGTCACCGGCCTGCTCGGCATGGCCTCGAAGTACTCGGAGGCGTTCCTGGGCGTCCGTTTCCGCGGGACGGACTCCGCCGGCGAGAAATCCGGCGGACCGCAGTATTATCTGGAACGTGGCATCCGGGGCTCGCTGGGCAAAGTGCTGGGACTCTCGTTCGCGATCTTTGCTGTCATCGCGTGCTTCGGCATCGGCAACATGACCCAGGGCAACGCGATCTCCTCCAACGTTGAGAACAGCTGGAACGTGCCCGTTTGGGTCACCGGCTTGGTGCTGACTCTCCTATCTATGGTGGTGTTGGTCGGCGGTATTAAGTCGATTGGCCGAGTCACCGCCAGGCTGGTCCCGGTGATGATCATCTTCTATGTTGCCGGTGCCATCTACATCCTGCTGGCCAACGTCACCCAGATTCCGGCGGCCTTCGGCCAGATATTCTCCGAGGCCTTCACTGGAACCTCCGCGATCGGTGGATTCGCCGGATCGGCGATCATCATCGCCGTGCAGTTCGGTGTTGCCCGCGGCATCTTCTCCAACGAGTCCGGCATGGGATCGGCGGCCATCGCCGCGGCAGCCGCGCAGACCACCCACCCGGTCCGCCAGGGCCTGGTCTCCATGACGCAAACATTCATCGACACGATCATCGTGGTGAGCTGCACGGGTCTGGTCATCGTCACGACGGGCGTCTGGAACCAGATCAACCCGGACACGGGGGAACAGATCTCCGCGGCGCTGATGACGGGGGAAGCCTTCACCACTGGGCTGCCCGGGGAGTGGGGCCACTGGATCGTGACCATCGGGTTGGTGCTCTTCGCCTTCTCGACCATCCTGAGCTGGTCGTATTATGGCGAGCGGAACATTGAGCGCCTGCTCGGACGCCGGGCCGTCATGCCTTTCCGCGTGTTGTTCTCCCTGGTCGTGTTCGTGGGCTGCACCGTCCAGCTCGGTGTTGTCTGGGCGTTCTCCGACGTCATGAACGGGCTGATGGCGCTGCCGAACCTGATAGGCCTGCTGTTGCTCTCGGGTCTAATCGTCCGCGAGACTCGACACTACCTCAAACACGATCCGAAGCTGGAAGCAAGCAAGGAGGAGATCGAGGTCTTCATGAAGGACCAACAGGGGTGGGAACAGTGGAAGTCGGGCGACGTCATCGGCTCCACGCATAGCTACGGCAGCACAAAGCCCGCCGGGAGGGTCATCGACTGATCCGATGGGCCTTTCTGCGCTTAGATTGGATTCTCGACCTCTACGATGCTTGTGAAATATCTTTCATCTGCCCATTCTTTGGCTCTCCTGACTATCCCGTGGGTTAAATCCGGCCAGGGAGTACCGGTTTGTGGCCACCAAGGCTGAGCATGGCGAGGGCGATCACTGCGTCGAGTGATGTGAAGCCGAACGCGATCCGGGTCATGAGACGGATCTTCGTCTTCATGGTTATCTGGATGCGTGCGTTTAGGGGCGTGTGTTTGAGGGCGGTTCTGGTCGGTGACATGTCGCTGACGGGGTCGCGTGTTTTGTCAACTTGAAGCCTGCTGCTTCTCGGTCAGGTTTTCTGAGTTCTTGCAGAGGGCGTATCGGCAGTTCTTGATGCCGGCAGATCGAGCACTATCCGGGAAGCCCGTGGGCCATTCGCCTTTATTGATCACTGAGGTGTCCCTATCGCTTTCAGGAACCGCGAGTGTATACAGCGTGGGATCCCAAGTGCGGCCTTCGGACGAGTTCATGATCGTCACGGACAACGACGCGTTCGCGTCTGAGTCGCTTCCCTACAGCGCGACGGGTGCTTCGACGGTGATCGTCACGGAAATGTTGCCCTTCGTATAGCGGACCTCCATCGGCGCCGCGTTGCCAAAGCCGCCGCCGTCTTCGCACCAGAAGGGCATGTCGATCGTGTCCCCGGAGGCCTCAGCGCTCGGTGCTTGCGATGGTGACTCTTCGCTCTCCTCCGGCTACGAGTGATAGTTCAAGACGACTTTCACGTCGCGCTGCAAGACTTCGCCCTTGTCAAACGACGTCACACCATCAAACTCGACGTCCTAAACGGTCTCAGGTTTGTTCAGCCATCCGGTGACTAGATCACCCAGCGCATTCGTCTCGATGGCGGTGAAACCTGCTGCAACGAGGGTGTCGACCACGCCGGGGCAACGCGCAATCTTTCCCCTCCTCGCCCAGGGCGTCAGCTTTCACAAACCCGGCATGATTAAGGGCGAGGGCGTCCGATTGGTTAACTCGATTCGCGCCGCCGGCTTTCCCATCCTGCATTTCATGGCCGACCGCGCATACCTGCCCCGCAGCACAGCCGACACTCTGCAGGCCACTCTGGCCGAAATTGGTGCCAAGCCGGTCTTCGACTACGACAAAGACGAGCAAGGCCAGACAACCTTCTACGAGGACCTCATCCAAGTCGGCGGCCAGTGGTACGTGAACTACATGCCTCAGGACCTGATTCACGCCCTCGACCTGTACCGAAAGGACCGGAAGACAGCCGCCAACGGCGTGCACGTCGACGAAGAGACACCCGAAGACGACGCCATCCTCTCCAGCGACTCAACCCCCGTACGTCAGGCCAAAGAACTGCGAGACCAGCGAATCGCCGAGCGTGAAAAGTACCGCGCCAAGCCCAAGGGCAAGCGACGGCCCGATGGCTCTCGCCAGTACCTATACCCCGACCCTAAGAACTACGACGGTTTGGCCTTCAACCACAAGACCGGCGAACTCATCGAGCCCATCCGTAAAAAGACGGTCGTGATACCCGCCGGGAAAGACCCCGCCAAGGACAAGGCCCTCAAGTACGGGCAGACCTACCCCCACAAAAGTCCAGTGTGGAAGGGCTACTACGCCCTGCGCAACACCGTCGAATCCCAGAACGCGTTCATCAAGGACTCCGCGACCGAAGACATCGACTCCCCCATGAAACGGCGTGCACGCGGCAACACGTTCGCGTCGCTGGCCGTGACACTCGCACTGGTCTCGGCCAACATCCGAAAGATTCTGACGTTCATTCAGAGCGAGCTCGCCCGAGTGCCCCTCACCACAAAGAACAAATCCTTCGCGAGCACGTACTATTCGAGCACTGAAATCACTTCGGCGACGGCACCCACCGACACGGCGCCGTCACCACCACCACCGAGCTAAGCCGCCCGGTCGTCACCAATTCCGTTACCTGCAGTACAAGTCGCTTCGCCCTGCCAAAAACAGGGCGAAGTCGTGTTTAACCGCCGACCACGCCCGGATCACGGCGTTTCTTGGGGCTGGCACTCTCGGAATCGGCGCTTTAATGCAAAAAACCGGCGATCGCATCGCCGGTTTTTTGTTGCCGCAAGAATTTCATGAACTAATCGCTGGAATTACGTGAATTCCTCGCTGCGGAGACGGAGGGATTTGAACCCTCGGTACCCTTGCGGGTACTCCACCTTAGCAGGGTGGTGCACTAAGCCGAACTATGCGACGTCTCCTTGGAGTCTGCTTGCGCAAACACACTCGTCCATCTTAGCCGTACTGCGGGCATCCACTTTGACCATGAAAATCACGGCCCGAAAAATGGATGCCAGCGTCCGGCTACTGGTTCTTGAGCAAGCGACCGGCCGTGCAGGTGTAGTCTCCAGCCGTCTGACCGGTCACCGACTCCGACAAGACAACACCGGGAGCCTCCGTGGCCACCGGCGCCTCGGTCGCCGCCGGATCGGCAGCTGCGGAAGGATCAGTGGTCGCAGCCGGAACGGGGGCCGCTTCAACGGGCGCATTCGGGTCGGCAACGGTGCCACGGCCGGTGGTTCCACTCAGGGTCAGCGGCTCATCGGCAGCGACAGCCTCGAATAGATCATCGAAATCTGGTTGGCTGGCCTTCACCCCGCCCGCCGAGTTGCCGGTGGGCACCTGGGCAAAGACGACCTGGTTGAGATCGATGTCTTTGAGCGCGATGGCGATGGACGCGAGGGTAGTCACGCTGTTGAGGCTGTCGGACAGACGCATGTTGGACGTGACCGCCTTGGCCAGACCGTACACCTTGGCCGGGTCGGAGAGCGTGTCAGCGCTTTGGATGGTGCGCACGAGCGACGACAGGAACAGCTGCTGGTTGTTGATGCGGGTCAGGTCACTGCCATCGCCGAGACCGTGGCGGGTGCGCAGAAATTGCAATGCCGCATAGCCCTCGAGCACATGCTCGCCCGCGTCGAGCATTGTTCCGGTGTATTCGTCTTCGATCCGGGTGGCTACACAGACCGGAACGCCGCCGACGGCGGAGGACATGGCCATGACGCCACTGAACTGCGCCTCGGCCGCAAACGGAATGGACAGGCCGGTGAGTTTTTCTACGGTCAGCACCGTGCAGGCGAGGCCGCCATAGGTGAGCGTGGTGTTGATCTTCTGGCTGCTCATCGCGCTGAACGAGCCACCGTCGGGGTCGGGGCAGGAGGGAATGGGCACGTACAGGTCGCGGGGAAAGCTGATGACCGAGGCGTTGCTGTGGTCTTCAGAGATGTGCAGCAGCATCGTCACATCATTGAGATCGCCGGTCGAGTCCTGCGGGCCAAAGGCAGCATCCTGGCCGACACGACTGTCACTGCCGACGATGAGCATATTCACGCCGCCATCGATTGCACCGATCGATGGGACAGGGCCATTGCTCTCATTGGCGAGGTGCACGCTCGGTGGCGCGCTGCGGACAACGTCGTAGGTCGCGATGGCGGCCACGGAGACTCCACTGACCAGAACGACGGCCACACTGGCGGCGATGAATTTCGCAACGACGATCACGGCGTTCGACTTCTTCAGTCGACCATGACGGGCGACGGTTTTGAGGTTCTTGGAACCGGCATTGCGGGGGCGAAGCTGGTCGCTCACTCATGTCCTCTCGTCGTTTTGTTGGCCTGGGCGGCCCTGAGTCGCCGGGGCTTACGTTGCACTAGTTCTGCGGAGGGCGTGGGATTCGAACCCACGAGACATTTCTGCCCACCAGTTTTCAAGACTGGCTCCATCGGCCGCTCGGACAGCCCTCCCGGTTTGCCCACTTGCAGCGCAACATGCCACGCAGAAAGAATTGGGCGAACTGGCCCGATTCTAGCCGATGGCAGACTGCTCATGCTGACAGAGCAGGCTGACAGAGCCACCTGATAAACCGCTGGATGCGCGTCAGAGAGTGCGCAACACCGTGGCGAGGCCGTCGACAGCCACGTTGCCGGTGACTTCCGACCCGGCAGCGAGCACGTCGTCTGGCGATTCGGCCATGGCAACGCCGCGCCCAAATTCGGCAGCCCAGGCCAGCATATCGATGTCGTTGCGCCCGTCGCCGACGGCCATGACGCGTTCCCGCGGAACACCGAGCTCGAGCCGCACCCGCTCCATCGCGGTGGCCTTATTGACTCCGTCGGGGGCGATATCGATCCAGGCCGTCCACCCGATCGCATAGCTGACCCGGTTCAGCCCCATGCGCTCGACCACTCGAAGAAAATCCTCCATGTCGTGGTCTGGTGAGATGACGACAACGCGGGTCGCCGGGTACTTCAGCAACTCATCAAAGTCGACCCGCTCGCTGTCCATGCCGATCGTCGCGTCGGGAATCGGCTCGGTGTAGCGGTAGAAACCGTGCTCGTCTTCAACGGCAAACCGGGCAGCGGCAAGGTGCGCCCGAATCGAGGTGAGCACGTCGCGCGGATCAAAGGTCTCGACCCATTCGCGGCGATAGCCCAGCGGCGCCGAGGCGTCGCGGTGCATGGTGATGGCGCCGTTGGAGCAGACCACAAACCGCGGTGTGATGCCCAGTCGGTCGAGCACCGGCAGGGCGGCAGCGGCTGAGCGCCCGGTAGCGAGCATGACCTCGTGCCCGGCCGCAGCGAGGCGGGCAACCTCGTCGATGACGGACTGGCTGATCGAGCCGTCTTCGTGCATCGTGGTGCCGTCGATGTCGAGGGCAACGAGCCACGGCTGGGTGGTGACCGTCGATGTCACTTTGCGCCCTTCACTGCGAGCGGCGTCAACAGCTCAAGTCCGCCCAGGTACGGCCGGAGCGCCTCTGGTACTCGCACCGAACCATCCGCTTGCTGGTGGGTTTCGAGCATCGCGACGATCCAGCGCGTGGTCGCCAGCGTGCCGTTCAGGGTGGCGACCGGCGCGGTCTTGCCCGATTCGGTGCGATAACGGATGTCCAGCCGGCGCGCCTGGTAGGTGGTGCAGTTGCTCGTGCTGGTGAGCTCGCGGTAGGCGTTCTGGGTGGGAACCCAGGCCTCAATGTCGAACTTGCGGGCAGCACTCGACCCGAGGTCACCGGCGGCGACGTCGATCACCCGGTAGCTCAGGCCCAGCGACTGCAGCATGCCCTCCTGCAACGCAACGAGCCGATCGTGCTCGGCCTCGGCGTTTTCGGGCAGCACATAGGTGAACATTTCGAGCTTGTTGAACTGGTGCACGCGAATGATGCCGCGAGTGTCTTTTCCGCCAGAGCCAGCCTCGCGGCGGTAGCAGGTGCTCCAGCCGGCGTAACGCAGCGGCTCGTCGGAGAGATCGAGGATTTCGTCTTTGTGGTACCCGGCGAGCGCGACCTCGCTCGTGCCGGTGAGGTAGAGGTCGTCGGCCGGCAGGTAGTAGACCTCGTCGTTGTGTTCGCCGAGAAAGCCGGTTCCGTCCATGATCTCGGGGCGCACCAGGGTGGGGGTGATCAGCGGCACGAAGCCGGCTTCGAGCGCCCGGTCGAGTGCCATGTTCATCAGCGCGATCTCGAGGCGGGCGCCGATGCCCTTCAAAAAGTAGAACCGGGTGCCAGAGACCTTGGCGCCGCGGGCCATATCGATGGCGCCGAGCAGTTCGCCGATCTCGAGGTGATCGCGCGGCTCGAAGTCGAACACCGGGGCCTCGCCGTGCGTGCGCAGGGTGGCGAAGTTCGCCTCGTCTCCGGCTGGAACGCCGTCGATGATGGGGTTCGCGATGGTTTTGACGATCGCGGTGAAGCGGGCATCGGCGTCGCTGGCGATAACTCCGGCGGCCTTCACCTCGGCGGCGAGGCTTTGTGCTTCGGCGACGAGGGCCTTCTTTTCGGCGCCGGGGGCGGCCGCCACGCGCTTGCCGAACAGGTTCTGAGCTGCGCGCAGGTCTTCGAAGGCGGTGATCGTCGACCGTCGTTCGGCGTCGGCGGCGAGCGCGGCATCCACCGCCTCAACAGAGTCGCCACGGGCCCCCTGCGAACGCTTGAAGAGGTCAGGGTTTTCGCGTAACAGCACCGGATCAATCACCGAGCCAGTCTACAAGCGCACGCTGACGGGCAATCGCGGGGGCAACCCAGTAACCTAGGCCTCGTGAGCGCCTCCGAAAACCTCGCCCAGCACGCAGCCGTCGTGTACAACCCGGTGAAGGTCGACCTCGACAAGTTGCGGGCGAGCGTGACCGCTGCCGCGCGGGCAGCCGGTTGGGATGAAACGCAGTGGCTGGAGACGAGCGTTGACGATGTCGGTCAGGCAGCCACGAAGCAGGCGCTCGATGCCGGTGCCTCCATGGTGATCACGGCCGGCGGTGACGGCACGGTGCGGGCTGTAGCCGAAGCGCTGCGCGATTCCGGCGTGCGCATGGCCATCGTGCCATCGGGTACCGGCAACCTGCTCGCCCGCAACCTTGTGCTGCCGCTTGGCAACATAGACGCCGCGACCGCGATCGCATTTGGCGGCGTCGACCGAGCGATCGACCTCGGCGTGGCCAGCGTGACGACCGACGCTGGCGATGTCGAAGAACACGTTTTTCTGGTCATGGCCGGGCTGGGCCTCGACGCGCAAATGATCGCCAACACTCGCGATGATCTGAAGAAGCAGGTGGGCTGGCTGGCCTACGTCGACGGGGTGGCGCGGGCGCTGCCGAAAGCGCGGCCATTCCGCATCCGCTACAGCGTTGCTGGGCGCGTCGACCGGCCGGCGCAGGTGAGCGCTATTCTCGTGGCCAATTGCGGGCTACTGCCGGGCAACCTGCAGTTTTTGCCCGATGCTCTCCTCGACGACGGCATTCTCGACATTGCCGTGCTGCAGCCCAAGGGCGTGCTCGGCTGGCTGACCATCTGGCGGCGGGTGACCTGGGAGAATGGGGTGCTGCGACGCTCAGCGGTCGGCCGACGCATGATTGCGGCGACGGAATCGTCGAATGAGCGGGTGATGACGACCCTGCGCGGGCCCGATATTCGCATCGCGCTCGAACACGCGCAAGATTTTGAGCTCGACGGCGATGAATTCGGTCTGGTGCGCCAGGCGCGGCTGCACGCCGACGCCGGCGCGCTGATCGTGCGGGTGGCTGCCTAATCGCGGTGAGGGAGCGTGGCTCGGTCAGGCTGCGGACGCCCCGTCGATGTGCCTACTCAACGGGTTCCCCGTCGATGTGCCTACTCAACGGGTTCCCCGTCGATCAAACCGCGCAACCAATCACGTGCCTCGATGAAAATGCCATCGTCGTAGCGCGAGGTGAACTCGATCTGACGCTGATCGGCCCGCGGATACGAGCCGAGAAAGATCACCTTCGGGCTGAAACGGCGAAGGCCGAGCAGGGCGTCGGCGACACGCTCATCGAGAACATGGCCGTCGGCGTCGACTACGAAGCGGTAGCGGCCGAGGGAATCCCCGATCGGCCGGGACTGAATCAGGCTGAGGTTCACGCCGCGGGTGGCGAACTGTTCGAGCATATCGAGCAGGGCGCCGGAGCGGTCGCTTGGCAGCTCAATGATGAGGCTCGTCTTGTCCGCGCCGGTCGGCGTCGTGAGCTCGGCCGTGCGGGCGACCAGCACGAAGCGGGTGACGGCGTTGGGGTTGTCCCCGATATTCGAGGCGAGAACGACGAGGTCGTGGTGTTTGTCGATTCCGGGCGGGGCGATTGCGGCATCCGCTTGATTGGAATCTAAGAGGGCTGAGGCTGCGGCCACGTTGCTCGACGCGGGAATGTGGCCGTGGCTCGGCAGCATCTTCTCGAGCCAGCTGCGGCACTGGCCATAGGCGACCGGATGCGCGTTAACGACCTGCACGTCGGCCAGCGTCGTGCCAGGGCGCGCGACGAGCACAAAGTTCACCGGCACCAGGTATTCGCCGATGATGCGTAGGTTCGGCACGCTCGCGAGGGCATCTTGGGTGGCCGTGACGCCGCCGTCGACCGAGTTTTCGATGGCAATCATGGCCGCCAGGCTGCGACCCGAGACGACGTCGGCGAAGGCCTCGCCCACATTGTTGACCGGGCGCCAGATCTGGCCGCGCGCCTCCGGCACCTGGGCGAGCGCTGCTTCGGTAAAGGTGCCGGCCGGGCCGAGGTAGCTATAAGTGCGGGTCTGGGGCGGATTCGGCGCGTCGGGCATGCCTGACAGCCTACCGGGGGTGCCAGACTGTGCTCATGAGCCAACGAGCAGGAACCCCCGCCCAGGAATCCGATTTGATCGACGTTGATGGGCTGATCAAGGCCTATTACGGCCTGAAGCCGGATGTCGAGGTTTCGGCCCAGAGGGTCGTCTTCGGCACCTCCGGACATCGCGGCAGCTCGCTGAACACCGCGTTTAATGAGCATCACATCAGTGCAACGACGCAGGCGATCGTGGAGTACCGCGCCGGGCAAGGCATCACCGGCCCGCTGTTCATCGGCACCGACCCGCACGCCCTCAGCGGCCCGGCCTACACGACCGCCCTCGAGGTGCTGGTCGCCAACGGCGTGCGCGTGCTCGTGGACGAGTTCGACGACTACGTGCCCACCCCGTCGTTGTCGCACGCAATTTTGGCCTACAACCGCGCGGAACACGGCGACCTGGCCGACGGAATCGTCGTCACCCCGAGCCACAACCCGCCGATGGACGGCGGCTTCAAGTACAACCCGCCACACGGCGGGCCGGCCGACAGTGACGCCACCTCGTGGATCGCGAACCGGGCGAACGAGCTGATCGCTGGTGGCCTGGTCGGCGTACTGATGAGCGAGCCGAGCGCCGTTGAGACCTACGACTTTCGTGGCACCTACGTGAACGACCTGGAGAACATTATCGACATGCGGGCCATCCGCACCAGTGGAATTCGCATCGGGGCAGATCCGCTCGGCGGCGCGAGCGTCGGCTACTGGGGGGCCATCCGTGACCGCTACGAAATCGACCTGGTCGTAGTCAATCCAACGGTCGACCCGACTTGGCGATTCATGACCCTGGACTGGGACGAGAAGATCCGGATGGATCCGTCGAGTGCGTCGGTGATGGCATCCGTTGTCGCCCATAAAGATGAGTACGACATTCTCACCGGTAACGACGCCGACGCTGACCGGCACGGCATTGTCACTCCCGACGGCGGCCTGATGAACCCGAACCACTTTCTGGCCGTCGCCATCGACTACCTGTACAGCCACCGCGAAGGCTGGAGGCCCGACGCTGCGGTCGGTAAGACCCTCGTCTCGTCAACGATGATCGACCGGGTCACCGGCTTTCTCGGCCGCGACTTGTGGGAGGTGCCGGTCGGTTTCAAGTGGTTTGTGCCCGGACTCATCGACGGTTCCGTGGCGTTCGGCGGCGAGGAGAGCGCCGGAGCGAGCTTCGTGCGCTTCGACGGCACCGTCTGGACCACCGACAAGGACGGCATTCTGCTCGCCCTGCTAGCCGCGGAGATTCTCGCCGTCACCGGTAAGACTCCCTCGGAGCGCTACGCCGAGTTGGCCGAGCACTTCGGCGCTCCGTCGTATGCCCGAGTGGATGCCGCGGCAACGCCCGCGCAGAAGGCCGCCCTGGCGAAGCTCGACGGGTCGATGATCACGGCCACCGAGCTCGCCGGAGAGAAGATCACCGGAGCGTTCAGCGTTGCTCCGGGCAACGGAGCGGCGATCGGCGGCGTGAAGGTGACGACCGAAAACGCCTGGTTCGCTGCCCGGCCGAGCGGCACTGAAGACGTCTACAAGATCTACGCCGAGTCGTTCCTTGGCGATGAGCACCTGGCTCTGGTGCAGGCCGAAGCCAAGGCGATTGTGGACGCCGCGATCGCGTAAGGGCGATGGCTGGCTTGCCGAGGCCGCTCTCACCAGTTGATGGCGATCGCGGCGGGCTCGATCAACGCGACGGGCGGGTTATCGAGACCGACATCGGAACGACTGTGACGATCTCGAACAGTGAGGGCGCGACTACGGGACGCTCCAGTAGTACGCCGTTGCGCCCGGGTGGTCGACCGTGATCGCGGTATCGACCGAGCGGTAGTCGGAATCCAGGGTGTGCCCGGCGAACGAGATCGAGGTGGTGTCGCCGACCCGCTCGACCTTGGTGACAATCCCGGTGTGATCGCGGTCGCCGGTGTTGTCCCAGTCGAACTGCGCGATGTCGCCAACCTTGACCTGGTCACGTTGTTGATCGGTCAAGGCCACGGCCTTGCCCGTTGACGCGATGTAGTTCATCAGTGCCGTCGAGCTGCGCCAAGCCGCTGAGGAGTCATAGGCGTTACCGTTTTTCGCGCTCGACCAGGCATCGTCCATGGTCCAGCCGCGGGCAATCATGGCCTGGCTGGCGAAGTTCACGCAGTCGTTGATGCCGAGCACGCCCCACTCGGCCGAGTTGTAGTTCGGTTCATTCCAATGCGCGAGGACGTAATCTATTTGGGCCGACACCTCAGCGCTGAGGGCTGGTTCCCCGTAGACGGCAACTTCGGCGGCCGGGTCGGTGGGGGTGGCGCGAACCGGGTCATTCGTTGTGGCGGAAGTGGCGGCATCCGTCTGCACCGGTGTCTCGGCGGGCCCATTGAGAGCCTGCACGACCAGTGCTGTCGCGCCGACGACGAGCACGGCTCCGACAGCGGTGGTCAGGCCGAGTCGCTGCAACCGGGTCAACTGCACAATCTACTCACTTCGTTTGGTTATGCGCTCAAGGCGGCACTCAGATACAGCGCGACCGCCGCGAGGGCGACGACCACGCCGCCGATCAGGACGCCGATCAGGAACCGGCGTCGGGTGCGCCGCTGGTCGGCGTCCGTTGGTTCGTTGTTCTGCAGCATGATTCGAGCTTAGCTGCGAGGGCTTTCAGAGTCCTGAATGCCGCCCACCGACTCGCGGCACGTGTTTGAGAGGGTGGCACGGGTTTGAACACGTGCGCGCTTCTCAAACGAGTGCCGCGAGCGAGGCGAGCCTGCGCTGCCGCGCGACTGGCGGCATCCGCTTCGAATCAGCGCAGCTGCGGCACCACCTCGGCGGCCAGCCAGTCGAGGTGTTCGAGGTCGTAGAGGTCCATGATCTGCAGGTAGACGCACTCAACACCGGCGTCGGCGAGGGCTCCGAGCCGGTCGACGATTTCGGAGGCGGTACCGGCCAGGCCGTGCTCGCGCAGTTCGGCCGGAGCGCGGCCCACCGCGGCGGCCCGACGGGCAAACTCCGCCTCGTTCTGCCCGCCGACGGCGATCAGCGCGGCCGAGTAGGTCAGCTCGGCCGGGTCACGGTCGATGACCTCACAGGCTACCCGAACACCGTCGAACTTGGCCGCGATGTCGGAGAACTCGGGAAACGGCAGGTTGAACTCGGTCGCAAAGCGGGCAGCGAGCTTGGGCGTGCGCTTGGCGCCGCCACCACCGACGATCACGGGGACACGCGCCTGCACGGGCTTGGGCAGCGCGGGCGAATCGACCAGGGTGTAATGCTCGCCGGCAAAGTCGTAACGCTGCCCGACCGGCGTGTTCCACAGCCCGGTGATCACCTCGAGCTGCTCCTCCAGCAGGCCGAAACGCTTGGCCGGAAAGGGAATGCCGTAGGCGAGGTGTTCCTTGTCAAACCAGCCGGTGCCGAGTCCGAGCTCCACACGCCCGCCAGACATCTGGTCGACCTGCGCGACCTGAATGGCCAGGATGCCCGGAGGTCGGTAGGTCACCGATGAGACAAGGGTGCCCAAGCGGATGCGTGTCGTCTCGCGCGCCAACCCAGCCAGGGTGGTCCAGGCATCCGTTGGGCCGGGCAGGCCGTCGCCGTCGCCCATGACCTGGTAGTGGTCACTGCGAAAGAATGCGTCGAAGCCGAGTCGCTCGGCGGCCTGCGCGACGGCCAGAACGTCGTCGTAAGTTGCGCCCTGCTGGGGCTCGGTGAAAATACGAAATCTCATTGTGACGAGTTTTCCTTTGCTAAGCGGCTGACTGGGCCTCGCTGCACTCGTAAGGGAAGCGGGCACTCGTTGGAACAAGTGCCCGCTTCTCAAACGAGTGCCGCGAGCGATTGCGGGAACCCGTGAAAATGCGAAATCTCATTCGTTCTGCGCGGTTGGTGCAGCGTGCAGAAATTCGATGGCGGGCACCGACTCGAAGCGGGCGTGCATCACGGCGAGCGCCTCGGGGTTCTGATCAATCAGCACGAAGCGTCGACCGAGAGCGGCCGCGACCGCGCCGGTGGTGCCGCTGCCGGCAAAGAAGTCGAGCACCCAGTCGTTTTCGCGGCTCGACGCCTGAATGATGCGGCGCAGAATTCCGACCGGTTTCTGGGTGGGATAGCCCGTTTTCTCCTTGCCGGTGGGCGAGACGATGGTGTGCCACCAGACATCCGTTGGCAGTTTGCCCTTGGCCACCTTTTCGGGCGTGACCAAGCCGGGAGCCATATACGGCTCCCGGTCGACTGTGCTCGAGTCGAAGTAATACCGGGCCGGATTCTTCACGTAGACCAAAATGGTGTCGTGCTTGGTCGGCCATTTGTTCTTGGATTTTGCGCCGTAATCGTAGGCCCAGATGAGCTCGTTGAGAAAGCATTCCCGGCCGAACAGGGCGTCGAGCAGCACCTTGGCGTAGTGCGCTTCGCGGTAATCGAGGTGCAGGTACAGCGTGCCATCGTCGGCGAGCAGCCGCCAGGCCTCGATCAGGCGCGGCTCCAGAAAGGCCCAATAATCTTCAAACTGATCGTCGTAGCCGAGCAGGTCACCCTTGATGCGCTCGTAACGCTGGCCCTTGAACCCGGTGATCGTGCCGACCGCGTGCGATCCGTCGGTGGCGACCGAACGCACCGAGGTGGTGCTCTGGCGTTTCTGCGACCGACCGGTGTTGAACGGCGGGTCGAGATAGATCAGGGTGAAGCCGCCGTCCGGCAGGTTCGGCAACACCTCGAGGTTATTGGCGTGGATGACACGACTTGGGCTGTCTGGTGTCCACGGGTTTGGCATTTGTCCATTCTTTCAGCCCAGACTGCGTGTCATCGGCATAGTCTGGCGAGATGGCTGCAGAATCAACGATCATCCACTCCGAGAATCTTCCCGAGGTTGGGCTTCTGGAGGTGCGCCATGAACCGGGGCAGAGCCGCTACACGGTGTGGCTCGGCGACGACAGCGTTGGCCTGGCCGACTATGTCACGACGAAGACCGCGGTGCATTTCACCCATACCGAGGTCGATCCGGTCCGACGCGCCCGCGGTTTGGCAAGCATTTTGGTCGAGCAGGCGCTTGATGATGTGCGGGTGCGCAGCGACCTGCCCGTCGTTGCCGACTGCTCCTACGCGGCGCACTGGATCGACACGCACGCCGAATATCAAGACCTGTTGACGCGCGGACGGTAAACACCCTTCGAAAGCGGATGCCGGCGGCCGCTTACCGGGGCCTGCGGTAGCCGGCCGCGGCATCCGTTTTAGGGAACTCGCGTCAGCCAGGCTTCTGTGCTGAACTTGTTCGCCACGAGCTCGGTGGCCTTGGCGTATTCTTCGGCGGTGACGTCACCCGCGGTGGCGCCGTAGAGGCCGGTGAAGGTCTCTTTCATGCGGTCGATGATCGCGGCCCTGGTGAGGCCGCTCTGACTGCGCAGCGGATCAACGCGCTTGGCGGCGCTCGTGATTCCCTTGTCGCTGAGCTTCTCGCGGCCGATGCGCAGCACCTGCACCATCTTTTCGCCGTCCATGTCGTAGCTCATCGTGACGTGGTGCAGCACGGCGCCGCTGCCGAGACGCTTCTGGGCAGCCCCGCCAATCTTGCCGGTCGGGCTCGTGATGTCGTTGAGCGGCTGGTAGTGCGCGTCGATGCCAAGTGATTTGAGCGCGGTGATGACCCACTCGTCAAGATAGGCATAGGAGTCGACAAAGCTCATGCCCTGCACGAGGTCGGTCGGCGCGTAGATGGAATAGGTGATGACCGAGCCGGCCTCCATGAACATGGCGCCGCCGCCGCTGATGCGCCGCACCACGGTGAAGCCGTACTTCGCCGCGTTCTCCGGGTCGACCTCATTCTTGAGTGACTGAAAACTGCCGATGACGACGGCGGGCTCGTTCCACTCCCAGATGCGCAAGGTGGGTTGACGGCGTCCCTCGCCAACCTCGGTGGCGAGCACTTCATCGAGGGCCATCTGCAGAACGGGCGCGACGGGCGTCTGCGAGTGAATAATCTTCCAGTCGTAGTCCCGCCAGGTGCTGGCCTCGGCGAGGGAACGACGGATGGCCACCGCGACGGCCTCCGGCGAGAAGCCGAGCAGAATCGCGCCGCTTGGCAGTGCTCCACGCACGGCGGCGGCGATAGTGGCGGTCGAGCTGCCCGCGGGCAGGCCGTTCACCGCGGCGTTGATGTCTTCGAGGGCATCGTCTGGTTCGAGAAAAAAATCCCCGGCCAGACGAAAGTCGGCGATGACGTCGTTGACGACATCGAGATCGACGACGACCAGTTTGCCGCCCGGAACCTTATATTCACCATGCATGGCTTTAGCCTACGGCTTGAAGTGTTCGTCGAGCCAAACGACAAGGTCGCCGACGACCTCGTCGCGGTTGGTCTCGTTAAAGACCTCATGCCGCGCGCCCGGATACACGATCAGTCGCACGTCGCGCAGCCCAGACCTCCTGATATAAGAGTTGACTAGTTTGAGGGCGCTGCGTTCGCCACCAACCGTGTCGTCACTGCCGACCAGCACGAGCATCGGCAGGTCGCTGGGTAGGCTTTTAGCCGGACGGCCAAACAAGCGGGCGGCCTCGCGCAGGCCGAACAGCTTGGCGAGCGGCGTCGCCGTGGTCAGCGGGTCGGCTACGAATGCCGCGGCAACGGCCGGGTCACGGCTGAGCCATTCGACCCCGGTCGTACCCAGCGTGTGGTGCTTGCGATTGAGGTCGCCGCCGTCGAGATAGCCGGGCCAGCGGTAGGCACTGCCAGACAGCACGATCGCGTCATACTCGGTGGCGTACTCGTTCACGATCATTTGCGTCATGAATGATCCCCAGCTGTGTCCGAGCAGCACGAGGGGCAGTTTTTCATTCTGCGAACGGATGATTCCACTCAGCTGATGCACGCCGGCCACGGCCGCGCGCAACCCGCCGGCTCCAAGCCGGCCGAGCCTGGTGTGATCGCCCCCGTATTGGGCGAGCCCGGTCTGGCCGTGACCGAGGTGATCGTCGGCGTAGACGGAGTAGCCAGCCCGGTTCAAGTCGGCGGCGAGCGCCGCGTAACGCTGCGCGTGTTCGCCGACGCCGTGGGCGAGCTGAATCACAGCCTTGGGGGCGTCGATCGGCCAGACGTAGTAGGTGAAAACCAGGCCAGAGGCATCCGTATATGTGGGCACGAGGTTAGTCTGCCGTGTTTGCGAGCTGGCTCCGGTAAACAATGTACTTAGCAAGACTAATTTGCTATGCTAAAGATATATGGAATCACGCCTAGACCCGACGAGTTTGACCCACAGCGTCAGCACGGCAGAGCCGCACGCCGCGCACGATGTGAACGAAATCAGCCACGAATTTCGGCTGGCCAATGGCCGCCTCGCTCGCCGTCTGCGCCAGGAGAAGGCCGAGAATGAATTGGGCAGCGGCCAGTTCTCCGCCCTCGGCGTACTTCACCTGCACGGCCCGCTCACGCTCACCGAACTCAGCGAGTACGAGCGAGTCACCCCGCCATCGATGACTCGCACGGTGAAATGTCTGGTCGATGCCGGTCTCGTGACCCGCACCGATTCCACGCTCGATGGCCGCAAGATCGTGCTCAGCACAACGGATGCCGGCGCCGAGATGATGACCGAAACCCGCAAGCGTCGAGACGCCTGGCTGGTGCACCGCGTCGACCAACTCAGCCCCGCACAACACAAAGTGCTCGCCGACGCGACCATCATCATGAAGGAGCTCACCGACAGTTGAGTGCCATGTTTCGCTCCCTGAGCGTAGTCAATTACCGCATCTGGTTCGCCGGTGCCCTGGTGTCGAACATCGGCACCTGGATGCAGCGCACCGCCCAGGACTGGATTGTACTGACCGAGCTCACCGACTACGACGCCACGGCGGTCGGATTCACCATGGCCCTCCAGCTCGGGCCTCAGCTACTACTCATGCCCTGGTCTGGCCTCATCGCTGACCGATTCAACCGGCGCAAGTTGCTCATTCTCACCCAGACACTCATGGGATTGCTGGCGCTCGGCCTCGGCATTCTGACCGTTCTCGACGTGGCCCAGCTGTGGCATGTCTACCTGTTCGCCTTCGGCCTCGGCGTCGTCGCCGCCATCGACGCGCCAGCCCGCCAGGCCTTCGTGTCCGAACTCGTCGCCGAAGACCAGCTATCAAACGCCGTCGCGCTGAACTCGGCGTCATTCCATGGCGCACGTTTGATCGGTCCGGCCGTCGCCGGTCTGCTCACGGTTGCCGTCGGCGCCGGCTGGGTGTTCATGATCAACGCGGTCACCTTTGCAGCGACCGTGTTCGCAATGATGCTGCTGCGCACACACCAGCTGCGTCGGCAGCCAACAATATCCCGAGAACGCGGGCAGCTGTTAGCCGGCTTCCGCTACGTGCAAGGGAGGAGCGACATCATCGTCGTCATGATCGCGGTCTTTCTGATCGGAACCTTCGGCCTGAACTTCGCCATCTTCACCTCGACCATGGCCACGATTGAGTTCGGCCGGGGTGCTGCGGAGTTCGGCCTGCTCAGCTCGATCATGGCCATTGGCGCCGTCATCGGCGCGCTGCTCGCCGCTCGGCGCAGCCGCGCACGGCTGCGCCTGATCGTGCTCGGCGCCGGCCTGTTCGGCCTGGCCTGCGCGCTGTCGGCACTCATGCCAACATATGCCACTTTCGCCATATCTCTCACGCTGGTCGGATTGTCATCGCTCACCCTCATGACAACGGCGAACGCCTATGTGCAGACCACGACCCGGCCCGAGATGCGCGGCCGCGTGATGGCGCTCTACATGGCCATCTTCGTCGGCGGTACTCCCCTCGGAGCACCTCTCGTCGGCTGGGTAGCGGATGCCTTCGGCCCGCGCTGGGCGCTCGGCCTCGCCGCCATCTCGGGAATATTGGCCGCGGCCGTCGTGCTGTTTTGGATGGTGCGCTATCGCCGACTGCGGGTGCAGGTGCATCCGTTCTCGGCGCCGAGGGTGCGGGTAGTGCACGCCGGTGACGGTCGGGAGGCACCGCCGGCCCGGCCAAGTCGGCGCGGCGGGACCGCCGTGCTTGAGCGGGCGGAAGCGCCGGAAGAGCCCGACAGTGACGGCGATGGGGACCTTTCTCCGGACCTCGAGCGTGCCGCCGAACGCAACCGCGAGACCGCCACGCGCGAGATCGCGATCGTGGAGGCAACGGTGCCGCGGTGATCTGTCGTCGGTTTTGTCAGGATAGATTTTTGACCGCGGTCGGAAGCTCAGGTTAACGCCCGTTTACGCTTCGCCGCGCCGAAGCAGCCTACCCGTTGGTACCTGTCCATCGATCTGCACTCCGCGCAGAAAGGTTGTACGCACAACGCCAGAGAGCGTGCGCCCGGCATAGGGAGTAATGGGGTTTTTGTGATGCAGCTTCGTGACGTCGACCACGTAGCTGGCGTCGGGGGCGAAGACGGCGAAGTCGGCGTCACAGCCGAGGGCAAGCTGCCCCTTTCGAATCAACCGCGCCAAGGCAGCGGGGCGGCTCGACATCCACTGAATGACTTGCTCCAACCCGATGCCGCGCTTGCGCGCTTCGGTCCAGACCACGGAGAGTCCAAGCTGGAGAGAGGACACTCCGCCCCACGCTACGGCAAAGTCCCCGTTCTCCACGTCTTTCAGATCCACGGTACTGGGCGAGTGGTCGGAGACGATGCAGTCGATTGTGCCGTCGATGAGTCCCTGCCAGAGGAGCTCGCGGTTCGAGGCCTCGCGGATCGGCGGGCAGCACTTGAACGCGGTGGCGCCGTTAGGAATCTCCTCGGCGAGCAGGGTGAGGTAATGCGGGCAGGTCTCCACCGTGATCCGCACGCCGTCGCGTTTCGCTGTGGCGATCATGGGCAGGGCGTCTGAGGAGGAGAGGTGCAGAATGTGGGCTCGGGCCCCGGTGAAGCGAGCACGCTCAATGACCTCGGCGACGGCAATGTTCTCCGCACCTCGTGGACGGGAGGACAGGAATTTTTTGTACTGGTCGCCGGCGGCAGCTGGCGCGCGATCGATGGCACGGGAATCTTCGGCGTGCACGATCATCAGTGAATCGAAGGACTTGAGCTCGGCAAGATCCTCTTCCATTTCGTCTGCATCCAGGTGCGGAAATTCGTCGACTCCGGAGTGGAGCAGAAAGCACTTAAACCCGAAGACGCCTTCGTCATAGAGCGGGCGTAGGTCGTGTTTGTTGCCGGGGATGGCGCCGCCCCAGAACCCTACGTCGACGAAGATCTGGTCCGCGGCGACGGAGCGCTTCAACGCGAGGGCCTCGACATTCACGGTGGCGGGGATGCTGTTCAACGGCATGTCGATGATGGTGGTTACTCCGCCGGCGGCCGCGGCGCGGGTTGCCGACGTGAAGCCTTCCCATTCCGTACGCCCCGGTTCGTTCACATGCACGTGAGTGTCAACCAGCCCCGGAATCAGCGTCTCATCATCTTTCAGAACCATCAGCTTTTTGCCTGCCAGCCCGGCACCGAGTGGCTCAATGGCGACGATGACACCATCTCGCACTCCGACCTCGCAGGCGATGACGCCGGCGGTCGTCATGATGTTCCGGCCACGAAAAACAAGATCGAAGCGCTCGACGTGCCGTGAGACGGGTGATCCATCGGTCATAGTCGTACTCTTTCATGATTTCTCGGTCGCAGACCCGAAGCTCGCAAGATCACCGATGCGCTCCCGGGAAATTCAGGAAGGAGGTGAATGCAGGATCAGGTGAGCTTGATTTGGCGATTCACGTCTTTGTAGAGCAGATAACGAAAGTTGCCGGGGCCACCGGCGTAGCAGGCCTGCGGGCAGAAGGCGCGAAGTGACATGTAGTCGCCCTCCTGCACCTCGACCCAGTCCTGGTTGAGTCGATAGACGGCCTTGCCTTCGAGCACGTAGAGGCCGTGCTCCATCACGTGGGTCTCGGCGAACGGAATTGAAGCGCCGGGTTCGAAGGTGACGATGTTGACGTGCATGTCGTAGGCCATGTCATCCGTTGGCAACATGCGCGTGGTGCGCCATTTGTTATCTGTCCCCGGCATGGCGCCGGGCACGATGTCTTGTTCATTGCCGACGAGCGCCTGCGGGGTATGGCCGGGTAGCGGCTCGTACTTCTTGCGGATCCACTGAAACTTCGCCAGCTCAGCGCCCGTGTTCGCGACCGCCCACTGTGATCCGGGTGGCAGAAAAGCGAAGCCTCCGGGGGCGAGCTCATGCGTGACGCCCCCGAGCGTGAGGGTGAGCGCTCCCTGCAAGAGAAAAACGAACGACTCGACGCCTGCTTCGGGCTCCGGATCGGTCGAGCCGCCACCTGGAGCAACCTCGATCAGGTACTGGGCGAACGTCGTCGCTCCGCCGGCCACCGGGCGGTTGAGAATCCAGGTACGCGTGTTGGTCCAGTCGGGAAGTTCACTAACGACGATGTCACGCAGCACGCCGCGCGGGATGACGGTGTACGCCTCCGTGACCACGGCACGGCTGGTGAGCATGTCGGTCTGGGGTGGCAACACCGTCTCCGGCGCGTAATAGGTGTGAATGGTCACCGTGTGATCCTCAATTCTGTGCGGAAGGGCGGGCGAGGGCGGCGAGCTGCGCAGGCGTGATACCGGCTGATTCGATGACCTCGGCGTCGGCGACAGCGCCGCAGGCGACTGCGCGGTGTATGAATCCGGCGAGCGCGCGTGCCGTGGCCGGCTCGTCCATGACCCCGCTCTCGGTGTGGTGAACGTAGTTGCGCAGGCGTGCCGTGGCAGCCGGCAACCCCTCTCGGTAGAACGCATACGTCGCAATGTACCTGGTCACTAGTTGAGCCGGATGCAGGTCCCAGCCCTGGTAATACCCGCGCTCGAGTGAACGGCGCACGAGCCGAGCGTGCAAGCGCCACGCTGCGATGACAGCTTGCGGCTCGCCCACCGGGATGATGTTGGTCGAGCCGTCGGACAGCCGCACGCCGGTACCGGCAACGGCTACCTGCATGACCTGTTTGGCGAAGTCAGCGGCGGGGTGCTCCATCGATTGGTACTCTGCTGCGATGCCCAGCGAGGCGCTGTAGTCGTAGGTGCCGTAGTGCAGCGCGGAGACTCGTCCGTCGGCTTGGTGCAGCAACGTGGCCACCGGCACTGTGCCCTCAGCACTGAGAATCAACTGCGGCGTTTCCATCTGCACTTCAAAACGCAGGCGTCCCGCCGGCAAGCCGTGCACGACCTCGAGCCTCTGGCAGGCGTAGACCATCGCTTCGACCTGGGCAACCGTGGTGACCTTCGGAAGCGTCAGAACAAGACCAGCCGGCAGACCACCCGCTTCGACCAGGCCGGAGACGAACAGGTCGAGGGTGCGCAGGCCTCGTGCGCGAGTCGGCGCTTCAAAACACTTAAAACGGATGCCGATAAACGGCGGGAGCGCGCCCGCTCGGTCGGCCGCCGCCACCAGCCTGGCCGCCTGGCTGGCATCGCGATCTTCCGCGTCGTCCCCGCGGTCCCCATAGCCATCTTCAAAGTCCAGGCGCAGGTCTTCGATCGGTTCGTCCCTCAGTTTGGCTTCGACCTTCGGGGCGACCTGCGCGGCGAGCGCTTCGGTCAAACCGAGCAGTGAGCAGAGCGTGCCGATGCCGCCGGCGTCCTCAACGCTGTGGAGGGCAGCCTGCCCCCAGTCAGCGGGCAGGGCGAGGTGGTAACGGTCGCCGGGCACATAGACGGTGTGGACCGGCTGCCGACTCGCGGCGTCCCCCGGGTAAGAACGCCTGAGGAGCTCATCCGTCGGAGCGAGGAGGCGGTCTACCTCCGCCACCTCTTCTGGCCCGAGTGCCAGTGTCGATCGAGGGGGCAGTGTCGATCGAGGGGGCAGTGTCGATCGAGGGGGCAGTGTGGGTCGAGGAGCCGGTGTGGATCCAGGGGCCACGGTACGCGGCACGGTCAGCCGACCAATTCATACGCCGGGATCGTGAGGAAGTCCGCATAGGTCTCCGACAGGCAGATGTCCTCGATGAGCGTGCTGGCCGGCGCGTAGAACCGGGCGAAGACATCCTCTCCAACTTCTCCTCGCAACTTCTCCGTCACCTCGGCCAGAATTCGCTTGACCAGTTCGGGCGTGACCGTCTCCCCGGTATCGGCGAGAACAACCTCGTTGCGCACTTGCTGCCAGACCTGTGAGCGAGAGATCTCGGCAGTGGCGGCGTCTTCCATCAGGTTATGGATGGCAACGGCGCCGTTTCCCGAAAGCCAAACGGCGGTGTACGCGACGGCGACATGGAGGTTGGTTCTCAAACCCTTCTCGGTCGTCACACCACCGGCGGAAGCGATGTCCAGAAGCTGGCTAGCCGTGACGTGAACCTCGGTTCGGCTGCGGTCCAGTTGGTTGGGCTTGTCGCCCAGCACTGCGTCGAAGACCTCCCTACAAATGGTGACGAGGTCGGGGTGAGCCACCCAGGATCCGTCGAATCCGTCGTTGGCCTCGCGCGTCTTGTCGGCGCGCACCTTAGCGAACGCCTCCCTGGTAATTTCAGGGTCGTAGCGGTTCGGGATGACCGCGGCCATTCCGCCCATCGCGAAGGCGCCGCGCCGGTGAGCGGTTTTCACCAGCAGCTCGGTATACGCCCGCATGAACGGCGCTGTCATCGCAATGCTGGCGCGGTCGGGAAGAAGGAATTCCGATCCGGAATCCCGAAAGTACTTGATGATGCTGAACAGGTAGTCCCAGCGCCCGGCGTTCAGGCCAGAGGCATGCTCGCGGAGTTCGTAGAGAATTTCGTCCATTTCGAAGGCGGCGGGGATCGTCTCGATGAGAACCGTTGCACGCACCGTTCCGCGCGCCACACCGAGCGCCTTCTGGGCGACGACGAAAATGTCGTTCCAGAGCCGCGCTTCGAGGTGACTCTCGAGCTTGGGAAGGTAGTAAAACGGGCCCTGACCGTTTTGGGCTAAGAGGTGCGCGTTGTGGAAGAAATGCAGGCCGAAGTCCACGAGGGCACCGATACCCGGCTGCCCGTCAATGAGCAGATGCGTTTCATCCAAGTGCCATCCGCGCGGACGCACGAGGACAACCGCGAGTGGCGCATCCTGACGCAGCGCGTACTCCTTTCCATCGGGCGAGGAGAAGCTGAGCGTGCCGCGGGTCGTGTCAAAGAGGTTGATCTGGGAGTCGATGACGTTGGACCAGTGCGGCGAACTGGCGTCCTCTAGATCGGCGAGCCACACCTGCGCCCCTGAGTTCAAGGCATTAATAGCCATTTTGGCCGGAGACGCCGGGCCAGTGATCTCAACGCGACGATTCTGCAACGCCAGTGGAGCCGGTGCGACGCTCCAGCTTTCGTCACGGATGGCTGCGGTCTCCGGCAGAAAGTTGAGGCGGCCGGTGCGAGCGACTTCATCACGCCGCAATCGGCGGGCGGCCAAAAGCTCGTTCCGCCGAACGGCGAATTCACGGTGCAGTTTTTCCACGAAGTGAAGCGCCTCGGGAGTGAGGATCTGCTCTGAACGGGGAATCAATGATGGGTCTTTGAGGTTCACGGTCACGACTGGTTCACTCCTCTAACACTGTTGATGCTCAAGCTAGCGCTCGAGCCGGGCTTGGCTTGGCTTCTGTCGGCACCAGCGCTACCCCCGGTGCTGGGACGAGCGTCCATGCTGTGGCCGTGCGAGTTTTCGTATTATGGATATTATTATCTGTTCAGCGGAATAACAAGCCCGCTTGTGCCGAGTTTGGGCTGGGAGGTCGACGAAACCTTTGCTTTTGAGCGCTTTTTCTCGCATGATGAAAACTGCAATAATGGGACGATACAGCGGCGCGAGGGAAAATCATGACGGTCCAGGATTCGGTGCCCACGCCAGCAACGAGCACGAGTTCAGCGGTTCCGGCCTCGATACGCAAGGGCGCCAGCGGCGTGCAGTCGGTCCAGCGCGTCTTCGAGCTTCTCGAACTGATCACGGATGCCGGTGGAGAAGTCACGCTGAGCGAACTTTCCTGTTCCACCGAACTGCCGCTGCCCACCATCCATCGATTGCTCCGAACCCTCGTTCAGTTGGGTTACGCCCGGCAGCTTCCCAATCGCCGCTACGCACTCGGCCCCCGACTCATCCGTCTCGGTGACGGTGCGAGCAAACAGCTCGGTGCGCTGGCGCGCCCGCAGCTGCAGTCCCTGGTCGACCAGCTGGGTGAGAGTGCAAATATGGCGGTTCTCGACCACGACATGGCGGTCTATATCGCGCAGGTTCCCTCCCTGCACTCCATGCGCATGTTCACCGAAGTGGGGCGCCGGGTGAATCTCCACGACACCGGCGTCGGTAAGGCGCTTCTGGCCCAACTGCCGGAGGAGACGGTGCGCGTAATCGTCGGCAGGGCTGGTCTGGCCACTCCGACCACGCAAAGCATTGATAACGTCGAGGACCTGCTCGTTGATCTCCGCACGATCACAAAGCGCGGCTACGCGATAGACGATGGCGAGCAGGAGGTCGGCGTTCGCTGCTATGCCATGGCGGTACCGAATGCACCAACGCCGACCGCTATTTCAGTGTCTGGCCCGGTTTCTCGCGTCGACGAGAACTTTGGTGCCCGCGCAATTCCACTTCTTCAAGATGCCGCCGCGACGATTTCTCGCGACCTCGCCATCGGCTGACTCAGTCCCAGAAATCGGAGTGGGCCGCTGCTGCTTCCACCTCGAGCAAAGGTCCGATGACCCGAACCTCGCGCTGGCCACGGGCAAACACCTCCCGGCACGGCAATGACAGGGTGGGGTTTTGGGCATTGTCCCCGGTCAAGGCGCGAAGCTTCACTTCGGAGAGTGCATAGACGACTCGGCCGATCCCTGTCCAATAGATGGCACCGGCGCACATCGCGCACGGTTCGGCACTCGAATAAAGGGTGGCGGAAGCCAGTGCATTCCTCGTCACCCTCGACGATGCTTCCGCCGCCGCACGGAGTTCGGCATGCTGGGTGGGGTCGCCTCCTGGCGGCACTGAGTTGTTGTAGCATGCCGAGATCACGACTCCCTGCGCATCGACCACACTGGCAGCGAACGGATGCCGGCCCTCGGCCCTCGCCTCCTGCGAGAGCGCGATGCACCGACGGAGAAACTCCACATCCGCTCCGGTGAGGGATGAGGCGGCTGCCGACAGTCCCTCAGCGGGCAGCCCCATGGGAGCTCTCCTCTCGTTATGGTTCTTAGGATGACAGGCTAGTGGTAGGTCACGAAGAAAATTTCATTCTGCGATATGTTTCTTCCAGATGCACCCGCAAATTGCCATTCGGGAGGTACACTTTTGCAAACATCGACACCGGCCGGACGCGTCGGCCGTCGACGAAACGCTGAGAACACGGGCGGCGTCATGAGCCGCCAATTCCCACGCATAACGAGGTACATCGGCTCTTGATGCAGGGTCATACCTCGGCATCAACAAGGAGTTTGATCATGGACCGTCTCGATCTCACCGTCAACGGGCACCAGCGCACGATGGTGCCGGATGCAGCGCACACGACCGCCCTGGACTGGCTGCGCAACAACGGCCTGACGGGATGCAAAGAGGGGTGCGCTGAGGGCGAGTGCGGCGCCTGTGCCGTTCTCGTCGCGCAATCAGACGGCGATGGAGGTACAACGTGGACCTCCATCAACGCGTGCCTGGTGCCGATCGCCGCGCTCGACGGTCAGGAAATCATCACCTCGGAAGGTCTCGGCTCCCCCGACAAGTTACATCCGGTTCAAGAGCGGATGGCGGTCGCCGGCGGCTCACAATGTGGATACTGCACGCCCGGATTCGTCTGCAGCATGGCCTCAGAGTTCTATCGGCGGGGTCGCGGGGCCAACGCCACAGGAGCGACTGGCGAGAGCCACGGCCCCAACGGATTCGATCTGCACTCCCTCAGCGGAAACCTCTGCCGCTGCACCGGTTACCGTCCCATCCGCGACGCTGCCTACGCGCTGG
The DNA here is from genome assembly GCF_002929535.1 of Cryobacterium sp. Y11. Taxonomy (GTDB): domain Bacteria; phylum Actinomycetota; class Actinomycetes; order Actinomycetales; family Microbacteriaceae; genus Cryobacterium. The sequence continues at coordinate 69,729 of NZ_PJJO01000054.1, forward strand.
CTGAACCGGATGTCGACGATGCGCTGGCCGCGAGGCGCGACCGGCCTGCTCCCGGGCCGGCCCTGACCGATGTGCAGGCTCCAGACGGTCGCTTCGTGCGCCCGGCAACGCTCGCCGACACCCTCGCACTCCGCGCTGAGAATCCCTTGGCTGTTGTGGTGGCCGGGTCAACGGATTGGGGCGTCGAGGTCAACATCCGCGGCCGCCGTGAACGGCTTGTGATCGCGATCGACCGGCTTCTCGAACTCGGCACCATCGAGTTCGGGGATGAATTCATCGAGATCGGCGCCGCCGTCTCTCTGTCAGAGGTCGAGCGCTTTCTCGCCGGCCGTGTACCCCTGCTCGCCGAGCTCATACCCCAATTCGCGTCGCGCCTGATCCGTAACCGTGCCACGATCGGCGGTAATCTCGGCACCGGGTCACCGATCGGAGACCTGGCACCCGCACTGCTGGCCCTCGACGCACGCCTCGTTCTGGCATCGCCCGGCGGGGAGCGCGATGTTTACCTGAGCGAGTACTTCACGGGCTATCGAACGAGCGTTTTGAGGCCAGACGAACTGATCCGCCTGATTCGCATTCCACTGCCGCTGGCGCACCTCACCGGATTCCACAAGATCACCAAGCGTCGCTTCGACGATATCTCGAGTGTTGCGGTGGCCTTCGCCCTTGATGTGCGAAACGGTCTCGTGCACGATGCGCGAATCGGACTCGGCGGAGTCGCGGCGACACCGCTGCGTGCCCGCGCCACCGAGGCACTACTCATTGGTCAGCCCTGGGGCGCCCAGACGGTGCATAGGGCGGCGGCTTCGCTCGCCGGCGAAGGCACACCGATGAGCGATCACCGGGCGAGCGCAGAGTACCGCAGCATTATGCTGTCGCAGTCGATATTGAAGCTTTTTGCACAGTCGACGGCAACGCTGGGAGCGAGAGCATGAGCACCTTGTCAGATCGACCGGAGAACTCGGTAGTTGGAGTTCCCGAGCCGCACGAGAGCGCCGCTTTGCACGTGACCGGTCGCGCGTTGTATACCGACGATATCGCAACGCTCCGGCGCGATACTCTCACGGCGTGGCCCGTCCAGGCCCCGCACGCGCACGCGCACATTATCGCACTCCGCACCGAGCCAGCGCTCGTTGTCCCCGGCGTGGTTCGTGTGCTCACCGCTGCCGATGTTCCCGGCGTGAACGACGGCGGCATTTGGAACGACGAGCCGCTGTTCCCCACCGAGGTGATGTACTTCGGGCAAGCCGTGTGCTGGGTGCTGGGCGAGACGCTAGAGGCGGCGCGGCTGGGCGCGGCGGCGGTCGAGGTCGATTATGAGGTGCTGCCTTCGCTGATCACGGTGCCGGAGGCGATCGCTGCGGGTTCATTCCAGGGAGCGCACCGGATCACCCGTCGCGGGGATGTCGACGCCGCGCTGGCCACGGCCCCGCACGTCTTTACGGGGGAATGGGAATTCAGCGGGCAGGAACACTTCTATCTCGAGACCATGGCGTCCCTCGCGTATTACGACGAGGGCGGTCAGATGTATGTTCAGGCCGGCACCCAGCATCCGTCTGAGACCCAGGAGATCGTTGCGCACGTGCTGGGGATCAGCAGCAACGCGGTGACCGTTCAGTGTGTGCGGATGGGTGGGGGATTCGGTGGCAAAGAAATGCAACCGCACGGCCTCGCTGCGATTGCAGCCATCGGAGCGACCTGCACGGGCCGGGCCGTGCGGCTCCGCCTGAACCGCACCCAGGACCTCACCATGACCGGCAAACGACACGGTTTTCATGTGGCGTGGACGGTCGGATTCGACGACAACGGTCGCATCCTGGGCCTTAAAGCGTCATTAACAGCGGATGGCGGCTGGAGCCTCGACCTGTCTGACCCGGTGCTGGCGCGCGCGCTGTGCCACCTTGACAACGCTTACTGGATCCCGGCTATCGAGGCACACGGTCAGGTTGCCAAGACGAACAAAACGTCCCAGACCGCCTTCCGCGGATTCGGCGGGCCACAGGGAATCATGGTGATCGAGGATATTCTCGGACGCTGCGCGGCGCCGCTCGGCATCGACCCAGCGTTGCTTCGACGTCGCAATTTCTATGCGCCGGGCCAGACCACTCCATACGGACAGCCCGTTCGGCACGCCGAGCGAATGGAGGCGATTTGGTCCCAGCTGCTCGACAAATCGGAATTTGCCGAGCGGAGCGCCCAGATCGAGGCGTTCAACGCCGTCAATCCACATATCAAGCGTGGCCTCGCGATCACGCCGGTGAAATTTGGGATCTCGTTCAACGTCGCGGCGTTCAACCAAGCTGGCGCTCTCGTGCTCGTCTACAAAGACGGATCAGTACTGATCAACCACGGCGGCGTCGAAATGGGGCAAGGCCTGCACACCAAGATGATCCAGGTGGCCGCCACCGCTCTCGGTGTACCCCGAGCCTCCGTGCGCCTCGCACCGACGCGAACGGACAAGGTGCCAAACACCTCTGCCACGGCCGCGAGCACCGGCGCGGATCTCAACGGTGGCGCCGTCAAGAACGCCTGTGACCAAATTCGCGAACGGATGTCGGTGGTTGCCGGGGGCATGCTCGGCGCCAACCCGACCGACGTGCGTTTCTCGCAGGGAAAGATCCATGCTCTCGGTGTGCACGGCCAGGAACTCACGTTCGCCGACGTCGCCAAGGTCGCGTACCAGCAACGCGTACAGCTCTCCGCGGCCGGGTACTACCGCACAGAGGGATTGCACTGGGACGCCGAGGCCTGGCGCGGATCTCCGTTTAAGTACTTCGCCTATGGGGCCGCGGCGGCCGAGGTAGAAGTCGACGGATTTACCGGCGCTTATCGCACTCTTCGGGTCGATATCGTGCACGACGTCGGCGACTCGCTATCCCCGATCATCGACATCGGCCAGATCGAGGGTGGATTCGTGCAGGGTGCCGGGTGGCTCACGCTCGAAGACCTGCGCTGGGACACGACTGACGGGCCCGGACGCGGACGTTTACTCACTCAGGCGGCCAGCACCTATAAGTTGCCGAGCTTCTCGGAGATGCCAGAGGAATTCAATGTCACCTTGTTCGAGCACGCGCATGAAGACGGTGCGATCTACGGTTCAAAGGCGGTCGGAGAGCCGCCGCTGATGCTCGCATTCAGCGTACGGGAAGCGCTGCGCCAGGCCGCCGCACGGTTCGGCCCGGCGGGTCGCATGACCGAGCTTGCCTCACCGGCGACTCCCGAGGCGGTTTTCTGGGCACTGACAGCGGCGAAGCAGGCACTGGCCACCACCGCGCCCGGCGTGGATGCACCAGGCGCGAAACGTATTCCTGTCCTTGCGGACTCCTGACATGGATTGGCTCGCTGCCGTCGCGAGTCTGCGTGCGCGGCGCATGGCTGGCGTCATCGTGACGCTGGCCGCCACGCGCGGACACACTCCGCGCAATGGCGGGGCGAAGATGGTGGTGTCGGTGAGCGACGTCTGGGGCACAGTCGGCGGCGGCAACCTCGAGGCCACCGCGGTCTCGCACGCGCGAAAAATGATTGCGAGCGCATCGCGCAACCCCGAGCTCGTGAAGGTCGCGCTTAATGACAAAGCGCCGGCCGAATTCGGGGTGCAGTGCTGTGGAGGTGAGGTAACCATGCTGCTGGAACCGATTCCGGTCGTCCCGTCCGTCGCAATCTTCGGAATGGGCCATGTCGGCCTTGAACTTGCCCGTATTCTTTCCCGTCACGATCTCGAGCTGTTCCTGATCGACTCGCGAGCCGATATGCTCACCGAGGACCGCCTAGCGGGCCTCGTCGACGGCAATGCGCGGGTTCAGGTGAGGCACGCGCCTATCCCCGAATCGCAGCTTCCGGACTTGCCGCCCATGACACACGTGCTGATCATGACGCACGACCACGCGGAAGACATCGCGCTGTGTGACTTTGCACTCCGTCAGACCGACTTGGCGTCCATCGGCCTCATTGGCTCGAAAGCAAAGTGGAGTCGGTTCCGGCAGAGGCTGAGTGCTGAGGGCCATTCGTCCCAGCAACTGGAACGGATCACAACGCCAATCGGTATCCCCGGTCTCAGGGCCAAGGAACCAGCCGTGATCGCCGTCAGCGTCGCTGCCGACTTGCTCCTGACGTTCGAGCGCACCTCAGGCTAAACGACACCCGAACGCCCCAACAACGAGATGGTGCCTCGGTTCACAATGAGCCGAGGCATCATCTCAGAGCCCACTCGTTCTAGGCGCCGATCAGCTGTTCGATCGGTCCGACCAGGAAGAACACCATGAATGCGACAGAGACGACCCACATCAGTGGGTGCACCTCTCTGACACGCCCCTGAACGGTGCGGATAAGTACGTATGCAATAAAACCGGCGCCGAGGCCGTTGGCGATGGAATACGTCAGCGGCATCAGGGCGAAAGTCAGAAACGCCGGGATGGCAATACCCCAGTCAGCCCAATCAATATTGCGTACCTGCGATGTCATCAGGAAGCCGACCATCACCAGTGCCGGCGCCACGGCTTCGAACGGCACAATATTCGACAGCGGCGCGAAGAATGCGGTAATGAGGAAGAGCGTACCGGTGACGAGGCTGGCGATGCCGGTTCGCGCTCCCTCCCCGACGCCCGCCGCGGATTCGACAAAGATCTCATTGGCAGACACGGAAGCAAAGCCTCCGACAGCGGATGCAGCAGCATCGATCAACAGCACCGGGTTAGCGTCGACGAAGTTGTTGTCCTTGTCGAGAAGGTTCGCTTCGCTCGCCAGCCCAGTCATCGTTCCCATGGCGTCAAAGAAAACGCTGAGCAGGATGGTGAAGGTGAGCAACGACGCCGAGATGATACCGATGTGAGCGAAAGCCCCAAAGATGTCCACGTTCCCAAATAGCGACAGATCGGGGAAGGAAATGATTTGCTGGGGCAGGTCAGGTACAACGAGCGACCAGCCCCCTGGATTCTCCGCGTCGCTCGCAGGCGTGTTCGTGAAGAGCTGGAGAATGACGGCGAAAACCGTTGTGGCGAGAATGCCGATTAGAATCCCCCCACGCACCTTGCGCACCATCAGGATGATCAAGAGCATAAGCCCCAGCACAAACACCAGTGTTGGCCAGCCCAGGAGCAATCCGCCCACGCCAAGGTTCACCGGAACCGTCGTCTGGGCGGAGTCTGGGATTCGACGTACAAAACCGGCATTGACGAATCCGATGATGGTAATGAAGAGGCCGATGCCGACGACGATCGCGAGTTTCAATCCGGAAGGGACGGCTTTGAATACGGCCTCCCGAAACCCACAGAGCACCAGGATGAACATGACGAGACCGGATACCACTATCAGCCCCATGATGTCGGGCCAGGTTAAGTCTTCTGTGGTCGCGATCGTCGCCGAGACGAATCCGGAGACCCCGAGCCCTGCCGAGAGGGCGAAAGGGTACCGAGCGACGAGGCCCATGAGGATCGTCATGACGCCCGCAACGATCGCGGTCGCCGCGGCGACCTGTGGAATGCCCAGGGTCTGCCCTGAGCCATCCGGCCCACTGAGAATCAGCGGGTTGAGAACGACGATGTAGACCATCGCGAAGAAGGTGGCAAAACCACCGCGAAACTCCCTGCCCATGGTGGACCCGCGTTCGGTGATCCTGAAATATCTGTCCAGCCGTGAAACGCGCCGCGCCTGACCGTCTTGTATCTGGGATCTTTCCCTGATTGTCATTCCAGGTCCTCACTCGTAATTGGTGGATGCGGCATTTTCGCCATGACAACGATCAGTATTCAATTCGAGAGTCAAGGGCGGCCCAGGCAGTGAATGGGGCAAGATGGCCGGCGTCGTTGATGACAAGTTGGGTGACGGGCATGGAGCGTTTGGCGACGGGAGTATCAAAGAATTCGTAAAATGTGGCGTCGTCGAACCCGGCTTCAGCGGCATCATGTCGGTCGGCAGCAAAATACACCGCCTCGATTCTGGCCCACAGAGACGAGGCCAAACACATTGGACAGGGCTCGCAACTGCTATAGAGGATGGCCCCGGACAGGTCGAACGTTTCCGTCTCAGCGCACGCCGTGCGAATTGCGGTGACCTCGGCGTGCGCTGTCGGGTCGTTGTTGGCCGTTACCCGGTTGAAACCTTCGAACACGCGACCGTCACTGGTCACGATGATGGCGCCAAATGGCCCGCCACCGTTGCGAACGTTCTGGGTGGCGAGCTCGGTCGCCAGAGCCAGTTGGTCCTGATGGGAGATTGTCTTGTGCATTGCATCGACTTCCTTGTTTGCGCAAAGCGGAAGCGTCGCCCGGTTTCTTGACACGAGTCAATCGTGTGACCCAGCCGAAACGCTTCCACTTCACTACACTGTTGAACTCGTACCGGTGACAGCGTGAGTGAAGGCTGACCCTAAATTTAGACGCCTTGAGCGCTTAGCGCTTGGTGCCTTCCGTGCGGATGACCGCGTTCGATCCGGTCGCAATGATCGGGATTTCCTGGCCGTCGGCGGACATAAGTTTGCCGCCCTGATAGTAGTCGCCATCTTCGAGCGCCCGGAGCTCTTGCTCGTGTATCACCCGCGGCGGCGATGCGGCGAACACGGAGGGGTCCTCAGGCGTGCCCCGCTTGAAGTGATTGAAGACAACGTTCAATAGTATTGCCATGATGGCAGCCGAGCTGATGCCGGAGTCGAAGATGACCTGAAACCAGGACGGGAATTGGCTGTAAATCTCGCGCGAGACGATCGGCAGCACACCGAAGCTGATTGACGTGGCGACGATGATCAGGTTCATGTTGTCCTCGTACTTCACCTTGGCGAGCGTGCGGATGCCGCTGGCTGCAACCGTGCCGAACAAGACGATGCCGGCACCACCGAGTACGGCCGGTGGAATCGCCGCCACCACGCGACCGAGCACGGGCAGCAGGCCGAGCGCCACGAGGATGACGCCACCAGCTGCCACGACAAAGCGACTCTTGATCCGCGTCACCGCGACGAGTCCGACGTTCTGAGCAAAGGCGCTCTGGGTGAAGGAGTTGAACACCGGCGACACGGCACTAGAGATCATGTCCGCGCGGAGGCCGGCAGCGATGCGCTTGGAGTCAACCTTCGAGCCGGTGATCTCGGCGACGGCAAGAATATCCGACGTTGTCTCTGTTAGCGTCACCAGGATCACGATCACCATTGAGATGATCGAAGCAATGTGAAAGGTCGGAATACCGAAGGCGAACGGCGTGGGGAACGCGAAGATGTCACCAGCGAGAACATTCGAAAAGTCTGCCTTGCCCACGATGACGGCGAAGATCGTACCGATCACCAGAGCGAGCAGAATGGACAGTCTCGAAATGGTTGCGTTGGACACCTTGCTGAGCAACATGATTACAACCAGGGTGAGCGCTGCCAGGCCGACGTTGGAGGGACTCGCGAAGTCGGGTGCCTCGCTGTTGTTGCCCACGATCCAGCCAGCGGCGACCGGGATCAGCGACAGGCCGATGGACGTGATGACCACACCGGTGACCACTGGCGGGAAGAACCGCAGGATCTGCGCGAAGAACGGCGCGATGATCAGACCAATCAACGACGACACGATGACAGCGCCGAAGATCTCCGGAAGGCCGCCGCCACCCGCCACGATGGCAAGCATGGTGGCCACTCCGGCGAACGAAACACCCTGGACCAGCGGGAGCTGGGAACCGAAAAATGGTACGCCGATGGTTTGCAGGATCGTAGCCAGACCGCCGACGAAGAGGCAGGCCGCGATGAGCAGGCCGATTTCGGATGTCGTCAAACCGGCGGCGGAGCCGATGATCAACGGCGGGGCGATGATTCCGCCGTACATGGTGAGTACGTGCTGTAGCCCGTAGGCGAATGAGGCGCTGACGGAAAGACGTTCGTCTTCTGGACGATTGCCCGACTTAATTCGCGACCGTGCGCGGATTGCTGGTTTCATGGTGACTTCCTTGTCAACAGGGGCGGTAGAAACTGGGCGGTCTAACAGAACCCGGCGATGCCCTCCCAGGCGCGGCCGGCATCCGTTGTGTTGTCGCGTTGGACTGTTGCTTCGATCAGGCCGTATGGACGGTCGGAGGCGAAAAACACCTCACCAGGGTTGTCCAATCCGAATGGGGACAGGTCAACCAAAAAGTTGTGAATATTGGGCATGGAAAACCTGATCTCGTCGATCTCCGGGTACGCCTCGAGGACCGCCTTGCCCATCTGGAAGAGGCTCTGCTGCAGTGCCAGCGAGTGTACGGTCGCGAAAGACTGAAGCATCACCGCACGAACGCCGACGAAGAGTTGGTCGTAATCGAGGCCGAGCGTGTTGTAGCGCCAGCGGGCGGTCACCGAGGTTGCCAGAATGCGGTCTGTAGCTTCCTCGAGCGTCGTGTATTTATCATGCGGGAAGCCGGTGAACTTCGACCCGGTGGATTTCAGTACCGCGAGGTCCGTCAGCCCGGCGATGACCGTCGCCTCGCCGTTATCCAGAGTGACCACGGCGGTGCGCGCCTCGGTTCCTCCACGGACGAAGGAGTGGTCATGACCAGCTCCGTTTACCTCTATTCGATTCCAGCTGTACTTCTCAGCCGCCCAGCGCCCACCCGAGACCCAGTCAAAGTCGTCGATGAAGTGCTGGCCGAGACGAAGCAAGAAGTCTTCTGGTGCGCCAACGCCGTCCTTGGCGAGGGCGTACACGGTGTTCTTTTGCGTGTCGGTGGCCACGACATGAGCATTGTCACCCACGATGTGGGCGGCCTCGAAATCGCCGCGCAGCTGCGAGGTGACATTGAGGTCCTCAATCTCATGGCGGGCGGTGTCGCGGGTGATCCGGACGAGGCGTACTTCGGCTTTACCGTACTGGTTAGCGCCGAGCACGATGGTGCTCTCTGACATGGTCAACTCCCTTTATAGGTTGAATATGCAAATGGACTAATGAGTAGCGGTACGTGATAGTGCTGCTCGGCGTCGGCGACCGAGAAGGCGATCGACACGACGGGATAGAACGTCTGCCGCCGGGTTCTGCCGAAGTATTCGCCGGTGGCGAAACTCAATCGATACGTTCCAGCTTCAAGATGTTCTGGCCCTAGATCTGCTACCCGGCCATCGGCGTCGGTCGTGCCCGAGGCAATTTCAACACCGGCGTCGCTCTGCAGCGCGACGAGAACGTCGGCGGCCGGGCAGCCAAGAGCGCCGTCCAGAATGTGGGTGGAGATCTGGCTCATGGAACCAGAATTCCTTCGAGGCGGAGAAGCGCGATCTCACGCAGTTGCTGGGCAGCAACGGAAACTTCCTCCTCGGGTGATTTCAACATCCTGTTCTGCAGCGAGGTGAGCATCTCCGCAGCACTACGCCCGGCAGCCCGGATCAGGAAGACACGGCCGAATTTCCCTTCGTAGGCGCGGTTCCCGTCGAAAAGTGCATCGGTGACCACCGTGTCCTTCGGATCGACCCCGGCTTGCTCTGACCGGGACAGTGATGCTTCGGCGCTTGCCCCGCACGTCATCTCGCCAATACGAGGATGATGGACAAGAGCGCCGTCGAGTTCGGCTTCGGTCCAGGGCAGTGCACCCTCCCGCGCCACCCTGAGCACGTCCTCGAGGTTGAAGTACGGCCGAGCGTCTACGACGGCATCAATCCAGCGATCGATGTCGACGCAGGGACGCAGGGCGTTCCGCGCAGAGTCGCGATCGAGTACGTTGAATTCTTCAAGCGTCATTGCTTGCCCCTTTTCTGGAGATTTCCACAATGAGAAATCGCTTTTCCATTGGGCAGTACCAGTGAAGTAGGTCCCCAGCGTTCTGTCAAGAGCCGGGTGTCCGCGTCTCCAGGCGGATGCCTACCCACCTTCCAACCGGGACGGTTCTAGCGCACCCCGCCCATCAGGCGCAGCACCGGGCGGGCGATCAGGGCGAGCATCAGCCCCAGCACGATCGCGATGCCGCCGAGAACACCGAAATAGAGTCGCTCCGGCGCCGTCGCGTACCAGGTGGCGAGCACCCCTGACACGGCGGATCCGAGCGCGACCGAGAGAAAGAACAGCGCAACCATCTGGGTCTTGAACACCGTGGGCGCGAGCTTGGTAGCAACCGAGAGTCCGACTGGCGAGAGCAGCAGTTCCGCAACCGTAAAGACCAGCAGAATGCCGATCATGGCCAGCAGCGGTGTCGAATTCGCCGCGCCTCCGGCGAACGGCAAGAACAAGAGGAACGCGCCGCCCATCACCGCGGTTCCGACCGCGAACTTCATTGGCGTAGACGGCTGCCTCGAGCCCCACTTCGTCCACAGGGCGGCGAAGATGCCGGCTAAAACGATGATGAAGATGGGGTTGATGGACTGCACCCAAGACACCGGCATCTCCCAGCCGAACAGCTCACGGTTGAGTCGCTCGTCGGCGTAGATCGTGACGACCGTGAATTGCTGCTGATATAGAGACCAGAACGCGGCGCTGGCGATAAAGAGCGGGATGAAGGCGTAGACCCGTTTGCGCTCTACCGTGGTGATCTGGCGACTCGAAAGAATCACCACGAAATAGGCTACCGTCGCGATGATCGTCAGTGCGATCACGATGGTGACCAGATTACTCGCGGTAATCACCCCGGTGAGCACGAGCACGACAATGATGCCGACCGCGAGAATCGCAATGCCGATGTAGCGGGACCAACGCGAACGCGGCAGGGGATCGGGAACCTGCCGGGCGGCATCCGGCAGACGCTTGCGGCCGCGAGAATACTGAATGAGGCCGATCGCCATGCCAACGGCCGCGAGGCCGAATCCGAGGTGAAAACCCACGGTCGTCTGCAGCAGACCGGTGAGGATCGGTCCGGCGAACCCACCGAGGTTGATACCGAGGTAGAACAGCGAGAAACCCGCGTCTCGCCGGGGATCATCCGGCGCGTAGAGTGTGCCAACAACGGATGTCGCGTTCGCCTTGAGTCCACCGCTGCCGACAGCGACCAGGATGAGGCCGGCGGCCAGCCCACCGACTCCGGGCACGGCGGCCAGGGCGACGTGGCCGAGCATGATGACGATGGCGCTGTAGAACAGCACCCGCTCCGAGCCGAGAAGACGATCGGCGATCCAGGCGCCGAGGATCGTCGAGAGGTAGACCGCCCCACCGTACGCGCCGACGATACCGGCTGCCGTGGTCTGCGGCATTCCCAGGCCGCCATCGGCCACTGAGAAGTATAAATACAACAACAGGATGCCCTGCATGCCGTAAAAGGAGAAACGTTCCCACATCTCGACGCCGAAGACATTGGCGAGCGAACGCGGTTGTCCAAAGAAGGATCGGTCATCGCTGGCGGTAGCGTGATCAACGACTTTACTCATTACTCAATGGTACCAACCGCCCCGACCCCACCGGCCCGCGCGCCGAGGGTTCTCAAGCCGGGCGCGGGGCGGTCTAGGGTCGAAAGTCAGACCCTCCACCGAATAGAGGCAGCAATGATCGATTCCAGCGCACTCTTCCGCGGCCTCATCGCGTACCCGATCACGCCACTGATCGGCCGCGACAAGCTCGTCGACCACGACGTTCTCGCCAGGCTGGTGGCGAAAGCGGCGGCAGCGGGAATCGATGGGGTGACCGTGCTGGCCTCATCCGGTGCCGGTGTGTCATTCGACCGAGAGGAACGCCGAGCCATCGTGCACACCGCGGTAGCCGCAGCGGGTGACATGCCGGTCTACGTGGCGGTGAGCGCGCCGAGTACCCGCGACGTTTGCGCCTTCGCCCGGGACGCGGCCGGCCTCGGCGCCGGGGGTCTGGTCGTGACCCCGTTCTCCTACCTGCCCCTCGACGATGACGAGGTCGTGGCGCTCGTGCACGCCCTGAGCGATGAGACCCCGTTGCCGATCTGCTTCTACAACAAACCGGTACAGACCCAGTACGATCTGCCACCGGAGGTGCTCAACCGGCTCGTGTCCGAGACAAACCTGATCGCGCTCAAGGAACCGGCAACGAGGCCCGGTCGCCCGGCTTCCCGGCTCACTGACCTGCGCGCTGCGGGCGGCCCCGCGCTGAGCCTCGGCGTGAGCGGCGACGTGCAGATACTCACACACCTGCCGCCAACGGATGCCTGGCACACCGGCATCGCCGCTCTCCGCCCCGAACACTACGTGGCGGTGTGGCGCGCTGCCCGCGCAGACAGAACAGATGCCCCCGCCCGCGCCGACCTACTCACGCTCGCGCAGGCTCTAGCCACAAGCGCCCGGGGCATGGGATCCCTGCACGCCCTCGCCGCTCTCTGCGGCATCGCGACCGAGCCGCCGCGCGCGCCCCAGCTCTCAGCCACGGACCGGGATATCGCCGCCCTGCACACGGCCCTCGCCTAGCCATGACACCATAGCTCCGAACGACTACACCCGGCGGCAAGCGCTCTGACAGCCCCGTTATCACCGCAGCACCCGTCTAGGCTTGACCGATGAGCCCCGAAACACTGCGCGTTAGCCTGCCCGAGCCCGACCTGCGCGCCGCCATCGGCGATCTGCCCGACGGCGTCGAGGTCATCGAATGGGCAATGGACGGCCCGGCGCCCGTTCCCGAGATTGACCTCGTCGTGACGCCGTACATGGGCGCTGCCAACCGCGTCGCCCACCTCGCCGGCGTGCGCACCCGGCTGGTACAGAGCCAGTCGATCGGCTACGACGGCATCGACAAGCTGCTGCCGGCCGGCCACGTCTTCGCGAATGCGGCAAGCGTGCACGAGACCTCGACCGCCGAGCTCACCCTCGCGCTGATCCTCGCCTCTCAACGCGGCATCCCCGATTTTGTGCGCGCGGCCGAGCTGGGCCAGTGGGCACCAGCGCACCACCCCAGTCTCGCCGATCGCACGGTGCTGTTGCTCGGTTACGGCGGTGTCGGTCATGCCATCGAATCTCGCCTTCTCGCCTTCGAGACCACGGTCATCCGGGTCGCCAGCACGGCCCGCACCGATGAGCGTGGCGCGATCTACGGTTTCGAATCCTTGCCAGAGCTGCTGCCACAGGCCGACATCGTGGTGATCGGCGTGCCGCTCACTACGCACACGACCGGCCTGGTCGACGACGCCTTCCTGTCGCAGCTGCGCGACGGCGCCCTGCTCGTGAACATCGCCCGCGGTCCCGTCGCCGACACGGATGCGCTGCTCGCGCACGCGACCAGCGGTCGCATTCGGCTGGCGCTCGACGTGACCGACCCGGAGCCGCTGCCGCACGGGCATCCGCTCTTTGCGCTGCCCAACGTGATCATCTCGCCCCACGTTGGCGGCGCCTCGAGCGCAATGCGGCCCCGCATGGCCCGCCTCGTGCGCCACCAAATAGAACGGATGCTGCGCGGCGAGACCCCCCTCAACGTCGTATTGACGAGTTAGCCGCGCTGGGCGACGTACGCTGGATGCATGGTCTCAGCACTCAGTCCAGCACGCCTGGATGTCATCGAAGAAGCCCTCAAAGACGTGATGGATATCGAGATCGGCATCAATGTCGTCGATCTCGGCCTGATCTACGGCCTGGCCTGGGACGACGACACCGACGCGCTCATCATTCAAATGACCCTGACCTCGGCCGGCTGCCCCGAGCAGGAGGTGCTGATGGAACAGACCGAGCAGGCCCTCGTCGGCGTTGTCGATCGCTATCGGATCAACTGGGTCTGGATGCCGCCGTGGACTCCCGCCAAGATCACCGACGACGGCCGCAGCATGATCAGCGCACTCGGCCTGACGATGTAGCGCACCCCCGCGGCTAAAGCGGCTAACGCGACCCGGCCATGTCCGGCTGTAGCGAACGAACGCCTGATTCCGGCGCGCGTTGCGTCGGTGCACCCGGCGCGGGACGTGCATCGTGCTGCCGTTTCGTGCACGCGCAACTTGCAAGCGAGCGTTCTCGTGTAACCTGTGGTCAGACCACACGACGAGAGGACCCCATGACCGCTCCGCGCGCCTGGCAGGTCGTGCTCGACGCGGTCGAACGCGATCTGCTCGAGGGCCGGCTCAGCCCCGGCGACCATCTGCCGGCCGAGCGCACCCTTGCCGTCGATCTCGGCGTCGGCCGATCCAGCGTGCGCGAGGCCCTGCGCGTACTCGAAGTGCTTGGGCTGATCCGCACCGCAGTCGGTTCCGGTCCATCGGCGGGCGCGATCATCGTCGCCCGCCCCGGCGGCGGCATGTCAGCGCTCATGCGGCTGCAGGTCGCGGCGCAGGGTTTTCCAGTGGCCGATGTGGTGAAAACCCGGCTCGTGCTGGAAGGGGCCATCGTCACCGAGCTCGCGGCCGGAGACTCCCCCGACCTGACCGCCTCCGCGCAGATCCTCACCGCAATGGAACGGCAGACACTCACCCAGGCTGAATTTCTGGCCCTCGACGCGGCATTTCACCTCTCCTTGGCCGAAGCGAGCGGCAACCAGGTGGTCACCGCCACCATGGCCGGCCTCCGCAGCGCAATCGAGGGGTACGCGCGGGCCGGCGCGGCGGGCCTGCCGAGCTGGCCGGCAACATCCGTTCGCCTGATGCACGAGCATCGCGGCGTTCTCGCCGCCATTCTGGCCGGTGAAGCGGATGCCGCGCGGCTCGCCATGCACGCCCACATCTCCGGTTATTACGCCGAAACCCACCTGCACGAACACTAGACAAGGACGATCATGGTTCAACGACGCATCCCCAAGATCAAAGATCTCGCCCCGCTGATGAAGTTCAAGAGCCCGGAGCGGAGCGCGAAGAAGCGCCGCCTGGCTGCCGCGCTCACGATCGCTGATTTGCGCGCGATCGCCAAGAAGCGCACCCCGAAGGCAGCTTTCGACTACACCGAGGGCGCCGCCGAGGCCGAAATCTCGCTCGGCCGGGCCCGCCAGGCCTTCGAAGACATCGAGTTTCACCCCTCGATCCTGCGCGACGTGTCGACCGTGTCGACCGGCTGGGATGTTCTCGGCGCCCCCGTTGCGCAGCCGTTCGGCATCGCTCCGACCGGGTTCACCCGCATGATGCAGACCGAGGGAGAGATCGCCGGGGCGCATTCCGCGGCCCGCGCCGGCATTCCCTTTGCGCTCTCGACCATGGGCACGACTTCGATCGAAGACGTCAAGGCTGCCAACCCGAACGGCCGCAACTGGTTTCAGTTGTACATGTGGAAGGACCGCGACCGCTCGATGGCGCTTGTTGATCGGGCCGCCAAGGCCGGTTTCGACACCCTTCTGGTGACCGTCGATGTGCCCGTGGCCGGAGCACGGCTGCGGGACAAGCGCAATGGTTTCTCGATTCCGCCGGCGCTCACCCTCGGCACCGTCGTCAACGCGCTGCCGCGACCGGAGTGGTGGATCAACTTTCTGACCACCGAACCGCTCGCCTTCGCGAGCCTCGACCGCTGGAGCGGCACCGTGGCCGACCTGCTCGACACCATGTTCGACCCCACCGTCGTTTTTGAAGACCTTGCCTGGATCAAGGCGCAGTGGCCGGGTAAGGTCGTCGTCAAGGGTGTGCAGAACCTTCACGACGCCAAGCGCCTGGTGGATCTCGGCATCGATGGCATCACCCTCTCCAACCACGGCGGCCGCCAGCTTGACCGGGCCCCGATTCCGTTCCGCCTGCTGCCGCAGGTCGTGCGCGAGGTCGGTGCGCACACCGAGGTGCACCTCGACACCGGCATCATGTCGGGAGCCGACATCGTGGCTTCCGTCGCACTTGGTGCCCGCTTCACCATGATCGGCCGCGCCTACCTCTACGGCCTGATGGCCGGCGGCGAGGCCGGCGTTGACCGCACGATTCAGATTCTGTCGGAGCAGGTCAGCCGCACCATGCGGCTGCTCGGCGTGAACTCGCTAGAGGAACTCAGCCCCGGGCACGTCACGCAGCTGTCTCGGCTGATGCCGGTTGCAGCTCCCATGGTGGCCGCGGCCGAGGCGGTTCCGGCGCGCAAGTCGCCGGTGCGCTTGTTTCCGTCCACCAGCGGATGATTGCGCACGAGCGATTCGAGCAGGGCTGCAGCCTTGCGGTCAAAGGTCGCGTAAGCATCCGTGCCGAACATGGACGCCGACGGCCGCGCCAGTGCCGAGGCGAGCAGGCCGGCGTCGCGCACGTAGAATCCGTAGCGTTCGGTCACTTGTAGCGCGTCGGCGGCCTCCAAGTATTGGGTCATGCGTCTTCGAGCCGCTGCAACAACTCCGCGTCATGGCTCAAGACAAATTGCAGACCAGACTCGATCTCATCCCTGCGGGAATACCGTTCCACAATGAGCGTTGCGCCCTGAAGCAGCAGCGCGTGCTTCGACGCGTGTTGCGCCGTCGCGAGTTGTTCCAACTGGCGATCGAGATCTTCCGGTATGCGCACATTAATAGCCATACCAAAATGGTACTTTGCCCGTAATTCGGCGGCAAGGGGGCGTCAGATTAAGCGGTCGACCCGAGCTCTCAGGCCAGGTACTCGCCGAAGGCACGCAGGGCGAGGGCGTCGTCTTCCCACGCGCCCCCCTCGTGCCCGTTATAGGGCCAGACCGTGATCTGCTTCGGCCCAGCGTAGTTGTTGTAGGCGGCGAACACGGTCGACGGCGGGCAGATCGGATCCATCAGCGCGGCCGTCATGGTCACCGGCGCGGTGGCTCGCTTGGCGAAATTGACGCCGTCAAAGTAGGAGAGCACGTCGTGCACCCGCGCTACTTTCAGCCGGTTCGTGGCGAGGTACTGGCCGAGCTCGCGGTACGGCATGGCGTCGGTAATAACGGATGCCCGCGGAAAGTCACACAGAAACGGCACTCGCGCGACAACGCCGGCCAGGTCGGGCACCAGCCCCGCCACGGCGAGCGCGATGCCACCGCCCTGACTGGTGCCCATCACGCCCACCCGGGCATCGTCGACGAGCGCCAGGCTGCGGGCCGCCGCGACGGCACGCCCCGCGTCGGTGAAGAGGCGGCGGTAATAGTACGTCTCGCGCGAGTCGATGCCGCGGGTCATGAAACCCGGCACCTGCGGGCCGCTCCCGGCATCGTCGGCCGTGTCGCCGGTGCTGCCGCCGGAGCCCTGACCGCGCAGGTCCATCTCGAAGTGCGCGTACCCGGCGGATGCCCACAAGAGGTTCTCGAAAGCCTGCCCGCGTCCTCGGCCGTAGCCGTGAAACTGCACGATGGTCGGCAGCGGCCCGGTCGCGCCGGTGGGAATGCGCAGCCAGGCTTTGGTTGGCTGCCCGCCGAACCCGGCGAAGGTCACGTCGAACACGTCGAGCGTGCGGAGGCCGGCGTCAACCGGAATCACGGTGACATTGAGCGGATGCCGGTCGGCTTCGGCCAGCGTGTCGGCCCAGAACGCGTCGAAGTCGCCCGGGTCGGCCTGAGTGCTGCGGTAGGCGCGGAGTTCAGCTTCGGGCAGGTCGGTGTACATGTTGCCAGCCTAGGGCCGCGCGGCAGCGCGCCCGGGTGCGGTCGTGCACGGGGCGTGCGCCGTGAGCCGGGCGGGGCCTACTTCGCGGCGGCGAGGTCGTCGAGCACGAGCCTCAGCTGCTCGATGGCCCAGTCGACGTCGTCGGCGGAGACCACGATTGGCGGGGCGAGGCGAATGGTCGAGCCATGCGTGTCCTTGGCCAGCACGCCACGGGCCAGAAGGGCCTCGCAGACGACGCGGCCCAGCGCCAGCGACGGGTCGATATCGATGCCGGCCCAGAGACCGACGCCTCGAACCTCGACCACGCCGTGACCGATCAACGCCGAGAGCCCGGCGTGCAGGCGCGCCCCGAGCTCGGTGGCACGCTGCTGGTATTCGCCGGTGGCCAGCATCTTCACGACGGCCAGTCCCACGGCAGCAGCGAGCGGATTGCCGCCGAAGGTTGAGCCGTGCTCGCCGGGATGCAGCACGCCGAGCACGTTGGCATTGCCCACAACCGCCGACACCGGCACGATGCCGCCGCCGAGGGCTTTGCCAAGCAGGTAGAGGTCGGGCACGACCCCCACCAGGTCACAGGCGAAGGTCGAGCCGGTACGGCCGAGCCCGGACTGAATCTCGTCGGCAATGAACAAAACGTTACGGCGCGTGGTGATCTCACGCACGGTCGGCAGGTATGCCGCCGGTGGCACGACGATTCCGGCTTCGCCCTGGATCGGCTCGAGCAGCACGGCGACGGTGTTCTCGTCGATCGCAGCCTCAAGCGCCGCGGCGTCGCCGTAGGGTACGGTGCGAAATCCGGGCGTGAACGGGCCGAAGTCGGCGCGCGCCAACTCGTCGTCTGAGAAGCTGATGATGGTCGTGGTGCGGCCGTGAAAGTTACCGGCGGCGACGATAATGTTGGCCTGATCCGGCGCGACGCCCTTGACCCGGTAGCCCCAGGCGCGGGCGACCTTGATGCCGGATTCCACCGCTTCGGCGCCGGTATTCATCGGCAATACCATGTCTTTGCCGGCCAGTTCGGCCAGCGCGGTCACGAACGGGCCGAGTTGGTCGTTGTAGAACGCCCGGCTGGTCAGGGTGATGCGGCCGAGCTGGGCGCGGGCGGCGTTAAGCAGAACGGGGTTGGAATGCCCAAAGTTCACGGCGGAATACGCGGCGAGGCAGTCCAGGTAGCGGTGACCGGCAACATCCGTTACCCAGGCGCCGTCACCGGAGGCGACGACGACCTCGAGCGGGTGGTAATTGTGCGCGGCATGCGCGCTCTCCTGCGCGATGAGAGCCGCGGCCTCAGGCGAAACGGATGCTGCTGGCACTGTCTCTGCGGTTAGGTTCGTCGTCATGTCGTTCTCCTTCAGGTTCGCGGTTGTCATCGGCGCAGCTCGAGCGTGCAGCACTTCACGCCGCCGCCGCCGAGCAGTAGCTCGGAGAGGTCGACGCCGATCGGGTTGTAGCCGCGGGCGCGGAGCTGGCGTTCGAAGTCCTTGGCGCGGGCGGCGATGACGACGTTGTAGCCGTCGGAGTAGGAGTTGAGGCCGAGGATGGACGCGTCTTCTTCGGTGACAATGATGGCGTCGGGGTAGCGTTCCGCAAGAATCGCCAGGCTCGGCGCGTCGAAGGCGCTCGGCAGATAGGCAATGTTTGTGTCGTCGAGCACGGCGACGGCGGTGTCGAGGTGGTAGAAACTCGGGTTGATCAAGCGCAGGGTGATCACCGGGCGTCCGGCGATAATCGAGAGCTCAGCGTGACTGTTCGAGTCGCTGCGAAAGCCGGTGCCGGCCAGAATGACGTCGCCGACCAGCAGAAAGTCGCCCTCGCCCTCGTTGGTCTGGGCGGGCACGCGCACGTCGAAGCCGTTGGCGCCGAACCAGTCCATGTAGGCGGGGCCTTCTGGCTGGCGCTCGACGTGTGCAAATTTGGCGCCGTAGGCCTGGTTATCGATGACGAAGCCGCCGTTGGCCGCGTAGACCATGTCGGGCAGGCCATCGACCGGTTCGATCAGCTGCACGTCGTAGCCGAGCCCGACGTAGGTGTCGTAGAGGGTCTGCCATTGTGCGACGGCGAGTGAGGTGTCGGTGGGCAGTGCCGGGTCCATCCACGGGTTGATGCGGTAGACCACGGTGAAGTACTGCGGCTTACACATGAGCACGGTGCGCTTGGTGGCGGTGCGCGTTGGAACGACCGGTTCGTCGGCAAGAATGGGGGCGGGCGAATGAATCGACATGAGGCTCCTTCGTCGTTTCGCAGGCCTGGTAGCACCACGAAACGTAGGGTGGATGGCGGACCAGGTCGCTCACGAGAGCCCGGCACGATCGACGTAGAGTCGTTCCGGGACGCCAACTCCAGTCTCACACAGCATGATTCGACGTTTCACGCTAATGTACGCAATAAATCTTCGAGAATTATAGTGCTGACGCAATATCACGCAATAGATTCGCCTAGACTCGGCCCATGGACAACCTCGACCACAGCATTCTCGACCTGCTGCGCCAGAACGCTCGCGCGGGCTATGGCGATATCGGTTCCGTCGTTGGCCTGTCGGCATCCGCTGTGAAACGCCGCGTTGACCGGCTGGTGGCCGACAAGGTCATTCGCAGCTTCACCATTCAGGTCGACCCTGCCGTCGACGGCAGGAGCACCGAAGCCTACGTTGAGCTGTTCTGCCGCGGCACCGTGGCCCCCGACGAATTGCTGCGCATTCTCTCGGGAGTGCCGGAGGTCGTTGATGCCGGCACAATCACCGGAAGCGCCGATGCCATGGTGCACATTCGCGCCCGCGACATTCCGGGGCTCGAGGCGGCGCTCGAAAAGGTGCGCCTGGCGCCGAACGTAGACCACACCCGAAGCGCAATCGTCTTGACCCGCCTGATCCACCGCTCCGTCGGGTAGCGCAGCCCTGTTCACTCGAAAGCGGGAAAAGTGTTGCTTCAGCACCCGTGAAGCAACACTTTTCCCGCTTTCGCGGGAGGGCTAGACGGTCGGCACGGGCTTCTGCTGCACCGGGGAGACCAGGTGCAAGAGGGTCACCGCGGCGATCGACCCGGCGCAGAGGATGCCGGCGAGCACGACGATCTGAAACCTCCCGGCCTCCAGCGGTGAGGCTCCACCGAAGATCGCGCCAACGAACGCACCGGGTAACGTCACCAGCCCCGTCGTCTTGGTCTGATCCGTGGTCGGAATGATGGCGAAATACACCGCTTGGCGGGCCAGATCGCGAGTGGACTGCCGCGGCGTGGCACCGAGGGCGAGCCAGCCCTCGACTTCATCCCAGTGGTCGCCGACCGCCTCGGTGAAGCGACGCCCACTGAGCGTGGCGATCGACATGGCATTGCCGATGATGATGCCGCCGATCGCGAGCACGTAGCGCGGTGAAAATTCGATCGCCCCGGTCGTGAAGACGATCGTGAGCGTGACGACAACGCCAAGGCCCATCGCCGCGGCTACGCGCAATAACTGGGAGCGGCCGATTCTCCGGGTGACCGTGCCGACGGCTGCCGCGAACATGACGAGCAGCCCGACGCCGACCCAGAGCGGATCGTTGATGATTCCACTGAGAATGAGGCTGATCGCGGCCAGCTGCAGGGTGCCGCGCAGCAGGGCCAGTGCCGGGGCGACCGGATGCGGCGCGCGATAACCGCGCAGCACCGTCACGACCACGGCCATGAGCAACACGATCCCGACCAGGGTAGGAAGGAGCCCGGCCAACTGCGCGGGAAGGTCGGCCGGAAAGGTCATGGATTGAGCCTACCCAGCCGCGCGATCGTTCCTCTCCGCAACGAGCATGCGCCAGGGGCGTGGCAGATTCGAACGACAGCGACTGGGTGAACTTCATCTGAACAAACTCCCCGTGGATTGACATGTATTGGTGCAGTGAGCAAACTGTATATCGATAAGCATCAATCTAAGAGTGTTGGAGTTGAATGTCTCTCCCCGCTCCCGGAGCGAAGCCCGCTGCGGCTCAGACAGACCATGCATACACGAGGTCAGACCGTGTCAAAAAATAAGCCTCGGACTCTCGTTGTCGCTGGTCTTGGGGTGGGTCAGATCCTCGCTTGGGGCTCCTCCTATTACCTCCTCGCCATCCTCGCCGAACCGGTCACCGCTGACACGGGATGGCCAGCTACCCTGGTCGTCGCTGGCCTCTCGATCGGGTTGGTGACCTCGGCGTTTGTCGCGCCTCGGGTTGGTTCACGAATAGGTCAGGGGCACGGTCGTCGGCTGTTGATTCTCAGCGCGGCCCTTCTATCTGCTGGGCTCGTGCTCATGGCGGTGTCTCCGGTCCTCTGGGTCTACCTGGTCGCCTGGGTTGTAATCGGGCTCGGCATGGGGACGGGACTGTACAGCAGCGCCTTTGCGACTTTGGGACAGCTCTACGGGGAATCCGCGCGAACATCGATCACAGCGTTGACTCTTTTCGGCGGCCTGGCCAGCACCATCTGCTGGCCACTCTCGTTGTACCTCGTCTCTGAAATCGGCTGGCGAGGAACCTGCGGCGTCTATGCTGCCCTCCAACTCGTCGTTACGATACCGCTCTACCTCTGGGTCTTGCCCAGGCGACGACTCAACGAGCGTGCACGCGAGAACACCGGTGTCGCCGTGAGAAACGTAGACGTGCGGCCGCGACGACCGAGCGGCACGAGCGTTGTGCTCCTGACCTCGATCGTGACGCTGAGCGGACTGATCACCACAACGATGTCGGTCCACATGTTCACGCTCCTGGGCGCGGTCGGGTTCGGCATGGCCGCGGCGCTGGCCCTTGCCACCCTGGTCGGGCCCTCGCAGGTCGGCATTCGTTTCGTCGAGCTGCTGTTCGGCAAGCGTCACCATCCGTTATGGACCATGGCGGCATCCGTTCTGCTCGTCGGACTTGGCCTGGGCACTCTCAGCGCCGGCCTCCCGCTCTACGCCCTCATCATGATTCTCTACGGAGCAGGCATTGGGCTAGCGTCGATCGCTCACGGTACCGTGCCGCTGGCTGTTTTCGGCGCAGAAGGCTACGCGTCCTTGATGGGAAGAATTGCGCTGCCAGCGCTCCTCGCACAAGCCGCAGCGCCACCCCTGGGAACACTTCTCATCGATACCATCGGTGCCAGCGCAACCTCAACGACTCTCGCATTGGCCGCCCTAGCAAACATCGGGCTTGTCGTCTGGATGATGCTTTTGACCCGTTTCCAGTCCGTTCGAGTCCGTGCCGCGTCCGTTCTTACGCCAGATGCCAGCGGTGGAAAACGCGCAATCATCCACTGAATGAAGCTGGTCTACTTCAGAACCCGGCGCGTCCACACCGCGACCGCCTCGACGACCAGCACCGTGACGAGCACCATCCCGATGATGAACGCGACCACGTCGAATTCCTGCACCCGGCTCGCGTTGATCAGGTAGTAGCCGATACCGCCCGCACCGACGATGCCGAGCAGCGTCGCCGAGCGGATGTTGACGTCGAGCTGGTACAGCACGTGTGCGATGAGCTGTGGTGCGGTTTGCCACAGCGTTGCGGCAAAGAACACCTGGCTGCCGGTAGCGCCGGTAGCCCGTACCGCGTCCTGCACCCGCACGTCGGTCTCTTCGAGCGAGTCGGCAATGAGTTTGCCCAGTAGACCGACCGATCCGATCGCGAGCGCCAGCGTGCCCGGCACGGGTCCGAGGCCGGTGATGACGATGAACACGATGGCGAGAATCAGCTCGGGCAAACCGCGGATGATGACGATGATTGTGCGGAACAAGTTCGAAACGCCGACGCTCGGGGCGACGTTGCGCGCGGCGAAGATTCCTATCGGCACAGCGAGCACGAGGCCGAGCAGCGTCGCGGCGAGCCCGATCTGGATCGTCACGAACATTGCCTCGACTAATATGCCGAGCAGATCTTGGGGCGATGGAGGAAGGAACATCCCGAGCACTTGCGGCAGCGCGAGCAGGTCATCGAAAAGCGTCGAAAAGTCCATGTCGGCATACACCGTCGCCAGGGCGACAACCGCGATCGTCAGCGCGACGCCCGCGAATCGGCGGATGCGCTCGCTGTCCCACTGCGGCGCGACCCGCATGCTGCCGTGCCGCGTGCGCTGCGGCTCGCTCCCGCCCATGGGCGCTGTGACCCAG
Source organism: Cryobacterium sp. Y11 (assembly GCF_002929535.1). Lineage (GTDB taxonomy): Bacteria > Actinomycetota > Actinomycetes > Actinomycetales > Microbacteriaceae > Cryobacterium. The sequence goes on from NZ_PJJO01000054.1 coordinate 93,104, forward strand.
CCCGCCGCTATCCGATCGATGAATCCCAGCAGGCCGCGACGATCCGTTGGCACCCGTCCGAGCAGGGTGGCGCGGATGGCGCCGGAAAGCATTTCGACCGCGATGCACAGGAGCAGAATGATGAGAGCGAGCGCCATGCCGCGCTGGTATTGCATGGTGCGCAAGGCGTTGGCGAGCTCGAGGCCGAGACCACCAAGGCCGACGTAGCCGAGCAGCACAGACGTTCGCAGGTTGATGTCGAAGCGGTGCAGTGCCGTCGCGATCAGCTGCGGCATGACCTGCGGGATTACCGTGCTCGTGATCCACTGTAAGCGGCTGCCGCCCGCTGAGCGCACGGCCTCGGCCGGACCGCCGTCTAGTTGCTCGATCGCATCGGCGTAGAGCTTGCCGATCATGCCGATCGAGTGCAGGCCCAGTGCGAGAATCCCAGGGAACGCCCCGAGACCGAAGATGCGAAAGAGCACAATCGCGAAGATGAGGTCGGGGACCGCTCGGCACACGACGATGATCGTTCGGGCGACGCCACGCATAACGGGGCCGCTCGTCGTGTTCGCCGCTGCGAAGATCGAGATGGGCAGGCTCAGCACCACCGCGAGGACCGTGGCGATAACGACGATTGCGAGCGTCTGTCCGGTCATCACCAGCAGCTCGCCCAGCGGCGGGAAATCGAGCGGGAACATTCGAGAGAAGAAGTTCGCCGCATTGTCGAGGCTGCGTACCATCGATGGGATGTTAATCTCGAGGGCGGCGACCGACCAGAGCCCGGCGCCGAGCAGCACAACCAGCGCGCTCCAGGCCGCGATGCGGTTTACGCTCGGTCGGGGTCGCGGGGGCGGTGGTGTTTTGGTGTTCGTGGAGCGTGGCGCGTCCATGAGGACGGTCATCTAGACGGCAATCTTGACGCGCTCGTCGACCGGGACAGGCGCATAGATGCCGTCCACGTCGTTGTGCGTTAGTCCGGCGGCTGGACGGTCAAGCACCACGCGACCGGCGTTTAGGCCGACGATGCGGTCGGCGAACTCCAGTGCGATTTGCACTTGGTGCAGGCTGCAGATCACCGTGAGGTTTTCCTCGCGGCTGATTTGGGTGAGCAGCTCGATCACGCCGGCTGACGACAGCGGGTCGAGCGACGCGACGGGCTCATCCGCTAGCAGCACGGAGGGGCGCTGAATGAGGGCGCGGGCGATTGCCACGCGCTGCTGCTGTCCGCCGGATAGCGTGCCGGCGCGCTGAAATGCCTTGTCGGCGAGACCGACGCGGGCGAGCTGCTCCATAGCATTTTCACGCACGGAGCGGGGATAGCTCCAGAGCCCAAACCGTGGTCCGCGCAGCGAGCCGAGCTTGCCGGTGCACACGTTCTCGAGTACCGACATTGACTCAACGAGATGGAATTGCTGAAAAATCATGCCGACATTGTTGCGCAGCCCGCGCAAGGCAGTGGCACCGGCTGCGTGCACCGGGGTACCGAGCGTCCAAACGTCGCCCGTCGAGGGCTTGTTTAGGCCATTAATATGGCGGAGCATCGTGGACTTGCCAGAGCCCGACAGACCGAGTAGTACATTGATCTTGTTCGCCGCGAACTCCACGCTCACGTTGTCGAGGGCGGTGATACTTCCGAAAGTCTTGGTCACGTTTTCAAACCGGATGGTTCCCAGCTCAGGGATCGTCTTATACGCGGCGGCGTTGGTCATGAGCAGTTCTCGTTTCGTGTCGGTTGCAGGGACGGACAGTCGGAACCGGTGTGGATCGAGCGGGGCCCGATCCACACCGTCTGGATCAGACCTTGCAGGCAGCGGCCTCTGTAACCTCGCATACCGCACGCACGCCGTCGTAGAGCGAGTCTTCGACGGGAATGAAGCCGTATTTTGAGGCCTCGGGCAGCTGGCAATCGGCCGCTGACGCGCAGATTCCAGATTCCACCATGGCCGGCACGTTCAGGTCGTTCGCGAAGATTTCTTTGAGCTGGCTGATCAGGTCGGCGGGCAGCTTGTCGCTCACGACGTAGGGGCTGCCGGCAATGGTCTCCGACTCCCAGACGACTTCGAGGTCGCCGTCTTTCAGGCTGCCTGACTCGATGAGTTCGGTCGTGACCATGGCGTCGTAGGCGAAGCCTGCGTCGCAGGTGCCGTCGGCGACGCTCAGGGCCGAGGCATCGTGTCCGCCCGCAAAGATCGGCGTGACGCCGTCTTCGGGGTCGATGCCGAGGTCGAGTAGTCCGGCGCTCGGGTAGAGGAAGCCCGAGGTCGAGGTCGGGTCGACGAAGCAGACGGTCTTGCCCTTGAATCCTTCGAGGTCGGTAATGTCGCTGCCGGCCGGTACGATGCCGTACGACTTATACCCGGGTTTCTCGTCGGGATCGTCGACGAGGGAGCCGAGCGCCTCAACGCCCGCACCACCGTCTTTTGCGACCATATACGAGAACGGGCCCATGCCCGCAATGTCGATCTGGCCGGCACGGATGCCCTCGATAACCGCCGCGTAGTCCGTTGCCTGCTGGATCTCGACCTCAAGGCCGGTTTCTCGTTCGAGCACCCCAATGATCGCTTCATTATCATCGGCGATGCCTTGGGCCGATTCGCTCGGGACCTGCGCGAAGACGAGCTTGTCGGGTGCCTCGGCAGCGCCGGCCGCTGTGGAGGTGCTCGAACACGCGGTGAGCGCGGTGAGGGCGGAGAACAGCGCGATACCTACGAGGAGCCCGCGGGTTCGTGTGCGAAAATGCATCGAAGTTTGCCTTTCGTGGGGACGGTCCGACGTTCGTCGGTTGTGATGGCTACATGATTGTTTCTTCTTCTGGTGAACAGTTCGGGACCTAAAGGTGTCCCGAATGGTGACGCAGGAGCGAACAGCAGATGACCGAAGGCACAGGGAGCATGGCGCCGTGAGCTAGCGGAGCGGACTTGTGGCCGGCCCAGATCCGATCAAGCCCGCTCGGTATCGCGCACGCGCGTCAGGAACTGAACGAGCGCCGCGCTTGCCGCGTCGAGCGTGCCATCGTTGACGATCTCGAGGTCGACGGGATGATCCGGTGCGGGGTCGATACGCGCGAGGCGCGCAGCGGCGGCGGCCTCGTTTTCGCGCCCGCGCGCGATAATGCGCGCGAGGCGTACATCCTCCGGCACAGTGACGCGCGCGACCCGCACGTTCGTGAACAGGCCGGGTAACCGCTTGAGCACCCCCCGCGAGACGTTGGCCACGACCACTCCGCCCGACTCGACGACATCGATCACGTGAGCAGGGATACCGTACGCGAGGCCGTGCGCGTGCCAGGTCAGCGCGAAGTCGCCCCGATCTTCGGCAGCGGCGAACTCATCAGCGCTCACGGGGTTGTGATCCTCCCCTGCGCCAGCGGGCCGAGTGATCTGGCGCTGGGGGAAGACGATTTCGCTGTGGCCGGTCAGGGCTGCGCGCGTGTAATCGATGATCGAGTCCTTGCCCGATCCGCTCGGCCCGACGACCGCGACGAAGGTGCCGCTCATGCGACTCGACGTCCCTCGCGCCAGACGGCGCGCACAATCGGTACGGGTGAGCCGAGCGGATGCTGATCGGTCGGCGCCCCGTCATAGGCTTGCACGCGGATGACATCGGCTCGCTTGCCCGGTGCGATCACTCCACGATCGTTAAGACCGGCGGCACGGGCGGGGTTGGCGCTCACCAGCGCGGCACCCTGCGGCAGCGTGATTTCGCCGCGACTGAAGAGGAGGAAAATGGCCTGGAGGGGGCTGCCGGGCACGTAATCGCTCGACAAGATGTCGAGCAGTCCGAGGTGGAGCAACTCGGTGGCCGAGACGTTGCCCGAATGCGAGCCGCCACGCACGATGTTGGGGGCACCCATAACGACGAGCTGGCCGGCGGCGCGAGCCGCTCGGGCCGCCACGATTGTCGTTGGAAACTCGGAGATGCGCACGCCGGCTTTCGTCGACTCGTCGACGTGCGCCTGTGTCGCGTCGTCGTGCGCGGCCATCGTGATGCCGCGGTCGTTGGCGCGCTCCGCCATCAACCGGCGGTTGTCATCGGAGTACTGCGCCGAGAGCACGTGCAGCTCGGCGACGTGCTGGTCGAACTGCACGTTGCTCATGCTGTGTTTGCCCACCATATAGGTGCGGAACGCCTCGACGTCGGCGTACTGGCGCTGCCCGGGCGTGTGGTCCATAAGCGACACCATCCTCACCCGGTCGTGCCCACCCACCTCGTCAAACACGTCAACGACATCCGGCGTCGCGACCTCGCAGCGCAAATGAACGTAGTGGTCGGCCCGCAGCAGGCCGGACTCGGCGGCGTGGATCACGGCCTTCACCAGTGTGCGCGCGTCACCGCTGATGCGATTCTCACCCGGCCCGCTGCCGATGCGCATCGCGTCGAGCACGGTTGTCATTCCCGACGCTGCCATCTGCGCGTCGTGCGCGATGACGGCCGGAATCGGGTCCCAAAACCGCTTGGGGCGCGGCTGGTAGTGCGACTCGACCTGGTCGGTGTGTAGTTCGACGAGGCCGGGCAGCAGGTAATCCGTTCCCATGTCGAGGGCGGGCACGCCGTCGACAACCAGGTATGGGTCGTCAGAGACCTCGACGATGACACCGTTCGTGATGCGCACGGATCCATGCACAACCTGATCGGTGAGCACGATGTGAGCGTTATTGAGAACGAGGGACATCAGGCGGTCTCCAGAGCGAATTGGTGGGCAAAGGGATAAACGGAGAGAATCTCGAAGGCAGCGCCGGGCTGCGGCTCGACGCTGATCGTGATGCCGGACAGCGGCACGTCGACGCCGGCTACGTTCGCGAAGTGCTGCGCCAGCGCGGCGTCGACCTCCGCGGTGCGCTCGGCGGGCACAGAATCGGTCAGGGTGAGATGAAAGTGGAACTCGTCGAAAACGTACGGGTAGCCCCAGCGGTCAAACAGCTCGCGCTGGCGCGGCGTGAGGTGTGGGGCGCGGCGGCGGCGAACATCCGCTTCATTCAACGGCGCCCGAAAGTCGTCGAACTGCCGCACGGCGGATGCCGCGAGTTCGTTCAGACCGTCTTGATTGCCGTTGGGAAGCAGCACGCGGAAACTGCCCATCGTCGCCGGGCGCGGGCCAGGAATCGTGACCGGTGCGCGCCCGGCCGCGAAAGCCGCGGCCACCGCCAGCAGCTCAGCCTCGGTGTGTCCCTCGGCGAGGTGGAACGGCGCAGCGAGCGTGGCGTGAAAGCCATAGCGACGCGCGTCAATGGTGAGGCCACGCAGGTCGTCGCGGTCGTACCAGGTGTCGACTTCGGCCTTGAGTCGCAGTGCTGCGGCAGCATCGTTCTCGCCGACTCCTGGCACCGCATAGACGGCGTATCGCCTCATGCGAGCACCTCTTCGCGCACGGCTGTGAATGACTGCACGTCGACGGTCAGGTCAGCGACGGCCTCGCGCACGTCGGCGTCGTGGAAGATCGCTAACATTCCGGTTCCATGCCCGAGGCTCTCGCGAATCAGGTCGATCACGACACCGCGATTTCGGGCGTCGAGCGACGCGGTGGGTTCGTCGAGCAGTAGGAGTGGCCGCTCGATGATGAAGCCGCGAGCGATGTTCACACGCTGCTGCTCTCCGCCAGAAAAGGTCGCCGGTGGAAGCTTCCACAGCCGCTCGGGGATGCTCAGGCGAGCCAACAGCTCACCGGCTCGCTCGCGTGCCACCGCTCGCTCGACCCCGCGCTCAATGAGCGGCTCGGCGACGACGTCGAGGGCTGGCACGCGGGGCACCGCGCGCAAGAACTGACTCACGTACCCAATGGTCTCCCGCCGGGCGGCGAGCACCTGGCGAGGCTCCGCCGTGACCAGATCCATAACGGAACCTTGATGGCTGAGTAAAATGCGCCCAGAATTGGCGCCGTAGCTGCCGAAGACCATCTTCATGACGGTACTCTTGCCAGCTCCTGACTCGCCGCCGAGCACCACGCACGCCCCGCGCGGCACATCGAAGGTCATCCCGCGCAGCACGGGCAGCTGATGCGAGTCCTGCAGGTGCAGGGTGAACGTCTTGTCGACGTCTTGAACGGACAGGGCCGCGTCCTTGGGCATTCGGTTGGTTGTGTCGTATGTCATGGAGATCAGCCCTGGAGGATCGAAGAGACGAGCAGTTGGGTGTAGGCGGCCTGCGGGTCATCGAGCACCCGGTCGGTGAGGCCGGACTCGATCACGGCGCCGTCTTTCATCACCAGCGTGCGGTGGGAGATGAGGCGTGCCACAGCGAGGTCATGCGTGACGATCACGACAGCGAGACCGAGCTCAGATACCAGCGAGCGGATGAGATCGAGCAGGCGTGCCTGCACGGACACGTCCAGGCCGCTGGTCGGCTCATCCATGAAGACGAGGCGCGGGCCGAACACGAGGTTGCGTGCAACCTGCACGCGCTGGCGCATACCGCCCGAGAACAGCGTTGGCGCATCGTCCATCCGATCGGTCGGGATCTCCACCCGGCGCAGCCACTCTTCGGCTTCGGCCCGGATCTGGCCGAAGTGGCGCCATCCGTTCGCCATCAGTGGCTCGCCGACGTTGCCGCCCGCGCTGACGTGCATGCGCAGTCCATCGGCGGCGTTCTGGTGCACGAAGCCCCAGTCGGTGCGCCAGAGTCGGCGCACTTCGCGTTCGCTCAGGGTCGACAGGTCCAGCAGGTCTTCCCGCGCGCCGCCCGCAACGTTCTGCCGCGCCGTGCGGTACCGGATGGAACCCTCATCGAGTGCGAGTCGCTGGGCCAGCATGCCGAGCAGGGTGGTTTTTCCCGAGCCCGACTCGCCCACGACGGCCAGCACCTCGCCGGGCCACAGATCGAAGCTGACATCGCGGCAGCCGTACCGGTCGCCATAGCGATGGCTGGCACCAGTCACGCTCAGGAGGGGCGTTTCGTCATTCATGCATTCACCTCGGTAATGTGGTCGTGCTCGCGTGCCGTGAGGGTGCGCTCGCAGTGATCGGTGTCGGAGCACACGAACATGACCCCGCCGTGATCATCGATGAGCACCTCGTCGAGGTACACCTCGGTGGACTCACAGATCTCGCAGGGCTGGTCGAAGCGTTGCGGTTCGAACGGGAAATCGTCGAATCCGAGGCTCTCCACGTCGGTGTATGGCGGGATCGCGTAGATGCGCTTCTCCCGCCCGGCTCCGAACAGTTGTAGTGCGGGGCTCTGGTGCATCTTGGGGTTATCGAAGCTCGGGATGGGTGACGGCGCCATGACGTATCGGCCGTTCACGAGCACCGGGTAGTCGTACGTCTTAGCGATGTGCCCATATTTCGCGATGTCCTCGTAGAGTTTGACGTACATCAGGCCGTATTCTTCGAGCGCGTGCAGGCGCCGGGTCTCGGTCTCGCGCGGTTCCAGAAAACGCAGCGGCTCCGGAATGGGCACCTGGTACACCACGATCTGTTTCTCGGTCAGCGGAGTCTCGGGAATCCGGTGCCGGGTCTGGATGATCGTGGCATGATCCGTGCGCGTGGTGCTGGCGGCGCCCGCTACCTTCTCGAAGAAAGCCCGGATGGACACCGCGTTAGTCGTATCGTCGGCACCCTGGTCAATCACCTTCAGCGTGTCGGCCGGGCCGATCACCGATGCGGTGAGCTGTACCCCTCCGGTGCCCCAGCCGCGGGGCATTGGCACCTCACGTGAGGCGAACGGCACCTGGAACCCGGGGATGGCGACGCCCTTGAGTAGCGCACGACGCACGACCCGCTTGGTCTGCTCGTCGAGGTAGCCCTCGTTGTACACGATCCGTGGGCCGCTCATGCGTTCTCCTCGATCAGGGTGTTGTTGTCGGTCGCAGGCGCCTCGGCCGGCTCGGCGGGGTGACGCGCCTGAAACTCACGGCGTAGGCTGCGGATCAGCCCGAGTTCCGCCTGAAAATCGACATAGTGCGGCAGTTTCAGGTGCTCGACGAAGCCGGCAGCCTCAACGTTGTCGGCGTGGGCGATCACGAATTCCTCATCCTGCGCTGGCGATACGATACGCTCGCCAAATTCCTCGTGCCGCAACGTGCGGTCAACCAGCGACATCGACATGGCCTTACGCTCTGCTCGGCCAAAGACGAGCCCGTAGCCGCGGGTGAACTGCGGCGCCTGATCGGCGCTGCCAACGAACTGGTTGACCATCTGGCACTCGGTCAGTTCGATGCGCCCAATCGGCACGGCGTACCCGATCTCGGGGGCGAAGAAGTCGACCTCGACCTCGCCGACGCGCACCTCACCCACGAACGGATGGTTATTGCCAAAGCCTCGCTGCGTGGAATAGCCCAGCGACAACAGAAAGCCCTCGTCGCCGCGGGTCAGGGCCTGCAGGCGCTCGGCTCGGCTCATTGGGAAGACGGTCGGCTCGCGGGTCAGGTCGCCCGGATCCGGATCGGTCCATCCTTCGTCTGGCCGATCGCGCTCAACGAGCGCGTCTGCACCGAGCAGATCGGTCACCCGGGGCATCGGCTCGTCGATCGGCACGTCCGGGGTTGCTACCTCCGGGGTGTGCAGTTCGTCGGCGAGCAGGCGGTGCGTGTAGTCAAACGTTGCGCCGAGCTGCTGACCACCGGGAATATCCTTGAACGTCGCAGACACGCGGCGCTCCGAGGGCAGGCCGACGGTGTCGACCGCGATCGTAATACCGAACCGCGGCAGCGTCGTGCGGTACGAGCGCATCAGCGTGACCGCTTCAAGCACGTCGCCCTGCGCCTGCAGCAGTGCTTTGGCGGCGAGCTCCGGGTCGTATAGTGAGCCCTCGGCCATCACGCGTGAGACGAGCACGCCCATCTGATTGCGAATTTGCGGGTAGTCGATGCGCGGGGCATCGATGCTGCCCCGCCCGCGCTTGGCGAGCAGCGCGTGCGCGTTGGCGATCGCTTTCTCGCCTCCCTTGACGGCGACGTACATTAGGCGTTCCTCTTCTCATCAGTGTGGGCAATCGCAGCAATCAGCGCGGTTGTTCGTGGCAGGCCAAGCACCGCGGTCTCGGCCGCGAGGATGAGGTCAACGCCGCGCGGAAAGTTCGAGTGGTTTTCGTGCCACTGAGTGAGGAATTCATTCGGCAGGCCGGCGCCGTCCCAGTGAGCGACGCCAGGGATGCCCGGCCCGGTCGCTGTCAGGGAGCCGATACCGGGTGCGCAACAGGCATCGATCACGAGTGTTGCTGACCGGTGTGGCTCTTCGTCTGTGCCCCGTGCGAGGTCGGCCAGGCGCGGCGCCGTGGACGGCGATGACGCGATAACGAACGCCGCGTCATCCGCTTGATCGACGATGCGCGCGCCGGTGTGAAAGGCGATCCAAGCACAGACCTCGGGGGCGGCGCGTAGCGCGGGGTCGAGCCAGAGGGGGGTCTGCTCGTCGCACAGCGCCAGAATAACGGCCCCCATGGTCACCCCGAGCGGCGCGGGGGGCAGCAGGTCCACCTCGACAGGTTGCGGCGTGGTCGGGCGTGCGAGTGCCTCGAGCACAGCGCGGAACACCCGCTGTGCGTCGCGCACCGGGTTCGCGAATCCGGGCGTGAGGTTCTGTGGAATCAGCGTGCTCATTCGTGCTCCCTTGCAACGGTGAAGAAGTCGACAACCGTGCTGCGTGCGTCGGCATTGGCCGCCGAGTCGCGCTTGGTCTGTTCGCGTTCGAGCGGCTCGATAACGTCGGTGAGTACGCGTTCCCGCTGTGTCGGCGCGCTCAGCAGCGCGTCGAAGACGGCGGCGAGACCGGCGTGCTCTGGGTGGCTGCCCAGCACGTACGACGTGCCGCTCGCCTCGTCGGCGCCGGCGCCATGGAGCATCACGGTTGCCCGGGAAACGGTCGCCTCGCCGAGGTTGAAGCGGTCGCCGGTGCCGCCGATTCGGCCCTGCACCATAACCAAGCCTGCTTCCGGGCCCCGCAAGTATGCGACCTCTGGCTGCTCCCCCCACGCGGCCCACAGTGCGGCCAAGTCGGCGTGCGAGGCTCCTGCGAGCACTCGCGCGGCGCGGCGCCGCTCTTCAACGGCACGCTCATCCGCTGTTTTCTCCTGTGCCCTCATGTTCGATCCCTTCACGCCTCACATGCTCCCAAGTTGTCTATTTATCTAGACAACCCAAAGATTAGGCCCCTAAGGTTGAAGACAGAAGCCTCCCGGTCGACGCGGAGGCCACCACCAGATGAACGTCCGGTGAACCAACAACAAGGACACCCCGTGACGGATCACCCATCGGTCTCCCGATCGAACAGCGGATACTCAGCCTGGCGCCTGATCAGCGAGGAATTGCGCCTGGACATTGACGGCGGCCGACTGCACACGGGCGACCGCCTACCCACTGAGAATGTGCTCGCCGAGCGTTTCGGTGTTAACCGGCACACGGCACGTCAGGCCATCGCCGCATTGGCAGAGGAGGGGCTGGTCGAATCTCGGCGCGGCAGCGGCACCTTTGTGACCGGCCACGCTGTGCGCCTGCACCGGATCGGTCTGCGCACCCGCATGACAACCAGCCTCGGTGACCAAAGCGCATCGGCGACCATCCGCGTGCTGCACAACGCCATCGAGGACGCACCGTCAGAGATCGCCCGGCGGCTGGGAATTGACGGCCGCCGGGCGATCCGGGTCGAAACGACGCGTTCCGCTGGCGGGCAGCAGATCTCGGTGAGTACGCACTGGTTTGATGTCGAGCGCGTGCCCGACATCGCGACTGCTCTGCGGCGCACCGGATCAGTCACTGCGGCGCTGCACGCGAGCGGTATCGACGACTATGTGCGCGCGTCGACCGTCGTTGGCGCGCGACACGCCACCATAACGGAGTCCGAGTTACTCACGTTGGGGCCCGGCGCGATCGTGCTCGTCACCGAGGCGCTCGACACCCTGCCCGATGGCACCCCGCTGCAGCACGTCATGACGCGCTTTTCGGCGCAACGCGTGCGGTTAGACATCGAGCACCCGCGCGCCGACTAACAGATCTGAGCGAACGATCACGTCGATGACCGGGTAATCGATCTGCGCGTGCCCCACAATTGTGCTGAAAATTGACCCGCACATACCGAGATATCACGCGGTAGGAGTGCGGAAAGCCAGTTCACACGCTCCGTCGGTATGTTTTGCCGTATTGTACGCAAGAACGTAGTTGCAGCATCCGTTGTAGCGGGGCAAAATACCCATAACGTTTGAACGGAGAGTCCCGTGCCCGCCTCATTTCTTGTCATTGATTCCCAGTCGAGTACGCCGCCGTTCGAGCAGTTGCGCAGCCAGGTGATCGCGGCGGTGCGCTCCGGCCGGCTGGCCCACGACACCCGGCTGCCAACCGTGCGAGCCCTCGCTGCCGAACTCGGCCTGGCTACGAACACGGTCGCCCGCGCCTACCGCGAGCTGGAGCGAGACAGCGTGATCGAAACGCGTGGCCGATTTGGGTCATTCATCGCGTCCGACGGCGATGCTTCGGAGCGGCACGCGCAGGCGGCCGCCGACTCCTTTGCGGCCCGGATGAACCAACTCGGCGTAAGTCCGGCCGAAGCGCTCGCGCTCGTCACCGAAGCGCTGGAGCGCGATTCGAGCTCGTAACTGCCCGTGAGTGTACTCAACCGACCGGGCCCGCGCCCGGTCCGTGGGTCCACGATCTATCATGGGCCCGACTTCCGAGCCTGGGCCCGACTTCCGAGCCTGGGCCCGGTCGAAGCACTCCGGCAGGGCGGGGGGTAGGGCCGCCACGATAGTGGGCGACAAGGCGCGGGCAGGGGGCGTCGATTGCCAACCCGATTTTGTATTGCTACTCTGGTACAAAACACACACAAAGGGAGGGTTTCGTGGACGCATTTTTTGTGGTTGTGGCGGGGCTGGTAATGGCCGGGTTGGGCATCCGTTTGGTCTATATCGCTCGGGCCGAACCACGCGAGCGGATGCTGCACGCCTACTCCCAGCAGGTCGGACTCGCGTTGGTCCCGGAAATCGTTCCCGAGCTGTCGCGCCGAATCTACCGCCGCGAACGCGCCGGGGAACTGGGGTCGATGGCTGGACTCGTCGTCGGAGTCGCCGCGGTGATCGTGTTGCACGGCAGTACCAGCCCGTGGAACGCACTCTTTGTGATTATGGCGATGACCGTCGGATCAACGATTGCCCTCATCGTCAACGATTCCCGGTCGGCGTGGGCACCGGTATCCGACACGCCGCGACTGGCTCGGAGCACGTCGCCCATCCTGGCCGACTACGTCACGCGGCTTGACCGAACCTTCTCGCTGGGCCTTCTGGCGCTGGCCACCCTCGGCTACATTGCCGTGCTCGCTGTCATCGCGATCAACCCGGAGCGGGCGTTCGACGATGTCTCGGTGCGAACGATTCTCTGGCCAGCCGGGCTGCTCCTGGCACTTTCGGCCGCCTCCGCCCTGGTGACCTGGGCGTCGGCCAACGCGCTGTTGGGCCGCGGGCAACCGGCCAGCACGTTCATCGAGCTCGCCTGGAACGACGCCTTTCGCAGCACCACACTGCGCAGTCTGGTGGGAATTCCTGGGATCATTGCCGCGGTGAGCGCGTGCGTGTTGTTTTTTTCGTTGAGCGACGGGATCGACCTGCCCGCGCCGGGTTCGGTCGGGGAAATTCTGGTCGGATCGTTCACGATCATGGGTCCGATTCTGCTGGTCGGTCTGGTCAGCTGGAGCGTCACGAGCCTACGCAATCGCAATACGACGCACTATCTGCGCCGGCTCTGGCCGGAGACGGCCGCCGAGTTAGACCGGCACCGTCGAGGCCCATCTGCCGACAGCTGGCCCGACGAAGGCAGCCAAGCGAAGACCTCGGCATGATTCTGCTGATCGACCCTCGTTCGGCGACGCCGCCCTACGAACAGGTACGGGTGCAGGTACTCGCCGCGGTGCATTCGGGTGACCTTGCGCCCGGCGACAGGTTGCCAACCGTGCGCAAGCTGGCTGCGGATCTCGGGCTCGCCGCCAATACCGTGGCCCGCGCCTACCGCGAGCTCGAACGGTTCGAAGTGATCGAAACGCGCGGGCGCAACGGATCCTTCATCGCCGCGACCGGAAACTCGGCCCAGCAGCAGGTACAGGACGCCGCCGCCGCGTTCGCCGGAACGGCCAGGCAGCTCGGCGTCACCCCCGAGGAGGCGCTTAGCTATGCGCGCGCGGCCCTCGGGTTTCGCTCGTAGCTGCGGGCACGGGGCGCGCGACATCCGCTCGTAGACGCCCGGCTTGCGGCACGCCTGCGCCTCCCGTGCCCAAACCGCCCGGGCCCGGTCGCAGTACTGAGGCAGGGAGTGGGCTAGCGGCCGGCGCGATAGTGGGCAGCGAGGCGCTCGAAGCCCTCGTCGAGGGAGACTGCTGGCGCCCAGCCCAGGTCGGCGCGAGTGCGGCGTTGGTCGAACCAGTGCGCGGTCGAGAGCTGTTCAGCCAGAAACCGGGTCATCGGCGGTTCGTCGGTTCCCGGGCGACGCCGCCAGAGCGCCTCAATGAGCGAGCCAGCACCGCGGGCAGCGGATGCCGGCACCCGCCAGGCCGGCGCTGCCACGTTGGCCGCCGCGCAGATTCCAGCCAGGAGTTCCGCGACCGGGCGAGGTTCTCCGTTGGTGATCACGTAGGACTGGCCATGCACCCGTTCACAGGCATCGAGCGCCGCGTGAATGGCCGAGGCCGCATTGTCGACGTAGGTCGTGTCGATGAGGGCGGCGCCATGCCCGAGTAACGGCAGCCGGCCGGAGCGGGCGCGATCGACGATGCGCTCGATCAACTGGGTGTCGCCGGGGCCCCAGACCAGGTGCGGGCGCACGGCGACCACGCTAAAACCAGGGGCATCGGCGGCGAGCGCGAGCAGCTCGGCGCGCGCCTTGGTGCGGGCGTAGTCACCGCGGGCATGTTCCGGCGAGGCCGGCAGCGCGTCGGAGCCCATGATCGACGCCCCGGAATGTGCCACCGACGGCGAGGAGACGTAGACGAAACGGGACACGCCAGCATCCCGAGCAGCCTGCAAAACGGTGCGCGTGCCGCCGACATTCACTGCCTCGAATTCGGCCGGGTCGCCGGTAAGTGAGACCTTGGCGGCGAGGTGCACGACCGCGTCCATGCCGCTCACGGCATAGGCGAGGCCGGCGTAGGGGGTATCGGCCGGGGTGGTGATCGAGCCGTACACGTCTTCGAGGCCGGCCAGGCCGGACGGCCGCCGCTGAAAGGTGCGCACCTCGTGCCCGGCCGCGCTGATGCTAGCGGCGACAGCGCGGCCGAGGAAGCCGCTGGCTCCGGTCACGAGTACTCTCATGGCTTAGTCCAGCGTGCGCCAGAGAGAATGCCGGTGGCCCAGCGCGACAACCGGCTGCGGTCGATCTTGGAGTTGTGCCGAATATCCGTTGGCAGGCCGGGCACGACGAGCACGGCGGCGACCGGCGACCCAACCACAGCGCGCACGGCTTCGGCCAGCGAAGCGGATGCCCGGTGCACCCGCCGGGCCGGCGGCACGGTTTCGATCACGGCGACCTGCTGCTGGGTGCCGAGCGGGCCGACGCCGACGAAGGCCGCGCGCGCCACATCGGGCAGCGTTTCGATGCGCTGCTCCGGACCGACCGGGGTGACCACGCCGCCCGCCGTCACGATCACATGCGGCATGCGGCCCTCCACCCAGAGGCGTCCTGCGCTGTCGAGATGGCCGACGTCCCCGGTGCGATGCCAGCGTTCGCCCGGCACCGCGCCGCGGCGCGAGGCGCGTTCGGTAAGCCAGAGCCGGTCGTAGTGATCCTTGACGTGCGGCGCCGACACGACGATCTCGCCGGTCACGTCGGGTTCCTCGGTCAGTTCACCAACGGATGCCCCGCTAGCGTCAAGCGCGCTGATCCGAATGCGGGTGGTCGCGGTAGCCCGTCCGACGCACACTCCCCCGGCCGGCTTTGCGGTCGCGGTTGCCGCACCCGCGACCGACGCGTCGTCGTGCGCGGCAGCATCCGCTATCGGCATCGCCACACTCGCAGCGGCGTCCCGGATACCCGCGAGCGTGATATCGGCCATGAGCAGGCCCTCGGTCATGCCGTACGGCGTGTGCGCGGTTGCCCCCGGCATGAGCGCGGCGGCCTGGGCGAGCAGGCTCTCAGAAATGGGCGCTCCGGCCGAGAGAAAGCGCTGCACCCCGGCGAGGGCGGCGTGATCGGCGGGCGTGAGCGCATCGGCGGTCGCAACGACGTTCACGAGCGCGGCAGGCGACAAAAAGACGACCGTCGAGCCTCTGGTATCGCCATCAGCCGCGGCAACGGCGGCCGCGACCGCGGTGGCGGTGAGGGTTTTCGGCGCCGTGACATCCATATCAGGGGTCACCGAACGGGCGCCGAGGGCCGGGCCAAGCAGGGCGAACGGGGCGAATCCGGCAACCAGACCGGTTCCGACGCCGACGCCGTACTGCAGATAGAGGGCGTTGCTGACGGCGGAGAGTTGGCCGTGGGTGTAGACGACACCCTTGGCTGGGCCGGTCGATCCGGAGGTGAACAGCACGGCCGCCGGGTCGCTCGGGACGGGGCCAGGCGGGAGCTCGGTTCCGGCTGTCAGCCGAGCTGCGCCGAGTCGGGTCAACTCAGCGAGGGTATGTTCGATGCCGAGGAGTGCGGCCATCGGTGCTGGAAAGCGGGCGGTGGAGATTTTGCGCCCTGGCCAGCCGAGGGCGCGGGCGGCCATGAGGCCGGGAGCTGCCCCGATCACGAAGTCGGGCCGGGCGCCGCGCACGGCGCGAGTGAGGCCGGGAAGGCCGAGGCCGGCATCCGCTACGACCACGATCGCACCGATGCGCACGCAGGCGTAGAGCACCGCGGTGAGGTCAGCGCTTGGCGGCACCAGAAGTGAAACGCGGTCACCGGGCTTGACCCCGATGAAGACGAGGCCGGCGGCGATCTCGCGCACGCGCCGCGACAGCAGCCGCCAGCTGACCGTGCGCGGGGCCGGCTGCATGTCGACCAGCGCGGTTTCGTCGGAGCCCTGCAGTTCGTGAAGGTAATACCACAGCGGATGCGTCCCGGCCGCTTCCCACGCAGCCTTCGCCGACACGGCGGCCTCGGCCGGTTGTCGAGTCTGTCGAGACACGACCAACGAAGATGGCGCGGCCGCGCCTGCAGCCCCGCTCCCCGACGCGGCGGTCTCGGCAAGCTCGACCAGCGGGTTCTCGGGTTCCGCGGCAAGCTCGACCAACGAAGATGGCGCGGCCGCATCCCCCGACACAACGGGCTCCAGTCGTGAATTGCACGCGGGCGGCGCGCCGGGCGCTCCCATCCGCTGATCGAGCTTGCCGAGATCGCCATGGCGGGAACGCGACTCGCCTAAAAGAGCCGGGTCGGCGGGAGAGGTCATGACGCAGTCCCCCAGCCAGAGCAGCGCGGCGGCGGCGTAGTCCGCATCCTCGGCCAGCAGGTGACCCGCGCCCTCGAAACGGTGCACGCGAGCGTGCGGCATCCGCTCGACCACGTCGTCGAGATAGCGGTCGCTGAAGATCGGATCGCGTGGACCCCAGAGCAGCAGCGTCGGCACGACGAGCGCACGCACGGCCTCGGCGATGCGGTCGAGTTCCGCCCGACTCTCGTGCCGCGGCGCCACCGGAATGTCGGCGACGAAGCCGCCGATTCCGCCGCGGCGGGCGCTCGTCAGATACGGCGCACGGTAGCCGCGCTTGACCTCGTTCGATAGCGACGGATGCGCGAGGGACAACGTCGTGTCGAGAAATGCGGGCGTCGCGACGGTCGCTGTGCCGAGAACACCCCGACCGAGGGCGAGCCTCAGTGGCGCCGGAATCGGATCGCTGGCGGGCTGATGCACGGCGGTGTTGAGCAGCATGACACCAGCCAGCAGCTCGGGGTGGTCAACGGCCCAGCCGAGAGATACCACTCCGCCCCAGTCATGTCCCAGGGTGATGACCGGGCCGGTCAGATCGAGCGCGTCGGTGAGGTCGCCGAGGTCTTGCACCCGGCGAGCGAGTGGGCGAGCAGCACCCGCAGAGCGGCGGCCGGTTGCGGCGCCGGCAGCAGCGCCGGCACCACCAACACCGACATCAGAACCGGCGGTGTCAGCACTACCGCCGGAACGCTCGGAGAAACCCATGTCGAGCTGGTCGACGGCGATCACGCGCCAGGCCGGCGCGCCGGACTGTGCTGCATCCGTTGCAGCAGAAAGCAGCCCGCGCCAGAGGTACGACCAGGTCGGGTTGCCGTGCACACACAAGATTGTGCCGACCGGAATCACGCCGAGCACGTCGAGCTGGGGGCCGTTGTCGAGCAGGTGCCAGCCGTGATTCACGCCACTCGCCGAGCCCCCCCGATCGCTCTCGACGACCTCGACTAAGCGCGACCACTCCGGGTCAAGCCCAGCCAGGCCGGCGGGCGGCAGCGCGGCCGGGGCCGGGGTCGTGCGCGGCAGTCGACGGGACGTTGCGGTTGTGCGGATATTAATCACAGTGTCTTTTCTCCGAAGGGGCCTGCCGTGATCCTGCTGCTAGCCGGCCACGGGCCGTGAAGCGGATGCTCGTCCAGTCAGTAAATGGGGCCACCAGTGTCATCTCGTCGTTGATGCAGAGGCCCAAGGAGCTAAAAGTGGCATCTCGCCAGCAGCACGCGGGCCCACAGGGCCAACGGTGGCAGCTCGCACGGCGCTCCACCTAAACCCGTCGGCCCCGCATGCACGGCAGTCACCGACATGGCCACATTCTCCGAAAACGCCGGCGTCGACGAACATAGTGTCGAAGCGGGTCTCCAGAAGCATCGTCACCAGACGAGTTCCATCATCGCGGTGTTGAGACCGGAGCCGACGCCCATCAGCAGTACCCGGTTTCCCGGCTGCAGTGTCGACGCCTCCTGCGCGAGTGTGATGGGGATGGAGGCCGGGCCGACGTTGCCGAGGGTAGGGAAGGTCAACGGAATCTTGGTTTTGTCCATTCCCGTGGCCTTCACGATGGCATTGGTGTGCACGCTCGAGACCTGGTGCAGAATGTAGCGATCCATGTTCGACCAGCTCCAGTCGCGTTTGGCTTCGGTCCAGGCCGACACCACCAGTTCCATGCCGCCCTTGAGCAAGGCTTTCGCGTCGGTGAACATGCCGTCGACACTGCCAACACACAGGTCGTTGAACTGGGTGGCAGCTCGGGCCACACCGCCGAGGATGCGGTGTCCACCGGGGTGGGCATCCGCTGGGCCAAGCACGGCAGCGGCAGCGCCGGAACCGAGGGTGAGGCTCGCGAACTCGCTCATGAAATCTTTGCGTTTGATACCCGGGCGGCCGAGGCGCTCAATGGTGTTGGTCTGAATCTCGTCAGCGTCTTCGCCATCGATGATCACGGCGTACTTGATCTGCCCGCTGTCGATGAGCTGCGCGGCGAGAGTCATGCCATTGACGAAGCCGAGGCAGGCGTTGGCAATGTCGAAGTTGATCGCCGACGATGGCAGGCCGAGCCCGTGATGAATGCGCACGGCAACGGAGGGTTCGAGGTGCTTGCGGGTGACCGAGGTGTTGATCAGCAGACCAACGTCGCTCGGCTTGATGCCGGCCTCGCGCAGCGCAATCTTGCCGGCCTTGACCGCGGCGTCGTCAAACGTCTCGTCGGGGCCCCAGTTGCGCCGTTCATAGACACCGGCCACACGCTGCAGCAGCCCGGTTGGTAGTTTCAGGCGCGTCAAAACCGGCTTCAACCGTCGATCTATCTCGTCTGACGTCGTGATCAGCGGCGCCATCAGACTCGCGACCGACAACAAGGCGACGTTTCGATGCGTCGTCGTCGCGTTTCCGTTCAAGCGTGAACCCCTGTCGAATTGTGGGCAGCAATCATCATACGGCCCCCATGAGTTTGACCCACGAAACTGTACGTAAACCGTATGCCGCCTGTGTGCGCCCGTGCAGAATCGCGGAGATTCTCGCCGAAAAGCCTCAAAATTACGTGATCGGGGGCCTATCAGACAAGAATCTCCGCAGTTCGTACCCGGCCTAGATCACCCCATCAGAGAGGGTGCTCGGGTTGCCGAATCGGTGCGCGGTGATCGAGATGGCCTGTTCCCGCAAAAACGGCAGCACCTCGATGCGACCGGCCTGGGTGACCGCGTTCGAGTACACGGCAATGTCCGGGCTGCCGTTGAGGGCTTCGGCGAGAGCGGATGCCTCCACCCGCGCCCCCAGCACCGGGTCGCTGCCGATCAGGCGCACGCGGCTAGCCGTGAGACCACCGGAGCGAGCCCGGTCCAGCCACTCCTCGTCGCTCTCGATGAACACCGCAATCTCCCGCTCGGAGAGGATATTGCGAACGGCCGGCGGCACCGGAATGGTGCTCGACACGTCAAAACGTGACGTGGACAGGGTCGCGGCGGCAATCACGCGCAACAGCTGGGCGAGAGTGCCCGTCTCGGTCAGGCGCACGGTGACCGGCAGTGCACGGTAGCGGAACAGGTTGCGCTCCACACCAAGGTCGGTCGCGTCGCGCACGACGTTGAATTCCTCGCGCCAGGCCAAAGCGTCGCTCACGGCCGAGCGGCGCAGCACGTCGAAGTCGGTGTAGTCGAGGAACGGCTGGCTCGCTTCGATAATGTCGGTGACGCGCTGCTCGAGCCCGCGCAGGTGCAGCGTCGAGCTGTTGCGGCCCGGTTCGTTGACCCAGCTGCCGAGGCCGAGGAGGTAGTTCGGTCCGCCGGCCTTGGTGCCGGCGCCCACGGCTGAACGCTTCCAACCGCCGAACGGCTGACGCTGCACGATGGCACCGGTGATGCCGCGGTTGACGTAGAGGTTGCCAGCTTCAACAGAGTCGACCCAGAGGGCCAATTCTTCGGCATCGAGCGAGTGCAGGCCGGTGGTCAACCCATAGTCGACAGCATTCTGAAAGCGGATGGCTTCTTCCAGATTGCGCGCATGCATCACGCCCAGCACCGGTCCGAAGAACTCGGTCAGGTGAAAATACGATCCGGGGGCGACACCGGTGCGAATGCCGGGCGACCACAGCGTGCCGGTCTCATCGAGCTGCCTGGGCTCGACCAGCCAGT
Source organism: Cryobacterium sp. Y11 (assembly GCF_002929535.1). Taxonomy (GTDB): domain Bacteria; phylum Actinomycetota; class Actinomycetes; order Actinomycetales; family Microbacteriaceae; genus Cryobacterium. The sequence continues at coordinate 113,025 of NZ_PJJO01000054.1, forward strand.
GCTCGTCGGCGCCGAGCGTCGTCAGGGCATGCAAGAGCTTGCCGTCGGCCGGCGACATGATCGGGCCCATCTGAGTCACCGGGTCGCTCGCCGCGCCGACCTTGAGAGAGGTCGCGGCATCCACCAGCTGGCCCAGGAACCGCTCGGACTTCGCGACCGATCCGACCAGAATCACGAGGCTCGCGGCCGAGCACTTCTGGCCGGCATGACCGAAGGCGCTCTTCACGACGTCGGCTGCGGCAAGGTCGAAGTCGGCCGATGGAGTGACGATGATGGCGTTCTTGCCGCTAGTTTCGGCCAGCAGAGGAAGATCGCGGCGGAATGAGCGGAACAGCTTGGCCGTCTCGTAACCGCCGGTGAGGATGACCCGGTCGACGGCGGGGTGCGCGATGAGCGTGGCGCCGAGCTCGCCGCCCGCGAGGTTCACCAGCGCGAGCAGCTCTCGCGGAATACCGGCTTCCCAGAGCGCTTCAACCACGACGGCACCGGTGCGCTGGGCCAGGGTGGCCGGCTTGACGACGACGCCAGCGCCGGAGGCAAGGGCTGCGAGCATGCCACCGGCCGGAATGGCGGTCGGAAAGTTCCACGGCGGGGTGACCACGATGAGTTTGGACGGCACGAAGATGGCGCCCTGAACGTGGTCGAGGTCCTTGGCTCGTTCGGCGTAATAGTTGGCGAAGTCGATGGCCTCGCTCACCTCGGTGTCACCCTCGGTGATGGTCTTGCCGCACTCGCTCGCCATGACCTCGATCAGGCGGTCACGGTTCGCGGCGAGCGCCAGGGCGGCACGGTGCAGCACGGCGGCGCGTTCAGCGCCAGTCTTCTGACCCCAGGCCGCTCCGGCCTCGAGTACGCCGTCAATGATGGTGTTCAGGGCGGCCTCGTCGGAAACGGCCGCGGCGCTAATGGTGTCGATTCCGAGAGTGGATGCGTCGGCGCGGGCCAAAATGCGCCGCCCCCAAGCCCGGTTCGCGGGCAACGACGGGTCAGTGTCCGGCTCGTTGTGAAAGCTCGGCTGCAGGGGAACCGAGCCGCGGGTGATGCCCAGCAGCGCACTGGTCAGCTGCGGATCGGCGTCTGGATCGGTGTCGGAAATCTGACCGCGGGCATCCGTGTGGGCGGCAGCCAGGCGGCCCCGGTCGTAGCTGCTCGAGCGGTCCTGCACCCGGTTGGGGGTCGGCACCACGTCGTCGAGGGCGTCGAGGGAGGCCTGAAAACGCGCCTTCTCACGGTCGAACAGTTCGGGGTTGCTGGTCAGCTCGAACACGGCCGACATGAAGTTCTCCGAGCTGGCGTTCTCTTCGAGTCGGCGAATGAGGTAGCTGATGGCCACGTCGAACTGCGACGGGTCGACGACGGGCGTGTAGAGCAGCAGCTGCCCGACGTCATTACGCACGGCTTGCGCCTGGCCGGTGGCCATGCCGAGCAGCATCTCGAAATCGACCCGGTCGTCCACGCCGCGCGCGACGCTGAGCAGGTGTGCCCAAGCCACGTCGAACAGGTTGTGGCCGGCGATGCCAAGCTTGACCGCATCCGTGTTCTGCGGAGTGAGCGCCCAGTTCAGCACCCGCTTGTAGTTCGTGTCGGTGTCTTGCTTGCTGCCGAAGGTCGCGAGCGGCCAGTCGTGCACGGCGGAATCGACGTTCTCCATGGCGAGATTGGCGCCCTTGACCAGACGCACCTTGATCGGCGCTCCGCCGGCAGCGCGCCGATTCTGCGCCCAGTGGGTGAGGCCCTGAATGGCGCTCAGGGCATCGGGCAGGTAGGCCTGCAGCACGATCCCCGCCTCGAGCTGGGCCAGCTGCGGCTGGTCAAGCAGGCCCTCAAACACCGCGATGGTCAGGTCGAGGTCGCGGTATTCTTCCATGTCGAGGTTGATGAACTTCGGGGTAGCGGATTGTGCTGCGAACTCAAACAGCGGCGTGAGTCGTTCAATCACACGGGCAACGGTCTCATCGAACGCCCACATTGACAGCTGGCTGGCGATGGACGATACCTTAATAGAGACGTAGTCCACGTCGGGGCGTTGCAGGATGCGGCTCGTTGCTTCGAGGCGTTCGAGTGCTTCCTTTTCGCCGAGCACTGACTCGCCGAGCAGGTTGATATTGAGGCGGTTGCCACCCTCTTGCAGGTGCGCGAGCGCCGGACCGAGCTTGTCGGGGGTGGCGTCGACGACGAGGTGGCCCACCATCTGGCGCAGCACCGTTCGGGCGGCTGGAATGACTACCCAAGGCAGCACGGGCCCCAGGATTCCGCCGAGGCCGATAGCAGCGCGCATGTGCGGCGGCAGAAAACCGGGCGCCTTCTTGGCTACCTTGGCGAGGCTGTAGCCGGCCACCATCTTGTCTTCTGGACGCATGACTCCGTCGACGAAGCCGACAGTAAAGTCGAGGCCGTTCGGGTCCTTCAGCACGCCGGCGAGCCGCTCGGCCGCGGCATCCGTTGGGATGGTGGCGCTTTCGTCGAGCCATTTCTTTACGAGAGCGACGACCTCCGAACTGAAATCCTCGTTGGCGGGGCGGGTGGAGGCATTGGTCATGGTCACGAGACTAGTCTTTCGTTCGCGGATGGGCTGCTCTGGTATTGCCAGTCTGAGGCCAGCCTATATTTAGCAAAAGCAATTGTTTATGCATGATATTCGTTACAATTTGTAATGATTCGGTTTTGGGCGGGTCAATGGGTGTAAGGGGTAGCGGATGCTGGATGTCAGGCGGCTGCGGCTGCTGCGCGAACTGAAGATTCGTGGCACCCTCGCCGGGGTCGCCGCCGCCCTCGCCTACAGCCCCTCCGCGGTGTCGCAACAGCTCGCGCTGCTCGAAAAAGAGGCCGGCGTTGTACTGCTCAAAAAGGTAGGCCGTCGCGTGCAGCTCACCCAGCAGGCCGAGATTCTAATCGAGCACACCACCTACTTACTGGAGCGGCTCGAACTGGCCGAGGCCGACCTGCGCGCGAGCACCACGACCGTGTCTGGCACCGTGCGGGTGGCCGTGTTTCAGTCGGCGGCCCTCGCGGTGATTCCGCGGGCGCTTACTTTTTTAGCCGACGATTATCCGGCCTTGCGGGTCGAGGTGACCGAGCGCGAGCCCGAGCGCGGACTGTTCGAGGTGGCCGCGCGCGACTTCGACCTGGTGCTCGCCGAGCAGTATCCCGGCCACACTCGCGCGCACTGGCCAGACCTCGACCGGGTAAACCTGGCAACGGATGCGCTGCGGCTGGCGGTTCCGCCCGATTCAGGTCGGGTCAGCGCCGCCACGCTCGAAGAGACCGCCGGCCTGCCCTGGGTGATGGAACCGGTCGGCACGGCCTCCCGGCAGTGGGCCACGCAGCTGTGCCGCTCGGCCGGGTTTGAACCCGACGTTCGGTTCGAGACCGCTGACCTGATCGCGCACATCCGCTTAATTGAATCGGGCAACGCCGTGGGCATTCTGCCGGACCTGGTCTGGGCCGGCCGCATGCCGGCGGTGCAGCTGCACGACCTGCCCGGCACCCCCCACCGCACCCTGTTTTCGGCAGCACGCCGCTCGAGCGCACAGCGCCCGGGAGTGGTCGCCGTGCGCGATGCCCTTGACCGGGCCGTGAGCAAGGTGGCCAAGCTCACCGAATCCGACCCGCTCGAACCGCCGCGCCCATTCGAACCGCTCGCCCCGATCTAGGAACGTCAGTCGACCGATAGGGGTAGCCAGGCCACGGCGCTCAGGGTCATACTTATCGAACACATCCGCGCGCACGTCGTGTGAATCGCTGTGTAGCTGCGGACCCCACCGAACGAGGGAGTCGAGAAGACATGAGAATTCACTGTCCTTATTGCCATTCGGAAGCGACGCTTGCCCCGAACCCGGCCCATGGTGAGCAGCCAACCCTCCCCCGTTACCTGATGAAGTGTTCGGGTTGCGCCCGAACGACGGTATTTGGCAATCAAGCGCACAAGAGCGCTCCACCCGCTCGATCCAGACACTGACTCCCTCCAGCGTCGCTCATCATCCGCCCGACTCCGGGTCAGAAATCGTCAGATCGCACTAGCATTCGGAGCATGACCCCTCCGGATTCAGCATCAGCTTCGGATGTTGCACCTGAGGACGGCCGCACCGAGACCGCGAACGAACGGCTTGATCGCAACTGGAATTCCCTGCTGCAGGAGCTGCGCGTCACCCAAACCGGCACGCAGATCATCGGCGGTTTTCTGCTCGCCGTCGCCTTCCAAACGCGTTTTACCGAGCTCGACCGGTACCAGGTCACGCTGTACCTCATCTTGGTCTCCGTGACGGCACTGACCACGGCCCTCGGGCTTGGTCCCGTAATCTTGCACCGGCTACTGTTCCGGCAGCACGCAATGGCGCACATCGTGCAGATCGGCAGCGTCTTGGTGCGCGCCACGCTGGTAGGAGTGGCCGTCGTGGTGTCCGGCACTCTCGTCTTCATCTTCGATGTGGCACTGGGTCGAAGCGCCGGCCTCATCGCCGCTTCCGTCGTACTCCTCTTAATCAGTCTGAGCTGGCTAATCCTCTCCCGCGCGGTATCGCGCTGGAAACGCGCCTAGCCTCCCCGTCGCTGGTCGAGTGTGCCGAGACCGCAACAGGACTGCCGCCGCCCGCCTGCCCGACCGGGCGCATCCGCTACTCGCGAGACCGCCCCCGAAACTGGCAGCCGCTATGACCGTTATCGAAGCACGCACCCATATCAGGCACGCCAGCGCACGCTCGGAGGCGGCAACCGATGGTCGGCAGCGTCAGGTCGTTGACAGGCGCAACTTTTCTTCTTCGATGTCGAAGGATGCTTCCGGCCAGGCCAGCACCATCCCCTTCAGAGCGTCGATGAGCAGGTGCTGCACCGCCAGGCGCGCGTACCATTTATGGTCGGCCGGCACCGCAAACCACGGCGCCGCCGCCGTCGAGGTGCGCTCGAGCGCAATCTGATAGGCGTGCTGATAGGCAGGCCAGTGCATCCGCTCGTCAACGTCTACCCGGTGATACTTCCAATATTTGTCTGGGCGACCCAGACGTTCACCGAGGCGGGACTTCTGCTCGGCGGAGCTGATTTGCAGCATGATCTTGATCACGGTGGTGTCATCATCGACGAGTTCCTGCTCGAACGCGTTGATCTGGTCGTAGCGCGCGGTGATCTCGGCCGGCGGGGCGAGCTCGTGCACGCGGGCGATCAACACGTCTTCATAGTGCGAACGATCGAACACGCCGATCATTCCGGGCGCAGGCAGTTGCTTGCGGATACGCCAGAGAAAGTCGTGCGTGAGCTCCGCCTTGGTGGGCGCCTTGAAGGCGAAGTGGCTGACTCCCTGCGGGTCGACCGCGCCGACAACGTGTCGAACGATTCCGCCCTTGCCGGCCGTATCCATGGCCTGCAGCACGAGCAGAAGCTTGCGGTTATCCCCACACCTACTGTTGGCGAAGAGCATCTCCTGCAGGTGCGAGAGGATACCGGCCGCCTGGGTTGCCGCGGCGGCCGAGTCTTTTTTAGAACCCGTGAAACCCGGCGTTGACCCCGTATCGAGCGTCGCAAGCCTGAAGCCGGGGGTCACTCGCAGTGCGTTGATCGGGTCTTCGCTCCAGAAACTTCTGATGTCCTTGGCCACGGTGCACCTCTCAGTTGTTCCCATAATGCACCTCCAGCAGGCCCGGGCGCCAGAGCCCGGCTGCATCCGTTCCCCGCTCACGGTGGCGCGCATCTGGCGGCCAGACAGACGGATGCCCCGGCGCGGGCGCGCGCCGGGGCATCCGTTTCTGAGGTGTGCTAAACCCGCGCGTTCGCAGCGAGGCGCTGGCGACGAACCAGCAACAGACCGCCGCCGAGCAGCAGGAGCAGGGCTGCGAGGCCGATCGGGGCGAGGGACCCGCCGAGCGCCGGGATGACGCCGAGGGCGCTCGTGGTAGTCGCGGCCGTCGCTGAACCGACCGCAACCACGGTCACCGCGAGGCTGATCGGCTGAAGACCGACCGAGCTGATCACGAGCGTGTGCGCCCCGACGGGAGTGTTCGCCGGGATCACCGCGGAGAACGTGGCCACTCCGGCAGCATTCGCCGCGAAGGTGCCGAGGTCGACCGGCACGGAGTACAGGGTTCCGGTGATCAGCTGGCCGGGGTTCAGCCCGGAGACCGTGACGGTCACCCGCTCGCCCGGGGTGAAGACGGCGTCGCCGGCGTCAACGCTGGCCCAGTCGGTGCCGGCCAGCACGGCGCGGCCAAGCGGAGCCGGATCGACGAGCGCGTGCTGCTCGAAGTACTCGACGGTCGCCGTGAGGTCGATTTGGCCGGTGTCGGTGGCGTCGGTTCCCGCGGCGAAGGTGGTGAAGTTGTCGCCGCCGGAAGCCAGGAACGAGTTCGTCGCGACGCGGAACACATCGGTCGGGGCAATAGCGACACCGTTCAGTGTCATGTCGACGATGTGCTCTCCGCGGACTGCGGCGGGGTCGTAGAGGTAGCTGAAGCCCTCCGAGACGCCGAGGTGCAGCTTGGCGCGGGAGGATCCGTCTGGCTGCCACTGTTCCTCGAGAATCGCTCGCACCTGGACACCGGTGAGATCCATGGTGACGAGGGTGTTGGCGAAGGGCTGCACGTTGGCGACCTCTTTATAGGTGACCTTGCCGTCGACGTTGTAGAGCAGGTCGTCGCGCACGCCGCCCGGGTTCATGAAGGCGATCTCGGCCGGTTCGCCGCCAAAGGCCGCGTTCGAGGTGGCCCAGAGCTGAATGTCCGCGACGAGGTTGCCGAGGGTCGATTCCGAACCCCGGTCGGCGCCACCGTCGGCGCGGGTGATGTCGTCGCTGATCGCGCCAACTTCTACCGAGCCGGCGATATCGGCCTGGGTGACGGCATCCGTCACGATCTGCGCCACGGTGGCGTCGGCCGGGTAGAGGCCGGTCGTGCCGTCGTGCAACGGCAGAAGTGCGCTGGTTAGCGACACGACCGCGTTGGTGGCCGGGTCAACCGTGATGGTCAACTGGTCGAGGTTCATGCCGTACTGCCCGCTCTGCATAACCGGGCGGTTCAGCCCGTCAGCCCAGCCCTCGACCGGGTAGGAACAGTTGTAGGTGGCGTGCGTGTGGCCGGAGAGAATCGCGTCGATGTTGGCCGATGCTCCGCGAATCAGGTCGCCGTAGAGGCTGTCGGCCGCGCCGATTGCCGCGCACTCCGTGCCGACGCCACCCTCGTGGGTGAGCAGCACAATGACATCGGCTTCACCGTTGGTCACGTCGTTATCTTGCAGCTGCGCGGCTACGCGGTTGGCGGCCTCGAGCTGGTCGCCGAACTCAATGTCGGCGATTCCGGCCGGGGAAACCATCGACGCGGTCTGCTCGGTGACGGTTCCGATGAAGCCAACTCGCACGCCGTCAACCTCCGTCACCCAGTATTCATCGAGCGCCGGGGTTGTGCTGCCCTTCAGGTACACGTTGGCGCCGAGCGCGTAACGCGGGTCGCCGAACGACGAGACGACCCGGTTACTGAGGTCGTCCCAGCCGCCGTCGAACTCGTGGTTTCCCACAACGGATGCGTCCAGCCCGGCCGCGAGAAGGGCGTCAATGGTCGGTTCGTCCTGCTGCGAGAACGAGGTGAACGTTGAGGCGCCGATGTTATCGCCAGCGGAGACGAACAGGGTGTTCGGGTTTTCGGTCTTCAGCTGAGCGACGGCTCCGGCCAGAACGGCCGCGCCGGCTTCCTTGTTATTCGCGTTGGCTTCGATACGACCGTGAAAGTCGTTGATGCCGAGGATTTGAATTTCGGTGTTGACCGGAGCCTTGGTGTTGATCGCGAAGATCGTGGTGGTTCCGGAGACCTCGTTGCCGACGGCGAGCATCGGCTCACCGGTGGGTGAGTCGTCGGCGGAGATGAACGTGACGCCCTCTGGGCCGAGGTCGCCGGCCAGCGGCAGGTCGGTGGCACCGGTTCCGGCATCTACCGAATCTTCCATCGATACGGCGAAGTTGCGGTTGTTGAGATACGTCACGAACTGCGCGTTGGTCGGGTCGGTGATGTCGTAGGCCATGATGCCGCCGGCCCGTTCAAGGCCGATGAAGGCGTAGCTGCGGCCGTCGATGTTACCGATGGCAAGGTTCTCCGGCTCCGGACCCTTGTCGTCGCTGCGGCCCTCGAGGTTCGACTCGCTGTGGTTGGAGTTGAAGTACTCGGGGTTGGCAGCATAGGTGATCTGTTCGAAGTCGTCGCCGGAGTCGAAGGTCTGGGCGCCGTCGGTGTTCCAGATCGAGAAGGAGCGCGAGCCGAAGGCGTAGAGCTCGTCGTAGCACTGGTTGGCTTCGTTGAAGCCGTTCTCGGTGGTGACGTTGAGGCGCCCCATCGCGGCATCGGTGTTCAGGCCGAACAGCGGGCTGGTCTCGCAGATCGTGAGCTTCTTGGCGCGTTCGCCTTCGACGTAGTCGCCCCACTCGCGGGCGTCGCCCTCGTTGGCGGTGACCAGGTAGGTTTCGCCCGAGCCCGCCGTGTAGGCGTTCATGCCATCGGGCATGTAGATGCCCTTCAGGCCGGGGTAGGTCTGAATGTTGACCATCGAGTCCTTGTCAGAGGCGTCAATGCCGTTGCCGTCTTCGCCATGGTCCTGGAAGCCGAGAGGCCAGATGTCCTCGACCGTGGCGGTCACGAGATCGATGACAGCGACCGCGTTGGCCTCTTGCAGTGCGACGTAGGCGGTGAGGCCGTCGATCGCAACATATTCGGGTTCGAGGTTCGCCGAGATCGGGTTGATGGTGTTGACTGTCGGTCCGAAGACGCGCACGTCTTTGGGCAGCGTCTTGGTACCACCGGTTTCGTAGGCGTGAAAGTCGGCCGTGGCGACGGCAGACTGAGCCGGCGCTTCGATTGCGCTCGGCAGCGTGACGACGCTCACTGATCCTTCGGGGTCGATTGTGAAGGCATCGTTCGGCTCGCCCTCGTTGGCGACGACGGCGTAGTTGCCATCGGCCGAGATGCTCACCATGTCGGGCAGGGCCCCGACCGCGACAGCACCGAGAACGGTGGGCGTTGCGGCGTTGGCGTCGAAGAAGACCAGCCAACCGGCATCCGTTTTGGTGGGCGATTCGATCGCGATGGCACCGAGGCCGTCGGCGCGCACGGCTACGGAGTTGGCGGTCGAGCCGGCCGGAACGAGCTCGCTACCGCCGTCAATCGCGGCGCCCTCGGCGATGAGGGAGAACTTCTTTTCGGGAGCGGTTGCATCGCTGATGCTCAGCACGTCGACGGCGCCCTCGGCGGCATTGACTACGAAGAGGCGCTGGCTGGCGGCGTGGTAGGTGACGATTTCGGCGGCGGACTTGTCAAAGGTGCCGGTTTCGTAGCTGCCGAGCGGCGACAGGGTGAAGTACGAGTCGATACCCGGAGCGGCGATCGGCGCGGTGACGATGGCAGCGGATGCCGCGGGCACCGCCGATACGAGGGGAGCAGCCGTGAGCGCGGCGCAGGCCAAGGCGGCCATGGTGACAACGGGTATTCGGCGGCGAATGGGGCGTCTCATACGAAAGATCCTCCTGTTGCAGACAATGGATGTTTTCCTGTGTAGGAGACGCAGGTGACTCGTAGGTAAACGGAAGGTGACGTGGAGCCGGTTCGCGGCGCGGCAGCGGGTCAACTGGCACGGCAGGCGCGACATCGCGATGACCATTCTCGAGGAGGCCGAGCGTATAGCCGAGGCGCCGAAAGAGGCCTAGCCTATGGTCAGACTCGCGTTTCACTCATAGTGGAGGTCACCATGTCAGCCAGGCCCACCGGCCGTCTCGTTCACCGCGAAGACGGCTTGTACCTCATGCTCAATCGGCTATTCAACGCACCGATCGGACAGGTCTGGGAGAGCCTGACCCGCCCCACCGAGCTCGAGAAGTGGATCGGCACCTACACCGGTTCGCCGGCCACCGGAGCGGTCAAGTTCAAGATGACGGCCGAAGCGGATGCCAAGTGGGAGTATGTGTGCGTTCGCGAATGCCAGGCTCCGCATCGCTTCAACGGCGATTTTGGCGAGGGCGAAGATTCCTGGCGCGCCATGTTCCACCTGGTCGAGGGCGATGGCATGACCAATCTGACCTTTGGGCAACGCTTGCGTTCACCGTCTGATGCTGCCACGGTCGGCCCCGGCTGGGATTACTATCTGGATCGCCTCGTCGCATCGCGCGCCGGTCTGCCGCTACCGCAGTGGGAGCACTACTACCCCGCCCACGCCCACTTCTACAAAGACCTCATCGTTCCGGCCCACACCGCCTAATCCCCTTCCACATCTCGCGAGAGCGGGAAGCCGGGCGCCGGGCATCCGTTGGGGCGGGATCGCTGCGCGGGACCTGTGGCGCCGCGCGGGACCTGTGGCGCCGCGCGGGACCTGTGGCGCCGCGCGGGAGTTCCGGCATGGCCCGAACTCCCGCGCCACGCGACGCGCGGGACGTGCGCCAGTGCGCGGGAGTTCGGCCTCCCGCGCAGCGGCGCAACGCCCGCGCGCCGCGAAGTCCTGTCCCGGCACGCACCGGAAACCGACCGACTAGTGCCAGAGGCTGGGGGCTGGGGCCCGCGTGGGCGGAACGGCGGCGGTGCTTGCCCACTCCAGCAGCCAGTCGGGCACGCTCACGTCGTCGGGGGCGACACCGATGGCCGCGAGCAACTCGTCGATCGTGACGATTCCACCGGCGCGCTTGAGAAAGCGACCACGAATGTAGCCGTGGGCGTAGATTTCGGGCGAGCCGTCGGCATCCGGTCGTACGAAGCGTTGCTCGACGTACACGGCCTTCTCGTCGAAGCCGATGATGCGCGACTCGACGGTGAATTTTTGGCCGAGCCTCAGCGACTTGCGAAAGCTGATCGTCTCGGAGACCACGACGGGGTACCAGCCGCGCTCCTTGAAGATGGCCCAGACGCCGGTGCGCTGCAGCATGTCGAAGCGCGCCACGTCCATGATGGACAGGTAGACGCCGTTGTTCATGTGCCGCAAAATATCCTGGTCGGTCGGCAGCGTCACAAAGTTGGTGCGCGCTACATCGAAGTGGCCGAGCCGGGGACCGAAGCGCGACAGCAGGGCGTGGAGGAGGGTTCGAAAGAACATATGCACGTCCCCGATGCTAGCGAGGCCGCGACTCTGGCGGGCAATCCGTTGTGGGTGAGCGCCAGCATCCGGTGCCGCAACGGTGGTGACGTGCATGATGAGCCACACATCGCGGTGCTGCCGTTCGCCGCGACCGGCACACAGGTTCAACCCGGCTGCCGAACAGCTCAGCCGTCGAACAGCTCAGAGCGCGGCTACGGCGCGCGGCGCAACGGCGCGCACGAACGCGCCGAGGCGGCGGTAGACCTCCTGCGATTCTGGGTGCGAGTCGTCCTGCTGCCAGGTGTGCTTGGTATTGACGCTGCGCCGCCCGTAGATCAGAGTGTCGACGCGAATCTTGCGCTCCCGCAGCGCCTCGATGAAGTTGAGGTTGGCGCGGTAGAAGTAGTCTCGCTCCGAGGTGGTGACGAAAACCGGCGGAAACCCCCGGTCCAGCCACTCGATTGGTGACATGAACCGGGCCGCTGTGCGCAGGTGCAGGCCGCGACCTCGCTCGGGCAGCAGCATCCGCACGAAGTTCAGGCTCAACACAAAACCGCGATCAAACAGCACCGAGAAGTCGGCGATGCTGCAGTGCTGCACCAGACCACGCAGGCTGCGGGCAGCGATTGGTGGCCGGATCTCATAGTGTTCGGCGAGCGCGGGCTCGTAGGCGGCAGCCGTGAGCAACGCCGCAATGTGGCCACCGGCGGAGTCGCCGCCGAGCACGATGCGCGTCGGGTCGCCCCCGTATGCAGCAATGTTGCGGGCGACCCAGTCCAGTACCGCGTTGCCGTCTTGCATCATGTGCCCCAGCTGAAACCGCGTGGCCATGCGATAGTTGGCGTTGACCACGATCATGCCCTCGGCCGCCTGGCTCGCACAGTACTTGGTGAGCGGGTCCTTATCGCCAGAGGTCCAGCCGCCGCCGTGAAAGTAGACGTAAACGGGCAGCGGTTCGGCGAGCGCGCCGGGATCGCGCTTCGGCACGAGAACGTCGAGCCGGTGATTTTTCTGGCCGTCACCGATGTAGTCGAGATCGAGATCGTACTCGACCGAATCGATGGGGTTCAGGTTGAACTTATGCACCGGCACCGCCCGCCGAAGCATCAGTGCGCGCCACGCCCAGACCGGCAGCCGACGCACGCCCGTCTCCCGGTGCGTAGACCGGTCGACGGTCACCCCGTCGGCGTGCAAACGGATGCCGTGCAGCCAGGTCGTGGCCGCGCTAATCGGAGCCGCCCTGACCGGAACTGCACTGACCGGAACTGCGACACCGGGCACCGACTGAGAGTCACGGACGCGTTCTATCGAAGCTGGGGAAAGAGAACGGGTAGCGGGACGAACAACGTCGAACGTGGTGCTGGTATGACTCATTACTTGAGGTTAAGTCGACTCCCCCGAATCCCCACTGGGAAGGACCCCATTTGGGGGTGACTCCCGGTTTCAGGTGGGTATTCCGCCGCCTCCCTCAGCCAGCGGATGCCCCGCCCGCGACTCCGGTCGCCTCCAACACCGCACGCGCGATCGTGTGAAAGTGCAGGTTGAAGCCGAGAACCCCCGGCGTGGACTGCACGTCGAGGTCCAGAGTCGGCACGTCGACGGCGTGCACGATGAATTGGTACCGGTGGGTGCCTGTTCCCGGCGGCGGTCCGGCACCGACGAAGGAGGTCAGGCGCAGCTCGTTGGGCAAAACGAGCGCGCCGGCCGGCAGGGCCGTGACTCCCGTTGCGAGTTCGGTGACGGAAGCCGGCAGATTTGCCACGGCCCAGTGCCAGAATCCGGAGCCGGTCGGGGCATCCGGGTCGTACACGGTCAGGGCAAAACTCTGGGTTTCGGGAGGGAAACCGGTCCAGGAGAGCTGGGGGGAGACATCTGCTCCCCCGGCAGCAGCGCCGTACTGGGCCGGCCGCAACGGGCTACCGTCGATCATGTCGGTGCTCGTGAGAGCGAACTGGGGCACTGCGCCAAAGCGGGCAAGCGGATCGTTGGTCACGGAGGGCCTCCTATTGGTTGTGCGGCCAGCCTACGCGCCCCCAATAAAATGGGTATATGGCCATTCCGAAGATCCTGCTCTATTACATCTTCACGCCCCTGGCTGATCCCGACGCCGTGCGCCTCTGGCAGCGTGATTTGTGCGCCGGACTCGGCCTGCGCGGACGCATCCTGATCTCCAAGGACGGCCTGAACGGCACGGTGGGCGGCGACCTGCCGGCCATCAAGAAGTACATTCGCAAGACCCGCGACTACGCGCCGTTCAAGAACATCGACTTCAAATGGAGCGAGGGTACCGGCCTCGACGCGCACGGCCACAGCCTCGACTTTCCGAAGCTCGTAGTCAAGGTGCGCGACGAGATTGTGAGCTTCGGCGCCCCCGGCGAACTCCGCGTCGACACGGAGGGAGTCATCGGCGGCGGCACCAAACTGCAACCAGCCGAACTTAACGCGCTCGTCGCCGGGCGCGGTGACGAGGTCGTCTTTTTCGATGGGCGCAATAAGTTCGAGGCCGCGATTGGCCATTTTCGTGACGCTGTCGTGCCCGATGTCGCCAACACCCGGGAGTTCGTGGCCGAGCTCGACAGCGGCAAATATGACCACCTCAAGGGCAAGCCGGTCGTGACTTACTGCACCGGCGGCATCCGCTGTGAGGTGCTGAGCGGTCTCATGAAATCGCGTGGATTCGGCGAGGTGTATCAGCTCGACGGCGGCATCGTGCGCTACGGCGAGGCCTTCGGCAATGAAGGCCTCTGGTCGGGTTCGCTTTACGTCTTCGATCAGCGGATGTCCATCGATTTCGCTCCAGAGGCTGCCGTGCTGGGTTCCTGCCAGGTTTGCGCCGCGCCCACCACGAACATGCTCAACTGCCGCGATGCGTCGTGCCGCCAGCAGCTCGTGGTCTGCCTGAGCTGCGTGGCCCTGGCTGCGCCCAGCTGCGCGGCGCACGCTTTTACCAAATAAACCCCGGTCGGCAGCCTAAAACGGTCAATCGGGGAATAGGCTGGGAAACACCATAGATGGGGGTCGAATGCCTACCGGCGCGGTCATTGAATTCACCAGCATCAGCAAACGCTTTGGCGGTGCAAGCGCGGTCAACGACCTCTCTTTCACCGTCGAACCCGGCCGGGTCACCGGCTTTCTCGGTCCGAACGGTGCCGGCAAGACGACGTCCCTACGCATTTTGCTCGGGCTGGTCGCGGCTAGCAGCGGAACGGCCACCTTTGGCGGCGTGCGCTACCGCGACCTGCCGCATCCGCTTGCCACTGTCGGCGCTGCCCTCGAAGCGGCTAGTTTTCACCCCGGGCGTTCCGCTCGCGACCACCTCGGCGTGTACGCGATCGCCGCCGGGCTGCCGCGCACACGTGTGCTGGAGGTGCTCACCCAGGTAGGCCTCGCCGCTCATGCCGCCCAGCGCGTCGGCGGCTACTCGCTCGGTATGCGGCAGCGACTCGGCCTCGCCTACGCCCTGCTCGGCGACCCGGGCGTGCTTGTGCTCGACGAGCCGATCAACGGGCTCGACCCCGAGGGCATCCGCTGGATTCGGGGGTTTTTGCGCGACATGGCCGCCGAGGGCCGCACCGTTTTGGTCAGCTCGCACCTGCTCTCCGAGGTGCAACAGAGCGTCGACGATGTCGTCATTATCGCCCGCGGCGAGCTCGTACATCTCGGCCCGCTCTCCAGTCTCGACACGGATGCCACCCCACAGACGATCGTGGATTCTCCCGACCGCGACGCCCTCGCGAAAGTACTCACGGCGGCCGGGATCTTCTTCTCGACCGGCCGCACCGGACTCATCGCCGCAACGCCCGATCCCGCCCTGCTCGGCCACCTCGCCTTCGAAGCCGGGGTCGAACTGAGCGTGCTGCATCGACAGAAAGCCGGCCTTGAAGACTCGTTTCTCGCCCTCGTCGGCGGAGGCCACCCGCTATGACACTGTTCCTGCGGTCCATCGCGGCCGAATTTGCCAAGATTTTCAGCACCCGCCTGTGGTGGATTCTCGCCATCGTGCTGTTTTGCTACATCGGCCTGCTCGCCGGCGGCCTCGCGGCACTGTTCGCCGGACTTCAAACCGGTGTGATCAACCCGGATACCGTGAATACCGGCGGTGCGACGGATCCTGGTTTCGGCAGCCTCCCACCCATCATCTACAGCTTTGCGTCCTCGGTCGGCTACGTCTTTCCGGTGCTGCTCGGCGCCCTCGCGACGACCGGCGAGTTTCGGCACCAGACCCTGACACCGACATTTTTGGCCACACCGCGCCGCGGTGTGGTGCTCGGGGCCAAGACGGTCACGCTGATTCTGATCGGCGCTGGCCTGGGGATCGTCGCGCTGGCGGCATCCGTTGGTATCGGTGGTGGGGTGCTGAGCGCGTTCGGCGTGGATGCACAGCTACTCGACTCGGAGACCTGGCTGCTGATAGCCCGCATTCTGTTGGCCATGGGGCTGTGGGCCGCGATCGGTGTCGGCCTCGGCGTGCTGGTACCAAACCAGGTCGCTTCCATCGTGATTGTGCTCGCGTTCACCCAGTTCGTTGAACCACTGCTGCGCCTCGCGGCCTCGTTTCTCGAAATCACCGCGAAGATCGGCAACTTTCTGCCCGGTGCCGCCTCAGATGCTCTGGTCGGTGCGAGCGTTTTCACCCTCGCGAACCCGGCCGGCGCCGCGCCGCTTGACTGGTGGCAGGGTGGCCTCGTGCTGCTCGGCTACGCCGTGGTGGCTACGGTGATCGGCTACGCCCTGAGCTGGAAGAAAGACGTCACCTAGCTACAGGTCCACCCGTGTCATCTATTTCACTATGTCGGGCACGGGGACACAGGCTGGGCGTGGCCGTTGTCGCTGCGACACCGGTTGTCGACGTCGGCGTTGACCTCTGGATCAGCAAGATCCTGTCTCTTCATACTGATCGATGAGTTGCACTTTTTCCTGTGACGCCGAGGTCTCATCGAATCGATAGGTGAGCCATTCTCGAACGAGGCGGCGAGCAAGTTCGATACCAATCACCCGCTGCCCCATGGTCAGCACCTGGGCGTTGTTGCTCAGCACAAGGCGCTCAACCGAAAAACTGTCATGGGCAGACGCTGCACGAATGCCAGCGACCTTGTTCGCTGCAATCGCCACGCCGATTCCAGTTCCACAGAACAGCAGGGCGCGGTCAGCCTCACCACGTGCAACAATCTCTGCGGCGGCAACTGCAACCGTGGGGTACCCGGTATGGCCATCACTATCGACGCCGACGTCAATCAGCGAACTCACTAGATAATTGGTCGACAGGTCCATTTTGAGGATCTCTTTGTACTGATGCCCGGCGTCATCGCTGCCGATCACGATTCGTAGTGGTTTTAGCGTCATCCCTGGATCTCTTTTCTCTGCACAGCACCTGCACGAACGGTTAGGACACCTGGTTGGCACGCCTTTGGCTGAGCTCCCAGGCCTCGTCAAGGATCAACGCGAAGGCGTCGGGGTTATGGCCAAATCGGCCCAAGAAGAGTCCATCTACCCCATCGCCGAGGCGGGTCAAGAGGCCGGGCCCTGCGCTTCCTCCGTAAATCACCCTGCTTCCCACCAGGCTGGCATCGGCGGCGAGGTAGCCACGAATTCGGCCAACGACGTCACGTATATATTCGGGACGAGCGGATTCGGCCGCACCGATAGCCCATATGGGCTCGTATGCGATAACGACGGGGCCGATTGCACCGACCTCGCGACTTTTTTCCAGTGAGGCGTCGAGCTGTCGGATGCACTCGAGAGACGCAGCATCGGCGCTCACCAAGGAATCTTCGCCGATGCAAAGAACGGGGGTGAGCCCGTTGCGAAATGTGGCATACGTCTTGGCCGACACGATCGCATCCGTCTCGCCCAGTACACGGCGTCGCTCGGCGTGCCCAAGTTCTATGTAGGTGCATCCAATCTCGCGCAGTTGCGGGGCCCCCACCTCTCCGGTGTATGCGCCCGAGTCCTCCCAGAACACGTCCTGGGCACCCCATTTAATATCGGAACCGACCAAAAGATCCCGACTCGGTACGATCGCCGGGTGGCTGGGTAGAAGAAACACCTCTGCCAGTCCAGACCGAACCGCTGGGTGGTTTCGGCAAACGTCGCGCACGCCGCGCACCCAGTCCAAAGTCGCCTGGTGGCCCATATACATTTTGAGGCTGGAGCCCAGGATGAAGGGGGCTTGAGTAATTTTGGCGTTCATCGATTCGGTATTAACACTGTCACCGGCGAGGGTCGAACCTCTTCCTTATGACCTGGCGCCGGTGGTGCTGGCTTCTCGGGAGGCTGCCGCAACCGCCAGTGACGCACGAAGTGATTGAGCACCATCACGAGCAAGAGAATGGCACCCCAGACAAAGTTCTTGGCGTATGGGGAGAACATGAGCGCGTTGAACGCCGTAGACAACAGCTGCAGCAGCACGAGTCCCACCGCGAGGCTGATGATGCGCCCCTTGCCACCGAACGGATTGAATCCGGCCAACACGACAACGAGGATAGCTTGAAGCAGATAGGAATCGCCAACGCCGACGCGCATCGAGTTAGCACGTGAGGTCATAATGATTCCTGCGATTCCCACGAGTATCCCGATAAGCGCGTAGCTCATCAGAATGACTCGCTCGCTTCTTACCCCCGAGAACCGAAGCGCGACCTCATTCTCTCCGAAGAGGTAGATGCGACGGCCGAGCCGGGTCCGGCTCAAGACAAACGCGACCACGAGGAACGCGACGACCATCATGATGAAGATAAGCGGAATGTTGGCGACGGCCGAGGTACTGAGTTGTGCGAAGGAGGGCACCAGGACAGGAACGCTCTGGCCGGTCGTAATGGCCATCCCAATCCCAGCGAAGAGAATCATCGTGCTGAGCGTGGCAAGGATCGGCGGCACCGAGATCTTCGCGATGAGGAAGCCGTTGAGAAGGCCGCATAAAAGTCCTGTAACGAGAGCCGCAACGATTCCAAGCACAAATAAAATTCCTGAGTTTTCATCTGTCACGGGGATTATCTGGCCAGACATAACGAGGGCCGCCATTATGCCGGCGAGGCTCGCAGCGGCTGCCACGGACAGATCGATTCCCCCTGTGAGCATGGCGATCGCCATGGCGAGCGCCAAGAAGCCGAACTCGCTGACTTGCACCGACATCGACTGTAAACCCGTGGGGGAGAAGAGCCGTTGGCCGAGCGTGATGTAGAGCACGAGGATGACGCAGGCCGTCATAAAGACGAGCACGGCGAGTTCTTTGTCGCGGAGGACCAGGTTTCGTAGTGAGCGCATCGGGTTCCTATTCCGTACTAATTCGACGAGAAGACAAGGGACCGCTTGTTCAGCTGTCGCTGGCGGTAGTACATGATGCCGAGGCTGACCATGAGCACGCTCCCAAAGAACAGGTTGTTCCACGACGCGCCCAATCCCAGGAAGACCAGGGTGGACTGGAAGAGCTGCACGATGATGATGCCAAGAACGGCGCCCAAGATCGTGCCCTCGCCACCGGTGAGTTTCGCACCACCGATCACAACTGCGGCGATGATCATCAATTCAGTTCCGATGAGTGAAACAGGATTGATGTAGGAAAGACCACTGAAATAGATGATGCCCATCAGCCCCGACAGAAACCCGGAGTAGCAATAGACGAAGAGTTTGGTTCGGAGGAGGCTGATACCGATACGCGATGCCGACTCTTCATTGCTTCCAATGGCGAACACCATACGACCCAACATGGTTCGGTAAAGCAAGAACCAGGTGAGCACGATGCACGCGAGCACGATGAGAAAAAAGACCGAAAGTGAGTATTGCGAGCGCTCAGCGCTGATCGTTAGAAGGCTCGACGAGCCGAAGTCGAGCATCGACTGCGGAACATCGATCGCCGTATAGGTCTTCGTGCCGAGGGCAATCGCCATGAGTCCATGAAAAGCGCTGGCCGTACCGAGGGTAACGATCAGCGTTGGCAGCCGGAAGAAATGGATGAGAAGCGCGTTGATCGAGCCGAGCACCGCCCCGATGACGACGGCAACGAGGATGACGAACAATAGATTGTCGAATCCAAGCACCTTCATGAGCCGTACTGAGGTGTATCCCGACACGATTGCTATCGCTGTGAACGACACATCGATGCCACCAGAGATGAGAACCACCAGCACCCCCAAAGCGAGGATCATGATTCCCGACCCGTTTCTGATCATGTCAAAAAGTGTCTCGAGGCTGAAAAACTGGGGGTTTTTCACCGCTACGATCACGATGTAGACCAAGATGATCGCGAGGAGGTACTTCTCCATGGAAGTCATCGGCCGATCGAATGTGCGGCGGAAGAGGGATCGTCGTTGCATGGGCTGTTACCTCTCACCCGCGGCCTGGTGAACCCGATATTCGGGATCGTTGATGATTTGGACGAGTTCGTCCTTAAAGTTGTCGGCTCGCACCTGTGATTCGTCGAATCTCTCGAGGATTTCGCCGTCGTGCATGACGACGACTCGGTTGCAGTTCGCCACAATTTCTTCTGGCTCGTCGGAGATGAAAATTACGCCCATGCCGCTCTCGGCGAGGCGATGAATCTTGTCGTAAATCTCCGATTTCGAGCCGATGTCGATGCCTACGGTGGGGCTGTCAAGGATGAAGATTTGAGGTTCGCGGGCGATCCACTTTCCCAGTACAACTTTCTGCTGGTTGCCACCCGATAAATTGGCGACGGCGAGCGACGTGTCCTTGTTATTGACGCCCATCTCGTTGACCACTCGTGTCGCTAGAGCCTTCTCCGTCTTGTGATTGAGGATCTTCATTGGATTCAGGATGCGGTCAAGCATCGTGACCGAGATGTTGGCTTCGACGGACTGCGTCGCGAAGAGCCCCTGGCTCCCCCGCTCTTCGGGCAGAAGGGCTATGCCGTGTCTCATGGCGTCCCACGGGGCTTTGAGGACAACCGGCTTCCCGTTGACCTTGATCTCGCCACCATCCGGCTTGTTCAACCCGAAGAGCGTCAGCGCAATTTCCGTGCGGCCTGAGCCGAGCAGTCCCGTGAGGCCAACGATGTCGCCCGGGCGCACAGCAAGATCGATGCCCGAATAGTTGCCTTTGCGGCTGAGGTTACTGATTTCCAACAGTGGTTCCGACTCGGGGCGAGTGCGATGGTATCTCGTGTACGTCACGTCGCGACCTGTCATGTGGCGACTCAGGCTGAGCTCGTCGAGCTCGTTCGCTTGAAAATCACCGACCTTTCGACCGTCGCGGAAAATGGTGATGCTGTCAGCGATCTTGAATACTTCGTCGAGCTTGTGACTGATGAAAACGATCGACAGGCCCCGTGCCTTGAGGTCGAGGATTATTGACAGCAACCGGGTGACCTCGCGACCGGTGAGCGCGGTGGTTGGCTCATCCATAAAGAGGAGACGAGCCTCCATGCTAAGCGCCCGACAGATGGCGACAATTTGTTTGTTCGCGACCGAGAGGGTTGATACGGGAACGTCTAGGTCGAGGTCGACGCCGACACGTTCTAATTGTTGGCGCGCGATGTCACGCATCGCGCTGCTGCGTACGAACTTAGAGCCGTCGTGCATCATTCGATTGACAGCAATGTTCTCGGCCACACTCAGATGACCAAAGAGTGAAAGGTCCTGGTAAATCACCTGCACGCCTGCAGCGATGGCACTTCGCGGGGTCAAACTACCTACGGTCTCGTCCCCGATTGTAATTGCACCAGTATCGGGCGTGTAGACGCCGGAGATGATCTTCGTGAAGGTTGACTTTCCGCAGCCGTTCTCGCCGGCGAGGCAGAGAATCTCTCCCTCGCCGATTGTGAAATCTACACCGCGCAGTGCCTTAACGCCGCCGAATGAAATGGAGATGTTTGAGGCTGTGAGTAGGGGCTTACCGATCATGATCGACCGTCCTGATACTGTCGCGAAAATGCGAGATTGGGAAAAGAAATGGGTTGCGGGGAGAGCTAGAAGACAGCCCTCCCCGCACAAGTGTGCTGTCTGGTTAGAAGGCGTACGGAGCTGCCGGCTCGCCCTTACGCAGTTCCATCGTGGCGTTGCCCAGAATAAGCTGGCCATCGACGGTGACGCTGTTGTAGCCGTCGTAGCCGAGGTCGTCTCCGGTGGCCACCGTCTCGCCGTTCAGCATGGCGAGGGCGACCGCGTTCAGGGCGTAACCCCAGCCAGCCGGGTCCCAGGTCTGTGCGTAGCTCATCCAACCGGCATCGAGATCCGGCCCGGAAACGGACGGCAAGCTCAGGCTCACGTTGGCGATGTCCGTAATGTTCTTCTCCTTGAGCACGGATGCCATGCCGGAGCCGCCGGACGGCGTCGTTGCGAGGAAGCCCCCAAGATCGGGATACGCGTTGACAATCTCCTGGGCGGAAGCGCGCGACTTGGCATCGTCGTTGTCGTTCTCGTACGGCTGATCGGCGACAAGGTGCATGTCGGGGTGGTTCTTCTCGAGGTAAGCAACCGCTGATGTGAACCACGTCATGTGGGACTCACTGGTCAACGAGCCAACACTGCCGACATAGTCCCCCTTGCCCCCCATGGCCTCTGCCAGGCCCTTGGCGAATCCCTCACCGAAGGCCACGTTGTCGAAGGCTTCGATGTCAAAGTCGATAGCGTCGGTGCCAACGAGTGCTGCCGCCTCCGTCGTGCCGACGATGATTCCCTGGTCACGGGCTTTCTTCAGGGTGGGTGCAATGCCCAGCGGGTCGTTGGGCACAACGATGATGGCGTCGACCCCCTGTGCGATGAGGTCTTCGACGATGGCAACTTGCTTGGCCGAGTCCCCCGTGTCCGGTCCCGTTTGCCACGCCTCGACGGTGTCAGAGTTGTCGTCGTTGAACATGGTGACGCCCTCGCTCATGCGCTGGAACCAGGTGATTCCCTCGACTTTAGAGACGGTCGCGATACGAAACGCGCCCTCCGAGCCGCCAGCGGCGGCCGCTGGAGCACCCCCTCCTACATCGCCGACGCTGCTGCAGCCGGTGGCCATAGCGACGGTTGCGAATGCGACCACCATTCCCGTGATTAGCCTGCGCTTGGTGATCATTCGAGTTCTCCTTTGAACTGTGAGGGTGGCCGTAGTCGGCCGCTGAGGGCCCTTGAGTGCCTGCTGCAACGCTATACAGGCCCGTACTCAGTCAAAATTGGGACTTTCCCTATAGTGCGGTAGGGAAGTCCCTACGTACTGGCTCACACCCGTATCGTGCCTCAAATGCCGCACGCCCCGAACCTCGATTCGGGGCGTGCGGCATTACGGACACCTGGTGCGGCGAGTCTCCTCGCTTAGGTAAGGATCGAAAGTGGATTCTCAATGAGCGCTTTAAATCGTTGCAGCCACCGGGCAGCGAGCACGCCATCGACCGGGCGATGGTCGACTGAGATCGTCACCGTGAGGGTGCTGCCCACTGTGAGTTCCCCGTCAACGACCACGGGCTGTTGAATCACCGCACCGACCGCTAAGATCCCGGCCTGTGGTGGATTGATGATGGCTGAGAAGCTCTCTACGCCAAACATTCCCAGGTTTGTAACGGTGAAGGCGCCACCTTCAAGTTCATTCTGCTTCAATCTGCCCTCATTGGCACGCACCGCGAAGTCACGTACTTGATTGGAGATCTCTGTCAGACTGAGTTTTTCTGCCGATCGGATAACAGGGGTCACAAGCCCCCTTTCACTTCCGATTGCCACGGAGATATCGACCGAGTCGTACCGCCGGACGGCATCGTCCATCCAGATCACGTTCATCTCGGGGACCTCAGCAAGCGCCTTGGCGACCGCTTTCACGACAAAATCGTTAATGGATACGCGAACCACGGCATCCGCGTTGAGCTGATGCCGCAGCGCAAGCAGCGCGTCCACCCGGCAGGTCGCATTGAGGTAAAAATGCGGGGCATCACGCTTGCTCTGCGTCAAGAACCGGGCAACGGCTCGGCGTATCCCGCTGTGCGGAATATCGGTATATCCCGTGCCGAGCGCTTCGACTCGGGCTGGAGCCTTCTGGGACGGCACCCCGGGTGTCAGCGGTATTGTGATGGCGGCTTCGTCAGGTGCTTTAACTCGCTCAGCCAGGGCAGTAATAGCGCGGTGAACGTCATCTCGTACAATGCGCTGGCCAGGCCCTGTGCCCTCGATATCGGCAACATCGACATTGTTTTCCCGAGCGATCCTGCGCGCGAGGGGCGAGGCGAAGATGCGGCCGTGGGTGAGCGACGTCGGCACGGTCGCGACCGGCACAGCCCGATCAATCGGAGCCTGCGGAAGCTGGTCCGGCACTGCCGACACCGTGACTCCTGGGCCTCCCGGCACAGACAATCCGAGTGCAGCGAAAACTGAGGCGTCGTCACCGACGATTTCATCCACTGCGATGAGCACGGCGATCGGGGCGCCGACGGCAACAGAAGTGCCGGGCTCGGCGAGGGTTCGCCACAGGACGGCGTCCTGGTCCGCCTCGATTTCAACGTTCGCTTTCTCGGTCTCCACTGTGGCCAATGCGTCGCCAGGGTGGAACTCTCCACTCTCCTGGATCAACCATTCGAGGAGGACTGCCTCTTCGGCATCCGCTGAAATACCGGGCATGCGCAAGATAGAAGCCATCTACTTCACGCCCTTACGTGCACCAAAAAGCTCGGTCAACGAGGCGATAACCGTATCGGTGTCGGCGATCGCAGCTTTTTCGAGCACCTTACTGATGCTCGGTGACGATTCAGCGCCGGTCACGCGGGCAATGGGGGAGTCCAGCCAGTCGAAGAATCGGCGCTGGATCTCATCACTCAGCCACGCCCCGTAGGACGTCCCGTGCGACCCCTGCTCGACGAGAAGCACATTATTTGTCTTGCGTATGCTTTCGCCGATCGTGTCCCAGTCAATGCTGGCCGCGTCAAGCCAGCGCAGGTCGATGACCTCCGCATCGATACCGGCAGCTTCAACCGCATCGAGCGACTGCTGCACCATAGCTAGGTACGTGATGATCGTGACGGCCTTGCCTTCGCGCCGAACCGCGGCCGAGCCAATCGGGATATAGAAGTCTAGGTCCGTCTCCGGCACGTCGAATGACGTCTTGTAGAGGTCGGAGTCGTGCTCCAGCACCGCGACCGGGTCATTGCAACGAAGTGAGCTGTTCATCATACCGATGTAGTCCAGGGCCGTCGAAGGCGCGGCAATGCGCCAGCCCACTGACGTGTTCATTATTCCCGCCGGATCCATCGAGTGCTGCGAGCCGTAGCCGGTACGCGTTCCAATTTTGATCCGCATCACGAGTGGCATGTCGTGCTTACCGCCAAACATATGTCTGGCCTTGCCGATTTGGTTAAAGATCTGGTCCGCTGCAACCCAAATGAAGTCAGCGTACATCAGCTCAACCACGGGACGGTAACGCCCATCGAGGGCCATGCCACCGGCAAGACCGGTAAACCCCGCCTCGCTGATCGGCGTGCCGAGCACCCGGTCGGGGAAGGCGTCTTTCAGCCCCTTGGTGGCCCCTCGCGGTCCCCCGGACATTTTATGCACATCCTCGCCCATTACAACGATCGAGTCGTCTTGCTCCATCCGACGCCCCATGACCGCTGCTACGACGTCGACAAACTTCTTCGTGACTGTTTTGCCAGCGAAGTCCTTCGCCTCCTTAAAATCGACCCCGGTGAATTCGCTCAGGTCGCCGCGGATTCCTGTGTCAATCAGGCTTGGGTCCGGCCACAATTCGGGACGAAAGCGTTGCGTTCCCTGACCGGCAGGGTCTGCCTCAAGCAGGTTATTCGACACATCAGCCATAACTTTCTTGACTTTTGCGCGAAGCTCGGTGACCTCTTCCTCCGATATCAGCTTGCGCCGCAAAAGATGAGACTCGACCATCCGCAGGGGGTCACGTTCACGCCATTCCGTTTCTTCGGCTTTCTCGCGGTAGCCGAAAGCGCTGCCGGGGAACGGACCATTTTGGTGAAAGTACCTGTAAACATTGGCCTCGATCATGGTCGGGCCTTTACCGGCGCGCATGTGCTGGAGCGCCTCACCCATGGCGAGATGCACAGCTAAAGGATCCATCCCGTCAACGCGCCAGCTCGCTATATTGAACCCGAGAGCGCGAGCAGACAGCCGGGGCTCACCGGTGGCCTCTTCGACAGTCGTTGATACGGCGTACCGGTTGTTTTCCACAAAGAAACACACCGGCAGGTCCCAGGCCGAGGCAAGGTTGAGTGATTCCAGCACTGAACCGATGTTCATAGCACCGTCGCCGAAATAGCTCACCGAGACGGCATCGGTCTTCGCCTGCTTGCTCGACCAAGCAAATCCAGCAGCGAAGGGAACCGCGCCGCCGACGATGGCATTGGTGCCCATCGCTCCCGCCTCGATCCACTGCAGGTGCATGGAGCCGCCGCGACCGCCGCAGTAGCCGTCTGCCAATCCACAGATCTCGGCCAGGCCGCGCCGCAGCACTGTGCGTACGTCGTCAGAAAATTCTGCGGTGGGATCGAAACCACTGGGCGAGACGAAGCCCAACGCCTTAGCGAGGAACTGGTGATGGCCGCGGTGCGAACCATTGATCTGGTCGGCGGCCGTCAATCCCATGATCGAACCGACTGCGCCGCCCTCCTGCCCAATGCTGGAGTGCGCCGGACCATTTATCAGCTTCTGCCCGGCGAGAACAAGCACGGTCTCCTCGAACGCCCTAACCAGGTGCATCTGAGTGAGCATGGTCTTCAGTAGCGCTGGGTCGGCCGCATCCCAATCTTTCTGCGTGGCCTGGAGTTCGACCCAGGGGGACGCTGGCTGAAGGTTCTTAATACTGGGCATCGATTCCTCGTTTACTCTCGGCGCTGCATAGTGAAGAAAGGTGGTAATTCGCAGTTCACGCGCAGGATGGTGACTCTGCGAAGCTCGGCGACCCGATCAGTGCTGTTGTACCAACGCTATAGGCGGGCGGGAGCGACAGAAATTAGGACTTCCCCCTATCCCTGACGGTAGGGAAGCCCCTACGTCATCGACCTGGCGACTATCCAAACAGCGTTAGAGCCTCGTCATAACGGCTCTGCGGAACGGTCTTGAGCTGGCCGATCGCCTCGCTGAGGTCAACCCGAACGATCTCCGTGGAGCGCACGGCCACCATCTGACCCCAGTCTTCGTCGTGCGCTGCGTCGACTGCCGCCATGCCCAGTCTGGTAGCTAATACCCGATCCGAAGCACTCGGTACACCACCGCGTTGGATATGACCGAGAGTGGTCGAGCGAGTCTCGATTCCGGTGCGCTCTTCGATGGTGGGAGCGAGGAATTCGCCGATTCCGCCGAGACGGGGGCGAGAGAACGCGTCGAGTCCGCGTGCGGAATGCGCGCTCGTCATGCCGTCGGGCACGAATCCCTCCGCCACCACGATCAGGGGAGGACGGCCACGCTGGAATGGCTTGCCAACCCAGTCGCAGATCTCATCGATCGTCGCGTTTTGTTCGGGAATTAAGATGGCGTGTGCGCTGGTGGCCATCCCTGCGTGGAGGGCGATCCAGCCGACATGCCTTCCCATGACTTCGGCGATCATACAACGATGATGCGACTCTCCGGTAGTCTTCAGCCGGTCGATCGCTTCGGTAGCAATCTCGACGGCCGTGTCGAATCCAAAGGTGTAATCTGTTGCCGAAATGTCATTGTCCACCGTCTTAGGCACACCGATAATGCGCACGCCCTCATCGCTGAGCATTTTGGCCACCGTCAGGGTGCCTTCACCACCGATCACGATCAGTGCGTCGAGTCGCATTAAACGCAAATTGGCCACGACCTTCTGAACGGTGCCTCCATCGTCGAACGGCGAGGTGCGGGACGTGCCCAGAATGGTGCCGCCAAGCTTCGCGATGCCGCGCACGCTTTTCCAGTCGAGTTCGATGGCGTTTTGCTCGACCACTCCCCTCCATCCATCGAGCAGCCCAAAGAATTCATCTTTGTGCCCCCGGATACCGCGCAAGACACAGGCGCGGATCACCGCGTTGAGTCCGGGACAATCCCCGCCGCTGGTTAGAATTCCTATGCGCGCCATCAGTCGTTCCCCACCACTTTCTCCATACCGTCGTGGTCGCGACCTTCTGCGGCGGCGACCATGTCAGGTAACCACGTAGCTGAGGTTGAAACCATGAGGAGTTCCCCGACCCGACGATGAGGGTAAACCAGCACAACAATCAATGGTTTAATGTGAAAATAGCGTAACGCTCGTTCTCCCGGCACCGAGGCCGCGAGGGATGGTCACCGTCTTCGATGCGTACGTCGGTCGGATGGAACAGCAAAGATGCAGAGCAAAATAGACGTGCACTCGGCGACGTTCGATAGCCTCCAGCAGCAGCTCGACACCGTGACCGAACTGGCACGCGACCTCGCTGGTCGTTTTGAACTCTCTCCGCTACTCGAGCGCATCTTGCGCCACGCCACGATACTCCTAGGATGCGATTCGGGGTCGATCTCGCTCGTAGATGAAAAACTTGGAACGTACACGAAAAAGGCCGATGTTGGCGTCGGCTGCCAGGAGGGCCAGACATTCCCGCTCTCTGAAGGCTTCACGGGTGAAGTCGTGCGCAAACGAGGCACAATCATACTGGACGAATACGCCCAAGTACGCGCCGGACATATCTCCGCCGATGACCCGCGATGGCACTGCTCGGTTATCGGCGTGCCTATTCTCTGGGATGGCGAGGTGATTGGCAGTTGCATAATCTTCAGCGCGAGCCCCGGTCGCGTCTTCACCGAGGCAGATGCACGCCTAGCCGAACTGTTCGCCAACCATGCAGCGATCGCGCTGGCCAATTCCCGCCTCCATGGCCGAGCATCCGAACGAGAACGTGAGGCTGCGATCGCGGAGGAACGCGAGAGATCCGTGCGTGATGTGCATGAAACGGTCGGTCGTTCCCTGGCATCACTCCTTCTCAGTCTCGATGAGGCCGAAGAGGACATCAGGGACGACAAGCCAGCCAAGCAGCACATTGGAACCGCACGCGCCATCGCATTGGATGCACTGTCCGAGACACGGCGTACAGCGCTCGGTCTGGGCCCAACTGCCCTCGCCGGGCGCACTTTGGCAGAGGCTGTCGGATCAGAGCTCACTTGGGTCGAGTCGATGAGCGCTGCATCGACAACCCTCGTCGTTGTAGGCACCCCGCGGGAGCTCCCGCCCGAGATCGCGCACCAAGCGTTTAAAATTGTCCAAGAGGCCTTGGGTAATGTCGTCAAGCACGCCCGGGCGAGTACCGTTCGCGTCGGCCTTATTTACAGAACACACGAGGCCTCCGTTCTGATCGAAGATGACGGCCGTGGCTTCGATTTGCAAGCTGCCCATGGTGACCATTCATCTCTTCCCTCGGGCTGCCTCGGATTGCACGGGATGGCTTCGCGGGTTAGCCACTTGGGTGGGGAGTTGAACATCGAGACCACTCCCGGTTGGGGCACGAAGGTGCGGGCAACAATTCCGGATGTCGGGCCGGGGCCCGGCGGCGCGGTTCAGCCGCGTTGGAAAGTACTAATCGCCAACGACCAGCCAATTGTCAGTGCCGGCCTCGTGCGGCTATTACACCTCAACGAGCCCGCCATCAATGTGACCGCCGAGGTCAACACCCTCGCCCAACTGCTCGACGCCTACGAGCTTTTACGTCCCGACGTACTCTTGGTCGATCTCCAAATGCTTCAGAGCGACCTTTCCGGCACGATAGGCAAGGTCCGCGCACTTGACCCCAAGATGGCCATCGTCGTGCTGACAGACAATCCAACAGCAGACCAAATGCGCTTCGCGACCCAAGCAGGCGTGCGCGGCTATATCAAGCGCGGGTCAAATGTCGACGCTATCGTGCGCATCATCGTGGCTGCGGCGCAGGGGGACGCGCTGATCGACGGCAACATGCTTGAGCACCTCAGGGAGTCTTCTCGCGCCGGACTCGGCGGAGCAGACTCCCCCACTGCTCGTGAACGAGAAGTGCGCGAAATGGTTGCACAGGGGTTGCCTGACAAACAAATCGCGACCTTACTCGCGATATCCGTCAAGACCGTCGAGAAGCACGTCGGATCTCTGCTGCGAAAGACTGGAGCTCGCAATCGAACGATGCTGGTGAGCATGAGCGGCTCCGCGACGCAGCACTCCGGCTACTCCGCCCTATAGAGGATTCCCCTACTCCGCACGGAGGGGGAACTCCTAATAGCCCCCGACTGGCTACCTCTCTTAGTGTGAGGGCAGTCAAACAAGGAGGTTGCTGTGGGAGTCGTACCACTGAGAGAAATTCTGGATCGAGCATTCAGGGAGCGGTATGGCGTACCGGCCATCAATATTTTCAACGACCTGACGTTGGAAGCTGTGCTGGCCGGTGCGGTCAGGGCGAACTCGCCCGTCATCGTGCAGACGTCGGTCAAGACCGTTCGTAGCATTGGTCCCAAGGCATTGGCCAGTATGTGGCGCTCCATGACGGATGGCATCACTATCCCGGTCACACTGCACCTGGATCATTGCCCCGACCGTGAGGTGCTCTCAACCTGTCTCCGTGAGGGCTGGAATT
Source organism: Cryobacterium sp. Y11 (assembly GCF_002929535.1). GTDB lineage: Bacteria > Actinomycetota > Actinomycetes > Actinomycetales > Microbacteriaceae > Cryobacterium. The sequence goes on from NZ_PJJO01000054.1 coordinate 142,516, forward strand.
CCGTGCTGTTCGATGCATCGGAACTACCCGTTGCTGAGAACCAACGCCAGACGATCGAGGTCGTGAAGGAGGCTCGGTCATTCGGCGCAGACGTGGAAGGCGAAATCGAGGCGATTACAGGTGTCGAAGACGGACACGGCTCAGATACCGAGGCTGCCCGCGAATCACTCGAAACTTCATTGCGCTTTATCGAAGCTACCGGAGTCGACGTATTTGCCCCATCCATCGGTAATGCCCATGGCAGTTACACAAGCGCCCCGGTCCTGGACGTCCAGCGCGTATCCGACATTGTTGAGCGTCTTCCGATCCCCATCGCGCTGCACGGCGGCAGTGGGCTGACCACGGCGCAGTTCCAGGACTTAATCTCCCGGGGTGCCGCCAAGGTCAATATCTCTACCGCTATGAAAGAGGCATACATGAAGTCCAACCTTTCATTCCTTCGAGAGACAGAAAAGGCCAATAAGTGGGACCCGCCTTCGCTGTTTACGTCGGTAAGCCGCGACCTCACCGAACTTGTAAACGACCTCGCCCAGCAGTTCGGCAGTGCCGGAAAGGCCTGGTGACAGCGGTGCCCACGCTTATTTTCGACTGCGACGGTGTTCTCGCCGACACCGAGCAAGATGGCCACCTCAGAGCCTTCAACGAGACATTCGCGTTTTATGATCTACCAGTACGTTGGAGCGTCGTCGATTACGCCGACAAGGTGCGCATCGGCGGAGGCAAGGAACGGCTGAAGAGTCTTCTCACTCCCGAGTTTGTCGCGGATGCCAGCTTGCCCCGCGATATCGCTGGTCAGACGGAAATTATCGCGGCCTGGCACCGCAAGAAGACGGAGATCTACACGAACCTCGTCGCGGACGGAGTGATGCCAGCCCGCCCCGGGATCGCGCGAATTGTGCATGCGGCGAGCACGGCCGGCTGGAATCTAGCCTGCGCCTCAACGTCTGCGGAAGCTTCCGTTCGCGCCGTGCTCGGACATGCCGTCGGGGCTGATCTCGCTGCACAGTTTTCGGTCTTCGCCGGGGATATCGTGCCGGCCAAGAAGCCTGCCCCTGATATCTACCTGCTTGCCGTAGACGAGCTTGGAGTTGATGCCGACGACGTGATTGTCATAGAAGACAGTAACAACGGCCTGAGGGCCGCCGTAAGCGCGGGTCTACGCACCGTCGTTACGGTGAGCACTTTTACCGTAGATGAAGACTTCTCCGATGCATCGCTCGTCGTTTCTTCGCTCGGTGACCCGTCACCTGGCGAAACGACTCGAGTACTCAATGATCCATTGCGGATCGGGCCCGGAGCCCTCGTCTCGCTCATTGATCTCAGTCGAATTCTCGCTGTACCTCGTTTCAAGCATGAAACGCACGTTCACTACAACAGGAAGGTCGCGTCATGACGCGCCTAGTTAACAATCCCGCGGACTTTCCGGCTGAGCTGGTCGAGGGATTCATCGAATCAAATTCGCGCTACGTACGCAAAGTCTTCGGAGGTGTCGTTCGCGGCACGGAATCACGACCGGGAAAGGTGGCCGTCATTTCTGGCGGCGGCACTGGACACTACCCGGGGTTCCTGGGGTGGGTTGGCACTGGCCTGCTCGATGGGGCCGTCACTGGCAACATCTTCTCCTCCCCCTCCGCCTCTCAGGCTTGCAGCGTGGCCAGGGCCGCCGATCAAGGTGGCGGCGTAATAATCGCCTTCCTGAACTACGCGGGCGATGTTTTGCACTTCGGTCAGGCAGCAGAGCGGCTGCGAGCCGATGGTCTCGAGGTGCGAACCTGCGTCATTACCGACGACGTCGCATCCGCCACCATAGAGAACCATTCCAAACGCCGCGGTATCGCGGGCGGACTGGCCGTACTGAAAGTCACTTCTGCTGCCGCTGAAGCTGGACTCGATATCGACGAGGTCGTGCGGGTTTTCAATAACGTTAACGACCGCACACGTACCTTCGGCGCTGCCTTTTCCGGCTGCACCCTCCCCGGCGCTGGCCACCCTCTGTTCGAAGTTCCCGAGGGAAAAATCGGTGTCGGCCTCGGTGTACACGGCGAAGCTGGCATCTACGAAACTGATCTCGGAACTGCTGACGACGTGGCGAAGCTCCTCGTGGATAAGCTTCTCGAAGACGTCCCCGTAAACCCAGGAAAGCGCGTCATCGCCGTTCTCAATGGCCTTGGGTCAGCCAAGTATGAAGAGTTGTTCGTCACCTATCGCTCGGTAAAAACCCGACTAAAGGCTGCTGGGCTCGACGTTGTCGACGGTGAAGTCGGAGAGTTCATGACCTCGCTCGACATGGGCGGGGTATCACTCTCGCTGATCTGGCTCGACGATGAGATCGAAAAATATTGGTTTGCGCCGTGCGACACGCCAGCAGTACAGCGTTTCCCCATGACGGCGAATCAGCTGCCCGCTGACCGCATCTTCAACACCGCAGCGGAGCCGTTGAAAGTACACACGCGGGGAGGAGACCAATCGTGCACGGCCGCCGCACTCATCTCCGAAGGCCTCAGTCGGGTGAGAGATCTCATTGCCGAAAATGCCGAGATGCTCGGCGACTTGGATGCAATCGCGGGCGATGGCGATCACGGTATAGGCATGACTCGGGGATCTCACGCCGCCGCTGAGGCTGTTCAGTGGCTGGTATCAGAGGGTGCCGGCGCACAAACTGCTCTTGTGGGTGCAGGCGATCGTTGGTCTGAACAAGCCGGTGGCGCGTCAGGCGCTTTGTGGGGCGCCGCACTTACCGCCGCCGGTAACGCGCTGGGCGATGATGCGTCCCCGGACGCGGCCGCTCAATCCCGTGCGATCCGGGCATTCGTCGCCTCCATTATTCAGCTCGGCGGCGCATCCCTCGGTGACAAAACGATGGTTGATGCCCAAGTTCCGTTTGCCGATGCCTTCGAGTTGGCAGTTGCGAACGGTGCGTCCGCAACCGATGCGTGGAAGGTAGCAGCCAAAACGTCTCGGGATGCAGCGGCGGCAACAGCAGCGCTCGTGCCGCTCATTGGGCGAGCGCGGGTACTGGCAGAGCGATCGGTCGGCTCTGCTGACCCGGGCGCAATCTCATTTTCGATGATCGTCTCGGAAATTGCTGAATTGCTCGCAACATCTGTGGCCCGGAAATAACCCGCTACTTCTGATACAAATACGAAACATGACTAGGAGCTAATGATGGCAATCCCAGGTATTCGCGGCATGGAACACATCGGTTTCACGGTTCCCGACATTAACGAGGCGTGTAATTTCTTCGAGAAGATTCTCGGAGCTCAGACGCTCTTCGTTGCCGCAACGGATTTCCGGAACGACGACACTGACTGGATGACCGAGCACCTTCGGGTCAACCCGCGCGCCGTCATCAAAGAGTTTCGATATCTGCGTCTAGGGAATGGGAGCAACCTTGAGGTCTTCGAGTACGAGTCTCCTGATCAGAACTCGATCCAACCGAAGAATAGCGACATTGGCGGACACCACTTGGCGTTCTACGTCGACGACATCTACGCGGCCGTCGCTTACCTCAAAGAGAACGACGTCACGGTCTTGGGTGAGCCGACCGTCTATGATTCCGGTCCCAACTTGGGGCTCACGTGGTGCTATTTCATGGCTCCGTGGGGAATGCAGCTTGAGATTGTTTCGTCGCCCGGCGGCACCGCCTACGACGACCAGGCCAAAGCATCCGGTGGAGTCCGCTTATTCCACCCAGCACTGGTCGCCGAGACCGCGTATTAAGGTAATTTCGGGGGGTGCTGAGGCGGCGCCTTGACCGGGTCGGCCAACTTCGTCCCTTCACTGGCCAGCGACCCGACACGGAGCGCGGACATTGAAAGGACTGTGTGCACCTACGGGCAGGGGCGGTCCGAGACCTCGTTGGTCGCGGACCGCCCCGTTCTCCTCGCTCCACGGCGTTGCCGGCAGGTGCCTATCCCAGTTGCGACACGACGCTCTTGATCAACGGCCAGACGCGTTCCACGGACTTGTGGTTCACCCGCTCGGGTCAGAAAGTTCTCACCCCCGCTTGAGCTCGCTGTCTAGCTCGATAATGAGAGCCTCGATCGAGTCAGTGTCTGCGTCTTTGAAGACGATGACAACGGATGCGGCCGCCGGGATTGGACTGGTCTGAGCGCCTCCGACAGGGTCGACAATGCGCAATTCGTGCGCACCCGCTGCATCCCGCGAGGATCTCTTCGTCCGTGATCCAGTTAACATCGATCATGCGGCGCCCACCGAGTTGCCCGACGTTGAACTGTCCGGCCCCACCTTGCCCTTGTTCTCCATAGCGGTGAGGACTGCCTCCAGCGGTGGATGAGGGATGTCGTTCGATTCCAGCAACGCACGAATATAGGACACTCCCATTCCGTTGTTCGTACCCAGAGAGGTTCCCGCCGCCGAGATGTACTCGCAGCCGACGACGAGGCTCAGCGGTTGGTTCACGAAGTCGAACTCGACCCCTCTGCCTTTTCGCAGACCATATCCAAGTGGCCGTGCAAAATTGGTGGCGCTGCATTTTCAAGGCCACCCTGACCGGGCTTGCGGATGAGAAGGGACCGCGCGTGCCTTGGTACTAACTGGCGCCTTGTAATTTACGGATCATGATTGCACACGATTCGCTAAGAGATGATACTGAATTTCGCCGCTCCGATCACCAATAAACGCCCGAACGATGGACTCCGTAACATCGCCTGTGGTCACTCCACTCGTTTCAGAAAGCACCGACCCGAATGTGCGTTCGTTCCACGCGAAGTCGAACTCACGGTTGACCGCGACCAGTACATCGATGAGTGGACCAGTTTCAGCGACGGGAATTGAGGCACTCATGAGCCGTGCGCCGCGGGTCACGCGTTGCGCCGTTCCCACGAGTTTTACCTGGCCGCGTGCATTGACACTGTAGGTTCCGGGGCAGTATTCGCCCGGTACGGCACCCACCCGCGCATCCACTCCCAACTCTCGCAGGGCATCAGCGAACTGATTCCCCACCGTCTTGAAGTGATATTCGTTATCACGACCTCCGTACGCACCATCTTCAACGTTTACAAGATCAACGACGAGGCATGATTGATCGTACGCAACCGCTCGTCCTCCGGCGGGTCGAATCACAGGCGTAAACCCGTGGTCGGCGGCAGCGCTCACCGCAGCAGGGAATCCAGGGAGCAAGCTCTCGCGTCGGCTGAAGGCAACGGTCGGCTTCGGCTGGTAGACCCGAACCAGCCGGGGAGTTTCTGGGTTCGCCGCGACGTATCTGAGCATTCGCAGAGATACTTCCAGATCCCCAGCTGCACCCTGTCCGACGCTGTCAGTGACAAGCAATGCATCCATACGTGATTCTCGCAGATTGGCTGGGTCCGGGCTGCGAGTCGTCACTCCAGGCTCAGATGTCTCATCCGGGCGGCAGGAGTCGGCTAAACGGCAATCGGAGTGGTGAGTCATTGCTAAACGGGGCGTCAAGCGTAGTTCGAAGTCGATACCCAAGCGACGAGACCGCTCCAGCTGCCCGACCGTTCAGGCGGGGAGTTTGAGCGAGTCGACGAAGGTGGCCGCGTGCTGACTGGTGAGAATGACGCGGGCGAACTCCTCGTCGACGAGGTCGATCACCACAGCCGCGCGGTGACGCTTGATCGAGACGAAGTCCTTGCCGCCGTGAAACTTCCAGGTTCCGGCGGCCAGAACGAGCGGAATCATCGATCCGGGTGAGCGAATGCCGCGCAGCCAGATCCACGGATCCTCGGTGATAATCACCGACCGGATGTTTTCCCGCTGCACCACGATCGACTCGCGTCGGAGCGCCAGCGTTCGTTCCGCGCGCGTCAGGTGGATCTCGAGCCGGTCGGAATGCACGCTCAGGGAAGCCATGGTTCCAGTCTGCCCGGTCCAAGCCGAAAACTCGTTGTCTGACGCGAACAAAGCGGTAATGTCTCAGCGCAGGAACTCTCCAATCGAAGCCGATCAGTGCTGCGGCGTCGCGGCGGCCGCAGCCTTGGCCGCGGCGGGCAGCGCCTCAAAGATGCGCCCGATGGCGCTCTGATCGTGCGCATCGGAGACGAACCAAGCCTCGAACACGCTGGGCGGCAGCGACACGCCGCCATCGAGCATGGCGTGAAAGAACGGGGCGTAGCGAAAGGTTTCCTGGCGTTGCACGTCGGCGTAGGTACGCGGGGCCGAACCCTGCGCCTCGTCGCCGAACACGAAGCTAAACAGATTGCCAGCTCGCTGCACCCGGTGAGCGACACCCTCGGCGGCGAGTGAGGCGGAAACCGCTTCAGAGAGGATGATGGCGGTCGCGTTGAGCCGGTCGTACACGCTCTCGTCGAGCAGGTTGAGGGTCGCGATGCCAGCCGCAACTGCGACCGGATTGCCCGACAGCGTTCCGGCCTGGTAGACCGGGCCGGACGGTGCGAGAAAGTCCATCACGTCGGCCCGACCACCGAGCGCGGCAACCGGCAGGCCACCGCCGATGATCTTGCCGAAGGTGAGCAGGTCGGGCGTGTAAAACTCCTCGCCGGCCGACTCCAGGCTGCTCGTCTCGAGGCCCCAGAAGCCAGAGCGGCTCACCCGAAAACCGGTGAGCACCTCGTCGAGGATGAGCAAGGCGCCATTGGCGTGTGCAATCGCCGACAGGGCCGCGTTGAAGCCGGCATCGGGAGCGACAACGCCCATATTGGCAGCGGCGGCCTCGGTGATGATGGCAGCAATACGGCCGGGGTGCGCCTCGAAGGCGGCCCGCACGGCAGCGAGGTCGTTGTAGGGCAGCACCAGAGTCTGCGCGGCGGTCGCCGCGGTGACGCCGGCCGAACCGGGCAGGGCGAGGGTCGCGAGGCCGGAACCGGCCTGGGCCAGCAACCCGTCGGAATGACCGTGGTAGTGCCCGGCGAACTTGATCAGCAGGTCCCGACCGGTAAAACCGCGGGCCAGCCGAATGGCGGTCATGGTGGCTTCGGTACCGGTAGAAACGAGGCGCAGCTTTTCGACAGCGCCAACCCGCGCAGCGACCAGTTCGGCCAATTCAGTCTCGGCGGGCGTTGAGGCGCCAAAGGACAAACCGAGAGCTGCGGCATCCTGAACGGCCTTGATCACCTCGGGATGCGCGTGCCCGAGAATCGCCGGTCCCCACGAATTCACCAGATCGACATATTCGCGCCCGTCGGAGTCGGTGACGTAAGCACCGGCAGCCTTCACCAAGAAGAGCGGGGTACCACCGACCGATCCGAACGCCCGTACCGGAGAGTTGACCCCGCCGGGGATGACGCGACGGGCGCGGTCGAACAGCTCGTCGTTGTGGGTGCGTTCGACTGTAGGCGGAATTTCGTCGGCCCGTAGCGCGTCGGTCATGCTTGCTCCTTTGTGAGCCAGGTGGCCAGTTCAACGGCCCAATAGGTAAGTACAGCGTCGGCGCCGGCGCGACGGATGCTGAGCACCGACTCTTCGACGGCACGCCGGCGGTCAATCCAGCCCTGCGCAGCTGCGGCTTCGATCATCGCGTATTCGCCGGAGACTTGATATGCCCAAACTGGAATATTACTCAGAGCGGCGACCTCGGCGAGTACGTCGAGGTAGCTGCCGGCCGGTTTGACCATGACGATGTCGGCGCCCTCAGCGATGTCGAGCCGGGCTTCGCGCACGCCCTCACGACGGTTGGCCGGGTCGAGCTGGTAGGTTCGGCGGTCGCCGACCAGGGTTGAGGCGACGGCCTCCCGGAACGGGCCGTAGAAGGCGGAGGCATACTTGGCCGAGTACGCCAGCACTGCGGTGTCTTCGAAGCCGTTAGCGTCGAGGGTTTCGCGCACGGCTGCTACCTGGCCGTCCATCATGCCGGAGAGGCCGAGCAGCGCTGAGCCGGCGTTAGCCTGGGCCAGCGCCATGTCACGGTAGCGTTCGAGAGTTGCATCGTTGTCGACGTGGCCGTCGGCGGCGAGCACGCCGCAGTGCCCGTGGTCGGTGAATTCGTCGAGGCACAGGTCGGTCTGCACCACGAGCGCATCACCGATCTCAGAGGCCAGGGCGCGGGTGGCCAGGTTGAGAATGCCGTTGGGGTCGGTCGCACCGGTTCCGATTGCATCGCGCACCTCCGGCACCCCGAACAGCATCACGCCGCCGATGCCTGCTTCGGCCGCTTCGACCACGGCACGTCGGGCACTATCGATGCTGTGCTGCACGACACCGGGCATCGAGCTGATCGCACGCTGCGCGTCGCCCTCATGCACGAACATGGGGAGCACGAGCTCGGCCGGGTGGACACGAATTTCACTGGCCAGGCGACGGAGTGCGCCGCTAGTGCGCAGGCGTCGTGGGCGGATAACGGGTTTGGTCACCCTTGTACCCTACGCCGCTCGGCTGTGCATTTCGTTATCTGCTCGTTACCTGCCCGATCGAATAAGCGGATGCCGCAGCCAGTCATCGCGGCGTCTCAGATTGCCGAAGCGCTTCCCTCGAGCGCGGCATCGACGAGCGCATCGATGAGGGACTCGGCGCTGCGCGCCGAGGCGACAACGTCGACGCGCAGTCCGAGGGCCCGGGAGTCTCTGGCAGTCTGCGGTCCGATGCAGGCCACGAGCGTGCGTTCGGGGATATCCCCGAACTGCTCGCGCACCTGACGCGCCACGCTGCCACTCGTGACGAGAACGGCGTGCACGAGTCCGGCCTTGACGTCGGCGACGACCTGGTCACTGACCGGAACACCGATGGTGCGGTAGGCGACGACCGATTCCACGTCGTGGCCAATGCGGCGCAGCCCCTCGGTGAGCAGCGGCTTGGCGATCTCACTCCGCAGGGTGAGCACTCGGAGCGGAATAACGCCGGCGGTCGCGGTTTCCCATTCTTCCAACAGTCCGCGGGCGGAGTTGTCCTCAGAGGGCACGATATCGACGTGGTAACCGGCTGCGATGAGCGCCGCCGCGGTGGTCTCGCCGACCGCAGCGATTCGAGTTCCGGGCGCGACGACGGCGCGGTGCGACGACAGAACGTCGACGGTAGTAGCGCTCGTGATGGTCATCCAGTCGAAGTCGCCCGCGGCAAGGCGCTGCAGGGCCGCGTCGAGGGCCGGGGCGTCGTCGGTGGCAGCGAAGTTGATCATCGGTGCAACGATCGGGTGCGCGCCCTTGGCCCGCAGGTTCGCTGCCACCTGGTCGCCCCAGGGGCCGCCGCGCGGAACGAGAACGCGCCAGCCTGCGAGGGGCTTGGTCAGTCGATTGATCACGTGGTCACTTTCAACGGAGCGAACTCGGCCGCGCCACCGGCCAGAAGATCTATGGACACTCGTTCGGCCACGTCGAGCGCGGCTTCCACGAGATGGGGTGCGGAATGGGAATCGGGAGTCGCCGCGTGTGAACTGGTGACCTTGCGGGAGCCATCAGGGCTGTACACGGTCGCGGTGAGAAAGAGCAGACCATCATCGACCACTGCTGTGGCACCGACCGGCGCGGCGCAGCCAGCTTCGAGGCGCGCCAACACGGTGCGTTCGGCGGTTGTCGTTGCCTGAGTGGAGGCGTGGTTCATGGCGGCGAGTGCCAGACCGAGCAGACGTTCCGGCTTGCCGTCCCGCACCTCGATCGCCAGCGCACCCTGGCCGGGAGCACTCGGCCAGGCCGACAGCTCCAGAAACTCGGGGCCGAGGGAATCCAGACGGCCGAGGCGGCCAAGCCCCGCAGCCGCGAGCACGACGGCGTCGAGATCGCCCTCGGCGACGCGCCCGATGCGGGTGTCGATGTTGCCGCGAATGTCAACGACGGTCAAATCCGGGCGACGCTCCCGCAACTGGGCGACGCGGCGCGGTGAACCGGTGCCGACGCGGGCGCCCTCCGGCAGGGTGTCCAGGGTGAAACCGGCGCGCGCAACCAGCACGTCGCGGGCATCCGCTCGTTTGGGTACTGCGCCAATGCGAAGGCCCTGGTGCGGTTCGGTCGGCAAGTCTTTGAACGAATGCACAACGACGTCACACTCATCGTTCAGCAGGGCCTCGCGCAGGGCACTCGCGAACACACCGGTGCCACCGAGGCTCGAGAGCGACTCGGTGGAGGTGTCACCGTGTGTCGTGACGCGCACGACTTCGACCTCGACTCCGGCCGAGGCCGCAATGCGGTTCACGATGGTTTGGGTCTGCGCGAGGGCCAAGGCGCTCGCGCGCGTGCCCACGCGAATAACGGTCACGGTGCCATCCCAGCGACGGCCGGCTTGAAGCCGAGGCGCACATTTTCGCAGCAGCCGGGGCGACAGATGTCGTACCAGGGGCCGAGGTTGGTTGCGGCCGGACGGTCTTCGTCGGGGGTGTCGTTCAGGCGTTCCTCGATCAGGTCGACGAGACCGCTCACGAAATCGGGCGAGACACCGGGGGTCGGCACGCGCACGGCGTGAATGCCGAACTTCGCGCTGGTTTCCATGGCCTCGTTGTCGAGGTCCCACATGACCTCCATGTGGTCGCTCACAAAACCGAGCGGCACAATGATCACGGCGCGGATGCCTCGCTCCGGCAGCAGGGCGATCGCATCGTTGATGTCGGGTTCGAGCCACGGCATGCTGGGCGGGCCGCTGCGGGACTGGTAGACGAGCTGCCACTGGGTCTTCAACTTCGCCTGGCCGTCTACCGGCTCGACCAGGGAGTCCATCACGACCTGCGCGACGGCGCGGTGCTGCGCCTCGTAGGCGCCACCCTCGCCGAAGCCACGCTCGGCCGGGCCGCTCTTGCTGGCATCCGTCATCGGAATGGAGTGGGTCGAGAACAGGATCTCGACCTCCGTGTCAACGTTGATGCCGGGAATGGCCTCCACGACGTCTTTCAAGCCCTGGGTCACACCGGTGATAAAGGGCGTGACGAAGCCCGGGTGGTCAAAGAACTGGCGGATCTTGTCGATGTGGACCGTGTCGTTTAGGCCCGTTTCGGTTAGGGCCGCGGCGAAGTCCTCGCGGTACTGGCGGCATCCGCTGTACGAGCTGTAGGCGCTGGTCGCGATGGCGAGCAGACGATTGTGGCCGGCATCATGGGCGTCGGAGATGGTGTCGCGGAGATACGGCGCCCAGTTGCGGTTGCCCCAGATCACCGGCAGGTCGAGGCCGCGACGGGTCAGTTCGACCTGCAGGGCGGCCTTCAGCACGCGGTTCTGATCGTTGATCGGGCTGACGCCGCCGAAGTGGCGGTAGTGGGTGGCGACCTCTTCGAGGCGCGCTTCTGGGATGCCGCGACCACCCGTTACGTTGCGCAGAAACGGAATCACGTCGTCCTGGCCTTCTGGACCGCCGAATCCGGCCAACAGAACGGCGTCGTAGTGGGTCATTACTGCAGAACCTCGACGAGCTCGGCGCTGGAGATGCGGCGTCCAGTGTAGAACGGAACCTCTTCGCGCACGTGGAGGCGGGCTTCGGTCTCGCGCAGGCCGCGCATGAGGTCGACGAGCTCGGTGAGCTCGTCGCTCTCGATCGGCAGTAGCCACTCGTAGTCGCCGAGGGCGAAGGCCGAAACCGTGTTGGCGAGGGCTCCGCGGTAGGCAGCGCCCTTGCGGCCGTGGTCTGCCAACATCTTGCTGCGCTCGGCGTCGGGCAGCAGGTACCACTCATAGCTGCGAACGAAGGGGTAGATGGTGAGCCACCCCTTCGGCTCCACTCCGCGCAAGAAGGCGGGTACGTGGCTCTTGTTGAACTCGGCGTCGCGGTGCACGCCCATGGCGTTCCAGGTGGGTAGCAGACTCTTGAGCAGGCGACTGCGACGCAGTTCACGATTGGCCCACTGCAGAGTCTCGGCCTCGGGCGCGTGCGTCCAGATCATGACGTCGGCATCGGCCTTCAGGCCGGAAACGTCGTAGAAGCCGCGAACGGTGACGCCCTCGGCTTCGATGAGGGCCACCACATCGTCGAGCTCATTCACAGCGTGAGGAACATCACGGCCATCGAGGTCATCGGGGTTGTGCGGGTCTTTTCGCAACACGGTAAAGAGAGTGAACCCTTGCGGCGAAGCCGCGGGTACCTCGGTATCGGTGGGGGTGGCGGGGTGAACGTTGGGTACTGCCTCTCCGGCAGCCGGGTGAGTCATAGCTCTAGTCTGCTCTGAATTGCCCCCGGCACCAAAAGGAGTGCCCGGTTTCTGTGAACTAGCGATTCTTGACGACGGCAGATGCCCCGAACCAGACGATAACGCCGACCACCGTGGCCGCACCGAGGGCAATACCAACGAGGGCGGCCGGGCTGTCCTCGCCCAGCTGGCGCAGCGCGTGGGTCACGCGACGCCGTGTGATGCGCAGCTGCTTGGGCAGATTGAGCTTATATTCGATCGCGTCTAGCGTGGACGCGAGTTCGGCGCGGGCGTTCCGCGCTTCGGCACGCAGGTCATTTGTGGTCATATTCGCCAACTCCCTTGAAGGCATCAACATCGTGACGGATGCTCGCGTGCATGCCATCTGGGTCGGGTTTAGTGGCCGCCTTCACCCGGTTCACGCCGATGAGCACGAGCACGGCGGCGATCAGCAGCAACGCGACCAGCACGATAAGCGTGGCCAGCCAGAGTGGCAGCACGAGGGCGAGCAAGATCACTGCGAGGGCGACGAGCACCCCGAGTGCGAAAAAGAGGAAAGCCCCGGCCACGATGAACACGGCGGCGCCGATCCCGAAATTCTTGGCCTTGGCGGCGAGCTCGGCCTTAAAGGCGTCTAGTTCGGCTTTGACGAGGGCGCTGATCTGGCCGGGCAGCTCCCCGATCAGGGCGAACAAGGGGCGCTTGCTCTTCGGGTTGAATCCACTGCTAGTCACGGATTGCCTTCCCTACGTTCGGGTGTCGGTGGGTGTCTGTATTCTTGGAGCTGGTTCGCAGTTAGCTCGCCAGGGAATCATCGGCGTCCGCCGCCGGCTTGGCCGTTGGGGTGGGCTTCGGGGTCGTTGGGGCGGCAGCCTTCGGCGTCGCTGGGGCATCCGCTTTCACTGTCGTTGCCGCCTTTTTCTTGGCGACGGCCTGATTGACGGCCTTCTTGCCGACTTTGAAGAGCGTGACGGGAACGTCGCCGACCAGTTCGAGAGCTGCGTCGCGCACCTCGGTCACCCGACGCTGCACGGGCTTGGCGTTCCAGAGATCGTTCGCGGCGGCAGCGATCTGGTCGTAGCGCTTGCGGCCGGCCCGGGCACCGAGCACGTAGCCGACGAGTCCGCCAGTGATGAACAGAAGCTTTCCGCGCATTGTGTCTCCACTTTCCTAAGGTCTCCCCAGACTAACCCGGTTCGCCGTTTCGCTATCGGGTCTCGCCGGGCAAGTCCGGGCCCGCTTGTGTCAATACAGGAAAGGCACAGTTTCAGGGCGTGGGCTGCCCGCCGCTCAGCCGAAAATCATCCTCCACTCGAATCTCTGTGCTGCATCGTGTCGGTGGCTCACGGTATCGTAAACCCTATGGCGATGGCAGAGGAAACGGTACTCATAGAGCCCGCTTTTGCCGTCCACGATTCGACTCCCAGCTCCCGCACTGCAAGCATCCGCACTACCGCCGTTCTCGCCGCAATACCCGAATGGTGGGCGCACCGCGCTGCCGCCGCCGGGCTGAACGGCGTGTGGCTCGACGTGCGCACGGCGATGTCAGCAATCCCGCCTCTTCCGTTGAGTTTGGGGCGCTGTGATGCGGGCGCCGCGCTCGTTCATTCTGGCCATACCCTCGGTCAGGCCTATGTTGAATCCCTCAGTCCACGCACGCGATCCGAGCACGGTCGGCACTACACGCCAGAGATCCTCGCCGATCGCCTCTGGCGCATGGCACGGGAAGCTCTCGGTTGGACATCCGACGATCATCAGCTTCCTGGCCTCGTGCGCGACCCCGCCTGCGGCGCAGGCGCACTCCTTTTACCCGTCCTACGCGAGCACCTGCGCGCGAGTTACTCGACCGATCCTTCGATCACGCTCGCGCAGCTCGCCAATCACATTCAAGGAATCGACCAAGATCCGTGGGCGGTCTACCTGGCAAACGTGGTGTTAGCTGCCGAGGTCTTGCCGACACTCGCCCGCATCCCAGAAAACCTTCGCCGCCCCGTTCCCGTTCTCGCGGTTGTTGGCGACGGCCTCGCTCCTCTATACCCGGCAGCCCTTGTCTCGATCATGAATCCGCCATACGGGCGCCTCAAACTCGACGACGCGACGCGGTCACGTTTTAGCGAAACGCTGTACGGGCATGCAAATTTGTACGGGTTGTTCATGGCGGCGGGCGCGGCCGGTCTTACCGACGATGGTGTCCTCGCCGCTCTCGTGCCGACGAGCTTTTCGGCCGGCCTGTACTTTCACAAGCTCCGCGAGCATCTGGCAGATCAGGCCCCCCTGCGGAGCCTGACCTTTGTACAGGATCGGGCCGGTGTTTTCAACGGTGTGATTCAGGAAACGTGCCTAGCTGTTTTCGCCCGACAGCGATCCCAGTGGGTGGATGTCGCTCGTTCGAATGGAACGATCACGGCCGTCGCGACAGTCCCCTCTCCTCGAGGTTCCCGCCCCTGGCTGATACCTCGCGAATCGTCCGACGCCGCGCTGGCCGCCGCGGCATCCGCTCTTCCGCTCACCCTGTCCGCTTGCGGATGGCACGCTTCGACAGGCCCACTCGTCTGGAACCGCCGTAAGCACGATCTGCACGCGCTACCAGGCACGGGTCGGCTGCGGATCATCTGGGCTGCAGATATCGATGGCGGAACGATCCACCGCGACAGCGCTCGTGATGACAAGAGATATCTCGCTACCTCCCTGCCCAGCGACAGCACCGTCATGGTGCTCGGGGAACCCGCGGTACTCGTTCAACGTACGACGTCACCGGAGCAGGTGCGCCGACTCGTGGCTGTTGACCTTTCGCCAAGCGTTCTCACCGAGCTCGGCGGCTCTGTCATCATCGAGAATCACGTCAACGTGCTGAGGCCGACGCTGCAAGCACCTCTGATTTCACGGACCACATTGGCGCGCGTGCTGGCTACGCCCACGTTTGATCGTCTGATGCGGTGCATTTCGGGTTCCGTCGCCGTCAGCTCCTATGAGCTGGCATCACTGCCGATGCCAGCTCCCGCTGTTCTGGCATCGTGGGAGAATTTGGACGGTGACGAGCTGGTGGATGCTGTGGAACAGGCCTATCGCATCGTCGGGATGGAATGAGCGGGTGGCTCCCCATCGTTTCGCGCGAACTATGCGCTGAACGCCTCGAACTCATTTTCCCCAGGATGGCGTTTGATACGTCGCTCTCAAATCCGCTGGCAGCCACCGCGATTGCAGCCATGATCTACGTCGGTGCCGTTCAGAACCCCGAGTTGACGGCCGAAGATCAACGGTACATCCGACCCAGCACAGTGCTCTGGCTGCGCGATGTCGTGCTGACCGGCCGCACCGCCGAGGCAGAGCGGCATGAATATCTGCGGGCGGCCTTGGGCCCGAAGGCGAACGCATCGGTAACCGAACTCATGGCTCGATGGAACATTCAGGCTTCTGCGTGGTACCGCGAGAACACCCGAGAGACACTACGGGACGAGACCCTTCCCGGCTGGAGGGCGCTCGGCGCCGTTGCCGATCGCCCGGGTGTCAAGACCTCAAGCCCCCATCCGCGCTGGATACTGACCCGACCGTTTGCGACGCTTTTCAATCCCACCCTCGAAGGCGACGCGCTCTACGCCGCCATCGCCGACTGGATCGCCCAGTACACCAGCGCTTCCGGCCGACTCAAGTCTGCCGGGGTGCGAAGGATGGCTCAAGCCGAACACGCGATTGATGTTCGACTTCCAACCGGCGAGAGTCGGCGGCTGGAACCGGGCACTGCGTCACTGATATTGAAGGGCGTCGTCGAACAGTGGGCGCC
The DNA here is from genome assembly GCF_002929535.1 of Cryobacterium sp. Y11. GTDB lineage: Bacteria > Actinomycetota > Actinomycetes > Actinomycetales > Microbacteriaceae > Cryobacterium. The sequence goes on from NZ_PJJO01000054.1 coordinate 158,277, forward strand.
CCAACGTCTTCGTTCGCCGATCGTTATTTCTATTTCAGAGCCCGGTACGAAAATGGCGATGCTCGATCGGGAGGGGATGGCTGCCGCTGGCATTCATCTCGATGTGGCCAAGCTCCTTCCCGATGCGCTCCTGGCCGATTCTGGAACTGAGCCTCTCCAATTTTGGATCGTTGAGGCGGTCGCCACTGACGGCCCTATCGATGAGCCCCGCAAGGCTGCGCTCCTCGAATGGGCACTCTCCCAGGGAATTCCGGCGAATCACTGTCGATTCCTCACGGCGTTCGTGTCACGAAACTCAGGCCCTGCCAAACGGCGACTCAAAGACTTGGCTTCCGGAACCCACGCCTGGTTCCTCGACGAGCCCGGTTGCGAGCTGGCATGGGGCGTGATCTAGGCCGGCCCTTCGGCGCGGGCAACACCGGGGCAGGACGCACGCTCGAGTCAATACCGAGCGTGAACGAGAGGGCCCGTGCAGAACTGCGGACACTTAGTCGAAACCGGCCCGCTTTGGGCTGATTTCGCGGTTTTGCCCACGAACTTCCGCGGTTCGGGACGCGACTACGTGTCTGGTGCGGTGATGGTGAGGCCGAGGGCAGCGTGGCGGATGCGGTCGCCAGCTTCGAGCGCGTGCGGAATGACGGAGGCGAGGCCGGTTCCGGCCAGCCAGGCACCGGTGATCTCCAGCGCCGGAGCCTGGGCAACGGCCTCCCGCACCCGGTGCGTGCGCCCGGGCGCGCCGAGCGTGGCCGGCGACAGGGCGTCGCGCCACTCCGTGCGAGCGAAGGCGCGCACCGAGCTGGCGGGCAGCTGCACACCGAGCAGCGCGGACGCGTCGTGCAGCGCGAGGGCTTGCAACTCGCCGTCGCTCAGGTCGTCGGTCGGATTGGGCTGGCCAGCCCGACCGTAGGAGAGTCGCACAACGTGGCGGCCAGGGCCGGCCGCTTCGGCCACCCAGGCCCACTTGGCGGTGACGTGGGTGAGCGCCTTGGCGGTGACGTCGGGAGCATCCGCTGAGACGAGCACGCCAGTTCCGCGCGGGTGGGCGTCGAGGGCTGGCGCGTCGAGCACGAGCGTGGTGAGCGTGACGGCGGTCGGCTCTGGCCAGTCGAGTTCGGCGAGCGCGTCGAACTGGGCGCCGAGCGGGTTGACCAGCCGCAGGGCCTGCGCGCCCTGGGTGGCAATGATGACGTAGCGCGCGATGAGGGTGCTGTCGGTCGGCGCGGCGCTGTCGGTCGGCGCGGTGCTGTCGGTCGGCGCGGTGCTGTCGGTGGACACAGCGGATGCGTCGGGCGAGCCGCTGGGGGCGGCATCCGCTTGGCGGGTGGTGGTGACGGCCCAGGTCGGTGCTTCGTCGGTGCCGGAACGGGCTAGGGCTGTGGCTGTGGTTCCGGTCAGAATGGTCACGTTGTGGCGATCGAGGGAGGCCGCAATGGCGGCGGGCAGGCTGGCCATTCCGCCGAGCAGTCCGCCAACGTTGGAGCCGGCCGGGGCGCCGACGCGAAGCGCCGAGACCGCGCCGGAGAGGGAGCCGGCCGTGGTGAGGGCGCGGTTGAGCCCGGGGGCGACGACGTCGATTTCGAGGTCGACGGCGCTCGTCGTGTAGACACCGGAGGCGACGGGCTCGACCAGACGGTCGAGCACGCGCTGACCCATGCGCTTCTTCACGAGGTCGCCGAGACTGTGCTCGCGACCGATTGTGAGCACGGGCATGAGCCGGTCGCCGTAGGCGCGGAGCGCCCCCTTCCAGCCGATGACGCGGCGCACGTCGTCGGCGAGCGGCGATCCGGGAATGCCGAGCACGCCGGCCTTGGGCAGCGGGACGCTGACCGCGGCATGTGTTGTGGAGCGGGCGAGAGCTTGCCCCGTGGCGATCTTTCTCGCGCTGGCACGTGACGTTGCGGCAGCCAGAGCTGGCAGGTGCAGCCAGGCTCCGGCGACGTTGGGGGCGACGACCTGGTTGGTCAGCCCGAGATCATCGATAAATGCCGCGACCGTGCCTCCGCGCACGGCGAAGCTCTCGGCGCCGCTGTCGAGGGTGAGTCCGTCGAGAACGTGGCCGGCGACCGGGCCGCCGAGCGCATCCGTTGTTTCAATAATCGTGACACTCAGGCCGACCTGAGCGCATTCGCGGGCGGCGACCAGGCCGGCCACTCCCCCGCCGATGACGAGAACATCGATCATGACACTGCTCCTACTCGGCCGCGCTCACGTCGTGCACGAGGCTGACCAGTCGGGTGAGCACGTCGGGGTCGGTGTCGGGCGGAACGCCGTGGCCGAGGTTGAGCACGTGCGAGGGCGCGCTGCGGCCGCGTTCGAGCACGTCGCGCACGTGCGCTTCGAGCACGGGCCACGGCGCGGCCAGTAGGGCCGGATCGACGTTGCCCTGCACCGGAACGGCGCCGCCGAGCCGGCGATTTGCCTCGTCGAGCGGCACCCGGTAATCCACGCCCACGACGTCGGCGCCGATGTTGTGCATTTCTTTGAGCAGTTCGCCGGTTCCCACGCCGAAGTGCACGATCGGCACGTTGCGGTCGACGTCACTGGTGCCGTCGGTTCTGGCGTTATAAGTGAGGTCGCGCACGTGCGCGATCGCCGCCGCGGACGCTGGTGCAACGGATGTCGCATAGTCGGCCAAAGAGAGGGCTCCGGCCCACGAGTCAAACAGTTGGGCAGCGCTCGCGCCGGCGAGCACCTGGGCGCGCAGGAACCGGCCGGTGACATCGGCGGTCCAGGCCATGAGCCGGGCCCAGGCCTCGGGCTCGGCATGCATGAGCGTGCGGGCGTGGATGTGATCCTTGGACGGACCGCCCTCGACCAGGTACGCGGCGAGGGTGAATGGCGCGCCGGCGAATCCGATCAGCGGGGTCGATCCAAGCTGGGATACCGCGCGAGAGACGGCGTCCCTGATTGGAGCGAGCGCGTCGTCGAGGCTGGCCGGGTCGAGGGCGGTGAGCTCGTCGACATCCGCTGACGTGCGTACAGCTTTGCCGAGAACCGGACCCTTGCCGGCCACGATCGTCACGTCAACACCGACGAGCTTGAGCGGTACGACGATGTCGCTGAAGAAAATTCCGGCGTCGACGCTGTGTCGACGCACCGGCTGCAGCGAGATTTCGCTGGCCAACTCGGGGTCGAGGCAGACGTCGAGCATGCGTGTGCCGACGCGCAGTTCGCGATATTCGGGCAGTGATCGCCCGGCCTGGCGCATGAACCACACCGGGGTCGTCGCGGGCCGAACGCCCTGATAGGCCTGAATCAGGCTGGAATCGGCGGTGAGGCCGGAGGAGAGTGGATGCTGCGCGTCGAGGATCATCCCGCCCATTCTCTCAAATATCCCTGACGGTGTGCGCCGAGAGCGTACAGCATTGAGTCGTAGAATTGCGGAGTGCTTATTCTTTTGTCCGCCAGTCATAAAAACTCCACCTTCGATGTGCTGGAGAAATTGTCTGTGGGCGGGGGCTCGTCGGCCAGTCGCATGGTACAGCAACACGAGCCGCTCAGCGGTGCCGTCGTTGTCGCGACCTGCAACCGCTTCGAGGCTTACCTCGACCTCGATCAGCCATACGGCGTCTCGCCGCTGCCCGCGGTCTACGCGGCGATCGAAGCCGTGAGCGTGAGTACCGGCCTTGACGAAGACACTCTGCGCGACAATCTCACCCTCGTGCACGGTAATGGAGTCGCCGAGCACCTGTTCGCCGTGACCAGCGGCCTCGAATCCGTCGTCGTCGGCGAGGTTGAAATTGCCGGCCAGGTGCGCCGCGCACTCGAACAGGCTCGGGCCGACGGTACAACGAGCCCCGAACTTGAGCGCCTGTTTCAGCGCGCCTCTCAAACCTCTCGCGGCGTCAAGAACCGCACGGGCATTGGCTCGGCCGGACGCTCCATCGTGCGCCTTGCCCTCGAACTGGCCGAGAGCCGGGTCAGTGATTGGTCAAAAGCTCGCGTGCTCCTGGTCGGAACCGGCCGCTATGCTGGGGCCTCCCTCGCAGCCCTGCGCGACCGCGGAGCCGAGAACGTGCGCGTTTATTCGCCGTCCGGACGCGCCGTCGGTTTCGCTAACTCGCACGACATCGAAGCCGTTTCTTTAGACGATTTTGCCGCCGAGGTGGCCCGCGCCGACGTCGTCGTCACCTGCACCCTGCGCGATGACCACGTCATCGACGCTGCACTGATCACCCGCGGCCGCGCCGAAATTGGCGAGGACCCGTTTGCCCTTTCGGGTGCCACCGCCGACGCTCCGGCCCGGAGCTGCCCGGCTGACGTCGGCCCCGAGGCGCCGCCCCAGCTCATCATCGACCTCGGCCTGCCCCGCAACGTCGCGCCCGATGTGACCCAGGTGCCCGGTGTTGAGCTGCTTGATCTCGAAACCATCAGCATCCACGCGCCGCTCGAAGAGCTCAACGCGACGACCGAGGCGCGCGAAATCGTCGGCAAGGCCGCGCGTAAATTCTCCGACGTGGCCGAGGAACAAAGCCTCACCCCGGCCGTCGTCGCCCTGCGCAACTACGTATTCGAGCTGCGCGACGCCGAAATTGCCCGGGCCCGCCGCCGCGGCGACTCCAGTGAGGCGACCGAGTCGGCACTGCGCCACCTGGCCGGCGTGCTGCTGCACACCCCCATGGTGCGCGCCCGCGAACTCGCTCGCGCCGGCGAGCAGGACTCGTATCTCACCGGCCTCGACGCCCTGTTCGGCATCGACGTGACGCTGCCCGACGCCAGTGCAGCGAATGCCGGCGGCGTCGAGGCGCTCGCCTCCTAGGTCGCTCGGCCAACTCGCTCCCGGTCAGCCGCTTCGGCGGCGGCCTCAATGCCGTTAGGGCGATCAGCGCCCATCCGTTCGATCCGGGCCATCAGAGCGCGATGCCACCTTTGGCCCCTTGGTTTTCGCGAGATGCCACCTTTGGCCCCTCGGGGGAGCTCTCAAGGGGCCAAAGATGGCGACTCGCGCGCCGAGACTGGTCGTGCGGCGACAGGCCGCCACTCGCGGGCGTCACATCGGGCTGTCGACCTCAATCAAGGTGACTCCGGCGGGCGCCCCAGGCGATGACATTGCAGCGAGGGCCTCCGGCGCTTCAGCGAGGCTGATTCGCCGACTGATCAGGTCCCCCGGGCGCAGCCGGCCGCTCAATACCAGCTCCAGCAGCGCCGGATAGTCGTGGGCGGGCATGCCATGGCTACCGAGCACGGTCAGTTCCCTCGCGATCACCGTGCCCAGCGGCATCCGTGGGTCGTCGGCCAGCAGGCCGATCTGCACGTGCCGCCCGCGAATCGCCAGGGAACGGATGCCGATGGCCACCGTATTCTCCCGGCCAAGCGCCTCGAGACTCACCTGCGCGCCTTCTGGGGTAAGCGCCCGAATGCGCCTGACAACCTCCGCGTCGTCCAGCCCGAATGAGTTGACCACGTGCGCGGCGCCCACCCGAGTGGCCGCGTCGAGCGCGGCGGAACTGATGTCGACGGCGATGACCGTGGCGCCGAGAGCCTGCCCGATCATGACCGCGCTCAGGCCGACCCCGCCGCAGCCAACAACCACGAGGATTTCGCCAGCTTGCAAAGAGGCCTGGTGCACGAGGCCGCGGTACGACGTGGCGAATCGGCATCCGAGCAGCGCGGCAGCACCGGCGTCAAGGTCGTCGGGGATGGCGATCAGGTTCACGTCGGCGTTGTGCAGCGCGACGCGCTCGGCGTAGGAGCCCCAGTGGGTGGATCCGGGCTGGGTCTGGTTGCGGCAGACTTGGCCATTGCCAGCGTCGCACTCCGGGCACTCACCGCAGGCGCAGACGAACGGCACGGTCACCCGCTGCCCGACGCGGAACCGGCGCACCAGCGGCCCGACCTCATCGATGACACCGACCAGTTCATGGCCGGGAACGTGCGGCAACGCGATGTCGGAGTCATGGCCCAGCCAGCCGTGCCAGTCGCTGCGGCAGAGTCCGGTCGCCTCCACCCGCACGATCACGCCCGCCGCACTCAACTGCGGCTCTGGCACCTCGCGCAGCACCGGAAGAACGCCGAACTCTTCAAAATAGACAGCTTTCATGCTCTACAGTCTGCCCGACGGATGCCCGCGCCGCGGTTTTCGAGACTGTCTCGCGCAGTCCGATGGCGACCGGCATGCTCGACCAGCGGGGCTCCTTGATCGAGGCGCGAGCTTGCGAGCGATCGAGCTCCTTCGCGAGTCTCGATCGCTCGTGCCTCGCGCCTCGCGCATCGCGCATCGACCAGCGGGTTCCGCGCCTCGACTGGCGGGTGCCGCGCTCGGCATGCGCAGACCGCACGACGGCGCGCCCCAGCTCCGGCGCCTTGACCAGATAATCAGCCGACTCCGTCAGGGTCGACGGGAGCCAGTCGATCAGCAGCACCTCGACCACAACCGCGCTCCAACGCACCGGGTCATCGAGTCCTTGCTGAGTGCCGAACGCGAGAATCGACTCGAACAGCAGTCGATGGGCGTCGTCGTCGCGCGGCGACGCAAAGAAGTCCGCGCGCAGTTGCTCGAGTTGCTCGTCTGACCATTCCGCTGGCCGGTCATCGGCGCCCCCCTCCGGCAGCACTGAAACGATCCACTCCACGAGCGGCAGGCACTTCGACAACAGCTCGAAATCGATCGACGCCTCGAGCCCGGCGGTGCGGGCCAGCACGGGGTTCACGCGTGCCCGAGCATCAGCGAGTGAAAGATCGTGAGTCTCGGAGTCACCGTGCACCAGTCCCTGAGCGGCCCTCGCCCCAGCTCACAAGACCTCACGCAACGGCACACCGAAGACACAGGTGTCCTTCACGATCGTGCCCATGTTGTGGTTGATGTCCACGACGATGTCGAGGTCGCGGTTGCCCGGCAGGAGCACCCCGATGACAACCTTGTATCCGTCACGCAACACGTGGTGCAGCTCGGTGGAGCGGTCGGGCCGCACCTGATCGAAACGCAGCACCCAGCCGGGCGCGGCGTGGCTGCGGTGCGCGACCGAGGCGCGGATTCGCTCTTGCAGCGCGGTATCGCCCGCCAACTGCACGATGACCAGACGCCAGGCATCCGTCGGGCGCAGACCCGCCCGATCGAGCGCATTACACAGTTCTGGCACGGTCAGCGCTGAGACGGGCGAGCTGGTGGCGGCGGCAATGAGGCTGCTGGCCAGGGTCAGCTCCGTGGTAGGCGAGCCGGCACCGGCACTGTTTTACAGTGGCAATGAGACCGTTCGCCAGGAGCAAGAGAGCAGGCGGATGCGGGTCCCGCAGCTCCACATCAAGGCCCGCCAACAGGTCGGCGTGCGGTGCGTACGCAACACCGGTAAAATCCCGACACGCCGTGCCGGTGTCGCCCAAATTACGGCGCGTCGTGAAATTTACCGGTTCGACGTACCCAACCCGCTGATCGAGGCCGCCGAGATCGCCACGGACCAACGTGATCGATCTCGGCATCCACTTAAAGGCTAGGCACCGCGCAGACGCACAGCCAGATAGGCCTCGAGCTCGGCGAGCGGCACGCGCTCCTGCGCCATGGTGTCGCGGTCGCGCACGGTGACGGCCTGGTCGTCGAGGGAGTCGAAGTCGACCGTGATGCAGAACGGGGTGCCGATCTCGTCTTGACGGCGGTAGCGTCGGCCGATCGCGCCGGCGTCATCAAAGTCGACGTTCCAGAGCTGGCGCAGGCTCGCGGCGAGCTCGCGTGCCATCGGCGACAGTCGCTCATTGCGTGACAGTGGCAGAATCGCGGCCTTGACCGGCGACAGGCGCGGGTCGAGCTTGAGTACGGTGCGCTTGTCGACGCCGCCCTTGGCGTTTGGAACTTCTTCTTCGACGTACGCGTCGACCAAAAACGCCATCAGCGAGCGGGTCAGACCAGCGGCGGGCTCGATCACCCAGGGAACCCAGCGCTCGTTCTTAGTCTGGTCGAAGTAGGACAGATCTTTACCGGATGCCTTGGCGTGCGTTGACAGGTCAAAGTCGCCACGGTTTGCCACGCCTTCGAGCTCACCGAACTCGGTTCCGGTGAAGCCGAAGCGGTATTCGATGTCGACGGTGCGCTTGGAGTAGTGCGAGAGCTTTTCGGCCGGGTGTTCGAACAGGCGCAGGTTCTCGGGATTGATGCCGAGGTCGGTATACCACTTCATGCGGGTGTCGATCCAGTACTGGTGCCAGGTCTCGTCGGTTCCGGGTTCGACGAAGAATTCCATCTCCATCTGCTCGAACTCGCGGGTGCGGAAGATGAAGTTTCCGGGGGTGATCTCGTTGCGAAAGCTCTTGCCGATCTGGCCGATTCCGAACGGAGGCTTGGAGCGCGACGCCTGCAGCACGTTGGCGAAGTTCACGAAGATGCCCTGCGCGGTTTCGGGGCGCAGATAGTGCATGCCGGCCTCGTCATCTACCGGCCCGAGGTAGGTCTTGAGCAGTCCGGAGAAGGCGCGCGGCTCGGTCCAGATGTGACGGTTGCCGCAGTTCGGGCACGCGATGTCATCGAGCCCGTTCTCGGGCGGGCGGCCCTTCTTCTCCTCATACTGCTCTTCGAGGTGGTCGGCGCGAAAACGCTTGTGGCAGCTGGTGCACTCGATCAACGGGTCACTGAAAACCTCGACGTGACCGGACGCCTCCCAGACCTGACGAGGCAAAATCACGGACGAGTCAAGGCCAACGACGTCATCGCGGCTGGTGACCATCGAGCGCCACCACTGCTTCTTGATGTTCTCTTTGAGCTCCACGCCGAGGGGCCCGTAGTCCCAGGCGGAGCGGGAACCGCCGTAGATCTCACCGGCCTGAAAGACGAAGCCGCGGTGGCGGGCGAGGGCGATAACGGAATCAAGATGGGTGGGCGTCGCCACGGTGGCTCCAATGGTCGAGGGCGCAGATTGCGGGCGAGTGCCCGATTATCTATTTTACGCGCTCGATCCGGGGCAGTTTCCCGCCCGGGGGCTGCGGCACGTTCGGAACCGTGCGGAATCTCATGTCGAAGGGATGCTAGACCTGTGTCATAGGCCATGGTGGCTCTCTCAGCGCGTCGTCAGCGCGCTGTCAAATGACAGCGGCAGCTATTATTCCGCCACTGCGAACTACGCCGCCACCAGCACGGCCGCCGCGCCGACAGTCTGGGACGATGACGATCGGGGGTGGGGCAGAGCGCCTGAGCGTGCTTGGTTCTCGCCTCGGCCGGCTGCCGGTTCCTCGGGCAGGGCTTCATCCCGCGCTCTGGGCGGTGGCCCTGTTCGGGTTCGGGCCGCTGTCGTTCATTTTGCAGGTGGCTTACGCCGAGAGCCTGTTTCTGGTCCTGGTCTTTGCGAGCCTGTGGATGATGCTGTCGAAGCGGTATCTGCTAATGATTCCATTCGCCGTGATGGCCGCGTTCACCCGGCCTGGTGTGCTCGCGCTGTCGCTGGCACTCGCAATCATGCTGGTGCTGCACTGGCGCGAACGAGATCGATTCGCGTGGAGTGAGCCCTGGGCAATCGTGGCCGCCGGGTTGATCATCGCGGCGACCGGGTTCGGGTGTGGTTGTCGCGGCGATCATGCTGCTCTGGTCCATTGGTTACCCCTGAGCCGTGACTTTCAGTCGCCGAGTCGTGAGTTTTAACTCATTCAAATCGGGTTCAAACTCACGGCGCGACGGCTGCATAAGGGTAAAACTCGGGCCCAACGGGGGCTTCCCTGACCACAGCCCGTTAGCGCTCGATCGGCTCGCCGAACAGCACGAACAGCCAGATCACGATCGACAGGATCACCATCGACCACGTGATCATGCCGAGGAACAGCCGGGTCGAGATCGAGGGGCGTGGCGCTGGTGTGCCACCCGGTTCGACAATGGGATCATCGCGTAGCGAATGGCGCACCTGGCTCCAGATCGCCGGAACGAGCACGAGCAGCGCCGAGACGATCACGATCACCAGCGCTGACACGGTGAAGAGCGACTGCGCGGAGTCCGTCCACAGGCTCAGGCCGATGGGGAGGGCGAAGCCCAGCAGGGCGGCGACCACGACCATCCAGGCGCGCGGGCGCACCCTCGCCAGGGAAGACAGAAACGTCGGCATCAGCACCGCGCCGATGAACACGACCGCGAACATCGAGAGTGTGGGCAGGTCGACGCTGACCGCCTCACCCTGCACGAGAGGCAGCGCTGAAACCAGGAACCCGATGAGCCCGAGCACTCCGAGACCCGCCCGCAGCCCCGCACCATTTACGGCTTTTCGCGGGATGGTCGGCAGATCGAGCTCATCCGCATAGCGTTTGGGACTGCCGAAGCACTCCTCGGCGCTCGTGCCGGCATCGGCGAGAAACTCCCGGGCGCTGGCCACAGCATCGCCAATGGCGCTGCCCGGCACCGCGAGCAGCCGCAGTTCGATGGTGAATTCATCGAACCAGGTGGCGTCATCCGTCTTCGCCGAGCGGATGCCGGTGCTGCCGTTGTCAGAATCGCACGGGTTGCTGGTCGTCATGATTCGGCCGGGCCTTTCTATTGCGAGATCGGGCATTACTGGTTGTCCGGGGAGAAGACGAAGATGAGGACGAAGCTGCCGGCGCCATAAAACACCATCATCCAGTTCGTGACCACGACAAAGAAGCGCGACCCCAGCGATGGGCGCTGATCGGACTCCGCGCCCGGTTGCAGGATGGGATCGTCACTGAGATTGTGGCGCACCTGATTCCAGATGGATGGCCCCACCAGCAGAATTCCGGCTCCGATGGCAATCGGCAGCGCGGGAACGGTGAACAGTACCGCTTGCCCCCACCACACGCTGAGCAGAACGGGACCGGCGCCGCCGACCAAAATCCCAGCGAAAATCATCCCCACCACCACGGGGCGTGAACGCGCGCGCAACAGTACCGGGATAACTCTCGGTATCAAAGGCAACATCAGGGCCATCGCCACGAGGGACACGAGCATCCACACTCTAACGGCCAAGTCGTCGTCGCCGCTCGCGAGGGGGAACGACGTCTGGCCGAAAACGACCAGCCCGATCACCCCGATCCCAGTGGTGAGCGCGACCTCATTGGTCTTGGCTGTGGCCACGGCCGGCAGGTCAAGCTTCGCGGCGTAGCGTTTGGGGCTCCCAAAGGACTCCTCGGCGCTCGTCCCGGCATCGGCGAGAAACTCGCGGGCGCTGGCCACGGTATCGCCAATGGCAGCGCCGCTGACATCGAGCAGGCGCAGTTCGATCGTGAGATCCTCGAGCCAGGCTGCGTTGTCGGTCTCTCGTGCGGTCTCGTCCAAGCGGATGCCGGTGGGTTTGCCAGGCGCAGCGGCGTCGCCCGGGATAGCGCCGCCCGCAACGGTGCTCTGTGAATCGGCGGTGCGTGACGTACCGCTGCCGAAATCGCTGTTGTCGTGATCGCGTGGGTTGCTGGTCGTCATGATTCGGCCGGCCCTTTCTGCAAGTGGTCGTGCACGGTGGTGGAGAAGAGTTGCCAGTGCGCGGCCTGGTCTGTGAGCTCCTGCTGTCCGGCGTCGGTGAGCGAGAAGTATTTGCGCCCCGGTCCCCCGGCGCCCGGTCGCCATTCGGCGGCGATCCAGCCGGCGGCTTCAAAACGGGTGAGCAGCGGATAGAGCGTGCCGCCTTTGATAGCGCCAAAGCCCGCGGTTTCGAGCGCGGTAGCGATCGCGTAGCCGTAGGTCGGGCCGGGCGCGAGCGTGCGGAGCACGCTGAGGCCGAGGGCGGCGCGCATCCACTCGGCTGGCCAGGGTTTGAGTTGCATGACTATATAGTCTCACTAGCTAGCCAGGCTGTCTACTCGGACCGCATATCGCCCCCGCCCGGCGCGGCACGGACGCCGCGCTGAAACTCAGCAACCCGCCTCTTTTGCGAATGATTACCATTCTCATATAAGGTTGCCATCATGTCTCGCGCCAGTACTCGCCGCGTGATCCTGCCCGTTCTGAGCGTGACACTGGTCGCCACTCTGGTCGCGGCGGTCTCAGTCGGGTCGGTATCGGTGCCACTCGACGCGACGTTTTTTTCCCTTTACCGACTCCTCACCGGCGGCATCATCACGCCAGAGGCCAGCCTCATCACCGGCGTACGACTGCCCCGCGCCCTCGTCGCCCTGCTCGTTGGCGCCGCACTCGGTGTCGCCGGCGCGGTCATGCAGGCCGTCTTTCGCAACCCCCTGGCCGAACCGGGCATCACCGGAGTCTCGAGCGGCGCCGCCGTGGCAGCCGTTTTGCTCATCGTGACCGGCGCCGCCACCACGTCTCCGTGGACGCTGCCGCTCGGCGCCTTCATCGGCGCGCTGAGCGCCGTCGCCATCGTGCAGGTCGTCGCCCTCTCCTCCCGCCGTGAGGGCACCGCCACGCTGCTGCTGGTCGGCATCGCGCTCAACGCCTTTTTGGGCGCGATTGTCGCCGCTGCGCTGGCCAACGCTCGCAATCCCGACGATGTGCGTTCGGTCATTTTCTGGCTCAACGGTGACCTCACCGGCCGCACCATGCACGACGTACAGCTCGCCGTCGTGCCAATCTGCGCGGCCATCATCACGGTGCTGTTTTTCGGTCGCGACCTCAACCTGCTCCTGCTCGGTGAGGCCATCGCCCAGAGCAGCGGAGTCAACGTTCCCGTCGTGCGGCAAACCCTGCTCGTGCTTGCCGCCCTCATGACCGCCGCCGCGGTCTCAATCACCGGCGTCATCTCCTTCGTCGGCTTGGTCGTTCCACATGCCGTGCGCCTGGTTCTCGGCTCCGACCACCGCCTGCTCGTGCCGGCCAGCGCACTGACCGGCGCCATCTTTTTGCTGGTCGCCGACGTGGGAGCTCGCCTGCTGCTGCACCCAGTCGTGCTGCAAACCGGCACCATCACCGCCCTCATCGGTGCCCCGGTACTGCTCGCGCTTATTCTGCGCCGAAAGCGAGCCTGATGGGCGATCCCACCCCACTCGAAGCGCGCCACCTCAACGTTTTCTTTGGCGAACGCCAGGTGCTTCACGACCTCTCGCTGACCACAGCCCCGGGCCGCGTGCACGGTCTCATCGGCCCAAACGGCGCCGGCAAGTCCACTGTCCTGCGCGCACTGGCCGGGCTGGTGCGCATCCGCTCGGGCAACGTTTTGCTCGCCGGCCACACTCTTGCCCGTCTCTCCGCGCGCGAACGGGCACGCTCCATCGCGCTACTCCCCCAAGACACCGCCCTCGACGCAGACTTCACCGGCACCGAACTCGTTCTTATGGGGCGCTACGCCCGCCACGGCCGATTCGGCGCGCTCAACGCCCACGACGAGCGGATGGCCGCTGCCGCACTCACCCAGACCGGCGCCGCCGCGTGGGCCCACCGCGGCGTCGGAGCCCTCTCGGGCGGACAACGTCAACTCACCCAGCTCGCCCGCGCCCTCGCGCAAGAGCCGAGCGTTCTGCTGCTCGATGAGCCCACCTCCGCCCTCGACCTCAAATACCAGACGCAGGTGCTCGAGCTCATGCGCGCCCAGGCCGCGCGCGGCTGCACGGTCGTTGTCGTGTTGCACGACCTCACCCTTGCTGCTCGATATTGCGACGATCTCACCCTCATCAACGACGGCCGCGTGCACAGCCACGGTTCGGCCGCCCACGTTCTACAGCCGAGCGCACTCGCCACCGTCTACGGCATTGACGTGCACGTGGCGACCGATCCGGTCACCCAATCCCTGCGCGTGACCGCGCGTGAGCGCACCGCGCTCCAACCCACGAATGACAAAGAAAGAGAATCATGACCGGTTCCAAGACAACCTTCATTGCAACAATGGCCCTCGCCGTACTGTTCGCCACGACGTCGTGCGCGGAGCCGCCCGCGAACACGGCGCGCGACGAGGTGGCCAGCGCGGCGGCATCCGTTTCAGAAGAAAGCTGGCCGCGCACGGTGACCGTCGGTGAGAGTAGCGTGACGATTGCCGCCAAGCCCGTGCGCATCGCTGCTCTGAGCTCGGAGACCGGCGATCTCGCTCTTGCCCTGGCCGACCCGTCGCGGTTCGTCGCGATCGCGGCGGGCAGCGTTGCCGAGGGCACCGGCACCCAGCTCGCGGCGGCCGGTAAGGTCGGCACGGTGTTGCCAGCGGGCACAACGCCCGACCCCGAGCGGGTGCTCGCGCTCAACCCCGACCTCGTGCTGCTCACCGGGCGGCACGGCGGTGAGCAGCAAACGCAGAAGGTTCTCGAAGAGCTGGGCATTCCGGTGCTCGCTTTCAGCTCCGCCGACTTTGCCTCCCTCGGCGGTCTCGAAAACAGCATCGACGTGCTCGGCGCCGCCCTGGGGCAGCAGGCCGACGCCGATGCCCTGATCAGCGAGTTGCACGACATGACGGATGCCGTCATCGCGCAGGTCGCGGGGGTCACCGACAGTCCTCGGGTGCTCAGCCTGATGGCCCGCGGTGGAAAGGTGTTCATTCTTTCGGCCGAGTCGATGCTGAACAGCCTCGTTGGCATAAGCGGCGGCGACGCCATCGCCGTGAGCAGCGATATCACGGCCGCCATTCCGGCCGACGTGGAGACCATTGTGGCGATGAACCCCGACGTTATTCTGGTCGAGGACTTTCAGGGTGCCGGGCTCGCACCGTTCGAGGCGCTGCTTGGCCACGCCGCCCTCGCCGCGGTTCCAGCAATTGTCGACTCCGAGGTGCATACCGTGTCGTCAACACTCGCCTCGGCGACCTCCGGGCTGAACACCGCAGACGGTCTTGCGGTGATCGCGGAGCTGCTGCACGGGTTCTAAGACGTCGCCCGCGCGTTCTTCTCCCGCGGTTCTTTCCCGCGTGTCAGCTCGCGCGTTTCAGCTCCCTCCGCCGAGCCGTGAGGTTCGCCCCGTTCGAATCGGGGCGAACCTCACGGTTCGGCGACGGGCGACGGGCGTCGGGCGTCACGCGTCACGCGTCACGCGTCACGCCAGCGTGCCGTCGACGAGCTTCACGATGATCGAGCAGTCCTTGCCGCCCTGACCCTGGTCGACCAGGCGCTGAAACAGCTGGGCAACGTGCGTGCCGATCTCGAGCGGCGTGTCGGTGGCGGCCGCGGCGGCGATCGCAAGGCCGATGTCCTTGTTGGCGAGCTCGGCCGTGAAGGTCGGCGCAAAGTCGCGGTTCACCGCCGCCGACGGCACCACGCCCTCGATCGGATACCAGGTACGCAGCGCCCAGCTATCGCCCGACGAAACGGATGCGATATCCCAGAAAACCTGCGGGTCTAGTCCCAGCCGATCGGCCAAAACAGCCCCCTCCGAGGTCGCGGCCAGATTGATGAACAGCATGAGGTTGTTGCAGATCTTCGCGGCCTGGCCGGTCGTTGCCCCGCCGGTCGGGATGATATTCGCCGCCATCGGCTGGATGTAGGTGGTCGCGTCGGCGACGGCATCCGCAACACCTCCGATCATGAAGGTGAGCGTGCCCTTTTCGGCGCCGGTGATGCCGCCAGAGACCGGGGCGTCGACCAAGCGAAAACCCGCTGCTTTTGCCGCGTCATGCAGGGCCTGGGACGATTCAATGTCGATCGTCGAAGATTCCACCAGCAGAGTCTTCGGGTCGGCGTTGGCGAACACTCCCGCGTCGCCGAAGTACACCGCGCGGGCGTGCTCGCCCTTGGGAAGCATGGTGAAGACGACGTCGGCGCCGGTGACGGCGTCCGCGATGCCGGTCGCGCGGGTCACGCCAGCGGCCACCGCAGCGTCGAGAGCCTCGGTGTTGAGGTCGAAGCCGCGCACGCTGTGCCCGGCCTTGATGAGGTTTGCCGTCATGGGACCGCCCATGTGGCCGAGTCCAATCCATCCGATGACCGCCATGGCATAGCTCCTTCGCTCGTGCCGGGCGTCTATGCCCGTCCCGTACACGATGGCACAACTCGCGGGTCGGCCGCGCGCCGAGACGTGACTTTCGGTCACCGAGGTGTGAGTTTCAGCCCGAAAAAACGTTTCAACGGTGGCGAAACTCACACCTCGGCGCACGACGGGAGCACCCAAACCGTGCGCGGATGCTTAGCGCCCACGCCCACGCGGAGTCCGGGCCCACCCTACGAACACGGGCCCAGTTTATAAGCTGGGCCCGCGGACGGGGCCCGGGCCCCGTCCGCCTCAGTGCGCGTACTCCAGCAGGTCGGCGCCGAAAGCGCGCATGCCGTCCAGCACCGCGAGCCTCGCGGCGAGCCGGGAGTCGTCGAAGACGATCGAGACCGCGTAGGTCACGCCGGCCCGGGGACCACGCAGAATTCCCACCTCGCTGCGCACTCCGGCATCCGTTCCCGTCTTGTTCACCATGAGCAGACCGAGGTCGTGCTCCCGATGCGCGAGCGGGTTGAGCCCGAAGGCGCTGGCGACCATGGACAGGTCGGAATTGAGCGACAGCCAGCCGATCACCCGGGCGCTCGACTCCGCATCGACGATTTCGCCGCGGGCGAGTGCGGTGAACAACCAGGTGAGTTCCTTGGCGCTGCCAACGGACAGCTGCGGGGCGTCATCCGGCCCACGCTTGTCGCGCACGAGATCGAGCAGGGCCGTGCGGCTCAGGCCGAGCTGTTCGGTGCGGGCGCGTACCGCGTGCAGCCCGACAGCTCGAATGAGCACGTTCGTGGCGAGGCTGTCGCTCGTCGCCCCGACGAGGGCTGCGAGATCGGCGACGCTTAAACGGGCGACCTGCAGGTGCTGCCAGACGCCCGAGTCGCTCACGGCATCGGCGGGAGTGCGTTCGAGCATCGTCGCGAGGCCAAATTCGGCGTCTTTCAGCCGAGCGGCCACCTCAATGAGCAGCAGCACTTTGCCGATGCTCGCGGTCGGCATCGATACGTGGTCATCGACCGAGAACAGTACGCGCCCGGTCGCCAGATCGGTCGCCCGCGCCGACACCTGCACACCATTCAGGGCGAGGTCGCCTAGGGCGGCAAAGCCGCGGGCAAAGCTTTCGGGGGCCTCGGCGCCGCGGTGTTTACCACCGGACGTGACGGCATGGCGGGAATGGCCGAAGCCGCCATCATCCGCTTGGCTAGAAGCCGCATTCGGGCCGGACCGATGCCCGCCGCTGTCGCCAAAACCAAAATCAGAACCACCCGCGGAACCGCTGGGAGAGACCACTGTTGGCTCATTCCCTTCTCGATCGCTGCGCACTCGATCTGCGCCCATTTGGCCAGAATCCTCGCGGTTTGCACCGACCACACTCAAGCCACAAGCCGAGCGTCAACGCAACAGAGCAAGGCTAACCCTAACCTACAACGAGCGGGGCGGCCAGGCGTGGATGCTCGCCGCCGGGCAAACCAGCTACCCGGTTATGACGCGTCTCGCGGAGCGCGCACCCAAATCCTGCCTCGGCTCGCTCCCCCAGAATCGTAGCGCGCCCGGCGAGCTACCAAATGGTGACGCGCTTTTCGGGGGCGAGGTAGAGGGCATCCGCTTCGCCGACCTCGAACGCCTCGTAGAACGCGGGAATGTTGCTGACGATCTGGTTGCAGCGAAACTCATTCGGCGAGTGCGGGTCGATAGCCAGCAAGCGGATGGCCTCAGCGTCGCGCAATTTCATTTGCCAGGCCTGCGCCCAGGAGAGGAAGAACCTTTCGGCGCCGGTAAGCCCGTCGATGACCGGGCTCGCCGAACCGTTCAGCGAGAGCACGTAGGCCTTCCAGGCGATGGAAAGCCCACCGAGGTCGCCGATATTCTCACCGATCGTGAGGGCGCCGTTGACGGTGTTTCCCGGAATGGCCTGCGGTTCCAGGCCCTCGAACTGGGCGATGAGTGCGGTCGTGCGCAGCTCGAACGCGGCCTTGTCGTCGGCGCTCCACCAGTCGGTGAGGCGGCCGTCGCCGTCGTACTTCGAGCCCTGGTCGTCGAATCCGTGGCCGATTTCGTGGCCGATGACCGCGCCGATCGCGCCGTAGTTGGCGGCGGGGTCGCGCTCCTCGTCGAAGAACGGATACTGCAAAATGGCCGCCGGAAAGACGATCTCGTTGAATCCGGGGTTGTAGTACGCGTTGATGGTCTGCGGGGTCATGAACCATTCGTCGCGGTCGAGCGGCTGGCCGATCTTGCCGAGCTCGCGCTGAAACTCGAATTCCCCAGTGGCCTTGACGTTGCTGATCAGGTCGTCGGCGGCGATTTCTAGGCTCGAATAGTCGCGCCACTTCACCGGATAGCCGATTTTCGGCGTGAACTTACTTAGCTTCTCGAGAGCGCGACCACGTGTCTCCTCGGTCATCCAGTCGAGGGTGCTGATGCTGTTTTCGTAGGCCTGCACGAGGTTAGCCACGAGCACGTCCATGCTGGCCTTGGCGCTGGGCTTGAAGTGGCGCTCCACGTAGATGCGGCCAACAGCCTCGCCGAGTGCGCCCTCGACCAGCGAGACGCCGCGCTTCCAACGATCGCGCAGCTGCGGGGTGCCGCTCAGGGTTCGACCGTAGAAGTCGAAGTTCGCCTCGACGAAATCATGAGACAAATACGCCGCACTCGAGCGGATGACCTGCCACCGCAGCCAGTCCTGCCACGATTCAAGGCGGTCGTCGGTGAGGGTGGCGGCGAGTCCGGCGATGTAGCTGGGTTGGCGCACGACAACCTCGTCGAGGGCGCCGACCGGGGCATCGAGGCCATCCAGCCACAGGTCAACGTCGGCGCCGGCGGCGAGCGCCGAGACCTGGCCCCAGGTGCGCAGGTTGTAGGTCTTCTCGCTGTCGCGAGTCGCGACCTTGTCCCAGTGCTGCGAGGCGAGTTCGGTTTCGAGAGCGAAAACGCGCGCTGCGCGGGGGGCGGCGTCGGCGAAACCGGCGAGGGCGAACATCCGCTCGAGAAATTCTTGGTACTTGACGCGAATGTCGGCGAACTTGTCTTCGCGGTAATAGCTTTCGTCTGGCAGACCAATGCCGCCCTGCGCGATGAAGACGAGGTAGCGCTCTGGGTTGCCCGGGTCGTTGTCGACGTAGAGCTGAAAAGCGCCGGCGACTCCGCCACGTTCGAGGCGACCGAGGGTCGCCAGCAGTTCGGAGATGGTGGTGACGGCGTCGACCGCTTTGAGGTCTTCGTGCAGGGGTGTCGCGCCGAGCGCTTCGATGCGTTCCTCGTCGAGAAAGCTCGTATACAGGTCGCCGAACTTGCGCTCGAGGCTGCCGGCCGGCGCGGTCTGCGCCTCGATGATAATCTCGCGCACGGCCTTTTCGGCGTCTTCGGCGAGCATCATGAAGGAGCCCCAGCGCGCCTTGTCGGCGGGAATCTCGCTGCGCGCGATCCACTGGCCATTCACGTGCCGAAAGAGGTCGTCTTGCGGGCGCACCTTCGGGTCAAGTTCGTTCTGGTTGATTCCGGATGCAGTCGCCAGCTCAGTCATGGGTTCAGCCTATCGGGGGCCGGTGACAGGGAGCCCTGCGGCGTGGTCTCGGGCACTCGTGGGTTCGGCGGGTGGCCGCGCCCGATACGGGTGAGCGCTGCGGTAACCGGCGTAGCGCGTACCTGTTTTGGAGGCGGCCACGAAGTTTGGGCGAGCAACGGATGTCACGAAACAGGATATCCGTGCGCCGCTCGTCCCAAACGGGGCGTTCTAGCTCTGCACGTACAGGTAGTGGAAGCCCGCTCCACGGCGCTGCTCTCGGGAGGGCTTGAGCACGCCCTGGTCCTCAAGCGACGACAGCACGGAGCCGACGTTCGTGGCTTGGGCTCCCACGAGGTCGCCCAATTCGGTCGTGCTGATACGGCCACGTGCGGCGGCGTAGGACTGGGCGACATCCTCTCGGGTGGGCCATGAGCGACGGATGTTTCTATCGACTTCACGAGCAGTGAGCGACGTTCGTGCGTGCTCACTGAGTGCCTTGGCGGGCGGCGTACCGGGAGGCGTTCCTCTCACATCGATGAAGACGGGACGCCCGTCAGTGGTCAGATCGGCGAGAGTGGCGATCGCATCAATCGCCTCAGCTTCCGACACTTGGAGGTACGGTGCCAATACGCGTGCGTCGAGCCAGCCGTAGCTAATCGCGAAATAGAGCGTCATCAAGAATCGAAGATCGGACCCGACCCGTGGGTCGCTGAGCCCGTTCAACCACTCGATCCAGGCCGCATTCGGATGGTTGCCAATCAATCGGGTCACTACGCTCGGCCCGTCAATTTGCGAGATGTCCGGAGCGCCGTAGCCGAGGCGAAGCATGTCACCGAACATACGATCGATGCCAATCCCCTCCCGCTCGGCGACTCTCAGGGAAGCCAGGAGGTCAACGAGCGCCGTATTCCGGGATGCCGATGGATGGTTGATGATGTTCTCGGGGCTCACCCCCGACACGAATCCGCCGGGGCTGGTGACTCGAAGCAGTCCTCCGATATGTTCGACAACGGTCGGCGCGCTGATCGTCCACTCTCGATGGGCAACACCGTTCACGATCGCTTCGCGAAGTGCACGTTCCGGGATCTGGCGTACCTGGCCGCGGGCCAGCCCCTCATCGAGGTGCGTGGTCGGGTTGTACGCGCGGGAAGTCGTAAACACCTCCTGCAACTCCTCCAGCAACGACCGGTTCGCTCGTCGCACTCGCGCGATACTGTCTCCACCGGCGTTTTCCCGGCGCAGGTAGTCCAGGCCTGGTTCCCCTCGCCCGATGAACGTGAGCGCCGCAGCGTTCGTGAGCATTCCCGAACCGTCCATCGCATTGAGTCGTCGCAAGAGGTCAGTGGCGGGTACGTCGGCCAGTTCTTGCGCAGACGAGTCGGCAGAATCACGAAGAAAGTCGCGAGCCACTTCAACGGCGCTCGCTCGCACATCGTCAACCGTGTACGTACTGGCTTGCGAAGACCAGTCAACTTGCAGGTGTCGGTGCCGCCGCGCGTGCCAACTCGACGCGTCAATCTCAACACATCGATCGCTGACCCGCCAATTGAGCTTGTTGTTGTAGCGGACCGGTTCGATGGCCTCGGGAATAATGATCACGAGGATGCGCCTGCCCCGAATCTTCACCGGTCGCACGTCGACCGTGACGCGGCGATCGAGTGTGTCATAGAGGCGGACTCGAAGCCATTCCGGGTCGAGTTCTGTACCAATCACCTCGCTGTTATCAGCCACACCGAGGAGCAACGCTCCACCACCGGGAGTATTAGCCATGCAGGCCACTGCTGGGGCAAGCTTGTCGACGGCACCCTCGCTTTTGGGCTCTGCTGGCAGGATCTGACCACCAGATGTGCGCCGTCCCGACTCCTCCTTCAGATCGAGAATCTGACGTTCAACCACCGGATGCCCATTGTTGAGCGTTTCCAGCGCGCGCTGAACCGCCACTTCCACGGCAGAAAGCCCGAATATTGTCACCGGAGCACCTTTCGACGCGAATTTATAATTAATCTCAGAATTAATTATACTTCGAGAAGGATTGTGCGGCGGATCATTATTTATATCGGGAAGATGGACTCGCGGTAGTGGCTCGGTCGCGCGTGGTTTCTAGCATCTTGAGCAGTGGGCATCCGTTTTATCTTCGGGAGCGGATGCCCGCGCCCGATACCGGTAGGCGCTACGGTCACCGGCGGAGCGCGCACCAATATCGGGCGCGGTCATGCATCAAAAACCACTTACAGCGCCTTGAGCTCCTCGGTCACCTGGGCGACAGACTTCTTGGCATCGCCGAAGAGCATCGTGGTGTTGACGCCGAAGAACAACGGGTTCTCGATGCCGGCGAAGCCCGAACTCATCGAGCGCTTGAGCACGATTACCGCGCGCGACTGGTCCACGTTGAGCACGGGCATGCCGAAGATGGGCGAGTTCGGGTCGGTGCGCGCGGCCGGGTTAGTGACGTCGTTGGCACCGATGACGATGGTGACGTCGGTGCGCGCGAACTCGCCGTTGATATCGTCCGTCTCCTTCATGGCGTCGTAGGAGACGTCGGCCTCGGCCAGGAGCACGTTCATGTGCCCCGGCATGCGCCCGGCCACCGGGTGGATCGCGTATTTGACCTCAACGCCGCGCGCCTCGAGCACCTTGGCCATGTCCTTCACCGCGTGCTGGGCCTGGGCTACGGCGAGCCCGTAACCCGGCACGACGATGACCTGGTTGGCGTAGGCAAGCTTGATGGCGGCATCCGCTGCTGACGTGGACTTGGCAACTTGGTCTCCGTTGTTCGTCGAATCAACACCCGTGGCGCCTCCGCCACCGAAACCGCCGGCCACGATCGAGAGAATGGACCGATTCATGGCCTTCGCCATGAGGTTGGTCAGGATGGTGCCCGACGCCCCGACGATCATGCCGGCGACGATCATCGCGATATTGTTCAGCGCGAGCCCGGCGGCCGCCGCGGAGAGACCGGTGAGGGCGTTCAGCAGCGAGATAACGACGGGCATGTCGGCGCCGCCGATCGGGAGCACGGTCATCACCCCGAGAATTCCCGCCAGAACAAGGATTGTGCCGAACCAGACCGGGTCGGCGCCGGTGCTCGCTGAGTCGATGCCGACGATGGCGGCCGCGCCGACGGAGCCCAGGAACAGGATCGCGTTGAGTGGCTGTTGCAGTCGACCAACCGACAGGGGGCGCCCGGGCAGAATCTGCTGCAGCTTCATGAAGGCGACGATCGAACCCCAAAACGACAACGAGCCGATGATCGCCGCGAAGAGGGAGGCGATGACCAGTGGGAGCACCGGGCCGGAGGCGACGCGGAGGCCGGTGAAGCCATCGCTTTCGATGAATTCACCCCAGGCGATGAGCGCGACCGTTCCGCCACCGACGCCGTTGAACAGGGCAACGAGCTGCGGCACCGCCGTCATCTTCACCTTGCGGGCGGGCGGGATGCCGATGATCACGCCCACGACAAGGGCGGCGATGATGATCAGCCAGCTGCTGGTCTCGCGGATGTGGATCAGGGTCGCCACGAACGCGATGGCCATGCCGGCCGCAGCAATTTTGTTACCGCGCACCGCAGATCTCGGGGCAGTCAGCCCGGAGAGCCCAATAATGAACATCGCGAACGCGACGATATAGAGGGCGTAAACGAGGATGTCCATGGTCAGTTGATCCCCTCGATCTTGCTGCTGGCTGGCCGGGTCTTAAACATGGCCAGCATCCGGTCGGTCACGACAAACCCGCCGATGACGTTGACAGTGCCGAACACGATCGCCACGAACGAGATGATCTGTAGCGGGATGCTGGGGTTGTCTGCCGTGCCGAGCACGGTCAGGGCGCCGAGCACGACGATACCGTGGATGGCGTTGGTGCCCGACATCAGCGGGGTGTGCAAGGTGTTTGGCACTTTTGAGATGACGGCGAAGCCGATGAATCCCGAGAGTACGAGGATGGCGATGTTCGCCAGAAAAGAGTCCATGTCAGATCCTGTTCGAGACTGAGGCGCGCGTGACGCACGAGAGCGCCACAACGTCGTCGGAATAGTCGGGGTCGAGTCGGCCGTCGCGCACCAGCAGTTCGAGCAGCGCGGTGAGGTTCTTTGAATAAAGCTCGCTCGCATGCTCGGGCATGGTCGAGGGCAGATTGAGCGGCGAGGCAATCGTGACGCCGCCGACGACCACACTCTCGCCGGGAACGGTGAGTTCGCAGTTGCCGCCGGTCTCCCCCGCCATGTCAATGACGACACTGCCCGGCTTCATCCCGTGCACGGCGCGAGCGGTCACCAGCCGCGGCGCCGGTCGCCCCGGCACAAGAGCCGTGGTGATCACGACGTCGAAGGTAGAAATTGCTTTCTCCAGCGCTGCCTGCTGCGCGGCGCGCTCGTCGGCGGTCAGCTCGCGGGCGTAACCGCCGTCACCGGCCGCGTCGATACCCACGTCGAGCCACTGGGCTCCCACCGACCGCACCTGGTCGGCGACATCCGGACGCACGTCATAGCCGGTGACGCGACCGCCGAGCCTTCTGGCAGTGGCGAGGGCCTGCAGCCCCGCAACACCGACGCCGAGCACTAGCACGCTGGCCGGCTTGACCGTGCCCGCGGCCGTCGTGAGCATCGGGAAGAACCGAGTCGACAGCGATGCGGCAAGGATGACCGACTTATAGCCGGCGACATTTGCCTGCGACGACAAGGCGTCCATGACCTGGGCCCGAGAGATGCGGGGAATCGCCTCGACAGCGTAGCCAATGATGCCAGCACTCTGCAGCGCAGCAATCTTGTTCTCCGCGTTGCGCGGCGCGAGGAACCCGATCAGGGTCGCGCCCGGCTTCAGACGGGCAATCTCGGCGTCGGTGGGCGGAGCGACCTTGAGCACGATGTCGGCGCGCCAGGCGTCACCGATGGTGGCGCCGGCTTCGAGATAGAGGTCGTCACCCATCAGCGCTTCAGCCCCCGCGCCGGATTCAACGACGACATCGAGCCCCCTGGCGACCAGGGATGCGACGGCGCGCGGCACGAGGGCAACTCGCCGCTCATCCGCCCCGCTCTCGCGGACAACGCCGATAGTAGGTGTCTCGGGGTGTGGTTGGTTATCAGGCACGGTCGAGCCTTTCAAAGCGGATGTCCGCACGCTCATCACTGAGGCGGCAAATATCCTTGCGGTAGGGACGGGGCACCTGGGCCAGAAATGTTGTTCCCAGCACGCGCCGGAAGCGTCCACGGTCGGCAGAAGCTCCTGGGACGAACATAGCGGGATGGGGCAGGGGATAGGACCGATCAGCGGTCGCCGTTGCTGAAAGATTCGGTCTTCCTCACCATGCACCGGTTGACTTGAGGCGATTTTACATAGTGAGCAGTCAGCATCCGGTGAGCATTGGCATTGTTTGACGTGGCCGATGGCGACCGCGCCCGGTACGGGGTGAGCGCGACGGTAACCGGCGTAGCGCGCACCGACATCGGGCGCGGTCATGCGGAGTGCGGCAGATGGGGTGCAGGCCGCGGGTCGAGCGCGCCACCCGTAGAGTCGACACATCAACATTTTGCGGGCACAGCCCATCGACCGCGACATTCTGCGCCTCGCCGTGCCCGCTCTCGGTGCGCTCGTGGCCGAGCCGTTGTTTCTGCTGGCCGATTCGGCCATGGTCGGTCACCTCGGCACCACCCCGCTGGCCGGACTCGGCTTGGCGAGCGCGGTATTGCAAACCATCATCGGCCTCATGGTTTTTCTCGCCTACAGCACGACCCCCGCCGTGGCGCGCTGGCTCGGCGCCGGAGACACGCGGAGGGCGGTATCCGTCGGCATTGACGGACTCTGGCTCGCCCTCGCCCTCGGCCTGGTGCTCGCCGCCGGCGGCCTGCTCGCCACCCCGGCGCTGGTCGGTGCGTTCGGCGCCGAAACGGCCGTGACAGCGGATGCCGCCACCTACCTTGGCATCTCCATGTTCGGCCTACCCGCCATGTTGCTGGTGTTCGCTGCCACCGGACTGCTGCGCGGCCTGCAAGACACCCGTACCCCGCTCTACGTGGCCGGCATCGGTTTCGGCGCGAACATCGCGCTCAACTACGTGTTCATCTACCTGCTGAGCTGGGGCATCGCCGGATCAGCCGTTGGTACCGTCGTCGCGCAGTGGGGCATGGCCCTGGTCTACCTCGTCGTCGTCAACAGGCACGCCCGGCGCCACAGCGCTCCGCTCCGTCCGCACCGAGCCGGGCTGCTGCTCGGCGCCCGGAGCGGCGGCTGGCTTTTCCTGCGCACGGTGAGCCTGCGCGCCGCCATGCTGCTCGCCGTGTTTGTGGCCGCTCAGCTCGGCTCCCCCGAGCTCGCTGCCTTTCAGATCGCGATGACCCTGTTTGCGACGCTGGCGTTCGCCCTCGACGCCCTCGCTATTGCCGCCCAGGCCCTCGTCGGGCGGGGCCTCGGCGCCGGGGACGTGCCACAGGTGCGCGCCGTGCTGCATCGTTGCCTGCAGTGGGGCCTACTCGCGGGCCTCGTGCTCGCGGTAGTCGTGATCGGCACGAGCGGGGTGCTCGGGCATGCGTTCACCAACGCCTCGGCAGTGACGCAGCTGCTGCCGCTGACCCTGATCGTGCTGGGGGCATCCGTTCCCCTCGGCGCGGTCGTGTTCGTGCTCGACGGCGTGCTCATCGGAGCCGGCGACGCCCGCTATCTCGCGCTGACCGGGCTGATCAACCTCGCCGTGTTCGTGCCGCTGGCCTTCGCCGTGCTGGTCTGGGCGCCGTCGGGCGAAGCCGGGCTCGCGCTGCTCATGGCCGCGTTCGCCCTCGGCTATCTCGGAGCCCGAGCTGTGACGCTGTCGCTGCGTGCCCGCAGCATGGCCTGGATGGTCGTCGGCGCGCGCTGATTCCAGTGGATGCCGCCGCTCGCGCGCCCGAATCCCGCTCGCCTGCGTGATACGAGATCACGTGTAGACCACGGTCATATCCCCTGAGGGGTTCGTAAGTCGTCTCGGTTCGCCGCGTCGGCTTCTCCCGGTGTGAAAGGCAGCCGTGCCCAGGGCTATGAAGAACTGCCCGCTGGTGGCCCACAGATCTGCTCACCAGGATTCGGCTGCCGGGCGAGGTTATTCCAGCGGGTAGGCGAGGGCGTTCTGGCAGATGCCGAGCGTCACCCGGTCACCAAGGCGGGGCAGGTCTGGCGCGGCGATGCGCGCGCGCACCACCGTTTTCTCCGCGTCAGCGAGGGCGAAAGTGACCAGGGCATCGTGGCCGGCGTAGGCGATGGCGGTGGCGACGGCATCCGTTGTTGGCTGGGCCGAACCCTTCGCGCCCAGGGTCAGCCATTCGGGGCGGAGCAGCACGCCCACACCCGTTCCGTCGGCGGGAGCGGATGCTGCACCGGCAGGCTGCGCGCCCATCCAGTCCGCCGCGAGCGAGCCGAGGGCGCACTCGAC
The DNA here is from genome assembly GCF_002929535.1 of Cryobacterium sp. Y11. Lineage (GTDB taxonomy): Bacteria > Actinomycetota > Actinomycetes > Actinomycetales > Microbacteriaceae > Cryobacterium. The sequence continues at coordinate 184,877 of NZ_PJJO01000054.1, forward strand.
CCGGCCGCCGCGCCAGACTCCGTCGAGCTCGACGGTATCACCGACGAAACCGGCGACCCAGGGGTCGACCGGGCGCTCGTAGACATCCGCTGGGGTGCCGAATTGCAAAATCTTCCCGCCGCGCATCACGGCGACGAAGTCGGCGAGGGAGAGTGCCTCTTCCTGGTCGTGCGTCACGAGCAGGCTCGTGTTGCGCTGGCCGCGCAGCAGGGCGGCGACCTCGGTGCGGAGGGCCGAGCGCAGCAGTGGATCGAGGGCAGCGAAGGGTTCGTCGAGCAGCATGAGGTCGGGCCGCGGAGCGAGCGCCCGGGCCAGCGAAACGCGTTGGGCCTGACCGCCGGAGAGCTGCGCGGGGGCGCGATCGACCAATTCGGACAGGCCCACCAGGCTGGCGAGCTCCGCGATGCGGTCCGCTCGGCTGTTCTGGCGGCCACGGTCGCCACTCGCGGGCACAGCGGTACGGCGGGTCTCGTGCAACACAGTGGCGGCGCGGGGGTTCGCGGCAAGCGCCGTGCCGGCAACGGAACCCGCCTGCACGGGCGCTGCGCCCGGGCGGCTCGCCAGCAGCGCCACAGCCACAGGGCTCGTCGGCGCAGTTTCGAGGGAGCTCCCCCGCACCCGCGCCGCACCGCGGCGAGCGGCGCGCCCGCGGCGGGTGAGTCCGGCGAGCAGTCCAGACACTCCCCCCGGGGCCTCGCCGGGCTCGCAGTACAAATCGTCGCTCTGCCGTGAGCGTGGCAACCCGAACCCGATGTTCTCACCGACCGTGAGGTGCGGAAACAGCGAGGCATCCTGCGGAACCCAGCCCATGCCGCGTTTCTCCGGCGCGCGTTGCACGCCCGGTCCGGTGACGAGGCGTCCACCAACGGTGATGGTGCCGGAGGTGACCGGCAACAGACCCGCGACCGCGCGCAGGAGGGTGGTCTTGCCGCATCCGCTCGGGCCGAGAACGGCCACCAGCGAACCGCGCGGAATGTGCAGATTTACGTCGTCGAGCACCCGCGTGTCACCGTACGCGACGCGGAGCGCCTCGATTGTTACCCAACCCACTAGTTCTCCTTTGCTGTGCCGCGGATGCCCGATAGCAGCACCGCGGGCACCATCGCCACGAGCACGAGCGCCGCAGCGTACGGCGCCGCTGCACCGAATTCAAACAGGGCCGTGCGACTCCACAACTCGGTCGCGAGCGTCGACACGCCCGTCGGCCGCAGCAGCAGCGTCGCCGGCAATTCTTTCATGGCCGAGATGGCAACGAGCAGTGCGCCGATCGCAATGCCGGGCAGGGCGAGGCGCGCGGTGACTCGCCACCAGGTCTGAAACGGGGATAGACCGAGCATGCGCGAGACGTCGCCGAGGCTCGCCGGCACGGCCGCGATGCCGCTGCGCACGCTGCCGATGGCGCGTGGCATGAACAAGACGACATAGGCGAAGACCAGCACGATCGACGTTTGGTAGAACATCGGAACGGCGGCCAGCGCAAAGAATACGAGCGAGAGGCCCACGACAATGCCGGGCAGGGCGTGGCCGAGAAAGCCGACGGCTTCGATCATGGCGACCAGTCTCCCCGTGTATCGGGCCGCGAGGGCGGCGATCGGCAAGGCCACGAGCACGGCGACCACTGCGGCGACGAGGGCGAGTCCGAGGGTCGCACCGATCGCTTCCAACAGCCGGGGCACGTCGATGGCGCGCAGGGTTTCGGCCTCGAGCAGGCGACTGAGCAGTCCAACTACCGGAACCACGACCCCGGCGAGCGGCGCGGCGACGAGCAGACCGACATAGACGGCGCCGTATTTTCCGGGCGCGCGGGTCGGCATGGTGCTGCGACCGGGAACGCTGGAGACCTGGCGGCGGCTTCGGCGTTCGCCAGCCACGACCACGAGCGCGAGCACGACCAGCACGAGGGCGAGCAGGGCGGCCTGGTTGCGGTCGAAACTCGCGCCGTAGGCGGCATTGATTCCCCAGGTGAGCGTCTGAAAACGCAGCATCGAGACCAGCCCGAAGTCGCTCAGCGAGTAGAGGCAGACCAGCAGCGCCCCGGCGATCGCGGCCGGTCGAATTTGCGGCCAGGTCGCCGCAGTAAAGGCACGCAGCGGACCGCGCCCCAGCGTGCGGGCTACCGATTCCAGATCAGCGGATGCCCCCCGCAGCGCCGCCGCGACCGGCAGCGTCACGTAGGGGGTACAGACCATGGTCATGACGAACCAACTTGCCCAGAATCCGTTCATGCTCGGAAACCAGACCAGCCAACCGTAAGCGGCGAGGTAGCTCGGCACCGCGAGTGGCAGCGCCGAGACCAGCAGTAGTGTGCGCTGGAATGGCAAGCGGATGCGGGTGAGAATCCAGGCGCAGATCGTGCCGAGCACGAGGCAGGACAGGGTGACGGCCGCTGCGAGCAGCACGGTGTTGATCGTGAGCTGCAGCACCCGGGGGCGCACCAGGGTGGCGAGCAGTTCGGTCAGGCCAGCCTCGGTCGTGCGCACGACGAGGTAAACCAGGGGAATGGCGGCCGTAGCAGCGCAGAGGGCGGCGAGCAGCACGAGCCAGGGCGGCGCGCCGAGGCGGCACCGCGCTGGCGCGGCGGGTTCTGTGGGCGGGATCAGCAGCTCGGTCATGCGAGCGGCCCGGCTTCTCGAGGAGCGACCAACGGCATGGTCAGGCGGGGCTGTGCGTGGCGGATGGGGCGATGAGCGGGGGTGGGCGCGCTAGCCCACGCCGGGGCATCCGCTTGTTGCGGTCGTCGCGTGCGGCACGCGACAGAGGGTATGGCGCGGCTGCCGACCTGAGCCAACACCCGCGCCTTCACTGCTTCTATGTTAGATCAGGCCGTGCTTGCCGAGCAGGGCCTGGGTGTCTGCGAGGGTGTCAAGGTCGGCCAGGTCGAGGTCGGGGTTGACCAGTGACTCAAGCGCTGGCAGTCCAGCCGGGGCTTCGACGCCGGCCAAGAGCGGATACTCGTAGGTTTCGTCGACGAAGTACTGCTGCGCCTCGGCACCGATGAGGTAGTCGATGAACTCAAGGGCGTCGGCATCCTGGGCGGCGCCGGCGAGCAGGCCAGCGCCGGTGACGTTGACGATTGAGCCAGCGTCGCCAGCCTCCGGGTAGGAGAGCTGGGCGCGCATGTTGGCCTCGCCCGTTTCGGCGGCCTGGGCGAACCAGTAGTAGTGATTGATCAGTCCGGCCTGGATGACCCCGTCGTTGACGGCGGCGAGAATGGCGCGGTTGTTGTCGAAGATGACCGGGCTATTGGCGGCGACGGCGGCGACCCACTCATCGGCGGCGTCTTCGCCGTTCAGCACCCGATAGGCGGTGACGAAGGCCTGGAAGCTCGCGTTGGTCGGCGCGATGCCGAATTTTCCGGCCCAGGCCGGGTCGGTGAATGCATCGACGCTTGGAGGCACCTCGGCCGCGCTCATCGCCTCGCTATCGTAGGTGATCACGCGAGCCCGCCCGGTGACGCCGACCCAGGTGTCATCGGTCGAGGTGAATCCTGCGGGGACCTTGTCGGTGGTTTCGGCCGGCAAGGTGGCGAACAGGTCGGCGTTACTGAGGGCGCCGAGCGCTCCGGCATCTTGGGCGAGGAAGACCTGGGCGGGGGTGGCGTCGCCCTCTTCGAGCAGCAGGGCGCCGAGCTCGGCCGTGTTGCCGTACCGCACCTCGACGCTGATGCCGCTCTGCTCTTCGAACTGGTCGATCAGGGGCTGCACGAGCGCTTCGTCGCGACCCGAATAGAGGGTGAAGGCGTTGTCGCTGGTTTCGGTGGCTGTCGCTGCCGGTTCGGCGGCCTGCGTGCAACCGGAGAGGGCAAGAACGGTGGCGCCGGCAACGAGGGCGGCGACAGAAAGGGGGATGCGCATGGGACTCCAGAGACGAGGGCTTGAAGGACTAAGGCAAGGCTACGCTAAGTTGCTCCGGGGAGCGAATCGGCAGGGTGCGGAGTCGGTCGGGTGATCCTGAACCCACGACGTGGCAATGAGGGTATGTACCGGCACCCCGGCGCTCACGGGCCACAGCTGGCAGCTCGCCAACGAAGCTCGACTTTTATAAGATCGCCAGGCACTACGCGCGCAGCGTTCGACGATACGGGCGTCTAAAAAGTGCAATACAGGCATCCGCTCTACATTCGCCCGCGATTTTCTCCGCGCTCTCGGGGCCGTATCGGCGCGGAAAGCGCCACCGCCCAGATCGCCGCAATTTATGTCATCGGCCCGCACCGTAATCGTTGTAGCGTTGAAACACCCACCCTGAGGCCTCCCGCCCGCCGCTTGAGGAGCACATGACCTCCGCTAAACCCCCTGTGGCCATTGAAGTCACGCGTCCGGCCCTGATCGGCTGGCGCAACGCAGTGTTTGCGGCATTCTTCGTCTCCGGGCTGGGCCTGGCCAGCTGGATGTCGCGCGTTCCCGCCGTGCGCGACGGCCTCGTGCTCGATACCGCTCAGGTCGGCGTTCTCATCTTCGGTCTCTCGGCTGGTTCGGTGCTCGGCCTGCTCATCGCCGCTGCCCTGCTCGCCCGCCTCGGCGCACGCCGCGCCATGCTGGTCAGTGTCTCCCTGTCGGCCACCGGCCTCGTGCTGATGGGCGTCGGCGTCAGCTTCGTGCCATCGGCCCCGTTCGTGTTCGCAGCTCTCGCCGTCTTCGGCGTTGGCATGGGATCGCTCGACGTCATGATGAACGTCGAGGGCGCGGGGGCCGAGGGGGCCATCGGCCGCACGCTGATGCCACTCATGCACGCCTGCTTCAGCCTCGGAACGGTGGTCGGCGCGCTCGGCGGCGCCGCGGCATCCGCTCTCGACATCTCGGTATTTTGGCACCTATTAGTCATCGCGGTTCTGGTTGTGGGCACGATCGTCGTGGCCGTGCGCTTTCTCCCGGCCGGCATCGACATGAAAACGGATACCCCCACACTCACCCGGCGACAGCGATTGCGGCCGCGTGACGGCCTCGCCGTCTGGCGCGATCGCAAACTACTGCTGATCGGCCTCATTGTTCTCGGCATGACCTTCGCCGAGGGCTCGGCGAACGATTGGCTGGCCCTCGCCTCGGTCGATGGACACGGCCTCAGCAACACCGACGGCGCGATCGTGTTCGGCGTGTTCGTGGCCGCGATGACCGTGGGCCGAGTGATCGGCGGGCCACTGCTCGACCGGTTCGGCCGGGTGCTCGTGCTGCGCGCCTGCGCCGGAATCGGCATCGCCGGGCTCGTGCTGTTCATCCTCGCGCCGAACATCCCAGTGGCCTATATCGGAACGATCCTCTGGGGCATCGGTGCTTCGCTCGGATTTCCGGTGGGAATGTCGGCGGCGGCCGACGACACCAAGAATGCGGCGGCACGGGTGAGCGCCGTGGCCATCATTGGCTACGGGGCTTTTCTGGTCGGGCCGCCGGTGCTCGGTTTGCTCGGCGACGCCTGGGGCATTCTCAACGCGCTGTACCTCGTGTTGGTGCTGATGGTGCTGGCGGGGCTGGCGGCCCCGGCGGCGCGACCGGCATCCGGTGCACCCGTTTCGGGCTCGCGCGGTTAAGCTCGACCAGTGCGCCTTGTAATTGCGAAATGTTCCGTTGACTATGCCGGGCGTCTCAACGCGCACCTGCCACTGGCCACCCGCCTACTCATGATCAAGAGCGACGGCAGCGTGCTCGTGCACTCCGACGGCGGCTCATACAAACCGCTCAACTGGATGAGCCCGCCGTGTTCGGTCACCATCTCCGAACCCGACAGTGATCAAGCGGATGCCGGCATCACCGCCCTCTGGACGGTCACCCACGCCAAGACCGCCGACCAACTCGTGGTCAGCATCTACGACGTGCAGCACGACTCGGCGCACGAGCTCGGCTTCGATCCCGGCCTGATCAGGGACGGCGCCGAGTCGCACCTGCAGAAGCTGCTGGCCGAGCACATTCACCTGCTCGGCGATGGCTTTACCTTCGTGCGTCGCGAATACATGACCGCGATCGGACCGGTTGATATTCTCGCGCAGGATGCCGCCGGCCAATCCGTCGCAGTAGAGCTGAAGCGGAATGGTGATATTGACGGGGTCGAGCAGCTCACGCGCTACCTCGAACTGATGAACCGCGACCCGCATTTGGCGCCGGTCAGTGGGGTTTTTGCCGCACAGACGATTAAACCGCAGGCTCGCAGGCTCGCGGAGGATCGCGGCATCCGCTGCCTGCTACTCGATTACGACGCCATGCGCGGACTCGACGACACGGCATCGAAGTTGTTCTAGACGAGTCCAAAACCGTGGGAAAGCTGAGTAAATGGGCAAATGGGACATTTGGATGACTAACCGCTTAGGCTATGCCGAATGAACGCAACATTGACGCGCACCTGGAGCGCCATTCTCTTTGACCTCGACGGAACCATCACCGATTCCGCGCCGGCCATCACCAGCTCGCTGGCCCGCACCTTTACGCTGCTTGGCCGCCCGGTTCCCCCCGCCGCGGAGCTTCTCGCCTACGTCGGTCCGCCCATGTTCGATGCCTTTCAGGACTACGCCGGGATGACTCCCGACGAAGCCGTGGAAGCCATCGCGGTCTACCGCGCCGAATACCAGGGCGCCGCCGCGCTCGACACGGCCGTTTTTCCCGGCGTTGCCGGCCTGCTCGCGCGCATCCATGCCGCGGGCATTCCCCTCGCCCTCGCCACCAGCAAGCCCGAGCTCAGCGCTGTTGCCATTCTCACGCACTTCAACCTCGCCCAGTACTTCACGGCAACCGTCGGCGCCTCCGCCGATGACACCCGCAGCAACAAGGCCGACATCGTCGCCGAGGCGCTCGCCCGCCTGGCCGCGACCGGCGTCGACGCGAGCGGCGCCGTCCTGGTCGGCGACCGCAGCTACGATGCCCTCGGCGCGCGGGCCAATGGCATTCCGGCGATTCTAGTGGAGTGGGGCTACGGCTCCCCGGCCGAGGCCGAGGCGGCAACAGCGGTCGTGCACTCGACCGACCAGCTCGGCAAACTGCTGCTCGGCTAATTTTTAGAAGTTGAAACCGGGCCCGGACCCGGACGGATTTCTGGTCACGGCAGCGCGGGCATCCGCTCACGCACAAGTGCCGCCCCGCAGAAGCGGGACGGCACTGAGTTCAAGCTGTGCGACTAGATAATCGCGGCGCGCAGGGCGGCAGCGGCAGCGGCCGGGTCCTCGGCGCCGTAGATCGCTCCACCGGCAACGGCAACCGTTGCTCCGGCGCGCTGCACCGAGGCGATGGTCGACAGGTTTACGCCGCCGGCAAGGGAGAACGGAACCTTAGCGGTCTCGCCCTGGTTGAGCAGCGTGGTGAGCGAGAAGCCGGGCTCGGCCTGCTCGTCGAGTCCAGCGTGCATCTCGACGAACTGGGCGCCGAGCGCGGTGACCTCGCGGGCGCGGGTGACCTTGTCGGCAACGCCGATGAGGTCAACGACGATGCCCTTGCCGTGCTTGGTTGCGGCGGCGACGGCTCCGATGATGGTGCTGTCACCGGCCGTGCCGAGCACGGTCACAAGGTCGGCGCCGGCGGTGAAGGCGATGTCAGCTTCGAGCTCGCCGGCATCCATCGTCTTGAGGTCGGCGAAGACGATCTTGTCGGGGTGCGCGGCCTTGATCGCGGTGACGGCGCGCAGGCCCTCTGCCTTGATCAGCGGGGTGCCGAGCTCGATGATGTCGACGTGCGGGGCAACCTGAGCGGCCAGCGTGAGCGCGGCTTCGGTGGTCAATACGTCCATTGCTACCTGGAGCTTCATGGGGTTCTACTTTCTATTAGTGATTAAGAGTGGAAAGTTTTGGGAAAAGGTGCGCGCCCTATTCGAGGTTGGCGTGACGCGGCCACAGCTGTTCGGCCGTAGAACCGCTCGCCTGCCAGAGCGTGTGAAACAGTGCGTCACCGACGAGCAGCACGGCCTGCTCGAACAGGCCGCCCGAATACTGGGCCGACACCTGACCCGCGTGGTCCTGCTTGGCGGCCGCGGGAATGACCACGGTCACGGCGGCAAGCCGCCCCAGCGGTGACTCGGGCGCCGTGGTCAGCGCGAGAATGCTCGCGCCCACGCCGTGAGCCGTCTCAGCGGCGCGCACGATGGCGCCCGTCGTTCCGGATCCGCTGGCCATCAGCAACAAATCACCGGAAGCAATCGCCGGGCTGGTCACCTCGCCGACCACGTGTACGTCCAGACCGAGGTGCATGAGGCGCATCGCGGTCATTTTCAGCGCCAACCCAGAGCGGCCGGCACCGAGCACAAACACTCGGGGCGCCGCAGCGATTAGGCTTGCCGCGTCATCCAGCGTTGAAGCGGATGCCGACCGCAACGCGTCGACGACGCGGCTGTTCTCGGCGAAAATGAGGCCGAGCGCATCCGCTGCTGCTGGGGTAGTTGTGTTTGCGGTCATAGGTCAATACTCCACTCCGTCGAGCGGTGATGCTGCCCGCCAAAGGAATGGTTTAACTACCCAAACGGATGGCTTCGAGCGGGCATCGGGGATGGCTCGGGTAGGCTTCACTCATGACGTTCTCCGCCCCCTTCCCCGAGCTCGGCACCCGCCCTGCCGATTCGTCCGTGCAGACCGCGCGCACCGTGGCCGCCGAACGCTCCAAACTCATCGCCGACCTCACCGACGCGCACGCGACCACGCTGGAGTCCCTACTCGCCGTGCTGCGCTCGGGCAGCACGAGCGACACAGCCGCACGCCAGAAGGCAACGGAGCTCGCCGCGGCCGCGATGGTAGCGCTGCGCGCCGTGAGCGACCTCGATCGCAGCCTCACCGAGGAGCCCGTCGCCCGCGCCTTCGAACGCCTCAAAAACGACCTCCAACCACTTGTGCGCTTTGGTGACCTCGACGTTCAGTTCATCGAGCCGCCCGTGAATGGAAGGGCGCTGCCCGGCGAGGTCGCCCATGAAGCCCGCGCTATCGTGCGCGGTGCCGTGCTGGCCCTGGTCGAGCAGGCCGGGGTGGCCCGGGTGCGCGTGCAGTGGAGCTGCGACGGCAGCAACCTGCTCATTCACATTCGCGACGATGGCCCTGGCGACCTCGACGCTGAGGTACCGAGCGTGCGCCAACTCGCCGCCCGCGTCGTCGCGCTCAGCGGCACCCTCAACGTGGAGGCGACAGCGGGTTGGGGCTCGGAGATGGCCGTGTCGCTTCCACTCGACGCGCCGACAGCATCCGTCACCGCCGCAGCGGCCTGGGGACTCAGCCCGCGCGAACGCGGCGTGCTCGAACTCGTCGCTTCCGGAGCACGCAACAAGGCAATCGCCGAAGCCCTGACCATCAGTGAGAACACCGTGAAGTTTCACGTTGCCAATCTGCTGCGCAAGGTCGGCGCCTCGACCCGCGCCGAACTCGCCGCTCTCGCCCGCTGACTTGGGCGCCGGCACGCCCGGCTCCCTTCCATCGTTCTACCGCAGACCGACAACCCTGCACGAACACCCCACGAGGGCTGTGGGTCCTTCGCACCGGGCCCGGAAACCTCGCCGCAGACCACCCGAGCAGGGTTTTCCCATGGTGCCGGCACCAAGATGCCGCCATGACTCCCGCGAACGTGACCCTGCGCCTGGTTCGCCCCGACGATGGCGAGCCGCACCCCACCACCTCCCGTAGCACCTCCACGCGGTCTCGCCGGCATCGCAAGATCGTGATCGGGCTGGCCATCCTCTGGCTGGCGATGGCAGTCCTGGCCTGCGTGCTGCTGCTCACCGCCACAAAGCCCAGCACCCCGTTCGGCGATACCGCCGTCGTACCGGGCGGACTGGCTCGCGTTAGCGCGGTCATTCCGCTGGAATCCGACGGCTGGGTCGCGCCGAACGCTGGCACCCTGCTCACCAGCCCCCTGCAGCCGGGATCCCACCGCGTGCGCATCCTGCTCGAGCTGAGTGCACCGGATGCTGCCGGCCTGGTTTTTCACGCGGCCGACTACTCCCTATCCGGCCTCGGTTCCCGATCAACCGCGCTCTGGGTCGATCCGGCGGAGCAGACCGCCGCCGCCGGGGCATCCGTTGTGGCGACCCTGGTCTTTGAGATCCCCAACCAGGCCACCGCGCTGGTGCTGGACGGGCCGCACGGCGCCCGTCTCTCACTCGGCACCGCACACCACACGTCATCCTGATACGTTCCCCCAAATTGGGGGTGTTTGCCTACTCCACACGCGGCTTTCCCCCACGCGGGGGAGCGAGCACCATGGTCGCATTCCAATAGTGGAGGTTCGCAATGACAATCGAATTCGTCACCCGAGAGCAGCCCGTCGCCACCACTGTGGCGCATCTGAACGTGCGCCTGTTTGGCAACCTGATCATTCGTCGCGGATCTGATGTATTGCGCGCGCATCATCTCGGCGGGCCTAAACCACGCCAAATTCTTGAGATCCTGCTCGTAAACCTGGGACATGCGGTCTCCAAGGACCGTCTAATCGAGCTTCTTTGGGGTACCAATCCACCCGTCGAAGCTCTGCCCACCCTGGAAAGTTACGTCAGCGTGCTGCGACGTCACCTGCAGCCGGGCGCCGGAAAATTCGGTCCCCTGCAGACCACGACCGGCGGTTACATGATGGATCGCGAGCTGGTCGACGTCGATCTTGACCAGTTCGACGTTTTACTGCAGCGGGCCCAGAAGTCCAGCGCAGAGCTGGCCTACCCGCTGCTGCTTCGCGCCCTTGACCTCGCCGCCGCCCCACTCCTCGGTGATGAACTGGTGCCAGCCTGGGCCTTGGACGCCCGCGAACTGCACGCCGCCCGACTGACGGCCGCCCGTCTTTTGGCGGCCGAAACCGCGGCGATACTGCACCGGATACCCGACGCCCTTAATTTCGCGCGACTCGCGTTAGTCGACGATCCGCTCAGCGAGCGGGCCTGGACCACCCTCATTCTCGGGCTGGAGACTAGCGGGCACCACGCCGAGGGTCTGCAGGCCTATGAACGCTGCCGCCACGCCATGCAGAGCGAGCTGGGCTGTGTGCCAGGCGAGAAGCTGCGTTCGGCCCAGTCGCGTCTGCTGCAGGCAACCGCCGACGGTGACGGAGACCTGGCCGACGTGCTCTCCGCACTCCTCATGTTGCACGACCAGCTCCGCACCGGGGCCAAGTCGACCACCACCCTGCCGCGACCAGAGCCGGTCGCGGATTCCGTTCGAGAGGCCACTGATGTCGTTACGTCTTTTCTGCGACGCGCGCTCGCTCACGCCTGAGTGCGCCGTCCAACCCCCAAGGCGACTGGGCGTACCACATGGGGGGGAAAAATACCAGCACTCGACAGAACCTCAGCATTTGTCAATACTGAGCACAGTGCTCGGACTGCGCCAATTTTTTCCCTCAAGATCACGGCTAGCCCGAGCACCATTCAACAGGCGGCAGGGAGGTCGGAAATGACCGCACAAATGTCTCCTACCGACCCTAGCGTGCAAGCGACAGCGACCGCCCAGATTCGCGTTCTCGTCGTCGACGACCACACCACTTTCGCCGAACTGCTGATCGGGTCGCTCGACCGCGAACCCGACCTGCAGAGCGTCGGGTCGGCCAATAGCGTAGCCAGCGGCGTTGAAGCCTGTCTGTCGCTGTCTCCCGACGTCGTCGTGATGGACTACCACCTGCCAGACGGCAGCGGACTCGTCGCGGCCGCGGCCATCCTCGCGCGTGCCCCGCACACCCGCATCGTTATCCTTACCGGAGACCCGGCCCTCGAAGCACTCGAACAGGCCGCAGCCATCGGCGTTTGCGCCTTTCTCCCCAAAGATGGCTCCCTGGCCACGGTGCTCGACACCCTCCGCCATGCGCGGCTGGGCGGTTTCATCGTGCATCCCTCCCTCGTTGGGCTGCTCAGCGCTCGGCGCCGTCAGCGCAGCGAGGAAATTCCCTTTCCCGAGCTAACCAAACGCGAGCTCGCCGTGCTCCGCCTCATGGGCGAGGGCTCCGACGTGCGGGCGAACGCCAAAACTCTAGGAATTTCCGAGAATACCTGCCGCGGCTACGTGAAATCCATCCTCGGCAAGCTCGGCGCGCACTCGCAGCTGGAGGCGGTCGTGGTCGCAACTCGTCTTGGTCTGGTCCCAGCCCAACATGTCTAGGCGACCCCCGAGGCTTTCCCGGCCGGAAGAAAATCAGGCTGCAGAGCGCTCGGAGGTACGAGCAGCCGTGCAACGTTTTCTCCTGATCGGACTCATCGCCTCGGTGGTTATCGCCGTCCCGGTGGGGCTCTGGGTGCGCGCACAAGCCGCGGTTAATGCCATGACCAACGCCGTGTTGTTGACGCAACGCCTGGCCGACTACTCGCTCGGCCCCCTTCTGACCGACGCCGTGCTCGACGGAGTTGCCGGTGCCAATCGTCAGATCAATGAGCGCTTGGAACCGCGTCTGGCCGACGGCGCGCTGGTGCGGATCAAGGTGTGGGACGCGACCGGTCGGGTGATCTACTCGGACCTACCGATGCTGGTTGGTCGACATTTCGACCTGCCCAGTTGGGCTCCCGAACTCTTAGCTGGCGGCCAGGGTCGGGCCAGCCTGGAGTCCCAAGACGAAGTTGAAAATCAATTTGAAACCGGTAGCGGTGACCTGGTCGAGGTCTACGTTCGCGCGATCGCAGTCAATGGTCAGGCCGTGGTCGTGGAAGCCTATTTCAACGACGCGGATGTGCGCGCGGATCAGGACTCCGTCCTGCTCGGCCTGATCCCCACTTTCCTGTTGTCGCTGGGTGCACTGCAACTGGCCCAGCTCATTCCGGCCGTTCAGCTGGCACGTCGAATACAGGGGCACCAGTCCGTCCGCCGCAGGCTGCTTCAACACGCCATAGACGCCTCAGATCTAGAACGTCAGCGCATTGCCCGCGATCTCCACGACGAGGTCATCCAAGATCTGGCGGGTTTGTCGTACGCCCTCGAGGCCGAGGAGATGCACTCAACGCCCGAGAATCGCCCACTCTTCGCGCAGGCCAAGGAAATCCTGCAAAAGAACGTTCGCTCGCTGCGCGCTATGTCGTCCGAACTGTATCCACCCGACCTCGACGAGCTGGGCCTGCCCGAAGCGCTGGCCCAGCTCGCCGCGCGGTTACTCGAGCATGGAATCGAAGTCAAACTCCATATGCCCACCGACTGTGACCTCGACCGCGATCGGGCAGCCATGTTCTACCGTGTTGCCCGAGAGGTGCTCGCCAACACCGTGAAGCATGCCAGGGCCGGCGTCCTGGAACTGACTCTCCTGCAAGACGCGAACCGTACCATTCTGCTCATCCACGACGACGGATGCGGCTTCGACCTTTCCGCAGACGCACCAGCCAACCACGTGGGTCTGCGCATCATGCGGGACACGATCAGTGTCGCCGGCGGCTCGCTGGAGGTGCGCTCCTGGAAGGGCGGTGGCACTTCGGTCATGGCGACCCTCGATCGGGTTCCCGTTCACTCGCGGTAGCTAGAAGCCGCCGCCGAAACCCGATCCGCAACGTGATCGCTACAGTCGCGCAGAGCAACACCGTGAGGCCGACCTAGTAACCGATCCAACGTCCAGGGGAGACGGGCACCGAAGTCGCCTCGGCGGCGTCGTGGTCCATCATGGTTTCGGCGATGACGGCGGGAGTTGGTAGCGGCTCGATTGCAATATTCACTCCAACCCCGGTCGCCGACTCGGGCCGCACAGCTACCTCCGCCGCAGCAGTGCCGGCCCCGCGGGCGATTCCCACGCGCACAGACTCAACCAGGCCGTCGCTGAGCAGCGGTCCGATGTAGTCAACCCCGAGAAGTCCTGCGCCCAAAGTCGTGCCGTAGGTACCGATCGCGTCAGCAACTATGCCTTCCGTCGCGATCGAATCGGCCACCTGCGCCGGGTCGGCCGCGGCGACCTCGAATCGAAGATCGTGCACGAGCACATCGACCACGAAGAAGGTTGAGTCCTGGCTCGCCGACAGCGACGAGACGGATGCTTCCGGCCCGATCAAAGCGCGCGTTTGAGCAGTCGTCGTACCGGCCGGCAGTAGCATCGTCAGCACGGGCACAGCCTGATCAAGGAGGCCCGCCGGAAGAACATCGGGGGCGATATCTGACAACGTGAGGCTGGCATCCGTCGCCCGACGCTCGAGTTCGGCGCGCAGACCCGGGAGGTCGACGTTTTCGTCGGCATGCACCGCGAGCGCCACTCTCCGACGCACCATGAGGCCGTCAAAGGTCACGACCGGCCTGTCGTTGCCGAGGTCGGCACCAGGTTCAGGTGCAACGGTTGATTTCACTAACGAATCCGGGGCGGCTACGCCGGCGGTGCAGCCGCTCAGAATGAGCACAAGCAGCACCGCCGGAGCCAGCCGGTTTACGGAGAACATCAGGTACCCGCCGGCAATCCCGGCCGGTAGGCCGGCGGATAGGAGCCCATCGGCGTGCTGTCAACGACGGGAACGTCCGAGGTGATCGGATCGTTCACCCGGTAGTCCCCCACGGCAAACTGAATCATCATGTCGTGGTCCTCGTGCACGAGGTTGTGACAGTGGATCATGTAACGACCGCCGGCAGCCTTGCCGGTATCGAACTGCATCAGCACCGTGACGGACTCATTCTCACCGACATAGAAGACGTCCTTGGGGCCCTTCTCCCAGGCGAACGGTTTGCCGCCATTGGTATTGCGCCCGATGATCTTGCCATCCACCAGGTGAATGTGTACCGGGTGGAACCAACCGCCCGAAGAGTTGGTGATGGTCCACTGCTCCACGTCGTAGGGCTGCGGATTACCGAACAGCTTGGTGAAATTCGACTTCTCTACGTCGGCCCAAGTAGTGCCGTTGATTTTCCACAGGCCGTTCCCGCGCTCCACCACCATTTTCCGCTTCACCTTGGCCATGTCCGGCGTGAGGCTCATGGTGGCCAGGCCGCCCAAATCGGCATGGACCGCGCCGCCATCGTCGAGGGAAGTGGGGATGGCCGAGATGGAACCGGCGTTGCCACCGGAGTCGGCTACGACCTGGAATTTCATGATCTTGCCGGTGTTTACGAAGTCCACGTTGTTCTTGTTGCTGAGGTTGCGCAGCTCGACCGTTTGCCCAGGCTGGTACTTGCGAAAATCGATCAGAATTTCGTAACGTTCGGCCGTGCCCTGACGCCAGGATTTCACCGCTTGAACGGTGGGAGTCATGCCACCATCGGTGGCGACGATGTACATCGGTTCACCGTTCGAGAGGGTCGGTCGGTAGGAGCGTGAAATGGAGGCGATCAGCACTCGAAACCGGTAAATACGAGGCTTGACCTTCATCGTGGGCCACGGCACCCCGTTGACCATGATGATATCGCCCCATAACCCCTTGCGCTCATTGTCGTTGTAGCCGAGGGAGCCGTCGACCTTGAACATCGCATCGGAGATTATGAGCGGCACATCGAATTCGCCCTGGGGCAGCTGCGCCAGTTCGAACGGGTCATGCAGGGGATAAATGCCGGCCAACCCCGAGTACACGTTCTGCGCCGTCAGATGCATGTTGTGATCGTGGTACCACAGCGTACGCGCCGGCTGGAAGTTGGGATACTGATAGTTCTTGACCTTGCCGACAGCGGTAAAGTCGTTGGCATACCCGTCGTACTGCGGCAGCGACGCCGAGCCGTGCAGGTGGGTGACGGTGCGAAACGCACTCGAGTGAAGCAAGCCGGATGCCGGCAGAGCGTTGCGAATGCGCACCTCGCTCCGGGTGCCCTGGTTCAGCCGGATGGTCGGGCCGGGAAAGATGCCGTTATAACCAGCGACCGTCGTGGCGAGCCCGGGAACAAACTGGGCCTGGCCGAGCTTCTGGGTGAGCGCGTAGCGGGCAAAGGGGCGCGAGGGGTCGCCGTCATCGAAGCCCGTCTCGTACGGCAACAATTCGGGGGGACGACGGAACACCCCAGCGTAGGGCACCGGCATATTTGCGGGTGCGAGCTGGCTTTTCGTCATGAGCGGCTCGGTGGAAACTGGGTCGTCGTTGCTGCTCATCCCGATGACACCGAGCGCACCGAACGCACCCAGCTGCAAAACTTCTCTGCGTGATGTCACTTCTCTCCTCACGATTTTGTGCTGTTCTGCTGATGTGGTGGGACCGGCCGGCGACTCGGGGAGAGTCGCCAGCCGGGTGGAGCGGAGCGGATCAGGTAGTTCCTAGAGCAGGGCTCCCGTCGTGAACGTCCAGGTGCTCGTCACGAACGGGTTTCCGACTAGATCTCGAACGCTCGTGGTGCCACCGGTGATAGTCACCCGGTACGCCACGTTCGAGGCCAGAGTCACCGAAGGGTTGATGGTCAACACATTGGTCCTGGCGTTGAACGCCGCTACCGAGGTGACGACCGCCCCGGTGGAGACCCGCGTGATCTGAACCGTGCCCGCGGCTACTCCGGTGATGTCTTCACTGAAGAGCGCTGTCACGTTGGCGTTCCGGCGCACCGCTGTAGCTCCCGAAGCGGGAGTCCTCCTGGTAATCGTCGGAGCCGGACCAGTGACAAACGACCACGTGCTCGTCGCCATCGTGTTGCCGGCCGCGTCACGGATGCCCGAGAGCGTGGCCGTATACGTTCGGTCGGCGAGCAGTGTCACGCCCGGGTTCAGCGTCGCCACTCGCGTCGTGGCGTTGTAGCCGATCCCTGCTGCGACCACCGTTGTACCGCGCCGCAGCACGAACGTCGTACCGCTGACCCGGGTGACCGGTTCACTGAACGTGGCCGTCACGTTGCCGGTCTGGCTGACCGAACGAGCACCCGAAGCCGGCGTGCGCGCGATCACCGTGGGAAGCACAAACTCCGTACGCGGTGTGACAGCAACCGAACGAGCGGATGCCGCTCCGATGCCGATCGAGTTGATCGCGGAGACATCGAAGGTGTACCCGGTTCCGTTGGTCAGCGCTGCGATCACCGACGTGGTGACGTTCGCGACCGTCGCCGTGCGGTTTACCCCGGCGGCCGCCCCGATGTAGGTGCGAACGCGGTAGCCCGTTATGGCTGCAGCGTTAGCCACAGCAGCAGGGGCGGCCCAGTTCACGGTCACCGAAGCGTTCCCTGCGACAGAGGTTCCGATCACGGGAGCTCCGGCTACGACCTGCACGACGGGGGCGGTCGGTGTGACCACCACCGAACGAGCGGATGCCGTTCCGGTGCCGATCGAGTTGATCGCGGCGACATCGAAGGTGTACCCGGTTCCGTTCGTCAGCACCGTGATACCAATGGTGGAGACGTTGCCGACGATCGAGGTGCGGAACACCGTGGTGCTTGCTCCCTCATAGGTGCGAACCTGGTAGCCCGTGATCGCGGTGGCGTTAGCCACCGGTGCTGGGGCCGTCCAGTTCACATCCACTCGAGCGTTACCGGCGACCGGCGTTCCGATCGTTGGAGCGCCAGCGACCACCTGTACCACCGGTGCTACCGGTGTCACCGCGGTGGTCGAAGCCGAGAATGCGCTCGTTCCTTCCGCGTTGGTCGCCGACACCTGGAAGGTGTAGCTGGAGCCGTTGGTCAGCCCGGTGACAACCAGGTTGACCGCGGTTCCGGCCGCGGTGCGGAGTGCACCCACCGGGTCTCCGAACGAGTCAAGCACCCGCACCGAGAAGCTGGTGGCCACGCCAACAGGCGACGCGGTCCAGTCAACGGTGGCCTGCTGGTCGCCGGCAAGGGCAGCACCGATGGTCGGGGTCCCCGGCGCCACGGTGTCGCTGAACTGCAGGCGTTCAATGTTGCGCAGGGTGTCCGTGCCGTCGGTGCCACGGTTATCAAGCACCGTGGTGGTTGACCCAGCCGAACCCAGCGTGCCGTTACCACCGGTGGTGGTGACCTCGTAGTCGCTGCTCAATCCGGAGAACTGCGCCGAGTCAGTGCCGCCAGATCCGTACAGAATCTCGCGAACCGCCACGATGTTGCCCGGGTCGACAGTGCCGGCGAAGACAGCTTCCTGCAACGTCGGTCCGGTGAGTCCACCGGCACCGTCAGACAGGTACTGGCTGGCCATCGCACTCTGGTTCGTGCCGTTGATGCTCGCACTGCCGATCTCCGTCGCCGGGTCGCTCGCAGTAGTGCGAATGCTCAGGCGCAGACTGAGGTACGCGTCACCGTCGATGATATCGTCGGCGCCTCGTCCCTCGATCAGGTCGCTGCCCGCGCCGCCGAGGAGCACGTTGCCGGCGCCCCACACGTTCGGACCGTCGAGGATCGGGCAGTCACCCTGGGCCGACACAGCCACAACGGATGCCAATGTGGTCGTGAAGACCGGAATCAGCGCGTCGAGGCCCGCGATGCGGTCGACTCCAGCTTGGTCCAGAACGTCACAACCGATGAAGCCGCCGCCGCCGACCGCGCTCGGAACCAGATCGTCACCGCGGAGGATGTCGTTCAGCTTCCAGCCGGAGAGCGCCTCGACCTCGTTGTATTTGTCACGCACCCCGACCTGCAAGATATCGAGCGGAGCGATCGGTAGCGCCAGGTCGGAGACCTGTGCTTGGGGGTCACCCTGGCCGGTCGACCAGTCGTAACCGGAGCCACCGGCGACCTTTTCGATGCCGGGGCCACCGACACCAATGTCGTCGCCGCCCTCCATGTCGTAGTCGTCGTCTCCACCCTGACCGATCATGAAGTCGCTACCGGGCTTCTGCGAGTCATCGAGGAAGAACAGGTTGCTGCTGTCTCCAATCATGAGGTCGGGCTGGTTGCCGCCCTCTTCCCAGTCGTCGCCACCGTCACCGAAGGCTGCGTCGAGACTTTCACCGAGCATGATGAAGTCGTCGTCGGCCCCACCGAAGGTTTCGTTGGCGTTGGCTCCACCGTTGGTGAAGTCCTTGCCCTCGCCACCCATGATGATGTCAAGGCCTGGTCCGGCATCGATGGCGTCGTTACCTGGGCCACCCTTGGGCACGTCATCTCCAGCGAAGTCGGTGATGATGTCGTTGCCTTCACCACCGAGAGCCACGTCTGCACCTCCACCGCCGTCGATGACGTCGTTACCGAGGCCACCCCAGAAGGTGTCATTGTCGTTACCGCCGTACAACCGGTCCACAGTTCCGGTGCCGTTGTAGACAGCCTGGCCGTTGATTCCGGCTGGGTCGACCGCATTGCGGGCACGATACTTGATCGTGCCGTCTGGCATGCGGATCAACAGCGCCGACTCCACACATTCGGATTGCGGGTCGTCCGCGACGGTGTTGCCAGAGGCCGCGAAGCCTGCGACGGTTCCAGCCAGGTTCTTCAGCTCGAACTTGCAGTCAGCCGTGGCGAAGGGATCGGCCTTCAGCGTGTGCGCGTTAGTGTTGCGCATCATGAGCTCGGCAAACGAGTTGCCCTCCAGCTGGGTGCGGAGGTTCATGCCGGGCGTGCGAGCCAGGTAGTACAGCCGGTCACCGTTTTGCAGGTCCGTCATCTGGTTCTCGAACACGTAGTTGAAGGTCGTGCCGAGCAGGCCACCGAACGGGGTGGTCATCTCGGCGAGCCCGCCGACCCAGAGGTCGATCTCGTCAACACCCGTGATCGAGTGCGTGCCCGAATTGGCCCACGCTCCCGTGCTGTTCATGAAGTCCATGGCGTCGTCGGGAGAGGCTTCTCCGGCCAGGGCGTCGGGACTCACGATCAGTCGTGCGGCGTCGCGCTTGCCGTCGAGCGTGCTCGCGCCGGTAATGGTGGGGAACTGACCGTAGGCGGCCACGAAGTTGATCAGCGATTCCGGGTGTTTGAGGTTCTCACCGAAGTCGATCCAGTTCGTGTATGGCTTGAGGGCACCGTCGTTGGTCTTGTTGAACAGGTCGCGGCGGAGCACGTTGAGCCGCGGCACGCCCTCAGAACGCGCACGAGTCATGTTGATCGCGGCCAGGTCGAGCGGCAGGCCGAGCAGGTCATTGCGCAGGGTGTCGGTGACGAACTCGTCGAGTTCGTTGCCTACCTGGTCGCTCATGCCCATGATGATGCTGCCCGCGGCTTCCCCCGAGGTCAGCTGCCCCTCGGGGCCACCATCGGTGTAGGCCGGCGGGTTGAGGAACCCCTCGAGCAGCGAGATGTCGTTCAGGCTGCCCTGAACGTCGTCACTCGTGCCGAAGACGCCATCGACACCGGGCTTGCCCTCGTTCGTACGCGAGATAGTCTCGGTCAGCATGGAGTGACCGAAGCGATACACAGCGTGAGCGAACTCCGCCTTGACCGCCGGGTTGATCTCGGTCTGGGTGAAGGCAAACGGTTCGAACGGGTTGATACCGGGCTGAACCTTGCGCGCAAATTCCTCGAACACGAGGTGCTGGTATTCCATCTCGGTGACGTAGCGGGCAGCCTGAAACAGGCGTTCGCCGTTCCAGCCGGCGGCGCCGCTGGCCAGTTTCCACTCGGCCAGGGCCGCAACGCCCTTGGCAGAAGTATCGTTGGTCAGGGTGTTCTCGATATCGTCCACCAGGCGGTCGTGCTCCGAGTGGAAGACCTGGTGAATGGCGGTCAGGCCGATGTTCTCGTTGACGCGACCGTCGCCGGCGATGAAATGCGCATTGAGCATTTCATCGTCATAGGTACCGGCCGGCTGGCTGGCGAAGTCAGCGGATGCCGTCGAGTTCCCATCCGGGGTCAGTCCGGGCTTCGGCTCCGCGTTGTGCGCGATGTCGGTGAGGAACGGGGTGTTGAAGTACAGCACGTTGCTCGGAACCGGCACGGGACTCCCGGTGTCACCCTCGACCAGACCGGTCGCGGTGGCGTACTGCGGCATTCCGCGCAGCGGTCCGGGAATGAACTTGCCGTAGGCGTCCACTGCCAGCATCGGAATGTTGGTCACGTTCTGGTCCGTCAGCAGCAGCCCGAGCACGTTCGCGGCCTGCGCCTTGGTCGTAGCCCAAGTGGCCATACCGCCAGCTGTTGGTCCGGCCGGTCCGCCGACCAGCTTGCCGGTGGCAACCGGTCGGTCGCCCACGGTCACGTACTCGCGCAGGAACACCTGGTGCGAGGCGTGCGAGCCATAGGTCTGGCTCTGGTCAACCCAGGGCGAGTTGGTGTTGAGGGCATCCTGAACGTCGTCGGCGCTCTCGTCGGCCGCGGTGGATGGGTCGTCGCCGGCGACGCCGTCGGCTCCGGGCTGGTTCTGGCCGCGGGTCAGCACCATGAAGCGCAGGTTTGGATCGAGGTCGTCGGCGTTGCCGAAGACGTGGTCCGGCCCGGCGACCAGCGGGTCGTCGGCCTGAAGCGGCACGAAGACCGTGCCGCCGCCCTTGACCGTCTGGTCAATGCCGTGGTCGAAGAACTGGCCGAACAGGGTGAACAGTGAGTTGTACGGCGGCGAGAGGCCGACGTCGGTCGTCACGTTGGGCATGAACAGCGTGTCGTGGGAGGGGATACACCCGGGGGGAGTGCCGAAGGGCACGCCCTCGCTCGGGTCGGTCGTGCAGGCCACGACGCCCTCATTGCCCTGGGTGCGCACCGGATTTCCAGCCGCGGCTATAGCGGCCGGGTTAGTGGAGGTCTGATCGACGATCAGGTTGCTGATGGTGCGCGGCTCGGGGTCGAAAACCAGGCCCTTTTTCTGGGCGTACGAGGTGCCATTCGGCGGACCAAATCCGGCGGGAGTGGCCTCCGCTTCGGTGAATAACGGTGTAGTCAGTCGGGGAAAAACCTGATCGGAGGCGCCAAACTGGTCCTGGCTGGGCTGCAGATTGTTGCAGGATCCGTCAACCGTGCGCAGTCCAAGCGAGAGTAACGGGCTGGCGATCTGGTTGGGACCGGTTCCGACGAGGGCACCACACGGGCCGGTGGCCGCGGTGGTATTGGCCACGTGGGCTTCGGCAATTTTGATCTGCTTGAGAATGAAAGCAAGGTCGCTTGAGGTGACGGCGAACCCCTGGCCGACCGCGGCGACGGCCGCCTGGGCAGGCAGTGCGGCCGTCAGCCCGAGTCCGGCGTAGAGCACCGCGGCCATGCCGGCTGCGACTATGCGCAGGGGCGTGCCGAAGACTCCCTGCGGTCTTACATTTTCCGGGGAAGGTGGACTACCCCGCATTCCGGTTGTATTGCGACTGCCGCGAACGATTCTGTGACCTTCGAACCTGCTCATGACGCACCTATCTCCTCAGGGTGAGTGAATCCTGTAAGAGTGTGATGCGGGCCTTATGGAAACCTTGTGCAACTTCCTCCCCTCCATCCCCCTTCCCGGACCCGGACCCGGACCAGGTCCACTTTCTCGATCGCGCAGGGCGCTTCACGCTCCTGCTCGCCGACATCGAGTCCATCCCCCCTATGAGGGCACCGAGAGCAACCAGTCGCTGCTCGTTGGCCGCGACCTCACCGGGGTCAGCGCCTTTCATTAGCGGCAACCTGGCAGGTACAGCAACTATTGTTGCGCGGATGCTCAACGAAAACCCCACACAGACGTCCAGCGACACTCAACCCGGTAGCGGCTTCGTGCGCGTACGCGGAGCCCGCGAGAACAACCTGCGCAATGTAGACGTCGACGTGCCGCGGGACGCCATCGTGGCCTTCACCGGAGTTTCCGGCTCTGGCAAATCTTCGCTCGCCTTCGGCACCATCTTCGCCGAGGCCCAGCGCCGTTTCTTCGAATCGGTCGCACCATATGCCCGTCGGCTGATTCAACAGGGACACACCCCCCGCGTCGACGAGATCACCGGGCTACCACCGGCCGTCGCCCTGCAACAACGCCGTGGCACACCCAGTTCTCGATCGAGCGTCGGCACGGTCACCACCCTCTCCAACTCGTTACGCATGATGTATTCCCGTGCCGGCATATATCCAGCGGATGCCACTGGTCGCCTGGACTCGGAATCATTTTCGCCCAACACGGCGATAGGCGCCTGCCCTCGGTGCCACGGTCTCGGCATGGCCCACACCGTCACCGAAGCGTCGATGGTGCTCGATCCCACCCTGAGCATTCGAGATGGCGCCATCACCGCCTGGCCGGGGGCCTGGCAAGGCAAGAACCTGCGCGACATCGTCGCCGTTCTCGGCTACGACATTGATGTTCCCTGGCAGAAACTATCTCAGTCCGACCGGGACTGGATTCTGTTTACCGAAGAGCAACCGGTTGTGGAAGTCGTGCCGCAGCGTGACCGTGCCGCGGTGACCTATCAGGGCAGATTTTGGAGTGCGAAAAGCTTTGTGCTGCACACCCTCGCCGACAGCAAGAGTCAGACCATGCGGCAGCGGGTACTGCGATACGTCGAAACCGGTCCATGCCCGGTCTGCGGCGGGAGCGGTCTTCGGCCAGAGGCATTGGCTGTGACGGTCGCCGGGTACACCATTGCGGCACTCAACCTTCTGCCCATGACTGCCCTCGCTGCTGTTTTGCGACCGATCGTGTCTGGCGCCCCCAATACGTCGGAGGTGGCCATCACCCTGGCCGGCGACCTGCTGCGCCGCATCAACGTACTGCTCGACCTGGGCCTGGGGTATCTAGCCCTCGGCCGGTCGACCCCGACGCTCTCTCCGGGTGAGATGCAGCGGCTGCGCATCGCCACGCAGTTGCGCTCTGGCCTGTTCGGCGTCATCTACGTACTCGACGAGCCATCGGCCGGCCTGCACCCGGCCGACGCCGAACCGCTACTCGACGTGCTCGAACAGCTCAAACTCTCGGGCAACTCGGTCTTCGTGGTCGAACACAATATGGATGTCGTCGGTCGTGCCGACTGGGTCGTCGACGTCGGGCCCCGGGCCGGCGAGGGCGGCGGCGAGGTGCTCTACAGCGGGCCGATCGATGGACTGGCCGAGGTCGAGGCATCCGTTACGAGGCAGTACCTGTTTGCTGACCACCGCGACCCGGTGACTCGGGGTGAGCTTCGGCATCCGCTGGGCTGGTTGGGCCTAACCAACATCACCCGGCACAATCTGCGCGGGCTCGACGCGCAGATTCCGCTTGGCGTGCTCACTGCCGTTACGGGCGTCTCGGGGTCAGGCAAGTCGACCCTGGTCAGCCACGTGCTCGCCGAGGCCGTGGGGCTGTACTTGCACCCGGATCCCGACGACGTGCCGTTGCTCGACCTTGGCGACGCCGATGCCGCTGGAGAAGCCGCTGATGACGCGGCGTCTGACGAGCGAATTTCGCTTGCGCAGGTGAGCGGGCTGGAGACCATCGACCGTTTGGTGCAGGTCGATCAGAAGCCGATTGGGCGCACACCGCGGTCGAACCTCGCCACCTACACCGGCCTGTTCGATGCCGTGCGGGCAACCTTCGCCGCCACCGACGAAGCGCGTCAGCGCGGTTTCACGGCCGGCCGATTCTCGTTTAACGTTGTCGGTGGTCGCTGTGAAACCTGCCTCGGTGAGGGCTTTGTAGCCGTCGGCCTGCTGTTTCTACCGGGCAGCTACGCCCCCTGTCCTACCTGCGGCGGGTCACGCTACAACCCCGAAACCCTCGAAGTGACCTACCGCGGCAAAAACGTCGCCGAGGTGCTCCGTCTCACCGTCGATGCGGCGCTCGTCTTTCTCGCCGATGTTCCCGTGGCTGCGCGCAGCCTCGAAACCTTGCGCGAGGTGGGTCTCGGGTACCTGCGCCTCGGGCAGCCAGCCACCGAGCTCTCCGGCGGGGAGGCGCAGCGTATCAAGCTGGCGACCGAGCTACAGCGTGCCCGCCGCGGTCACACGCTCTACCTGCTCGACGAGCCGACGACCGGGCTGCATCCGGCCGACGTTGAGCTGCTCATGCTGCAGCTCGGGCGCCTCGTCGACGCCGGCAACACCGTCGTCGTGGTGGAACACGAGATGGACGTAATCGCCGCCGCCGACTGGGTGATCGATCTCGGCCCCTCCGGTGGCGACCAGGGCGGTCGAATCGTAGTGACCGGAACCCCCGCCACCGTGGCCGCCCACCCCACCAGTCGCACCGCCCCCTACCTCGCTCGCCGTCTGGCCTGACTCCCAACACTCCCCTCGCCCCGTCCCCGGGGGCTAATTCAGGACATCCGTTGCACAAAGCGGACTCGACCCCGGAATTCCGGGCAGCAACCGCACCCGCGCGTCGAATTTCCTGACTTCGCCCCCGAGCTGAGGCCAAGGGCGTGGCGTTCCGGCCGATTCTCTGGCGCAGGAATAATTCACACTCTGCAAATCGTTGACGTAGAGGCGTACAGAGCGAGCCGGCCCGGGGGCGTACGGCCGCTCATTTTCGCACCTCGCTATGTGGCACATCCCTTTTTCGCACGACCGTCAGGACCAGTTATGACCGCAACAGCCACCGGAACGACCCCCGAGGCCGCAATACATCCCGATGCCAAGCGCAACCAGCTGGTCATTCGACTACTGCTGGTTTCAGCGTTCGTCGTCATTTTGAACGAGACCATCATGGGTGTGGCCCTGCCGCACCTCATGAGCGACCTCAGTATCACGGCGACCGCCGCGCAGTGGCTGACCACGGCGTTCATGCTCACCATGGCCGTGGTCATTCCGATTACCGGTTTTCTCATTCAGCGCTTCAACACACGGCCGATCTTCATCACCGCCATGACGCTGTTCAGCACCGGCACCATGATCGCCGCCCTCGCACCCGGCTTTGAGATGCTGCTCATTGGCCGCATCGTGCAGGCCAGCGGAACGGCCATCATGATGCCCCTGCTCATGACGACCGTGATGACCCTGGTCGCACCGGCGTCGCGCGGCAAGACGATGGGAAACATCTCCATCGTCATCTCGGTTGCCCCGGCAATCGGCCCGACTATCTCTGGCATCATTCTCAGCGTGCTGGACTGGCGTTGGATGTTCATTCTGGTGCTGCCGATCGCCATCGGTGCGCTCGTTCTCGGTGCCTCGCGCATCCAGAACGTAACGACGCCGCGCACGGTTCCGCTCGACGCACTCTCCGTCATCCTCTCCGCCTTCGGCTTTGGCGGGTTCGTCTACGGCCTCAGCAACCTAGGCGGGGCACCCGCTGCCGGCTGGCTACCGCTCGGCATCGGCGTGGTCGCCCTCAGCCTGTTCGTGTTGCGCCAGCTGCAGCTGCAGCGCACCGATCGAGCGCTGCTCGACCTGCGCGTGTTCAAGTCCCGCACCTTCACCCTCTCGATCTCGATGCTCAGCATCAGCATGATCGCCCTGTTCGGCACCATCATTCTGCTGCCGCTCTACATGCAGAATGTGCTCGGCATGACCGCGCTCTCCACCGGGCTATTGCTGCTTCCGGGAGGCCTCGTCATGGGCCTGCTCGCACCGTTTGTCGGCCGCATCTACGACCGTCGCGGCCCGACCATTCTTCTCGTTCCCGGGTCGATCGTTGTCAGCGCCGCGTTCTGGACCATGACGATGATGGGCCAGACCACCGAGCCGTGGATGCTCATGCTCGCCTATATCGGCATGAGCATCGGCCTGTCAATGCTGTTCACGCCGCTTTTTACATCGGGGCTTGGCTCGCTCACGCCCAACCTGTACTCCCACGGCAGCGCGGTCGTCGGCACCATCCAGCAGCTCGCCGGCGCCGTCGGCACCGCACTGTTTATCGCCGTGATGACCGCACAGTCAGCCGCTCTCCTGACGCAGGGCGTCTCCGAGGTGCCAGCGATGGCATCCGGTATTCACGACGCGTTCCTGTACGGCGCGATCATCTCGTTGTTCGCGATTCCAGCTGCGTTCCTGATTCGGCGTCCACCGCTTGGCGCGCCGGTGCCCATCGGGCACTAGCCCGCCCACCTGCCCTGCACAGCACGCTCGTTCAGCGGATGCGCTGGGCCAGCGCCGCAGGGTGGTCCGCCGGCAGTCCGTGCCGCCGGCCGCCCTGCAGGAGCAGCACGTTCTTCTTCTCCCAGTCGCCCAGCGCCTGGCGCAACGAGTCGATCGCTGTGCTCTCCGCGCAGCTACCGACGCTGCGGCCGCAGGAGCACTTCGAGGCCGCAGCGTCGTGGTGTAGCGCCGCGATGCGCCAAATCCCCGCCATCGCCCAGTCGATCTGACGCCGGGCGAGCTCGGTATTGCGCTCGGCTCGCTTGACCAAATCGTTTTGCAGCAGGACCCGCACCCCGTCGATTCCAGCCGAGAACTGACCGGCGACGATGGCACTGAGTTCGGCGACGTGGTCGCGCAGGGCGGTCAGTTCGATGTCGCGGGCGATGAGTAGGGCATCCGTTTCTGCCGTGTACTCCCGCTGCGCGTTCTGCGCAATAGCCCAGCGCGCGGCCCACAGGCGCACGTGCTCGAGGTCGCGGCGCTCACTCTTCTCGGCCCCAATGTGGTGCACGCACGTCAAGCAGACCACCTGGTCGCTCAGCGACGTGAAGTGAAACGGCTGCGGCGCGAGGCAGCACAGGCAGGCCACCTCAACGTCGACGTGCAGCGGATGCGCGTGCGTCACTGTTGCTCCCACCTCACTGTTGATCCTTCGAGAATACCGGTGCCACGTACGTAGTCGGTGCGCTGCGTGACGAGGCAGCAACGTTTCACGAGCACGACACCGTACAAGGCTGCACGCCGTGGATCGTCAAGCGCCGCCGGACCATCTCCGGCGATGACCACCGCGGGTGAGGCCGGGTGGCGAATCTCAGCACCCGTCGGCTCCGCATGGGTCGACGTCACGGTCACCTCGCCTGGCGTCATTAGTGGCGGCAGGCAATTCGAGGAAGTTCCCAGTGAAAGCATTCTCGATGGCCTGATGCCCGAAATGTCATCGGCGCTCGAACCGATCGTCCTCGAAGGATTGGTAGAAGGCGAGACCACTCCGCAGGCACGTCGTGAGGATGGCCCGCCCTCGCCGCTCTTCTTCTCTCTCGGCCAGACGCTCTACGGCGTCTCCTCCGACGGACCAACCTCGGTCGCCGAGGCGATCATCGCCCAAACCCGCTGATAAGGGGACTCGAGCAACGGTGATCTTCCCACCCACCGTGGTCTTCCCAGAAAGTGAGGGAAGCGTCTTACGTGCAACGTTCATCGCCTGGTTGCTCCTGAAGACGGTGGATAGACACACCTACTCCCTCGACTGCGATGACAGCTGTCGCCCGTTTGGCCGAACCAGCCATGCCACATATGCACTAGCCGCGAAGAGAGCACCAAGCGCGGTGGGAATCCAGGCCTGGATCGAAGCGTCCGAACCGAGGCTGGCTGGCTGGCAGCAGCAATATTAGAGAGGCAAGCACAACGGTGAAAATACCAGGAACCGCGGAACGGATCGTTTCATCGTGCCACCACCATAGTTGAAGCAGCCTATGACGGCCGCAATCGAGGCGCCACCCTAACGCCATGCTCGCTCCTATTCGCCAGCGCGTCACCACTCTCGCCGTCGTTCTTGCGGTCGTCACCGGACTGCGCGGGTGCGGCCCGGTGGACGCCGGCAGCGCCGCTGGAAGCGACTTCGCCAAATTTCTCGCTAGCGAAACCGACGTCGTCGACGTGAGCATCGTGGCGACTAACGTTTTGCCCTTTGCCGGCTCCGCGGATGCCACCGTCACCCTGTCTGACGTCTCCGACGATCGCCTTCGGGAGCTGATGCACCTTATCGGCGAGTACGACGCAGCGCAGGAAAAGACCCTCGCCAAATTGCCGGCGATCCAGGTGATCACCGGAGGCTTCACGCTCCAGGTCGACAACATTCGGGCCGACAATGAGCAGGTGCTCGACCTGTATTTCGACCTGCGGGCGACCCCCAACAGCGCCGGCGGCGTGGTCGGCCGCGACAGCGTGCGCGGCAATGTTGCCAGCGCTGACCACCTCATTGAGGCCTACGACGCCACCGGTGCCCTTCTTGATGACGACACCTTGTTCACTGCCGCAGAGCTCTCAGCGGCAGATTCTTCCGGCCGGTTCAGTGTTTCCGGGGGTGTTGAACGAATCCGGCGCGACGCCACTATCGACGCATTCGCCATCGTATCGGCCGCCTTCGATCTGGCCGGCGCCACTCTCACGAGCGACGCTTTCGGCCTCAAACTGCAACGGCAAGCGGATGTCGCACCCGCGACCGCCTTCATTGAGTCCCTGCCCGACGTGGCGCGTCTCGGACTCGTCACGATCACATCGGGCCTGGTCACGCAGAGCGGTGAGGGCGATTTCACGACCGTCAACGCCATCATCGACCAGCTCGGAGATGTCGATGGCGTGATCGAGATCTTCGTGTCCCCGAACAGTCTCTGGTTCATGGTCGAATCCGTCGCCGCCGCGCAGGGCATTGACGTCCTGCTCGCCGACATCCCCACCGCCGCTGGCCTCAAGTCTCTCCAGTACCAGATCGCCGACGACGAGACCACCCTGCTGGTCGAGGGCACCGACCCGGTCGATCGTGCGCTCGCTTTAGCGGCGGCGGCATCCCTGCTGGCCGACGACTTCGTCACGAGCGTCGAATTCTCGGGCGTCGACGCCCGGGTTGTCGTGCAGAACTCTACCGGTATCGCCGAGTTCGCCCCACTCGCCCGCGCGGCGCTGGTTCCGGGCAGCACCAACTGGATCAGCGCGTATGACGGCGGCTTCTTCCAGCTGATCTTCGAGGCCACCACGCCCCTGACCGTGCTCCCACCGCGGTTCGAGACCGACGAGACCGACCCGGCCGCCGCGGCCGCGTTCGTCACCGCCTGGAACGCGGCATCGCACGGTTAGGGTTTGAGAGTGCCATCTTCGACCACGCCCACCGCCACCCGCGAATTCATCGCCGGGGCCGCATTTCTCGGTCGCGGCCTGAGAATGTGGATCACCTCGCCGCGCCTCATGCTGCTCGGCGCCCTGCCGGCGTTCATCGTCGGCATCGTCTACCTCGCCGGGATTGTCGTGCTGCTGGTCAACATCGAGACGATTGCGGCAGCGATCAGCCCGTTTGCGAGCGGCTGGGGCGAGCCGTGGCGCACGGGGATGCGGGTCGTGGCCGGCGCTGCTGTCGCGGCCGCCGGCATCCTCTTATTGGCGTATACCTTTGTGGCCGTGACGCTGCTGGTCGGCGACCCCTTCTATGAGCGCATTTGGCGCCGGGTCGAGACCAACCTGGGTGATGCGCCGGTCGAAGAGGCGCGCGGCTTGCTGCGCTCCGTGGCCGACGCCGTGCGGCTGGTCAGCCTCGCCATTCTGGTCGCGATTGCGCTGCTGATCTGCGGTCTGATTCCCGGTCTCGGGCAGCTGCTCGTGCTCATTCTGGGCGCGCTGTGTGGCGGCTGGATCCTCGTGCTCGAGCTGACCGGCTTCGCCTTCGATGCGCGCGGCTTCACCCTGAAACAGCGACGACGGATGCTGCGCGCCCGCCGCGCGCGCAGCCTCGGTTTCGGCGTACTCACCTATCTACTGTTTCTGATTCCGGGAGCTGCCGTCATCGTCATGCCGGCAGCCGTGGCTGGCGCTGCCATGCTCAGCCGCGACGTTCTCGCGCAGACCGCCGCTTAGCGCTTGCGGTGAATGATGCGCCCACTGCGGGCCGCGACGGCTCGAACGACGAGGGGACGCGCGCCGATCCAGACCGCGGCCATGAGCAGGAGCGAGCCGACGAAGATCCAGACGCCGGTCCATCCGTCGTCATTGCGCGCAGCATACATATTGTTGAGGTTGGCGCGGGCGCCGGTCGTGAGCACGAGGGTCACATGCACGAGGATGAAGGCCACGAAGAAGATCAACACCGCAGAGTGCAGTTTGCGCGCTACCGGCAGGGGAAAAACCCGGTCAAGTCTCCGAAACCGCGCGGACAGGCCCGGCGACATGCGAAGTCCGGTGACAAGCGCGACCGGTGCGGCGATGAAAATGACCACGAAGTAGCTGAGCAGTTGCAGGGCGTTGTAGTGCGCCCAACCGTTGTCGGCCGGCCAGTTCAACGAGGCGTATTGCAGGCCGGCCGACAGTGCGTTCGGAAGGACATCCCAATTCGTTGGCACGACCTTCAACCATTGGCCGGTGGCAAACAACAGCACGTAAAACACGATGCCGTTCACCAGCCAGAGCGTGTCGAAAACGATGTGCTGCCAGAGGTCGAGGGTGATTCGAATCGGGGGGTTCTTGGTGCGAAACAGCCCGGTGTTCGTGCGGGTCCAGAAAATGTTCGGGCGTTTGGTTGTGCGCACCTGCCATCCGGTACGAATGACGAACAGAATGAAGAAGGCGTTGAGCCCGTGCTGCCAGGCCAGCCAGGCCGGCACTCCAATCGGGGTGGCGGCCGCGTGCGTAGAGACGCCGGGATAGCTGCGCAGGAAAGACTCGATGGGCCCAACGGTGCGCAGTCCGTGTGCCACGAGCGCGACGAGGGCCAGCGCCACCAGAACGGCAGGCACGATCCAGACCAGTCGAAGCCACCGACTCGGCTGCACTGCGCTCGCCCGGGAGGCACCCGTCGTCATCCTGATCCGTTCCCGCGCTGGCAGTTTTCCGCAGCGTCCACGCTAGGTTACTTGTCCATCGGGCCGGGGTGCCGGTCGCTGACGCGCTAGGTCACAAACCCTCAGCTTTCCCTCGGTAAACGAGGTGTTTGATCGCGCACGCCAGGATCAGCAATTTCATACTGACCCTGCCCCCGTTGGGTGCACACCTCACCAGAGAAAATGTTCACGTAGGAAAGACACGCAGGGAGTTCACTCCTGAGTACAAAGACGAGGCCGTGAAGCTGGTGATCAACACCGGCAGGGCAGTTGCGACAGTGGCCCGCGAGCTCGGCATCAACGAGGCTTCGCTGGGCTGATGGGTCAGCGCTTTCAAAGCCCGAAACAACACCGGCGAGACCGGAGTCACCGAGTCTGAACGGGCCGAGTTGCTCCGGTTGCGAAAAGAAAACGCGGACCTGAAACTTGATCGGGCTTTTCTAAAAGAAGCGTCCATCTTCTTCGCCCAGGAACCGTCGGATACGGGCGCAAAGCGTTCGAATTGATTGGCGTAAGAAGACCAATTTCACCATCACCCGCATGGTTCGCCTGCTTGAGGTGTCCCGATCCGGCTACTACGTCTGGCTCGACCGGAAACCATCGGACCGCATGATTCGGCGGGAGGACATCGAGCAGAAAGTGACGTGGTTCCACGGCGACTCCGACGAGGTCTACGGAGCCCCGAGAGTCCTCGCCGACCTCCGTGCCGACGGGAAACCATCTCACGCGAGACCGTCGCCAAGACCATGCAACGCCTCGGATTGGTGGGTATCTGTCCGAAGAAGTGGAGGACCACCACGATCATTGACCACGCCGACGCTTACCCGGTCGACGCGGTCAAACGGGAATGCGACACCGGGGCGCTGAACCAGGTCTGGGTCGGCGATATCACTTACCTGACGACCTGGGAGGGATGGGTCGACTTGGCGACCGTGATCGACGCCCACAGCCGCCGAGTAATCGGCTGGGCCATCGCCGCCCATACGAGGACCGACCTAATCGATTCCTCTCTTACACTCGTAGGGTCATCCCGGGCTGGTTGCGACCGGCCAAACCTTGACCAGGTTCAACGCTGCTCGCAGCTCCACCCAAGATAGCCGCCGCCCCTGGCGGCAATACCGTTGCCAGCAAATGCAATATCTACCGATTGCCGTCATCGCAGACCGTGCTGCGCAGAGTCTTGACTAGCCTCAAGTAGATGGTGTCGCCGGTATTCTGAGTCTATTTTGGCCCAGGTCTTGATCCATTAAAGCTCAGGCACGATCAAAGTTTCCACGTTGAAGATCTCCGAACGGAGCATCTTGTGACGTCGCAGTTTGGCGCTCGCTTCTGAGGTTATCTGGCTGCAAGGCCTTGTGTTCAGGGTCGCCACGAGCATGCGTTTGTACTGGACGAACTTTCCGCCACGTCCGCACCGATGTCATTAAGTCGTTTTGGGGACTCCTCCTGGCTAAATCCTTACAGCAGATACGCGCACGAGCGACTGCAGACGATACTTAGTACCGCTCGGTGTAATACGGGTAAGGCGGGTAGACATATCCCATTCCCCAATAAGGCAAGAACCCGTAGTAACCATAGGTGTCATGAAAGAAGACGCTGTCTTCAACGAGATCGGGATCATAGGGTGGAGAGCCGGCCACGGTGTCTGTCAGTAGATTCAGGTGGACGTCTTTATCGTCGATATGGGTGATAGCGTCGACAGGGATAAAGGACTTACTTTTGCCAAGACCCATGAAACCACCCGTGGCGACTTCGAAGAATCGGACTTTCTCTTCACGCTCGTCGATCAGGAGAGCGTCCACTTTCCCGAGGTTGTTGCCGTCCTTGTCGAAAACTCGGTGCCCTCGGATATCGGAATCCGTCGCGGCGATGGTCTTATTGGTGTCCTGTAACCGAACGAGCTTGCTGCGCTCTGTAGATGTCATGATTCATGTCCTTTCAATCGATTGTACGAGTGAGAATTACAGGGAAGCGTCTAAAAAAGAGGGTTGCACAGCGAAGGTGCTTTATCGATGTTTCCTAGGCTTGTCTTGGACAAGCAGTGGAGGGTCTCGGCTTCTCTCCACTCGGCGGCTGGGCATCTTGATTGAGTGGCGACCGCACGGTTGCTCATTTTAGAGTCGGTAGGAAAGTTCACACACAACACCCTCTCGGCGCAGTACTGACATAGTGCGCTGCCGAGAGGTGGAGCCATATTTAAAGAGTATGACTAAAGGTCTACCCGGTCAAGGAGCCGAATTAAACCAAAGAAAAGCTCTGCGCGACTCCTTTATGGCCTTATCTGTAACCCCTGCTTCTGCAAATCTATGAAACGATTGACGGATATAAATTCCCGATGTCTATTCATCAACGTGCGCCCTCGATATTTCGGCTCGTATGCTATCTGCGTACCGACAGCCAGTCGTGGATATGATCGACCCCTCTTGTGGCCGACCCGATACGCAACTAGATCAATCGACGCCGCATCGACCACGAGGAAACCGTGCTTGCCGGTCGGCCTGTCACAAAGTGTAGGTACTCTTTGTGAGTCGCGATTTTTTCCGGTATGCCTGGGAAAAAGAGCCGTGGTCTGACCCAGCGAAGAGCGCGGTGACAGCGGGTTCCAACGAATGCAGCGTCTACCCGATTTCGGCCTTGTGGAAGGTACTGAGCGTCGAAGTCCCGATAGCGGGCTCAATGCTTTTACCCCTTCATTTTCATAGGGACCAGTGTCCGAAATGTCCGCGGCAGCTCAGTCCGTCTCGACCGGTTGCAGCCGAACGACGACCGCCTTCGAAGCCGGTGTGTTGCTCCCGTCGGCCGTGGAACCCAGCGGGACGAGCGGGTTCCCCTCGGGGAAGTAGGTAGCTGCACACCCGCGTGACGTCGGGAATGCGACAACCCTGAAGTTGCGCACGACCCGGTCGACGTTGTCAGTGAACTCGCTGTGCACATCAACGATCTGGCCATCTTCGACACCGAGCATGGGCAAATCGTCTGGATGGACGAAGATCACCTTCCGGCTCTTCTTGATGCCGCGGTAGCGGTCATCCAGGCTGTAGATCGTCGTGTTGAACTGGTCGTGCGCGCGCATGGATTGCAGTAACAGCCGTCCGGGTGGACACTCGATGTATTCGAGCTCATTGACCGTGATCATGGCCTTACCAGTTGGCGTGCTGAAGGTCCGTGAATCACGCGGTCCGTGAGGGAGGATGAAACCGTTGTCCCGGTGGAGTCGCTCATTGAAGTTGTCGAAGCCCTCGATCACATGTTCAATGTGATCGCGAATCGTGTCATAGTTCTCTTCAAACCCGGCCCAGTTGATGGGCCCATCATCACCGAATACCTTGCGTGCGATCCGGGTGACGATTGACACTTCGGAGAGTAGCTTGTCCGAAATCGGCTTGATCTTGCCTCTGGTCGCATGGATCGCGCAGACGGAGTCTTCAACAGAGAGCATCTGCGGGCCCCTTGCCTGGATGTCGATCTCGGTGCGCCCCATGGTTGGCAGGATCAACGCTTCGTCGCCCACCGTCAGGTGGTTACGGTTCAGTTTCGTTGAGATCTGCACGTTGAGACCCACAGAGCGGAATCCTGCTTCGGCCGCTGCCGTATCTGATACCGCGGACACCAGGTTGCCGCCCATGGCAATCCACACCTTGGTCTTTCCTGCGAGCATCGCTTCCACTGCTTGAACTGTGTCGAAGCCGTTCTTGCGGGGAGGATCGAAGTGAAATTCTTTCTGGAGGGCATCTAAGAATGCTGGGGGCATCTGTTCCCAGATGCCCATCGTGCGATCGCCTTGCACGTTACTGTGTCCACGGATCGGCGAGGCGCCTGCGCCGGGCTTACCGATGTTTCCCCGAAGTAACAGGAGGTTCATGATTTCTTTGATGATGGCAACAGCGTCTTTGTGCTGAGTCAGCCCCATCGCCCAGGTGATGATGACCTTGTCTGCTTTGATGTATCGTGCAGCAAGCTCGTCGATCTCCTCCGTCGTGAGTCCGGTTGCTCGAAGAACCGAGTCGTGATCGAGCGTGGCGACATGTGTCTTGAATTCCTCAAGCCCCGCGCAGTGCTCCTCGATGAACTCGTGATCGAGCACTTTTCCGGGGTGTGCGGCTTCGGCTTCGAAGACACGCTTGGAGATTGCTTTCATCAGCCACCCGTCACCGCCGGCGCGGATCTGCACGTACTGGTCGGCAAGGCCGGTTCCGTGGCCGATGATACCTTTCACCTTCTGTGGGTTCTTGTAGCGGATAAGACCAGCCTCGAGGAGCGGGTTGACCGCAACAATATCTGCACCGGCCTCCTTAGCCTCTTCGAGGGCCGTGAGCATTCTGGGGTGGTTTGTACCAGGGTTTTGGCCCATGACGATGATCAGGTCCGCCTTGGCAAAGTCTTTGTAGGCGACTGTGTTCTTTCCGATGCCAATGGATTGGCCCATGGCCAGTCCAGTGGACTCATGGCACATATTGGAACAGTCGGGGAGGTTGTTGGTGCCCAGTGAACGGGCGAGAAGCTGGTAGATGAATGCGGTCTCGTTGGCGGTGCGACCACTGGTATAAAACGTCGCCTCGTCGGGAGAATCAAGAACTTTCAGCCGGTCGCCGATGAGCGTGAACGCGTCGTCCCAGCTGATCGGCTCGTAGTTGTCGTTGCCCTTCGGCTTGTAGACGGGTTCAATCAATCTCCCCTGCATGCCTAGCCAGTACTCGGACTTTTCCAGCAAGCTGCTGATGGAGTGTGCCGACCAGAAGGTCGTCGGAATAGCCACCGGCGTAGCCTCCCACGTGACGGCCTTCGCCCCGTTCTCGCAGAACTCGAACGTCTTTCGGTGATCCGGATCCGCCCAAGCACAACTCATACAGTCGAAGCCGTCCTTCTGGTTCATATCCGTTAGCAGCTTCAGACTGCGACCAATGCCCATCTCCAAGAAGGCCGGTCCCATGGAATGGGTGACCCCCGGCACCCCGGCAGCCCACGTCTTCGGGTCTCCAATCAGCATCTCAGTGGCATCTTCGTTGATATCCTGGATCGGCGCTTTAGCATTCATATCGCATTACTTCCTTTCAACCTCGCTGGTTTTTCGACGACGTATTTATCGCCGGAATTGATCACCATCAAACTTTCCTGAAGAAGTCCTCTAATACCATTCCCCCTCAGACGTCAGTTCGACGGCTAAGAAGGGTGGAGCCAAGACGCTGGCCAACATCGAAACGCTGGCCATCGTGGCCTTGTGCGTCAATTCGACGCTCGTCCGGCTCGACATCGTGAGCACCGTGTCTCGAAAAGACAGCCTGTTCTGCGCGCAGTTTGTCGAAGCCTGCCGCCAAAAACCCGGGTCGATTATCATTTCGTCGGCGCTTATTTCATACACAGACGACGTACGCACCACGTCAACGCTGGTCTGACCACGGACACCAGAAGAATTCGTGGCGTAGAAATTGAGTTCCAGACGTGGATTTCGGTGCGAACACCAGTGGCCAGCACGTCATCGAGAACGCTATACGTATTTAGCCGCTCTACAGCGGACCCGGTACAATGTCGAGCCGACGCAAACTGATCACCTCCGGCAATCAAGCCCCACGATACGAGGAAATCGGCAGCCACGTCATAGTCGTCCTTGAATGTGCGCATCGTCACCGCGTGAGGAATCCCGCCACCTCTGATCTCCAGCGGCATCACGCGAGTAAAGGTGTCCGCTTTCACGACTGACGACTCATTCACTCTAAAGCAGGCGATTTTTTGTCGAGTCAGTGTCCTACTCATATTTTTAGTCCTATCAGCTAAGTACGAACCATGCAAGTACTCGGTCCCGACCTGGGGTGGAATAGAACGATTCTTACTTTGTCGAGCTTGATAACATGTCTGACTCCCGTCCGGCCCAGATGAATCCTGGCCACACCCAGCCGTTGTCAAACCTGGTCCAGCGATGCCAGCCACGCCCCTGGTCCGTCCCAGCCGACACTCTTACCCGATTCAACAGTGTCTGAGCGGCAGGACTCACGAACAACAACGACGTTTTTAGAACTAAACGAAGACCCGAGTGCGAAAGATCGTATCGTCGAGGGAACGACAGAGCACCTCGCTCTAAGCCAGCGTCCTTGCGCGTCTGTATCTTCAGGGCAAGGGTGGAAGCGTTCGTGGTCAGAGCGATGCCGCTGTGCCGACCGTGGGAGCGTAGAGCGCGGCGAGCATGGCCACGAGCTCTTCGAAGCCCCTGTGCAGG
Source organism: Cryobacterium sp. Y11 (assembly GCF_002929535.1). Classification (GTDB taxonomy): domain Bacteria; phylum Actinomycetota; class Actinomycetes; order Actinomycetales; family Microbacteriaceae; genus Cryobacterium. The sequence goes on from NZ_PJJO01000054.1 coordinate 222,219, forward strand.
AGCGGCTCTCTCGGTCACCGGATCTTCTTGATGCCTTAGGCCATCAAGACATAGGCCAGACGAGTCATCTCTGCGAAGGTCATCAGTCCTTCGTGTTCTATGAACGTGAGATCAGGCCGAATATTTCTTTGGCCGTGCAGTACACCCGATGAAAATTGCACCGGTCACTTGTTCATTTTGCGCAGGAATATCGGCCAATTTTCGAAAGAAACGCGTCGCGGTTCCCGAGTGTCGCCGATTGTCATCCCGCTAGTCCACGCGCCCGGAAAAGGTGTTTTACTTACTCCACGGGGACTGAAGCTTGTTCTTCCCGGAAGAGTCGCAGTCCGATTCCTGCAGCCACCAAGGCTGCCATCCCGAAGATCGTAAGTGCCGTAGGGAAGCCCATCACTAACAAGCCCTGAAAAACCAGGCTCCCCAGACCTAATCCGATGAACAAAACGAACGCCATCAGGCCTACAGCCTGCCCGATCGTACCGGGCAAATCCGTGACGATACCCCCCAGCAGGGGCTGCGTCATGTCGTACCCCAGAGACAGCGCGGCGATGGTTATGGCCACAACCGGTAAGGGCGCCTCGATGGCCAGGAGGAGCGCGCACACTCCGGCGATAAGCACCCCTGCCGGGATGATCTTCGCCCGGCCATAACGATCGGCTAGCTTCCCGATAATCGGGCCGAACAGGAATCCGGGAATCCCGTATCCGAGCAGCGCTAGACCAACCCCGATCGGGCCGAGCCCGAAACGTTGGACCAGGTACAGGCCAAGCCAGGTGTAGATCCCGGAGTGCAGCACGGCGTTGAGGAGCACATAGCTGTAGGTCCGCCGGCCTCGTGAGATGGACAGTAGCTTCCCGTAGGCCGCGATCACAGCATTCCACGGCGGCGCATCTCGGATCGTATGTGAGATGGGCAGCAGGAAAGCGGACAACACTCCGATTACCAAGATGCCTGCTGAGGAAACGAGGAACAAACCTTCCCAGCCGATGGTTGGTTCCGCCAGGGCGCCGGCGGTAGAGCCGACTGCGATGCCTCCGGCCATTCCACCGAACAATCACCCGAACGCTCTGCCGCGCTGAGCGAAGGGGACCACGTCACCGATCAACGCTAAGGAGATTGGGACGACTCCGCTAGCCGCCGCCCGCGTCACAAGACGCATCAGCATGAACATTCCGGCCGTGTCAGACAAGACTGTGCCCGCGGTGAGAGCGGCGAACGTCAACAACGAGCCGAGAATGATGGGACGTCGTCCGATCCGGTCGGAGAGCGGCCCCCATAGCAACGTCATTACCCCGTAGGGAAGCAGATAGGCCGGGACGGCTAGACCTATTGTTCCGGATTCGGTGTGGAACGCTTGCGCCAGCTGGGGCAGGATCGGGGCGACCATGAAGGCCTGCGAAAGTCAGAAACGCGGCCGCGGTGACCAGCGCGAGGAAACCACGGGGCGCCGAGTCTGAGACCGCGCCTTCGGCAGCGGCCATTGGCACCTTGGTCACGTCGGAATCGTCGGTACTCAACGGCGCACGCCATGTGGAAATGGAAGGCCGAACGCGAGGGCGCACACGGCCATCCTGATCGAGTCGAGACTAGACACCATCACGCGATCGGGGGCAAGAATAGTTCGTTGACGGTCGGCTGCTGGTATGCCAACGCGCGGCGTTGTATTCTGCGTGATCATCGTTCTTTCCCCGTAAATTGGCTTGTGGCCTCGACAGCTGCCATCGGCTTACCTGATGCAAAACCCACTACAGCTCGTGATGAAACGAATTGTAAATGCGGATGGCCGCATGCAAGCAGGCATCAACGATGGCTTCAACGATGCAGCGACTATTAGTCCAGTCGCGCCAAAAGTGAGTGTTTGGTGGGGAATGGACGCAGAGTAGTCACCATCTCATTCGATAAGAACAGGGCTGCCGTGGCTATGCCTCCGCCGTCCCGACGTGTGCCGCGCTACCTTCCGATCGTGCAAGTAGCGTGAGTGGTTAGGCCGTTTGTCGCGGAAGGCTCTGGTGAGTGCTGACCGCCAGGCGGTTCCACACGTTGATCGCAGCAATGGCCATCAACAGTTGCACAATTTCTTTCTCCTCGAATGATTTCTGCACCTGCCCCCATAACGAGTCAGACACGCCTCCGTTTCCGATGAGCGTCACCGCTTCAGTGAGTGCGATGGCGGCACGTTCGCGCTCGGAGTACAGACTCGGTGCCTCCTCCCATCCAGCTAGCACATCGAGGCGGCGCTGATCGACGCCCGCCGCTCGGGCTTCACGCCCGTGCAGATCCAGGCAGTACGCACATCCGTTGATCTGCGAAGCACGAATTTTCACCAACGCCAGCAGGGCTTCACCCAGGCTCCCCGCGTGGATGTATTTCTCGAGGGCGAACATCGGTTTGTAAGCCTCGGGATCGACGTCCCGGACGGAGAGTCGTTGCTCAAATGACATTATCGTTATCTTTCTATCTGTGTTCATGATGCTCTTACGTAGAGCAGCCGTTATCGTGCATGACGCGCGATGAAGTCCTCGATCAGATGCGCAATGGTGTCCAGCTGCTCATCCAAGGCGAAGTGCCCGGTATCGAGCAGGTGCAGTTCAGCGGAGGGAAGATCATCGAGGTAGGCTCGCGCGCCTGCCTCAGGGAAGAACTGATCGTTACGTCCCC
>NZ_PJJO01000044.1:0-11323 GCF_002929535.1 Cryobacterium sp. Y11
CTGCCGCGCTGGTCGAGGGCCGCTGGCCCCCGACCAGCGCGGCAGCCCGGCATCCCCAGGCAATACCAGCGGCCCCCAAAGGCAATATTGGACGGCCCCCAAACCCTCAAATACTCAGCCCATCGGTGTGGAGCCGGGACAATCATCGGTCGTTCGGTTTTTTACCGCTTGCGGCCGGAAGAACATCTCCGTCGGGCTGTCTTCCCCTAGCCCCGAGGTCGGGGCGGGACGGCCACCTCGACGGCAACGTAAAGTCAATACCATGTTCGGCACATTGGGGATTCGTATCCCAAAGGACCTCGCCCAGGACGTCACTGACGCTGCGATGGCGGACGTCGTTTACAACGTCAATATCATTGATGCCTTCGGGGTGATCATTGCGTCCGGGGACCCTGCCCGACTAGGCCAGGTCCATCAAGGCGCGCTTCTCGCTCTCACGACCCGAGAGCCCGTTGAGATCGCCGTGGACAAAGGCGACACCAAGACCGGGATCAACCTCCCTTTCGTCGTGGACGGTGAGCTGATCGGAGTGGTCGGCATCACCGGGCCGCTGATCGAAGTTCGCCCGTTGGCGCGGCTGGTGCGCACCACGGTCACGCTACTGATGCAGCAGAATCTCGCGCTCACTCGACAGCGCAATGAGGTGTTGGCTGCGGCACTGGCCACTGAGACCGATGCGTATTCGACCAACCTTATCGAGCTTGCTCTCATGCAGGGCCTGGACCTACAGCATCCTCATCTAGCCATTTTGGTAGAGGGCGAAGTAGCAGGCCTTCAAGAGCTGTGTCCAACAGCATTTTCGCTCCCGGGAGGGATCTTCCTGCTCAACCCTCACGACATTGAAGAAGCCCTACCCCGGTGGATCCGTCATGCTCCACAGGCGGTGTTCTTCGTGAGCAAGGCACATGATTTAGCCAAGGACTGCATCGCCGATGTTAAGTGCGCCAGAGTGGTCCAGCTCGGCCTCATGATCCCCGGTTTCGTCCACTACGCCGCGGATCTCACGGAGTTCGTGGCGTTGATGGATGCCCCCCGGAGGGAGGCCCTCGCTGTGTTGGACAGTCATCCGGAGCTGGTGGAAACCCTGCGCGTCTTCATCGCGGCCAATATGAGTGTGGGCGGCGCTGCCGCTCGACTGCACATCCACCGCAACACCCTGCTCTACCGACTGAATCGGATGCGGAAACTTACGGGGTTCGATCCTCGGCAGTTGCTTGAACTCATCCCCCTCGTCGGCTACATCCTCCATCAATCCAGCGTCCCGACCTCGCTACAGGCGGCGGCCGACGGATAGACGGGATGTTGCACGCGCGGCGGTGTGAGTCCGGGCCGTGAGCAGGCGCGTGACCGTCGCGGCTGCTCGTTCTAGGTTGGTGCTGCCCTCGCGAAGCGCGGTGGGGAGGTCGGTCACTTGGCGCAGGATAGGGACCACGGCGACAACGGCGTCACCGATCAACTGGTATGCATCGTCGCTGATGCGACCGCCAAAGATGATCGCAGGGACACCTCTCTCCCCCGCCGCCTGGGCGACACCCCATGGCGCCTTACCCGACGCGGTTTGCCGGTCGACACCTCCTTCGCCGGTGAAGACCCAGTCGGCTCCCGCGATCCGGTCTCGAAGCCCCACCGCGTCCATGATCACCTCGACACCGCTCTCCATGGTCGCATCGGTGGCAGCGGCGAAAGCCGCCCCCAGGCCCCCGGCGGCGCCAGCGCCGGGAATCTCCCGTACGTGGCGGTGGAACGCCGACTCCATGACATCCGCCCATCGTGCCAAAGCTGCGTTCAGTTCGGGGATGTCATTGGGTTTGGCGCCCTTCTGCGGCCCGTAAACCGCCGAGGCCCCATGGTCGCCGAGCAGAGGGTTGGATACATCGGAGGCTATCCGGAATTTAACGGTGCTCAATCGGGCGTCCAAGGCTCCGAAGTCCACTGACACGAGCGAGGTCAGTCCCCGGACTCCGTCCGGAATCGGTCTGCGGTCACGATCGAGAAACCGGGCACCCAGGGCTTCCAGCATTCCGGTGCCGGCATCATTCGTCGCCGATCCTCCCAGGCCCATGATGAATTCGGTCGCGCCGCAATCCAGCGCCGAGAGGATCAACTCACCCACGCCGCGCGATGTTGCCGCCCAGATGTCTCGTTCTGTCGGATCGATCTGGGCGAGCCCTGCGGCTTCAGCGACCTCAATGACCGCCACGCGCCGACCCCGCACGAACCCGAATCGCCCGATGGTCGGCCGGTTGAGCGCGTCATGGCACGGGGCTTTGACCCACTCGCCGTTCAGCGCCGATATGAGGGCTTCCGTGGTTCCCTCCCCGCCGTCGGCCATCGGCACCAGGTCACAGGAGATGGTGGGGTCGACCCGGTAAATTCCCCGGGCCATCGCCTCGGCGGCCTCGACGGAAGTCATGGACTCCTTGAACGAGTCGGGCGCGCACACGATCCTCATGAGCGCGAACCATTCGCCGCGGTGGAAAGCTTGCCGACGATGGAATACATGGAACCTCTTCTTCTCCTGGAGGTGCGTTCCTTCACCGGCTCAGGTGACGATGGTGCCGCCAGCCTGTGCCGCAGCGATATGGCCCCGGGTTTGGGACTCGGGGGGGCCATACGATTTACTCCGGCAGGTAGATCAGGGTGATGGTGCCGCAGGAGGGAACGACCAGCTGTCCCCCCGGAGCCCGGTCGCCGACTCGCTCGTCCAGTCGGCCGAGGTGAGCGACGTACCCCAGAAGCTCCGGGGTCTCGAGTGAGACTTCGTCCATCGACGGATTGAAAAAGCGGGCGGCGTAGCCCGCACCGGACTCCGTCATCTTGACCGTGCTGAGCACGACCGAGTCGTCCAGCGAGAACCACGAGAAGGTGCTCGGGATCCGCTTCTCGGTCGGGTTCAGCTGGAAGTCATTGTGCTTCTTCACCTGGAACGTGCAGTCGACGGTGTTTATCCGATGTGCAGCTCGGCTCGCCACGACGATATCCTTCTCGCCGGCGAGGAAACCGACGGCGAGGTCGAACTCAAGGTGCTGGTGGAGCTGCGAGTCCGGTGCCGGCACCTTGATGCCGGAGGCACGGCCCGGGCGGCGCGTGAGGTCATCCTTGCCGATGTCACCGACGGAACGGTACAGCGTTACGCTCAGCTCGCCGTGATCCGCACCCGTGACCTCGTACTCCCGCAGGCCCTTGGTAGCCACGAAGGCTCCGGCGTCTCCCTGAGTCACGGCACAAAAGCTCATCATCGGGTAGACCGGGATGGGCTTCTCTGCCCAGCCCAGCTCTACGAACCGCTCTGCCTCAGGGTGTTCGAGCTCTCGTTTGATCACACCGAATTGGTTGTTGGCGATGGAGTATTCAGGCGTCACTCCGGTGACCGCCTTGAGCCGGAACCGATGATTATCGACCGAGTTGTCATGGCTGAGGTGGATACGGGCGAAGTCCTCACCGTCTCTTAGCTCGACCGTTCCCTCGAATCGCGCGAGGATGCTGGTGGCTCCTTCCGTCCGCTCCTCGAGAGAGGCTGGCACCTGGCGCTGAGCTGTGAAGGCGATCCGATGCGCGCCCTGAACGATGGTCACGCCCTTCGCCTCGAAAACGAAGTCCTCGAGGACCAGATCGACGGGCGGCGGCGAGTAGTCGTAGCCGTCTCCCTCATCGCCCGATTCCTCGAGCTTGACCTGAATTTCCGTTCCATCCCGCCGAACCAACCGGATACCGTCCGCGGTCACTTCTGCAGAGAGAGCGTCGCCCTCAATCTTGGTGGCTGCGGATGTCCGAGTGGCCACCACGGTCCCCACGCGGCCGGGAACGATCCGGTAGGAGGTGTACCCCAGACCGTCGAACTCGGCGTTAAAGGTGATCACGGCCCGGAACATCGGAATGTGCTGATTCAGGTGAGCGATCTGCCGATCGATCTTCTGGGCGTCATAGTCCTCGATCTCCACCAGAGAGTACGGTACCTCGTTGTCCTCGGTGTCTAATATGGCGAAGTCGCGGGTGCCCACGAACAGCTCCTGCTCCACCAGCCGGGTGCCGCCGGACGGGATCGCGTTGAAGACCAGGAGTAGGTCTTCGTCATCACGCTTCTCGATGCTCGCTGCCATCAAGCGGAGCGTCATCTTCGCGTGTGCCCGGATAATCTCGCCGGCTTTCACGAACCGATGCTTGATGTCGGCATTTACCCGGTCGCTGTTGCAGCAACCGATGCTGTCGTGCGCGTGGCACTGCAGGATGGTTTTCCATGCCTCGGCCACCAGCGATTGCGAGTAGTCAAGCCCGAGGTGGCTTGCGACCGAAAGCAGGGGCTCCAACATCTGCGTCAGCTCGGCCTCGCAGGAGGCGTTGAGCATCTTAATGTCCATTCGGGTCGAGTAGATCGAACGGTGTACCCGCATGTACTTGCCCTCAGTGAACTCGCCCTCGTAGACCTCGAGGCCAGAGGTGTCGGCGAAGGTGTCCGCGAAGTAGTCCTCAATCGTGCTGATGCGGTAGGAATCGCCGGGGTTGATCTGTTCGAGATTCTTCAGCAGACTGGGGAGGTTCTTCTGGATCGGCATCTGGTCATGCCCCGCCGGAAGCAAGACGTTGTCCGACGCCGAGTTGCCGCCCAGACGGTCCAAAATCTTCTGCATGCGTGCCTGGAGCGTATCAGGATCGGATTCCAGGTACTTCGCAACCTGGTAGCCCTGCGCGATGTTGGTCGCGTTGACCTGGCTGCCGTCCGCGCCCCGCCACAGGAAGTTAACGTCTTTGGCGTGGCGCTCCGTCTTCCCACGCCAGAAAACCACCGAGTCCATGCCGAAACCGTTCAACAACGTCGGCAGGCTCGCCGTCTGGCCGAACGAGTCCGGGATGTATCCCATCCTCATCGCTGGCCCGACCCGCTCCGCGATCTCAATCCCGTACACCAAGTTGCGCACCATGGATTCGGCGGACACTACTTGCGAGTCCGTCTGCGTGAGCCACGGTCCCAGCTTGAGCCGCCCGGCCTGGGATAGTGCCCTGATCCGATCCTCGTCCTGTGGCCGGGTCTTAAGGTAGTCCTCAACCACGATTGACTGCCCGTCGAGTACGAAGTAACCGAACTCGGGGTTTTTCTCGAGATGGGTGAGGATTTCCTCCAGATCGTGCATCAGGAGGGAACGTGATTCTTCGATAGTGAAGTACCATTCCCGGTCCCAGTGGGTGTGCGGGAAAACGTAAACGCTCTTGCTCATTGTCAGTCCTTTGTCTCAGATAGCTCAGGCGTAGACTGCGGCGGGCTCTTCGCGAGCGACCTCGTCGGGGCCGTGGACGGAGACCTTGCGCCACTTCAATGCAGACAAGACGATCGTGCCGAGCACGACACCGCCCACGAGACCTGCGACCCAGTACAGGGGATTTTCAGTTACGGGGATGGTCAGCACGCTTCCACCGGCGCTCTGTAGCGACGACTTGCCCCAAAATGAGACGACGGCCGCGAAGGCACCGCCGATCATGGTTGCCGGGATGACCCGCAGCGGGTCACGCAGAGCGAAGGGAATCGCGCCCTCCGAGATTCCGAAAATGCCGAGAAGCCAGCTGGTCTTGGCCGTATCCTTCTCGTCGTGAGTGAATCCCTTGGGGACGAGAAACGCGCTGATAGAACAAATAATGCCGGGTAGGCTCTTCGCGGCGGCGAACGCGGCGTAGGGAAGCCCATTGCCCGCGTCTATCGCTGCCAGCGCGAAGGCATAGCCAGCCTTGTTGACCGGTCCACCCATGTCGAAGCCGGCCATGGCGCCCAGGACGATGCCCAGGATTATGAAGTTCGAGCTCTGCAAGTCGCTTAGCCAGATGATCATGGATTGGTTCAGCCAGGCAATCGGCCCTCCGATCACGAACAACATTAAGAACCCGGTGATAACCGTGCCGAGCAGTGGATAAAAGAAGATCGTCACGATGCCTGCGAACGACTGCGGGTACTTGATCTTCTTAAGGTACCGGACCGTGTACCCGGCGATGAGGCCGGCGATGAGACCACCGAAGAATCCGGCGCCAAGGGACAAGGCCGCAATACCGCCCGCCAGCCCGGGAATTAGACCCGGTTTATCGGCGAGGCTGTAAGCGACGTACGCGGCCAGAATGGGAACCAGCATGCCCAGGATGGACCCGCCGAAGACTCGCCAGATGGACCCGACGGAACCATCGATTCGGGCGCCCTCGTTGCCGAAAAAGAGCAGCGCGAGAGAAAGCACCATGCCGCCGGAGACAACCAAGGGGATGATGTAAGAAACGCCGGTCATAACGGCTTTGTAGATGTCCTGGCCCGTAGTCACCCACGGGCTTTGCTTGCGTTGAATCTTAACCATGTCAGCGTACCGCCTCAACGACCTCGTTGAGGAGCTTCGGCGCCTTCTTAATGGCCTCGGAAAGCGAGCACTCCAGGGTGGGAATGTCCGCAAACCGCTCCGCGCCAGAGATGCTCACGTCCGCAGCAATGATGGCGGCATCCGCACGCTCGCAATCCTCCTTGGTGATCTCGTTGTCACGACCCGTCGCCCCCTGCGTCTCGACCTTGAGCTCGATGCCCTTCGCTAGAGCAGCTTTACGGAGGCTTGCCGCGGCCATAAAAGTGTGGGCGATGCCCGCAGGGCATGACGTGACGCAGACGAAGAACATTGTTACTTCCCTTCCTTGGAAAGAATGGCATTGCTGATTTCTTGCTCGGACTTAGCATTTACGAGCGCGGCACGGAACACTTCATCCATGAGCGCCACGGAGAGCCGGGAGAGCAGCTTGAGGTGGGTTGTCCCGGCCTGCGCAGAAGGGACGGCGAGCATAACGATGAGGGTCGTCGGCTCATCATCGTCTTCGTCCCAATTGAAAGGAGTGGCGAGGTTCGCAATTGCGTAAGACGCTTCCTTCACGACGGGCGACTTCGCGTGCGGAATCGCGAGGCCCTCGCCGACACCCGTGGATGCAGTGGCTTCGCGCGTCTGAACGTCGGCGAGGAATTCATCGATGTTGGTGATCTTGTCGGCATTGACGAGGAGCTGGCCGATGGCAGTGAAGACATCGTTCTTATTCGCCGCCTTGAGGCCAATAACGACAAGCTGGGGATCGTAGAGATCTGAGAGTTCCATGGGTATCCTTCTGGCGGAGCGCGTTGAGCGCATCCTTGCCGTCAACGGGCTACTGTGACAACTGCGTCACTTGAGCCGTAAGTGCAACCGTACGCGGCGGCCCACAGCGGATCCATCCGTATCCCTACAGAGTCCATTGTGCGATTGCACAATGGGCTTCGACAGAAGCCCGATACCGGTCGGGTCGCCAAGGCGTTTCTCTAAATCCGCAGCTTGCGTTGCCGAGGGCGTGCCACCACGCCGTCTGCAAGGAGGCGCCATCTGGCTGCGGTCGAGCAGTCGCGCTCCATGGCTCCGGCACCGCGGGCGCAGCGTCGACGAGCGCCTCCGTTGAATTTGCTCCATCGCAGACCGCTCGGCGCCCGCGCGCGCGCCGTGGTGAGCGCCTTGATGATCGAGGTGCGCAGGTGGTCGGGAACGTGCGCATCCACTTCGAGGGCCTCATCAACGACCCCATCCATCCGGTTGGACTCTCGGCCGCGCGTCGCCGCCACATAAAGCTGCTCGCGAGGGGCGACTGCGGGTCAACAAGAATGGGGACGTGTCCACGGTCATGCCCTGCACCCGGTTGATCGTGGCCGCAAGCCGAGGTCCACGTGCGTGGCCACGTATTCGGCCGGCAGGGTCAGCACTCCCCCTTGCCGGAGGCTCTTCACTTTCAGGTCGCCACCCTCGTCACCCAGGATCGTCCAAAGATCACCGTTCGCAACGAAATCCTTGCCTTGGTTGGAACGCAACTTCCGATCGTTCTGCCGCGTCACGATCACATCGTTCACGCCGGCCTTGTTCCCATCGTGCAACAACGCCCCGGCCTTGCCGACGGCGCCGTGGCGGGCCAGTAGATGCAGCCGTTCAGACCGTAGGACGAGCTCGTGGACCCGTTTGCGTAACCTCCGTCAACCCCGGGCTTTCGATCCCAGCCTGTCGATCGTGAAGTCGTTGCAATCGACCGGCGACACCACTTGTGGCGGGCTCCCCTAGCCCTCCGAGCCTGTTCTGGAGTTCGACAACCCGACGACGAGCGTCGGCTGCGGCATCCTCGGTGACCGTTTGCAGTTGTTCGACCGAAATTTTGGCCACCGTTTACGAGTCGCTCTCCGTTCGCGCATATCCGAGTGGAGACTCGGGGTCTCTGATCTGATGAAGGTCGCGGTACGCCACAATATTGCCCACATTGCGCTGCCACAGGCGCTGCTGCACTGGGTCCGCGGGACACGACCGCAAGTTCATAAGCCATAGTTCCGGCCGTGACCGGGCATCCCCGATGAGGGTGTCAGCGCGCTCCTGGATCAGGCGCGCCTGAGTGTGCAGCCAGCCACGAACCTCGTCACCATCACGACGGATGTCCGTGGGCACGGGGGCAATCCAGGCGAGAATTAGAGACTCCACGTCCGGCCTCGCTGGCACGCCGAGCCGGTAGTGATACACCTGGGCACAGGAGTCAATCGTGGACTCAGCTACGACGTCACCGGGTCCAACGACGTCGGCAAGTGCCGCGCGCACATCAACACCATTCGCTTCGTGGGCAGCCAGACGGCCGGCCACATGCGTCCACGCTTCGTCGTTGATCACGCTCTCGGCGATCGCCACGGGAAGAACATCACGCACAACTGTTTCCATCCGGCCGAGCTGGTGGGGGTCGTAGACGCGCCCCACCGCGTCGTCGTAGGCAGGGATCCGAGTCGACACGCTCGCTGCGGCATCTCAAGCAATCTGAATTTCCTCCTGCGCGGACCGTTCCGCGCTTTCGCACGCCAAAACCGGGGTGAGAGCACCGACGACGGAGGTGCGCAGATGATCCGGGGCATGACCGTCAGCCTCCAGGGTTTCTTCGACGACGGCATACATGCGGTTGCATTCACGGCCGCGGGTGGCCGCGACATAGAGCTGCTCCCGGGAGGTGGATTGGGGATCAACAAGAATATGTGACGTGTCAACGGTCAGGCCCTGGACCCTGTTGATGGTGGCGGCATATCCGAGCTCCACATTATCTACCACATATCCGCCGGCAGGGTCGGCACTCCCCCGTGCCGCAGTCTCGGCACTGTCAGCTGGCCGTTGTCCGTGTTGCGCACCGTCCACAGGTCGCCGTTGGCGACGAAATCTTTGCCGTGGTTGGAGCGCAACCAACGGTCGTTGTGCCGGGTCACGATCACATCGTTTACTCCGACCTTGTTGCCATCGTGCACCAGCGCACCGCCGCGACCGACCATGCCCTGCATGACCGGGTCGAGGCGGGCTCGAGCGGTGAGCGCGGCAACCTCGTTATTTGTTCCGGCGACCATGATCGAATGTCGGCCGTTCTTCCGGTCGATAGCCCACGCCGCGTAAATTTCTTCCCACATGCTCGGCCTGATGCCACCATGTATGCGCTGGCTCGTGACGTAGAAGTCCACCGCCTGCGTGTTGCCAGCACGCAGCAGCAAGGATGCGTCAGCTTCGTCGGCGTTCCGGAAGCGGCGCACCCGATCAAGGTAGCTGGCTCCGACGCGCTGCTCGAGGGGCGCTGCGACCGCGAACCTTTGAACCGACGTACCCTCGTGACATATAGGCTCGCTGGCTGAAACGGCGCAGAGTAAGCGGATGCGGGCAGCTGCCTGACAGACGGTCGGCTGCCCGACCCACGGTTGGCTGGGTCACGGCAGTGCGCGGGTAGCCGTTACCGCAGTGGGCGTCCAACGGGCAGCGGATGGTGGTCGACTTCGTAGGGGTGTCCCTCGTTATGTTTGGTTTCACGGCGTTCAACTTCGGTCAGAATGGCTCGTTCGACAAAGCCGGACCAGGTGTCGTCTCCCTCGAGGTGTCTCGTGGCAAGAAAGGCAGATTTGGCACGCTCGCGGGTGGAGGTGGTGACGTAGGTGGTCATCCGTTTGGATTCGCCGACGGCTGCTGCTGACGCCGGGGCTGCAGGGCGCTCGAGAGTGCTGGATTGGACCGGCGCTGCCGCCTCATCAGCAGCGGAAGGCGGAGTCGACGCGCTGAGCGTGGGGCTGGGTCGGTTGCGAGCTTGGAGCCGGCTCAGGTCGGGGCCGGATGTTCGTGGGGTCAACCCGGCTATCTGCCGGGTGGGAGCGTCATCGCTCATGCGCGCACCGACTGCTTTTCCGCGGCGGTGATGCGGGCGACGACCTCTTGGGTGATGGCCTGCAGGTCGTCGGCGACCGAGCCGGCTGTTCGTGGTGCCAGGGGTTGCGCTTGGGCTTCGCCGCGCCGGATGTCGTACCATTTAGGCCCCTTCCGCACCTGAACATCGAGCTCGTGAACGAGGAGGCCCCGTTCTCGGGTGGCTTGGGCGGTTGCCTCGCTGTGGCGCACCGTGGCGGTGAAGACGACGTTGTGGTCGGCGTTGAAGAGTTGGGCGATGTGTTCGCGGGCCTCACGCTGGACGACGTGGGCAGAGGTCCCAACATCGACGAGGACGACGCCAAGCAGGTCGAGAGTGGGGTTGACGCTGAGGACGGCGTCCAGTCGGGCCGCGACGGCTCCAAGACCCTTGCGGCTGGATTTGTCGCTCTTGACGGGGACAAGTGCCCAGCGGGCTGCAGCGACGGCGGCGGTTTGGAGGGTTTCATCACCCGGGGGGCAATCGATGATGATCATGTCGTAGTTATTGGCGAGGGGTTCAAGAAGGTGCGCGACAGCCAATTTTGCGCCGTCGGGGTCTTTGTTGGCCTTCGCGGCCAGACCGGCGGTGGCCTGGTCGAGCGCGGGGCCGCCGGCGAACACGTCGAGGTTGGGGCGAACGTCGCGCAGTGGCTCCGCTCCCCCGCCGAACATGAGTGCTTGCGCCAGGGCGCGTCCAGCGTCGTCGCGGTTGTCGTCGGTGTAACCGAGGTCTTCGGCGAGGTTGCCCTGAGGATCCAGGTCCACGAGAAGGACGCGAAAACCGCTGCTGGCGAGCATGCCGCCGATGTTGGCGGTCAGTGTTGTTTTGAGGACGCCGCCCTTGCCGTTAATAACAGCGATGACGCGGTCCAGCGCCGGGCGGTTGAGTGTCGGGGTCATCTGGTCTCTTCTCGAGGTCGCCTCGTGTAACAGTACCTGTAATACACGTGTTGTATGTATTGGTTCTATTGTACGCATTGCTTGTGTTGCTTGTGTTGCTTGTGTTGTTGGCGTTGCGTGTGTTGCTTGTGTTGTTGGTGTTGTTGGTGTTGTTGGTGTTGTTGGTGTTGTTGGTGTTGTTGGTGTTGTTGGTGTTGTTGGTGTTGTTGGTGTTGTTG
>NZ_PJJO01000044.1:11355-52625 GCF_002929535.1 Cryobacterium sp. Y11
TGTTGTTGGTGTTGTTGGTGTTGTTGGTGTTGTTGGTGTTGTTGGTGTTGTTTACAACACTTTCTTACTGTCAATACAAACAACACGTGTAATACACGTGTTGTTTGTATTGACAACATTCTAGACGGTGGTCGCTTGCCGCAGGGGAGGGCAGTGCTGATCCAGCCATCGACGGGGCGCCGCCTAGCGCACAGCTCGCAGAAGGTGTCGCGGAGCGGCACGAGTTGGCCGATGCGGAACAGCCCAGTCGCGTTCGGTTTACTATCCGGCCGGGGGAGCGGGCAAGGGGTCGATGTCTTGGCCGAAGACACGACCGAGCGATGCGCGCACTTCGGTAATGCGAGCCGGCACGACAGACCACCGGAGGTTACTAATGCAGGAAAACGTGTGGGTCCCGTCCGCGGGGCCCGAACCCGGAGCTGCTCGCCATAGGCCAACGCCTCACAGAGGAGGATTTTGACGCACTCTACCGGGTGGCCGCGAAGTATTTTCGGATGAACTTTTTCGACTCCGGAAACGACGAGTCCGCCCCGCAGTGGTTACGCATGATCGACACACCGACCAGCTGGTCGTGGCGACGACGGCATTGGGGGAGCCGGCCGAGTCCGGGCGCTCCTCATGGAAGCGCTGCACGCCCGGGATGAGCATTCGGCACAGTTGGCACGGTTGGCCGTGGTGGTGGTAGCGCAGTCGGAACGTTGGGCACCCGAGCGGATGCCCAACGGTTCGCGATCGGCTTCACCGGCTTGGCCCGGATCGCGGTGACCAACCCCGTCGACCGGGCGTTGCACGGCGGCGCCCTCCGCTTTGACGCCATCGGATCAGCAACGCAGAACGCGTGGCTGCGGGCGGGCGGGCGGGCGCCGCCGTCGCCGCGGAGCTGTAGCCATGGCTGCGCCGCGAACCGCAGCGCACGGACAGCCGCCACGGCTGCTCTTGAGCATCATCGTGGGCACCGCCCTGGTGCTGCACCTCATGTTTGCGTCGGCCGGAACCGGGATTGGGATCTTTCGGTTTGATCAGACGCTGCAGACCGTGGTGATGACGCTGACGAACAATTCTGAAGGTTTCACCACTCGGGGGCTCACCGAACCGGACGGGCGGGTCCTCGGCCTCTGGTGTGGAATTTGGCTGATGGTGTGTGCTGCCCTCGGAGTGTCCGCGCTTGTGCTCTGGGATCGCCGCGGCCGGCGCCGTCCGGCAGCGTTGCCAACGGGGCCGGACTTGGACAGGCGGGTCCGTGCGACCGGGGTGGCGACGGTGGTTCCGTTCGCGCGTCCGTCCGGGCGGCCCGTCACGATCCGCCAGGAGGACACGGTCTGCACGATCGCACCACCTCGAGGGGTAAAAGCTCCTATCTGGCGATTGGCCGTATCCTCGATGCCCCGGCCGGTATCGTGGCGACATCGACGAAAGCGAATGTGTTTCGGGTCACCGTGAAAAAACGCAGCGAACTTGGTCACGTGTTCGTGTTTGATTTTGACGGTATTACCCGGTGGCCACAGCAGGCGCGCTGGGACATGGTGCCGGGCTGCGACAATCCCGATGCGGCGCAGTCGCGGGCGGAGATATGCGCGACGTCGTGTGGTGGGCGCAGGACTTTACCGACCATGAACCTTCCCGCATCCTCCGTGAGCGATCCCCGAATGGGGCGATTTGGGCGCGCGAGCTTGATCAGTGGTGCCGGGAAGATGCTCCCGAAACGATCGGCAATACCAAAACGACGTTGTCGCGGATCACGGCCTGCCTCACGGACGCGCGAGTACTAAACTTGCTCTGCCCACCGGCACAGACCGACAGTGAAAGACCGGATGTCCCCTTCCTGGCCGATAATTTCGTCGTCTCGACCGACACCGTGTACTGCCTGGTCGATGATTCTCGTGAGTTCTCGACGGCGCCGATTATCACGGCCCTGGTCGCGGCGATCATCGACGAAGCCAAGACGGTCTCCCAGCACACGGCGGCGGGGCGCTTACCCCGCCCGCTGACGCTCGTGCTGGATGAGGTCGCCAACGTGTCGCCGCTACCGCAACTTCCCAACCTCATGAGGGACGGCGGCGACCGGGGCCTGCACACCTGGATCTTCGTGCATTCGATGAGCCAGCTCGTCGGCAAGTGGGGGCCGGATGCTGCCACAACCATCTGTGAGTCGGCGGCGGCGAAACTGATCTTCGGGGGCCTAGCCGATAAAGTGTTCCTGGAGAAGATCTCCAAACTCATTGGCACTCATCTGGTAGCCCAGACCAGCACGTCCATGCAGCGTCATGGTGGCCGCCGCGATTCCTCGTCGACGTCGATGAGTGAACGGGACGAGCGTCGGATGAAGATCGACGACATCCGCCAAATCCCGCCGGGCAGCGCCCTGCTGCTCTACCGGGAATATGAGGCGATCGTGGCCCTGACACCGTGGTGGAAACGCCCGGACGCCGATGAGCTCCGGCAATCACAGCACTGGTCACTCCGGCAGGAAGGGATTACGTCATGACCGATGGGGAAGTAGACCCTAAGAGCCCGGCGGGGATGGACGCCCGGCTGACCAATATCGAAACGATACTTCCAGACCTGTTCGACATGTATGAGTCTCGAACGGATGCTGGGCCCTACGTCTGGGCGAAGCTTCCTGCGGCCGAATCAGAGACACTCTGGCAACAGCTAGGCGACTTTGTGTCGTGGCTCGATGCCCGCGACCTGGCCACTCTGAATGATCCGACCCTCTGGCTTCTCCCTGCTGGTATCAGCATCCCATCGCCGTGGAGGAGCTGACGGCGCTGATGGTCTCCCCCCGCGCCGCCTACGTGACTCGATCGGCTGCGGCGACATCGGCGCTGGTGGACTGGCATCGACGTGCACTCTGGCCAACGCTTGAGTCGCTTCGTGCGAATCGGGTCTTTGCCAGCTGCCGATCAGACGGAGAGCACCGGGAGCCCCGCGTTGTCCGAGATCCATTTATGGTGACCAGTGGGTATCTCCGTGCGGGGCCACCGTTTCCGATGCCGTCGCGATCCCACTGATGTCGAGTGGTCTGCAGAACACTTCGGCAGCACGCCGCTACGACACGGCGACGGACTTGCTTGACCTACTGGCCTCACCCCACACCCTGACGTAGGTGCCGGCCGAAATTTATTACTGATGTTGTGGGCCTCGGCACCGTGAGGGTTGGTAGCTGCGCGGTGATGGTCGTCGCCATCTGATTCGTCCGTTCTCGATACTGTCGAATGGCGGGCTCCAGCACGCCATGGGTCATTTCGGAGATACGACGACTCTGCTCCCGCCTAGGCGCAAGCATCAGGCTCATCTGTTCACCCATGCATCCGGCGATATGATACTTCATTTCTGTGTAGGTGGTACTGGCAGCGAGTTATGGCCCGCCGCAAGCACGGCCAATTGTGGCTATTCCCAGAGGTTCTTGTCGGCGCGGGCTTGGTCGGCGCGGAGCTTACGCATGTCGACTGTGCCCAGGTTGGTGTTGCGGGATCGGCTCGCCAGCCGGTTCACGATCGAATCCGCGGCGACACGATCCGGGAGGGCCCCGACCCAGTAGCTGGGCCCGATTGGGGAGCGATCAGTGTGGGAAAGCGGTGTTCTCGGTTGGTGAGGAAGTCGGCATAGCTCGATGATGAGTAGACCCACGTCGGAGAGCTCGTTGAGGAGTTATAGGTAGACAGTAGCTGGGCAGAAGGAGGTCGTCTCCTCAGAGAGGCATTGGACTCCACCAGTCATCAGGGCACCGTCATCCGCGGCGGCGGTACCCTTCGCTGGGCTGGAAGCCGGATTCAAGGGAAACGCGGGCGCCAAGGAGCGGGTAGATGGTCAACCGTCGATCCAAAGATTCAGATGTGAAGAACGTAGGTCTTGAGATCGCTCATGGTCTGAGCCATGTGGCTGTCCATCGCGAGTCGCGCCCGCTCGGGGTCACCGGAGGCTAGAGCCTCAAGTACTTGGGCATGCTCGCGGAGGGCGTTCGCCTGAATTTGCACAACTTTGGAGGTCTGGGCGCGCCTTGCTGAAAGCACGTGTGAAAGCGGTGCGAACAGGACAGCTACAAATATGTTGCCCGAGGCGTGCAAGATCACGTCATGGAATGCGAGGTCCGCTTCGACAAAGCGGCCTACATCGTTGGCCACGTGGGCCTCGCCCATTGCTGTCATGTGCTCGAGCATGCTCGCAAGGTCTTCCGCAGTAATGCGGGTGGCGGCGAGTTCGGCGGCACCCGACTCCAGCATGCGGCGTAGTTCGATCAGCTGAACCGCCGCTGTGGCGTCCTTCTCGCCATCCGCGGCTGCGCGTAGGACGGCCCCCATCGATGTCCAGCGCCGCAACTCATTCACGTAGGTGCCGCGGCCACGCTCGATCCGGACCACGCCCTGGGCTTCCAAGGTTTTGACGGCCTCGCGGACCGTCATGCGACTGACCTCGTGCTGCGCCGTGAGATCGAGCTCGCCCGGCAGGGTGGACCCAGGCGGAAATTCACCGGACACAATCCGGTTCAAGAGGTCATCCGATACCATTCCCACCAATGACTGACGTGCCATACTTGCTCTCCTTCCGGGAATTTCCTGTTCAACAAACACGCGACGGGTACGGCAATTGCGTACTTACCCGCCTAAAGTTAGATCTTACCAAAGATAAGATGTCAGACACGCGTGCAGGACGAACTTGAGCGCCTTCAACCATCCATCTTCGGGAGATGTCACTATGCAAACGCCGATCGATAGTCGGGCCAGTCGGGCCAGTCGGGCCAGTCGGGCCATCGTCACCGTTCTGGGCTTGGGCGCGATGGGCCTCCCCATAGCCACGCGACTGAACCAGCATTTCCGAGTCAACGGCTTCGACATTCATGAAGAACAGAGACGTCTGGCAGCCGATGCTGGCGTAAAGACGTTCGAATCCGCTGCGGCCGCCGTCGTCGGAGCTGAAATTATCCTAGTCGCTGTGAGGACCGGCGAGCAACTTAATGATGTGCTCTTCGGTTCAAGCGGAGTGGCCGAAGCGCTATCGCCTGGCTCCGTGGTCGTCCTAACCAGCACCGTTGGCACGGACGCGATCCTGGCGGCGGAGAGATTGGCCGACCTGAACGTTGCCCTCGTGGACGCTCCGCTTTCCGGAGGACCATTGCGGGCCAGCGAAGGCGACCTGCTCGTCATCGTGGGCGCCGAACCTCGGGCGTTGGAACAAGCGCGGCCCGTTCTGGAATGCCTCGCTTCCACGCTCACTGTCGTTGGAAACAAGCCCGGGGACGGCCAGTCGATGAAGACAGTCAATCAGCTGCTCTGCGGTGTGCACATTGCGGCAGCGGCAGAGGCGCTGGCGCTGGCGGATTCCCTCGGCTTGGACCAAGCCAGGACTCTCGAGGCGCTTGAGGCCGGGGCTGCTGGCTCCTTCATGCTGTCCAACCGCGGCCCTCGTATCCTCCAAGCGTACGACGAGGATGGTGCCCAGGTGCTCAGTCGGCTGGACATCTTTGTCAAAGACATGGGGATCGTCGGCCGCGCCGCGCGCGCCGCGGGCTTACCTTCCCCGCTGGCCGCTGCCGCGGAACAGCTTTACTTGCTGGGCCAGGCGCACGGCCTGGGCGCGGCAGATGATTCGGCCATCATCAAGGTTCTCGCACCATCCAAACGGTTCTGATCCAACGCAAAGGAAGTCTCATATGCGCGCTCAACTCGACGTTCTCGTCCGGACCGCACTCGTCGGCGGAGGTGCGGTGCTCGCTTCACCTGCTACGACTTCACGACGGCGCTGGCCGTGGTGGAAACCGCGGAACGCGTTGGGGCGGAGGTTATCCTGCTCGTTGCACCCAAGACGGCCACTTCGCCAACCGGGCTTCGACTCATCTGTGCCCTGCGAGGACTTGCCGACGCTGCCTCGGTTCCCGTTTCCATCCAGCTTGACCATGCCAGCGACATCACTACCATCCTGGCTGGAGTGGCCGCAGGCGCCGACGCCGTCCTGGTGGATGGCTCGGCCCTCACCTACGAGGAGAACATCAGCTGGTTGGTGCGGCACGGAACGCCATAAACGACCCCGGAATCGTGCTGGAGGTGGAATTGGGGGGACTAGCCGGGGACGAGGACAGAGCTTTTTCCCTGAACGCCTCCGGACTCACCGGTCCCGACCAGGTGGCCGACTTTGTGGCCCGTACCGGGGCGCAGCTGCTCGCTGTTGCGATCGGCAATGTGCACGGACGATACGCGGGCGAGCCTCGGATCCGCTGGGATGTATTGGATGACATCACCAGCAGAACCGACTCCCCGGTTGTGCTCCACGGAGCTTCCGGACTGGCCGTCGAGGACCTGGCACAGGCACCGGCGCGTGGGGTGGGGAAGGTGAACTTCAACACAGAACTGCGCACCGGAGTTTTCCCATGCTGCAGATGGAAATTCTTGCTCACCGCGAGGACGGGGAGAACCTTCTGGGGCTCCTGGATCTTTGGCGGGGGACGGTGCGGGCATTCACCACGGCATCCCTGGAGACGCTCTCAGGACGCGCGAACCGCTAGATCTGGGGGAAATCGAAAGTGGCCGGATCGCCGCTGGTCCGCAGTCCGGATTCGACCCCATTGATCGAGTCAATTTCCTCCTGAGCGAGCGAGAAATCAAAAACATCGATATTACCTTGTAGGCGTTGCTCGCTCACGGACTTCGGAATGACGATGAATCCGCGCTGCAGATGCCAGCGCAGCACGATCTGGGCAGGTGACTTCCCATGATTCTCGGCGATGCCCCGCACGATCGCACCGGTCAGGTCCTGGCCTTGGCCGAGAGGGCTGTACGATTCAACGGCAATCTCACGGGCGGCGGAGTATTCAGTGAGCTCGGCCTGCTGGAAGCTTGGGTGCAGCTCGATCTGGTTCACAGTAGGAACGATGTCACCCTCCGCCAGGATCCGATCGAGGTGAGGCTGGAGGAAATTCGACACCCCGATGGCGCGAACGACACCATCCGAATAGAGCTTCTCCAACGCCTTCCAGCTTTCCACAAAGAGGTTGTGGCGCGGGTAAGGCCAATGGATCAAGTACAGATCGACGACGTCGAGCCCCAGTTCTTTGCGGCTCGTCTCGAATGCCCTGAGCGCGCCCTCATACCCCTGATCGGCGTTGCGGAGCTTGGTCGTGATGAAGATTTCGTCGCGCGGGATCCCGCTTGCGCGTACGGCCTCGCCCACTCCCGCCTCATTGGCGTAGGCCGCCGCGGTATCGATGTGGCGATAGCCAGCTTTCAACGCGCGGCTGGTTGCAGCGCGCACGTCGCCAGGCTCGATCTGGTATACGCCGAAGCCCAGCTGGGGGATCTTGACGGAGTTATTGAGGACGATTGAGGGAGTGGTGGACATTGATTCTCATTTCCATTGCGGTGGTGCGTGATGTTCTCGACTGAGGGATAACGCGTCTAACGGTTGTAGTTGGCCATGGGGCCTCGAAGCGTCAACCCCACTGCGTCGCACGCAGTGATCACATCCGCTGCCAGCGGTCCCTTCTCAGCCGCAAGGATGTTGAAATGTAACTGCTCGATCCGTGAAGCGCCTAACAGGATAGCGCCGACGCCCGGTCTATTCATCAACCAACGCAATGACAGATCGATGAGCGTGATACCGGCGCCGTCAGCGATCTTTGCCAGGGAGTCGATCGCGGCGAAGAGCTGGGGATCCCAGTACCGCTGTTTGTACATTTCCGCCAGCTTCGAACTTCCGAAACGTCCCTCAGTGGGCAGGTCGGCGAACCGGTGGCTTCCGGTAAGTAAGCCTCCGCCCAGCGGGTTGTACACCATGGTCAGCAGGCCCGTCGCGCCGGCGAACTCAATATATTCTTCCTCGATGCGCCTGGCCACCAGGTTGTAGAGTTGTTGCGCGACGACGGGACGCGGGGTGCCGATGGCATCCGCGACATGATTGAGTTCGCTGATCTGCCAGGCCGCGAAATTCGAGACTCCTAGGGCACCAATCGTCCCCTGCCGAACGAGTTCCGCGACCGCGCCCATGGTCTCCTCCATAGGAGTGGTGCGGTCCGGCTGGTGGAGATAGAACAGGTCGATGCGCTCGACCCCCAAGCGGCGAAGACTACCGTTGACAGAGAGGCGTAGACCAGCGTCGGAGAGCGGGGAGTGCTCTCCGACGTCAGGATTCGGCATGCCGGCCTTGGACGCAAGCAGAACGGACTCGCGGCGCTTGGGCAGGAGTGAGGCCAGGATTTCCTCACTCGCTCCACCGGCGTACACGTTGGCCGTATCAATCACGGTGATGCCCGCATCCAGAGCAGCATCGACCAGCGAGGCAGCCAGGGCAGCATCGACCGTGTCTCCGAATGTCATCGTACCGAGGGCAACGTGAGAAATGGGCAGGCCAATGCCTACGACATGCGTTCCGTACATCGGAGTACTTCCTTCAGCCAGTCTACTTCTGTGAATCACCATGCCATGATTGCGCGAAACACGCAAGCTAAGTAGCGTGATGTGCGCAGAAGTACTGTAAACGTGAACGGCAAGAAGGCACCGGAAAGGTGAAGAATGGCGCGCATCGTGGCGATTGCGGCTGATCTTTCCGGCGCCGCCAAAACGGTAACGGCCGTAATGGAATTCACTCACCAGACCCCGCGCGACGCATGCAAGGCACCGCCTAGTGCGGCACGAGTACTGCTGACTCCGGATGACCCGGCTGACCCGGCTGACGCGGAGGTTGAGCATCCCGAGCACACCTTTGTAGTCCTTGATTCCGACAGCCGCCGGCTGGACGCCGGGGATGCTTCCGCTCGGCTGAATGCTCTGCGACGGTGCCTGTCAGAGGCTCACGGTCCCGTCTTTGACATTGAGGGAAAGGGCATTGCGGACCTGGCAAGCATGGCCGAAGCGCTGCATCAGGCAGCCGAGTTGGCGACTCGTCCGGGCGTGCCTGCATGACATCCTCGGGAACCCGCCGTGAGGAGATCGTTCGCCTGGCCACCACGGCGGGTGCGGCCAACGTAGAGGATCTGGCTATCCGCTTCAGCGTCACGGCTTCAACAATCCGCCGGGATCTCGCGGCATTGAACACACAGGGCAAACTCGCCCGCACATACGGAGGCGCACTCGGTCTCGTCGCGCACCCCGAAGCGTCATTACGGGAGCGTATGGGCGCGGCGTACGAGAAAAAGGGCGCCATCGCACGATGGGCCGCGGCCCAAGTGCAGCCCGGCGAGAGCCTGCTGTTGGATGCCGGCTCAACCGTCGCTGCCGTCGCCCATGAATTACGCTCGGCCAGGGATCTCCGCGTAGCGACCGTGGGGTTGACCGTGCTCCAGGAACTAGCCGATGTCAGCGGCATCCAGGTCGAATGCCTTGGAGGTCGATTGCGTCGGCTAAGCCAAGGTTTCCTAGGGGCACTGACGGAAGCCGCGCTGGAACGCATGACGTTCAATCGAGTCTTCCTCAGCGCCGACGCCGTTACGCCCGGCAAGGGTATCTGCGAGGCCGACCTAGAACAGACCAGGCTCAAGGAGCTCATGGCGCGGAGGGCAGAAAAGATCTACGTTCTTGCACACGGGGCCAAGCTGGGCAAGACCCCGTTCCATGCGTGGGCTCGCCTTCCACTGCCATGGAACCTCGTCACGGACAATTCTGCCTCTAAAGATGTCGTCAACGCATTTATCGCCGAGGGCGTCACCGTAGTTGTCGTGGGCGGCTTGAGCGTGTAACTGCCGCCGCCGTGCCCGCTTGGTTTTGGGTCTTCCTCGCCCCCTCGGGCCGCTGCCTCCGCCCGGCGCGTTGCCGGTGACGATATCCCGGTGGCTGCCGTGGCTGCCGATTCAGAATTGTTATCTTTCCGAATTGACAAGCTCGCGCCCTTCGATAATGATAAGTCATCAGACGTCCCGCGTCTTACCTCAAAGGAGATTTCGTGTCAAAGAAGATTGCGATCCTGCATACCAGCTTCGTGTTTGTCTCCGTCGAGCCGGCGATCAACAACCTCATCGCAGAACTAATTCCGAATGCCGAGGTCATCCACTTCGTTGACTCTGATGTCCTCGCCACGGTCGTTCGCGAGCAGGGGATCTCGGCGAATAGCGCATTGCGGATGACGCATCTTGCGGAGGCAGCAGAAGCGGCCGGCGCCGATATCATTTTCTCAGCGTGCTCATCGCTGGGCCCGGCACTGGACGTCGCTGCGCTAAGCGTTCACACGCCCATCGTGAAGATCGACGAGGCTATGGCCATTCAGGCAGCCCGCCAGGGCACTAAGATCGGTGTCCTGGCCACGGTCCCCACCACGCTCGGTCCGACTTCTGACCTCATTTCCGCGAGGGCAGCGGAGATCGGGCGAACGGTCACGATTGAGCAGCGGTTGTGCAGCGGTGCCTTCGATGTGCTGATGTCGGGAGACCGCGCGAAGCACGACGAAATGGTGACCGAACAGGCCATGGATCTGGCGAAAAGTGTCGACATGATCGTCCTGTCCCAGGCATCCATGAATCGTCTTGCGGCCAGCCTGCACGAGCAGACGAAGCTTTCGGTGTTGTCCAGCCCCCGCATCGGCGTGGAATATCTGGCCCAGCGCTTCGCGGAACTCGGGGAATGAAGTCGAAGGCCCTCACCGAGAAGGTGAGGGATGCCGACGAGTTGTTGGCCGCGGGACCTCCCGTCCTGCGCCTCCCCGAGGCCCGCCTGCAGATCCGCGAAGCGAATGCCACCACCCGAACCTGGGTGATCGTGCTCGATGACGATCCGACGGGAAGTCAGTCGGTTCAGGGCGTCCCTGTACTCACCGGGTGGACCCCTGACGATCTTCGCTGGGCTTTTGACCAGACCGCGAACGGCTTCTTCATCCTCACTAACACCCGAGGGTTGAACGACGATGAAGCCCAGGCCACCATTAGGGACGTCGCTGACGTCATCGACCGAGTCGCCACCGAGCTGGGCACGCACTACACGCTGATCACACGCAGCGACTCAACCCTGCGCGGGCATTACCCCTTGGAAACGGACGTGCTCATCGATCTCGCTCGTTCAGCGGGTAGGCCCTACGACGCTTTGATCATCGCCCCCGCGTATATTGCGGCGGGAAGGGTGACCGAGGACGACGTCCACTATGTCGGTACCGGAACCTCTTTCTTACCGGTCGGCCAGACAAACTACGCGCAGGATGCGACCTTCGGGTTCACCAGTTCCAACCTGCGGGACTACGTGCAGGAGAAAACGCACGCGGCCGTCTCATCGAACAGTGTTCTCAGCCTCAGCCTCGAAGATATCCGGGTTGGTGGGGCGGAACGCGTGCGCGACGTTATCCGCAGCTGCAAAAATGCAGCCCCGATCATTGTTAATGCGGTGGATGAGGCAGATCTCGATGTAGTCGTCCTGGGCCTCATCCTGGCGGAAGCAGACGGGACTCGGGTACTGAGCCGCACCGGCCCCTCCTTCGTCGCGTCGCGGCTCGGCATCAAAGGTCGGGCACCGCTCTCGCATGCTGAGGTCTTCGCCTCTGGAGAGCGTCCAGGAAACGGGTTGGTAGTCGTCGGCTCCCATGTTGAGTTGACCACCCGACAGGTCTCGCGGTTGAAGCGAGATGTCGCCGACCTGGCAACCATCGAATTGGACGTTCCGAGACTACTCGACTCGGCGCAGGCCGACGTCGAAATGGCCCGATGCGGTGATGCCTTGGTGGCAGCCCTCAAACGAACCGATGCGCTGCTCGTATCAAGTAGACAGCAAGTCAAGGGAGACTCGGGTCATTCCAGCCTCGTAATCGCCCAAGCCGTATCGCACGCGTTGGTCGCGCTGGCCGCGAGAGCCGTCGACGAAGTCCCGCTGAAATGGGTACTTGCCAAGGGTGGAATCACTTCAAGCGACGTGGCCACAGATGGGCTTGAAATTCGGCGCGCAACAGTCATCGGACAGTTGTTCCCGGGAATCGTTTCGGTCTGGGTTCACGAAGGCGGCAACGGGCGGGGCTTGGAGGGCCTCCCGTATATCGTCTTTGCTGGCAATGTCGGGGATGAGTCCACCCTCGCGGACGCGGTCCGTATTCTGCGCGGCAACCACTCGGGAGCGGGCCTATAAGAACAACGAATCGTGATTCATAAGTGGGCAGAATCGAGAAACGGTGTCCACCAGGAGTAGCAATACCCACGGCAACAGTTTTATGCACTGATTACAAAGGAGTAGTAATGCGAAAAATCACCCTGGCAGCCGCTATGATCGCCACGGCAGCCTTCGTCCTCTCGGGCTGCAGCGCGACCACCGAAACCAGTCCGGCGGCGGAATCGACCGGTGACAAGCCGGTCTACGTATTCCTTCCCAAGTCCCTCAACAATCCCTATTGGGTGGACGCCCGCAAAGGCATGGAAGACGAAGCGGCCAAACTTGGCGTCACAGCCAAGTTCCTCGGCCCCGACACAGACGATGCCGCCGCACAGGTAGATATCTTCGACTCGATCCTCGCCACCAAACCCGCAGGGATCGCCATCTCGCCCAATGACCCCGCGAGCGTTCTTGACAACATCGCCAAGGCGACGGCGGCCGGCATCCCGATCATCGCTTGGGATGGACCTGTTCCGAACAGTGACGTGTTGGGCTACATCGGAACGGACAACGTCGCTGCCGGCGTCCAGGCAGGCGAAGCTCTGGCCAAGAGCGTCGGTAATAAAGGCAAGGTGGCCGTTGTGATCGGCAGTTTGAGCGCGGTCAACCTTAACCAGCGACTCGAGGGAGTCAAGAAAGCATTAGCGGAGCACCCCGATATCCAGCTGGTAGCTACCCAGGTTTCCGGTGAATCTATCGCAACCGCACAGACAGCCTCCGAGACGATCCTGCAGGCCAACCCGGACCTCGCCGGCTTCATCGGCATAGGCGGTTCAGACCTTCCCGGTATTGCCGGGGCACTGAAATCGGCCGACAAATGCGGAACCGTTAAGGCCGTGGGCTTCGACGTCGTTCCGCAGGGTATTGAGGGCATGAACGGCGGTTGCGTGGATGCGCTCATCTCGCAGAAGCCCTTCGGAATGACCGCACAGGCACTGCAGATTCTGGTTGACTTCCACAACAAGTCGTCCAAGTTGGAGAAGAACTTCGTGGTCGACACCGGCGTCGTGACGGTCACTCCGGACACTCTGTCGGAATTTCAGAAGATCGCGCACTAACTTTCACGAGCAATGCGGGGTCGGCGGAGAATCTGCCGGCCCCGCATTTGATCCATACCCGTACCAAATACAAGGGAGCAGCAATGGCTGAGCACGCGCTCATCGCAATGCGGGGCATCGTGAAAAGGTATCCAGGCGTTACCGCACTTCGCGATGTCAGCTTGTCAATCGAGCCGGGAGAGGTGATGGCTCTCGTCGGGGAAAACGGTGCCGGCAAGAGCACGCTTTTGAAGATACTCGCCGGCGCGGCACGTGCCGATGAAGGCGTCATTGAGGTATCCGGCCAAGTCGTACAGGTCCATTCTCCTCGTGAATCGCAGGCTCACGGAATCGCTGTCATCTATCAGGAACTCAACCTGGCCAATGACCTCAGCGTTGCCGAGAACATTTACGTCGGTCGGGAGCCGAAGACTCGTTTCGGGACCGTTGATTTCAACGCGATGAAGAGTGGCGCCAGTCGTCTCCTGACCAGCCTAGGAATCAACATCTCGCCAGACGAGATCGTCGGAAACCTCAACATTGCCCTGCGCCAGATGGTTGAGATTGCGAAGGCCCTGCTCGTCGACGCTCGCGTGGTCGTGATGGACGAACCAACCTCTTCGCTGACCGAAGAAGAAGTGGAAACCCTCCTTACGCTTGTACGCCAGCTCCGATCCACCGGCGTGAGCGTGATCTACGTTTCGCACCGTATGCGTGAGATTTTCGAGATCGCCGATCGGATCACGGTCATGCGTGACGGATCGGTTGTTGGCGTGTGCGATGCTCAAACAACCAGCCCGAACGATATCGTCCAGATGATGGTTGGCCGCGAACTGGAAGACCTCTACGGAATCCGCACCGTGCCCGTGGACCACACGGCGACCCCCACGCTCGAAGTGCGGGGACTCAGCTCCGGGTCGCTGCTGCACGACGTGAGCTTTGCGGTCCGACCGGGAGAGATCGTTGCCCTGGCCGGATTGATCGGCGCCGGTCGAAGTGACGCGGCGATGACAATCTTTGGTGCGGTCAAACGCCGCCGAGGCGAAATTCTCATTGCAGGACAGCCGATGGCCTTGCGGACGCCGAATGAGGCAATGGCTGCTGGGATCGGTTTCGTGCCCGAGGACCGGAAACACCAAGGGTTATTCCTAGGGTTATCCGTTCGAGAGAACATGTCATCGGCCTCCTTGCCTAGGATTAGTCGGTTGTCCGTTGTGTCGCAACGCCGGGATCGAGAGCTCGCTCGCAGATATGCGAAGCAGCTTGGCCTACGAGAATCGGCTATCGAAGTCGCCGCCGGCACCTTGAGCGGCGGGAACCAGCAAAAGGTGGTTTTGGCTCGTTGGCTTGCTCGACTCCCTAAGTTGCTCATCCTCGATGAGCCCACGCGCGGGGTCGATGTTGGAGCGAAGGCGGAGATTTACCAGCTGATCCGTACGATCGCCGGCGAAGGCGTCGCTGTGCTGGTCATCTCTTCCGAGCTGACTGAAGTTTTGGGAATCGCCGACCGCATCCTTGTCATGAGAGAGGGTTACGGCGTCGGCGAACTCGATGCTGCCCAGGCAACAGAGAAGCGGGTCATGGCCATGGCCACGGGAGTACAGGAGGACGGTTCATGACAAGCAACGGAGATTTCGTGAAGCAAGAAACGCACGATGCGTCAAGCACCAAGCAGTTCGCACCAGCAATTACGCGTGTGGCGCTGGGTCAGAAGACCCTCAAAGGGCTGAAGAAGATTGTCACCGCACGCGAGTCAACCCTCGCCGCGGTCGTGATTCTCCTCGTGGTCTACCTGTCGTGGGCTTCTCCGTACTTCTTTACCTCCGGAAACCTCACGGTTGTCGGACGGCAGATCGGTCTTGCCCTGATCATCAGCGTAGGAATGACCTTCGTCATCCTGATCGGTGGAATTGACCTCTCTGTTGGGTCCGTGGTCGCGTTTGTCAGCGTCCTGACCGGCGTTTTCATAGTAAACTTGGGGATGTCGCCGATTGTTGCAATACTTCTTGCCTTAGTCGGGGGCGCGGTTGTGGGACTCGTGAACGGCTCAATCAATGCGTACATGGGCATACCTTCTTTCGTCGTGACGCTCGGCATGTTAGCTGTGGCCCGAGGGCTGTCCTTGGGCATTACCAGCGGTTCGACGATCAGTGGTTTTCCGTCCGAATTCCTGTTCATTGGACAGGGCGCTTATCTCGGCATTCCCATACCGGTTTGGGTCGCGGCGATCGTCGCCATCGCGGCACACCTCGTGCTCACCCGCACCACATTCGGTCGCCATGTCTACTTTGTCGGATCAAATGAGGAAGCGGCGAAGCTGTCGGGCATTCGAGTCCGACGCGTGAAGATCTCGGTCTTCGTCATCGCCTCGACCCTCGCCGCCGTCTCAGGGATCTTGGAAACCGCGCGACTGAGCGTGGGTCAGCCCGCTGCGGGGAACGGATACGAGTTGCTGGCTATTGGGGCAGCCGTTATCGGCGGAGCAAGCCTCTTCGGCGGAGTGGGAGGAATCCTGGGAACAGCACTCGGAACCTCACTGCTCCTGCTGATCCAGAACGCGCTCATCCTCCTGGGAATTTCCGCATATTGGCAGCAGGTATTTAGCGGGGTAATCATCGTGGGCGCGGTCGCTTTGAACATGTGGCGCAAACAGCGCAACTGACACGCACACATCACAACAGCGCGTCGAACGGACGCGCATAACATTGCAGCACAGAAGGAGCAATCATGAAGGTACTTATCACCGGAGCCCACGGTAAGGTCGGTCGTGCCGCCACCCAAGCGCTGCTGGACGCCGGACACGACGTCCTCGCGACGGACTTAACGCGCCCGGGATTTGAGCGACGCGCCGAAGGAACGGCCCGCTACCAGATGGCCGACCTGACGGATGCCGGAGAGGCGTTCGCCGTCGTGCGGGGCGTCGATGCCGTCGTGCACGTGGCTGCGATCCCGGAGCCCACCGGCAACCCCGCCCATGTCGTGTTCCGCACGAACCTGATGGCCACATTCAACGTTCTTGAAGCGGCCGTACGGTTCGGAGTGAAGCGCTTCGTTAACATCTCCAGCGAGACCGTCCCCGGTTTCTTCTTTCCGGAGCGGGACTTCCTGCCCGACTACGCCCCGGTCGACGAGGAACACCCGGCCCACCCGCAAGATCCCTATGCACTATCCAAACACTTCGGCGAACAGCTGATGAACGCTGCGGTCGAGCGGTCGGATATCCGTTGCATCTCCCTTCGCCCGAGCTGGGTTCAGAACGAGGGCAACTACGAGCAAAACCTTGGGCCGCAGGTGCGCGACGCCTCGGTGCTTAGCCCAAATCTGTGGAGCTACATCGACGCCTATGATTTGGCGGACGCGATTGTGCTGGCCACCGAATCCGACCTGCCCGGGCATGAGGTTTTCTACATTGCCTCGCCGGACAATGTCGGTGGATGGGACTTCGGTGAGATCCTGCACAAGTACTACGGTGACAAGATCGAACTTCGATCAACTGATCGGCCTGACTCCTCGGGAATCTCCAGCGCGAAGGCGCAACGTATGCTCGGCTGGACCCCGAAACGGTCGTGGCGCGACTACCTCGACGCCGACGGTAACGCGCTTCCGCGCGGCTGAGCGCCACTCACGACGACGCTGACGGGCGGTGCAGACAATGCCCCGCTCGTCAGTACAGTGCTGCCTTCAGCAGACCACATTCAGGCGAGTAGTACAACCTAAAAAACACGAGGAAACAATGAGACGCAACAACGGCACCCTGCACCCACAACTTGCGCGAGTCATATCCGAATGCGGGCACACCGACTCCATCGTCGTGGCCGATGCCGGTCTTCCCATTCCCTCATCAGTCGAGCGAATCGATCTGGCGTACCGAGCCGGAACACCGCCCTTTCTGGATGTTCTGGAAACGGTTCTGGCGGAGTTCGTTGTCGAGAAGGCCATAGTTTCGCTTGAAATGGTCGAGAATAGCCCCGAAATGTTGCAGGCAATCACGAAACGGTTGGTCGAAGTGGGTGTTTCAGTGGAGTTCGTGCCGCACACCGAGTTCAAACAGAAGACACACCAGGCCCGCGCGGTGGTACGCTCCGGCGAGTTCACGCCGTACTCCAACGTTCTCCTATACTCGGGCGTTCCTTTCTAGGGACGCCACCCGATTGGGAGCCTCGAAGGACGAATCGCCAACGATGCAGGGAGCAAACCCAGCGAACCCGAGGCGAGGCGGCGCCCGCCGCCTCGCCTCGGGTTCGCTAGCCCGGTGCGGGCCGAAAGCGTCAGACGGTCACCGATCCGGGACTCACGGCCGCACTGCTGGCGCTGCTAGATCCCGACGAACAGGGGACCTAATGTCGCCGTTACGATGGACGACTAAATCCACCCGCGCCCTCGCGCGGGCGCACAGACAAAATTCGTCGACCCAGTACCGCGTGGACGACCGCGAACCGTCTCCACGAGCAAGACTTCAGCCTGCAGTGCAATGCGAAACAGGTCGAAGTTACACCATCTACCTTGTTGTGCGGCGTCTTGCGGATCTTTACTGGGAATGGATCGAAAACGACCGAAGCTTATGATTCATCCTCAAACAAAAGATTGAATGACAAGATCAGGCATAGCTCCGTCCGCCGCATCGGGCAAAGACGGCTTGACGCCAAGACTTGGCCGGATAGAGTAGGTACATTGTGTACGTACACATAATTCGCGGGCATCGCAGCCCTAGCTAAGGAGATTCGCCATGGTAGCCGGATCCAAAATCGTCAGCCGAGTGCCTTTGTTTGATGGCATGAACCGCATTCCCGGGGGACTGATGCTCATTCCACTTATTCTCGGCTCTGTCATTGGCACGTTCTTCCCTGGCTTTCTCAGCATGGGCAACTTCACCACCGCGCTATTCCAGGCCAGTGCGCTTCCACTGATTGGCCTGCTGATCTTCGCCACCGGGATGCAGATCACCCTGAAGACATCCGGTCCGGTGCTCGCTACCTCCGGTG
This sequence comes from Cryobacterium sp. Y11, assembly GCF_002929535.1. Taxonomy (GTDB): domain Bacteria; phylum Actinomycetota; class Actinomycetes; order Actinomycetales; family Microbacteriaceae; genus Cryobacterium. The sequence goes on from NZ_PJJO01000044.1 coordinate 29,419, forward strand.
TTCTGCTGCTCTGCAAGTCCATTATTCCGGCTACGATCGTCGTGCTCCTCGCCCAGATCGTTGGCATCGATGGAATTTTGGGCGTTTCCATTCTCGCCCTGCTCGTGACCATGGACAACAGCAACGGTGGTCTCTGGCTTGCCTTTACCGGGCGCTACGGAGACGCCCGCGACCGCGGGGCATACATGGCTTCCGCCATCAACGACGGGCCCTTTTTCTCGATGCTCTTCCTCGGCGTCGCTGGCCTGGCCAACATTCCCTTCCAACTGCTTCTGGCGGCCATTATTCCGTTGCTGATCGGCGTCATCGTGGGTAATCTCGACCAGAAGTGGACCGAGATCATGCGCCCGATCCCGAACATGATCATTCCGTTTTTCGCCTTCGCGTTGGGCACCGGCATTAACCTGCAGAACGTGCTGACGGGGGGACTGTCCGGCATCATCGTGGGCATCATCGCCACCCTCCTTACCGGCACGCTCACCTATCTCGGTTACCGCTTCATTTTGCGCCGTGGTAACAAGTCCGGCATCGGTATCGCTTCGGCTACCACGGCCGGCAACGCGATCGCCACCCCGGCCATCATCGCCCTAGCTGACCCCACCTTTGCGCCTTTTGTTGAGGTCGCAACGGCCCAAGTCGCGTCCGCAGTACTCGTCACCGCGGTGTTCGCGCCGCTGCTGGCCGCCTGGGTGCTCAAAAGAGAAGGTGGTTTGGTCGCCAACGAGCCGGACGCCGAAACCTCCGTTGGCACTGTTCCGGTGCACGCGGTCGAACACTCATGACCGACCGGACCCGCCACGATCACGCCCGCCACCATGGTTGAGCCCCTTCTGCATGCCGTGGAAAATCCGGAGCCAGGCCCACGGGCCGGCGGAACGCGTGCCGACCATGTTTCCGTAGGCATCGTGGCCGATGACCTCACCGGTGGCGGCGATTCGGCGGTGCAATTTGCCCGCGACGGATGGCGCACCCGGCTAGCGTTGACCGCGCCCGACAGTGGAGCCAGCGGCCACGGGACGGTTCTCGCGGTGGTGTCCGACGCCCGCGCTCAGTCGGCGCAGCTCGCCCGAATGAGCACATCGGAGGCCGCGGAGGCGCTCGGGAATGCTGGTGTTAATCGGCTCCTGCTCAAAATCGATTCAACCATGCGGGGCTCGGTTCACGCTCAAATTCATGGCGCGCTCACCGCGTGGCGCAAGCTCCACGATGCAGCTTTTGCTGTTGTTTGCCCCGCGTATCCGGCGATGAAACGAACCGTGCAGAACGGTCGGATTCTGGTCGATGGTCAGGGTGTGGAGACGACGGCCGTTGGCACCGATCCGGTGACGCCCGTGACAACGAATTTGCTCGCGGAGCTGGTGCCGGGAAGCGTGCACATCTCCCTGGACGAGGGAACGCCCCTGGAACACGCCGAACAACTGCGCGCCGCGGCACGGAACCAGACCCGCGTCGTCACGGTCGACGCGGCGACGGATGCTGACCTGATGATACTGGCCGAAGCCGTGGCCCTGCTCGGAGCCGAGGTCGTTCCTGCCGGGAGTGCCGGGCTTGCGGTTGCGCTCTCGCAGGTCTGGTGCCGTGACCTGGCCGTCGCCGCAAAGTCACGGCGGGTGCGGGCAGCGCGCGTAGTCGTCGTGGTCAGTTCGCTGCACGATGTCTCCCGGTCTCAGTACGATCATCTGGTCGGCAGCACCCCGCCGCAACATGTGCGCACATTTGCGCCGAGCCTGGCCATGTTGCTGGAGCCGGGTGCGGTTGGCCGTTGGATTGCCGCGGAGCTAGCGACGGCACCACATCTTCCCCCGATCGTGATCGTGGCAACCCCATCGGAGCGGCCCGCAGCATCCGCTGCACTGAGTGCAACCGAAACGGCGGCCGTAATTATCGCCGACGGGCTCGCGACCATCACCGCGGCGGTATTCGCACACCGTTCCGTGGGCGCTTTAGTACTCATGGGCGGCGAGGGCGCGCGGGCCGTGCTCAAGCACTTCGAGGCCGGCGCCATCGTGGTGACGGATGCCATTCGCGAGGGAATTCCGGTAGGCCTAATTGACGGCGGCCTCGCCGACGGCCTCACTGTCGTCACCAAGGCTGGCGGCTTCGGTGTCGCCTCGTCGATTGCGGACATCCTTCCCGAACTCTTGGCCGACCACGTGCTCAGCCCCTCTATCAGCCCGAACATAGGAGAACACCCATGACGCTTCCCATCCTTGCGGTCACCATTGGAGACGTGGCCGGAATCGGTCCCGAGATTACTGCCAAGTCACTGCTCGGTCACGACGACGTTCGCACCCGGTGCGTTCCCGTCGTAATCGGCGATGAGGCGGCGATGCGCCGCGGCGTACTCAATGTGGGCGGCGACCAGGCGGCGATTCGCGTGATCGCTAATGTGGCCGACGCCCGTAACGAGCCCGGAACAATTGAGCTGTTGCAGACCGGCCCGTCGCTCGAACACGTCGAGCAGGGCGTGCTCAGTGCTGCGGCCGGCGATGCCTCCTACCGTTTCGTGGTGGAGGCCTGCCGGCTCGCCCGCGCGGGCGAGGTGCAGGGAATCGTGACGGCGCCGCTGAACAAAGCTGCGATGCACGCCGGTGGGCACAACTGGCCCGGCCACACCGAGCTGCTCGCTCACGAGTTCGGGGTGAAGAATTTCTCCCTCGTGCTCTCGGCCGGGGACCTGTACTTCTTTCACCTCACCACGCACGTGTCGATGCGCCAGGCGATCGAGAACATCACGATCGAGCGCACCCTTTCGGTGCTAGAACTGGCTGGCGCCTTCGCCAAATCCATGGGAAAGCCCGATGAGTTGATTGGGCTCGCCGGCCTCAACCCGCACGCGGGCGAAAATCGGCTCTTTGGAAATGAAGATGCCGACGTTTTGGCACCGGCCGTCGCCGAGGCCAGGGCTCGTGGGCTCAACGTCGTTGGCCCCCTGCCCGGGGACGCCCTGATTCCCGCGACCATTCGCGGAAAGTACAACCTCGCCGTGGTCTGCTACCACGACCAGGGTCACGCACCCTTTAAGGCCGTCTACGGTGACGACGGCGTGAACATCACGGTCGGGCTGCCGGTCGTGCGCGTGTCGGTTGACCACGGCACCGCGTTCGACATCGCCGGTCAGGGAATCGCCCGCGAGGCCAGCCTCGTGCTGTCGCTGGAACGCGCCGCAGCGCTCGCGCCCGGGTGGGACCACGTGTGGCGGGCCGCGCAGGCCGCCTAACCGTCATGGCCAGCCGAGCGGATGCCCGGTCCGCGCAGAACCGCGCGGCCGGGGCGATGGCACCCTGCGCCCTACGATGGAGTGATGTGGCTAGATGAAGTGCCCGCCGGGGCGATCAATGCCGCCAACGGCAGTCCGCTGCACAGCCAGGTGGGGGCAATCATCCGTTCCCATATCGTCAAGGGGGAACTGCCGCCCGGGTCGCAGTTGCCGACCGAGGCGGAGTTGCAGGAACGGTTCTCCGTTTCCCGCTCGGTCGTGCGTCAGGCACTCGCCGCGCTCAGCGCTGAAGGCCTCGTGCAACGCGGGCGCGGGCGCGGCAGCGTGGTGTCGCCGCGCAGTGAGCACCATCGACTCGTGCAGCGCATGTCGGGCCTGTCTACCCAGATCTCGGCCGAGGGCGCTGACGTCTTCACGGCCGTGCTCACACTGGCGCCCGAGCAGAATGCTGCTGCATCAGCGGCGCTGGGCGGCGCTGAGGTCGTGGGTATTCGACGCCTGAGATCTTCCGGCACCGGCCCCCTCGCGGTCATTCACACCTGGCTGCCCCTGTCGATTGGTGCCGGCCTCACGGCCGTCGAGCTGACGGATGCCTCGCTGCACACCGTTCTGCGATCTCGCCTGGGCGTGTCGTTCGTCTCTGGCCGCCGGCAGGTGCGCGCTGTAGCCGCCACGGAGAGCCTGGCGCAGCTATTGCAGATCAGTGTTGGGGAGCCGCTGCTACTGCTCGAAGGTACGAGTCTTGACGAAAATGGTGTGCCCATCGAGATGTTCTCCACCTGGCACCGTGCCGACCGCGTAGTTTTTGACCTCGACGTGGTCGACGCCGATGCGCCGGCTATCGCCTCCGCGCTGGAACACGCCAACGACCGCCCGACCCGCTCTCAGCTGGCAGGCCGCGCCGCGGACTTGTCCCGCCAGCTCCACGAGCTGTCCGTAGAACTGGTTCGGAGCGACTGACCCGACTTCAGCACATGTAGCGGAAGGTAATGCACTCGTGATAAGAGCACTGTACTGACGTATCCGCGGATTTTTTTGGAGCGCCTTAACAACCGTACGCCACTCTCCGCCCCGGTCTCTAACTGTTGAAGGAACAGAAACTTTAGGCAGAAAAAGCAAGTTGGCGGTCTGTGATCTCTCACGACTTATGCCGACATCGGCATAACAGCTGAGCACGAGACCAGGTCCCGTCGCGGCCAATTCGAGGATCGCCCGTGCCGGGTGGCGGGTGGCGGGCCAACCTTCGGCGTTCCTTGACCTGCTTGTTCTCGGTCAGGATCCGGTAAATCGTTGAGATAGACGCCAGATGCCCGCCCTGATCGAGCAGCTGCGCGTAGATCTGGATCGGCGGTAAATCAACAAAATTGGACGAATTCACCAGGTCCAGAGTCCGGGCCCGGTCCACCCGGTTCAGCTTGTTCGCCGGCACCACCGCAGGCGCCGGAACAGGCAGAGGAACGGTGGGTTTCCGAGTCGCCGTGGCCCCCGCGACGCCGACGATTTCGTCGGCGTCGCGGGTGGACCAGCTGGCGGTCGTGATCTACCGGTAGGCGACCATAAAGGCTTCGTGTGCGGGGGTTCGTCCCGCGAGCTTTTGGAAAGATCTTCCAACAGCTCGTGTGTTTTTCCCATAATTGTTAAGACGACCTCCGTTCTCGCCAGACGCCGGTCCGTCGTCTCCAACTTGCGGCGCAGCCGTGCGATCTCGGCCTGCTCCGGAGTTAACCGGCCAATCTTGTCGCCGGGCTTCTTGCCCGCCAACACGCCCGCGTCGCGGAGCTTGCGCCATTTGGTGATCTGCGAGGAATAGATCCCCTGCTCCCGTAAATACCCACCACCCGCGCTGTTCTGGATGGCGGCCTCTCAGGCGGCCAGATGATCAAGTTTCTACGTCGGGGTAAACGACCTTCTCGAGGTCGGGCCGCCGGCTCGGGGTCCGGGACTACTCATATGACTATCGTCGCGCACGGCGATCAAAGACGGGCTGGACATGGTGGTGGTTTCCTGGTTCTCGCCCGACGTCATAAGGCGGACTTGCTGTTAACTACTGGCCTCACCCAACCCTGACGTAGGAAACTGGTCACATCAAGCGGCCGTGTGAATGCCAACGGTCCACTACTCCAGCGCGAAACCTAACGACTGAGGCTGTTCGTTGCTGACATCACAGGTGTCAACTTCTCGCAGCACAGGCGCGGTGTGGCCCCCGGCCCGTCGGAGGGGACGGCAGCGGACCTGCTTGAGCTACTTGCCTCACCCCACCCTGACGTAGGAAGTTCGGAGGATGGCCGGGAGTCCTGCACGTACTCCCGGCACTCAGCCCCGGCTAGCGCTGCTGAAATACCCGCCGTGATACCACGATGCTCGCGAGCGACAGTGCCGCAATCGCCACAACGTAGTACCCCGGCACGAGCAGCGACCCGGTGGTGCTGATCAGGAACGTGAGGATGAACGGTGCGAATCCACCGAACACCGTCACGCCGATGTTGTAACCGAGCGAGAGCCCCGTCGTGCGAATCTGCACCGGGAACATGGCCGACATGATCGCCGGCAGCGGCGCGAAGTATGCCGCGCCCAGCACGCCGAGAACCAGCTCGATGCCGATCATGGTCACAAGGTTGGGCGATTGGTTCAGCAGTATGAACAGGGGAACGCCGAGTACGAGTGTTCCCGCGGCGACCCAGTTCATCACTCGGGCCGGGCACACCCGGTCGGCGAGCTTGCCGATGAATGGCGAGCCGGCGCTCATGATCACGCCGAACACCAGCGTGGAGACGAATGCCGCCGCGGTGGGCATGCCCAGATTGGCGATGGCGTAGGTGGGCATGAACAATGCGATATACACGCTCACCGACGCGAGCGCCACGACCTTGACCCCGACCCCGACCCTGGTCCAGAGGCGTCCGCCGTTCGCGATGAAGGTCTCCGTCAGCGGTGACGTCGACGGTGTCATGGTCAGAAATTCCGGAGTGTCCTGCATCCGTGAGCGAATGACCCAACCCACCGGCCCGATCAACAGCGCGAAGATGAACGGAACGCGCCAGCGCCAGCTTTCCAGGCTCTGCTGGCTCAGGTAGTTGTTCAGGACAAAACCAAACAGCCCGGCCAGCAGAATCGCCGCGCCTTGCGTGGCTACCTGCCAACTTCCGTAGAATACCTTGCGGGGCGTACTCGATCAGGAACGCGGTCGCGGTACCAAATTCTCCGCCCGCGGCAAAGCCCGTCAGTAACCGGGCCACGAGAATGATCGTGGCGGCCGTGGGGCCAGCACGATCAGGAGCGTGCCGAGGAACATCACCGAGATGGACACGAGCATGCCCGCCTTACGCCCCGCACGATCCGCGTAACGCCCGATCAGGATGCCACCGAGCGGCCGCACGATGAATGACACGCCAAACGACGCGAAGGCCAGCAGCAGCGACGCCGTCTCATCGGCCGTGGGGAAGAACAACTTCGCGATGGTCACGGCGAAGCTGCCGTAAACGATCACGTCAAACCATTCCAGCCCGTTACCAATGGATGCGGCCACCACCGCCTTGCGGGCCTGTCGCCGTCTTTCGACGCGGTCGGGGCCATCCATTGGGGTCGTGCCGGAAACAGCGGGGACTACTGACGCGTTGCTCATGGACATTCTTTCTGTGCGAAAGGGGCGTGTGATTAGGTCAGTGCTGGTGCGCGAGGTTCCCGGCGAGTGCGCGCATAAAATCGTCACAGGCGCTGATTTGCGCCAGGTCGATGTATTCGTTGGCGGTGTGACCCTGGCGGATACTTCCCGGGCCACAGACCACGGTGTGTCGATTCCGGCCAGCTGAAACAGCCCGCCCTCGGTGCCGTAGCCGACGGTTTTCTCCGAGCTGGTTCCGGTCAGATCGTGCACCAGCTGCAGCGCAGAGCCGGTTCCGGCCGCGCTCAGGGCGGGAACGGCGCCGACCGGAGCGAACGACACGTCGGCAATTGCCTGTTCGGCCCGCATCGCGGGGCGGAGTTCCCCGAGCACGAAGCCTTCGACGCGGAAAGAAATCGCCGAGGTGGACACTCCCGGAATCGCACGGAATTCGCATTCAAAATCGCAGCGCTCCGCGACCGTGTTCACAGCAGCTCTGCCCGAAATTGTGCCCACATTAATGGTCGTGTACGGCACCTCGAAGCTGGGATCGAAGGGGCCGTTCACTCGGTGCTCGTCGGCGATCGAGCGAATAAACGCGATAGCCCTGGCCGCGTATTCAATGGCGTTAACGCCATTGAATGTGTTGGAGGAGTGTGAGGCGAGCCCGGTGAAACTCACCCGATACAGGTGGCTGCTCTTGTGCGCCGACACCGCGCGCATGCTGGTCGGCTCGCCCACCATACAGATGTCTGGGCGGATGCCCCGCGCGGCCAGGTCGGCCAGCAGGGTGATGGCGCCGTGGCAGCCCACCTCTTCGTCGTAGGTTCAGGCGAGGTAGAGCGGCATCGCCAGCGGCCGGGCCAGAAATTCGGGCAACAGCGCCAGAATGACACCGTTAAACGCCTTCATGTCGGCGGCGCCTCGGCCCTAGAGCCGGTTCTCGCGCAGCTCGGCGGTGAACGGGTCGCTGCTCCGCGCCTGCCCGTCCACGGGAACCATATCGGTGTGGCCGGCGAGCATCACGCCGCCCGTCGTTAATCCGTCGTGGGCCGGGATCGTGACCACGAGGTTGGCCTTCGTGCCGTCGGCATTGGGTACGAGATGCGGCTTCAGCCCATGCGCCCGCAGCTCCGCGTCGATCACGTCGATGAGTTCCCGGTTGGAAGTGCGGCTGGTGGTGTCAGAAGCGATCAGGCGGGTGATCCAGGCCAGGGTGGTGGGCGCGAGAACGACGGATTCAGTGAGGGAAAAGCCTTTCAGAGGGGTACGACTTGGCCAATACCTGGGTGTCCGACGCAGAATTACACGAACACGGCTCAGAGTAGCAGCGCGCGGAAAGCAGCCGCTCGCTCATGAGCGGGACGTCTCTTTTGGGTTCGCCACCTTCATATCGCTGCGTGACGAGCGGGTCAGCCGGGCAATATTTACTCACGAATCGCAGCCGGGTGGGTCGCTGCAAACCAAAGTAGGCAGTCGACGAGCTCAGACGGGGTGAGCGTCTCTGGGGCAGGGAACGACGGGACACCGGGAGATTTTGGTGGCAGCGAGCTTCTCGGCATTGTGGAGATGGTCGCGGCGAGATTCGTTGGGCCGCAAGGCCCGCACACCAGCATCCCCGAGATACCCAAATCCACCGGCGGGGCGTCCACGCGCATAAACGCCTGAGCAACCACAGCCGGCACCCCCGCAACACGCACCCCCTCCAAAACAGCAAACGCCGCATCCTCGATTGAAGTGCATACTGTCTGCTTACCCGTTGCGCCACTGACAACCCACGAGTTGCCAAATACGACGACCCTAAAACGTGGGGCGCAGCGCCGAGCGAGCTCGTGGGTAACCTGCGCTTTGATGCCCCGAAGAGTCACGTGAGCGCTCAGGGGGGAGATCAGGCTGCCTCCGGGGCATCCTCCGCACATGTCTGTTACCTTTCGCCCGTCCCGCCGTTAGGGCATCACGTCGCCGCTGTTAGGCCCGAGCGTCTGGCCCGTGTAGAGGTTACCGCCGGGGTCGCTCGCGAGTAGCAGTGCAGTTGGGGCGACTTCGTTGGCATAGCCGAATCGTCCGATGGGGAGCTCCGCCTGCTTGGCGGTTTTCCACTCGTCTGAGAGGCCGTCAATGAGCGGTGTAAAAATGGGCCCCGGGGCGATGACGTTGACGAGCACACCGTGTGGCGCGAGCTCCAGGGCGAGAGATTTAGTGAATCCGATCACACCCGCCTTCGCCGCGGCGTAGTGCGTGAGCCCAACCCCACCCTTGAGACCGAGCTGCGACGCGATGTTAATGATTCGCCCGCCAGTACCAGCAGCCACCATCTCCGGTGCGGCCCAGCGACACGCGGTGAAGATTCCCTTGAGGTCAACCGCTATCGTGCGGTCAAAGGTCTCCTCTGACATTTCGAGCAGGGGCGTCTCGTCGAGTACGCCCGCGCTGTTGACGAGGATATTGATGCCGCCGTGCCTCGTGACGACCGCCGCCATGACGCGACGAACAGCGTCGGAGTCGGTCACGTCCACGACGTGCGCCGAGACGGTGGTGCCCGCCTGTTCGCACAGCGCAACGCTGTCACTGAGGCGCTCAAGTGAGCGGTCGAGCAGCGCTAGGGTGGCGCCCTCGGAGGCATAGAGCGCGGCGATGGCCTGGCCGATGCCGCTCGCGGCTCCAGTTATCACGGCTACTTTTCCGGCGAGCTGGCCTGCTCGGGTATTCGAGCCAGTCATCAGCTGGGCCACCGAATCGTGAGGCCGCCGTCGACGATGATCTCTTGACCGGTGATGTAGGCGGAATCGTCACTCGTGAGGAAGCGGAGAACTCGGGCTGCCTCGTCCACGTTGCCAACCCGGCCAAGCGGAATGCCCGCCCCTGCGGCATCCAGTCCCGCTTTGCCCAGAGAGTTCTTGGCGTCGAGCGACTGAGGGCTTTCAATGAGGCCCGGAATGACTGTGTTCACCCGAATTCCCTGTGGTGCGAGCTCAACGGCAAGTGAACGGCAGAGCCCCAACAGGCCCGACTTGGCGGCCGCGTAGTGCGAGTGCTCAGCCCAGCCGTAGACACCGCCAGCGATCGACGAGGTGGCGACCAGGGCGCCGCCCTCGGTCATCCGAGCTGAGCACGAGCGGAAGACCCGCATAACACCGGAGAGATCAACAGCCATCATGTCGTCCCAGGCTGTGTCGGTCATCTCGGAGAGGGACGTGCGTCGAAGGACACCTGCCGCGGCGACCGCGATGTCGAGCCGGCCAAACGTATCAACAGCTGCCTGCGCGAGGGCTTCCGTCTGCTCGTAGTCCCGCACATCGACGGGAACTGTGAGGCAGCGGCCTCCGGCGGCGGCCACCAGCTCCTCGGTCTGGGTCTTCGAGTGCGGATCGCCGGCGAAGTAACCGATCACGCTGTGCGCGCCTGCCCTGGCGTAGGCAACGGCGAGGGCCTGTCCGATGCCGCTAGCGCCGCCGGAAATGACGGCTACCTTGCCGTCGAGATTATCGTCGCGTTGGACGCTCATGCTGTGTGCTCCTGTGACTTCTTGTGGTCGCCCAACCGGTTGGTTGTGCGTGTGCCGAGCATGCATAGTCCGGAGAGAAACAGACCCAGCGAGCCGGTGAAGAACGCGGCCCACATCATGTCAACGCCCGCGAGCAGGAAGGCGCCGAGGAAGAACGAACCGGCGATGCCGCCGACGGGGGCCATGACGTGAGCGACGTTGGTACCCATGCCGCGCACGTGGGCCGGAAACGACTCACCCATGTGAAAGAGCAGTGCCGCGTACGGTCCGGTGAGGAAGAAGAGGGTGATCGCGTAGAACGTGATGACAAACGCAGCATCACTCGGCCCGAAAAGCATGACCACCGACGAGACCCCGCCGAGCACCCAGCCGATGGCAACTGTGAGCTTACGGCCGAGGCGGTCACCCACCCAGCCATGAGCGATGTAGCCGAGGAATGCCACTGCATTTGCAACTACAAGAATGAGTAGGGCGTTGTCGAACGAGACTGCCTTCGCCTCAATGAGCACCGTCGTGCCCAGCACCGAGAACACCTGGATGGCAACCCAGTTGAAGAACCAGGCGAGCGACAGGCTGATGGTATTCATCCGCAGGTCCTTGGTGAAAACATCCTTCAGGCCCGTCTTGTAGTGACTGGCATCCTCAAGCTCGTGCTCGGCAGCGAGTGATTTGGCGCCCTCGATGTCGCCAGTTTCACGGCGCCGGCGCACCTCTTTCATTGCGGCGAAGGTCGGTGACTCCGGGAGTCGAGAAGCGAGGGCAACCACGATTAGCGATAGGACAGCGGCAAACAGAAAGCTCCAGCGCCATCCGATTAGGGGGAGCAAAATGGCCGAGAGGCCAGCCGACAGCAGTGCACCAACCGGCCAACCGGACTGCACGAGGCTGAACATGAAGCCGCGGCTTTTGGCCTTCTTGTAGATTTCGTTGAGGTACACGGCATTGACAACCTCCTCTGACATCGAGAAACCCGAAAAGGCTCGAACGATAATGAGGCTCACAGCCCCAATGACCAGCCCCGTGAGACCGGACGCAACTGCGCCACCGATCATCAGAATGATGAGTGCTCGCTTGCGGCCCAGGCGGTCCAGAATGGTGCCGACAGCGAGCGAGACGATAAACACGCCCACTGTGGCAAACGTGTTGATCATGGTGGCTTGTCCGGCATCCCAGCCGAAGTCTGCGGCGATTACCGGGAGCAATGTTCCAAACAGGGTGTAGTCGTACACCGAGGCGACCCACGCGATGAAGCAGATGATGGAGACCTGGGTGATGGTCTTCTTCGTGATGGGCACGTCCCAGGGGGCTACCGGCTGGTTCTTCGGCGGGGATTTAGCCTGTTTTTGGGCGTCTGTAATCTCGGGAGATGTGGTCATGAGAAGGATTTCCTTGAAGTGGAGAGGCCGCGCCTAGCGCGGGAACCTCAGGTCGAAATCACGGGCGATGTCTTTCATGGTGGCGAATTCCACACCATCGTGGCTGCTCATGTACTCGATCAGACGCTCGATCATGAGGAGGTTCTGGGGACGTCCGGAGACGTCGGGGTGAATCGTGATGGGAAAGACGGCATAGTCCATCTCGCGATAGACCCAGTCAAACTGGTCCTTCCACATCTGTTCGATGTCGCGCGGGCTCACGAAGCCGTGGCTGTTGGCCGACCCTTTGATGAACATCATGGGAGGCAGATCATCGAGGTACCAGTTGGCGGGGATCTCGATGAGGTCGGTCTCGTCACCGCGCACGAGGGGTTTCATCCAGTCGGTGGCATGGGGAGCGTTGTAGTCAATCTTGGTCCAGCTATCGCCAACGCGCACGCGGTAGGGCGTGAAGTCGTTGTGCATGAGGGAGTGGTCGTAGAGGAAGCCGCGCTCAAGCAGGATCTCGTTGGTGACGGTGGAGAATTCCCACCACGGGGCCACATACCCTTCGGGGCGGACGCCTGTTTTGCTCACAAATAGGTCGAGGCAGTGGTCGAGTACGTCGGTTTCCTGTTCGCGGGTCATGGCGAGGGGGTTCTCGTGGCTGTAACCGTGTACACCCACCTCGTGGCCTGCAGCGACGGTTGCATCGAATTGCTCAGGGAAGGTTTCGATGGAGTGGCCGGGCCAGAACCAGGTGGTGGCCAGGTCGCGGTCGGTCATGAGCTTGAGTAGGCGCGGTACGCCGACTTCGCCGGCAAAGAGTCCCCGCGAGATGTCACCGGGTGAGTCTTCTCCGCCGTAGGAACCGAGCCAGCCCCCAACGGCATCGACATCGATTCCGATGCTGACATAAATCTTCTTTGACATATTGACTCCGATTGTCGCGATAGGTGCGGTGAGTTTTTTGAGTTGGTTTATTACCGGTGCAGAGTGAAGCGTGCGGCGAAATCTGCTCCGGTGTGACCCTGTGAGATCAGCAGCGCGGTAAGAATTCGCGACTGGTAAGGATTCAGATCGCCCGAGGGGATAGCCCCTGCTGCGACCAGGTCGATACCTCCGCCGTTCCCATATGTCGGTACGACAGGCCCCCAGGGCACTCGGGAAGAAAGCACGATGGGTTGGTCTGAGGTCTGAACCACCTCGGCGAAGCCTGGGCCGGCGTTACCGACGCCTGTTCCCGAGATGACCACGGCAGCGGCGCGCTCAAGAGCAGCCGTGAGAAGCACCGATTCAGCGCCCGGGTAGATACTCACGATGTCCACCACTGTGTCGTCGAACGACTCGGGTGGAAGATCGAGGGGGGTGCGGTGCAGAGTGGATGCGGTTGGCACGAGGCGCGCGCCAGCGAAGTGTGCCACCTCGGTGCCACCGGTGAAGGGTGACGCCGCAACGGTGTGGCTTTTGCGGGCGCCGCGTGCCGTGCGCACGGTGCCGCTGAACGAGATGAGTGCCCCGAGGTCGCGCATTCTGGGGTCGGCGGCGACGGCGATGGCTTCGGCGATATTGTCCGGACCGTCGGGGGCTATGGAGTCGGGCGTGCGCTGCGCACCCGTGATCACGACCGGTTTTGACGAGTTGTGCACGAGGTCGAGCAGGAAAGCAGTCTCCTCGAGGGTGTCAGTTCCGTGCGTGACAACGATGCCGTCAACATCTGGTTCGTTCGCGGCCGCCGCCACGCCTTCCGCGATAAGGCGTAGATCTTTGAGCGTGAGTTGGTAGCTGCCGAGGGTAACGATGTCGCGCCGTGAAACGGCGTGTTCGCCGCCAAGCTCTGCGACGAGTTCAGCCGCGCTGGCCTCGGCGATCACGCCCGCGGCCCCGTGCGACCTGGATGCGATGGTACCGCCTGTGCCAAGAACTGCAATGTGTGCCACTTCGCTGCTACTCCCTCGTAACCAGACATAATTCGGCCAGGCAATGCTGCCGGGACCGCCATTTAAGTAGGTACACAAACGTATGCCGCAAACGTATGCCTAATGGTGTGTTGATACTATTCCAGGGAATGCCGTTCACGCAACACCTCATCAAGCCTGTTGCCTTCTTCGCTGCAGAGAATCGGAGCTTCACCATGAACGCCACGGAGCCCGCCACGCTAAAAACCCTCGCCGGGGAACTGGGACTCAACGTCTCGACTGTCTCGCGAATCATCAACGCCGAACCGGGCACAGACTCCAAGTGGGCATCCCCCGAAACCATTCGCCGCGTCCATGAACTGGCCAGCGCGCGCGGTTACACCCGCAATCCACATGCGGCCTCCCTGCGAACTTCGCGCTCCGACCTCATTGGGGTGATCGTTCCGCGCCTGCAGGATTACGTGCTTGCCACTATCTACGAAGGCATCGACGCGGCGGCCGAGACGCGCGGACGGATGACGGTGGTCGCTAACTCCCTCGACGATCCCACCCGTCAGCGTTCGCGAACCGAGTCGCTCCTAGCTCGCCGCGTGGACGGACTGATTTTTGGTGACGCGCACATCGACTCGCCGTTTCTCGACCAACTCGCGGCACGCGGTGTGCCCCTCACGCTTGTTTCGCGTCGGAAAGCAGGCCACGTTTCCGTCACCTGCGATGACGTTACCGGCGGACGGCTAGCAGCCTCACATTTCCTCTCAACCGGGCGGCGGCGATTCGCCGTGATAGCGGGGGCACGGTACGCCTCGACCACGGTCGACCGCGTTGCTGGCTTTCTTGACGTGCTGGAGGAACATGGCATCGGCGGCTCGGATGTTGACGTCTACTACACGGGATTCGACGCGCCGGCCGGGCAACGCGCCGTTGCCGAGCTTATGGCAGCCCCCGTCCGCCCCGAAGCGGTGTTTGCCGTCAATGACTTTGCAGCAATTGGCGCGATCGGAGCACTGCAGAAACTCGGCGTTGTAGTGCCAGAAGACATCGCGGTGGTCGGCTATAACGACACTCCCATTGCAGAAGCAGTCAGCCTTACGACTGTGCGCTCGCCCATGGTCGAGATGGGACGTTTGGGTTTCGACAAGCTCCTGTTGCTGCTCGACAAGGAAGTGGTCGAAAGCGAGCGCCTCCCACCGGAGCTTATTGTGCGGTCGACGGCATGACCTGAGTCACCAACACGCGCATCTACCTCGGTGATCGTCGTCTCGGCGTCGACCCGCTTCTGCGGGGTCTCGGTGATCAGCTTGGGCAACGACGCGGCCCGGTTCTCGAGCTGCCGCCGGCTCAAGCGACGATCTACCCGCTTTCGTGGCGAGCTCTGCTCAGGGCCATGCCGCCCTCTGCCGCCCGGTTCTCACGGGCCGAGCAGCGCCAGCGGAATGACTGCAATGCCGTCGGCTCGCCGGTACGCCACTTTTCCCGTGGTGATGACCGCCGCATCGACGAGGTCGGGGCCGATTTCACCGGCCAGCCATCGCAGATGCCGGGTGTCCTTGTCCTCAACGGTCCCCGACAGCTTGACCTCAAGCGCCACCACACGACCGTCCGGTCGCTCGATGATGAGATCTACTTCACGGTCTCCGCGGTGGGTGCGCAAATGATGAACGGATGCCCCAGCGGCTTGCGCGTAGACGCGCGCGCTGAGCGTGACCAGGGATTCAAACAGAGCGCCGAGCATCGGCCCATCCCGCAGCTCAGCCGGGCCAATATCGGCCGTACTGATGAGGGCATCCGCTGACACGCGCAGCAGGCGCGCGGCCAATGCGGGGTCGGCCAGCTGGTGTTTGGGCGCTTGCCCCAGCCCGGCGAGGCGATTCCGGCTCGGGAGCCAGCCGGGAACCTGATCCAACAGCCACAGTTTCGTGAGCACTTCCCGGTAATCCTGCGCCGTGGCTTTTGAAGGCTTGGCCGCCTCGCCCGGAGTCGCCGCACGGATGATGCTGTCGTAACTGGCCGTCGTGGAGCTGGCTGCGGCATAGGCCGCCAGCCACGCTCGAAGTGCTGCTGGCCGCCTGACCGTATAGCCGGCCTCGGGAAAATCGTGTTCAACGACTGCCGCAAGATAGCCGTCGAGTGTCGCCGCTCCATTCGACTCCGTCTGGAGTCGAATCGCCGGAAACCCGGACCGCGTTATCTCGGACGCGTAGTCCACGAGCGTCAACGAACTGTCACCCGCTATCGCTGCTGGCACGTCTGAGAGGAGATCCCTCATTGACACGGTTGGCGGGATGAGCTGCCGTTCAGAGAACGCCATGGGCCTCATTCGCAGGTGCACGATGCGGCCGGCACCGGAGTGCGCGGGGGCCATCGCCGGGCTCGCGCTTCCCGCCAATATGTACTGACCGGGCTGCGAATCGTGGTCAACGCCCCGACGAACGGTGTCCCAAATCGTTGGATACATCTGCCATTCATCCAGGAGGACAGGCCTGGGCAACCGAGCTATCCGCTCCCGGTCAGCCTGAAGCAATGCGAGTTGGTCTGGGTCGTCGAGTTGGATGACAGATGCGGCCCTGCGCGAGGCCGTGGCCGTCTTACCGACAGCTTTTGGCCCGTCGAGGGCTACGGCGGGAAGCCCATCGAGCAGTGCAGTCAGTTCGGCATCAACGATGCGCGGCGAGTAGTCCATCAGCCTAGATTACCATTTCGGGGCCTCATACTTTACTGTTTCGGGTGTTCATACCTTACTATTTTGTAGCCGCATACTTTACCGTTTCGGACACTCCAGCGCATCGCAGGCGCGATCACGAAGGACGCGGCGGCTCGACGAAAGCGCCAACATCGTGCGCTGGCCCGAACTACCCTCCGTCTACTCGTACTACGGTTCCATAGGCATCATCCTCAACGCCTACTTCCAATCCCGAGCCCAAGCCATCGACGCATTCGGTAAAGACGGCTGGCAAACCCTCTGGGACGCCGCCGCACACCGCGTCTACGGCGGCGCCCGTCAAGTCATTGAGACACTCTGATTGATTTTTCTTCTGCGCTGCGGCCGTTTGGCGGCGATGGCGGTGAGCGGCTAACTCGGCGCGCTCGTCTGACCCGTCCGCGGTTCCACGGAGCTGATCGAACATCGCTTCATCGCGAACCGGCCGACGTCGTGAAGGCACGCCTCCCACATCGCCGGCCAGGCGCACTGTTATGAGACACTCCCCAAGGATCGGTCAGGAGACCCCTTCTGCCGTTAACGCTGGTGGATGCGTCCCGATACGATATCCGCGAGAGTCGCAAGCTTCGAGGTGCGTGGCTTGCCCCGGTATTCGTGACGGTCGGCAGCGCCGTAGGCGCCGTAAATCACTTTGGTCGCGATCCAACGCAACGGCTCCGGCTCCCATTTCCGCACATAGTGGTCCACCCACGGGAGGTCGGTGAGCTCCGTTTGCTCACCCAAGATGAGGTCACGAAGGGTGCGCCCCGCGAGATTTGTGTTCGACACCCCGGTACCCACATAGCCGCCGGCGTGGCCGAGCCCTGTCACGGGGTCGTAACCAACACTAGAAGCCCAGTCGCGCGGCACGCCGAGCGTTCCCGACCACAGGTGGTCAATCTCAACATCGTGCAAGACAGGGAAGAAACGCACCATCAGATCGCGTAGAGTCCCGGCCGTCACCGGCTGCGTGTAGCCGTCCTTATCGGTCTGCGACGCCCAGCGGTAGGGCACCCCCCGCCCGCCAAAGGCAATGCGGTCATCAGCGGTGCGCTGCGCGTACATGTACATGTGCGCTATATCGCCCAGGGCTTCGCGCCCTGCCCAACCAATGGCTTTCCACCGCTCGACGCTCAGCGGCTCCGAGACGATCATCGAGGAGTTCATGGGTAGCAACTCTCGTCGCAGACCCTTGATCCCCGCAGTGAACCCCTCGGTGGCACGGACGATCGACTCGGCGCGTACCGTGCCGCGTTCCGTCACGGCCTCCCGCGGACGAATCTCCGAAACATGAGTCCCCTCAAAGATCCGAACACCGAGGTCTTCCACGATGCGCGAAAGTCCCCTCGCCAGCTGTGCCGGGTGGATCCTGGCCGTGTGCGGATGCCACATCCCGGCGAGCGTGCCTGCCACGTTCACGCGAGCCATGGATTCCTCTGCGCTCAGCCAGGTCCAGTCGGTTCCGCGCCAAGTCTGCTCCGAGTCGTACATGGCCTTTAGACGTCTGAGCTGCGCTGGCGCGTACGCCACCTCGAGGTTACCGCCCTTGACGATACCGGCGTCGATCCCCTCTCGCTTCGCGACGGCAATCACCTCATCGACGGTGTCATTCATTGCAAGCTGGAATCGTTCAGCGGCATCTCGCCCGTGGGATTTCACGTACTGCAGTCGACCGCCGGTCACCGTATTGGTGAGCCAACCGCCGTTTCTTCCCGAGGCGCCGAAACCGCAGAAACGGCTCTCGAGAATGGCAATTCGCAGATCCGGACGGGCCTTTTTGAGGTAGTACGCCGTCCACAGGCCCGTGTACCCGCCACCCACGATCGCCACGTCGACTTCAAGACTCCCGTCCAACGCGGGACGCGGTGTTGGAATTCCAATCTGGGTCCACCAGTGCGACACATTACCGTTGATCATGTTGTGCTCCATGAAGTTGGTCCGAACAGTCATTTAACTTGTTCGGCCGGTTCGGTGTCCACCAGGAGCACCGCGTCCGCCGGATCCCAACCAACCAATACCTTGTCGCCGATCTGTGCAGCGGCGGCAACACGCTCCGGCACGCGAACAATTGCTTCCCCAAGTGGGGTGATCACGCTGTATCTGCGCGCGGGGCCCAGATAAACCATGTCCTGGATCTCACCCGCGATCCGGTTGACCGCGGACTCGGTGAAGTCACCGCCACCTGGGTGCGAGATCTGCATGTTCTCCGGGCGTATAAGCACCGCAGCACGATCCGTAGAAATGGATCCTTCCACCTGAAGCTCATAATCGGCCGCTTTCACCTTGCCATCGGCGTAGATTCCCTTGAATATGCTGGACTCACCGATGAAACGCCCGACAAACAGGGCGACTGGTGCATCGTAGAGTTCCCGGGGTGTGCCGATCTGCTCAATTTCCCCCTCATTGAACACTGCAATCCGGTCGGAAAGCACCAGCGCTTCCTCTTGGTCGTGCGTCACGTAAATGAAGGTGCTGCCAAGTTCGCGGTGGATGCGACGAAGCTCGAGCTGGAGCCACTCGCGGAGTTTCTTGTCCAGGGCACCGAGAGGCTCATCCATTAACAGAATCGGGGGGGTGTACACCACTGCACGCGCCAGAGCCACGCGCTGCTGCTGACCGCCCGAGAGTTGCCGCGGGTACCGATCCTCGTACCCTTCGAGCCGCACCACTTCGAGCGCCTTGTCCACCGCCTTCTTCCGGTCAGACTTGGACATTTTGCGCTGCTTGAGCGGGTATTCCACGTTGGCCCGCACTGTCATGTGGGGGAAGAGCGCATAGTGCTGGAACACCACGCCCAGGTTGCGTTCGTGCGCTTGAAGTTTCTCAAGCGGCTTGTTCTCAAGCAGCATGCTCCCTTCAGTCGGCTCGATGAAGCCAGCGATGAGATTCAAGGTCGTGGTCTTCCCAGATCCCGACGGGCCCAGGAAGGTCAGGTACTCACCACGCCGGATGTCGAGATTAACGTTGTTGAGCGCCACCGCGTCCCCGTACCGCTTAGTTAGTCCGCGCAGGCTCAAAATGTTCGAATCTTTCACAATTTCTCCTTCACCGTGACCGGAGTCCTGGGTAGTGCCTGTGATGCCAGTTGGCGTGGGCGCAGTCATTACGCCTTAGCTCCGCGGCGCTGAGAGAGTGGCACGACGACGAAGCGGTAGAAACAGAAACCGATGAGCACCGAAACCAGGATGAGCGTGGCCACCGCTGCGATAGTTGGATCGGTGGAACGCGTCACACTCGAGTACATGACGATCGGTAGGGTCTGCAATGCGGGGCTCACCATGAACTGCGACACGATCACTTCATCGAAGCTAGTGACGAAGGCGAATACCGAGCCTGCAGCAACTCCGGGCGCAATTAGGGGAACGGTCACCGTGAAGAAGGTGCGCAGGGGGTTTGCGCCCAGGCTGGCGGCAGCAAGTTCGAGTGACCTGTCGTAGCCGGCCAAGCTCGCGTTCACCGCGATCATCACCAGCGGAAGAGCCAGGCACACGTGCACGAAGACGAATCCGAATATTGTGCCAACTAGGTCGGTCTGGAGAAAGAACGTGTAGACACCGGCACCCGCGATGATTACTGGCACGATCATCGGGGTGAGCATCAGCATCTGCGCCACATTCGCGAGTCTGCTCGTAGAACGGCTGATTGCGAGTGCGGCTATGGTGCCCAGCGGCACTGCAACAATAGCGGCGAGCAACCCGATGAGCGCTGAGTTCCCGAGGGCCCGCAACCAACTCGGGTCGCTAAAGAAGGACTCATACCAGCGAGTGGAGAAGCCCTGCGGCGGGAACTGAAAACTTGCGTTTTCGGCAAACGAGATCGGCACCACAGCAAACATGGGGGCGACCAACCAAATCGAGGTGATGACCGCAAAGATGCTGAGAACGATGCGTGTTGATGATTTTGATTCGTTCATGCCTTGCTCCCTCCAACCATGTCCGAGACCGCACTGCCGCGCGCGCGGCCCAGAAGCGCGGAAACTCCCAGAATGGCCAGCGTTACAACCAGCAGCATGAGTGCGATCACAGCGCCGTGTCCCCACTGTCCGAGGCCTTGAACCTGCCCCTGGATCAGGGTGGAAAGGAAGGTTTCACGCGAGCTTCCGAGCATCGCGGGGGTGATATAGAACCCGAGCGCCATGACGAAGCAGAGTAGTGCCCCCGCGGCCACGCCGGGCAATGAAAGCGGAAGATACACGGTGACGAATGCTTTTACACGCTTCGCTCCGAGGCTTTCAGCAGCGGTGAGGAGGCGTCGGTCAATCTGGGACATGGTCGAGAACATCGGCAACACCACGAAGGGAAGCAACACCTGCGCCATTCCGATGAGCACGGCCGTTGGCGTACGCATTATGCCGAGTGACTCAACCCCAAACAGCGATAGGAACGACCCAATCGGCCCGCTATCCTGCAGCAGTAGTACCCAGGCGAAGGTACGCACAACGGTACTGGTGAGGAATGGGATGAGCACCATCAGCATAAGCAGACTGCGGGTAGAAGGCTTGACCATGGTCATGAAATAAGCGAAGGGATAGGCCACAACAACGCAAATGGCCATGACCCAGAAACTGATGTAGATGGTGCGCCAGAGCACGCCGACGTTGACCGACTGGCTAAAGAACCATTCGAAGTTCTGTAAGCCGGGTTTAGGGTCTGTGAAGGATGCCACCAGCACGGTAAGCATCGGGTAGAAATAGAAGACGGCGAGCACTAGGAAGGCCGGTAGTAGCGCCAACATGAGTCGACGGGTGTCCCGTGAAACCCATTGACGTTTCTTGGGTTCGCTTTCGGACTGAACCGCAATCGCCCTGGTGCTCAGTGTCGAGAACTGGGAAGTATCAGTACGGGCTGGCATCGTTTTCTCTTCGTCATTGAACAGGGCTGGGATGCTAGTCCTCGCCCGCAAGACGATTGTGAGCGAACGAGGACCAACTTATGCGTGAGGTGGCAGATGCGCCCTAGGCACCGGCGATGATGGAGCTCCAGCGGTCCTGCAGCGGCGAGACGGTGTCGGCGTCGGCCCAGAACTCGGTCGCAACGGGCACTGTCTCGTCAGCCTTATCCGGTGCGGTCACGAGGTATGACTCGGTCAATTCCTCAATTTTGGGCTTCGAGTTCATGTTCGCGGGCGAGTAGCCGGTGGCCTCAGTGAAACCGGCCTGCTGCTCCGCGCCGAGCGCATAGTTGATGGCGTAGTAAGCAGCTTCGAGGTTCTCCGTGCTCTTGACGATCGCAAAGTAGTCAATCACCGAGATCCAATCGACCCAGTTGGTAGCGAGTGGGGCGCCATTCTGCTCGGCGGCGAGAATGCGCCCGGTCCAGACTGCGCCCATCACAGCTTCACCCGACTCGAGCAACTGCTGCGCGGAGGCACCAGTGTTGTAGAAGACGATAGAGTCAGCGATTTCTTGAATCTTGTCGAGGCCCTTGTTTGCCCACTCGGCGGTGAACGGGGTGCTCGGGTCCCAACCGGTGGCAATGGCCGCGCCCTGCACAACTGGGGCGTCAATATTGCCGTCGCCGTTGTAGACAGTGCGGTTGCCTGGGAACTTGTCAACGTCGAAGAAGTCGTCCCAGGTCTCCGGACCGTCCTCGCCGAAGGTCTCGGTGTTGTAGGTGATCGCGACGCCGTACACGATGGAAGGCACACCGCATTCAAGCAAGGGAATTGATTCTGGGATCGCGGAGACATCAAGCTTCGACATGTCGAGTTTTTCAAAGAGCACGCCACATTCGCGCTCGATTTGATCACCGTAGCTCGAGACGAAATCCCACTGAATGTTTCCCGAGTCGACCTGCGATTCGATCTTCGCCATCGTCTGCGGTGCGTCTTGGTTGAAGGTCGCGCCGGACGTCGCTGCGAAGGGGTTGAACCAGGCCGACATCATGCCGTCCTGCGTGCTGCCACCGTCGCCGGCGAAGGTGAGCGTGTGCCCATCAAGGACACCCGCCGGAACGCTCCCGAGGGTCGGTTCGGTGATTTCGAGGACGGGTTCGGCCGATTCTCCACTGGTGCAACCAGCGAGCGTCAATACGCTCACCGCCGCAATGGCTATCGTTATGTGAAGCTTCTTCATCGACTGACTCCCTTGTTAGCTGACTCTCGCGCACAGGGTCAGGCTAACCGATAGTGAGCGACGATATTAACGCTGACTCAAAATATGGCCTCCACCAGCCCGATCGTTGTGGCTCTGATGGGGTATGAGGCGTTGTTCGCCATCCCGGCCTATGCCGGTATCTCAGTCCAAATCCTGCGCGCTGAGGTACCCACCGATCGGCTAACGCTCACGGTCGTCGTTGCGGGTGCGCGAATCTTCGGGCCGCGGCGTCGCCTGATCGGCGCGGGTGTTTGGGCGACTCGTGACGTTTAGCCCGGCCTTACGTTGTGCGTCTTGCTGCGCCTGGGCTTTAGCCCGGTTCGCCTCCCGCATGACGTCGAGCGCCGTGCGGGGCTTGGTTATCTGCGGGGCAGCGGGGCTGACCGTCCGCGCCGTGACGACGTCACGCGCTTTCTGCGCGGCCGCGGCAGCCTCTGCTGCCGCACGCTGCCGGTCGTCACCCGTCGCGGTCGGCCGCGTGCTGAGAGCCTGCGACTTATGCAGCGCCGTCACGCGGGCAGCGAGTTCAGCGCCGACCGCACGCTCCCGATACGCCACCGGGATCGCCTGCGCCTCTGCCGGGTCGACCTTATACCGGTCGCGGAACACATCGACTTCCGCGGCGAGCTTGACCCACGCGTCGCGGCGAGTGCTGTCCGCCGGGACGTCGCCCAGCTGCGCCGCCCAGACGGGCTGCTCGGCAGCGACACTCGCGCCGCGCTCGTCGAGGCGGATCGCCAAATACTCATACCGTTCGGCGAGATGCTCCCGCCACGCCGGGTCGGTCCCTGCAGCGTCCAGGGCACTACGATCAG
>NZ_PJJO01000059.1 GCF_002929535.1 Cryobacterium sp. Y11
GCTTCGCGCTGGACCCCGATCTTTCACGCCACGCCGCAATCGAAACAGCAGACGCATTCGAGCGAACGTCGTTCTTCCTGAAAACCCATTTAAACTAGGCCAGCCAGCCACTTCCGTAAAGATCACCACCACTCATCGACAGCGCTCACGGTTGATGGTAAAGCCAATTCTCAACCCCGCAACCACAAGTCTTGCCTGCGATGCAACGCACATTTCCATGCTTGATCGCGGTCCACTTGTGTCGCGCGGGCATGTAAACAACCCGCGAAAGTTTCAGCTCGAAATGCCGGACAGCGTCACCAACGGTGCCGCCAACGACTATGCCGCCAATAAGATGCGCCGCGATTATATTCTTGAGGAGATGCTTACCGAGGAGACGATCTCTGCAGCCCAGTATGAGGGAGCTGTTGCTACGGTGATTGCACCGGTCATCACGGCGTCCACTACCGGCTGCGCTACGGCCGGTGCCAACGCCTACTTCTGCGAGTACGTCGTGCACGCACTCCAGACCGACCCCATTTTTGGTGAGGACGAGGAAACGCGGCTGCTTAATTTTCGTCGCGGTGGGTACGACGTGTACACCACGCTCGACCTGGACCTGCAGGGTGCGGCCGTGACGGCCATGAACGAAAACGTTCCCAAGATCTCCGACGAGGGAGACGTGGGCGCCGTCATTTCCAGCGTTCAGGTCGGCACCGGCCGGGTGCTCGCGATGACCCAAAACAAGGACTATAGCCAGGATCCGGCCGTGCTGAATTCCGGGGCCAACTCCACCGCGATCAATTACAATACCGACCGTGCTGCTGGGGGCTGGAGCGGTTTTCACCCCGGTTCCACCTACAAGGTATTCACGCTGGCCGAATGGTTGAACGAAGGGCATTCCCTCAATGAGCGCGTCAATTCTGCGCGCACGTCGCACTGGGGCTGAACGATGCAAGTCACGCAGCTGAACAATGGGGCTCACTCGCACCACAAGTGGTGCCCACCGAAGCCAATATTCAGAAAGCAGATCGGAGGCCATTATGCCTCTCGGTTAGTTCTTCTCCGGGCTCAACCGCGGAAGCGTGGCCCAATGGTGGCGCTTGACGTGCTGACTGTCGTCGCCGTTGTTCGATCACCCGATCACGCAGCTGTGTGTTTGATCTTCCTGGTCATCAAATAACGTCCCGCTGGTCGCTGCCAGATTCAGGCGGCTACAGTGGCTCGCTATCGATAAGAGAAAGTGGCCAATAAGTCACTATTCAAAGTTCTTAATTGGGGCGGCAAATTAGGTTACGGGGCCGTTAGAAGGGAAGGACCTGAGCTCTACGGAAAACGCTCGTTCGTTGTCATCAGTGGTAACAGGAACCGAATTAACCTTGATAACCGGCTCCTCTCGACCAGTACGCTGCCAACGATGTGAGGGATTTGCAACTTCTAGAACAGCTACTGGATCACCGACTTGAATGCCGTCAACGGTCTCGGGTTCTCTCCCGAATACATCCGTGAACGCAGCGGCCAGCAGTTCAGTGGGTTCGAAATAATCCAACTCATCGCCAATTGTTTCATCGGCCAGGACGACCTGGAAACTACTCGCAGACACAACCAAATGGGCCGGCGCGGCACGAGCCTCAAGGCTCACTTCACTCTCTCCTGTGGCCGTTGGGGTAACCGCTGAAGCCGGAATATTTGGTTGAGGCCCATTCGAGGAACAACCGGTCAGGACCACAGCCGTCAAAACAGTGACGCACATCCACTTCGTTGTCCATATCCATACTGAGCTTTCCGATGTGGCACACGTATGCCTACGCGTCAACGGGTCTGTCCAGACACGCCTCATCTTTTTGGCCGCTGCGTGCGCGTCGAACATGACAGGCTGCACTGCTGCACTCGGCGGCTCTTCAGTGCAGGCGCGCACGGCGGAAGAGAACGTCATTGTTGCTTGAAAGCAGCAAGCGCCGGATCGGAGGATATCCTGAGCACACGCGTTCTCGCCGCATCTTCCAATCAAACCAACCTCGCGGAGACTGAGACAGTGGTCTTCGAGACCTTCGTAAAGAATGAAGGATCAAGGATGCTCCGAGGAGTCACCGCCCTCGACTACGACACGGATCAACTCGTTGAAATTGAACCCGTCGAAGCCTGAGCTTGGGCTTAGTTCTGCGCCGCCGATTGTGGCTGTCGATTCTCGGCGCTGACCATCCAGGCGTGCTGTTCCAACTTCTCAATGAAAATGTGCAGGATATCGGCGCTGGTGGGATCTTCCTCGTCGACGTCATCGTGCACGATCCGCATGTTCTCTACCGTGAGGTTCAGGCGTTGTGTGATGAGGTTGACCGCGTCCGTGGTGAGTACCTCGCCAGCGGGAAAGCTCGGCAAGTGCGTCGTCGCGGCCACGGTTTCGATGCGTCCGTCGGGCTGCGCGTTGAGGGCGCGCAAGCGTTCGGCCAGTTGATCAGAGAATTTACGCACATCTTCGACGATTTCGTCGAGTTGCAGGTGCAGGTCACGAAAGTTTGGTCCGACGATGTTCCAGTGTGCCTGCTTGCCCTGCAGATGCAGCGCAATCAGGTCGACAAGAACGGACTGCAAGTTTGTACGGAGTGTTTCGGAGGCGTGCATGGTGTCCTTCCGTGGTACGGGATCGGGCTCAAAATTTGACGCCATTGCATCAGCCACCCGTGTTGTTGAACGGGTTTCAACGAACGGCTTGACCTGCTTGAGCTGTCTCTTGATGATATGACCATCAACCCAAAGACCGCGTCGAGCCGTATTTTTCCCGGCAGTGCGCCTGACCTTGTTGTGAGAACAGCTCACAAAAAGCAATGTTCACTAGCGCAAAATCACGTCGGGACTTCACTTCCGAATATAAGAACGAGGCCGTGAAATAGGTCGTCTTCACAACCGGGCCGTCACGACCGCTCTTCGGGGGCGTGGTGTCAACGAGACCACTCGGTGCGGTTGGGTGATACCGTTTACGACCCGCCATGAGACCGTACAGGTCGAAGGAAGGTCAGAACGCCCCGCCTACTCGGTATTTCGGGCGATGCGCACGCAACAGTATCCGTCTCTCGGCGCAAATTCGATCTTGCGCGCGCTCTCACCCGCACCTTCCGCGACTCCTATCAGTAGGGCGAGGTTGGCTGCACAGATGGTTTCGGTATGGCCCTTAGCCAGCTGGTGAAATGGGCAGTTGTGAAGAAGCAGCCCGCCATCACCATCGTCCAAAGGCTCATATCCGGTTGACTGCAGCACCGCATCGAGCGAACCGGCACTCATGCCCAATGCACGACCGTGTTCTACAGATACCCGAGTGAGCGACTCCCGGACGGGCTCTCCTGTGCGATCGGATTGTTCAATGGCAGAGATCAACACCTCGCCGGCCAGACCGTAGTGTCGACCCGGAACGGACACAACGATTTCGTCGACCGCACGCCGATACAGCTTGGCAGGCCGTCCAGCACCAGGACCAGTTCGGCCCGTGCGGCGTTGGAATTCGGTATCCAACAGCCCACATCGAGCAAGTCTCTCCAAGTGAAACGCCACCGTCCCGCGCGGAACGCCCAGCGCCTCGGCCGCCTCATCACGGCCTATCGGCGTGGCGCTTTGAGAGACAAGATCGAACAAAGCACGACGTAATGGGTCGCTCAGCGACGCTATAGCGGAGATGTCGTCCGACCGTGATTGTTCGTTCATAGTGATGATCGTAACTCTAAAACAAAGTATCTTGACAAAAGAAACGGAAGGCTCCTAAAGTTGGGCTACGAAGCTCGCCAGCAGACCAGTAAAGAGGAAACATGCCGGATTCTCAGAGTTATGTCATCGTCGGAGCAGGGCTCGCTGGTGCGTCCGCTGCCAGGACGCTGCGCGGAGAGGGCTTCACGGGACCGATCCAGCTGATCGGCGCCGAGGCGCACCGGCCCTATATCCGGCCCCCGCTTTCGAAGGATTACCTCAGCGGATCCAGTGACCGCGACTCTGTCTACGTAGAGCCTAAGGACTGGTACGCGGAACATGACGTCGACTTAATCCTCGGCACTTCTGTTGTCCGCATTGATGCCGCCCGCCAGCTCATTCATACCGCCGCCGGTGAGGACCTCGCGTACAACAAGCTGTTACTAGCCACTGGCTCGTCACCCCGCCGCCTGTCGATTCCTGGGGCAGACCTCGACGGGGTGCGCTATCTGCGTACCCTCGATGACTCCGACATGCTGCGCCCTTTGCTTGCGGGTGGCAGCTTGCGCCTCGTCTTGATCGGCTCGGGCTGGATCGGCATGGAGGTGGCTGCGACGGCACGCACCCTCGGAAACGACGTGACAATTCTCGAACGCGACCCGATCCCTTTGGCGAACGCGCTCGGCGACGAGCTGGGCCAAATGTTCGCTGATCTCCACGAACAAAACGGCGTCATTTTGCGACGTTCGGTGTCCGTTGACAGTGTTCTCGGACAGGACGGCCGAGCTACCGCTGTGAAACTCAGCAGCGGGGAGGTCATTCCCGCAGACCTCGTCTTAGTCGGCATTGGTGCCACGCCCAACGTTGAGTTGGCCGACGCAGCGCGGCTAACGATCGATAACGGTGTCTCCGTCGATGCATCCCTTCGTACGAGCGACCCGGCAATCTACGCAGCGGGTGACGTTGCCAATGCCTACCATCCCGTGGCAAAGTTGCGGCTGCGCAGCGAACACTGGGCCAACGCATTAAATGGTGGGAAGGCTGCGGCCCGGTCGATGCTCGGCCAGAAGGTGTCCTTCGACGACATCCCCTATTTCTATACCGACCAGTTCGACGTCGGAATGGAGTACTCCGGGTTCGGGCCCTTGGCCCGGGGAGCTGATGTGGTGTACCGAGGCGACCGGGCTGGTCGCGAATTCATCGCCTTCTGGGTCGCGGGTGGAAAAGTTGTGGCGGGAATGAACGTGAATGTCTGGGACGTCAACGAAGCCGTGCAAGGCATCATTCGGCGCGGCAACCAGGTCGATCGCGCCAGGCTCACGGATACCGACGTACCACTGGAATCGCTGTGATCATGACCGAAACAAGTTTCAGTATCAACCCGACGGGGTCACCCGCCACCGCACTCTCGGCAGAAGAAAACAGTATCTGCGCTGTCCGTACCATCGCGATATCCGGTGTCACCTTTGAAGTTGAAACGACCGTCCCTACCAAGCATGGCACTTTCCAGTTCCGCGCCTATCGCGACCTTGTCTCCGGCAGCGAACATCTCGCTGTCGTGTCCGGCGCACCAACCGACGGCTGCTTCGTTCGTGTCCACTCAGAATGTCTGACCGGTGAGGTGTTCGGGTCTCAGAAATGTGAATGCGGTCCACAACTTGACGCCGCCCTCGACATTATTAATAAGAAGGGCGGCGTTGTGATCTACATGCGCGGTCACGAAGGGCGCGGCATCGGTCTCGTCAACAAACTCAAGGCCTACCGGCTGCAGGAAGCCGGTTTGGACACGCTCGATGCGAACCTCGCGCTGGGCCTCCCCGTGGACGGCCGTGACTACTCTGCCGCGGCTGCGATCCTCCACGACCTTCGGCTTCATGCGGTGCGCCTCCTCACAAACAACCCCGACAAGGTCGACCAGCTCACCGAGCACGGAATCACCATCCTCGAACGCGTACCACTTACAGCAGGCGCGCATCCGGCCAACTCCGCCTATCTACGCACCAAACACGATCGCATGGGGCACCTCCTTCAACACGCGCTCTGATCCTGGGGTCCGAAACCCCGTCGAGCCAACTCGTGACTGACCTGGTCGCGGCCGCACAATCATCGTTCATACGCCACCCGAATGCTTAGGAAATTTCCAAAAATTTCATGCGGATTCATATCTGGCTGTGAAAGATCCCATTCTGCGAAATACCCGTGGCAGCTCAGTTCAACCTGACCCGCGCCTCCGCGACCATCGCCGGCGACGAGCTCACATGAGCGTCCACAGCGACAATCCGCCGCACATTCGTCAGCATCCCCGGCCCGCATCGGTCTCAACAGAAACACCAGTGGAACACTCCGGGCAGAGAGACCCGGGCCTCAACCGCGCACAAAACACCCAAATAGAAACAAGCCGAAATCAGAATCCCTCACAAGCCGACCGGTGGAATCACCGGCTAAGCCTTCCTAACTTCGGCCTAAGCGATCGGGGCCCAGTTCGACGGGCCCTGCGTCCCGGCCGCGTATTCGTCGAGCGGCACTTTTTTCGCTCGCCAGGCCGCCAGCACGGGCGCCACGATCCGCCAGCATTCTTCAGCCGTGTCACCGCGCACCGCAAGCGATGGATCCCCGTCGAGCATTCCTTCGAGCACTTCACCATGCGCGAGCAATTGGCCGGGACCGAAGGTGGCCCCGAGGCTGACGCGCTCGAGTTCATACGGATCGCCTGGGCCGTTGAGGTTGAGTTCGAGTGACATCTTGTCTGGGGCGAGAAAGATCCGCAAAACCGTCGGCTCCTCATGACCGTGCAGGCCCGTCGGTAAATGCGGAACGGCTCTGAACGTGATCACTATCTCGCGACGTCGAGTTTTGAGCCCCTTGCCAGACCGCAGCGTGAAGGGCACGCCGGCCCAACGCCAGGTGTTGATCTCAAAGGTCACCTCGGCGAGCGTTTCGGTGTCGTTCTCCGAGTCGACGCCGGACTCGTCAACGTAGGCAGGCAGCGCGTGCGAGTCGACCGTGCCTGCTGCGTACCGCGCACGCCGACTCGAACTCGCCGCACTGCCGCCGCGCACGCGCGCCGCCCGCAGTAAAATACCCTTTGCATCACGGAGGTCGGCGGCGCCCAGCGACGACGGCGGCTCCATTGCCAGGACGGCCATGACCTGTAGCAGGTGACTCTGAATCATGTCTACGAGGGCACCGGCGTGGTCGTAGTATCCGGCGCGGCCCTCCAAGCCGAGCTGTTCGTCGTAGACGATATCGACGCGCTCAATATGGTTGTTGTTCCACAGCGGTTCAAAGATACGGTTGGCAAACCGCAGCCCGACCAGATTCAAAACCGTCGATCGGCCCAGGAAATGGTCGACGCGGTGAATCTGGTCTTCCGGAACGAGTTTCTCCAGCCGCGCATTGAGGGCACGGGCACTCGGCTCGTCGACTCCGAACGGTTTCTCCAGGGCGAGCACGGTGCCTCCGGGCAACGCAACCTCGGCAAGCGCATCACAGACCAGCGCCGTGACGACGGGCGGGAGTGCAAAGTAGATGGCGGGGGTGCCAGCGCACTCCGCGAGCAGCCGTTCCATCTCTGCCGGAACAGTGACGTCGGCCGTACGGTACACGGTTGTGGCAAGGAGCTCGTCGACGGCGGCTCCGGAGGCCTCGGCTGTCGTAAACGATTTCTTCACCGTGGCCTGCCACTGCG
Source organism: Cryobacterium sp. Y11 (assembly GCF_002929535.1). Lineage (GTDB taxonomy): Bacteria > Actinomycetota > Actinomycetes > Actinomycetales > Microbacteriaceae > Cryobacterium. The sequence goes on from NZ_PJJO01000059.1 coordinate 7,343, forward strand.
CAGGGGTGAGCTTCTTCCGCCCGGTACCGATCAGGTGCAACGGCCGGTCAGGGTGAAGGGTGAGGAGTTGTCCGAGGGCGGGAAGCAGCAGTCGGGAAGCCAGATCTCCGGATGCGCCCAACACCAGAAGAGTCGAGATGGACGAAGTCATCCCTCCACCGTAGCTGTCATGGTAGGTTCATGGCACTCAACACGAGGACTATGCCCTGATCAGCGATTGTCACACAACCGTCCTGGTCGGCCGTGACTGCAGCATCGACTCGCTCTGTTCCCCCTCCCGGCTATGATTCCGCCTCCATGTTTGGTGCCCTACTCGGCGACGAACAGCACGGGCGGTGACTCCTTGGGGTTCGAAGTGGGTCATCCGATAGGAATTCTTCGACGACTCGCCGGACGCCAGAGAGCACCCCGACTGCCGATATAAACCGCCGGAAGTTTAACAGCGCACTGGCGGCGGGCTAATCCTCCATCTCGAACTGCCCCAACCGGGACTGTCTCTTAAACGGTGTTGAGGTCTGTTTTCACACACTGGGTTCAACACCCTCCACCCTCGATTAACAGCGCCCACGCGGGGAAAATCCGAGCGGACTGAGCAGTCGGCGGGCTACCGACCTCATGGCCGAGTACGCCTAGCCCCGGCACTGTTTGAGGATCGCCGTGTCGTCGCGATAGCTTGTTCTATGGCTCCGGTTGCTGGCGAGAAGCAACGCCCAAGTAGTAGGGCGAGATGCGCGAGGTATGATCTTGCAATATTGTGCTGCATGCGTCCGTGTGGACGATCTGGCCTCGTTCCATGACATAGGCCGTGGTGCCCACCCGAAGGGCTACCTCCGCAAATTGCTCGACCAGTAGGATCCCCATGCCGGACTCGGCGAGTTTCACCAGCGTATCCATGAGCATGCGCACAGCCCGCGGTGCGAGGCCGAGGGACAGCTCATCGATTAGCAACATCGTCGGCCTGGTCGCGAGTGCCCGTGCGATGATGAGCATCTGCTGCTCTCCGCCCGAGAGGAGGCCGGCGCGCACGTTCCGTTTGTCGGCGAGCCGAGGAAACAGTTCAAAGGCCTTGTCACGTGTGTGCTGGGAGCGATCAACGACCGCGAGGTTCTGCACGACCGTGAGGCGGGAGAAGACGCTCCGCCCCTGCTCGACATACGACAGTCCGAGAGAAGCCCGGCGGTGCACAGGTATCGCATCGATGCGGCGGGCTCCGATCGAGATAGAACCGGCAGCCGCGGGGAGTACCCCAGCGATTCCATCGAGCAACGTTGTCTTGCCCGCACCGTTTGCGCCGAGCAGCACCGTGATCTCACCTTTAGGAACGGTGAGATCGACGTCGCGGCAGATCGTCAGGTCGCCACGCTTGACCGTGAGCCCCTCCACCCTCAGTCCGCTCGTCACGATGCCGTCTCCTGCCCCAGATAGGCCGCGATGACACGCGGGTCATCGAGTACCTCGGAGACCGCGCCGCTCGTCAAGAGGCGACCATCATCAAGTATGGTCACCCGGGTCGATGCCACACGGACGAATCCCATGTCGTGTTCGATCAACAACACCGCGCAGCCGAAGACAGCCGGAATCTGACGCACGCGTTCCGCGAGCGCGCGACTCTCGGCTTCACCGAGTCCCGCGGCGGGTTCGTCCAGCAACAGGATTTCTGGCTTCGATGCCAGCGCGCCCGCGATCTCGAGAATGCGGCGGGAGCCGACGTCCATGAGACGGATTGGTACACCTCCGTCAGGTAGATCGAGAAACTCACGGACGGCGGGGATTCGCTCGGAACCTGCAGCGCCAGCGGCGAGCTTCAGATAGTTCTCTACCGTGATCGCGTCGATGGCATGCACATGCTGGAAGGTGCGGCGGATGCCGAGCCGGGCACGTTCTCGGGGTCCAAACCGCTCGATCGGCTTTCCGTCGAGGCTGACCCGTCCCTCGTATGAGGGCAAGAACCCGGTGACCGCATCGACGAGCGTCGATTTACCCGCGCCGTTCGGGCCGATGAGAGCGTGCACCTCTTCGTGTTCGACCGTGAGGTTCACCGCTTCGAGCACCCGGTGGTCGCCGAAGGCCACCGTCAGGTTGTCGACGTGAAGGCAGGCTGCCTGGAGCGTTTGATGCTTCACGGTTTCACCTTGCAGCGCTGCACCGTCAGGTTGCATTGCGCCAACCTGCAGCCGTTCGTCGCTTACTGGTAAGAGTTGGCAAGTCACCCGGGTGTTTCGAAAGGCGCGCTCTTGGAGTTGGTCGTTCAGCTTCTCGACCAGGCCGCCACCCCCGCGTCGGAGCACATCGAAGGCACCGAGCGCGAGCAACGCGTTTGCGGCGTCGAGGGGAAGGCCTATGCGCCGTAGTAGCTCGGGAATGAAGACAACGAACACCCCGGCGAGCACCGCACCACCGAATACACTCGCCCCGCACAACACTGCGGTCACCAGGTGCACCATCGAAGTCAGCGGGGTGAAGACTGCCGTAGTCAACAGTCCGTATTGTCCGGCCAGCAAACCGCCGGCGATGCCCGCGAATAGTGCCCCAAGAGCAAAAGCGCTCGTCTTCGTACCCCCGACCCGTACGCCCAGCGCCGCTGCCGCCCGCTCGCTCACTCGCACGGCTGTCCAACCAAGTCCGTGCACGGAGCGGCTGAGGGCCCTGATGCCGATCTGCAGCACAATTAGTAGCGCCCAGGCGAGGGCGAAGAACCAACGCGGGTCATCAAACGGCGCTGAAGGGATCACCGGTGTGCCCTCACCGACGCCGGGGAAGCTCCCCTGCCGCAATACGAGATCGAGTGCGGTCGCAAACCCTACGGTGACGACCGCGAGCTCGACGCCGCGAACACGAGTGGTGGCGATGCCGATCAGTAGTCCGACCGGAGCGGTTACGGTGCCTCCGATCAGTACGAGCAGCGGGAATGGGGCCGTCGGCCAGGCAATGGCAAGATAGGAGACCGCCCAGCCGCCGAGCGCGGCGAACGACATCTGGCAGAGCGTTATGATGCCAGCCTGATGCGTGACGAGGCCGATGCTGCGCGCGATGATTGCCGTGATTGCAACAGTAGAAAGTAGATACACCCAATATGTTGGGAGAATCAGGCCGAGCGTCACCAGCACGAGAAGGAACAGTCCTCCGCCCAGATGGGTCGGTTTACCGAGCCGCATCCCACACCTCTCTCCGGCGCAACCAGATGAGCGCGACGATGATAATGGCGAACGGGATCGCCCCGCGATAGTCCGCGAGCCCCTCGATCCGGGCACCCGCACCCTCGACTGCCCCGATGGCGAGGCCACTGGCAACGGCGATCCACACGTTTGAGAACGCCCCGAGCAGGCCTGCGACCAACGCCGGCACGACGAGAAATGACATCGACTCAAACGTTGGGTTACGGGTCGGCGCGATCAGCAGCATCGCTAGTGTCGAAAGCAATCCCGTCGCGGCCCACACCCCGACGGCCAGCTGACGCGAGTTCACACCGAGCAGTTGCACGGTCAGTGGACGCTCCGACATAGCTTCAAGACGGATGCCCAGCTGCGTGTAGCGCAGAAGGAGTGATAGCACACCCGCAATCGCAATGGTAACCAGCAGTGCGATTACCGTACTGAGCGACACGCGTACCCCGCCCAGATCAAATGACGCCTCCGGTACGAGACTCGGCATCGCTCGGGGCGAGTCACCGAAAAGCCTGAAGCCAGCGGTAAGCAGCAGAATCAAGAGCACCACCGTGCCGACTGACCGCGCGATCGCCGACGGTTCGCCCAACCATCTAGCCAACACCCAGCCGGAGAATCCGGCGGTAACGCTCGCGACGGCGAGGCCACAGAACACCGCGAGCGCGAGCGACACCTCGGCACCGACCAACGCGTAACAAACATAGGCGCCGAGCGCGCCGAGCGCCGCCTGGCCGAAGTTCAGCACGCCGACAAGTCTATACAGCACGACCACGCACACGGCCAGGATTGCGTAGGTGGACCCCGACACGAGCCCGGAGATGATTCCGTCCAGCACGGTTAAGGGCGCCTCACCTCTGCGGTTCCGCCCGGGCCAGGTGTCACGGCACCCGCACCCAGTCGCTTACGGTCTCCCACCCGTTCTCGCCAGCCTGCACCATCATGCTCGCCCGGTTAGGGTTATGCGCGGTTTCATCACCGAAGGTAAACGGCATGCCCATCAGCGGATTCTCCACCGGTTCGAGGCTGCGGAACGCCTCGGTCACCGACTCGCTAGTAATGTCACCCTCGATGCTTTTCAACACGTCGACGACGATCTCGGCGCTCACATACCCGCCCATGGACAGGGAAGTGAGCGGCACTCCCGCATCGGTGAGGGTGCTGCGCCATCCCGCCAACTTGGGATCGTCACTCATGAAGGGGAGAAACTCGGAGTTCGCGTACAGGCCCAGCGTGCCCTGCTCCTTCAGCGCCTCGAACACGCTCTCGCTGTACGCCGAAGTCAGTGTCAGCCAGTCCATCTGGTCGAGCAGCTCCTGCTGTTTCACGGTGTTCATGAACGCGACGGCAACGGGCTCGTTCGCGTTGAATACGACAGCCTCGCACCCCGCATCCCGCGCGGCGAGGATCGCCGGCGTCGGGTCATCGCCGAGCACCACCGAGGTGTCGATGTGGGCAGCGGTGCTTCCGGTCTCCTCTTCCCACTTTTCTATGAGTTCGAGGTAGGGGTCAGTCAGGCCGGCGCTATTGAGAATCACCGGGCACACCTTTTCGTGACCGAGTGTTTCGGATGCGTAGTAGAGCAGGCTCGCGTAGCCCTGAATCGTGCCGTTATTCACCGGAGCGATGTTCGTTGACTCGAAGCAGGCTGGCTCGACCCCGGTTCCTGAGATGGAGACGATGTCACGCTGCGCGTAGAACGCGGCGTTCGCACTGCACTCGACCAGGCTCGCGGAACCCACGAAGGCGACAACCTTGTTCTCGTCGACAAGGCGCCGCGCGGCCTGGCTTGCCTGTGCGGGGTCGGCCCCGTCGTCCTCGGAGAAGAACTCGATCGGCCTGCCGTTGATGCCACCCTCGGCGTTTACGCGGTCGAAAACGGCCTGCGCAGCCCCGGGAACTTCCGGGAATGGCGCCGGGCCGGTAATTGAGCTCACTGCTCCGATCTTGATCGCCTGCGCCTCGTCGGCGTTGCCGCTCCCTGCCGCGCAGCCGGTCAACCAGAGACCCGCGATAGTGGCGAGCGAGATCAACGCGATACCTCGTGTTCTGTGCGGCGTCATTCTGCCGCGATCTTCTCTGGGTCAGTGTTTTTCTGCAATGTTTATGTGCTCGCTTTCTTCGGCCAAAAAGAGGAAACGCAGGCGAGGCACGACGGTCTTCCGATGAGAGTCCAAGGATCAGCATCGATACGCGCTCAGATGTGCTGCCCGCTTTCTCGGCTCACAGCTCTGTGTCGATATTGGTCGTTAGTAACATTGAGCGTCAATGGAAAAGATGGTCAAAACAGGCGCCGACGATATTTCGGAAGAGGTGGCCCGACGACGACCTCACGCTAATAGTACGCTCGCCAAGGCGTGGAGCGTTGCTCATTTTGGCACCCGGTGTCAATATGTCAGGATGGGGCGGTTCCCGAAGTGCATCAGATGGTGTGCTGCGAAGCGTCACATCGAGAAGGCGGTGCAGAAGTGGGTACTGCGACCGGACTCCGCTGAGATCCTGGTATCGCCGGCCAAAAGTCCGTCTCGTTTTGATCACGAAAGAGTGTCCATGACCGATTCCACACGCGCCGCCGCCTGGGGGCCACCACCATACCCGGCGCCGCCGGCCAGAACGCGGGAATCCTCCGAGTTCACGCGCCGAATTCCCATGGCGTGGACAACGGGGGTGGCGCTACGCAATCGAAAGATCGCGATCGGTGGGTCCCCGTGGGAAGTGACGATGTTGCCGGAGGAGGTACGTCCCTTCGCGCGCAAACTCTATGACTCCGAACGCAGAGGGATTGTGGCAACTGACGCCACGGAACAGGACGCTGCGATCTACCTACTGGATCATGGCATCGCCGACCCATTGCCGCTCATTGATCGCACCGTGAACGATGTCGAGATCGTTATCCCGGTCTACGGAGACGCCGGGCCGCTTGCACGCTGTCTGGAATCTCTCAAAGCCGAAGGGCTGCCGGTCACCGTGGTCGACGACGCCTCACCGGAGCCATTCGCATCCGCTATTAAAGTTGTCGTTGCAGCTTTCGGTGCACGTCTCATTGTCCGTGACGAGAATGGAGGCCCCGGCGGGGCACGCAATGCCGGTGTCGCCGCGACAACGGCACCGTTCGTGGCGTTTATCGATGCGGATGCGATCGCCGCCCCCGACTGGATCGCGAGGATGCGCCCCCTGTTCGACGACCCGCGCATTGGCGCGCTTGGCCCACGCATCCGCCCTGATCTGCTGGGCAACTCTGTAATCGAGCGCTATGAGGAGACCCGTTCGGAACTCGACATGGGAGCGGAGCCGAGCCGGGTGGTGCCCGGGGTGCCGGTGGGATGGCTGCCGAGCGCTTCAGTGCTCGTGCGCCGCGAGGCGGTGACCGATCCTGCGTTCGAGCCCGGGCTTCGGGTCGGTGAGGATGTCGACTTTTTCTGGCGTATGGATGAGGCGGGATGGACGGTCCGCTATGTGACAGATGTGCTGAACTATCACGGCGTACGCACGTCACTGAAAGAATTCTCCTACCGACGCACCATGTACGGCGGATCAGCCGCGGAGTTGGAACAGCGCCATCCGGGACGCCTAATTCCGGCTCGCCCATCTATTTCCGGCCTCGCAGCGGTTGCGGCTCTTGCTCTTGGTCGACCCTGGATCGCTGCGAGTATCGCCGGATACGAACTGGCGCGGCACCGGCGCCTCTTGGACCCGGAAATTCCACTGCCGGTAGTCGCCGAAATCGTCGCTCGCACTATGTGGTCCGACGGTTTCTGGATGGGACATCTCCTGCGCCGCGACTGGTGGCCGGTGGGTCTGGCCGTGCTGATAGCCACACCGAAGTCTCGCCTTGCCCGAGGAATCGCCGTCGCGATGCTCTGGGAGCCCGTGCGCGACCATCTGCTGCGGCCCACCCGGTTAGACCCAGTGCGCAGCCTCGCGCTGCGCGCACTCGATGATGCGTCATATGGCACGGGGGTCATCAGAAATGCGATCCGGAAGCGAGTTCCGAATGTCGTCACTCCCCGACTTCGATTTCCCCGCTGGCCGCGCTGACCCAGCGATTCCTCCAAGGGATCCAATCAGCGTCACTCGAAGAAGAGCCCACCTGACTACAGTCCGCGGCGAATAAAGTCGGCCACGAGTTCACCGACGAGAACGGCGGTCGCGGCCGGGCCGCGCACGGGCGTTGTCGGTAAAATCGACGTGTCGGCGACGCGCAACCCGTTGATACCGTGCACGCGCCCGTATTGGTCGACGACGGCGTCCGGGTCATCTGCTGGCCCGAAGCGTGCACTGCCGCACAAGTGGATTGCCGTTCCGAGGTGCGACCGCAGCCAGCTATCGAGCAGGTCGTCGCTCTCGAGGACGGTGTCGGTGAGTTCGGTCAATCGCTTAAACAGGGGTTGGTAAGCATCCGTTCGGAGCAATTGCACCGCCACCCGCACGACTTCGCGCATGCGTTCGAGATCCCACTCGGTTGAGAGGTAGTTATAGTCAATCCGCGGTTGCACGGCCGGGTCACCCGAGGCGAGGCTGATGCGCCCGCGCGATGTCTCCGACTGCACGGCAACGAGAAATGCGAGGTCGCCGCGGTGGGCGACCTGTTTTGCGAAGCGCCGCACCGATATCCCGCGCGTTGCCCGGAGCGTTCGAAGCGGATGCCGCACTGCGGCCCTTACTCCGACAAGGACGCCGCGCGCGCTGCCGGTCAATAGATAGCCCATCGGTTTGATTATCGGAAGGATCTCCAGATCCCCGAGCACGGTAGAACCGGTCGCCGTGAAGTTCAGGCACGCCGCCATCGACTGCGTCGTGCGATAGTCAACGATCTGTCGGCGCGGCTGCCACTGCACGGCGATGTCCGGATGATCGCTAAAATTTGCCCCGACCCCTGGCAAGTCACGCACGACAGGAATATTGAATTGTTCCAACTGTTCCCGGGGTCCGACCCCGGAAACCAACAAGAGGTGGGGCGACTTAATCGCACCGGCCGAGAGCACAATCTCGCGCCCGAGCACCTGAACGATGGCGTCGCCGTGCGCCACCTCGACGCCGATGGCCGTCGTACCCTCAAACAGCACGCGGCGAACCTCGCTGTTACCCCAAACAGTAAGGTTTGTGCGGTACCGCACCGGATTCAGGTAGGCGATCCCGGTGTTTTGCCGCACACCGTCGATCGTGTTCATCGGCAGTGGTCCGTGTCCCGGCATGCCCTGATCGTTCTTGTCGGGTTCGTCGGCGAAGCCCAGCTCGGCCGCCGCCGCGCGAAAGGCGACCGTGGCCGGATGGTCCTGCGCTGGACGACCGACGACCATCGGCCCCGCACCACCGTGGACGGCAGTCTCGCCATATTGCAAGTCGGTTTCAATCCGGCGATAAACGGGCAAGACCTTCTCCCAAGCCCATTCGGGTGCCCCGACCGACCAGGAATCGAAGTTAGCTTTTCTGGCGCGAATAAAATATGCGCCGTTGATCGTCGAAGATCCGCCGAGGATCCGGCCGCGCGCGATTGAGTAGGGCAGTTTCGGTGTGAGATTGCCCGTGAACGACCAATTCTGCGGATGTCCCGGCATTGCTCCCTGCACGGTTCCAGCATCGAGTAACTCGGGCGGGAATCGGGCGGCGGACCGTGGCACCGGTCCTGCCTCGAGGAGCAGAACCCGCCTCTCGGGATCTTCACTCAGCCGGGCTGCGAGTGGGGCCCCAGCTGCGCCGGCACCGACCACGATCACGTCATAGTTCACGTTCGTCAAGTCCGACATCGGTACCCGTGGGTTCATGTCCGCCCTCCGGGTTCAACTGTTGGTAATTCGCCCGGCGCGAACCCTTCTTTGAGCAGGAGCAACGCCGATTCGAGCAGCTCAATCAGGTTGGAGTTATCGCTCCGAAGCCACTGCTCGTAAGCCGCAAGCGATGCACCGAGGAATACCCAACCGATCACCGTCGGTTCGATCGCGTCAACAGCGACTCCCAAGCGGCCAGCCGCGAAATCTGACACCACACGCCGCCACTCGGCATACCGCAGCGCGGAGTGCGCCACGAGCGCCGGAACGTTTAGCAACAGGTTCATCCGCTCGCGATGAAAGGGTGCCTCTTCTGGTGGGAATCGATTGAATTCGACGACCGCCCGGGCAAGCGCATCGACAAGAGACACAGCCGTATCCGTGGCAGCGAGGATCGCGCGCATACGCGCGAGTTCCGCATCGAAGTCCCCCCAGGGCAGATCGTTCTTGGAAGGAAAGTAGCGAAACAAAGTTCGACGCCCAATTCCGGCGGCGCGGGCAATGTCGTCGACAGTCGTCCGTTCGAAACCGCGCTCGAGGAAAAGCCGAAGTGCTACGTGGCTCAGGGCAGCGCGGGTCGTCAGCGGCTGTCGGCCCATCCGCGGTGCCATAGAGCACTCATTCATTTGTTCTCATCCCTATACTTTCGGCACTGAGTGCCACTAGTCTGGTGCATGCACGAGATTTTCGCCACCGACGTCGATTTCTAACGCAGGGAGAACCACATGGTTTCCGCAAGAAAAATCAGCCACATCGAGTTTGCACCCGCGGGCCCTGAACAATCCGCGGGGTCCGATCTCGAATCTGACACCCTGGTCGAGGAAATCTCGATCGACGGCATGTGCGGCGTCTACTAAATCGCAGACATGCCCGCCCTAGATCTTGCCCTTGGATGGGATTTCCATCCCCCAGTATGCGTTCGCCCGGAGCTGTTCGGTGCGCTGCTCTACCATTTCGGCACCCGCACGCCCTCATTCCTAAAAGATACGACACTTCTCTCCGTCGTGAGGACTCTCGTCGACGTACCTTCCGCCCGTGCAGCGTGCACGGTCGCGGGCGTCTCTGACTGCGATCTGCCCCGCTATCAGTGTGCTCTCGGCACGCTCGCGAAATCGTCCATGGTCGTCGAAAGGGCCTCATGACACTCCTCGATGCGGCCGGCACGTCCCCGTTCGTTCTCGCCCCGAAAGACACTCCGCGAAAGACCGAACGTCTCGTGGATCTCTCCGAATACGGTCTCGACGCCCCCATCTGTCTCACCTGGGAACTCACCTACGCCTGCAATCTGTCCTGTGTTCACTGCCTCTCGAGTTCCGGGCGCCGCGATCCTCGCGAGCTGACGACGGCAGAGCCGAAGGCCGTCATCGACGAGTTCGAGCGGATGCAGATCTTCTACGTCAACATCGGCGGTGGCGAACCGACGGTGCGTCCCGATTTCTGGGAACTCGTCGCCTACGCATCAGAGCACCACGTCGGAGTCAAATTCTCCACCAACGGCGTGAAAATTTCCCCTGAGGTTGCCCAGCGCCTCATCAGAAGCGACTACGTCGACGTGCAGATCTCACTCGACGGCGCCACCGCCGAGGTCAACGATCGCGTGCGCGGCCCTTGCTCCTACGCCACAGCCATGAAGGCCATGCAAAACATGTACGACGCCGGCTTCAAAGGATTCAAGATCTCGGTCGTCTGTACGAGTCAGAACATCAGCCAGCTCGACGACTTCAAGGCCATCGCCGATACGTTTGACGCCCAATTGCGGCTCACCCGCCTGCGCCCCTCCGGTCGCGGAGCGGGCGTCTGGGACGAACTTCACCCGACCCAAGTGCAACAGCGCGAACTTTACGACTGGCTCGTCGCACACGGAGACGGGGTGCTCACCGGAGACTCGTTCTTCCACCTCTCCGCCTTTGGTGACGCGCTGCCTGGCCTCAACCTCTGCGGCGCCGGCCGGGTGGTCTGCCTCATCGACCCCATCGGCGACGTCTACGCCTGCCCCTTCGCCATCCATGAAGAATTCCTCGCCGGCAACGTGCGCTCACCGGGCGGCTTCCAGGAGGTCTGGAAGTACTCGGAACTCTTTCTCAAACTTCGCGAACCACAATCCGGTGGAGCCTGCACCTCGTGCGCGTTCTTCGATACCTGCACGGGCGGCTGCATGGCCGCCAAGTTCTTCACTGGATTACCGCTGGACGGCCCCGACCCGGAATGCGTCCAGGGCTACGGCGAAGAGTTACTTCAGAACCGTAAAGGTAAGGCGGTGGAACCTCCAAAATCGTCAATCGTCGACCACTCCCACCGCACTACCCGAGCCGGGCGCGAAGGAATGGGACCGGTACAGCTCACGCTGAGCCGTCGCACGGGGATGGTTCCAGTGAACGCCAGCGACTACGGAGTCAGTCCCCTCGTCGGGTTCACGCCCGAACGACCACCGGCAGGAGCTTGTGACGAGAGCCCGCTGGCCGGGATGAACCTGCTCGCAACTTCGCAATCCACCTGCGCTGGGAGAGCGGCGTAGAAGGAACGTGCGGCTGTAGTTAGAGTTCTCAACCCAGAGAGACGTGACAAGCGCCCGGTGCGCTTGCGACAGAGAGTCGGTGGTCTTCAACCAAAAAATGCGTTATCAAGTATCGGAACGCGCGACTGCTTCGACGAACGGGGACTCTGAGCCGTGAGGTGCAGCACGACGCAGTCGCAGAGTACGCCTTTTGATCGGATGCCGCGCCGCTGCGATGCCGTGTCGGTTTCAGTCGACTGTTTAGAACCTGAACATCAAAAATGAGGAGGAAACCATGGGAAGAGTAGAAGGCAAAGTCGCATTCATCACGGGTGCAGCCAGAGGCCAGGGGCGTAGTCACGCTATCCGACTGGCACAGGAAGGCGCAGATATCATCGCGATCGATGTCTGTGAGGACATTCCCGGAGCGCCCTATGCCGGGGCCACGGAAGAAGATCTGGCCGAAACCGTTCGTCAGGTCGAGGCACTCGATCGTCGCATCATCGCTACTAAGGCGGATGTGCGCGATTTTGATGCCCTGAAATCCGCAGTGGATGAGGGTGTAGCGCAGCTCGGACGCCTCGACATCGTGTCGGCCAACGCCGGCATCGTGACCGACATGGCACCCACCGAGGAGCTCTCGGAGGAGATCTGGACCGACATGATCAACGTGAACCTGTCCGGTGTCTGGCGCACCACAAAAGCAGCGATCCCGCACATCAAGGCCGGTGGGCGCGGTGGATCCATCATCCTGACTAGTTCTAACGCCGCTCTGATGGTTTATCAGAACCTTGCCCACTACACCGCAGCTAAGCACGGTGTCGTGGGACTCATGCGAACGCTGGCCCTCGAACTGGCACCACACATGATCCGTGTCAATAGCATCCATCCGACGCAGGTCAACACTGACATGATCCAGAACGAGGCGATCTACAAGCTATTCCGCCCTGATCTGAAGAACCCCACCCGAGAAGATTTCAAGACTGCATCGTTTGCTATGCAGGCGTTGCCGATTCCGTGGCTGGAAGCAATTGATATTTCCAACGCGTTACTATTCCTGGCCTCCGATGAGGCGAGGTACATAACCGGCGTTGCCCTGCCTGTCGACGCGGGCGGCAGCATCAAGTAAGAATATTCGCTTCACAACTCGACGAGGAGAAGATCATGGGAAGAGTAGAAGGCAAGGTAGCGTTCATCACCGGTGCCGCTAGAAGTCAGGGGCGCAGTCATGCGCTGCGCCTGGCCCAGGAAGGCGCGGACATAATTGCGGTCGACATTGTCGGTCCTGTCGAGTCGGTGCACGCGTACCCAATGGCCACCGAGGAGGATCTTGCCGAGACCGTGCGTCAGGTGGAAGCGTTGGATCGCCGCATCATCGCTACACAGGCCGATGTACGTGACTCAGCAGCGCTGAAAGCGGTGATGGACGATGGAGTCGCTCAGCTGGGACGGCTCGATATCGTGTCGGCCAACGCGGGGATCTTTCAGATGTCCCCGGCGCTCGAGCTTGACGACGCCGCTTGGCAGGAAACCATCGACATTAATCTGACTGGCGTCTGGAACACCTGCAAGGCGGCACTACCGCATCTCATCGAAGGCGGACGAGGCGGGTCGATCATTCTTACTAGTTCGACTGCAGGGCTCAAAGGACTCGCTAACACCGTCCACTACACAGCGGCCAAGCATGGGGTCGTCGGCATCAAACGGACGCTTGCCAACGAGTTCGCTCAATACTCAATTCGAGTGAACTCGGTGCATCCCACAACGGTCAACACGATCATGATCCAGAACGAAGACGTTTGGGGGTTGTTCGATCCGGCTAATCCGAACCCTACGCAGGAATCGGCGGTCGAGGCTTTTAAAAGTCTCAACGCCCTGCCCGTCTCTTGGGTGGAATCGGTCGACATTAGCAACGCGGTATTGTTCCTAGCCTCCGACGAGGCGAGGTTCATCACCGGAGTCACCCTCCCCGTGGACGCGGGCAACCTCGTCAAGTAACCAATCGACGCGGGGCGATGCACTGTGCACCGCCCCGCCATCTACGAAAGAAAAGAGACAGATATGGGAAACCTTGACGGCAAAGTCGCCTTCATCACCGGCGCAGCCAGAGGGCAGGGCAGAAGCCACGCCATTCGCCTGGCGAAGGAGGGCGCCGATATTATCGCGATCGACCTCTGCGAAGGTGTCGACAGCGTCACCTCATTTTATGAGCTAGCAACGGCTGAGGATCTGGCGGAGACCGTGCGGCAGGTCGAGGCTCTCGACCGGCGTATTGTGGCGAAACAGGCGGACGTGCGCGATATCGAAGCGCTGACCAAGGCCGTGGATGAAGGCGTCGCAGAATTGGGACGGCTCGACATCATCGTCGCCAACGCCGGAATTTTCACCTTCGGATCGGACACCCAGAAGATCGAAGAGCAGTCCTGGAAAGACCTTATGGACATTAACCTGACCGGGGTCTGGCACACCTACAAGGCGGCTGCCGATCATCTGATCGCATCAGGTGCCGGTGGATCGGTCATTATTATCTCCTCACTGGCCGGATTCAAGGGACTCGCCAACGTCGCCGCCTATACGACTACCAAGCACGGCATCGTCGGCCTGATGAAGGTGCTCGCCAATGAACTCGGTCCGCACGGAATTCGGGTCAATACGATCCACCCGAACTCGATCGACACGAAGATGGTGAAGAACAGCAACACCTACAAGCTGTTCCGCCCAGACCTTGACGATCCGCAGGCCGAGGATGCCGAACCCGCATTCGCCGGGTTGAACCCTATGGGCAAGGCTTGGATCGAGCCAATCCACGTGTCGAACGCGGTCGCTTGGCTGGCCTCCGACCAGTCATACTACGTCAGCGGAGGCCAGATACCAGTCGACGGCGGAGCGTCCATCAAGTAAACCAGCCCTGTTCCAGATGAAGGAGAACACGTGGCACCGAGCACCATCGTCGATACCGGCCAGCTCGTCACGTAAATGGTCTGAAACCCGGGGCGGTGCATTGCGCCGCCCCAGGCCCACACGAAATCGCAAACCACTCAAGGAAGAGAGATACAACATGGGAAAACTCGATGGCAAAGTCGCCTTCATCACCGGAGCAGCCCGCGGCCAGGGCCGCAGCCACGCGATAGCGCTCGCGAAAGAAGGTGCCGATATCATCGCCGTCGACATTTGCCGGCAGGTTGAGACTGTCCCGTATACCACTGCGACTCCCGACGACCTCGCCGAGACAGTGCGTCAGGTAGAGGCGCTTGACCGGCGCATCATCGCCAGCCAGGTAGACATCCGAGATTCGGCGGCACTGAAGTCGACCGTGGATGCTGGCGTTGCCGAGTTCGGCAGGCTCGACATCGTGCTTGCCAACGCTGGCATTTCAGTGCCGGCCCCGACTCTCGAGATGGACGACGAGATCTGGGACACCATGATCAACGTCAACCTGACCGGACAATGGAAGTCACTCAAGGCATCCGTTCCCCATATCATCGCCGGCGGTCGAGGCGGGTCTGTAGTAATCATCAGTTCGATCGCCGCGCTCAAGGGCAATGCCAACGTCGCGCATTACTCAGCAGCGAAGGCGGGCCTGATCGGCCTTATGAAGGTTATGGCCGTAGAGCTGGCATCGAAGAGCATCCGGGTCAACACGATCCACCCGACGACGGTCAATACCGACATGGTGCTCAACGACCCAACCTACAAGCTGTTCCGCCCGGACATTGAGAACCCGACTCGCGAGGACTACAACGCGGCAGCGCTCACCCTCAACAAGATGCCAACCAGCGGGCTTGAAGCCATCGATATTTCGAACGCCATCCTTTACCTCGTGTCGGACGACGGCCGCTTCGTTACGGGAACCACTCACGTCGTCGACGCGGGTGCCGCTCTCTAACCACGGCCCACTGGCGCGTGTTATGCCCGACAAGTTCTTCGTGAAAAAAGAACGAAGCATCCCCTGCCAAACGCAGGCGTGGTCATAAACAGCTAGAACGCACGACAGGAAGAAGAGAAATCATGAGTTTACTCGACGGCAAGGTTGCACTCATCACCGGTGGAGCCCGCGGTCAGGGCCGCGCGCACGCCATCACATCGGCGCGCGAGGGTGCCGACATTATTCTGGTCGACATCGCCGACCAGATCGATTCCGTGCCGTATGCGATGGGTCGGGCCGCTGACCTCGCTGAGACCGTACGCCAGGTTGAGGCACTCGACCGCCGGGTGCTCAGCATTGAAGCGGACGTGCGTTCACAGCAACAAATGGACGATGCTGTCGCGAAGGGTATCGCGGAGTTTGGGCAGATCGACATCCTCATCGCCAATGCCGGCATCTGGACCCAGGGCGCCTTCTGGGAGCTCTCCGAAGAAGCCTGGGACGACATGATCGGCGTGAATCTCACTGGTGTCTGGAAGTCAGCCAAGGCGATCGCCCCACACATGATCGAACGGCAAACTGGGTCGATCGTGATCACTTCGTCGGTCAACGGCCTCGAACCGGGTGCGAACTACGCGCACTACGTCGCGGCAAAACACGGCGTTATCGGGCTGATGAAAAACATCGCACTCGAACTCGCGCCGCATGGCATCCGTTGCAACTCGATCAATCCCGGCGCCATCAAGACCCCGATGACCGACCATCAGGGCGCGTGGGACATGTTCGCGGGGCACCCTGGGGGCACCGCGGCCGACATGATGGAAGGCGGCTATTCATTCCACGCGCTGAAGGGTATGAGCTTCATGCCACCGCAGGTGATCGCCGACACCGCTCTTTACCTCAACTCGAATCTGGCGGCCGCAGTGACGGGAGTCACCATCCCCGTCGATGCCGGCCACATGATTCTTCCCGGTTTCAATCACGCTCCGGTGAAGTAGCACTGATGCCATCCGCCGCTATCGCAACCGAAGTGGATCGTTCCATGAACATTCCCGACATTTCCGAAACCCGGCAGCGGGTGGCGGCGCACCTCGTTGGCCGTGAACGTGAGATTGAACTCGCACTCGCGGCCGTCGCGGCTAACCGCGACATCCTGCTCGAGGGGCCGCCCGGAACCAGCAAGACCACCATACTCAAAGCTATCACCGCGGAGTGGGGCATCCCCCTGCTCTTTGTTGAAGGCAATGCAGACCTCACCCCGGCCAAACTCGTTGGTCACCACAATCCGGCTCGGGTGCTGCGGGAGGACTATAGCGACGAGAACTTCGTGGCCGGGCCGCTCGTCGAAGCGATGCAACGCGGCGGGTTCCTTTATATAGAGGAATTCAACCGGGCACCCGAAGACACCCTCAACTCGCTACTCACTGCGATGGCCGATCGGGCTATAGCCGTGCCGCGCGTGGGAACCATCACCGCTCTGCCAACCTTTCGGGTGATCGCGTCGATGAACCCGTACGACAACGTCGGCACGACACGTCTGTCTACGAGCGTGCACGACCGCTTGAACCGGCTCGTCATCGACTACCAGGACGAGCCCGCTGAACGCGGCATCGTCACACTCCGTACCCAGGCAACGGGGGATCTCGCCGATCAACTTGTAGTGGATGCCGTTTACGTCACGAGGGGGACCCGGCGGCATCCGGATATAAGGCAGGGCAGCAGTGTGCGTGGCGCGATCGATTGTGTGCTCGTTGCGCTGCAATTGTCCCTGCTGCGTAACCTCAGGTCGCCCGATGACGAGGGCTACCCCGAACTCGTCTACGACGCTATGACAGTCTCCTTGTCGGGTCGCATCCACCTCGACGAGGCCGCAGGAAGCACGCCCGAGCGTGTGTTGCGCGAAATTTGGGAGGACCGCTTTGTCCTCGACCCAGCCATTGCCGAGCCGGGCTGAAGGGAGATCGAGGCGGATACCCCGATCTCCCGGGAATCCCGCCAGAAGCGCACAAGCACCCCGCTGCGCCGCAAACCCAAGCAACTCAAGGAGGATCCGGTCGTATTCGAGCCCAGCACGGGAGGCAACGGTATAGTCTTGCGCGCTCAGTCGACCACACCAGGCGCGACGACGAAATCTCCCCCTGGACACACGGCGGCGGGCATCACCGATGAGGCTGGTGAGGTCGTGCTGGCCGGTGCCGGTGCTGTCGCCATCGATCCCATCGTGCGCGCCAAGGCCAGGCAGATCGCGTCGCGCTTGGCCATCCCCCGGCCGAAAACGGATGCGATGGCCCGCCGTGGGTCTGGCAAACTCGCCAGCATCCCTTATCGAGGCGGTTCGGACGAAATTGACCTCGACCGCACGATCGAAATGCTCGCCGAACACCCGGTTCCGGAAGACGAGGACATCATCGTGCGCGAGCGCATTCGCACCCGCCGGTCGGTCGTGCTTCTCGTTGATGTATCCGGATCGATGAAGGGCGAGCGGGTGCAGACCGCCGCGGCGACGGTCGGTGCCCTCGCCGGCGAACTCCAGAACGACGCCCTCGCTGTCATCGCCTTCTGGTCGGACGCAGCGATACTGCTCCAGCTGGGTCAGAAAGTGAAACCGATGGACCTGCTCGATTCCATCCTGCAGATGCCGGCCCGCGGACTCACCAATATCGCGTTTCCGCTCGAGCTTGCGGCGCGTCAGCTCGCGCGCGCGCCGGTGCGCGACGCGAGGGTCGTGTTGCTGTCCGACTGCGTGCATAACGCGGGGCCGGATCCCCGGGAGCTGGCCGCGCGGCTGCCTCGACTCGACGTGCTGATCGACGTGAGCGGTGAGAAAGACACTGAACTCGGCCGCCAGCTCACGACAGCGGGGCACGGTACCGCTCATCTCGTGCGCACCCACCGTGACGTAGCGCCGGTCCTGGACCAACTTTTTAGAACCTGAACGACTACAGAAAGCAGGAAGTATCATGGCAAAAAATGCGTGGTTCGAAACCGTTGCCGAAGCGCAACGACGAGCCAAGAAGGCGCTGCCCTCGTCCGTCTACGGGGCTCTCGTTGCGGGGTCTGAGCGCGGGCTGACCATCGACGACAACATGGCAGCATACGGTGAACTGGCCTTCTCACCGCATGTCGCCGGGCACCAGGCGGTGCGCGACCTGTCAACGACCGTAATGGGCATCCCCATTTCCTTGCCGGTCATCATCTCACCAACGGGCGTGCAAGCCGTGCACCCCGACGGTGAAGTGGCCGTTGCCCGGGCATCCGCTAACCGCGGCACCATCATGGGCCTGAGCTCGTTCGCGAGCAAGCCCGTTGAGGACGTGGTCGCTGCCAACCCGAATACGTTTTTCCAAATGTACTGGTCGGGCTCGCGGGAGGCGATGGTGCAGCGAATGGACCGGGCGCGGGCCGCAGGCGCCAAAGGCCTCATCGCCACCTTCGACTGGTCATTCTCCAACGGTCGCGACTGGGGAAGCCCGCAGATTCCGGAGAAGATGAGCTTGAAGACAATGATCGATTTCGCGCCGAACGTGCTCCCGCACCCGCAATGGCTGCTGAGGTTTTTGAAGTCAGGTCGGCTCCCCGACCTAACGGCCCCCAACCTCACGCCGCCCGGCGGTACAGCCCCGACGTTCTTCGGAGCGTATGGCGAGTGGCTGCAGACGACACCGCCCACCTGGGACGACGTGGTCTGGATGCGCGAAACCTGGGGCGGAGCGTTCATGCTCAAAGGGGTCACCCGCATCGATGACGCCCGTCGCGCAGTTGACTCGGGCGTCACGGCCATCTCGGTCTCCAACCACGGCGGCAACAACCTCGACAGTACGCCAGCGACGATCCGCATGCTCGCCTCGGTGGCCGAAGCCGTCGGCGACGACGTGGAAATCGTGCTGGACGGCGGCATCCGTCGGGGCAGCGACGTAGCCAAGGCTCTCGCGCTCGGCGCGCGCGCGGTCATGATCGGCCGCGCCTACCTGTGGGGCCTCGCTGCGAACGGCCAAGGCGGAGTCGAGAACGTACTCGACATTCTGCGCGGTGGCCTCGACTCGGCCGTTCTCGGCCTAGGCCATTCGTCGATCCACGAGCTGTCACCCGCGGACTTCTACATTCCGCCGACGTTCTCCCGTATCCTCGGCGCTGACAGCACAGCCGACTCCGTGACCCGCTATTAGCGATCGCATCGCCACATCAACATCAACATCAACAGGTAGGACGAACATCATGACTGGTCGACTCGAAGGCAAGGTCGCCTTCATCACTGGCGCTGCACGGGGGCAGGGCCGCGCCCACGCAGTCAAGCTGGCACAGGAGGGCGCGAATATTATTGCGATCGACCTCGCCGGCCCCATCCCCTTGGTGCCCTACGACTCCTCGTCGATGGAGGACCTGGCCGAAACGGTGCGTCTGGTCGAGGCGGAGGACCGCCGTATCCACTTTGAACAAGGTGACGTGCGGGACCTCGAGGGGATGCGCGGAATCCTTGAGCGGGGCGTCGCTGAATTCGGCCGGCTCGACATCATCGTCGCGAACGCGGGCATCTGCATTCCGGCCAGGTGGAACGAGACGACTCCCGAAATGTTTCAGGTGACGATGGACACAAATGTGACCGGGGCCTGGAACACCGTCATGGTGGGTGCGCCGCACCTGGTAGCAGCCGGTGGCGGATCGATTATCCTCACCAGCTCGTATGCCGGCAAAAAGGTGCAACCGTTCATGGTGCATTACACCGCGAGCAAGCATGCCATCACCGGCATGACCCGGTCGTTCGCGGCAGAACTGGGTAAGGACAACATTCGCGTGAACAGCGTGCATCCCGGGGCTGTCAACACCCCGATGGGCTCGGGTGACATGGTCTCGGCGCTCACACATGCCAGCGAGAGCAACCCGGCGCTCAGCGTGATGGGTACGCCCTTTCTGCCGGACGGAACGGCGGAAGCCAGGGATATTGCCAATGCCGTTGCCTTCCTGGCCTCAGACGACGCGCGCATGATCACCTCGGAGCATTTGAGCATCGACGCCGGCGCTCAGTACTTTTAGGCGCCCGGACCACAACTGTTACCGCCGACGCGATAATCGTGTCGGCGGTGGCAGTTGGTCACCACAGGTCTGGCCGCCAGGGGCGTCGCCCCAATTTTCGCCGGCATCGCTAGCTAGAGAATTACGCCGGAGCGCCGGAAGTCGTGGACGCGAGGAGCGCTCCGGCATCGACCTTGAGCTGAAGTCCGGTGACGTATCGTGATTCGTCCGACGCCAGGAACAACACGGCATTGCTAATATCGACCGGCTCCACGTAACCGATCGGCATGGGCTGCATAGACGGAAATGCCAGCTCGGCGTCTTCCCGAGTCGGGTTCTCCAAGTCTGGTCGGAAGATGTTGTACATCGGTTGGCTCTGCAGCATGTCGGTGTCGACATTTGTCGGATGCACGGCATTCACTCGAATCGAGTGCGGGGCAAGCTGCAGTGCCAAATCGTGCACGAAGCGTGCCACGCCACGTTTCGCGTGAGAGTATCCGGCCCCGCCGGGACCGTTCGCGGGGGTGGACGTGCCTCCCGCCATGAGCCCGGCGACGGATCCGGTGCAGACAATGGATGCCCCCGCACTCAGGTGAGGAAGAGCAGCGGAGACGGTATTGATCACGCCGATCAGGTCGACCTGAATCGCATCGAGAAAACCCTGTGCCGGGACATCAGCTCCGAGCGGGCAGATTCCTGCATTCGCCACGACGATATCAACTCTGCCCAGCTCGGCGATACCGTCGGCCAACGCTGCTACGAGTTGCGCGGGCTCGCGAACATCCGCTTTGCGCGTCACGACTCGTCGGTCAAGCGCCTCGATCAATCGGGCTGTTTCGGCGAGATCTGCCTCGGTCGACAGGGGATAGTGGTTGGTTTCAATGTCCTCGCAGATGTCAACGGCGATAATATCCGCCCCCTCTTGCGCCAGCCGCAGCGCATGACTCCGGCCTTGACCTCGGGCTGCTCCAGTTACAAAGGCGACTCTACCTTCAACGCGTCCGGTCATCGGAACGCCATCCTTTCACTAGGTGGTCGACCGAGCCCCGACAGCGCGGCCACCTTGCTGCACTGAGTGCAACAAGTCTTTGAAGCCTAGCGCGCTGCTCCCCGCCAAGCCAGTAATCTTTCAGAGTGCTCTCCATGACGATTCGAGAACAGCAACGACGCAAAATCTGGCGCGCCTTGCAGACCGCAGCTATCGACCTGGTCGACGAGCACGGTTTCGCCAGCGTGACTGTCGATGACATCGCTTCGGCCGCTGGCGTTTCCCGACGCACCTTCTTCAACCACTTTCCCACGAAAGCTGCGGCGCTTTTCGACCCCGATCCCGACGACGCCGACCGCCTCGCCTATCTGCTAGAACGACTCGATAACCAGGTTGACCTATGGCCCGCCTTAGGCTCGGTTTGTGTGTCCTTCGTCACCGGCCATGAGAACGTCATCGCGGTTCGCCGTCGGCTCATCGAGGACGAACCGGAACTCGACCAGTATCACCGCACCGCTCACCAGCACGTCGAGGTGGCGCTTCGCCGGTGGGCTGCTACCCGAACGGATTTTGATCCGTATACCGCAGCATTACTAACTCATACCGCGACCGCTGTGCTCATTTCCGCCTTCTCCATCTGGAAAGCCGACGACGACCCCGTACACTTCGTCACGCTCGTACAGCGTGGCTTCGACATCATCGCGGCCGGATTCCCGACCTGAACCCGGTATCTGTTCCCGTTTTTCCAGAAGAATCTGGGCTCACTCCGGCCGCTAGCCCAGCTACCCGGGTGGCCGACCAAATTCTTCAGGTTTGCGATAGGCGCCCCGGGCGGGACGGCCAACAGGACGCGTCGGGGACGTTCCGGCGACATCCTCTGGCAGAACGTCTGCCCGATCACAGCACTCATGGCGTGGGTATCCCCCGATGCCAGCAGGATCTCGTCGTTCGACAATTGGCGGTTTCGACGCACAGCACTCCGGTCCATTCATCGGCGCCGAAGTCGGGCATGACTGCCGCTTTAGCGCTCCGCGGGTTCCAAACCACGCTGCTCTGCGAGCCCTCGGTGGCGATCGACAGCACACGCACGGTCCCATCCGAGATGCGCGCCTCAGCGCTGGTGCCGATGTAAATCCGGTCCGTTTCGGCGGCAAACATCACGGACACATCATCGAGGTTGTGCACCCGCAGCGCGACGGCGAGCTCGGCATCGACCGTCACCGTGCAGAGAGCCTCAAACCGATGCGGCCACACAGACCGACGGGATTGCTTACTGTCGCTCAAGTGAAAGACCAGCACGATGTCGTCGCCGGCTTCGCTGGTCTGCACCAGCCGCCATTCCGCGAGGCGGGCAAACCCGTGGGGTGGAGCCGTCGCATCAGTTTCATTCAGCCCAAACCACGGCAAGCAGATCGGCATGCCCCCACGAATGGGCCGGCCGGGGGCATATCCGCTCAGCGTGCTCATCCACAATACCGACGGCTGTCCCTCCGGGTTCCAACTCGTCATGTGCGCATCCTGCAGATATACCGCCGCTGCGCCGACTAGCCCGTTCACCCGAACCACGGGCAGCCCGACCTGGCCAACACCAATGTGAACGGATGCCGGCAGCTTTGGTGCGTCCACCCGCGCCTTAGATTCCGTGACCACGTTCGACACGAGCCAATCGATGCCCACAGATAAGCCCGGCTCGTCATCATGAAGTTCTTCCAAAGTCGCAAGCTGCGACCGGAGTAGGACTGGCGGCATGAAGTGTTCACTACGCCTTTCGTGCCAGTTGTCGAGCACGTCGAGGGTTCCGGCCAGGTGCACGAACCGCACGTTAGGGGCCGCCGCGACGATGGCGTCACGGTAGACGCGTTTGAGCGCTGAGCAGGCGATGACCAGACCGGTTCCCGCTGCACCGGTATCAGCCAGAGCCTGGCCGACCAGCGCGAGCCATGGACAGCGGTCAGCATCCGTTAACGGCACACCGCTGGCCATCTTGACGATGTTGGCCTGCGGGTGCAGACCGTCAGCACCGAGAAACGGCACGGTGAGCACACGGGCGAGCAGTGCGCCGATGGTACTCTTTCCCGAGTCCGACACGCCCAATCACCACGACGCCACTGACGGTCGCGCTCACCGGTCGTGCACCGTTCCAGCGGCCAACTGATTGTACGGCTAGTAGGTCGTGATGTAAGGATACTTGCCAGCTCCGTCCACATCGAGTTCAACACCGAGCCCCGGTTTGTTACCCGGGTGCAGCATGCTGTTGTTCCAGCTGTGATGCTGCTCAAAGACCGCGTTGGTCTTGTCGACGTGCTTCATGTATTTTCGAATGCCGACGTTGGCAGAAAGCGCCAGCCTACATCTGGCCCCAGTCGTGGTCCTCGAACGCAACGATGAGCTGCCAGACGCTTTCCTGCACATTTACCATACGGACGCACATGCACACGGGCAGGTGCAGCAGCGGGCCCATCCACGTACATCCTGACGTCGAACGACTTCGCACGAGCGATCCAGGTAGGTTTCAGTTGGGGCATGCTTCCCGAACAGCAACGCTCCGAGGAGATCGCAACCGGACGCTTGGTCGACCTGGCACCTCGATCTGCGGTCGCCGTTTCGCTCTACCGGCAGCGGTGGAACCTTTCGTCGCCACTGCTGGATTCCGTCTCGCCAGCTGTGGGGGTTGAAACGCCGGCGGGGGGTGCGACCGTTCTAAGTTTCCGAATTCGTTCAGTAGACACCGCGCTAACGCCGCGTACTGCACAAGGTGAAAGCCCTGCATCCCAATTTTCATAAGAAATACCGGGCTGTCTCCGGGCGTGCCCCTGGAAGAATTCGCTCTCCTATAAACGCCCATTCAACATCGTCGATCGGGTCAAAAACCGCGTAAATTCAACGTTCTTGAACCACAGTTGGCTTTCGCACTAGAAAAATTCCGGTCAGAACTGATAACTTCGAAGAGATTTGATTGACGTTACTTTGGCTATCATCGCAAAATTGTGTCGGTCCACTCGCGCTATCGGACAGAGCTGCCCACGGTGGCTCAAGACAGGGGGAGAACTTCATGGGTTCCCTAGTTCTCATGATCATTGGTCTGGCCGTCATGGTGGCTGGATACATGGTCTATTCCAAATATCTCGCACACAGGGTCTTCAAACTCAACGACGCTTTCGTGACCCCGGCTCACGAGCTTAAAGACGGCGTGGACTACGTTCCCACGAACAAGTTCATTTTGTGGGGCCACCATTTCACGTCCGTCGCCGGCGCTGCTCCCATCGTCGGGCCCGCGATTGCAGTGATCTGGGGCTGGCTTCCAGCCTTGCTCTGGGTAACCCTCGGCACCGTATTCTTCGCTGGGATGCACGATCTCGGCACGCTGTGGGCTTCGTCGCGCAACAAGGGACGCTCCATCGGCGCCCTGTCCGCCCGGTACATCGGCAAACGCGGAGCCAATCTGTTTCTGGTTGTGATTTTCCTGGTCCTGCTCATGGTGATCGCGGCATTCGCCGTCGTCATTAAGAACCTCCTCATCAGCACACCGGGAGCGGTCATCCCCGTGTGGGGTGCGATTGTCGTCGCCCTTCTGGTGGGTGTGGCTGTGTACCGGCTTCACTGGCACCTGCTGCCCGTTACCGTCGTCGGCGTCGCAGCGCTCTATGCGCTCATCCTGGTTGGCGACAAGATGCCGGTGGTGCTCCCCGAATCAACACTGGGCATGTCACCGGCCACATTCTGGATTGTCGCCCTGTTCGTCTATGGGGCGATAGCGTCCCTTTTGCCGGTGTGGGTCTTGCTGCAGCCGCGTGACTATATCAATGGTGTGCAGCTTTTCGTCGGCTTGATCTTGCTGTTCGGGTCCGTGCTTTTGGGTGCGCTGTTCTCCGCAACACCACCGGATATCGTCGCTCCCGCCATCAACATGAACGTTCCCGAGGGCACGCCGAGTATGATTCCTCTGCTGTTCGTGACCATCGCGTGTGGTGCCATCTCGGGATTTCACGGCATGGTGTCCTCCGGCACCACTTCGAAGCAGCTCGACAAGGAAACGGATGCTCGTTTCGTCGGGTACTTCGGCGCTGTCGGTGAGGGACTGCTCTCATTGGGAACGATCCTCGCAGTCATCGGTGGATTCAAGTCAGTTGCTGAGTGGAACGAGATCTACAGCTCGTTCGGTTCCGCCGGAGTTGATGCCTTTGTCCAAGGCGGCTCGACGCTGATGCAGAACGGCATCGGCTTGCCTGCATCACTGAGCGCCACGCTGTTGGCAACCATGGCGGTGCTGTTTGCCGCAACCACGATGGACACCGGAATGCGACTGCTGCGCTTTGTGGTCCAGGAAGCCGGCGAGGCCTTCAAGTTGAAGATCGGAAAGACCCCGGCGACCCTCATCGTCGTGGCACTCGGCCTCGGCCTGACGTTCTCGCAGGGAGTCGGAGGCGAGGGCGGTCTACGCATCTGGCCGTTGTTCGGAACCACCAACCAGCTGATGGCGGCGTTGAGCCTGTCGATTATCGTGGTCATCCTGATTCGCAAGGGGCGCAACCCCATCACGGCGTTGGTACCGCTCGTGATCGTTTTCGTCATGGCATTCTGGGCAGCGATCGTACAGCTTGCCAGTTTCGCGAATCCCGGTGATCCGGATTGGATGCTCTTCTCGCTCGATGTGATCATCATCGTGGCCAGCGTGTGGGTCGCCGCCGAAGCGATCATCGCAATGCGCAAGGCCAGGAACATGGTTCCCGAAGATGAGGACGCTGACGCAGAACTGACCGGCACCAGGGCGTCGTAAATCTCGATGCGATCGAAGCCGACGAACCGGCGCCGGAAGGACTCCTTCCGGCGCTGGTCAGCGTTCTGGGAGGGACTGCACGAGTTCTACGTGGGGCCGTACCGTCAGATGTTCAAACGGGAGCAGCAGTCTGAAGATGACCTGTTCATGATTGCTGTTTTGGGCGAAGCCCTTGGCGTGCCGGACCCGGCCGCTTATTACACCGCCGAACTCATGCCTGCTGTTTGGGAGAATTTCCATGCCTGGCATCGCCGTATCGGAATCCCCCACTCCCCATTGGACCATATCGGATGCTGCTGACACTCGCTCGCGATCGGCAAGTGCTCTTCGTTGGAGGCAAAGGCGGAGTCGGCAAGACCTCGGTGGCATCCGCTTTGGCGCTTGCGCGTGCCCGGAACGGCGGTCGGGTACTGCTCGTCTCCACCGATCCGGCACACAACCTCGGACATATCTGGGACACGGCATTATCGGATGCTGTCGCCCGAGTTTTCACCGCTTCCGATGGATGTGTGGATGCCGTTGAGATAGACCCCCGCGCCACCATCGAGCGCCATTTCAAGACAGTCAGCGCCACGATGATGAAGCTTCTGCCCGAGCAGCTGCACCGTTCGGCGAAGGCACACCTTGAGCTCGCAAAAACCGCGCCCGGCAGTCACGAGTCTGCCATGCTCGAACGGGTCGCCGAGCTCATAGACCACGGCATCGACGCCTATGACCTCGTATTGTTCGACACTGCACCATCGGGCCACACGCTACATCTGCTTAGCCTGCCGGAGAAGTTGACGGGGTGGACGGAATCGCTGCTCGCCAGCCGCTCCAGATCGGACCGATTCGCCGCGGCAGCCCGAGGAATTGTCGGCCGTGAAAACCCGGAGACCGCAACCGACTCGGAATTGCGGCGCACATTGGTGGCCCGTCGTGACCGGTTTTCCCGCATGAACAAGACGATCACCGATGGCACCATCACGGGCTTCGTGGTCGTGACCCTCGCCGAAAAGATGCCGGTTGCCGAATCCCTTGACATCGTCAGGCAATTGCGCGGTTTGGGCGTCGATGTCGCATCTCTTGTTGTCAACCGCCGCTCCCCTGCTGACGCCGGCGCCTTCCTTGCTGAACGCAGGATACTCGAAGATATTTGTCTTCAAGAGCTCCGTGAGCACCTTCATACCGTGCCGATGACCGAACTGCCACTGCTGGTTCGAGACATGACCGGAGAAGATGCGTTAAAGGAACTCGCGGCGCTACTCAGCGCACCCTAGCGCTTCAGCACCAACGCGTTCGAAGCACGCTTGCGGGCCTGGCATCGCTGAAGAGCAGCTGGTAATGCAGCATTCGATGCAATGCTGTTCAAATAGGTTTAATGTGTTAATTTTTTGGCATGGTTCATAGTGGATGGGTATGACTTCAGTTGATCCGTAGCAGTTGAGTGATCATGTTGCATTGGATGTTGACGCGAATTCCTCCGCCCGATGAGTTGGATACCGTTATTGCACGGACAGGTGCGCAGCAGCGGAATGCCTCTGTCAGCGATTGGCGAAGTGTTGTATGCGTTCGGGGTGGCGCAGGAGCAGATTCATGGCAGCGAGTGTCATCACCGGATCATCGTTCTGATTGAGCACTTCAACGGCGGTGTACATCAGTTCGCGATCTGGTCCCGGCCGCCCCTGCCCTTCTCGCCAAGATAAACACGAAATAGCCGTCTATCGCCACTTCGCGGCGAAGGAGGCGCTGACTTTTCCCAGGAATTCAATCTCCCTTTTCAGCTCAGCATTCTCGGGCTGCAAAACCATGAATTTGGCCCACTCGACCGGACCATGCTCGGCAGCGCCAGCCTCGGGATGTTCCTCTTTCCAGAGACGAACCCAATTACCCAGCGTCCCCTCGACAACACCAATCTCGGGCGCAACTTGAGCGATCGGCCGACCCGATGAAATGACCAGCTCCACAGCCTCGGCCCGAAACTCGGCATTGAACTTACAACGATTAGTCCTGAAACAGATTCCCTTACCGCCGTCTCGGCAAACCTCCGCAAAACGTACGACTTCTACGTAAAAGCCGCCGAGCTCGAACGTGGTGAGAAGCTTCCGCGGGAACGACGACGCAAAGAAGCCACCGGAACACCGCTGACCACACACAGCGCACTCCCGGCACTGTCACCCCCGCGCTCACAACCGCGCCTCTGACTCTGGCATGACCCCACCGCACACCGAAAGCTTTAGCCTGCCCACCGGCAGGCATTTTTGCATTTAACTCACCGTCGCCAACGTCACCGAGCCGATCAGTGTCGCGCACGCCGTTAAAAACCGAAGGCCGGCTGAGTATTTCTACTCAACCGGCCTGTTCGCTTGGATTCCATGAAAACAAATTCTTAATTTCCTGAAACATCCACAGTGCGCGAGAGGGGACTTGAACCCCTACGTCCTTTCGAACACTGGCACCTGAAGCCAGCGCGTCTGCCAATTCCGCCACTCGCGCGAACTTAGGAATGCTAACACTGCGAGGGGGGTCAGCGCCATTCGACGGCGCGTCGCGTGGTTGAATGGCGCCCCTGGAGCGTGACCGCGCCAGTTGGCGGTCCGCGCGCCAACTGTAGCTGGCGCACTCACCGTTACCTTGCGCGGTGAACAGTGGATGCCGCCGAACCGCCGCATCCGCTCGTCAATACTCTTCAAAAAAGTTCGAAGGAATGCCCACAAAGGGCGCGGAATTCGGTCAGCGGCCCTCCGCAGGTAGTATGACTATTCGTGCCGTTTGCGCGCCCAAGGCGGGTTGTCACCCGCGACAAGTAACATGCTCATAGCCAAACGGACCGGATCGGGAGACCTGTGGGCATACTGGATAACTTTGAAAAGGGATTGGAGCGCGCCGTCAACGGAGCGTTCGCCAAGACCTTTCGATCGGGCTTGCAGCCGGTAGAAATAACCTCCGCGCTGCGTCGTGAGCTCGACACCAAGGCCGCTGTTGTCTCGCGGGATCGCATTCTCGCGCCCAATCGTTTCACCGTGCGCATGTCTCACGCCGATTATGCGCGCATGAACGCGCTCGGTGTCACACTCATCGACGAGCTCACCGCCCTCGTGCAGCGGCACGGTACCGAGCAGCGGTACCAGTTCACCGGCGGCATCGTTATCACCCTGCACGACGACCGCAGCCTCAGCGAGGGTATGGTGCAGATCGACTCCAGCACAGTCACCAGCACGGTCGCGTGGACCCCGGTGCTCGACATCAATGGCACCCGCTACCCGCTGACCAAGGACCGCACCGTGATCGGCCGAGGCTCCGACGCCGACATCACCATCGACGACACCGGCACCTCGCGTCGCCACGTCGAAATTCTCTGGGACGGCGCCCGCGCCCAGGTGCGCGACCTCGGCTCCACCAATGGCTCCCAGCTCAACGGCGCCCCGGTCAGCCAGGCCATCCTCGAACCCGATTCGATCGTCACGATCGGCCGCACCCGCATCGTCTTTCGCGTACTCGCGCAAGCCTCCACCGACTCTCCGCGCGCTGCCGCACCGACCGACCCGGCCACCGAACGTCACGACATGGGTGGATTCTGGGGGCCGAACGCATGAACGTCAGCGAACTGACCCTGCTGGTGCTGCGCATCGGCTTCCTCCTGCTGCTCTGGATGTTCATCTTCGGCATCGTCTACGCCCTGCGCAGCGATCTGTTCGGCCAGCGCGTGCGCAAATTAACAACGGATGCTGCCGCTCCCGTCCCCGCGTTCCCGGTCGCCGCAGCTCCCGCCGCCCCGGTCCCGCGGGCCACCCCGGCTGCCCCAGATGTGCCGGGTGCCGCTTCGGGACTAGCTACCAGCCAGAACACCACCCGCCTCGTGATCACGAGTGGCCCCAAGGCTGGCACCGAATTTCCACTCGGCGCAGACCCGATCACGATCGGCCGCTCGGCCGATTCGAGCTTGGTCATCCGCGATGACTACACCTCAACACACCACGCCCGCCTCATGCTCTGGAACGACGAGTGGATGCTGCAAGACCTCGACTCCACCAACGGCACCTTTCTTGCTGGCGCCCGCGTCACCGTGCCGACCAAGATTCCCTTGAACGCCACCGTGAAGATCGGCGCCACCAGCTTCGAGCTTCGGCGGTAGGTCATGGCGACGGTCAGTCATAGCGCAGCCGCGTCCAACGTCGGCAAGGTTCGCTCCAACAATCAGGACTCCGCGTACGCCGGACGCACCCTGTTTCTGGTCGCCGACGGCATGGGCGGCCACGCCGGCGGCGACGTCGCGTCCTCGATTGCGACCAAGCGCATCATCGAGGCCGACCAGGCATACCCGAGCGCGCAGGACGCCGAATTCGCCCTGCAGGCCGCCCTCATCGGCGCCAACGCCCAGCTCGCCGAGACGGTATTCGAGCACACAGAACTGACCGGCATGGGCACAACCGTCAGCGCCCTCATTGTGCTCGAGAACGAGGTCGCGATCGCCCACATCGGCGATTCGCGCATCTACCTGCTGCGCGACAACGAGCTCTCCCAGATCACCATCGACCACACCTTCGTGCAGCGCCTGGTCGACAGCGGCCGCATCACAGAGGCCGAGGCCATGGTGCATCCGCGCCGCTCCGTGCTCATGCGCGTGCTCGGCGACGTCGAGGCGAGCCCCGAAATCGACACGTCCATTCTGGCCACGATCACCGGCGACCGCTGGCTGCTCTGCTCAGACGGTCTCACCGGCGTCGTGTCACACACTGGCATAGCCTCAGCCCTGGCAAGCGGCGCCAACGCGCAGGATGTCGCCGACCTGCTCGTCAAAGAGAGCCTCGACGGCGGCGCCCCCGATAACGTGACCGTGGTCATCGTCGATATCGGCGAGGGCATACATCGCACGGACAGCCCCGTCATCGTCGGCTCGGCCGCCAATCCGCTCGCCTTCGGTGAGGAACCCGGTCGCAACCGCGCCCTGCGCATCCCGACTCTGCGCCTACATCCGGTGCGCGAAACACACTTCGAGCCCGATTCGCAGGATTACCTCTCCGAACTGATCGAAGAGGATGCCCGCCGCGCGCGCCGCCGCAGGGCCACCTGGCTCTTCGGTGTGATCGTGCTCGTGCTCGCTATCGTTGGTACTAGCATTTTGAGCTACCAATGGACCCAAACTCGATACTTCGTCGGAGCCCAGGATTCAACCGTGGCGATCTATCAGGGCGTGCAGCAGGATATCGGCCCGATCAAGCTCTCCAGCGTCTACAAAGACACCAATATCAACCTGTCCGACCTGCGCGTCTACGACCGCCAGCTGGTCGAGCAGACCATCAATGCCGGCTCGCTCGCGGACGCGCAGGCCATCGTCGAACGACTGAAGGATGCGATCGTTGAGTAAGGCATCCGCTCAACAAGCACGTCAGACGCCGGTTACCCAGCCGGTGCGTCGTCTGCACCTGCCACAGAAGCTGCGAAATCTCGAGCTGTTCCTGCTACTGATCGCCTGTTTCATCAACGCGAGCGCCGTCGTTTTGGTGCAGTTGGGCGCCCTTGGCGAAATCGACACGACCCTGGTGCTGCTGGGTGCCGGTCTGGCGGTGCTCGTGATCGGACTGCATGTCGTGTTGCGCTTCGTCGCCCGCGACTCCGATCCGTTCATATTGCCGATCGCCACGGTGCTCAACGGCATCGGCATCGCCATGATCTACCGCATCGACATCGCCGACCAAGATAGCGGATGGGAGAGCGCGGCCGTGCGCCAGACGGTGTGGAGTGCCCTGGCCATCTTGAGCGCTATCGTCGTGCTTCTGGTCATTCGCAATCATCGCGTGCTGTTTCGGTACACCTATATTTTCGGATTTCTTGGTGTGGTTTTGCTGTTTCTGCCGCTCATTCCCGGCCTTGGCCGCGAGGTTAGTGGAGCGCGGGTCTGGATCGGATTCGGGAGCTTCGCCACCTTCCAGCCCGGCGAGATCGCCAAGATCGCCCTTGCCGTGTTCTTCGCCGGTTATCTGGTGCGCAACCGCGACAGCCTTTCCATGGTCGGCAAAAAGTTTCTCGGCGCGCGTTTTCCGCGCCTGCGCGACCTCGGCCCGATTCTCGTCGTCTGGGCCCTGTCGATGTCGGTCATCATCTTTCAGCGCGACCTCGGCACCGCCCTGCTCTACTTCGGCTTATTCCTAGTCATGCTCTACCTCGCCACCGGGCGCCTGAGCTGGGTCATCATCGGCCTGAGCCTATTTCTTGGCGGAGCACTGCTGGCCAGCCAGACCCTCGACTATGTCAACGGCCGTTTTACGAACTGGCTCGATGCCTTGAATCCGGATGTTTACGAAGCGCGCGGCGGCAGTTTTCAGCTGGTGCAGGGCCTGTTCGGCCTGGCCAAGGGCGGCCTGCTCGGCACCGGCTGGGGCCAGGGACGGCCGGAAATCACCCCGGTTCCGCAGAGTGATTACATTATCGCCAGCCTCGGCGAAGAGCTCGGGCTCGCCGGAATCTTCGCGATTCTCGCGCTCTACCTCTTGTTTGTGGCGCGTGGCTTTCGCATCGGCTTCGCCGGTCAGGATGACTTCGGCAAGCTCCTCGCCGTCGGTCTCGCCTTCGTCGTTGCACTGCAATGCTTCATCGTCATCGGCGGCGTCACCCGGGTCATCCCGCTGACCGGTTTGACCACCCCGTTTCTGGCCGCCGGAGGCTCCTCGCTCGTGGCGAACTGGATCATCGTTGCCCTGTTGCTGCGGCTGTCCGATACCGTGCGCAACCAACCCAGGCTGGTGATCTAGTGAATCGCGAACTTAAACGCGTCAGCATCGTAGTGCTGTTGATGTTCATCGCTCTGCTCAGCTCGACCTCGATCGTGCAGGCCTTTCAAGCCGATAATCTCTCGGCCGATCCGCGCAACACGCGCACGCTCTACGACAGCTACCAGGTCGAGCGTGGCGCCATCCTGGTGGCCGGTGAACCGATCGCCCAGTCCCTGCCGGCCGATGACGACTATAAGTTTCTGCGCACGTACACCAATCCAGAGCTGTACGCACCGATCACCGGGTATATCCCGATCAACGGCGAACCGACCGGGCTGGAATTCGCCCTCAATGCCGAGATGACCGGCACCTCCAACTCGCAGTTCTTTGACAAGATCAGCGCCCTCGTCACTGGCCAGGACCCGAAGGGCGCCGCCGTCGAGGTCACTATCGATCCCGTAGCCCAGCAGGCGGCCTGGGATGCCCTCGGCGATTACACCGGATCGGTTGTCGTCACCGAACCCGCGACCGGCCGCATCCTGGCCATGGTCTCTAAGCCGAGCTTCAATTTGAACCTGCTCACCGTGCACAACAATAAAGAGGTCACCGCGAGCTACGAGGCACTCCTGGCCGACGATAACAACCCGCTGATCAACAGGGCGATCAATTCCCTCAACCCTCCCGGATCGATCTTCAAGCTCGTCGTCACCACGGCTGCTCTCGAATCAGGCGACTACACCCCGGAAAGCACCTTTCCGAATCCGGCCGTCTATACCGCGCCCGGCACGACAAGCAAGATCGAAAACTCCAGCGGTCAACCCTGCGGTACCGGCGACACGGTCACCCTGGCCACGGCCCTCCGGCTCTCCTGCAATATTCCGTTCGCCGAGCTCGGCGTCAAGCTCGGCGACACGGCTATTCGGGAAACCGCCGAGAAATTCGGTTTCAACAAGAGCTACAGCATCCCCATGACCGTGGCTGAGAGCGTCTACCCAAACGGACTCGATGATCCGCAAACCGCGCAGTCTGCGTTCGGCCAATTCGACGTGCAGGCCACCCCGCTGCAAATGGCGATGGTCAGTGCTGCCATCGCCAACGGCGGTGTCGTGATGGCACCGACCCTGGTTCAAGAGATTCTCGCGCCCAACCTGAGCGCCATCCAAACCTTCGAACCAGCCGAAATGGGGCGGGTGATGAGCGAAAAAACAGCCGCAACCCTGACCGGAATGATGATCAATGGCGTTCAGGATGGCGCCGCTAGCAATGCAAGAATAGACGGGGTCGACGTGGCAGGGAAAACAGGCACGGCGCAGAACGGGTCAACTGATCCCTTCACATTGTGGTTCACCGGTTTCGCGCCGGCAACGGACCCGCAGTATGCCATCACCGTTCTGATCGAGGACGGCGGGGGAATGGAACAATCCGGGTTCGGCAACCTTCTTGCCGCACCCGTCGCAAAAGCGGTACTAGAGGCGGTGCTTAACAAATGAGACCCACAGCAGGCCTCACCTTCGGCGGACGATACGAGCTGCAGTCGCGCATTGCGATTGGCGGCATGGGTGAGGTGTGGAAGTCCACCGATCTCGTCATCGGCCGCAGCGTCGCGATCAAGATTTTGAAGGACGAGTATCTCGGCGACCCCGGCTTTCTCGAGAGGTTTCGCGCTGAAGCACGCCACGCTGCCCTGGTCAACCACGAAGGCATCGCGAATGTCTTCGACTACGGCGAAGAAGACGGCAGCGCCTTTCTGGTCATGGAACTCGTTCCCGGCGAAGCCCTGTCGACCATTCTTGAGCGGGAGCACGTTCTCCCTACCGACAAGGTGCTCGACATCGTCGCGCAGACCTCGGCCGCGCTACACGCCGCCCACGCCGCCGGTCTCGTGCACCGCGATATCAAGCCGGGCAACCTGCTCATCACGCCAGAGGGCCGGGTCAAGATCACCGACTTCGGCATCGCCCGCATCGCTGACCAGGTTCCGCTCACCGCGACCGGCCAGGTCATGGGAACCGTGCAGTACCTTTCGCCGGAACAGGCCAGCGGTCACCCGGCGTCCCCCACCACCGACATCTACTCGATCGGTATTGTCGCCTACGAGTCCCTCGCTGGACGCCGCCCATTCACGGGCGAGTCGCAGGTTGCGATCGCCATGGCCCAGATCAACGAAATCGCGCCCGATCTTCCGGTGACGGTGTCGGAGCCGGTGCGCAATCTGGTCTTCGCCTGCCTGGCCAAGAACCCTGCCGATCGCCCGGCGTCTGCTGCCCACCTGGCGCGCGCGGCATCCGCTTTGCGACGCGGGGATGTGGCCGCTGCCGCCGTGGCCGTGCCATCCATTCTGGGCGGTCTCTCGGCCACCAGCGCCACCATGCTCATGCCCGGGGCCGGCTCAGACCAAGCCACCACCGTTTTGCCGGCCACCGGCGCACCCATCACGCGGGCATCCACGGCCACCGCCGAAGCCGAAAAGAAGAAACGTAGCCCGTGGACCTGGCCACTCATCGCCCTCGTCGCACTGCTGATGATCGTGCTCACCGGCACGCTGATCGCCCTGTTCGCGCAAAACAACGAGGCTCCGGCAGCGCCGGTCCAGACCTCGGCCACCCCCTCGGCGACCCCCTCGGCGACGCCATCCGCCACTCCAACACCTACGCCCACACCGACGCCCACTAATGCGTCGATCAACCCAGACGACTTCGTGGGTATGCTCAGCTCTGAAGCCGCCGCCAAGCTGGTCGGCATGGGTTTCGTTGCCGACATTGAGCCTGGAAACGCGGCGGAGACCGCTGAAAACGTCGACCGGGTCTACCGGGTCAACCCCACCGGACCGGTTCCCGAGGGCGCTACAGTCACCCTCACGGTCTGGGGCGCTGTGGCAACTCCGACCACGCCCACGTCCAAACCGACGGCAACGCCGCTCGCTGTGGCCGAAGACGGAACGGTGACGATCACCTGGGGCGCACAGACGTGTCCCACCGGTCAGACGCTGTCGGGTTACAAAGTCGTCGCCGAGGGTGGCGGCGCCACCGTCGCCGCCGACGGCCTCACCGCGGCGGCGGTTGTGACCACAACCGTGACGGCCGGAAACGCAGACTTCACCGTAAAGTACAGCTACTTCTGCGGCCAGGTCAGTTCGGAATTCTCGCCGTCCTCGGACACCGTGGTGGTCGCACCGGCAGCGGTCGTTCCGGGCATCGGCGGCTAACTCCCCGCTGTCGTGCGGTAAAGTAGCGCTCACTGTGTCTAACCGGGCGCGGTGTCTGATTGTGGGGGAGTACGCACGTGCCTGACTCTGGCCGTTTGATCGCGGGCCGCTATCGCGTCGGTGCCCTGCTCGGCCGCGGTGGCATGTCCGATGTGCACATCGGCACCGATTCCCGGCTCGGCCGCACGGTGGCCATCAAGTTGTTGAAGTCATCCCTCGCCGTCGATCCGGCCTTCCGCACCCGGTTCCGCCAGGAGGCCCAGGCCGCAGCGCGCATGGCCCACCCGACCATCGTTCGGGTATTCGATGCGGGCGAAGAGACCGTCACCGACGAGGCCGGGCACGACTCGCAGGTGCCATTCATCGTGATGGAACACGTCGACGGCCGGCTGCTCAAGGACATTATTCGGGAGGGCCCGATCGAGGCCGCCGAAGCCGTGCGCATCATCGACGGCGTGCTGACCGCGCTCGAATACTCGCACCGAGCGGGCGTCGTGCACCGCGACATCAAACCTGGCAACATCATGATCACCAAGTCCGGGCAGGTCAAGGTCATGGACTTCGGCATCGCCCGCGCCATTTCCGACTCGGCCACGACCGTTGCCCAGACCACAGCCATCCTCGGCACAGCCGCCTACTTTTCCCCTGAGCAAGCCAAGGGTGAATCGGTCGATGCCCGCACCGACCTGTATTCGACCGGAGTCGTGCTCTTTGAGATGCTCACCGGTCGCCCGCCGTTCCGCGGCGACACCCCCGTAGCCGTCGCGTACCAGCATGTCAGTGAACTTCCCATCAAACCGTCCACCCTCAATCCCAAGGTGTCCCCCGCCCTGGATTCCGTGGTGTTGCACGCCCTCGCTAAGGACCGATTCAATCGGTACCAAAGCGCCGTCGAGTTTCGGGCAGACGTTGAGACCGCTGGAAGCGGCCAGATCCCCATCCACCGCGTCGGCGATGAGGTCGGTGCTGGCCTGTTCGGGGCAGCACCGGCCGCAGTGACCGGTTCGGCACTCGCCCTCAAGCAACTCTCCGAAGATCAAACCATGGTGCGCACCCAGCGCCGCCCCCCGGTTATCTGGGTCTGGGCCGGAATCGTCTGCGTCATCGTCATCGTCGTGGCGGTAATGATCTGGGTGCTGAACCTGCAGCCATCGGTGGAGCTGCCAGACAGCTCCCGCAAGGTTCCGACCCTGTCCGGGCAAACCTACGACGAGGCCCAGAACACGTTGCTCGACCTCGATCTCGCGGCCACCAGAGCCGAGGAAACCAGCGCCACAGTGCCCGTAGACGGGGTCATCCGCACCGACCCGCCGGCCGACACGATCGTGAACCCCGCCGACGTGATCAAGGTCTTCATCTCCACCGGCCCCGTCGCCGTCATTGTTCCCGACGTCACCAATCAGGCCATAGCGGATGCCCAGGCCGCGATTGAAGCGCTCGGTTTCGTTTCCGGGTCGGTCACCGCGGAAAATTCTCCCACCGCGGCCGCAGAAATTGTGATGCGCACCGACCCCTCAGCCGCGGCATCCGAGTCCGCCGGCGTGACCATTAATTACATTGTCTCAAGCGGACTCGTCACCCTCCAAGACCTCACCGGCCAGTCCCTGGTGGCGGCGAGTGACCTCGTCAACGGCGAGTCGCTCCGGCTGGTGGCCATTCAAAAGCCCGACTACACCTGTACCCAACAGTCCGGCTCCCCGGTCAAGGCGCAGTCCCTAGCCCCCGGCGACGTTCCCCAGCGCTCGGACATCGAACTCACCTACTGCGCCGGCTCTTAACCCCTTTTGGACGGGGCCCGGGCCCCGTCCACGGGCCCAGCCTATAAACTGGGCCCCTGGTTACAAGGTGGACCCAGTGGCCGCAAGACGCCAGCGTAGGCACCCTGCCACTAGCTGAGGCGCAGGAGCGGGTGCAGGCCCTTCGCGGTCTCTGGGGCGCTTGCAAGGCCGGTCAGGGCCAACCAATTGCCGAGCATGCGGTAGCCACCCTCCGTCAGCACAGACTCCGGGTGAAACTGCACCCCAAGAATGGGAGCGGATGCGTGCCGCAGCCCCATGATGACGCCGCCCTGCGTGCGCGACGTGACAACGAGGTCCGTCGGTACCGTCGACGCGACCACCGCGAGCGAGTGATAACGCGTTGCGGTGAACGGTTGTGGCACACCGTCGTAGAGCTCGCTACCGTCGTGCGTGATGACTGACGTCTTACCGTGCATGAGTTCTTCAGCGTTAGTCACCGTCGCTCCGAACGCTTCAGCGATGGCCTGGTGGCCGAGGCATACGCCAAACAGGGGCAGGTCAGTGGCCAGAGCCGCCTCAACGACGGCAATGGAGACTCCGGCATCCGCTGGCTTGCCCGGTCCCGGCGAGATCAGCACACCGTCGTACTGTGCAATACGGGCGGCCGCGTCGGGCTTCTCGAATGAGTCGTTGCGCACGACATCCGTCTCGGCGCCGAGCTCCATCAGGTACCCGTTGATGGTGTACACAAAACTGTCGTAGTTATCGATAACGAGAATACGGGTCATGCGCCGCCGACCGTCGCTTCCTGACTATTGAGAATACCGTCGATCCAGGGGTACACCCAGGTGGCCAGCACGGCCAAGACGGCCAGTACCAGAATCACGACCAAAATGATGCGAACCCAGATAGGTCCGGGAAGAACACGCCACAGTGCTGCGTACATGAGAAGTCTCCTAGCCCTGGGCCGCGATAATCGGTGCAAGTTCGGCGGGCGCGCCCGCCGACAGCGGCTGCCACGATTCCAATACGCCGTAGGCGATGATGCGTTCGGCGGTGGAATATAGCGGGTTGCAGCTGGTCAGGGTGATGATGCGATCCACCGCGGTTCCGACGGGATTGTTCGGAACGGATGCCAGCACCTGCACCTGCGAGGGCGCCACATACTCGGTATCGCGGTATCGATAGGTGTAGTAGCCGTCGGCTGTTTGCACGTATATGGCGTCACCGAGCTGCAGTTCGTTGATGAGGTGCATGGCACCGCCGAAGGCGCTCCGGTGCGCGGCAACGGCAAAGTTGCCCACCTCACCCGGCATCTGAGTTTCGGCATAGTGACCGATGCCCAAACGGTTACTGTTCAACACGTCGTGGCCGGTCCCTTCGGCAATGCTGCGGTGATAATCGGCGCCGAAGCGCGGAACGTAGAGCACCGCGAAAGCCGTGGCGTTGGCCGGAACCGCGCCAACGACGGGAGCGCCATAATCGGCCAGGACTGGCGCAGCGCTCGGTTGTGTCGAGTCAACGATCGGTTCGGGCTCGGGTGTTGTCGGTGCGGCAGCGATCCAGTCCTGGCTGATCTGGCTCGCAGCGTCAGACTGTGCGTTGGCCATCATCATGTCATTCCACCAGAGCTGCCAGCCCAGAAAGAGCAGCACGAGGGCGCCAGCGGTAATGAGCAGTTCGCCGAGCACACCGACCACGGTGACCTGGCCTGACTGCGTGCGCCGTCGACGTCTGGGTCTGGAGGTGAGTTCGGGTGCCACGGCGTCAATAACGACAGTTTCAGACGGTTCTGTCGTGACGTAGCTGTCCGAATGCGCCTCCGCCGGCTCCAGCCCATCGGGAACCGATGCTGTGGGATCGTCTGACTGGGGACACATACCTCGAGTCTACCGATTCGTTGCGTTGGCTATTC
This sequence comes from Cryobacterium sp. Y11, assembly GCF_002929535.1. Taxonomy (GTDB): domain Bacteria; phylum Actinomycetota; class Actinomycetes; order Actinomycetales; family Microbacteriaceae; genus Cryobacterium. The sequence goes on from NZ_PJJO01000059.1 coordinate 46,957, forward strand.
CCGAGCAAATCCAAGAAAACGGGTGGAGACGCTAGAATCGCAGAATGGCACGTAAGAATTCTCGCACCCGGCCCGCCCGCACCGATGTTGCCCGCTCGAAGGACGATGCGCCGAACGCCGTCTGGTTCAAGCCGGTCATGTTCGGTTTCATGCTGCTGGGCCTGGCTTGGATCATCGTTTTCTACGTAAGTGGCAGCACTTTGCCCATCGCGAGCCTGGGCGCCATGAATATTCTGGTGGGCTTCGGAATCGCCTTCATCGGCTTTTTGATGACCACCCGCTGGCGCTAACGAGACGTTCGACCCGTCCCAGCCAGCGGCACCGCCACTCCTGCGGTGCACGGTAATGACAGCGGTGTAATTATCCCCATGTGGATAGACCTGTGGATAACTCTCGTATGGGTAGCGGGCTAGCTCACCAAGAAGCGAGCAAAACTCAGCAGAACCAGCAGTATCGCGAATGCACCGATCAGCCCGTTCTGCAGTGATTTCTGCCGAATGCGGCGAGTCTGTACGTAGATCAGGCCGAGCACGGCGCCGCCGATCATGCCGCCAATGTGGGCCTGCCAGGCGATCTGGAACGAGGGGATGAACCCGATCACGAGGTTGATTCCAACGAGCACGAGCAGCTGGGTGGCGTTACCGCCCAGTCGTCGCTGAATCACGAGGAATGCGCCCATCAGACCGAAGATGGCACCGGATGCCCCCACCACCGCCGTGAACGGATCCGCCAGAAACAACACCCCGAGAGAACCGGCCAGCGCGCTGAGCAGATAGAGCGCGAGGTAACGACCCCGGCCGAGCAACTGTTCGAGCGCTTGGCCGAAGATCCACAACGTGTACATATTGAGCAGTACGTGAAAGAGGCCGCCGTGCACGAGCGCGGTCGTGAGCAGGCGCCACGGTTCAAAGTTGCCCGCATAGGAATAGACGCCGGCATACAACAGTAGGTTGGTGATCTGATCCCCGAAGACGAACTGCAGCAGATAGACGACCAGGGTTATTCCAATAATGGAATATGTCACAGTGGGCTGCCCGTTCCCGGTCAGCCGGGTGAGTACCGCTGGCTTGGTACGGGGTGCGTTCTTACGCTGCTCTTTCATACATTCGGGGCAGATGACCCCCACTGCTGCCTGCGTCTGGCACTCGGCACAGATCGTGCGGCCGCAGCGCTGACACAAAATGAAGCTCTGCCGCCCCGGGTGGCGGTAGCAAAAATTCGCCGCCGAGGCTGGCAGGTCGCTCATTCTGATGAAGGGTTGTACAGACTAGACCGACTCGACGGAAACGCTTTGGATGACGACGTCTTCCCGAGGGCGATCGCGGCCGTCGGTGGCGACGGTCGCGAGCTTCGCGACGATGGCGCGGCTGTCTTCGTCTTCAACCGCACCGAAAATGGTGTGCTTGCCCTGCAGCCAGGTCGTCGGAACGACCGTGATGAAGAACTGCGAGCCGTTAGTTCCGTGTCCACCCTGAATTCCCGCGTTCGCCATGGCGAGCACGTAGGGCTGGGTGAAGTCGAGGTCTGGGCTGATTTCATCATCGAACTGGTAGCCGGGGCCGCCGGTGCCCTGGCCGAGCGGGTCGCCAGCCTGGATCATGAAGTCCTTGATGATGCGGTGAAAAACGGTGCCGTCGTAGAGCGGCGTGGTGGAGGCAATTCCCGTTGCCGGGTGCTTCCACTCGATCTCGCCGGTGGCGAGGCCGACGAAGTTCTTGACCGTCTTCGGAGCGTGATTACCGAAGAGATTGACCTTGATCGGTCCGAGGGTGGTGTTCAGGGTGGCGACAGCGGTGTGCTTAGACATACCCCGATTCTTGCACAGCAACCTCTGGCCAATCTGAACAGCCTGGCAAGGCGTCGAGTGCACGCCCGGAATTCAGTGGCAAGATGGGCACTCAGTGGCAAGATAGATACACATTCGCCACACGACATCGATGGAGGGTCCAGATGAGCCTGTCACGCAAGCGCCGCAAGGAACTCACTCGGCTGCGCAAAAGCGCAGACGAACTATGGAGCCACCAACAAGAGGTATTGGAACGAGCGAACGTTCTCGCTCGACAGGCCGGACACCAGGCCGGCATTCTCGCCCGCGAAGAAGTTGGTCCGCGCGTACGAGAGAGTTACGACCATTACGTTCGCCCAGGAGTGAACGCCACTCACGACGCCGCCGACGGTGTTCGTCGCCGCGTGGTGAACGATGTTCTTCCGGGAATCGGTACCGCGATCGGAACCGTCATGTCGGTCGGGGACGTCGCTCGCGACGCCCGGGTGCGTGCCGCGCTGTCCCGCATCCGCTTTCAGAAGCCCGTTGTGGTCGAACCGAAGGGCCCGGGAGCTGGAACATACTTTGCCCTCGGACTCGCCGTGGTAGCCGCTGTGGGCGTCGCGTACGCCGTCTGGCAGACTTTTCGCGCCGATGACGAGCTGTGGGTTGCCGACGACGAGGTCGAGCCGGCTACCGCGCAGGAAGACTAGCTCCACCCGCTTTGTAGGACCCGCATCCACCGGATGCGGGTCCTACGTCGTTAACGACAGCAACGGCCCGCAGTGGCCTCTCCGGCGCCGGTGAAGCGGATGCCGCGCCGGTTCCGCACGCCCGGTACACAAAAGGGCCCGTCCGAGGACGGGCCCTTTCTATGTGTGGAGCCACGGGGAATCGAACCCCGGACCTCCTGCTTGCAAAGCAGGCGCTCTACCAATTGAGCTATGGCCCCAGTTACCCGCCAGTGAGAACGGGTGCGAGCTGATGAATCTGGTGCTGCGTGGGGATACCGGGATTTGAACCTGGGACCTCTTCATTATCAGTGAAGCGCTCTAACCAACTGAGCTATATCCCCCTCTTGGGCAGATTGAAGACTACCGGAATCTGACCGGATCCTGAAATCGAGCCGCCCTTCCACGACGGAGAATATCTCGAAACAGGCTGCGAGGGCTGTTTCGCGGGGAGAAACAGCCCTCGATCGTACGTAAAAGAGACTAATTGTTCGTGAATCCGACGAGTAATCCGCCGGTGATTTTCACGCTCAGGTTGTACAGCACGGCGTAGATCGCGCCGAGAGCTGTGACCACGACCATGTTCAGTACGGCTACAACGACCGCGAAGCCCATGACGTTGCCGATGGAGAGAATGGCCGAGAGATCCGCCGATTCTCCAGCTACCGTCGCATAGAGGTCGTCAACCTTGGTCAGTACCTCGGTCTGCACCAACACGGTGTAGATAAGGAATGTCGCCACGATCGTGACGATCGCCAGGCAAATCGCCACCAGGAACGATAGCTTGACGCTCGACCAGAAGTCGACGTAGACGAGTTTGAGACGAACTTGCTTGCTCACGGTCTTGCGCGTGGATTTTTTTGCCAGCTTTTCAGCGACGCTACTCATTCGGTGACTCTACTTTCCCTGAATCAGCATTCGAGACAGCGCCATCTGCGGCACTGGTGTCGACGTCACCGTCTGGTGCGTCGGCATCCGTTACGCCTTCTTCTTCGTCGGTGGCGACCAGATTACGTTCGATGTTTTTCGCGATGGAGATAATTCTGTCTTCATTCGCAAATTTTGCGAAGACAACACCCATCGTGTCCCGGCCCTTGGCTGGAACCTCGGCGACGTCAGAGCGTACCACCTTGCCACTGGCAAGAACCACTAGAACCTCGTCCTCTGGGTTCACGATCAACGAGCCCACCAGGTCACCTCGGTCGTCGCTCAGCTTGGCTACCTTGATGCCGAGGCCCCCTCGATTCTGCAATCGGTACTGGTCAGCGGCAGTGCGCTTGGCATACCCGCCCTCTGTCACCACGAAGACATAGCCGTCGTCGTTGATAACGGATGCGTCCAGCAGGGTATCCTCGCCGCGAAAGTGCATTCCAATCACGCCGGAGGTGCTGCGGCCCATCGGACGCAGCGCCTCGTCGGTGGCGGTGAAGCGGATCGACATTCCCTTGCGGGAGACCATCAGCAGGTCGGAGTCGTCTTCGACCAGCAGCGCAGAGACGAGTTCGTCGCCCTCACGCAGCTTGATCGCGATGATGCCGCCGGTGCGGTTGGTGTCGTACTCGTGCAGCGCTGTCTTTTTGATCAGGCCGTCGCGGGTGGCGAGGGTCAGATACTGGGCGACGTTGTAATCGCGAATATCGAGAATCTGCGCGATTTCCTCACCCGGCTGCAGGGCGAGCAGGTTGGCGACGTGCTGGCCCTTGGCGTCGCGGCCGGATTCCTGGGCCTCGTAGGCCTTAGCCCGGTATACCCGTCCGGTGTTGGTGAAGAACAGCAACCAGTGGTGCGTCGTGGTGACGAAGAAGTGTTCGACCACGTCGTCGGCGCGCAACTGGGCACCCTTGACTCCCTTACCGCCGCGGTGCTGGTTGCGGTAGTTGTCGCTGCGGGTGCGCTTGATGTAGCCGCCGCGTGTGACGGTGACCACCATCTCCTCTTCGGGGATGAGATCTTCGATCGACATGTCGCCGTCGAAACCGTACATGATCTCGGTGCGCCGGTCGTCGCCGAACTTTGCGGTGATCTCGGCGAGTTCTTCGCTGACGATCGTGCGCTGACGTTCCGGGCTGGCCAGGATCGACTTGAATTCGACGATCTGAAGTTCGAGTTCGGCGGCCTGGTCAATGATCTTCTGGCGTTCGAGGGCGGCCAGGCGGCGCAGCTGCATGGTGAGAATCGCGTCGGCCTGGAGTTTGTCGACGTCGAGTAGGGCCATGAGGCCTTCGCGGGCGTCGTCGACCGTGTTGGAGCGACGGATGAGCGCGATCACCTCGTCGAGGGCGTCGAGGGCCTTCAGGTAGCCGCGCAAGATGTGGGCGTCCGCTTCGGCCTTATTCAGGCGGAATTGGGTGCGCCGAACGATGACGTCAATCTGGTGGGCGACCCAGGCCGAGATGAAACCATCGAGGGCGAGTGTGCGCGGCACACCGTCAACGATGGCGAGCATGTTGGCGCCGAAGTTCTCCTGCAGCGGGGTGTGCTTGTAGAGGTTGTTCAGCACGACCTTCGGAACGGCATCACGCTTGAGCACGATGATGAGGCGCTGGCCGGTGCGACCAGAGGTCTCATCGCGAATGTCCGCAATTCCGGTGACCTTGGCATCCTTGACCAGATCCGCGATCTTGATCGCGAGGTTGTCTGGATTCACCTGGTAGGGCAGCTCGGTGATGACGAGGCAGGTCCGGCCCTGCAACTCCTCGATGCTGACCACGGCACGCATGGTGATCGAGCCGCGCCCGGTGCGATAAGCATCCTGAATTCCCCTGATACCCAGAATCTGAGCGCCGGTGGGAAAGTCGGGGCCCTTGATACGAGCGATCAGTGCATCCAGCAGCTCATCGCGGGTCGCGTCGGGGTTGTCGAGGTACCACTGGGCGCCGGCAGCGACCTCACGCAGGTTGTGCGGCGGAATGTTCGTGGCCATTCCGACGGCGATCCCGACAGAACCGTTGACCAGCAGGTTCGGAAACCGGGCCGGCAGCACGGTCGGCTCGAGGGTACGACCGTCGTAGTTGTCCTGAAAATCGACGGTGTCTTCGTCGATGTCACGAACCATTTCCATGGCCAGCGGGGCCATCTTGGTCTCGGTGTACCGCGGGGCTGCTGCGCCGTCATTGCCGGGGGAACCGAAGTTTCCCTGGCCAAGGGCGAGCGGATACCGCAGGCTCCACGGCTGCACGAGACGCACCAGCGCGTCGTAGATCGAGGAGTCTCCGTGCGGGTGGAACTGTCCCATGACGTCACCGACGACGCGCGCGCACTTGGAGAACGCCTTGTCCGGGCGGTAGCCGCCGTCGAACATGGCGTAGATCACACGACGGTGCACCGGCTTCATGCCGTCGCGCACGTCGGGCAGCGCGCGCCCGACGATGACGCTCATCGCGTAGTCGAGATAGGAGCGCTGCATTTCCAGCTGCAGATCGACCTGGTCGATCTTGCCGTGCTGCACGAGGTGGGCTGCCGCAGCGGCGGCCGTTGCGGCCGTCTCCTCGGCGTTGGCGCCCTCGGAGCTGCCCGTGGTGTCGTCAGATATCAAGGAAACGCACGTCCTTCGCGTTTTTCTGAATGAAGTTGCGTCGAGATTCGACGTCTTCACCCATCAGGGTGGAGAAGATTTCGTCGGCGGATGCCGCGTCGTCCAGGGTGACCTGCAGCAGGGTGCGGGACTCGGGGGCCATGGTGGTTTCCCACAGCTCCTTGTAGTCCATCTCGCCCAGACCCTTGTAACGCTGGATGCCGTTGTCTTTCGGGATGCGCTTGCCGGAGGCTGCTCCATCGGCTAGGAGCGCGTCGCGCTCCACGTCGGAATAGACGTATTCGTGCGGGGAGTTGCTCCACTTGAGCCGGTATAGCGGCGGCTGGGCCAGATAGACGTAACCCAAATCAATCAACGGTCGCATGTAGCGGAACAGTAGGGTGAGCAACAGGGTGGTGATGTGCTGCCCGTCAACGTCGGCGTCGGCCATCAAAACGATCTTGTGGTACCGCACCTTGTCTGGATTGAATTCTTCACCCATGCCGGCGCCGAAGGCCGTGATCATCGCCTGAACCTCAGCGTTACCGAGGGCCCGGTCGAGGCGCGCCTTCTCCACGTTGAGAATCTTGCCGCGAAGGGGCAGGATGGCCTGAAATTCGGGGTTACGCCCCTGCACGGCTGAACCGCCGGCCGAGTCACCCTCCACGATAAAGATCTCCGATAGTGATGGGTCTTTGCTCTGGCAGTCTTTGAGCTTGCCTGGCATGCCACCACCCTCGAGCAGTCCCTTGCGACGCGCGGTTTCGCGGGCCTTTCGGGCTGCCATCCGAGCGTTCGAGGCTTGAAGTGACTTGCGGATGATTTCACGGGCCGGATTCGGGTTGCGGTTGAACCAGTCGGTGAGCTGGTCGTTGGCGACCTTCTGCACGAAAGACTTTGCCTCGGTGTTGCCGAGCTTGGTCTTGGTCTGGCCCTCGAACTGTGGTTCGGCGAGTTTAATCGACACGACCGCGGTTAACCCTTCGCGCACATCGTCGCCGGTGAGGTTGTCATCCTTTTCTTTCAGGATGCCCTTCTCGCGGGCGTACTTGTTCACCAGCGTGGTCAGCGCGGCGCGGAAACCCTCTTCGTGGGTGCCGCCCTCGTGCGTGTTGATCGTGTTCGCGTAGGTGTGCACGCTCTCGGTGTATGCAGTGGTCCACTGCATGGCCACTTCAAGGGCCATCTTGCGCTCGTGGTCTTCCCACTCGAAGGAAATGATCTCTTCGTTGACGAGGTCGGCCTTCTTGGCCCGGTTCAAATACTCGACGTAGTCGACGAGTCCCTGGTCGTACTTGAAGGTGTTGCTAACGAACTTGCCGTCATCAGTACGGCTGGTTTCACGCTCGTCGGTGAGGGTGAGGCGCAGGCCCTTGTTCAAGAAGCCCATCTGCTGAAAACGAGCCCGCAGGGTTTCGTAGTCAAATTCAATCGTCTCGAACGTTTCGGCGCTCGGCCAGAAGGTAATGGTGGTGCCGGTTTCATCGTTGGCTTCGCCCTGCTCGAGGGGAGCGTTGGGAACACCGTTGGCGAAACTTTGGCGCCAAATGAATCCCTGGCGGCGCACCTCAACCTCGAGGCGGCTCGATAGGGCGTTAACGACGGAACTACCTACACCGTGCAGTCCGCCGGAGACGGAATACCCCCCGCCGCCAAACTTTCCACCGGCGTGCAGAACGGTCAGAACGACCTCAACGGTCGACCGACCCTCAGCCTTGTGAATGTCGACTGGGATGCCACGGCCATTGTCTTCGACGCGAATCGCGCCGTCGGCCAAGATACGAATGTCGATGGTATCGCAGTGCCCCGCGAGAGCCTCGTCGACAGAGTTGTCGACAATCTCATAGACGAGGTGGTGCAGTCCGCGCGGTCCGGTGGATCCGATATACATTCCGGGTCGCTTACGAACGGCCTCTAGGCCCTCGAGTACCTGGATATCGTCGGCACCATATTCGTGCTCCGGTTCCGGCTCCCGCTCCGCCTCACGTTCGTGCTGGGAAATGTCTGGGGACGTTTGTTCGGGCGTCGGTTCAACTGTCATCTGAAATTAGGCTCCTGACCGTCGCACTGGCGACCATTCAGTTTACCAAATGGAGCGAGCCGAACCAGCCATAATCGCCGTTTGACGCGTTTTGCTCAAGGGGTTGACCTTAATTGGCGGGTCACCCGTAGGTATCGCGTGGACCACGCCCTGGAATTGATCTGGGACCCTTTTTCCAGGACGGAGCGCCGGGCCCCTGGAATCGAATCGATTGGATTCCAGCATCCGGGTACCGATTTGCGATGTGCTCCATGATGACGTTGCGCATTAAGCGCAATTGTGTCGCCCAGGCCGTCGACTCGCAGTGCACGGTGAGTACGCCGTCGTCGATACCCGCCGGAGTGGAATGATTGGCTGTTTCTTCACCGGCCAACAGCATCCAGGAAGCTAACAGGTCCGATTGCGCCAACGTGGAATTCCACCCCAGTTGCATCGTGAGTGAGCTGATCGTGTCGCCTAGGCCGTGCGGATCGCGGCCAATTCCGAACGGAACACTCGAGCCGGCAACCGGTGCGATGCGCTTGCGCGCACGCGTGCGCCGCGCGTTGGGATCACCGAAAACGCTCTTAAATCTCAGGTACACCTGGCTCGCTTCACTGGCATTCAATTCCAGCGGTTCCGTCTGATCAGGTGTTTCACGTGGAACATTGTCGTCACCCATTGACAACCGCTCCGGCGTGAATATGAATAGTGTGCGCGACCAGCTCTTTGGGGACGTCTTCCAAAACGGCAGCGGTGATCAAGACCTGTTCGAACGAGCCGATTGCTGCGGCCAGCCGGGCTCGACGGTTCAGGTCGAGTTCCGCGAAGACATCATCAAGAATCAACACCGGGTCACCACTGGCCGAATCCTGACGCAACAGCGAAGCGGATGCGAGTTTCAACGAGAGCGCGAACGACCAGGACTCCCCATGGCTGGCGTATCCCTTGGCCGGGAGCGCATTGAGCATGAACACGAGGTCGTCGCGGTGCGGGCCGGCGAGCGTCATACCCCGTTCCAACTCGCGCTTGCGCAGTCCCGCCAGTGCCGTGCGAAAGATTTCGTTGGTCGGCGACTCCACCGAATCTACCGACGCCAGCGGAATCCCGACAACGGCCCCGCCGAGATCGGCGTCTTCGTCTGCGCCGAGAATACTCAGGCTCGTCACCAACGCCGGCCCATGGTCCTCATTCACTACGGCGCGATAAGCAGCACGCAATGGCTCACCGAGCAGTTGAACGAGTTTGGCGCGTTCGTCAATGATTTCCGAACCGAATTCCACCAGGCGTTCATCCCAGATATCCAGGGTAGACAGCTGGTTACCGCGCGCGCCTGAGGCTCGCGCGGTCTTCAGCAGGGTGTTGCGCTGCTTGAGCACGCGGTCATAATCGCTCTGCACGGCGGCCAGGCGGGGGCTGCGCAGCACCAGGAGCTGATCGAGAAATTTACGGCGTCCGGACGGATCGCCTCGAACGAGGGCGAGATCTTCGGGGGCGAACACCACACTGGAAAAATAGCGGGGAAGGTCACGGGTTTTAATAACCGAGCGATTAATTTGGGCACGGTTTTGTCCCGTGCGGTTGAGTTGTACCTCGGCCAGAATATCGCGGCCGTTGTATTCGAGCCTGGCACGAATGATGCCGGCATCCTGCCCAGCCCGAATCATGGCCTTGTCCGTGGATACTCGGTGTGAACCCAGCGTGCTCAAAAAACCGAGGGCTTCGACCAGGTTGGTCTTGCCCTGCCCATTGCGGCCGACGATGAGGTTAGGGCCGGGCACGAACCCAACCTCGGCGCTCGCGTAGTTGCGAAAGTCGGTCAGCGCAAGGTGGGTAACTCGCACGTCGCTAGCGCAGCAGCAGGTTGGGCTGAAGCAGGTACTTGTAGCTGTCTGCTCCGGCCTGCTCGCGCGAGGTCTGGCTGGTGATGAGCACTGGCCCTGGCTTGTTCGGGTTTTCCGTCTTCGTGAACGAAATACGCACGAATTCGGAGTGCACCGCGCTGAGCCCATCGAGCAAAAACTGCGGCTTGAGCGACACGACGGTTTCGGTTCCGGAGAGAATGGCGTCGATGGTCTCCGAGGCCTGGGCTTGTTCGGAGCCGACTGCCTCCAGGGTGACTCCATCGGTGGCAAACGTGAAACGCAGCGCGGCCTCGCGTTCCAGCACAAGCTGCACTCGGCGCGTGGCCTCGATCAGGTCAGCGGTGTTCATAACCGCATAGTTGTCAACCGTCTCGGGGAAGAGCCGGCGAACGGGGGGAAAATTGCCCTTGATCAACAAAGACGTGACGGTCTTCTTATTCGCGGTGAACGCGATCAGTTCACGGTCATCGGTGTTCGTGATAGAAACTGAGATGGTACCGCTGTGGCCGAAGGTTTTGCCGACCTCCTGCAAGGTGCGGGCCGGAACCAGAGCCGTAATTGTTCCCTCGGTCGAGTTGCTGCCTGAATCCCAATCGATTTCACGAACGGCAACCCGGTAGCGGTCGGTGGCAACCAGACTCAGGCTATTTTCGGTGACTTCGAGTTGCACTCCGGTGATGACGGGAGTGACATCATCACGGGATGCCGCGACGGCTACCTGGGCGACGGCAGCGGCGAACTCTTCGGCTGGTACGAGCCCCGTTTGGCTACTGACCTGCGGAATGCTGGGATATTCCTCAACCGGCATTGACAGCAACGTGAAGCTTGCGGATCCGCAGCTGACCTTGATGCGAGAACTCTCCGTTGAAAAACGCACCGGTGCGTTGGGCAGACGGCTTGCAATCTCGGCCAGGAGACGTCCGGATACAAGTACCTTGCCGGTCTCTTCAACCTCGGCAACGATCTCAGTCTGGGCGGAAACCTCGTAGTCGAACGACGACAGGATCAGGCCAGTGGCTGTGGCTTCAATGAGCACGCCGCTCAGAATCGGTAGCGTCGTGCGCTGCGGAAGCAGCTTGACGGCGAAAGAAACTGCCTCGCTGAAGACATCCCGATTTGCTTGAAATCTCACGATGTCAGTCCTTAGCGTTGCAAAAACAGATGAGCGGATGGGTGGGCCTCAATGCTAGCTGTCTTCACGGGGGAGTTCGTTACCCGGTCTGTTCGGAGGCCGTGGCGGTCAAGGTTGTCGGCGAGAGAAAGGTTAAAGAATTTTTGTTAATCTTCTTAACCGTTGTGGAAACTGTGGATAACTCTGTGAAATCAGCTCAGGCACTGGGAACTACAACTGTGTAACTTGTGAGTGAGCTGTGGAAGTTTGTCATTCGTTTGAGTAGCCGGGCCCCACGGTAATTACACGTTTCTACAGGCAGCCCCCGAGTTTCTACAGAGAACGACAAGTTGTATGAGTTAATTCCACAGGGTTATCCACAGGTGTGAAAACTAAAAAAATTCGGCCCCTCCGGGTCAAAACTCGTCAGAGCTGCCGGTGGGGCCGAAAAAATTAAGCTTCTACTTGTAGCGGTGATCCTGTTTGATGCGGTTCGTCAGTTCGGTGACCTGGTTGTAGATCGACCGACGCTCTTTCATAAGTTCACTGATCTTCTTATTGGCGTACATCACAGTCGTGTGGTCACGATTACCGAACAACTGACCAATCTTGGGCAGGGATAAGTTGGTGAGTTCGCGGCACAAATACATGGCGATTTGACGAGCGGTCGCGATAGCCTGTGATCGACTTGAGCCGTACAGGTCATCCACTGAGAGCTTGAAGTAGTTCGCCGTGTTGGTGATGATGTCCACCGGGGCAATGACGTTGTCTTCGTCGAGGGTGATGAGGTCCTTCAACACCGTTTGCACGAGATCCATATCGACCGGAGTCTTATTGAGGCTCGCAAATGCGGTAACACGAATCAGAGTTCCCTCTAGCTCGCGAATATTGGAGGAGACCTTCGTCGCCATGAACTCGAGAATGTCGTGGGGAACCTGCAGTTTCTCGCTCTGCGCCTTTTTTCGCAAAATCGCAATGCGGGTCTCCAGGTCGGGAGCCTGGACATCCGTGATGAGGCCCCACTCAAAGCGACTGCGCATGCGGTCCTCAAAACCAGTGAGGTGCTTCGGCGGGAGGTCACTCGTAATAACCACCTGCTTGTTGTGGTCATGCAGGGTGTTGAAGGTATGAAAGAACGCTTCCTGGGTCTCCGCCTTGTTTTGCAGAAACTGGATGTCGTCGATCATCAAAATGTCGATGTTTCGATACCGGGCCTGAAATGCCGCGCCCCGGTTGTTCGCGATCGAGTTGATGAAGTCGTTGGTGAACTCCTCGGAACTGACATACCGCACGCGGATGCCCGGATACAGGCTCATGGCGTAATGGCCGATCGCGTGCAGAAGGTGGGTCTTACCCAGCCCCGACGAACCATAAACGAACAGTGGGTTGTACGCCTTGGCCGGTGCCTCGGCAACGGCAACGGCAGCGGCATGGGCGAATCGGTTAGATTGCCCAATCACGAAATTATCGAAACTGTACTTGGGGTTTAGCCGGGTTTCATGCGCCTGCGCGGCAACGGCGCCCTCGAACACCGATTGCGGTGGTGCCGGCATGATGATGTCTGGCGGAGTCAACGTCTGCTGCACCGGGCGCAAGGATTCTTGTTCTAACTCGGGATTGACGACTACATAGAAGGTAGACACCGCGGTTGCCTCGTCGAGCTTTCCCATCGCGGTGAGGAGCGGAACTCGCATCCGCTGATTGAGCATGCTCGCGGTGAACTCGTTGGGCACTTCGAGATAGAACGTACCGGCCGCGATGCCCTTCGGCTCGACCAGACTGAGAAAGCCATAGAGCATCGGCGTGATGGTGGCGTCTGATTCCAAGGTGGTCAAAACTGACCGCCACGTTTCGGCTATCGGCGCTTCGACATCTGCCATGGTTCCTACAATCTGTGTGTTTCGAAATTTGTTCGCTCTTCAACTGCGGAGACCTGCTGTGGCGTTGCCGGCGTGCAACGGACCCAGCTAGAACCCGTGTTTCGTTCATGCTGGGGGTGGTGGTCGCTGGGCAGCTTTGCACCCTTACGTTAAAGTTATCCACCGGTTGTGTATAAATCCGGCTAAATTCTCAGGTTACGGTCAAACCCTGTGGATAACTTTGTCGTAACGGTAGCCGATCCCGCGCGACGAGGCTACTTCACCCCCGCTAGCGCTGGGGCGTCGCGTCGTTGCTCGATATCTACGGTGGAGTCATTATTGTGGAGTTTCGGCTTATTCGTGGCCTGAGTTTGACCAGACGTGGCCGAAGCCGTAGTTTTAATCAGTTGACCCCATCCTGCGGGCATCCAACTTCTGTGCGCGCTGCTGTTCTGGCCGAGGGGATTTTGGCCAGCGGTGATTCAAATACGTGGAGATTGAACTATGAGCAAGAGAACTTTCCAGCCGAACAACCGTCGTCGCGCCAAGGTGCACGGCTTCCGTCTGCGCATGCGCACCCGCGCCGGCCGCGCCATCCTCGGTGCTCGCCGTCGCAAGGGTCGCACTGAACTCTCCGCCTAGGTTCTCGTGGGGCTGCGGTTCTCATGCTGGCTCACGTAAATCGCATCACGAGCGGTAGCGATTATCAGGGCGTCGTTCGGCGCGGTGTGCGGATCGTTGGTGCGCACACCGTTCTGTACGTGCGCACGAGTACCGATCGACCGAGTCCATCTCAAACGGATGTTGGTGAACCGGTTCGCTTTGGATTCATCGTCGCAAAGAATGTTGGTAACGCCGTGAGGCGCAATCTCGTTCGCCGCCGCCTTAAGGCGGTCACGTTCGAATTACTCCCCGCGGTGTTACCGGGAACGGATGTCGTCATCCGCGCCTTGCCGAGTGCGCACGGTGCCGCGTGGCAAACGCTGCACGATGAGGTTCAGCGTTCACTGGCGCGCCCGCACCCAGCGCGAAAAGGCAGTCGAGTGCGATGAATCGCCTACTCGCGACAATTTTTTTACTGCCCCGTAACATAGGTGTGCTGATTCTTCGCGTGTATCGCGCCGTGATTTCTCCCCTCTATGGGGATGTGTGTCGTTTTTATCCTTCTTGCTCGGCCTACGCACTGGGAGCCGTTCAGGAACACGGACTAGCGTGGGGCTGCGCCCTTGCTGCCCGCAGGCTGAGCCATTGTCATCCGTGGTCTGAAGGCGGCATCGATGATGTACCTCTCAAAAGCACGCGTCGCTTTCGGCTGACGTCGTTCGGTTTTGTCGTTGCACCTAGCCACGGAAAGGGCTAACCCACAGTATGGACCTGATAGGTACGATCCTCTGGCCTCTGAAATGGGCGGTCGAGCTGCTGCTTGTGGCCTTCCACTGGCTCTTTACCAACCTGGGAATGGATTACGACGACGGAATCACCTGGGTTCTATCGATCGTGGGCCTGGTCATCGTGGTGCGCGCCGCGCTCATTCCCATTTTCGTGAAGCAGATCAAGAGCCAGCGCAAGATGCTCGAGGTTGCCCCGCAGCTCAAGAAGATTCAAGACAAGTACAAGGGCAAGAAAGACCAGTTCTCGCGTGAGGCAATGTCCCGCGAGACCATGGCCATGTACAAGAAGACGGGAACCAACCCGCTGAGTTCGTGCCTGCCACTGCTGCTGCAAATGCCGATCTTCTTCGCCCTGTTCTCGGTACTCAACGACGCACAGCCAAGAGGTGAGCAGGATGCGCAGGCCGGCGTTGGACCGCTGAACAGTGACCTCGCGGTCAGCTTCGGCAATGCGGAGCTTTTCGGGCAGGCGCCACTGCACGACACCTTCGCCTCGCAGTGGTCACTCTGGACCGCCGGGCAGAACTTCAACGGGACCGTCATGTTGATTGCCGCCACCATGGTGGTACTGATGACCGCCTCACAGTTCTTTACCCAGCTGCAGATCGTCTCCAAGAACATGTCGCCGGAGACCAAGGCCAGCCCCATGTTCAAGCAGCAGCGCATCATGCTCTACCTGCTCCCCCTCGTCTTTGCCTTCTCCGGTGTCGCGTTCCCGCTCGGCGTCATGTTCTACTGGCTCACCTCGAACGTCTGGACCATGGTTCAGCAGTTCCTGGTCATTAGAAACATGCCCACCCCCGGCAGTGAGGCCGCCAAGGCCCGCGAAGAGCGACTGGCCCGCAAGGGCAAGCTCATTGCGACCGACGGTGACATCATTGTTGTTGAGGAACCTGCCAAGCCGGCGCAGCGTCAGCAGCCGGTCGGCAAGGCTCGCGCCAAAAAGCAAACCGGCCCAAAAAAGTAGTGGAGAGCACCGTGACGGAAAAGACTGGCCTGACCGACGGTTCTGTTGTCGACGACAGCGCACTCGGCACGGATGTTGCCAAAACGGATGCATCGCACGTCGCGGTCGAAACCGGTTCCGTCTCCACCGCGGAGGTCCCACTCACAACCGGCCAGCTCGAGCGCGAGGGCGATATTGCGGCCGACTATATCGAGGAATTTCTCGATATCTGCGACTTAGACGGCGACATCGACATTGATGCCCGCAACGGGCGTGCCTACCTGTCGGTCAAGGCCTCCGACGCGGACAACCTTCGGTTACTCTCCAAACCGGAAACCGTCAACGCCCTGCAAGAATTGACGCGCCTCGCCGTGCAGAACAAGACGGGGTCCTTTTCCCGTCTCATTCTCGACATTGGGGGATCACGTGAGGCCCGCGAAGCCGAGCTCGCTGCGCTCGTGGCCCGTGCTATCGCTCGCATCGAAGCCGGCGCGACCGAGGCAGACTTGCCCGCGATGTCGTCATACGAGCGCAAACTCGTGCACGACATCGTTGGTACCAGTGATGGTTACCGCTCAGAGTCATCGGGCGAGGGTCGCGACCGTCACACCGTCATTACCGCAGCGTAGTCTTCGCGATCATGTCGGAATCTGTCGCACCCGCCTCCAACGTGCCTGATCGCGCGGAGTCCGAACCCCTTGTCGTCGAACCGGTTGAGCTGGAGATTGAGCCGGCCGCTGCGGCCGGCCTGTTTGGCAGTCAGATCGACCGTATTCGTGCATTTACGCACAATTTGGCTGATCAGGGCGAAAAACTTGGACTCATTGGTCCATTAGAACTCCCCCGACTGTGGTCGCGTCACATTCTGAACTGCGCCATTGTTGCGCCATTATTGAACCCTGGTCTGGTGGGTGACGTCGGCTCCGGCGCCGGGCTGCCGGGTTTAGTGTTGGCCATTGCCCGCCCCGATGTGAACTTCGTGCTGATCGAACCGATGGAGCGACGGGTTGCCTGGTTAAATGATCAGGTAACTGCACTGGCACTACCCAATGTGACCGTCGTGCGCGCGCGTGCAGAGGAAGCCCGCATGCCACATCCGCTCGACCAGGTAACGGCGCGTGCCGTCAGCGCATTCAGCAAGCTGATTCCCCTGACTGCTCCCCTGCTGCGCAAGGGCGGCGAGCTCATTCTTATGAAGGGCGAGGGTGCGCAGCGTGAGATTGAAGCGGCTACGCAGCCCATTCGCAAGTATCGCCTGCGTGATGTCGAGATCATTACCCTCGGAGCGGGCGTGCTGCCGGAGGTAACCCGGGTCATCCGGGCTACAGTGGACTAGTCCCGAATGCCGAAGACAGTGGTATTCGGGAGTCCCTTTCGGGTGGCTCATCAACCGTCGATCGTAAAGGTTTCACGTGAAACATCCTGCTGAAGACCAGCGAGTTGACAAGGCTGCTGGGTTTGACGCCACCACTCCGCTCGCTCGTGAAATTGCGGAACTGACGCGTCGGCGCCAGGTGATTGCGGCGGGAGACCTGCCCAAGCCCGACAAGACGCGGGTCTTGACCATTTCCAACCAGAAGGGCGGGGTCGGAAAAACGACCACTGCCGTCAACCTCGCCGCAGCACTCGCCCGCCAGGGCGCCCGGGTTTTGGTCATCGATCTCGATCCTCAGGGCAATGCGTCGACCGCCCTTGGCGTTGAACACCGCGCCGAGACACCGAGCGTGTACGACGTCATCATCAACGACATGCCCATGATCGAGGTCGTGCAGAAAAGCCCCGAATTCGGTGCACTGTTCTGCGTGCCCGCCACCATTCACCTGGCCGGCGCGGAGATTGAGCTGGTGTCACTGGTAGCCCGCGAGCAGCGGCTGCGTCGTGCACTCGATCTGTATCTCGCCGAGGTGACCGAGCGGTATGACTATGTTTTCATTGACTGCCCGCCGTCACTGGGACTGCTTACCATTAACGCCTTTGTCGCTGCCCGTGAGGTGCTCATTCCCATTCAGTGCGAGTACTACGCTCTTGAGGGGCTGAGCCAGCTGCTCAAGAACATCAAGCTCATCGAGAAGCACCTGAACCCCGACCTGGTCGTGTCGACAATTCTGTTGACCATGTACGACAGCCGCACCAATTTGGCGACCCAGGTCGCAAAAGAAGTGCGCGATCACTTTCCCCAAGAGGTGCTCAATACGGCAATTCCGCGCTCTGTGCGCGTTTCTGAGGCCCCGAGCTATGGTCAGAGCGTCGTGAGCTATGACCTGAACTCCGCAGGATCGCTCTCGTACCTCGAAGCAGCAGCAGAAATGGCCCACCGCGGGGCGCCTGGCGCGGGAAAACAGCCCCACATAAAGGAACAGTCCAAATGAGAGAACAGCACTGATGGCGAAAAGAACCGGACTCGGCCGCGGTATTGGCGCACTCATTCCGATTCACGAAGACTCCTCGGCTCCCAGGCCGGTCGATGTGTTCTTTCCGCGTGCTGTCCCGACTGAAGCGGATGCCTCCCCCGCGTTGGTGTCCGACGTTTCGCTAACGCGTGGAGCACATCTCGCGCACCTGAACCCGCACGACATCGTGCCTAATCGTGCCCAACCTCGCACCATTTTCGACGAAGATGATCTCGCCGAGCTCGTGCACAGCATTCGTGAAGTCGGCGTGCTTCAGCCGATTGTCGTGCGCCCGCTCAGCGATGAGCCCGGCAAGTATGAACTCGTCATGGGCGAGCGTCGGCTGCGTGCGACCAAGGAGGTCGGACTAGACAGCATCCCGGCCGTCGTTCGCGAGACCGCCGATGTCGACATGCTCCGCGATGCACTGCTCGAGAACCTGCACCGCGCGCAGCTGAACCCGCTTGAGGAGGCTTCGGCTTATCAGCAGCTTTTGGCCGATTTCGGGATCACGCAGGAAGAACTGGCGATGCGAATCGGTCGGTCTCGCCCGCAGATCACGAACACGCTGCGGCTGCTTAAGCTGCCGGAGCCGGTGCAATTGCGCGTTGCTGCCGGGGTGCTTTCGGCCGGTCACGCCCGGGCAATTCTGTCCGTTGGCGATGAGGCTGGCATGCTGCGCCTAGCCGACAAAATTGTTGAAGAAGATCTTTCTGTGCGGGCAGCGGAGGCTGCGGCAACGTTGGTTCCGAAACCGGTGAAGGCGAAGCCACTTCCTGGCCGACGCCAGGGACACCTCGACGAGATCGCCGAGCACCTCGGGGATCGGCTCGACACTCGGGTGAAGGTCAATCTCGGGGCGAGAAAAGGCCAGATCACAGTTGATTTCGCAACCATCGGTGATCTGAACCGCATTCTCATCCTGCTCGGAGAACCGGCTTTTAGCGCGAGCTAGATCAGGCCGTCTTGCCCTCGCGTTTCATGTGAAACACCCCGCCCGTGGTGGAGGTGTTTTTCGTGAGTTACCTCGAGATTCTCGATCTGTTTCACGTGAAACCTCTCCCGAGTGTCGGCCGTGTTTCACGTGGAACATCCCCGCAACGTTCCGGAGAGCGTGCCGGTGCACACTTCCTGCAGGCACCGTGCCGCCGGTGCACGGCGATCTCGGCAAGCTCGATCAGCGGTGGTTGCGTAACCAGGCGGCTGGCTCACCCGCACGGCGATCCTAGGTCGGCTCTGTCGACCTGTCACCCTCGGGTGCCTGCGGGAGAGCGTGTAGCCTCGTTGTTTCACGTGAAACAACGCGAACTGTTGCCAACGCCCAGGTTGCGCGCGGGAGCTGCTGCCACAATGTTTCACGTGAAGCGCAGACGACCATCGCCCTCCCCGCGGCGATCTGCGGGACAGCCCATGCCGCTGGTCGAGCTTGCCGAGACCGCCATCGCCCTCCCGCGAGCAGCGGGCAGGAGACGCTGTCCCAATGTTTCACGTGAAACGTAGACGCCCATCGCTATCCCGACGGAGGCCTGCGGGGCTCGCCATTCCGCTGGTCGAGCTTGCTGAGACCGCCATCGCCCTCCCGCGGGCAGCGGGCGGAAGACGCTGTCCCAATGTTTCACGTGAAACGTAGACGCCGATCGCTATCCCGACGGAGGCCTACGGGGCTCGCTATTCCGCTGGTCGAGCTTGCCGAGACCGCCATCGCCCTCCCGCTGACTATCTGCAGAACCGGCTGCCGCGATGTTTCACGTGAAACGTAGACGCCCATCGCTATCCCGACGGAGGCCCACGGGGCTCACCATTCCGCTGGTCGAGCTTGCCGAGACCGCCATCGCCCTCCCGCTGACTATCTGCAGAACCGGCTGCCGCGATGTTTCACGTGAAACGTAGACGCCCATCGCTATCCCGACGGAGGCCCACGGGGCTCACCATTCCGCTGGTCGAGCTTGCCGAGACCGCCATCGCCCTCCCGCTGACTATCTGCAGAACCGGCTGCCGCGATGTTTCACGTGAAACGTAGACGCCCATCGCTATCCCGACGGAGGCCCACGGGGCTCACCATTCCGCTGGTCGAGCTTGCCGAGACCGCCATCGCCCTCCCGCTGACTATCTGCAGAACCGGCTGCCGCGATGTTTCACGTGAAACGTAGACGCCCATCGCTATCCCGACGGAGGCCCACGGGGCTCACCATTCCGCTGGTCGAGCTTGCCGAGACCGCCATCGCCCTCCCGCTGACTATCTGCAGAACCGGCTGCCGCGATGTTTCACGTGAAACGTGGCTATTGCGTGACGAGAGCGTTCGTGGCCAGAGCGGAGTAGATAGCTCCGAGGGTGTGGCTCGCGGCCTCGATGGCCTGGGGAACCAAAGACGTTTCCGTCAGTCCGGGCAGTACATTGGCCTCGAGGAACCACGGCGTGCCTGCCGCGTCGACAATAAGGTCGACGCGGCTGATGTGACGCAGCCCGAGTAGCCCGTGAATAGCCACGGCCGTCGCGGCGACGGTCGACGAGATGTCTTCGGAGAGGCGAGCAGGGGTATAAAAGTTCGTCTCCCCGGCGTTGTAGCGTGCTTCGAAGCTGTACACACCGTCAACAGGGACGATTTCTACGATCGGCAGGGCCATCGGGCCGTCCCCGGTGTCGAGTACGGCCACGGTCACCTCGGTGCCATCGATGTGCGCCTCCACCAGGGCGGTGTCGGCGTAGGTGTAGGCGTCCACCATCGCGCGCGGCAGATCGGCAGGGGTGCGCACGATCGTGACGCCTTGCGATGACCCACCCTGGGCTGGCTTGACCACGAGAGGCAGCCCGATTGCGCTAATTAGGTGTTCGAGCACACTCGTGGCGCCGAGATCGCGAAACGTCTCGGTCGAGAGTGCGATCGCTGGGGGAGTGGCGAAGCCGGCGCGCAGTACGAGTTCCTTCGCGGTGGGCTTATTCCACGCCAGTGCGGCCGCCGGTCCGCGTGACCCGAGGAACGGAATACCCGTGGTGGCCAGCAGTGAGAGCAGTGCTCCGTCTTCGCCGGTGGCGCCGTGCAGGGTAGGCCAGATGAGATCGGGCGCCGTATCGCGCAGGGTGGTGAGCAGGTTCGCGCCGGGGTCGAGTACGGTGACCTTGTGACCGGCGTCGGTGAGGGCATCCGCTACCCGTCGGCCGGAGCGTAGTGACACATCACGTTCGTGGGAGATGCCGCCGGCCAGCACAATGATGTTAAGTGCGGTGAATTCGCTCATGATCAGGTATATTTCCTAGCTCAGTATGGGTAGTTAGGCGAATTTAGGAGATATTGGCGGGCGGGCCGCCGAAGCGCTGGTTCTGGGCTCCTGGGCGATCGGGGGCGGCACCGAGCGAGCCAGTACCGGCGAAGGTGTCGAGCAAATCGAGCTCGCCGCGAATCACGGTTGCGAGACGTCGGATGCCCACCCGAATATTATCCGGCGTGGGATAGCAGAAGGCGAGGCGCATGTTCTGGCGACCATCACCGTCGGCGTAGAACGCCGTGCCTGGCGTGTAGGCCACGAGTTCCTTGACCGCGCGGGGCAGCATGGCCTTGGAATCGAGCCGCTCTGGCAGACTCACCCAGACGTAGAATCCTCCCGTGGGATTGGTCCAGGTCAGGTCGGGCAGGTACTCAGTGAGGGCAGAGAGCATGGCGTTCTTGCGCTCGTGATAGACGCCGCGGAAGGTGTTGATTTGCCCCTTCCAATCGGCCGTGGAGAGATATTCCGAGATGACCATTTGGGTGAAGGAGCTGGGGGAGAGCACTGCCGCTTCGTTGGCGAGCACAAGTTTCTCGCGGATCGCGTGCGGGGCGAGTGCCCAGCCCACCCGAAAACCGGGGGCGAGGGTCTTGGAGAAGGTGCCCAAGTAGACGACACCGTCGCGCTCGAGCGAGCGGATGGCATCCGGGGCTGGCTTATCAAAGTAGAGCAGGCCGTACGGGTTGTCCTCGAGAACCAGAATATTGTTCGAGCGGCAGATTTCGAGAATCTCCAGGCGGCGTTCCCAACTGAGGGTCACGCCGGCCGGGTTGTGAAAACTCGGAATCGTGTAGAGAAACTTAATCGTGCGCCCGGCCGCCTTCAGCGTAGCAATGTGCTCGCGCAGCGCTTGCGGGATGAGGCCGTTCTCGTCCATGGGCACATGGTCGACTTCGGCCTGGTATGACTTGAAGATCACCATCGCGGTGACGTAGCTGGGGCCCTCAGAAATAACAACATCGCCGGGGTCCAAAAATAACTTACTGACCAGTTCGAGGGCGTGTTGGGAGCCGGTGGTGACGACCACGTCGTCGGCGTTCGCCTTGATTCCCTCGAGCGCCATAACGTCGAGAATCTGCTCACGGAGCAAGGGAACTCCCTGACCAGAGCCATATTGCAGGGCTGTGGCCCCCTTCTCGCGCATGACGCGATCCATGGCGTTGATGACGAGATCCTGCGGCAGGGCTGCAACGTATGGCATGCCGCCGGCGAGCGAAACCACCTCGGGGCGTGAGGCGACGGCAAAGAGGGCACGCACCTCGGAGGCCTTCAGACCCGCGGCCCGTTCGGCGTAGTGGTGGTACCACGGGTCGAGGTTGTTTCCGGCCTGCGCAGTACCGGTCTTGGTCTGCTTGGTACTGGCGTCAGTGGAACCCTGATTTGTCACGTCACATCCGTTCTGCTGTTCACTTCATCGTATGGGGTGGCGCCAGGTACGAAAAAACCCACCCGGTCGAAACCGGGCGGGTTGTCTCGTGCCTGTATGGATTAGACCAGGTAGTCGGCCAGGTCCTTTTCCAGCTGGGGCTTCGGCTTGGCGCCGATGACGGTCTTGACGACCTCACCCTTCTGGAAGACCTTCATCGCGGGGATGGAGGTGATCTGGTACTTGGCGGCCAGGGCCGGGTGCTCGTCGACGTTGAGCTTGACGATGTCGAGCTTGTCGGAGTTCTCGGAGGCGATCTGGTCGAGGATCGGGCTGACGGCGCGGCAGGGGCCACACCACTCGGCCCAGAAGTCCACCAGAACGGTCTTCTCGTTGTTGATGACTTCTTGTTCGAAGTTGGCTTCGGTGACGGATCGTGCGGTCATATTGTTCTCCTTAATTAACGGATGCGAGTTCGGTGTCGCCGGCTTGTGCCAGCAAGTCTCGGGGAAGGGTGCTGAGGTAGTGCTCGGCGTCGAGGGCGGCCGCGCAGCCGGAGCCGGCGGCGGTGATGGCCTGGCGGTAGCTGGAATCAATGACATCGCCGGCGGCGAACACGCCGGCCTGGCTGGTCAGTGACGACCGGCCGGCGACGGCAATGGTGCCCTCGGGGGTGAGGTCGAGCTGCTTGTGCACGAGGTGCGTGCGCGGGTCGTTGCCGATCGCCACGAACACGCCGCCGACCGGGAGGCTGGTCTCGGTTCCGGAGACGGTATCGCGCAGGGTGAGGCCGTCAACGGCCTCGGTACCGGTGATACCGACGACCTCGGAGTTCCAGATGAACTCGATCTTGTCGTTGGCGAAGGCGCGCTCCTGCATGATCTTCGAGGCTCGCAGCTCACCCTTGCGGTGGATGACGTGCACCTTAGAGGCGAACCGGGTGAGGAACGTTGCTTCTTCCATGGCCGAGTCGCCGCCACCGATGACGGCGATCTCCTTGCCCTTGAAAAAGAAACCGTCGCAGGTGGCACACCAGGACACGCCGCGGCCTGACAGGCGCTCTTCGTCGCTGAGGCCGAGCTTGCGATATGCCGACCCGGTGGCGAAAATAACGGCGAGTGCCTGTTCGACGTCACCGTTGCCGAGGGCGACCGTCTTGATCGGGCCGGACAGATCGATCGATTCGACGTCGTCATAGACGACCTCTGTGCCGAACCGTTCGGCCTGTTCCTGCATCTTGGTCATGAGGTCTGGGCCCTGGACACCCTCCGGAAAACCGGGAAAATTCTCTACGTCGGTGGTGTTCATCAATTCGCCGCCGGCCTCAACAGAACTGGCGATCAGTAGTGGCTTGAGGTTGGCCCTTGCGGCATAGATCGCCGCGGTGTAACCGGCCGGCCCTGAACCGATGATGATAATCTGACGCACGCGCACACTCCTTGCAATGGGGCAAGACGGGCAATAACCAGCCTCACGTTTCGATACAACACATCCTAAGCGGATGCTATTCCAAGCCCTCCCAGCTTGAGCGGCGCCGCTCAAGCCCGTGGTTCACCCGGTGAAATGGGGGCGGCGCTCAGACGGGCGCTGTGGCTCCCGCTGGCTATCCGGGTATTCAGCGGTGCAAGCGCGCCCGCAAGGGTGTGAGGAACGCTGTGAGCTCTGCGCTGCGCATGAGCAGCAGCAGGCCGAAGTAGGCGGCGGTCATGACTAGGCCGATCAGGAGCATAGACACCATGGCGGTGAACCGCGAAGCGACGGCGAAGTCGTCAGTGCTGGCGACGCCGAGGGTGCCGAGCACGGTGAGGCCCAGGCCGACTGGAATGATCGCAGCGACGAGATATTTCACGAGGCTACGCAGGATGCGACGCCCGTCGATGCCGCCCAGTCGGCGTCGCAGCAAGGTCGCGGCCAGAATGGCTTGCAGGGTGCCGGTCATGGTGATCGACGCGGCGATGCCGACCGCGATCGTGTCGGTGGGCAGGAACGAGCAGGCCAGCACGGCGCCGATCAGTAGAACGACCTGAAACAGGGTGAAAAAGAACGGCGTGCGGGTGTCACCGATGGCGTAGAACGTGCGCTGCAACACGAACAGCACGCAGAACGGTACCAGTCCCACTATGAAGGCCAGGATGACGT
Source organism: Cryobacterium sp. Y11 (assembly GCF_002929535.1). GTDB lineage: Bacteria > Actinomycetota > Actinomycetes > Actinomycetales > Microbacteriaceae > Cryobacterium. Next base: position 71,318 of record NZ_PJJO01000059.1, read on the forward strand.
TGCCGACGGCCGGCACCTGGTCGAAGGGAACGAAGACCGCGGCGAACGGATAGGCACAGACCGCGATGACGGCTGCCGCGAGCACGATCAAAAGTGACGTTCCCCGAATCGCGCTGGAGGCATCCGCTTTCAGTAGTGCCCAATTCCCGAGCGAGGCGTGCTCACTCATGCGGGTGAAGTAGGCCGTCGCAACCGACACGGTGATCACGGAGTGCGGCAGCATGAAGATCAGCCACGCCGTCGCGAGCACCGCAACGGATGCCTTACCGTGCGCGAGCGTGACAACCTGCGTTTCGACGATGCCGGCGAAGGTCGTCAGGAGCAGCATTCCGAAGGTCCAGCTCGCCAACTTGCCTGCGGTTCCCAGGCCAACGCCGCGAAAGTGAAAGTCGGGGCGAAAGCGCAGGCCGATACGCTTCCAGAAATAAAACAACACGACGGCCTGCACGATGACACCGAGGGTGGCGCTGCCGCCGAGAATGGCCACCATGGCTGCTGTGATATCGGCGGCCGACCGATCACCAGCTGGGTCGGGACTGAACAGGGCCGCAAAGACGACGAGGCCGATGATGGCGACGACGTTGTTCAGTACGGGCACCCAGGTGAACGGCCCGAAAGATTTTCGAGCATTGAGCACCTCGCCGAGCAGCGTGTAGAGCCCATAGAAGAACATTTGCGGCAAGCACCAGTAAGCGAACGCTACGGCGAGTGCCTTCTGGTTTTCGGGAAGGTTTAGTCCGATGAACCCGGTTATCACCGGCGCCAACAGCGTAGCCGCGAGGGTCGCCGTGAAAAGAATGACCAATGCCAGGGTCAGCAGCTTGTTGATGTAGGCCGTGCCGCCATCTGCGTGCACGGTGGCTCGAACAATTTGCGGCACCAGAACGGCGGTCAGGATGCCACCGGCCACGATCGTATAGATCGTGTTGGGCAGTTGATTGGCGATCGAGAACGTGTCGGCGGTGGCGCCGACCGCGCCGATGATGGCGGTCAAAACGATGACTTTCACAAAGCCAAGAATGCGCGACACGATCGTGCCCGAGGCCAGAAAGGCGCTGGCCCGGCCGATACCGCCTGGCTTGTCGCTGCCCGGCCCCGCGATGGCGTCAGACATGCGGTTCCGTCGGGTGTGTCGTTTTAGAAACGAATGCCGCTGCGGGTACCTCGGCCGCGTTCTCGCGGCGTCGACGCACAATATTGCGCCAGATGCCGAATCCGAAGAACCCGACGACCAGAATGGCGAAAATGCTCGCGCCAAGGCCCTCCCAATCAGCGCGCACGCTGACGTCGATCGGAGCTGGCTGGCCCAGTGGCGTGCCCGTCAGGGTGAACAGGGTGACCCGCAGAACGACGTCGCCATTACCGACGGCAGCGCTCAGCGGCACAGACACCGCCTGAGCGGAGTTGGGCTGAATTGTGGTCGCGAGGGTATCGCCGACAACGAGGCGCCCGTTGGATGGCACAACCTCCGTGCGCACGGTGACGGTCTGATCCAGTGCGTTGGTGAGGGTGATGCGTAGGTCGACGTTGCTGCCGACCACGACAATTGGTCCGCGTGTGGTCACGGTCACGGCGTGCAGGAGATCGACGGAGGTGGCCAAACTGGTTGCCACCTGCTCCTGCCAGAGAGACGATTGTGACGTCCACGAGGTGGAAAACAGGGCGAGCAGACCAAGACGCTGCGGGGCGGTGATCAGCACGGGGTCGGCGAGGATCGTTGCAAAATCAGTGACGGCAGCCTCATTATCAAGAAGTGAGCGTGCGGCGGCGACCCGGCTGGCCGCGATCGACTCGTCGTCGAAGGTCACCGTTGGCGCCGGCGTAGCGGTCAGGGCTGACTGCAGGAGGGCGGTGTTTGCCCAGGCCAGCCCATCGAGGGCAGCCATCGTCTGCCCGACCCGGCTAGTGCTGGTGGTACGGCTTCGGTCGAAGGTGACGAGCAGGGTGCGTGCCGAATCGGGGTTCTCGGCCGACACGATGGCCAGCAACGATGCCGCCTCCGCCATGCTGGCACGCCAGTCCTCGTCACTGGCAGCCTCCGCGGCGGTGCGAATGGCCCTCGACAGGGCCGAATCACTGACCAGGCCGAGCCCGGTCGGCAACGTGAGCGCCGTGTTCGGGGTGAAGGCGTCGGACTGCTGCACATTGCCGCTCGAGAGGATGGTCGTGGTCTGGCCGCTCGCGGCAAACACGTCGAGATCGCTGCTGGCAACGTTGCCAGCCGCCGGCCAGGCGATTTCTGTGCTCGTGTATTCCCAGGCGAGCAGGTCGCTCGTTGTGGGAATCACCGTTTCGCCCGGCGAAACCGTGGGAGAAGGGGTTGGGGTGGCGGAGGCTTGGGAAGATGTGTGGGACGTGACGCTGGGCATATCCGTGACACTCGGCTCCGCCCCGGGCGCCTCTGCGGGTACGACGAACAAACTGGGGTCAATCGCCGGGTCGAACGAGGTCGGTGTCAGCACTGCCGTGGCGCCGGCCTGCGCCTGCAGCGAGATGTCGGCATCCGCGTAGGCGAGCGGAAAAATGTCGTTGCTCGCTGTGGCCAAGCGATCCAGCCAGGCCAGAGCCGAGACGGGCGCCGCGGTGCCGAGCACGCGAATGGATGCGATGATCTGCGGGTCGATGGCGATTGTCAGTGACGGCGCATTAAAGACGGAATCCAATTGGCTGGTCAGCAGGCCCACCGAGCTGGTGTACGACTCGAGTTCCTTCGCGGTGATCAGGCCTGTCGCGCCAGCAGGCACCGTGATGGGCATGATCGACGCCACCGCGACGGGAGTGGGGACGCTGCCCTGGGACCAGACAAAAGTGCCGCGTCCCTCGGCGCGCACCGTTTCCCCGATCCGCAGAACGGCAGCGACGCCGCGCGCTCCCCATGCGTTCTGCTCGGTCAATCCAACGGATGCGGCGGGGACGGTGATCGACAGGCTGGTGCTTGCTCCCACCGGGATGATCTCCGTGGTCGGCAGGCTGAGCAGCAGGTCGCCCGAGTTCGAGTCTTTATCGGGTCGCAACCAGGAATCGAGTGCGGTTCGCGTGGTCAGGGCCAGCCCGGCGAGGTAGATATCGACGGTGCCAACCGGTACAGCGGCATCCGTGTTGTTATGCAGGGTCAGGGTCAGCGCCAAGTCTTGACCGGGGGTCAGCACGGACGACGTGCTCGGCGTCACGGTGATTCCGACTGAATCCGGCGGAGTCGTCGCGGTGCGCGTGGTCTCGCGCTGGGCGGCCTGGGCGGCGGTCGGTGCCAATGAGGGGAACAGGATCAGCGACGCGAGGGTGAAGAAAGCCACGAAAAAAGCCGCAACCGGGCGCATCCGTTGACGACGATGTGTGCGCGGCGCCGGGCGCACGGCAGTGCGTTCGGCAACCGAGAGCGCGGGCCGATGCGCAGAATCTGACTCGGCCACCATAGGGGGATTCTACGGCGTGCCAGCTGGTAGCCGCCGCCTGCGCGTCTTTGTGCGGCGATCTGACAACTAATATGGAGCATATGCAGAGCGTCGCGGCAGCCCTCGCGCGACTGGGGGACTTGGCTGCCACTCCCACCGTGTCCCGCTTGGCGAACGCATTTGCGGCGGCCGGCCATGAGCTAGCCCTGGTGGGCGGTCCGGTGCGTGACGCCTTTCTCAATCGAACGCTGCATGACCTGGATTTCACCACGGACGCCACACCGGACCAGATTCTCGCGCTCGTCAAGCCGCTCTCCGAAGCGCAGTGGGACATCGGCCGGGCCTACGGCACGATCGGCGCGAGCCTCGCCGGCGAAACAGTGGAGATCACCACCTATCGGGCCGACAGCTACGACAAAACGACCCGCAAGCCCGACGTGGTGTTTGGTACGAGCCTCGAACCCGACCTGCTGCGTCGCGACTTCACGGTCAATGCCATGGCCCTGCGCTTGCCGCAACTGACCCTGGTCGACCCGGCCGGGGGCATCGACGACCTTTTAGCCCAGCGCCTCCGCACCCCGAGCACCCCGGAGGTGTCGTTTGGCGACGATCCATTACGGATGCTGCGCGCTGCCCGGTTCACCGGTCAGCTCGGTTTCACGCTGGATTTGGACACCGCACTGGCCATGGAAAAGATGCGGGAGAGCATCCGTATTGTCTCGGCGGAACGCATCGGAGACGAACTTTCAAAACTGCTCGTCTCGGCAGACCCGCGCGCCGGCATCGAGGTGCTCATGGAATCGGGGCTGGCCGAGATCGTGCTGCCCGAGATTCCCGGCCTGCGGCTGGAGATCGACGAACACCACCACCACAAAGACGTCTACCAGCACACCCTGACCGTGCTGGAGCAGGCGATGGGCTACGAGAAATCGCGTGGCAATCTAGAGGCCCCCGACCTGATCGTGCGCCTGGCCGCGCTGCTGCACGACATCGGCAAGCCCGCCACCCGCAAGCTCGAACCCGGCGGGGTCGTCAGCTTCTACCACCACGACGTGGTCGGCGCCAAGCTCGCCAAAAAGCGATTGCGGGCCCTGCGCTTTGACAACGACACCATTAACGCGGTGTCCCGGCTGATTGAGTTGCACCTGCGATTCTTCGGTTACACCGAGGGTGCCTGGACCGACTCCGCCGTTCGTCGCTACGTGCGCGATGCCGGTGACCAGCTGGAGCGGCTGCATATCCTCACCCGTGCCGATGTCACGACGCGCAACCGGCGCAAGGCCGATCGGCTCGGCTTCGCCTATGACGACTTAGAACAGCGCATTGCCACCCTGAACGAGCAGGAAGAGCTCGGTGCCGTGCGCCCAGCTCTCGACGGGGAGCAGATTATGGCCATCCTCGGCCTGCTGCCGGGGCGCGAGGTCGGCGAGGCCTATCGTTACCTGCTCGAGCAGCGGCTCGACGATGGACCGCTCAGCGAGGAGGAAGCCACCCGCCGGTTGCTGGAATGGTGGGCGGGGCGTGGCCAATAGAAGCAGTCTTCGCCAGCGCAGCTTTCGTAGGCGCAGCGCGATCACCGGGTATTCCTTGCTCGCGCCGAGTCTGTTCGGCGTGGTCTGTTTTCTCCTGCTCCCGGTGCTCGTTGTGCTGTGGCTCAGCTTTCAGAGCTGGGACCTGATTGGCCCGATTGACTATGTCGGCCTCGACAACTACCGTTCCGTTCTCACCGACGGAGTTTTCGGTAATTCTCTGCTGGTTACCTTGATTTTCGTGGCACTCGTGGTGCCCATTCAGACCCTGATCGGGCTCGGTGCTGCCACGCTGCTCACTCGCGGATTGCCAGGCTCTGCCTGGTTTCGTACCATTTACGTGTTGCCGTGGATTGGCGCCCCCCTGGCCTTGGGTGTTGTCTGGAAGTGGATTCTTGCCCCCACCGACGGTGCCCTGAATACCCTGCTCGGCCAGCGCGTGGAGTGGCTGAGCGATCCGGCCCTGGCCCTACCGGCTGTGGCCGCCGTCGTAATCTGGACCAACGTGGGCTACGTCACGCTGTTCTTTATGGCTGGGCTGCTCAACATTCCCGCGCAGATTCTCGAGGCGGCCCGCATCGACGGAGCTGGAGCGCTGAAGATGTTCTGGTTCATCAAGCTGCCACTGCTTCGTCCAACCATGTTCTTCGTGCTCGTGACAACGGTCATTTCGGCCTTTCAGGTCTTCGACCAGGTGTACGCGCTCACCCAGGGTGGCCCTGCCCGATCAACGGATGTCGTCGCCGCCCGCATCTACTACGAAGCCTTCGACGCCTTCGACCTCGGCCGCGCCGCCGTTATGGCGATCGTTTTGCTGGTCGTTCTGGTGGTCATCACCCTGGCCCAGCAGCTGTATTTTCGCCGGAGGGTCACCTATGAAATGGACTAAATTCTTTTCAACGGGCGCCGTCTATCTGGTGCTGATACTCGGCGCGTTATTCACCCTTGGGCCGTTTCTGTTGAGCATTTTGACCGCGTTCAAGACCCGCGAGCAGTTCGCCCAGCAGTCGGTGCTGAGCTGGCCTGACCCGTTCACCCTGGAAAATTTTGCGCTGCTACTGAACGGCCCTGCACAATTTGGCCGCGCCATTCTGATCACGATGTTGGCAGCCGTGCTCATTCTGGTCGGGCAACTCATCTGCTCGATCCTGGCCGCATACGCCTTTGCCCGGGTCGATTTTCCGGGCCGTGAGGTGTTTTTCTGGGTGTATTTGTCAACCCTGATGATTCCGCCGGTCGTGCTCGTCGTGCCGCTCTACCTGATGATGACCGAGGCTGGCTTGCGCAACTCGTTCTGGAGCCTCGTGCTGCCGTTTGCGTTCGCATCGCCGTACGCAATCTTTCTTCTGCGCGAATACTTTCGTGGTATTCCCCAAGAACTCATCGACGCTGCCCGACTCGACGGTGCGAATACCCTCGACGTTTTGGTTGAAATTGTCGTTCCGCTGTCGCGCCCGATCATCGCAACCCTGACCGTGATCACCATCGTCAGTCACTGGAACAGTTTCATGTGGCCGCTCGTGGTCGCCTCCGGCACCGAGTGGCGGGTCGTGACCGTGGCCACGGCGAGCCTGCAGAGTCAGTTCAACGGCAACTGGACCCTCGTAATGGCGGCCACGACCCTGGCACTGGTTCCGCTGCTCGTTTTGTTCCTGTTGTTCCAGCGCAGCTTCGTGCGGTCGATCACCATCGCGGGATCTGCGTAGGCTAGGCCATCGACGTGCAGTTCAATCCGTTAAAAAAGGACATCATGGCCAAGCGTTCCACCATTATTGCCGCCGGCGCCGCCGCTGTGGTTCTCGTCATCGTCGGAGTGGTTGCAGCTTTGAACTCCCGCTCCGGTCAGCAGACCGCGAACGAGCAAACCACCGTGACGGTGCGGCTTTGGGATGACCAGGTTGCCGCAGCCTACGAGAAATCGTTTGTCGCCTTCGAACAGGACAATTCCGATATCAACGTGGCCGTCGAGGTCGTGCCGTGGGCTGACTACTTTGAAAAGCTCCGCACCGATGTGGCGGGAGGCGGCGCCGCCGATGTTTTCTGGCTCGACGGCGGCAGCTACCCCGCCTACGCCGATGCCGGCGCGCTGCTCGACATCACGGCATCCATTTCAGCGGATGCTCAGGCCGGCTGGGCTCCGTCCGTCGTTACGCAATACACCCGTGACGGCATCCTCTGGGGCGTTCCCCAGCTGGCCGACCCGGGGATCGCCGTTTTCTACAACGCCGAGCTCCTGGGTGAGGCTGGCCTGTCGCCCGAGGACATCACCGCGTTGACCTGGGACCCCACCGGAGAAAACGACACGCTCATTCCGGCCTTGCAAAAACTCACCAAGGATTACAACGGCAACACGGCTGACAGCGCGGACTTTGACGGAACCAACCTCAGCCAGTACGGCTACAACGCCGGCTACGACATGCAAGCGATGTTGCTGAATTACCTGGCTTCCAACGGTGCTGAGTTTCAGGACGACGCCGGTCAGTATGCGTTCGCGTCCGACGCCGGCATCGCTTCCGTCGGGTATCTGGTCGACCTTATGAATAAATGGCATGTCTCCCCGTCGGCCGCGGACACGAACACCAACGGCGACTTCAGCCGCGACCAGTTTCTGCAAGGAAAAATGGCCCTGTTCCAGAGTGGTGTCTACAACCTCGCCAACGTGAGTTCCGGCGCCAACTTCGACTGGGGTGTTGCGTTGCTGCCGAGCGGTCCGGCGGGTGCCATCAGTGGTGTCGACGGAATCACAGCGGCGGGTAACGCGGCGTCAGAACACCCGGCCGAAACCCTGCGCGTTCTGGAATGGCTTGGAAGTACCGCGGGGTCCACGTACATCGGAACCTCCGGGTCGGCCTCGCCCGCAGTGCTGGCCGCGCAGCCCGCCTACGCGCAGTACTGGGCCGACCAAAACGTTGACATCAGCCCGTTTTACGACGTGTTGGCCGCCGGCACAGCGCCAGCACCGCGGGGAGTTGGCTGGCCGGCCGCCGAAAATGCCATGCGTCCACTGCTCGACGAGGTGTTCTTGGGGCGCACAGCCGTTGATGCCGGGGTGCGTGCCGCGCAGGACGCCGCCAACGCAACCCTGGCCAAGTAGCGGTGACGGCGCAGGTAAGCGGATGCGGTGGCGCAAGCCGCCGGCATCCGGTAGACTGGGCAGGTTGCCTGCGTGCCGGATTCCCGGACTAGCGCAGGCAGCACATGCACAACCCTCCTGTTGCAGAAAGTCTGTAGCCGTTTTAGTCCGAAGGAGGTGGGTTAGTCATGCATCAGTACGAACTAATGGTAATCCTCGATCCCGAGATCGATGAGCGCACCGTAGCTCCCAGCCTTGACAAGTTCCTCAACGTTGTTCGCAACGATGGTGGAACCATTGACAAGGTTGATGTCTGGGGTCGTCGTCGTCTCGCTTACGAGATCAACAAGAAGACCGAAGGCATTTATGCCGTTGTCGACTTCACCGCGAACCCCTCAGCCACGGTCGAGCTCGACCGTCAGCTGAGCCTGTCCGAAGCCGTCATGCGCACCAAGGTGCTTCGTGCCGAAGAGGGCATCGCTCAGGTCGTCGTCGCGAGCAAGCTGGCCGCCGAGAAGGCTGCCCGCAAGGCTGCCAACCCGAAGGTCATCGCAGCCAAGGCAGAAGCTGCTGCTGCAGCCGCCGCTGCACCGGCCGCTAAGGTTGCCGCTGCTGCGAAGCCCGCTACTACCGAGGTTGCTGCTGCTCCGGCCGCTGCTGCTCCGGTTGCCGCGAAGGTTGAAGCTGCCGCTCCGGTTGCTGCCGCTTCTACCGCTGCTGTCGCAGCGAAGGTTGCTGCCGCCAAGCCTGCTGCTGCTAAGGCTCCGGTTGCTGCTGCCGACAAGGCAAGCGACAAGTAGCCCATGGCTGGCGAGACCGTAATCACCGTGGTGGGCAACCTCACCAGCGATCCGGAACTGCGGTACACGCAGAACGGGCTGGCGGTTGCCAACTTCACCATCGCATCCACTCCGCGTACGTTCGATCGTGCGGCCAACGAGTGGAAAGATGGCGACGCGCTGTTCCTGCGTGCGAGCGTTTGGCGTGAATTCGCCGAGCACGTGGCAGGTTCATTGACTAAGGGGTCGCGTGTCATCGCTTCCGGGCGTCTCAAGCAGCGTTCGTATGAGACGAAGGAAGGTGAAAAGCGCACGAGCATGGAGCTCGAGATTGACGAAATCGGTCCTTCGCTGCGCTACGCCACCGCTTCCCTCACTCGCGCGCAGTCCTCCGGTCCCAGAAGCGGCGCTCCCGCTGTCGGCGGCCAGGGCAATGATGAGCCGTGGGCTCCGAGCGCCCCCGCCAGGACGGCTGCACCAGCAGCATCCGGTGGGGACGTCTGGAACAGCCCCGGTAACTTCAGCGACGAGACCCCCTTCTAAGCTCGCCTCGCGCGTAGCTAACGTCTTCTTTTGAGAAAGTAAGGAAATCATGGCTGGAAAGTCGAGCGGCGACCGCCGCAAGCCGCTTCGCGGAGCTAAGGGTGGCAAGAACGCCGCTCCCGCGAAGTCGATTCGGGTTGGTGTCATTGATTACAAAGATGTCCCCACCCTGCGCAAGTTCATCTCCGAGCGTGGAAAGATCCGCGCCCGTCGCATCACAGGCGTTTCCGTTCAGGAACAGCGCCTCATCGCCCGTGCCGTCAAGAACGCCCGCGAAATGGCCTTGCTGCCCTACGCAGGCTCAGGCCGGTAAGGAAACCAAATGTCGAAATTGATTCTGACGCATGAGGTCTCCGGCCTCGGTGCACCCGGCGACGTTGTAGACGTCAAGAACGGGTTTGCTCGTAACTACCTCGTTCCCAAGGGCTTCGCTGTGGCGTGGACCCGCGGTGGCGAGAAGCAGATCGAGCAGATCAAGGCCGCCCGCGCAGCGCGCGAGCACGCCACCTTCGAAGAGGCCGAGGCTCTTAAGGTCAAACTTGAGAACACCAAGGTGACCCTGGTCGTCAAGGCCGGCGCCGGTGGACGCCTGTTCGGTTCGGTCAAGACCACGGATGTGGCTAACGCCGTCGCAGCCGCCGGTCTCGGCACGGTCGACAAGCGCAAGATTGAGCTCAACCCGATCAAGCTGACCGGTGAGCACACGGCAACGGTTCGTCTGCGTGACGAGCTCAGTGCCACGATCACCCTCGTGGTGGTCGCTGCCAAGTAAGGTCGTTGGCAAGTAAGGTCGATCCTGGCGGTACCAGCTGTACCGGTAGGTTTACCTCTTCCATAGCGGAGGGTTCCGAAAGGAACCCTCCGCTATGTGGCGTTAAGGGCCATTTTGTGGGGATAGACGCAACGCTTTTGTGCACAGGTGAGCATTCGTAGCGTCAAGGTTCAAGGGTTGATTGAGGCTACTTTATTCACAGCCTCGTCTGTCACTTAATTACCTGATCAGATCGATTTAATTGGTCACCTTCGACAATCTATCCACAACTGAGTGCACAGGTTCTGCACAATCTGTACGGCGTTTCGCCCAGATTCTCCACAGAGTTATCCACAGGGGGGTTTGTGGGGCTGGCGCTTCCTACTTAGGGTGAACCAGTGCCGGTTTCTCGCTAACGCTGGTGCATCGCGGCCCGTGTCGGCGGGTCCTGGTACACCTGAAAGCACAGGGATAACCCCAAGCACACGAAGAAAGAGGTACCGAGTGTCGATCGCTCACCTGGGCCTGGCCAACCAGCCAACGTCAAACGAGTACGGTTCGTCAGCCCGCGGCGGCGCCGTCGATCAGAACCGTGCCGAACGACCCGCCGAAGCCTGGAAGTCGGAGCGTGCGCTTCCGCACGACTTGCTCGCTGAACAGAGTGCCCTCGGCGGCATGATGCTCAGCAAAGACGCCGTTGCCGATGTCGTCGAGACCGTGCGCGGCGGAGACTTCTACATTCCCAAGCACGAGATCATTTTCGACGCTATTCTCTCGCTCTACGCGCAGGGCGAGCCCACCGACGTCATCACGGTCACCGACGAGCTCACCAAGCTCGGTGAACTATCCAGGGCCGGCGGCGCCGACTACCTGCACACCCTGACGAGCCTGGTGCCCACAGCAGCCAATGCTGGCTTCTACTCGACCATCGTGGCCGAGCGTGCCCTACTGCGCCGTCTCGTCGAGGCTGGTACCCGCATTGCCCAAATGGGCTATGCCGGCGAGGGCGAAGTGCTCGACCTCGTCAACACGGCCCAAGCCGAGATTTACTCGGTCACCGGCGGCACCGAAACCGAAGACTACGTTCCGCTCACCGATGCTGTCACCGCCGCGATCGAGGAGATCGAGGCGGCCAAGCTCAAGGACGGCCAGATGAGCGGAGTGCCCACCGGCTTCGCCGATCTTGACGAACTCACCAACGGATTCCACGGCGGTCAGCTCATCATCGTCGCTGCCCGTCCGGCCCTTGGAAAGTCCACCCTGGCGCTTGACTTCGCTCGCTCGGCGTCGATCCACAACAACATGCCCAGCATTTTCTTCTCACTCGAAATGGGACGCAGCGAAATTGCCATGCGCTTGCTCGCGGCCGAGGCATCCGTTCCTTTGCAGAGTATGCGCAAGGGAACCGTCGAGGCCCGTGACTGGACGACGATCGCGGCCACACGTGGTCGCATCAACGACGCGCCACTGTACATCGACGACAGCCCCAACATGACCCTGGTCGAGATTCGGGCAAAATGCCGTCGGCTCAAGCAGCGGGTTGGCCTCAAGATGGTCATCATCGACTACCTCCAGCTCATGACGAGCGGTAAAAAGGTCGAGTCACGCCAGCAAGAGGTCAGTGAGTTTTCGCGAGCCCTCAAGTTGCTCGCGAAAGAGCTGCAGGTTCCCGTGATCGCGCTCTCGCAGCTCAACCGTGGGCCGGAGCAGCGCGCCGACAAGATGCCGGCCATCAGCGACCTTCGTGAGTCCGGTTCGCTCGAGCAAGACGCCGACATGGTTATTCTGTTGCATCGTGAGAGCGCATACGAGAAAGACAACCCGCGTGCCGGTGAGGCCGACCTCATCGTGGCCAAACACCGTAACGGCCCGACCCGGACCGTCACGGTCGCCTTCCACGGCCATTACTCCCGTTTCGCCGACATGGTCGCCGGCGGTTAGCTCGCTGTAGATCCCGAGGTGTTGGCCAGAAAACGATGGAAACACTGGCCGAGGAAGCAACTACGTCTGTGGATTCTTCATGCGATTTTCATTTTGATGAGCTCACCGTTGACGCTGTATCGGGCGTTGACGCGGTTGGCCCGGTGAGCGCCTGGCGTCTAGGATCTGTCTGAGCTGGAGCGGCACCGTGTCATCTTGCAGCGACGTTGTATCGCCCAGTTCGCGTCCGTCCATGAGATCGCCGAGCAGGCGACGCATGATCTTGCCCGATCGAGTCTTAGGCAGGTCGGGTACCACCACGATCTCCCTCGGCTTAGCGATCGCTCCGATCTGGACGGTGACCTGAGAGCGGAGCACCGGCGAGAGTTCCGCTTCGAGGGCACGCCAGGTTCGGGGATCGGCGGACTCCGCAGCGGAGAGTGACCGAGCGGGGATCACGAAGGCGGCGATGGCCTGCCCGGTGGTCTCGTCATGAACGCCGACAACCCCGGCCTCGCCGACGGCGGGATGCGCGACAAGTGCCGACTCGATCTCGATGGTCGACAGCCGGTGTCCGGACACGTTGATGACGTCGTCGCTGCGTCCGAGCAGCCACAGGTAGCCGTCGGCGTCGATCTTCGCGCTGTCGCCGGCAAGAAAATAGCCTTGCTCGGCGTACTTCTTCCAATACGCGTCGCGGTACCGCTCGGGGTTGCCCCACACGGTGCGGGCCATAGCCGGCCACGTGCCGTCGACCACGAGGGATCCGCTCGACCCGGGCTTGGTATCCGTGCCCTGATCGTCGACCACGCGCACGGTGAGTCCCGGCAGCGCGTGGGTAGCTGACCCCGGCTTCAGGGCCGTGACCCCGGGCAGCGGGGCCACGATTGCCGCTCCGGTCTCGGACTGCCACCAGGTGTCGACGATGGGGGCCGTGCCGGCACCGATATTCTCGCGAAACCACAGCCAGGCGTGCGGATTTATCGCCTCGCCAACCGAGCCGAGGAGACGAATGCTGGAGAGGTCAAAGGTGGCGGGCACGCCGTCTGGGAACCAGGTCATGAGGGTGCGCACGAGGGTCGGAGCGGTGTAATAGGTTGTCACGGCGTAGCGTTCGATGATCTCGAAATGGCGCCCAGGGTGCGGAATGTTCGGGGTTCCCTCGTAAATGACGGAGGTCGCGCCGTTGGAGAACGGGCCGTAGAGCACGTAGGTGTGAGCCGTGACCCACGCGAGATCGGCCGTGCACCAGTACACGTCGGAGTCTTTTGCATCGAAGATTGCCCAGTGGCTCCACGACGCTTGCGTGAGATAGCCTCCCGACGTGTGCACTAGCCCCTTGGGGGTGCCCGTGGTGCCCGAGGTGTAGATAATGAAGAGGGGCGTTTCGGCGTCGAAGAACTCGGCCTCGTGGGTGTCTTCGGCGGTGTCGACGACGTCGTGCCACCAGACATCCCGGCCGGCGGCCCAGGGCACGTTGGGGGTCAGGTCTCCGGTGCGCCGCACGACGAGCACGTGTTCGACCGCGTCGATGCCCGCAACAGCGATATCCGCCTGCCCTTTCACCGCTACGGCGGCCCCGCGGCGAAACTGGCCGTCGGAGGTGACGAGCAGTTTGGCCCCGGTGTCCTCAAGGCGAAATCGCAGCGCCTCGGCCGAGAAGCCACCGAACACCAGGGAGTGCACGGCGCCGAGCCGGGCAATGGCGAGGGTGATGACAATGGTCTCCGGTATGACCGGGAGGTAGACGACCACGCGGTCGCCCGCCACGATTCCCAAAGCGATGAGGGCGTTCGCGGCTTGCGCAACCCTGCGCTGGAGATCTGCATAGGTGATTACCTCACGGTCGCCGCGCTCTCCCTCGAAGTTGATGGCGACCCGATCGCCGCGCCCGGCATCGACGTGGCGGTCGACGCAATTGACTGCCACGTTCAACCGACCGCCGAGAAACCACTGGGCACGGGGGATCGAAAGCAGCGGATGCCCGTCCGATCCGAGCGCGCCGCTGGCGTCGGCGACGGCCGGCTCCCACGTGTGGGCGGTGTGCCAGCGTTCCGCCCAGTCGAGGCGATCGGCCTGCCGCTCCCAGAATGCAACGGGGTCAGTCGCGGCGGCGGGCCATGCGCCGGAGCCCACGTTGGCGGAGTCGACGAAGCCAGCAGGCGGATAGTAGAGGCTGTCGTTGGCAGCAGCGGTCTCGAGGGGAAGGATCATCGCTTTGACGTTACCGCGCGGCGCCGGGCGGCGCACACAGGCGGTAAGGCGGCGTAATGTAGGCGCTTTTCACGCTCCCGGTATGCTCCGCAGTGCCGAGTGCTCGTCGAGGCTGTGCCAGGTGCGGTTGTGATACACCAGCGGGTCGGATCCGCATTGATCGGTGGCGACCGTCGCTTCGAGGGCGTGCACGGCAATGATCGTGGAACTGCCGGCGGCCATCCGGTTGATGATGCGCCCACGAATCCAGGCGTGGGCGCTCGGGAAATACGGTTCACCGGTAGCGAGCCTGGCCCAAATTTCAGTATCGGCGAAACGGTTGACGCCGCTGGTAGCGCAGAGCTTTGCGATGTTCAATTGCTCAGCCCCGAGGAGATGCACGACAACAGTGTCGGCGCGGCGGATTGTCGGAGCGCTGGAGGCGTGATCCGAGAGGGAGAACACCAGCAGCGGTGGCTCGGCGCTCACCGAGAACACCGAGGTGGCGGTCAGGCCGACCGGGCCATCGCCGTCATCGGCGGTGATTACCGCGACACCGGCGGCGTGATTGCGAAACGCCAGCTTGAACTCGTCCGGATGCAGCCCGCCGAGATGTTTCGCACCCTGGTCACCGTCGGTCAGCCACGGCCCGGCGAGTGCGGCCTGTTCTTGAGTTCTCATCGGGTTCCGTTCGCAAAATAATCAAAGACAGAGTCAAGGATCCCCCGCAGGGAACTGTGAGCGTGAATGTGTGTCGCAGTGTGACGCCATGTTGCGTCATAGTCCGCGGTTCGGGTCTCAACAGTCACGATAGACAGATGCCCAGACAGATACGATTCAACGCCTTTGACATGAACTGTGTCGCCCACCAGTCCTCTGGAATGTGGCGGCACCCGGATGACCAGTCCTGGCGGTACAAAGACCTGCACTACTGGACCGAGCTCGCAAAACTGTTGGAGCGCGGAAGATTCGACGGCATCTTCATCGCTGACGTGCTGGGCACCTACGACGTGTACGGCGGCTCGAATGAGGCCGCGATTCGGCATGGTGCGCAGGTTCCCGTGAATGACCCCGTGCTGCTGGTCTCGGCGATGGCATTAGTGACAGATCATCTGGGGTTCGGGGTGACCGCTGGTACGGCGTACGAGCATCCGTATCCGTTCGCCCGACGGATGTCGACCCTTGACCACCTGACCAATGGGCGGGTGGGCTGGAACGTGGTGACCGGATACCTACCATCCGCCGCACGAAACATGGGTCAAGAAGATCAACTCGAGCACGACGCGCGCTATGACCACGCGGACGAGTACCTCGAGGTGTTGTACAAGTTGTGGGAAGGGTCATGGGAGGACGACGCCGTCATCCGCGACCGCGAATCCGGGGTGTTCACCGACCCGAGCAAGGTTCACGAGATCGGCCACCACGGTAAGTTCTTCACGGTCCCGGGTATCCACCTCTCTGAGCCGTCGCTGCAGCGCACACCGGTGATCTACCAGGCGGGGGCCTCCTCCCGCGGCATCGACTTCGCTGCCGGTAATGCAGAGGCGATCTTCGTTGCGTCATCGACCAAGGCTGGGCTGAAGGCCATCGTCACGAAAATTCGGGATGCCCTCGAAAAGGCAGGCCGCGGCCGCTATTCCGCGCGCATCTACACCCTCCTCACGATCATCACCGACGAGACGTCGGAGAAGGCGACGGCCAAGTACCAGGACTACCTCTCGTATGCCAGTGAGGAGGGGGCGCTCGTCTTCATGTCCGGCTGGATGGGCATCGACCTCTCGCAGTACGACCTCGACGAGCCCATCGGCAATGTCAAGAGCAACGCGATTCAGTCCGTCGTGGCCAACTATCAGGAGGCGAATGAAGACGGCAGCGAGTGGAAGGTCCGCGATATAGCCAGACTGGCGGCTATCGGCGGCCTCGGCCCGTTCATCGTTGGTTCAGGCGCGGAGATTGCCGACACCCTGCAGGAGTGGGTGGAGGAGACGGATGTGGACGGTTTTAACCTGGCCTATGCCATCACCCCCGGAACGTTTGAGGATGTCGTCACCTATGTCATCCCCGAGCTGCAGGCACGTGGTGCCTACCCGACGGAGTACGTCGAGGGCACGCTGCGCAATAAGTTGCACGGACGGGGCGGCCGTCTTCCCGACGAGCACAAGGGGGCGAACTACCGGGTGCGATCCGCTTAGTGGTCAGTCGGTGAGCGGCTCTCGAGTGATCAGAGAGCCGCTGGTCGACGTCGAACGGTGAAATAACGAGGGCAGTGTCGGCTTGAGTATTTGACGCTCTCAGCGGGCCGTCTTTCGCGCCGAGATCACGCCGGTGTTGAAGCCAAGGAGATAGAGGCCGCCGTTGAAGCGGGCGTGCTCAATCTTGAGGCAGCGATCCATGATTACCGTTAGACCCTGGCTCTGCGCGTAGGTCGCCGCATCTTGGTTCCAAATGCCAAGCTGCATCCAGACGGTCGGAGCGCCGATGGCGACGGCGTCGTCGATAACCGAGGAGATTTCGCTTTCCCGGCGGAACACGTCGACGATGTCGGGCACCTCGGGCAGTGCGGCAAGAGAGGGGTAGGTCTTGTGGCCGAGAATCTCGTCGGCGTTCGGGTTGACGAAATACACCCGGTAGCTGCTGGACTGCAGCAGGTAGGTTCCCACGAAGTAGCTTGCCCGCGCCGCGTTGGGCGATGCGCCCACGATGGCGACCGACGTGGCACCCTGCAGAATCTTGAGGCGTTCCTTGGCGCTGGGGCCGATCCAGGTTCGCGGGGACTTCACTCGGTTCGCGCCGGCCACACTCACTGGCAGTTCGCAGGCGGGGCCGTTGGCCAATGGTGAGGGTACTGCTTCCGTGCTCATTGCTTGCCTCCGGTTGCTAGGCTCAGCGCCTGGTCGAGGTCGTAAATAATGTCGTCTGGATCTTCGATCCCCACGCTAATGCGTACAAGGCCCGGCAACACTTTCGCGTCAACAAGTTGCTGCTCGGTGAGCTGCGCGTGAGTGGTGGACGCCGGATGAATAACCAGTGTCTTCGCGTCGCCGACGTTGGCGAGGTGGCTGGCCAGGGTCACTGACTCGATGAAAGTGCGCCCGGCATCCCTGCCGCCCCTGACGCCGAAGCTGAAGATCGAGCTCGGTCCCTTCGGCAGGTATTTCTGTGCGCGGTCAAAGTGCGCGTGCGAGGGCAGCCCGGCCCAATTGACGAATTCAATTCGAGGATCGGCCTCGAGCCACTCCGCGACGATCCTGGCATTGGCGACGTGCGCTTCCATCCGAAAGGCCAGGGTTTCGACGCCCTGGGCGAGGAGGAACGCGGAGTGTGGGGCCAGGACAGGTCCGATATCCCGCAGCTGCTCGGCACGCAGGCGGGTGAGAAAGGCATACTCGCCGAAGTTGCCCGACCAGTTGAGGTCGCCGTACGCCGGCACTGGAATATCGAATAGGGGGAACTTGCCGTTGTTCCAGTCGAACCGACCGGACTCCACCACGACACCACCCAGAGTGGTCCCGTGGCCGCCGAGAAATTTCGTCGCCGAGTGGATGACCACGTCTGCTCCCCATTCCATTGGCCGGTTCAGGTAGGGGGTGGCAAAGGTCGAGTCGATGATGAGTGGAATACCCGCGGCGTGGGCGACGTCGGCCAGACCCTCAAGGTCGGCGATCTCGCCGGACGGGTTGGAGATGGACTCGGCGAAGATCAGTCTGGTCTTGTCAGTAATCGCAGCGGCATAATCGGCCGCATCTGTGCCCGGCACAAACGTGGTCTCCACTCCGAACCGACGCAGCGTGGTGTCAAGCTGCGTAAGGGAACCGCCATAGAGGCTCGCAGCTGCGACGATGTGGTCGCCAGAACCCACGAGCGAAGCGAAGGTGATGTACTGCGCCGACAGGCCGCTCGAGGTAGCGACAGCGCCCAGCCCACCCTCAAGGCTTGCCACACGCTCCTCGAATGCGGCGACCGTCGGGTTGGCGAGGCGGGAATAGATATTGCCGTACTTTTGTAGGGCGAACCGGGCCGCAGCATCGGCGGTGTCATCGAAGACGAAGGCCGTGGTCTGGTAGATGGGAATGGCTCTGGCGCCAGTCACCGCATCCGGAACATTTCCTGCGTGGATGGAACGGGTGCGAAAACCCCACTCCCTGTCTGTGCGGTCGTGGTTTACCATTCCTTCACGCTACCGGAACGTGCTCCCCGGCAACTTCGTGTGGACATGCACGGTAACAATGGGAGCAATCTGCGGTAGCTCGTGTTGCCGGCGGATACTGTGGAGGAAGCGTTGCCGACCGCGCGCTTCGAAACTAGTTGGAGATGATGATCAGTGACTATCAGCGACCTGCGCACGGTGCAAGCTCCTCTGAAGCAGCAGTACCGCGACGACCCCGACACCGCGCTGGTGACGCTTCGAGCCAATGGTGAACTGGGCGCGGGTATCAGTTGTTCGGTGCAGACCGGGCAGGCCCTGGTGGAGGCTGGTTTGCACCCCGCCACCGGAGGCGACGGTCTCTCTGTGTGCTCCGGCGATATGCTCCTTCAGGCACTCGTTGCCTGCGCTGGGGTGACTCTGGCCGCAGTCGCGTCCTCGCTGGGCCTCGACGTCACCGGTGTGGTGCACGCCGAGGGAGACCTCGATTTTCGCGGTACGCTCGCCGTCGACAAGCAGACGGCGGTCGGCTTTCAGGACATCAGGATGCGGTTCGAGTTAACATCCGATGCGGATGAGGAGCAGATTGCCACCCTCATCCGTTTGACGGAACGCTATTGCGTCGTCTTCCAGACACTGGCCGTTCCACCGAAATTAGCGGTATCGCACAGCGTCCACTCGTAGTCGCTAACCACGCCTGGATCCGTCGGTCAGCCCGCTGCTGGACATTGAACACAAAACAAGCCAGGTGAGCTACGACCTCGCCAAACTCCGCGCTAACGGTCTCATCCAACGCTGTAAACACAGCAATACCTGCGTCCTCACCGCCGATGGGCAACGCATAGCGTTCTTCTACACGAAGCTGCAGGCCGGCTGCTTTGGCCAGTCATCGCAGCAACCACGCCCCCAGTACCAGCCCCGCTGCGCCAGGCATTAAAGACCATCAAGGAACACCTCGACAGTTATCTCAACGACGCCCACATGACTAACGCTGCCTAAAACTCGATACAAACGCCCAACTTCTGCCCCTCAGTAAGCTAGAGAAACTGCGCTTCTCTGACAGATCGGCGCTCTCCAGCGTCTCCCACTACAGAATGACGACGTCAGCGATGGCGTCGTTGGGGAGAGTATCACGTCGCACGCAGGCGGCTCGCAGTCCCGAAGCTGCCTCGCCACGTAGACTGAGTACGACAAAATTTGCAACGAAAGAGGTCGTGCGTGGCGCGCAACCAGGCACCATCAAACGTCGGACCCCGTTACTGGACCGTGCCCGTCGGGCGTGCCCTGATCGCGCTAGTTCCGGCCGTGGTGATCACCTTCAATCGGGATCATTCCGCTGATCTGGGGCTGTTGGTGTTCGGAGCATTCGCCCTCGCCAGTGGACTCCTGCTTGTTCTGACCGGTCCGCGTACACTCACCGTGGCCACCGACCGCAGCCTGTTTTTGATTCAGGGCATCGTGAGCCTGGTCGCTGGCGGCGTCGCCCTCGGCTTTCACTCCGGTGGCCACGGCTTCTTCCTGTTTCTCGTGAGCGTCTGGGGAGCCGTCACCGGATTCCTGGAAATCTATGCCGGCATCCGCATTCGCAAACGGGCGCTGCCCGCCAAGGATTGGCTGTTCACCGGAATCGGTGCAGCAGTGCTGGCCCTCCTCTTTCTGCTGCTGCCGCCCAACCCCGTGGTCTCGGTCGGCCTGTTCGGTGCATACCTGGTCTTTCTCGTCGTATTTCTTCCCATCGCCGGGTTGTCTCTCAAATGGGACGCTCCCCGGCAGCGCCGTGACAACGCAGACCCTGCACAAACCGTGCCCACCAGCACCGCGCCCAACGATTCGGACTCACTGTGATTGCTCAACCTCCCACTTCCAATACTCCCGGCACGCCAAACTCCCCGCAGCAGCCCAGTCGATCCGACCGGTTGAAGCCCGTTGAACTGCTCGGCATCTCGGGCGGAATGGCGCTGTTCGTCGCCCTGACAATTCTGTTGACAACGCGGGACTTGATGTTAGCGGCGATCGCATTGGGCGTGACGTTTATCGTGGCGCTCGTGGTGATTGCCATGTTCGTGCTCGGCATGAAGCCCAACGCCTCGGAGCAGACTGACCTCGACGAGCAGAACGGGCACTGACCTACGGTTCACTGACACCAGAAAGCACCTGCGTCGCGGAGACGGAGGTGCTTTCTGGTTGGTGTCAGCGGCGGCTAACTACGGCAGGTAGTCGACCAGGGGGTCGGCGAGGCCGACGTAGGTTCCGGGAGTCAGCGCCAGAAGGCGAGCCTTGGCTTCGTTGCCGATGTCGAGGGCTGACACGAATGCGGCCAGATCCGTGCTCGTGATGCGCTTACCGCGGGTCAGCTCCTTGAGCAGTGCGTACGGGTCCTCAATCGAGGAGCGTCCGGCAGAGACCTCGGCGCGAATCACGGTCTGAATGGCCTCGCCGAGAATCTCCCAGTTTGAGTCGAGATCGCTTGCTAGCTGCACTCGATCGATGTCGATCTCGCCCATACCGCGCAGCAGGTTGTCGAGCGCGAGCAGGGAGTGCCCGAAACCCACGCCGATATTGCGCTGGGTGGTCGAGTCGGTAAGGTCACGCTGCAGCCTGCTGGTCACGAGTGTTGCGGAGAGCGAGTCGAGGATGGCGCAGGACAGCTCGAGGTTGGCCTCGGCGTTCTCAAAACGGATCGGGTTGATCTTGTGCGGCATGGTGGACGAGCCGGTGGCGCCGGCCTGCGGAATCTGGCGGAAGTAGCCGATTGAGATGTAGGTCCAGATGTCCGTGGCCAGGTTGTGCAGGATGCGGTTGGCGTGTGCGGCACGGGAATACAGCTCGGCCTGCCAGTCGTGGGATTCGATCTGGGTGGTGAGCGGGTTCCAGCCGAGGCCGAGACCCTCGACGAAACCACGGGAGACGGCGGGCCAGTCAACAGCGGGGTCGGCAGCGACATGGGCGGCGAAGGTGCCGGTGGCTCCGCTGAACTTGCCGAGGTACTCTCCGGCGTCGATCTGTGCGGCGACACGCTCGAGGCGATAAACGAACACCGCGAGCTCCTTACCCATGGTGGTCGGCGTCGCGGGCTGCCCGTGGGTGCGGGCCAGCATCGCATCCGCTCGAAATTCGAGCGCGCTGCTGCGCAGGGCCTCGATGACTAGGCGCAGCTTGGGAAGCCAGACCGTCTGTACCGCATCGCGTACGGTGAGGGCATACGAGAGGTTGTTGATGTCTTCGCTGGTCGCGGCGAAGTGGGTGAGCTCGCTAATGTGGTCGAGTCCGAGGGTGGTGAGGCGGCGTCGCACCAGGTATTCGACGGCCTTGACGTCGTGACGGGTGGTCGCCTCGAGCTCGGCCAGTTCGTCAATTTCGGCCTGACCGAAGTCGGTCACCAGGGCGCGGAGGGCACGCTGCTGCTCGGCGGCGAGGGGCGCGGATCCAAACAGGCTCCGGTCAGTGAGGGTGATCAGCCATTCGACTTCGACGCGCATACGGGCACGGTTGAGACCGGCTTCGGAGAGGAACTCGCCCAGATCGGAAACGGCGGTCTTGTAGCGGCCATCAAGCGGGCTCAGAACCTGTACGGGTAGGTGACTCATCGGACTCCCTGTCGAATTGCGGGTGCAAGTTGTTTCAAAGTGCGTTGTTAGCACTCTCAATCATGCCCAATACTGAGTCCTCCACACGCCCACTTTCAGGAGTCTGTGCACAGATTGCCCGAATCGGGGCTGATGGGCACTAGATTCTGCCACGATCGTCCGTGACCCGGAGGTGTCATGGACGGTCTTGACGGGGTGTGGACTACCACTCCCACCGATCAGCTTCCGGCGTTCCGACGTCAACGGCAGCTCATACTGAGCCTCATCGGTGATGTCGCCCTGGTGCAACGGCGGTTGAATAATGTTGACCCCAGTGAATTCTGGCGGTCGAGCGCGCAGCGGGCCTACCGCGAGCGGATAAGCGAGATTGTGCACGATCTGAGCAGCGTCTTGAATCTTCTCGATGACGCGCAGCAGCAGTTGCAGTTGAATATTTCCCAGTTGGAGCTTGGACAGTGACGAAGAACCGCGATGATGCGGGGGGAAGCGACTTGACTGTCTCGGTGGGGGGAACCACGGTCGTATCGACCGACGTCGTACTGGCCGAAGCCGAGATGCTGCGGTATGCCCAGGGTGAGGTCGGGGGCTTTCGCGCCAGGGTGGACAAAATACGGCAATTGGATCCCCCTGGCGGGGCCCTGAAATGGACGCCACGGGACGCGGGACTACCGCTGCTCTGGGCCAGTGGGGCCCTCGACAAACTAGAACAGCGCAGCGGCGACCTTGCCGAGGCCCTGGTGGCTGCCGCGGAACGGTACGGCTGGGCTGAGCACAGCGCCCTGCGGCTGGCCGTTCTCGGGAGCGCAATGGCGGGTCATAACGTCGGCACTGTCCTCAGGCTGATGCTCCTGCTCGGAGCCTCACCACTCTTTCTGGGACTACTCGCCACCGCACCGCTTTCTCTCGGAATCGTTACCTGGGCCATGTCGTCGGGGCTGCTCAAGCGCGACAAGGAAAGTGGGTTCGTTTTCGACCAAGCGGTCGTCACGGACCCGCAGACGGTCTTGATGACCAAACTGCTCGTCTCCTCCCTCGACGACGTTGCTTTGGGCGCCGTGGGAGTGCCCCTGGGGGTCGACCTGGTGCTCGGAGACACAGGTCTGGGCGTGACGGGTGTTTCCAGTACAGCTCTGCTCGTGCTGAAAGCGGCCCGTAGTGGTGGTTTTTTTCGGGAGGGGCCGGTGACGGTTCGCTCGGTCGGCGTTGCGGCGACGCCTGCGGCCCCCACCGGTGTCGCCGACATTGCAGCGCGAATTCCCAAGGCCGTTCCGGGGCGGCCTCAGGTGCGCATCGAGAAGTATGGTCACGGCGGGCAGGCCTCCTGGGCCGTGTACATCGGTGGAACGGTCGACTGGAGCGCGGTCTCATCCAGTGAACCCTTCGACCTCACCGCTAACGTCGAAGCCATAGCCGAGGTGAACGCCGGGTCGTTCAAGGCGGTGATGGAGGCCATGCGTAAAGCCGGCATAGAACCGGGTGACCCCGTGGTCGTGGCCGGTCACTCCCAGGGCGGTTTGGTAGCCACGCAGGTCGCCGCGTCAGGGGCGTTCAACGTGCAGGCCGTTGCGACCTTCGGGGCGCCCGAAACGGCGGTGCCGGTACCGCCCGGCGTCAGCACCCTCACCGTTGAGCACGACGACGATATCGTCACCGCGGTAGGCGGGGCCAGCCTGATCGACTCGGACGATCGCCTCACCGTGCGCCGAGAGGTTTTCGCATCGACGGAACCTCCGGCCGGGGCCGTTCTGCCGGCACACCACCTCGATACCTACCGCGAGACGGCGCGGCTCATCGACGCGTCACCTCAAGAGAACCTGCAAGAGTTTAGGGACACGGTGACCGGCATTGTCGGGAATGGGAACGGCGAGGCCGTGTTATGGCGGGGTATCCGCTTGCCAGAAAGGCCAGCGCATTAGGTTCAGCCCGACTCAGTCGCGGGCAGTTACCGGGCGCACGATCAGGCCGAGTAGCCACGAAATAATGCCGAGCACGAGGGCGCCGAGTACTCCCCACCAAAAGCTGTCGACGACGAGACCGAAGCCCAGAAACCCCGACAACCAGGCCACGAGTAACAGCAGTAGGCCGTTGACGATCAGCGAAAACAGGCCAAGCGTCAAGATGTACAGCGGAAAAGCCACGACGCGGATGACGCCGCCGACGACGGAGTTCACAAACCCGAAGATCAGCGCGATGAGCAGGTAGGTGACGACGCTCGCTCCCGCGTCGGGCGCATACGGTGCGACGTGCACGCCAGTGACGAGCAGGGCGGTGAACCAGAGGGCCACCGCATTGACGATGAGCTTGATAATGAATCTGGCCATGCCCCTACTATCTCACTCGGTCGTGCCAAAGGGGGCAGCACCGAGCCAGTTGGACCAAAGTCGGGCGAACATTCATTCGTCTTTGCGAATATACCCGGGCGTAGACTCACCGAGTGAGCCCTTCAGACCGACCAACAGTCCGCCTGCGCCGGGAGATCGTCGCCCTCCCGGCCTATAAACAGGGCAAACCGGCCGATGCCAGTGCCTTCAAGCTCTCCAGCAACGAGAACCCGTTCGACCCACTTCCCGGGGTAATCGCTGCGGTCGCCGCCGAAACGGCGTACAACCGCTACCCGGATGCCTCCGCGCTCGCACTGCGTGAACGCCTCGCTGCCAAATACCGCGTTGATGTCGATCGGGTGCACGTCGGGTCGGGCTCTGTAGCCCTGCTCGCCCAGCTGATTCTCGCTGCCGCTGGCCCCGGTGATGAGGTGCTGTACTCCTGGCGCTCGTTTGAGGCCTATCCCTCGCTCGTCACCGTCGCTGGCGCCACGAGCGTGCGGGTGCCCAACCGCGCCGACCACGGTCATGACCTCCCGGAAATGGCCGCAGCGATTAGCGACCAGACCCGCGTCGTCATCATCTGCTCGCCAAACAACCCCACCAGCACGATCGTAACCACGGACGAATTCGACGCCTTCATGGCCGTCGTTCCGACCGACCTGCTGGTCATTCTCGATGAGGCATATATCGAGTTCGTCACCGAAGCGGATGCCGTCAGCGGCCCATCGCTGCTGGCCCGCTACCCGAATCTGGTCGTTTTGCGCACCTTCTCCAAGGCCTACGGCCTGGCCGGACTGCGGGTCGGTTACGCACTCGGACCGGTGGAGATTCTAAACGCTGCCCGCTCCACGGCGATTCCACTCTCGGTTACGGCGCAGGCAGCCGTCGCCGCGATCGCCTCACTCGACGCCGAGAAGGAACTGCTCGAGCGTGTTCGCGTGATTGCCGCGCGTCGCGACGCGGCCTGGCAGGCGCTGACCGGGCAGGGCTGGAACATTCCCCAGCCACAGGGCAACTTTCTCTGGCTGCCAACGGGCGCCGAGACTGCGACTGTGGCCGAAGCTCTCGGCGAGGCCGGTCTGGTCGTGCGGCCATTCGTGCCGGAGGGCATCCGAATATCGATCGGCGAGGAACAGGCTGTGGCGACACTCCTACTAATAAGCGCGGATCTTGTCGACGCTCTTCCCGCCGGTCACCCGGCACGAAAGATAGGTTAGTACGGTGTCAGCCACCCGAAACGACGCGACTGCTCCCACGTCAGCAGCGCCCACAGCCTTTGGTCTCGATGGTGCGGAGACCTGCGTGCGCATGATCAATCCGAACGGCGCGTTCGAACCCAACGCCGCCGCCGAGGAGTTTCTGCCCTACCTCGACCGCCTCACCGAGGCAGATCACCGCCGCTTCTACCGTGACATGGTCGTGGTGCGTAAGTTCGACACTGAAGCGGCCAACCTGCAGCGTCAGGGCCAGCTCGCCCTCTGGGTGCCGAGCCACGGCCAGGAGGCCGCCCAGGTGGGCTCCGCTTACGCCACCCGGCCACAGGACCACGTCTTCCCGTCGTACCGCGAGCACGTCGTCGGCATGATTCGCGGCCTCGACCTCGTCGATATTCTGCGGATGCTGCGGGGCGTCACCCTCGGCGGCTGGGTGCCAGAAGAGCACGGCAACTTTCACCTCTATACCCTCGTGCTCGCCTCGCAGACCCTGCATTCCACCGGCTACGCCATGGGTATGCAGCTCGACGGATCGACAGCGACCGGCAACCCCCAGACCGATCAGGCCGTCATCGTCTATTACGGCGATGGTGCCTCCTCGCAAGGCGACGCCAACGAAGCGCTCGTCTTCGCGGCGAGCTACCAGACGCCGCAGGTGTTCTTTCTGCAAAACAATCACTGGGCCATCTCGGTGCCCGTGGCACGTCAATCCCGTACTCCGCTGTACCTGCGGGCCAGCGGCTTCGGCATGCCCGGCATTCAGCTCGACGGCAACGATGTGCTTGCGACCTTCGCCGTCACCGCGAAGTCGATGGATGACGCGCGCGCCGGCCATGGCCCGTCGCTGATCGAGGCGCTCACCTATCGGGTCGGCGCGCACACCACCGCCGATGACCCCACCAAGTACCGTGGCGCCGAAGAAATGGCCTACTGGGTGGCCCGCGACCCAATCGCGCGCTTTCGCAGCTACCTTGAGAGCCGCGGCATCGAGCAGGAGTTTCTTGACTCCGTCGACGAGGAAGCGGCCGACTTCGCCGCCGATGCCCGCAAACGCGCCCTGGAGATAACCGGCCCGGAGCAATCGGTGATCTTTGACAACGTCTATGCCGAACCGCATCCGCTGGTAGCCGAGCAAAAGGCCTGGCTGGAACGCTACGAAGCATCTTTTGATGAGGGCAAGAACTGATGAACGCTGTAGTTGACACGAGCGTGGCATCCGCTTCGCTGCCCATGACGAAGGCCCTGAACGCAGGCCTCCGCCGGGCGATGCTTGATGACCCCAAGGTGCTGCTGATGGGCGAGGACATCGGCCCGCTCGGCGGTGTTTTTCGGGTCACCGAGGGGCTGATTGCTGAATTCGGGGACAAGCGCGTGCTCGATACCCCGCTCGCGGAGTCCGGCATTATCGGCACGGCCATCGGCCTGGCCATGCGCGGGTTCCGGCCGGTCTGTGAGATCCAGTTCGACGGTTTCGTCTTTCCCGGGTTCGACCAGATCACCAGCCAGCTGGCCCGGATGCGCAACCGGCACGAGGGTGGCCTGATCATGCCCGTCGTGATTCGCATCCCTTATGGCGGACACATCGGCTCGATCGAGCACCACCAGGAGAGCCCGGAGGCCTACTTCGCGCACACCCCCGGCCTACGCGTGGTGAGCCCGTCCAACCCGCACGACGCCTTTTGGATGATGCAGGAAGCCATCAAGAGCGACGACCCGGTGATCTTCTTCGAGCCGAAGAGTCGCTACTGGCCCAAGGGCGAGGTGCGCTTTGGCGAGAGCGGAACGCCATTACACGCCAGTCGCGTGGTGCGGGCCGGCACCGACGTGACCGTGGTCGGCCACGGCGCCATGGTGAGCGTGCTGCTGCAGGCCGCCGAACTTGCCGCCGCCGAGGGCATCAGCCTCGAGGTGATCGACCTGCGCTCGATCTCCCCGGTCGACTATGGACCGATCCTCGGTTCGGTGGGCAAGACCGGGCGCCTCGTCGTCGCCCAGGAAGCCCCCGGCTTCGTCAGCGTTGGCAGCGAGATCGCCGCAACGGTCGCCGAGCGGGCGTTCTACACGCTCCAGGCACCCGTACTGCGGGTCTCTGGCTTCGACACCCCGTTTCCGCCTGCCGCCGTCGAGACGCACTTTCTGCCGAGCCCCGACCGGGTGCTTGAAGCCGTCGACCGCGCCCTCGCCTACTAATACATTTCAGGAAAGGCACGATTATGAGCGTTTCGAAATTCACCCTTCCCGACGTCGGCGAAGGCCTGACCGAGGCCGAGATCGTCGAGTGGAAGGTCGCCCCCGGCGACACCGTGACGATCAACCAGGTGCTGGTCGAGATTGAAACGGCCAAATCTCTGGTCGAGCTTCCGTCTCCGTTCGTGGGCGTCGTCGGTGAAATTCTGGTCGCGGCTGGCACGACCGTCGATGTGGGTACGTTGATCATCACGATTAATTCCGACAGCGACGGGTCGGCAGACGTGACGGATGCAGCGCTGACAGCGGATGCCGCGGCATCCGCTGTCGAGATCCTGGCCGCCGACAGTAGCAGCAGGATCAGCGACGAAGCCCCCGAGCCGGTACTGGTCGGCCGCGGTGCTGCCGCCACGATGCCGACGCGTCGTCGCCGGCACACCGGAACAAACGTTGCCCACGAGACGCTCGCGCCGGAACCCGCTGTGCGGGCGTGGGCCGAGCCGCTGGAGCCGACTCGGCGGTCGGCATCCGCTGGACCGGTGATGGCCAAGCCGCCCATTCGCAAGCTCGCCAAGGACCTCGGCGTCGACCTCACGCTCATTGAGGCGACCGGCCCGGTCGGTGACGTGACCCGCGAAGACGTGCTGCGCGGGGCCACCCAGACCAGTGTGTTCCGCAACATTCAAACGCCGGACTGGTCGGTAGATCGCGACGAGCGCATTCCGGTGAAGGGCGTGCGCAAGGCGATCGCCCAGGCGATGGTCAAGAGTGCGTTCACGGCGCCACACGTGAGCCTGTTTGTTGATGTCGATGCGACCCGCACGATGGAATTCGTCAAGCGGCTCAAGGCATCGACCGACTTCGCCGGTGTTCGCGTGTCGCCGCTGCTGATCATGGCCAAGGCCATGATCTGGGCGGTTCGCCGCAATCCAACCGTGAACTCCACCTTCACCGATGAGGAAATCATCGTGCGGCACTACGTGAACCTCGGCATTGCAGCGGCGACGCCGCGCGGGCTGATCGTGCCCAACATTAAGGAAGCGCAGGACATGAGCCTGCTCGAACTCGCTCGTGCGCTCGAAAAGCTGACCATGACCGCGCGCGACGGCAAAACGAGCCCGGCCGAGATGAGCAATGGAACGATCACAATCACCAATATTGGCGTGTTCGGCATGGACACCGGCACCCCCATTCTCAACTCCCCTGAGGCCGGAATCGTGGCCCTCGGCACGATCAAGCAGAAGCCGTGGGTTGTCGACGGCGAGGTGCGGGTGCGGTACGTGACCACGATCGGTGCGAGCTTCGACCACCGAGTCGTCGACGGCGATGTCGCGAGTCGTTTTCTCGCCGATGTCGCGAGCATCATCGAGGAGCCTGCCCTGCTGCTCGAATAGTTTGCTGCTTTCAGTCCCCGTCTGTGCGCGCCAAGCGCAGCGCGGAGCACCCGTGCTCCGCGCGCACTACGCCCTGATCCGCGGATAGAACCGGCGGTCCGGCGCCCGCGGATGTCAGCGGCCGGCGAGTAGATGTGGGACCTGCTGGACTTGGCGGGGAAGGTCCGGGCGCGTCAGGCTGCGGAGCGCGAGCGCACTGTGGCCGAGACGGAGGCCGCGGTCACCATCATTCATATGTGGAAACGGAGGACGCGACCTGCGTGCCGAACCTATGTGCGGTCAGGGACCTAGCTCCCGTCGATGGGTCTTCCCCATTTTCGCAACCAGGAACCCTCTTTAGGGGCAGGTGATGAGGTTGCGACAACCGATCAGTCCGACGCCGCTTCAGTTTTGGAGCGGCGTCGCATAGTTAGTCGATTGCGCGAATCGTCCAGGAAGCGTCGGCCGAGCCTGCTGGCTCAAGGACTCGCAGGTTCACTCCGGAGTTGAATGCATCCGGCGGGCACGTCATTGGTTCGACGGCTAATCCGATTCTGTCAATAGCGGGTGAGAGTTGGTCCGCCGTGTGCACCTGAACCCACGGGCATTCGCCATCCCAGCTCAGCGCGACTCCACTACCCGTGTTCGTCGTCACTCGAACTGTCGCGTCGCCTTCCTCGTCCCGACCGAGGCCTGTGAAGGCATGGTCGATGAAGGTGTCGTTGATGGTCCGTGGCGCGCGAAAATCAAAGGCAGCGAGGTCATCTTCCTCGAGGTCACGAAGGCGGAGGGGAATGAGACGGTCAGGCGTCACGGTTAGTATCTGCCTGGCTGGGAGTTCGAGAATCCAATCGTTGACACGGCCCTCGCCAGCGACAAGGTACGGATGCGGAGCGATACCAAAGGGGGCAGCATTCGAACCGACATTCACTGCCGTCACTGCTGTTCGAAAGCCCCCGGCATCGAGCATAAATTCCACCTCCAGGGCCACCCGATGAGGATAACCAGATTGCGCCTCGATAGTTGCGCCGAGAACCAGCCGACGGGTCGTCTGCCTCACCACAGCAAAGTCCAGCCAGGCCACGAGTCCATGGAGAGCGTGTCCCCGCAACGGTTCTGTAATGCTCAGCTGTTGTTCAACCTCACCGAATGAGTACCGTCCATCAACGACTCGGTTCGGCCACGGTGCCAGCACTGCGCCGCGAAAGAACGGTCGCACTTGGTCGGCGTCGAATGGCACAAGGAGATTCCGCCCGTGGTACTGGAGCGATCGAACGGTCGCGCCGATGCTCGCGATCGAGGCGGCGTATCCGTTGGCTTCGAGAACGAATTGTGTTCCCGACAGTGGCCTGAGCGATAGAGAGTTTTTCAATGGACGCCATTCAGTGAGCGTTAGATTGCTTAGTTGGGATCACGATCCGAGGAATGTCGGCATCCCAATCTGCCTCAGCAACGTGCAATGCGCGATATGTGTAGTCCTTGTCCCACGCATGGAAAACGATGTAGTCCTTACCACCCACATCCATGACCACGTCTTGGCCACCGGGCCCGCGATATCGACCACCCGAAATGTCGGTCGAGAGGATCGGACCAACGATCTTCGTCCACGGGCCGTCGATTGAGGCAGCCGTAGCCGCACCGACCGCGTACTGGTCGCCTCCGTAGGAATTCGCGGAGTAGAGCATCACAAGTCCTGACCCTCGAGCCACAATGGTCGGAGCTTCGATAAGGGCGCCCTCCCAATCTTCGGTTTGCTTGAGGATGCTGATGGGATCACCGGTGATGCTGCGTCCGTTGGGAGAGAGTGTAGCCGCCTGAATCCAGGTATCGAGTTCGCAACAGTTCCCATCATTTTTCCAGACGAGGTACAGAACGTCGTCGATGACGACGGTGCTCGCATCGATTGCACCGCCCTGGTCTTCGGGACACACGATCATGGCGTCGCCCTGAACAGTGAACGGTCCGGCCGGATCGGTGGCCGTGGCAACCCCGATGCACTGCAGCGTTGGCGCAAAATTCGTCGCCGTGAAGTACATAACGAAGGAATTGTCGGTGAGCCTCGTTACTTCGGGCGCCCAGGTCTTCCCCGGGATGATCCAGCTCGGCAACTCCGGCAAGGCGTCGGGAAGGACCTTCCAATTGAGAAGATCAGTGGAGGAGGCGACCTGCACGTTGCGGTTGTTGTCGTTGGTGGCATACGCAAAGTACGTGCCGTCCACCTTCATTACGTCGGGGTCAGCAAAATTCACGTTAAGTACTGGGGCGCCCGCGATGGCGAGCTCCGGAGGCGCCGATTGCACTGGCACTGCCGTGCAGCTGGTCACCGTGATGGAGAACATCATTGCTGCCAACATCGAGGCTAACGCTGCGGGTCGAGGCGATTTCATCGAGTGCTATCCCTTAACGCCGGAGCGAGAAACACCCTCAATGATGAAGCGCTGGAGAAAGACGAACAGCGCGAGCACCGGCACGCTCGCGACGACCGCACCGGCCATCAAAAGGTCATAGCGCACTGCATTCGCGGATTGAAGCGTGGACAGGCCTGCGGGCAGCGTTTGTACCTCCGGGCTGAACAAGACGTAGACGGGCCAGAGAAAGTCGTTCCAATTGCCGAGAAAGGCGAGCAGCGCGAGTGTTGCAAGGGCGGGCTTGGCGAGCGGCAGAACTACTTGCGTGAAGATCACGAATCGGTTAGCCCCATCGAGCCGGGCGGCCTCCTCCAACTCTACGGGCAGGCCCACGAAGAACTGTCGCATGAAGAACACTCCAAAAGCGGATGCCGCCGTTGGAATGATGATCGCGACAAGGGAGTTGAGCCACCCCAATTCGCTCACGATGAGGTAATTGGGAATCACCAGAATGACCGGCGGCACCAGCAAAGTTGCAACGATGATGACGAAGACGAAATTCTTGCCGCGAAACTGCATACGCGCGAGTGGATACGCAGCGAGTGACGCTGTGATGACGACCAGCGTGGCATTCAGGGTGGCTGCAACCATGCTGTTTGCAAACCATTGCAGCACCGGAGTCGTGGTCCCGGGAGCCAAAATAGACGCGAAAGCTTGCAGAGAAATCGGATTGGGAATCCACGACGGTGGAATAGCAGTCGCGTCGGCACGGGTCTTGAGGCTGGTCACGATCATGAAGATGATGGGGCTGATGAACGCGATTGCAATTGCGCTGAGAACGACGACTCGAGTGATACTGCCACTCAGCCGGCGTGCACGGCGTGCACGCGATCCCGCACGAACCGTCGTCGTGAAATTGCTCACGAGCGCACCTCCTTATCGAGCTTCCTCGGCCGTTTTTCGCGGAAAATATAGAAGACAAAGGCACTGATCGCCATGAGGAAGACGGTCAGCACGTAACTCATCGCTGCTGCGCTGCCCATCTGAAAGTTGCGAAGACCTGTGTCGGCGATCTGATAAATGGCCGTGCGCGTTTCACGTCCGGGGCCGCCCTGAGTCATGAGATATGACTGACCAAACATGTTGGCGGATGCAAGGAGGGTGATGATCGTGATGAACGACAGGATGGGCCTGAGCCCCGGAATCGTCACGTGCAGAAATTGCATCCACGGTCCGGCTCCATCAACACGCGCGGCTTCATAGAGCTCGATCGGGATGTCCTGAAGGCCGGCAAGGTAAATGACGGCGTTGAATCCGAGCGTCCACCAGACAGTCACTCCCACGAGCGCGACCCAGGCCGCGGGTGTCGTTGTTGTCCACGCGGTGTCGTCCGGGAGTCCGAGCAGCCCCAGATAGTGGTTTACGAGTCCAATATTGTTGTCGAGCAGGTATCGCCAGAGTACCGAGATGACGGCGACGCCGAGCACGTACGGGGCGAAGTAGATGGCTCGGAGAAAGTCTCGGCCAGGAAACTTCTTGCTCATGAGCAACGCAACGGCGAGTGGGACGATTAGAAGCAGCGGCACGCTGAGTAACGTGAAGATTCCAGTGGCCCGCATAGATCCCCAGAACGGGCCAGAAACCGTCGATCCGGGCGAGAACAAGGCGACGTAGTTGTCGAAGCCGACAAAAGGTTTGTTTGGCAGCGTGTAGTCCCAGGAATGAAGACTGATCCACACCCCGAGAACTGCCGGAAGGATGACGAAGCTGCCAAACAGCAGCAGGTAGGGCGCGAGAAAGAGCCAGGGCGTTGCTATCCCCTGTTGCCGATGAGCCACTCGCACTCCACGATTTTTCTGCGACTCCGGTTCGGAAGTCGACGGGCGGCGCGCCCTCCCCGCAGGAAGTGCGCGCTCACCAACCTTCGTCGGCATTGGTCAGCCCCCGAACGAGGCTTTGTTGTCGTCCATGAGTTGCGTCGCCGAGTCGGCGGCTTTTTTGAGCGCCTCACTCGGTGTCGTCGCTCCCTGAACCCCGTCGGCGACGGCGATTTCGAGGGTCTCGGCCTGCACTCCGCCGATCCCAGGAATGGGCGGCAAGAAACGCATTGAATCGATCGTCCCCGCGATTGGTTCCTGCGGGAGCCCCTTGAGGGCGCCCTCATCGCGCACTGACTGGCGAGCCGGGATCATGCCCGAGCCCGCCCACTCAGCCGACTGCTCGCTCATCCAGGCGATGAATACCTTCGACGCGTTGATCTTGTTCTGGTCAGCTGTGCCTTGGCGCGGAAGGAAGAAGTTATGGGAGTTGGCCCAAACAGCGTCTGTTTCGCCGATTGTGGGAATCGGGGCGACCGCGTACGGAAGACCGGACTGGGCGAGGTCGTTGATCTGCCAGATGCCGTCCCAGGTAATCGAGGTCTCACCGTTCTTGAAAGCGACGTATTGAGAGTCGATGGCGACGTCGCCCGGGCTATAGCCGTCGTCCACGATGGAGCGCTGCCATTCGAGTGCCTGTACCCCGGCCGCTGAATCAAAAGTTGCTCCGTCGTCGCCATACGGTTCACCGCCGTTCTGCCAGAGCAAGGAGAGATTCATGAGGTGGCTCGGCCACCTCGTCGGCATCCAGAAAGGAGTTTCATAGCCAGCTGCCTGAAGTTTGGTGAGCGCATCTTGGAAGGAAGCCGCGTCGGTCGGGGCCTCTGTGATCCCCGCAGCGGCGAAATGTTCGGTGTTGTAATACATAGCTAGGGAATGCACATCAAGCGGAATGCCGTATCGGGCGTCCTCATAGACGCCGGCATCCCAGACTTCCTCGGTGAAGTCAGCCGACGTTAGACCCAACTCCTCGGCGAGATCGTCGATCGGTACGATGACGTTTCGCGCGGCATTGGTCGCGAGCTGGTCCAGGTGCATCACGCCGACGTCGGGGCCTTCGCCAGCGGTCACCGCCGCGGGAAGGCGCTGGTAGAAATCGATCCACTGCATCGTGTTTGAGACAACCTCGATATTGTCGTGCTCCGCGTTGAAGTCGGCGACCATCGTCTCCATGAACGGACCATCACCGCCAGTGAATCCGTTCCAGTAGGACAGCTCGACTTCAGGTCCGGTGTATTCACCGGTGAAGGGCGCACTCACCGCCTGCTCTGTTTCACTCGCAGAGCATCCGGCGAGTACCAGCATGAATGCGGCACCGAGAGCGGTGACAGCAATCGCTCGCCGCCGCGAAAAATCGTTCTGTTTCATGATTGTTCGTCCTCCTCATTGAAAACATCGCTCCGCAACCCATGCGCGTAGCGGGCTACACATCTCTTCCAACGATCGGAGAGTAAAATTAGCACCTTCCACAAATATACAGCGCTGGAAAGATGGTTGTCTACCCGTCGCGAATTCCGCGACAATCGAGGTTTTACAGCGCTCGGCCATAGCCGCCTTAGGATGGATCCGACTGGACGGGGAAAACATGGCAAGGGTTCGATTAATAGACGTCGCGGAACTCGCGGGCGTGTCCATGAAGACCGTCTCGAACGTCGTTCACGACTATCCCCATGTGGCCCCAGCCCTGCGCGAGAAGGTGCAGGCAGCCATTGACCAGCTCGGCTATCGCCCCAACCTGACGGCACGGCGTTTGGCTACTGGGAAAACCGGAATGATCGCTCTGGCAATCCCCGAAATCGACCATCCGTACTTTTCGGAACTCTCCCGGCAGATTGCCGAAGAAGCAACTCGGCGGGGATACCGCGTCATCATCGAGCAGACCTTGAGTGATCCTGTCACGGAACGGGCCGTACTCAACGACCGCGAGGCCGGACTGGTCGACGGCGTAATCTTTCACCCCGTCCGCATGGAAACGCTCGACATCGCGAAGCTTGATGCTGGCACTCCTCTAGTGCTACTCGGCGAGGCGGCCATGCCTGTCATGACAGACCACGTGATGATCGACAATGTCTCGGCCGCTCTTGATGCCACGCGGCATCTCCTGGCGAGCGGATGTCGCCGCATCGCTTTTCTCGGCGTCATCGCGGCGGACATCACTGGTTCGACAAGTCAGCGCCTTTTCGGATACCAACAGGGCCTGCTGGAGGCCGGGGTTCAACTGAATCCTGAGCTGGTCTTGACGGCGTCGGAATTCACGGCTGAAGCGGGTGTTCATTCAATCACTGAGGCGATTGATCGGGGGGTACGTTTTGACGGCGTGGTCTGCCGCGACGACCGGTTTGCAATCGGCGCGCTGAAGGCCCTCCACGATTCTGGGCGGTCGGTGCCAGAAGATGTGGCGGTTGTCGGCTGGGACAACACTTTTATGGCTGCGTACACGTCCCCAACGCTCACCTCGGTGGCGCCGGAAAAGACTGCAATTGTCGTGGCTGCTTTCAATCTTCTCGAGGAACGAATCGCCGGATATCGGGGTGTGGGCCGCCACGTGATCGTGGGGCATTCGCTCGAGGTGCGTGAGAGTGCTCCCCTCGCTCCTTCACGTCTCAGATCTCGCACGGATTTTACAGCGCTGTAATTTGACGGCATGATTGCGGTATGTCGCGAACTTTCCCGATTTCTGCCAGTGCCCAGGGTGGCGTGTATCCCCGCCCCCAACTTGTCCGCCCGAATTGGCATGACCTTGCCGGTGAGTGGGCGTTCGAACACGACGATCGAGACATTGGTAGGAGCGAGAACTGGTACGCAAACGCTGCGCACTTTAGCCGGGTCATCACTGTTCCGTTTCCGCCGGAGTCGGAGATGTCCGGAATCGCCGATCCGGGCTTTCATCCCGTTGTCTGGTACTCCCGCGTCATTAGCCCCGAGGACGTGGCCGCGAGTGGTCGGTCGGGCGAGCGTGACCGGGTGGTGTTGCATTTTGGAGCTGTCGATTACCGCGCATCGGTATGGATCGATGGTCAGTTCATCGGGTCACACGAGGGTGGCCAGACGCCGTTCTTCTTTGACGTCACCGAAGCACTGTCGCCCCAAAAGGCCTGCGTGCTTGTGGTTCGTGCCGAGGATGACCCGCACGACGTCGCGCAGCCGCGCGGCAAGCAGGATTGGCTCGAAGAGCCGCACGTAATTTGGTACCACCGCACCACGGGGATTTGGCAACCGGTCTGGCTCGAGTCCGTGCCAGATCAGCGCATCGAGGCGCTGAGTTGGACTCCGAATGTACCGGCTGGGAACGTCGAGATCGAGGTCGTCCTGACGCGTCGACCGACGAAGACCGTAACCGTTCAGGTGGACCTGTCTCTCGCGGGCGAAATTCTCGCCCGACAGTCTTTCTTGGCCACGGAGCCGCGATCACAAACAACCATTCAGATTCCGCGACAGTCGAACGGTCAGGCCTTCGAGACGCTCTTGTGGTCACCGGAAAACCCGCGCCTGATTGACGCGCAGGTCTCGATCCTTGCTGACGATGGGAGTGTCCTCGACGAGTCGTTCTCCTATTTCGGGCTTCGCAGCGTCGGTGTCGCGGGCGGTAGGTTCCTACTCAATGACCGTCCGTATTTCGTTCGATCGGTGCTAGAGCAGGGCTTTTGGCCACAGTCGCACCTCACTGCGCCTTCGGCCGAAGCTCTGCGTTCCGAAGTGGAATTGATTAAGGCCCTCGGGTTCAACGCGGCGAGAATTCACGAGAAGGTCGAGGACCCCCGATTCCTCTACTGGGCGGATCGGCTCGGATTGCTCATCTGGGGTGAAATGGGGAGCACCTACGAGTTCTCTTCCGAGGCCGTGTCTCGAGTCACCCGCGAATGGACCGATGTTGTGCGCCGCGACCGATCGCATCCGTCAATCGTCACCTGGGTTCCCCTCAACGAAAGCTGGGGCGTTCAACAGATCTCGCACGACGCCGCCCAGTTGAGCTTCGCCCAATCGCTTTACCACCTGACAAGAGCGCTCGATCCGAGCCGCCCCGTCATCTCCAATGACGGCTGGGAACACGCCATCTCTGACATCCTCACGATCCACGACTATGCCGGCACGTCCGAACAGCTCGACGCCAACTACAGAGACATTGACGCCATCCGAGCCCTCGTCGCGGGAATGGGTCCAGCAGGCCGTCGCTTGCAACTCATTCCCCGCGAGGTCGATGATCAGTCAATTATGGTGACTGAATTCGGCGGGGTCAGCTTTGCGCCCGACGCTGCCGAGGACTCCTGGGGCTACACGACAGCAACGAGCCATGAGGACTTCGAAAATCGAGTTTCAGGTCTCATTCGCAGCCTTCGGGACAACCCGATACTCTCCGGCTTCTGTTACACCCAGCTGACGGACACAATGCAGGAGACCAACGGGCTCACCGACGCGAATAGGAAGCCTAAACTACCGATCGCCGTCATTCGCAGCGTCGTGTCGGGGGAGGACGAGCCTCTCCTAGAGTGACGGCTGGCATCCGTGATCTGGTTCAGGTCTCGGAAGGCGAGCATGTTGCGTCGGTTGCGCCGCCATGCATGCCCGCCGTAGGGATGCATCACCCGGCGGGGGACGGAGGGCCGCGTTCCACTGCTCCGGTGCTGCGTCCGCTGCGTCGATAAGCGCCGTCGTTCGATCCTGACGAGGTCGGCCCGGACCTGTAGCCAGTCGCGGGCCTTGCGGTTGTCCCCGAAAGGCCCGGCCGGCGGTGGAATCACTTAGGTCGGCGGCGCCCTGTCGGCCGATGTATCCACAGGTGCTCCGATGCGGCGATGGTGCATCTTCGCGCACGAGTCTACGGTCGAGCCGGGCCTGGTATCCTCGGCTCGAACGGCCGCGGCCAGGTGCGTGCGCACGTCGGCATCGCGGGCCCCATGCGCAGCCAACCGGCCCGCGAGAGATCGTCCTCGTAAGCCGGCATCCACTTCGAGGGTCTTTTTCACGACCGCGAACATCCGGTTGGATTCGCGGGATCGGGTGACTGCCACGTATGGCTGCTCACGTGACGTGGACTGAAATGTGGGCCGTGCCAATGCTCATGCATGCCGTGCACTCGGTTGATCATGACTGCGTAGCCGAGTTCCACGTGCATGGTCGCAAATTCGGCCGGTAGGGTCAGCACCTTTCGTGATAGACCTCTGGTGAACAGTCGAGGAGGGCGAGATGGTGGAGAACGGTGCGCGGGCGCAGCGGCGCCGGGTGGCGGTGCCCCTGCTGCTCTGCCTTGTCGTGCTGGGCCCGCTTATAGGCTGCGTGGGGATGCCGAGTCCGGTTCCGAGCACCCCACCGACACCGGTCGCGCTCGTCTCGCGCACCCTGCAGCCGGGCGCGTTCCTCACCGTGATCGACGATGCTGATCCGGTGGCCAACGCACTTGCTGTCAGTGCCGCCCTGTTCGACCGGGCGGAGTTGGTGCTGACGGCACCTGCTGGTGATGCCGACGCACAACTTCTGGCGGGTTCGGCGGCGGTGGCGCTGGGCGTTCCCCTGCTGGTGACTTCTCGGGAGAGCGCAGCGCTTGATCGGGAGCTCACTCGCTTGGGCGCGTCGACCGTTCTCAGCATTGGTGGGACCGGTCTGGAAAAGACGAAATCAGCGGATGCTCGCACCCAACTGTGGGTTCCGGCAACCATAGCCGCCGTCACTGCGGTGCTCCCGCGGCCCCTCCCCGGTTCTCAAGTCGTCGGCACCAACGGCCTCGCGCGCCTCGCCACCTTGGACGCCAATACCGGCACGCTGCTGACGCCGGCATCGGCGACAACCGGTGCGCGGTCCTCGACGTCGTCCGCGACCCGCGATCCGGTGGCCATGACCGACACCCTGCCGCGCGTGACGCGTCCGCGCGGCCTGAGCGACGTGCTGGTTCTCGCGACGGATGCCCCGGCGCAGCTGGCCGGTGTTGCCACCGCACGCGCGGCCGGAGCCGCCGTCGTGCTGGTGCCCATCGACCAGCCGAACCCGCAGGCATCCGCTGAGCTGGTGAGCGAAATCCGCGCGAG
Organism: Cryobacterium sp. Y11; assembly: GCF_002929535.1. Classification (GTDB taxonomy): domain Bacteria; phylum Actinomycetota; class Actinomycetes; order Actinomycetales; family Microbacteriaceae; genus Cryobacterium. Next base: position 110,572 of record NZ_PJJO01000059.1, read on the forward strand.
CGCCGCAACGACGGTACTCGCCCTCGGTCAACCGTTTGCCACCCAAACCAGCCTGGAGTGGAAGATCCGCTCGACCCTGACCGGCACCCAACTACCTGGCGGCGGTCAAACGCTGTTTCCGGGGCGGCTCCTCGTGGCGCTCTACGGCACACCGGGCGCGCCGGTGCTCGGCGTGCTCGGCGAACAAGGGTTGCCCGAAACGATCGCGCGAGCCCAGCAGACCGCTGCCGCGTATGCGCCGCACACCGCCCAAACCGTCGTGCCCATGCACGAGATCATCGCGACCGTCGCTGCGGCCGATGCCGGGTCAGACGGCAACTACTCCAATGAAATACCGGCCGACACACTGCGACCCTGGGTGGAAGCCGCCGGTGCCGCCGGCCAGTACGTCGTGCTCGATCTGCAGCCAGGGCGGAGCGATTTTCTCAGCCAGGCGGTGCAGTACCAAAGCCTGCTCGAGTTGCCCTACGTCGGGCTGGCGCTCGATCCCGAATGGCGGCTCGGCCCGAACCAGCGCCACCTCGTGCAAATTGGCGCTGTTGATGTGGTGGAGATCAATGCGGTCATCCGTTGGCTCGCCGCCCTCACCAGCGAGAAAGTCCTGCCGCAGAAACTGCTCGTTCTGCACCAGTTTCGCTCCAGCATGATCACCAACCGTGCGCTGCTCGATTTGTCGCACCCCGAGATCGCACCGCTCATTCATGTGGACGGCCTCGGCAGCCAGCCCGACAAGCAGGCCACCTGGTCGGCACTGCACAAAGACGCCCCGGCCGGTGTCGCCTGGGGATGGAAGAACTTCTACGACGAAGACACCCCTACCCTCAGCCCCGAGCAAACCATGTCACAGGTTGTGCCGGAGCCCGACCTCGTCACCTACCAGTAGTTGTGGCGTACCAAAAAAAGAGGGGGTATTGGGGGACACGACGTATCAAAATCGCACAATGGCGTGCATTGTCACTCCGCGGGCGTAGTCACGCGCTCCCGGTTCGTTCCGGCCTGCGTCGCGTTACAACGCGTCGTCGCCCCGCACCGGCATCCGTTCGCCCGCGGTCACCGCGATGGCGAGCCGGTTGCCGGGCGACGGCAGCGGGCAGAGGTAGTGGTCGCTGAACGCACACGGCGGCAGGAACGCGCGGTTGAAGTCAATCGTCGTCACGCCCGTGTTATCGGGCACGGGAATGCGCAGAAAACGGAACCGGTACGTCTGGCCACCATTCGTGGCATCGGCGAAGACGACCGCCAGCGTGTCAGCCCCGTGCGTTGCTGTCAGGTGGTGCGTCTGGCCGTTGAGGGTGAATTCGAGCGTGCCGGCAGTCTGCTGTAACGTGTGGTATCCATCGAACAGTTCGACTACGAGTGGTTCCGCGCGTGGGGTGAACTGTGCCTCCATCACCCAAGCGAGGTCGGGTTCGTACGCGTCGATCGACTGCAGCAACGTGCGTTGCCTCGCCTCGGGATCACTACGCCGGAGCGCTGGAATCCCGTCACGCACGAAGATGTGCAACAGGGAATCACCCGCGTGCACGGTGTCGCCCAACCGCAGAACGGCCGTGTCACCGACGGGAAAACCAGATGCGTCGGTGTAGCCCGACCCGGAAAGTCCGGTTCCAACGACCGTGTCGCCGTCGGCGCGCCAGGTGCCGGCAACGCCGTCGACGCGCTGTTCCTTTCGGTCGAGCCACACGGTGTCGGCCAGGGCGGCAATGCCATGCGGTGCAAAGACGTCGCTCCACCGTTCTTCCCGCCAGCGCTGCCAATCCTCCACGAATGATGTCGTCGTCTCCCGCAACTGCGTCATGCCGTCGCCACCTCTCTAGCTGTTCAAGGCTAGCCGATCTGCCTGCGGAAGCCGCCGTATCGACCTGGCGAAAACATGGCAATGCACGAGCGCACTACGCGCGGTGACGAGGCAGCCCCGTTCGGCCGGGCACCGGAACTACACTCAAAAGATGCCGTTCACCCGCACCATCATCGAGGTTGCCGAGTCCGATCCGCGGCGCCTCGCCCTCGCTGGCGATGGCGACCGTTTCAGTTATTTAGAACTGCGCGGTGCCTGCACGCTCATCCGAAGCGGCGTCGAGCACCTGCTCGACGGGCCAGATGCCATCTATCGAAGGGGCGCGAACGCGGAAACCGACGGCGTCCCCATCATTGCCGTCTCACTGTCCCGTGCCATCGACGTGGCCCGTTTCATCTGCGGAGTGGCAGGCTTTCGCGCGATCATCGCCGTACTTGATCCGTTGTGGCCGCAAGCCCACCGCCTCGAGACGATCCGCCGCGTTGACCCCGCGGTCGTCATCACCGACGACGTGGTATTTGAGGATGCCCTCGGAGCGCCCGAACTGTGGACCGGGAGGGCGGTTTCGCTCGCAGAGTTCGACGCTCTCGCGGCATCCGCCCCGGCATCGGCCGGCCCAGAGGTTCGCCCGCGCCATGAGCCGTTTCTGCTGCTGTTCACCTCGGGTACCACCAACTTGCCCAAGGGATTCCTGCGCACGCGCGGTAGCTGGGACCACAACGTCGGCATCAGCCGCGCCTACCTCGGAGCCGGGGAGAACATGTCGACCATCGCACCGGGGCCGGTGTCGTACAGCCTCACTCTCTACACTGTGGTCGAGGTCATGGCGACCGGTGGGTCCCTCTATCTTCAGTCGGGGTTCGATGCCATCGCGGCGGCGCACACGATCGATGCTGAGCGCATCGAACGCTTCGTCGGTGTTCCGGCGATGCTGCCCACGCTCGTGCGGGCGTCAGAACGATCAGAACTCTCGCTCGGCTCTCTCCGCGAGGTAATTACGGGTGGCGCGAACCAGAGTGAGCGCATCCGTGCGACTTTTGAAGCCGCCGCGCCGCATGCCCACCTGCGCAGCTATTATGGCGCCTCCGAGATCGGATTCATCGGCTACAGCGATTCCGATGACGGCACCCGGCTCACACCGTTTCGCGGCATCGGCGTTAGCGTGCGAGATGACGCAGGTGCTGGCGTACCCGACGGCGAGATCGGTACTCTCCACATCCGTGTGGTCTCCGCCGTTGAACGCTACCTCTCAGCGACCAGCGTCGACCGCATCACGGGCGAGGACGGCTGGGCGAGCGTGAACGATCAGGCATCCTTCGCTGATGGCGTGATCACCCTCGCCGGGCGTGCGGGCGATATTGCCGTCTCCGGTGGGCACAAGGTGTCGCTCCCGCAGGTGGAACGTGCTCTGGCCTCGGTGCCTGGATGTGAAATCTGCTGTGCGGCGGTGCTGCCGGATGCTGCGCTGGGCTCACTCATCGTGGTCGTCGTCGAGGGGTCGCAGGTGCCACCAAAGCACGTCATGCAGGAGGCGCTGCGATCTCTCCTCGCACCGCAATTCATGCCGCATCGCTATTATCGCGCCGACGAACTGCCGCGCACCGCAGGCGGAAAGATCAGACGCGTGGCCGTGACGGAGCTGGTCGAACGCCAACACGCCGAGCGGCTATGAACGCGATATCGAATGCTGGCGCGAGGTCCCGTGCTCTCGTGACCGGCATCGGCGCTGTAACACCGTGTGGGCTTGATGTCGCCTCAACATGGGATGCCGTTGTGGCGGGGCGAAGCGGTATCCGAGCCTTTGAGCGCATTGACGTCTCCGACCTCGCCGTCGCAGTCGGCGGTGAGGTGCACGGTTTTGACCCACTCGAGTATGTGTCGCGCTCCGACGCGCGGCGGCTGGACCGGCATGCCCTCTACGCGATCGCTGCCGCAGAGCAGGTGATGCATGGGTTCGTAGCAGAAGATCCAGCCCGATTCTGCGTGACCGTCGCCACCGGATCAGGGCCGGTCTCGCTCATTCAGGATGCTGTGCGCGCTCTCGATCAGAGCGGGTCGCGTTTGGTCCCACCAGGCGTTGTTATCTACGGCGGGCCGGATGCCGCGGCCACTTACCTTAGTCAGCGCTACGGTGCCAGGGGTGCGAGCGTTGGCACGTCGGCGACCTGCGCGAGCGGTACGGTCGCCCTCGGGGACGCGATGCGCCTCATCCGTCACGGTTATGCGGATGCTGTGCTCGTCGTGGGCGCGGACGACTGCCTCAACCGCGTGAACCTTGCCGTGAACTCCACCCTCGGATCCCTGGCCCGTGGCTTCAAGGATGAGCCGTCGCGGGCCTCGAGGCCGTTCGAGAAGTCGCGGAGTGGCTTCGTGATGTCGGCAGGCGCTGCGGCGCTGCTGATCGAGTCGGAAGAGCACGCCCGGCGCCGCGGCGCCGTTGTTCTTGGCGAGATCGCGGGCTATGGGGTCACCTCGGATGCCTACCACCCGACAGCACCTCGGCCGGATGGCCGTGGTGCGATCGCCGCCATGCGTGCGGCGCTTGATGACGCGCAGATCGCCGCGAGCGGGATTGACCACGTGAACGCGCACGGAACAGGCACCGCGCTAAACGACGAGATGGAGGCAGGGGCGCTGCGAGCGGTGTTTGGCGACGCCGTGGCATCCGTGCCGGTAACCTCGACGAAGTCGACCACCGGGCACCTGCTCGGTGCCGCAGGCACATTGGAGGCGATCCTGTCACTGCTCGCGATGCGTGACGGCGTGATCCCGCCCACGATTAATCTCGACGACCCGGCATTTCCCGAGCTTGACGTTGTCGCCAACGTGGCGCGCTCTGCGCGCACGCGCACGGTGCTGTCGAACTCGTTCGGTTTCGGCGGGCACAACGCGGCTCTGGTACTCCGCGCGGTGTGAACCCTATCCACACGTCGAGTAATCGCTGCAAATCGAGCAGTCGGCCAGCAGCCGCAGCATTACAGCCTAGTTAGAATGCCGGAGGCACACCGAGCCCCTCAAGCGTCTTGCGCACATAGCTACTCGTGAGTGCTTTCTTGAGTGCCGCGATTTCCGGCGAATCGGCGTTGTCTTCGCGGGAGACCAGAGTGACCGCGAACTGCGGATCATCTTCCACGGCGAGCCCATTCTCCTCCGGAGTGAGGTCAAGCAGGCGCGCAAACGACGGCAGGTTGAATACGGCATCCGCTTCGTCGTAGGCCGTGTTTAACTGCAGCAGGTCCACCTGGGTAATCTTCAATTGGAGCGGGTTTTGAGTAATGTCGTCGACGGTGGAGGCGAAGCGCTCGACGCTCGGGTCCAGTGTGATGATGTCGTTGTCTGCCAGCATTTGCAGGGCGCGTGCGGCGTTTGATTTGTCGTTGGGAATGACGACGCTACCGTTGTCCGGCAGTTCCTTCAACGAGGAGAGATTCTTCGAGTAGAACGCTACGACCGTCGAGTACACCGGCTGCACGGTCACCAGTGTCGCATCGTTCTTCTCGTTGAAGTCCTCCATGAACCCGGGAAACTGTACGAGGTTCGCATCGATCTCGTCGTGCTGGAGTAAAACGTTTGGCTGTACATAGTCAGTGACAGGCACGAGCTCGACCGTGTAGCCGGGCCCGATAACCTTGGCGGCGGCCTCAACGGCGTCCGTCATGGGGGTGACTGTCGCTGCGACCTTGATGGTCACGATTCCGCTCGTCGCCGAGTCTTCGGCTTGAGCGCATCCGGTCGTAAGCAGAATGACGGATGCCACGGCGAGGGTAACAATGGGACGAAGTTTCATGGACAACTTTCTGTATGGATCAACGTTTGTCGAGCGCGGCCGACACTCTTTCACCGGCTACTTGGAGCAGCTGGACGCAGATGATGACGATCACGATCGTCGAGTACATCAGGGGATAGTCATACTCCTGGTAGCCATAGCGCAACGCGAAGTCGCCGAGGCCGCCGCCCCCCACGATGCCGAGCACCGTTGAGTATGAGATGAGGCTGATTGCGGCGGAGGTGAGCACGTAAACCAGTCCGGGACGCGCCTCGACCAGGAGGAAATGGATGACGATCTGCGTAGCATCCGCCCCCATCGACCGCGCCGCGGAGATCACACCGGGCGATACCTCCAGGAGGGTCTGCTCGACGAGGCGGGCGTAGAGTGCGACGCCCACGAAGCACAGGGGGAATGTTGCGGCGCCGGTACCGAAGGTCGTACCGAAAAGAAGACGGGTAAAAGGGATGAGGAAGACGACGAAGAGTAGGAACGGGAATGAGCGCACGATCGTGACATAAAGATTCGCGACTCTCCACACGTGGCGGTTCTCTCGAACGCCGCCGGGGCGAGTGAGGTAGATGAGTACGCCGAGCGGGAGGCCCAGTAGAACGGCCGCCGCGAGGGAGAAGGCGAGCATGTAACCGGTCTCAGCCAAGGCGATACCGATCTTGTCGGCGTTTCCGGTGAGGGAATCGATCAGGCCGTTCATGCGCCGAGTACCCGTCGGGCGTGGTCGAGGTAGCTGACCTCGTCGTCGCGCTGACGTTCGGCGCGAATGATGGGGATAATGTCCCTGAGTACGCCGCGTTCGAGTACCGCGGCCCGGTCGCAGATCGCCGCTACTGCGTTAAGTTGGTGCGTGACGAGCACGATTGTCGTGCCGAATTCGTCGCGGGTGTGAGCGAGCAGCTTCAGGATGTCGGCCGCCGTTCTCGTGTCGAGGGCGCTCGTTGGCTCGTCACAGAGCAGGAGTCCCGGTCGTGTGACGAGGGCACGTGCGATCGCGACGCGCTGCTTTTGGCCGCCGGAGAGTTGGGCGGGGTAGTTGTTGGCGCGGTCGTGGAGGTCGACGTAGTCCAGTAGCTGGTTCACCAGATCGGTATCTTTGCGGCGCTGGAGCCTGAGTGGCAGTGCTATGTTCTGTCGCACGGTGCGGTTGGAGAGCAGGTTGAAATCCTGGAAGATCATTCCGATGCGGCGGCGCAATAGGCGTCTCTCGCGGGCACCAATCGACTGAGGATCCGTGTCTTCGATGAGCACGCGACCGGAGGTCGGATGATCGACAGCATCAAGCAGGCCGAGCAAGGTCGATTTTCCCGCGCCGGATTCGCCGATGACGCCGATGATCTCGCCGCGTGCGATCGTGAGATTGATGCCCTCAAGTGCGGTCGTAGCACCATAGCGTACGGTGACATCGTCAAGTACGGCAACCGGGCCTGCCTCCGGCATGCGTCGCCCCGCTTTCGCATTCGAATGATTTCTGGGCTGAATCCAAGTATACGGTCGCAGCGGGAGTGTCGAATTACTTCGTCGGCCTCACTGTCGTTCCGTTGAACGTGTCCGTGTCGCTGACCGCGATTCTGGATTCAGACGAGGCATCGGTCGAAGAAATATGGTGATCAGTGGTGCAGTTAATCCGCACCAAGATCAGTTGATAATGGTTTTGACAATCATTATCAACAGGGCTAATCTCAAAATATGCACAAGAGATATTTCGCCATTCCCGCACTCTTCGCGTCCGCAGCCCTTGCCCTCTCCGGGTGCTCGGCCGGCACAACCGCCAGCGCCGACAGCGGGGCAGACGACCTCAAGGTCGTCGCCACAATGACCCAGGTCGCCGATTTCACCCGCAACGTGATCGGTGACGCGAGCAATGTCACGCTCACGCAGCTGATCCAGCCCAACCAAAGCGCCCACAGCTACGACCCCTCGGCGTCCGATCTCACCACGCTCGGTGCGGCTGATGTGCTCGTGATCAACGGTGTCGGCCTCGAAGAATGGCTCGATGACGCCATCGCGGCGTCCGGCTTCGACGGTGTCACGATCGATGGGGATACTGGCATCACCATCGCCGAGATTGGGGCCGGCGAGGAGCACGCCGAAGACGAGCATGCCGAAGACGAGCATGCCGAAGACGAGCACGCCGAAGAAGAGGATGCCCACGCTCACGAAGGTGGCGACCCGCACATCTGGACCGACGTGCACAACGCCGAGACCATCGTGCAGACGATCACCGACGGCCTGGCGAACGCCGACAGCGACAACGCTGCCACCTTCGAAGCCAATGCTGCCGCGTACACGGCGCAGCTGACTGCGCTCGATGAGTGGATTCGCACCAATGTCGACACCGTGCCAGAGAGCGAACGTTTGCTCGTGAGCAACCATGATGCCCTCGGCTACTTCACCGCCGCCTACCACATCGACTATGTCGGCTCAGTCATTCCAAGCTTTGACGATAACGCGGAGCCGAGCGCTGCCGAAATTGACTCCCTCGTTGCCGCGATCACGGCCGTCGGTGTCAAAGCCGTCTTCTCCGAGGCATCGATCAGCGCCAAAACCGCCGAGACGATCGCTACCGAAGCTGGTGTCACGGTTTATTCCGGTGACGATGCCCTCTACGTTGACTCGCTCGGCCCTGCTGAAAGCGACGGCGACACCTACATCAAGGCACAGCTGCACAACACGACGCTCATGCTCGAATCGTGGGGCGTCACCCCGTCTACCCTGCCCGCCAACCTGCAATAGTTAACCAGTGATTGAGAACACTTCCGTTGAAACACCGTCAATGAACGTTGCCGCCGCTCTTCGAGTGGCGGCAGCGTCGTTCGCGTACGGCGCAGAACCGGCGCTCACCGGAATCGACTTCACGGTGTTTCCCGGCCAAGCCGTCGCACTGATCGGCCCGAATGGCTCCGGCAAGTCCACGCTACTCAAGGGCATTCTCGGGCTCAACACCCGCACGACTGGCACCATTGAGGTGCTTGGGGCGTGGCCGGCTCCGGCCGGCTACATCGGCTACGTTCCGCAAACTGACCAGCTCGACCCGAATTTCCCGATCTCTCTCGAACAGGTCGTCATGATGGGGCGCTACCGCTCGCTTGGCTGGTGGCGCATGCCAGCTCAGGCCGATCGCCTGGCGGTCGCCGAGGCGCTTGAGACCGTTGGCCTGAGCAGTCGGGCAAAAACTCGTTTTGGTGAGCTGTCGGGCGGGCAGCAGCAGCGCGGTTTGCTCGCGCGCGCCGTGGCATCCGCCCCGCGGTTGCTTCTACTCGACGAACCGTTCAATGGCCTCGACCAAGTGAACCGGGACGCCCTGATTGAAACCGTGAAGCGGCTCAAGCAGGAGGGCGTCGCTGTGCTCGTATCAACGCATGACCTCGATCTCGCTCGCGCCGTCTGTGAAAGTGTGCTGCTGCTCAACGGTGCCCAGGTGGCCTTCGGCCCCCGTGACGAGGTATTGACCCTTGCCAATGTGCAGCAAGCCTTTGGCTCGGTCGGTGTGGAAATGGACACGCACACCATCGTGGTGCCCGGCCACGGGGGTCACTGAGTGGATGCCTTGATCACCGCGTTCGAGCTGCCATTCATGGCCAGGGCGCTGCTCATACTCGTCGTGCTGAGCCTGGTCGCCGGGCTAGTGGGCGTGCTGGTAAACCTGCGCGGCCTCGAGTTCATCAGCGACGGACTCACCCACGCTGTCTTTCCCGGTATCGTGATCGGATTCGTTTGGGGCGGCCGAGACGGCCTGTTCGTAGGCGCGATGGTGGCTGCCCTTGCCGCCGCCGTGGTTCTGACCGTGATCGTCAGACGCGCCGTCACTTCGGACGCTGCGATCGCCATCGTGTTTACGGCGATGTTCAGCGTGGGAATCATCGTGGTTTCACGGGAAACAAACTTTGTCGGCCAGTTGGACTCCCTGCTCTTCGGGCGGCTGCTCACCGTCAGTGACGTCGAGGTCGATCAGGCCGTAGTGGTGTGCCTGATTGCGCTGGCTATCGTGGGTTTCACGATTAAGGAGCAGGTGTTTCGAGCCTTCGATCTTGAGGGGGCCCGGGCTGCCGGGTACCGGCCACTGGTACTGGACATTCTGCTCAACGTCGCCATCGCACTGGTGGTGGTGGCCGCGAGTAATGCGGTCGGTAACCTGCTGGTGCTCGCTGTGCTGATCGTGCCGGGCGCTGTAGCCCGACTGGTCACGAATCGTCTGTGGCTGCTCTTTCCGGTGGCCGCCGGCTTTGCGATTCTCGCCGCCTGGGTGGGACTCGCGCTCGGCTATGCAGCCTCGGTGAATGGCGGCGTCGACCTGCCGAGCGGGGCAACCGTCGTGCTCCTGCTCGTCGCTGGCTACGTGCTGGCCTTGGGTGCTCGGCTCGGAATCGACCGGCTCGGTGTTGGCCGGATAGGCGGCCCGCGTCGGTCGAGACTTCGCGCTGAGCAGGGGGCACTCTGATGGGATACTTCGAACAGGCCCTTCTGGCGGCGTTATTGATCGGGGCGCTCAGCGGCCTGGTTGGCACCCTCGTTGTGCTGCGCCAGCGCACCTTCTTTGCGCAGGCACTCACTCACGCGACCTTCCCTGGAGCGGTGGGCGCAGCGATTCTTGGTGTCAGTATTCCGCTCGGGGCCGCCGTGGCGAGCGTGTTCATCGTGGGCATCATGACCATGATTGGGCGCGTCAAACGACAGGGAAATCAGGTGGCATCTGGCATTTTGCTGACAGCAGGGTTCGCCATCGGTGTTCTGCTTCAGGCGCTGAACCCCTCTCTGCCGGTGAGAGTGGATTCCTATCTGGTCGGTTCCATTCTCACGGTGACTACCAAGGACGTGACGCTGGTGATCACCGTGCTGGCCTTCGCCGTGCTGGCGATCGTGTTTTTTGGCAGACAGATCATGTTCTCTACCTTTGACGTGAACGGATACCGCGCCGCCGGTTACCGAGAATGGCCAATCGAAATGCTGACCCTGGTGCTGATCACCGCGACGGTCGTTAGTGCCATCCCGGCGGTCGGCGCCATCCTCGCGATCGCTTTGATCGCCGCCCCCGCGGCGGCCGCCCGTCTCATATCGCGCACAACCGCGCAGATGTTTGTGATCGCCCCCGTGCTCGGGGCGGTTTCAGGCGTGAGTGGTGTGCTGCTCTCCCGCGCGCTCAACGTGGCCGCCGGCCCGACCATCGCGCTGGTGGCGGCTGCGTTCTTTGTGGTTGCCCTCGTCGCCCGGCGAGTGCGGGGTGCCGTGCGAGCGCCCCGCCAAGGAGAAGCTCGCCGCACCGCGCGAACATCACTACGGTTGAAGACATGAAGCGAAACACCTGGCAGCGCGAGGCCGTGCGCGGCGCCCTCGACGGCAACGACGGATTCGTCAGCGCGCAGGGGCTGCACTCGGCACTGCACGCGGCCGGATCCCCGATCGGTCTCGCGACGGTCTACCGCGCCCTGGCCGACCTCGCTGTCACGGGCGAGGCAGACTCACTCCAATCGCCAGAGGGCGAAAGCCTGTATCGCGCCTGCAGTACCGATGAGCACCACCATCACCTGATCTGCCGCAACTGTGGCTTGACCGTCGAGATCGAAGCGGATGCCGTCGAAACGTGGGCGAAAGATGTCGCCGCCCAAAACGGCTTCACCGGAGCTGCCCACGTCGTGGACGTCTTCGGCCTCTGCGCCGAGTGCACGGCCAAGTTCGCCGCATCCGCTTAACAACTTTCGGGTGGATTTGCTCTAGGCGGGGAAGATCTAGTAGCGTGAATAGCTGCTACGCCTGTGTGCGTACATTGCGGGTGCACTCCCCAGCTTTGGCTGATGTGGGTTGCGCCCGTCGACAAGGGATCTTGGGAAGGGCATTCGCCCTTCGGTAATGGAGGAAACCATGGCATCTGTATGCCAGGTGACCGGAGCTGTTCCCGGCTTCGGACACAACATTTCACACTCGCACCGACGCACCAAGCGTCGTTTCGACCCGAACGTTCAGAAGAAGACGTACTACGTGCCGTCGCTTCGTCGCAAGGTCACACTGACCCTGTCCGCAAAGGGCATCAAGGTTATTGATGCTCGTGGTATCGAGAGTGTCGTCAAAGACGTTCTCGCTCGTGGGGTGAAGATCTAATGGCTAAGGCTCATGACGTACGTCCGATCATCAAGCTTCGTTCCACGGCTGGAACCGGTTACACCTATGTGACCAAGAAGAACCGCCGTAACGACCCCGACCGTCTGGTACTCAAGAAGTACGACCCGGTCATCCGTAAGCACGTTGACTTTCGTGAGGAGCGCTAAACATGGCGAAGAAGAGCATGATTGCCAAGAACAACCAGCGCAAGGTCATCGTCGAGCGCTACGCCGTCAAGCGCCTGGAGCTCAAGAAGGCTCTGGTTGACCCTGCTGGCACCGACGAGTCGCGTGAAGCCGCTCGCAAGGGCCTGCAGAAGCTGCCGCGCAACGCGAGCCCGGTGCGCCTGCGCAACCGTGACGCCGTTGACGGTCGTCCCCGTGGCCACCTCTCCAAGTTCGGCATCTCGCGTGTTCGTTTTCGCGACATGGCGCACCGCGGTGAGCTGCCCGGCATCACTAAGTCCAGCTGGTAACTCCTTCTGGCAGCCGCTGAAGCTTGTCTTCGGTGGCCTCTGAATCATCCAAATGGGATGTCGGCTTCGGCTGACATCCCATTGTGGTTTAACCTGCCTTGTCCCCTGGTCGGTCTGCTGCTTGGCCCTCGGCGGTTTCGCGGAGAGCGAAAATCGGGTGCTCCAGAGGGAGAAACTACCCGAAATGGCCCAAAAACGCCGTAAATCCGGGGATTTTGGCGGATCAATGCTAGATTTCAACTCGGTCGATCCGACCAGCGGGGCTTCTCTTCGAGGAGCATCCGTATTACGAATATCGCTGTTTTTACAGACGAAGGTCCGAGGAGGACACTCAATGGCTGACAAGTCGCTGAACAAGACCGAGCTCGTTGCCAAGGTTGCCGCTGACTCCGGACAGAGCCAGGCCGCCGTTGACGGCGTTCTGAACGCATTCTTTGCAACCCTGGCCGAGACCGTTGCCGCCGATGGCAAGGTCACCATCCCCGGGTGGTTGGGCGTCGAGCGCACCGCAACCGCTGCTCGCACCGGCCGCAACCCGCAGACCGGCGAAGAAATCGCCATCGCTGCCGGCCACCGCGTCAAGCTGACCGCCGGAAGCAAGCTCAAGGCTGCCGCTAAGTAGCTTTAGCAGTAAAAAAGGGGCGTCGACCACGGTCGGTGCCCCTTGTGCGTCCCCTCTGGGCATCCGTTCGCCGAGCCGTGAGTCGCGGTGTGAAACCTCGTAAACGGGCCACGACTCACGGGTCGACCTCGGTTCGGACCTTCGGCGCGACGGATGCCCAGAGTTGGGCGAATAAACTGGGCTGGTGCCCCGTCTCGTTCGCGTTCTTGGACCGGCAGCTCTGCTGCTGGTCGCTGTGCTGTCCATCCTTGTTGCCCTGGCCTATGGCGGCGGTGCTTCGGCGCAGTTGCTCGCCGACCCGGGGCCGGTTGTGCGGTGGGGGCTCCCGATCGCCAAGCTCGTGGTCAACATTGCGGCGGCGGGCACCATCGGCGCCCTCGTGCTCACTTTGTTCGCGCTCAGCCCCCAGGAACGCGAGTTCAACACTGCCTTGGACTTCGCCGCGGCATCGGCGGCACTGTTCGCCGTCGCATCCGCTGTTACTGGTTTTCTGACCTTTCTGCAGGTCACCAATGTGCCATTCGGCGTCAGCGACCAGTTCAGTGCCACACTCGGCCAGTTCTTCAGTCAGATCGAAATCGGGCAGGCCTGGCTTGCGACGACGCTGATCGCCGCCGGTGTCACCGTGCTGTGCTTCGCCGTGCGCAACCACACTGCGCTGATCTTCGTCACGGTGCTGGCCCTGTCCGCGCTGCTTCCGATGGCCCAGCAGGGCCACTCGGCCGGCGCATCTGGGCATAACGCCGCGATCACGGCGCTTGGCCTGCACCTGGTCTTCGCGGCCATCTGGCTGGGCGGCCTGCTGACCATCATCGTGCTCCGCACCCACCTCGACGGCGAACGCATCCGTCGGGTGATTGGTCGCTATTCTTCACTTGCGCTGGTTTCGTTCATCGTCGTGGCCGCCTCCGGCTATGTCAGCGCCGAACTGCGCATCGGTAGCTGGGACAACCTAGTCAGTCCCTACGGCCTCCTCGTGCTGGTCAAGGTCACAGCCCTCGTCGCCCTCGGCGGTTTCGGCATTCTGCAGCGCCAATTCTTCATCAAGCGGATGCAGCGGAGCGGGCCGGCGCGCGGCCGCTGGTTCTGGTGGCTCGTCGTGACCGAGCTCGGCTTCATGGGTCTGGCCTCTGGGGTGGCCGCAGCGCTCGCCCGCACGGCGACCCCCATCGTTCAGGTGGTCACGACCGAGATTCCGCAATCCACGCCCGCGCAGATTCTCACCGGCGAACTGCTGCCGCCCGAGCTGACCTTCTCGCGCTACTTCACCGAGTGGAACTTTGACCTCGCCTGGATTTTGTTTTGCGCCTTCGGCATCTTCTTCTACCTGGCCGGTGTCTGGCGGCTGCACCGTCGCGGCGACGCCTGGCCGATCTACCGGAGCGTGCTGTGGATCTTCGGCATGATCACCCTGTTCTACATCACCAACGGTGGCGTGAGCGTGTACGAGCAGTACCTGTTCTCCACCCATATGCTCGTGCACATGGTGCTGACCATGCTGGTGCCCCTGATGCTCGTGCCGGGCGCCCCGGTAACGCTGGCCGCCCGTGCCATTGCCAAGCGTCAAGACGGCAGCCGCGGAGCGCGCGAGTGGATCCTCACCGCGGTGCACTCGCGCTTCGCTGGCATCGTCGCCAACCCCATCGTTGCCGCCATATTGTTCGGTGTGTCACTGTGGATTTTCTACTACACCTCCATCTTCAGCTGGGCGACGACCGACCACATTGGCCATCAGTGGATGATCGTTCACTTTCTACTTACCGGCTATCTGTTCGTACAGTCCCTGATCGGCATCGACCCGGTGCCGTTCCGGCTGCCGTACGCATTCCGCCTGCTGCTGCTGCTGGTGACGATGGCGTTCCACGCGTTCTTTGGCCTCGCCTTGATGAGCGGTACCGGGCTTCTGCTGGCCGACTGGTACGGCGCGATGGGCCGCACCTGGGGCCTCTCTCCCCTCGCCGACCAGCAGATGGGCGGCGGCGTCGCTTGGGGAATCGGCGAGCTGCCCACCTTCGTGCTGGCCGTCGTCGTGGCGGTGCAATGGAGCCGTGACGACACCAAGGTGACGAAGAGGCTCGATCGCAAGGCCGACCGCAATGAGGATGCCGAGCTGATCGCGTACAACGCGAACCTGGCCAGGATCACCCAGCACGACGCCGAGAGCCCGCGAGGCTAATGCAGCTGGATGGCCAGGGCGCCGCTCGGCTGCACGGTGACACTGAGTCCCATGGTGAACGGCACGTCTTCGTCGCGGGTGTTGATATCGCCGTCGAAGAGCGACTGCACCTCCACCACGATGTGGGCTTGGCCGGCCGTCGCCACCATCTCAAATGAACGCTCGCCGGCGGTGAGTTCAACCACGGGATAGCCGGTGATCGACCACGCCGGCAGCCCCTCGATGCGGTCATCAATGGTGATTCCCCACGGGCAGCTGGTCGGTTGCAGCACGGTTTGGATGGCGCACTCATCGAGGAACTTGTTCAGCTCCGACTGCACCTGCGCAATCATCACGTCATTGGGCAGGGCGTCGATCTCGACGGCGGTGAGTCCGGAGGTAGTCACTGTGACGCTCGTCTTCTTCGCACTGAGCATGGTGGACGAGTGCTCAAACGTGTAACGGTTCGGGGCGAAGGCGAGATATGCGGCGGATGTCGAGAACGTGGCTGGAGCATCCGTTACAGCGTGCGCGCGGGTATCAAGCGTGAGGCCGTTGACCGTGAATGTTCGCTCGTGCAACACGGATACCTGCAGCACGGCGAGCGGGCTGACGGCGAAGCTCCAGGCATCGAACACGCCGCCGAAGGTGCCGGCCCGTTCTACCGTGAGAGCCATGCTCGAGGCTGTACCGTTCAGATCAAAGTCGAACACGACCGTGTGCGTCGTTCCATCGCCGGTCGGTGTGTCACTCGTGAGCTCGATCCCGCTCAGACCGTCGAGAACGGATGCCCGCAGCAGCGTCTTTGGCAGTTCTCCCGTCGTCGCCTGCTCCAGGTTTAGCGCAGCCAGCTCGGCCGTGGTCGGCATGACGCCGCCGAGCGCCAGGGCGCCGACGGTGTCGCCCCTGGCCAAGGCGTCGAGGTACTGCCGGGCAAAGCCGCCGGCGCTATAGACGGTGCTATTGAGGGCACCGATCGTCGCCACGAGCACGGCGGCCAGGAGCGCAACGACGACGAAAATGGCGATAACGGCCCGGAGCATTCTGCCGCGGCGCCCGCTCGCTCGCTTCGCTTCGGCCGGGATGGTCATTTCAATAGTGTACGGGGGTGGGTTGAGGAGGGCGCCAATGCCCTCGTCTCGCGCTCGGGCAGTTACAGTGGAATGTCCCCGTTGAGCCCTGTGCAGCATTCGCCTGCCAAAGAAAGTATGCCGTGTCCGAGATTCCGCTCAGCCGTGAACAGGCCTTGGTCTTCGCGGCAATCGAGGGCACCAAGCAGAACGTGTTCGTCACCGGTCGGGCCGGAACGGGTAAATCCACACTGCTGAACCACTTGTCGTGGAACACCAGCAAACAGATCGTGATCGCGGCACCCACCGGCGTTGCGGCCCTCAACGTCGGTGGCCAGACCATTCATTCGCTCTTTCGCCTGCCGATCGGGGTCATCGCCGACAGCCCGATCGACCAGAACGACCAGGTTCGCAAGCTCCTCAACACCATCGACACCCTCGTCATCGACGAGGTCTCTATGGTTAACGCCGACCTGATGGACGCGATCGATCGCAGTCTGCGCCAGGCTAGGCAGAAGCCGTTCGACGTGTTCGGCGGGGTGCAGATCGTACTGTTCGGCGACCCGTACCAGCTCGCCCCTGTACCGGGTGGCCCCGATGAGCGCGCCTACTTCGCCGATCATTACCGGTCCATGTGGTTCTTCGATGCCAAGGTCTGGCGTGACGCCGAGCTGCGCATCTTCGAGCTCACCGAAATTCACCGCCAGCGCGACAATGACTTCAAGCTCATGCTCAACGCCGTGCGCCACGGGCAGGTCACCGCCGAAATCGGTGGTGCGCTGAACGGTGCGGGGGCTCGAACTCCGCCGAGTGAAGGCGTGATCACCCTCGCGACGCGCAATGACGCTGTCAACCGCATCAACGCATCCGCATTAAAGAAGCTGTCGGGCAAATCGCTCACCGCGAAGGCCGACATCACCGGAGATTTCGGCGGCAAGCAATTTCCAGCCGACGAGGTACTCGAGCTCAAGGTGGGAGCGCAGGTGATGTTTTTGCGCAACGATTCCCCGCTCGATGGTGGACCGCGCTGGGTGAACGGCAGCATCGGCACGGTAACCAAGGTCACCTCGACGGTGTTCGTGAACATCGACGGTGATGTGCATGAGGTTGAGCCGACGGTGTGGGAGAAGTACAAGTACACCTACAACGCCGCGACCAAGAAGCTGAGCCGGGATGTCGTGGCGGAATTCACGCAGTTTCCGCTGCGGCTGGCGTGGGCGGTCACCATTCACAAGTCACAGGGTGCCACCTACGAGCGGGCCATCGTCGACCTCGGTGCACGGGTATTCAGCCCCGGCCAGACCTACGTGGCGCTGAGCCGGCTGACCAGCCTGGACGGGCTGTACCTGACCCGCCCGCTGCGGCCGAGTGACATCATCGTCGACGAGAACGTCAAACGGTTCATGAACATTGAGATCGTTCCGCCGGTGGCTGACCTGGCCGGGCTTGACACGTCGGGCCACGAGTCAACCGGCCCCGCAACCGGGCTGCCCGCCTGACCCGTGGTGTCGTGTGTTTTTGAGCTCCGCGAGGGACTCTAGTGTGCGTCGTGGCCGCCCGAGTTGGGGACGGTCGGTTCGGTCACTTTGTGCGAGCCGTGGGGCACGGCATGGGAGCCGACCTCCGTGGCGGCGAGGGCCGGGGTGGTGAGCGCCGAGATGAGAAAGCCTCCGACAATGAGGCCGGTGAGAAAACGCCAGCCGCTGGGTGTGGCAGCGCCGACTGCGGAAGTGCCGACTACGGAAGTGCCAAGGGTCGCGGGTGTGGGAAGCCCGGGCGGTGAGTGGCGCAGTGCGATGGCCACAGTGGCGGCCAAGAATATGTTGAACAGTGAAGCCACGGCCATCGGGTAGAGCAACAGACCGGTTTGGCTGCTGGTCACCCCGAGACCGCTGCCGAGGACGACGGTGGTACCCCACATGAAGACCGGGATGAGCGCCGCTCCGACGATGACCCGGGGCACGAGCACCCGGCCAGCGGCGAGGGTGGCGATTCCCCAACCGAGTTCGGCAACGCCGAACCCGAGCAGGAGAACCGACAAGGTAAGCGGAGCGGTCACACCCACGGCCAAATGGATCAGGGCGGCGCCGAGAGCAGCGAAACCGAGCCAGGTGCGAACGACCGGGGACATGATGCTCCTGCTATCTTGATGCGCGAAGGGATGGAGGGCGGTGCGTTGTGGTGGGTTAGACGCTGGTCGTACTGCGAACCGTTTTATCAGCGGTGAGACCGACACCGAGGAGCACGATCGCACTGGCGAGGTGCAGGAAGTGGTCGGCGGTGTTGAGCGCCAGGATGTTCAGCGAGGTGCTCGCAATGAAGAATCCGACGATGCCGAGGAGCAGATAGACGGCACCAATCGTGGTGTTGGTGGCCTTGGCCGCCATGACGTTGGAGAGGCCGGCGATGAGCAGCGCGGCGCCGATCAAGAGGTGCGCGATGTTGTGTAGCGGGTTGACCTCAAAGATGCCGAGGAGCAATCCGCCCTCGGTGGCAATAAAGCCGACACTGCCGGTGACGGCAAAGCCGAGTAGGCCGACGAGAACGTAGACCGCGCCGAAGACGGTGGCGATTAGGCGATTGGGTGATGTGCGCATTTCAGGTGCCTCCTATGTGATTCACGGCTAAGCGTGGTTGCTATGTGTTCGGAGCTCCATCTGCTTCGGATTGGTACTAATTGTGGCCCTGATCTCCCCGTTTGGGGGAAGCGGACATGGTGAGATAAAGAAAACAGCGCGTCACCCAAAAAAATTGGGTGACGCGCGGGCCGCGACTCGTGTTGAGACGGATCAGGCCTTGCGGCGGTTCGTGATCGCGCCGTAGATGAGCAGCACAATCAGCGAACCAACGATGGCCAGGGCCCACGTGGTCAGTGAGAAGAATTCGCCGAGGTTGACATTGAACAGCAGCCCGCCGAGCCACCCGCCGAGGAAGGCGCCGATGACTCCAAGCAGCAGGGTGATAAACCAACCACCACCCTGGCGGCCGGGGAGGATCGCCTTCGCGATGGCACCGGCGATAAGACCGAGCAGGAGGAATCCGAAGAAACTCATGAGATTACCTTTCCGTTTGTTGAGGTGCGGTCTGCACGCATGCCGTGCGAGTGAATTTACCCGCGGGCATCCGGGGCGTCAATGGCGTTGGCAGGCAGTCGCAATCAGCGGATGTTTAGTCCAGCCAGTAGTTGTCATCCAGGTACTGGGTGCTGGTTACCGTCGTGTCGTCGCCCAGATCGGGGAGGTCGATCGCGTTGATCGTTTCGATCTTGACCGTGGAGTGCGCGGTGATCAGCATTGAGACGTGCGACCGCATAGAACTGACCACGTCGACAAAGCCGCCCCCACTGTGCACGGCGGCGGAGAGCGCCGTCTTCAGGTCGGCAATGTTGTACTCCGTAGACAGGTAAAACCAGTCGTCATTGATCGTCAACCTGTAGCTCTGCATTGCATGGTCCATTTCATTGAGACAAGGGCGTAATCGCGCCGCCGGGTAGAGACTGCGGGTGGCTGTGATGCCATCGAACGAGTGCGCGTCGCTGGACCGGAGCGCGACATTCAATATACGGGATTTATCTCAAACAGTAAACTATTTAAAAATAAAGAAACTTACAAATTGATCTAGCCGCTACACTGACAAAACAGGATGCCCTAACGGGCGATTGTGCGCGCCTGAAGTTGGGCGAAACGGACAGGCCAGAGGTCAGGAGAACGAATGTACGGTCGGGACAGTTCCGGACGCACCCCAGACGCCTTGTCGGCATCCGCTTTAGCTTTTCTGCGCGCCCTGGATCGCAATCGAAACCGGGTCGCGACCGAGAGCGGCCTGACTGGTAGTGAGCTGCGGGCCGTGGCTCGGGTGGCCGAAGCGGGAAGTATCACCCCGAAATTGCTCGCGCTATCGATGGAAATGACCACCGGGGCCGTCACTGCCATCTCGAATCGCCTCGTGGCCTTGCAGCTGCTAACGCGCGAGGCTCACCCGCACGATCGGCGCAGCCTGCTGTTGACTTTGACGCCCACCGCAGTGCAGCTCACGCAGAGAATTTACGACGACTTTGAGGCGCTCATGGCCCACTCCATGCGCGATGTGAGTCCGGCGGATCAGGCGCGGCTGGGCGCCATGCTGGCCGCAATAGCGCAGACCGTGGATGCGGACGCCGATCTGAGCCTGGTCGTTTAGGCCACAGTCACGAGTGGCGGATAGCGTGCCCCTGCAGGATGGCGCGGTAGCCCTCCCGATAGGTCGGGTACGTGAAAGTGAAGCCGGTAGTCCGCAGTAGCTGGTTGCTCAGGAGCTTGTCGCCACCGCGCTGGCTTTCCCGGGTGGCTGATTCTCGGGCCGGCTTCTCCTTCAGGGTCGGTACTGCCAGGGTCGGTGCTGGCAGGCCGAGCTCGGCGGCCAGAAAGGTCAGCACCTCATTGCCGGTCGCCGGGGCGTTGTCCACGCCGAGATAGAGTGTCGCCGGCTGCTCGGAGCGCAGCAGCAGGTGCACGATCGCGGCGGCTGCGTCGTCCCGATGGATGCGGTTGGTGTGACGGGACTGGGCGGAGAGCTCGGCACCGGCTCGTACCTGCCTGATCAGGCGTTCACGGCCGGGGCCGTAGACGCCGGCCAGACGCAGAACGGTGGCGGCAGGGAGGCGCGAGTGGAGCATCCGTTCGGCATCGAGCACGATTGAATCGGTGCCTGGCCGAGGATTTGCCGGGGTGTGCTCGTCGACCCGGCTGCCATCGTTGACGTCGTAGACGGCCGTCGACGACACCAGCAGCACGCGGCGCGGCGTGACCTGAGCCTCATCGAGGGCGTCGAGCAGGTTGCGCAGGCCGTCGAGGTAGGCGGCGCGATACGCCGCGACCGTTGGGCTGTCGGCCGAAATGGCCACGACCACGAACTCGGTGTCCGGCGGAATGACCGGTTTCGTGAGGCTCAAATCGATCGATTGGCCGGTGATTTCTGCGGGGAGCACACTGGCGTTTCGGCGCAGGCCGACCACTCGGTGGCCCAGCCGGGCGAATCGCAGGCCAACCTCGGTGCCGAGGTCGCCGCATCCGGCAATTAGTACGGTCATCTGTCTCCTCTGCTGGCGCGGGCGTCTGTCGGACCCAAACCTCAATCTAGCTTCACGTTTGCCTTTGAGGTGACGCGTGTGCTGTGAACGTCAATTTTGAGATCGACGCGCGGAAAAATGTGGCCGGTACCATGAAGCCATGGCTATTGTTCCTGACACGTCTGACTGGACCTGGGTGCTCGAACGCCCCTGCCCCGACTGTGGATTTCGGGCGAGCGAGGTGGCCTTCGACGACCTGCCCCGCTTGATTCGCGAAAACGCCGCAGCCTGGAGCGCGGTGCTGGCGCGAGCGGATGTCGCGGTGCGCCCGAACGACCACACCTGGTCGCCCCTGGAATACGCGGCCCACGTGCGCGATGTTTGTCGTTTGTTCGATGAACGACTGCGCCTGGTGCTCACCGAGGAGAACCCGATGCTGGCGAACTGGGATCAGGACGCCACGGCTATTGCCAAGCGGTACGAGCTACAGGTGCCGGAAACGGTGGGCCGCGAGCTGGCTGCGGCTGCGGCATCCGTTTCTACGAGCTTTGCCGTTGTGCCAGCGGATGCCCGGCAGCGCACCGCGCGCCGCAGCGACGGTCCATCGTTTACCGCGGCGACGCTCGGGGCCTACTTTCTGCATGACATCGTGCATCACCGCCACGACGTGGGCGCCAACTAGCTGCGTCGTCGTCTCTTGACAGCACGATCGTGAGTGGCAGCATGTTGGCACAAGCCACATGACAGGAGGCCGACATGTCCGGGCGAATTCACATCGACCTGTTCACCACGCTCGACGGAGTTTCCCAGGCACCCGGTGGCCCCGACGAAGACAGCGACGGCGGATTCGCCTTCGGCGGCTGGCAGGCACCTCTGATGGACGAAACCGATGGTTCTCAGGTGGGCGAGGGGATACAGACCATGGATGCCCTGCTTCTGGGGCGGCGAACGTATGACATCTTCGCGGGATATTGGCCGCAGCACCTGGATGGCCCGGACGCTGACATTGCGCACAAGTTCGACGCGATTCCCAAGTACGTCGCATCGCGGGGTGCACCACAACTTGACTGGCGCGACTCGCACCTGCTCGGCAGTGATCTGGTATCGGAGCTGGCCGCACTTCGCGACCGGCACCACGAGATCCATGTGATCGGCAGCATCGACTTCGCTCGTACCCTCGTCGCTCACGGCTTGTTCGACCAGTTGAACCTGTGGGTATACCCGATCGTGGTCGGTGCCGGCAAGCGCCTGTTCCCCGCCGACGGCCCGCCTGCGTCGCTGGAGCTGATCGCTGCCGAGCGCGCGTCACAGAAGGGCGCAGTTCTGCTGCGGTACGGCTGGAAGGGCTCGGTGCCGGTGACGGACGACATGGGCTCAGCGGAGCGTGCCAACTGATACCAGCCGTCTGATCTGGCGACGCGACTGCTCTGTAGGGAGCGGATGACGGGAATCGAACCCGCGCTATCAGCTTGGGAAGCTGAAGTTCTACCATTGAACTACATCCGCGCGCCCGACCATGGCTGATCAACAATCGGAACCGTGCCAGCATATCAACTCACCGCCGCTAGGCTAAAACCGTGCTGCTCTCCGATCGCGATATCAAGGTTGAACTCGACGCTGGACGAATCGGTTTGGAGCCGCTCGACCCGGCGATGATCCAGCCATCAAGCATCGACGTGCGCCTCGACCGCCTGTTTCGACTGTTCGACAACCACAAGTACGCCTACATCGATCCGGCCGAGGACCAGCCAGAGCTGACCCGCCTGATCGAGACCAAGCCCGACGAACCGTTTATTCTGCATCCGGGCGAGTTTGTGCTCGGCGCCACCTACGAGCAGGTCACCCTGCCAGACAACGTGGCAGCACGGCTCGAGGGTAAGAGTTCACTCGGGCGCCTCGGTCTGCTCACGCACTCCACCGCCGGCTTCATTGATCCTGGCTTCTCTGGGCACGTCACGCTGGAGCTGAGCAACGTCGCGACGCTGCCGATCAAACTGTGGCCCGGAATGAAGATCGGCCAGTTGTGCTTCTTTCAGCTCAGCTCCCCGGCCGAAAAGCCATACGGCTCGAGCGAATACGGTTCCCGCTACCAGGGCCAGCGTGGCCCGACGGCCTCGCGCTCGTTCCAAAACTTTCACCGCACCACCATCGACCGCTGACCGGCCCCAGTAATCCGCACGTAACGTCGCATCGGGTAAAATCCGTATATGACCTCTATGCCCACCCGATTCGACGAGGCGCTCATTGCGCACGGTCCAACGCCGGAATATCCCGGGCGCATGCACCGTTTCGGCCAGCTGGTCGGTTCCTGGGCTGCCAAGGGCAGCCGGCTCGATGAGGCGACCGGTGAGTGGGTCGAACGCGACTTCGTCTGGATGGTCGCATTCATCCTCGACGGCCGGGCCGTGCAAGACGTCGAGATCGTTGCGAGCACGACGCATCCGTCTGGATTTGAAACCGTCGCCACCACCGTTCGCGTTTACGATTCCCTCGCTGGCGCCTGGCGGGTGAGCTACTTCGCTCCAGCGCAGGGCGAATACTGCCAGCTCGTGGCTACCCCATACCGGCACGGCGTGAGGCAAGAAGGCACTCGCACCGACGGCCGCCCGATCCGCTGGAATTTCACCGCCATCACGCCCGAGAGCTACAAGTGGGAGGGGTGGGTGTCGGCCGACGAGGGCGCGACCTGGCAGCTCGTCGCGCACAACGAGGCCACCCGCATCCGCTGAAAACGGATGACGATGGCCTCGATGCACGGGCGGCTTACAGGGCGAACGTGAACCCGAGGTCGGCCGGGTAGTCGCCGAGGGCGGTGAGGTTCGTGGCTGCGGCTTGCAAGGCCGCGAGGGTCAGAGCGAGGGTGCCAGGGCCAAAGCTGACTCGGCTGATCCCCAGCTCGGCGAGGCGCCTCAGGGGAACGAGACCCGGCGCGCCGATCACCGAGATTTTGCCCTTGACCTGTTCTATCGCGCGCGACACCTTGTCTTCGTCGGTTAGGCCGAGGAAGAAAATAACGTCGGCACCGGCGCCGAGGTAGGCGTTGGCGCGGGCGACGGCTTCGTCCCAATCGCCGCCTCCGGCCAACGTGTCGACGCGGGCATTGATAACGAGCGGAATGCCGCTCTGCTCGGCGCCGGCCCGGGCCGCGGCAACGCGGGCTGCTGCGGTCTCGATGTCGAACTGTGGGGCCTTCTCGGCGCCGATGGAGTCCTCAATATTGAGGCCGACGATGCCGGATTCCTCGATGAGGCGACGCACGTTGCGGGTCACGCCGGCAGCATCCGGTGCGTAGCCCTTCTCGAAGTCGGCCGAGACCGGCAGGTCAACGGCGCCGGCGATGACTGTGGCCGCACGGATTGCCTCGTCCAGCGAGATTCCCTCGCCATCTGGCAGGCCACGCACGTTCGAGATGGAATGGCTCGCGGTGGCGAGGGCCTTGACGCCGGGCGCAGCGGCCACGACCTTGGCAGTGATGGCATCCCACACGTTGGTCACGATGAGGGGCTCGCCGGGCACGTGCAGCGAGAGCAGGAGTTCGGCTTTCTGGAGCTGGGTAAGTGTCATGCGTTTCAGTCTGCCGGGCTTTTTACGCTTTGGCGAGGAAACTGTCTGCCGTTAGCGGATCTGCTGCTGCTTGGCCGAGACCGGAATGAGCAGCAACAGGCCGACGAGCAGCACGAGCATGATGCCGAGAATGCCCCAGTAAGTCTCGCCGAAGATCGTCACCGACAACGCGAAAGCAGCCGGCGCGAGAAAGCTCACGGCCCGGCCGGTCGTGGCATAGAGCCCAAAGACCTCGCCCTCGCGGCCGACCGGAATGAGTCGGGCCAGAAAGGTACGGCTGGCCGATTGGGCCGGGCCAACGAATAGGCAGAGGGCCAGACCCGCCGTCCAGAACACGATCTGCCCGCCATCGTGCAAGAAAAACACCAGCAGGCCGCTCACGAGAAGGCCGACCAGAGCGGTCATGATCACGGGCTTGGCCCCCAGCCGATCGTCGAGCGCGCCGACACTCATTGTCGCGATACCGGCGACCACATTGGCCGCGATCGCGAAGATAATGACCTCGCCGGGGGAGAAGCCGAAAACGGATGCTGCGAGCACGCCTCCGAAGGTAAATACGCCAGCCAGACCGTCGCGGAACACCGCGCTGGCAATGAGAAAGTAGACCGTCTGGCGGCTGGTCTTCCAGAGCCGGGCAATATCGTGGCCGAGCACGATGTAGCTGTGCAAGAAGCTGACTTTTTTGCGACGGGCGGCCCGGGGCGCTCGGTACTCGGGCACCCGCAGCAGCACGGGTAACGCGAACAGGCCGAACCAGACAGCCGCGAGCAGCATGGAGACCCGCACGGCGAGACCGTTCTCACCGGTCACGCCAAACAGACCGACCTCGGGCGAGATGAAACCGAAGTAGACGATGAGCAGCAGAACGATGCCACCGAGGTAGCCCATGCCCCAGCCGAATCCGCTGACCTTGCCGATCGTGCGTGGCGTCGACACCTGCGCGAGCATGGCGTTGTAGTTGACGCCTGCGAATTCGAAGAAGACGTTGCCGGCCGCAACCAGAAACAGCCCGAGCAACAGATAACTTGGGCTGGCCTGCACGAAAAACATGGCTGCGGTGAGCAGGACGACTATGAACGTATTGATGCCGAGCCAGAACTTGCGGCGGCCCGAGGTGTCTGAGCGTTGCCCGGTGATCGGGGCGAGGACTGCGATCACCAGGCCGGCAATCGCCAGCGCCCAGCCGAGCTGGGCTGAGATGACGTCTTCGTCGCCAAAGGAGGAGCCCGTGATGTACACGGTGAAAACGAAGGTCGTGACGACGGCGTTGAACGCCGCCGAACCCCAGTCCCAGAATGCCCAGGCCACCACCCGCCCGCGCCTGGGAGTGGTACCGGATTCTACGGCGACTGTCTCGATCATGTGCATAATCTACTGCTCAGTGGTAAACATCGGGATGCGTCGGGATGCGGCATCCGCTCGAACGAAACTTGAGCCACTCACACTCAACTTTCAGCCGCAGAAATTGACAGGGACGCTCGGGCGCTGAAATACTTGAGCCAACGAGACTCAAGTCTTGAAAATGCTTTGTTTGTGAATAAAAGGAGAACAACCCAGATGGCTCGTGCAGTAGGTATTGACCTCGGAACCACCAACTCTGTGGTGGCCGTGCTCGAAGGTGGAGAACCCACCGTCATCGCCAACGCTGAAGGCTTGCGCACCACCCCATCGGTGGTCGCGTTCACCAAGGACGGCGAGGTTCTCGTCGGAGAAACCGCCAAGCGTCAGAACGTCACTAACGTCGACCGCACCATCTCCAGCGTCAAGCGCCACATGGGCACCGACTGGAACGTCGCCATCGACGACAAGAAGTACACCCCGCAGGAGATCTCGGCGCGTATTCTCGCCAAGCTCAAGCGTGACGCCGAGCAGTACCTGGGCGAGAAGGTCACCGACGCCGTCGTGACCGTGCCCGCGTACTTCAACGACGCCGAGCGTCAGGCCACCAAGGAGGCCGGCGAGATCGCCGGACTCAACGTGCTGCGCATCATTAACGAGCCCACCGCGGCCGCACTGGCGTACGGCCTCGACCGGGGCAAGGAAGACGAGCTCATTCTGGTCTTCGACCTCGGAGGCGGAACCTTTGACGTGTCTCTGCTCGAGGTCGGTAAAGACGACGACTTCAGCACCATCCAGGTGCGTTCGACCGCCGGCGACAACCGCCTCGGCGGCGACGACTGGGACCAGCGCATCGTTGAT
This sequence comes from Cryobacterium sp. Y11, assembly GCF_002929535.1. GTDB lineage: Bacteria > Actinomycetota > Actinomycetes > Actinomycetales > Microbacteriaceae > Cryobacterium. The sequence goes on from NZ_PJJO01000059.1 coordinate 137,376, forward strand.
CACCTGATCAAGCGCTTCAAGGAGACGACCGGCGTTGACGTGTCCAAGGACAAGATCGCCAAGCAGCGCCTCAAGGAAGCCGCCGAGCAGGCCAAGAAAGAACTCTCGAGCAGCATGTCGACGAGCATCCAGCTGCCCTACCTCTCGCTGACCGAAAACGGCCCGGCCAACCTCGATGAGACGCTGACCCGCGCCCAGTTCGAGAAGATGACCGAAGACCTGCTCGACCGCACCAAGAAGCCCTTCCAGGACGTCATCCGTGAGGCCGGCGTCAAGGTCGGCGACATCGCCCACGTCGTTCTCGTCGGTGGTTCCACCCGGATGCCCGCCGTCTACGAGCTCGTCAAGAGCGAGACCGGCGGCAAGGACCCGAACAAGGGCGTCAACCCCGACGAGGTCGTCGCCGTCGGCGCCGCTCTGCAGGCCGGCGTGCTGAAGGGCGAGCGCAAGGACGTTCTACTCATCGACGTCACCCCGCTCAGCCTCGGCATCGAGACCAAGGGCGGCATCATGACGCGCCTGATCGAGCGCAACACCGCCATCCCGACCAAGCGCAGCGAAACCTTCACAACGGCCGACGACAACCAGCCGTCCGTTGCGATTCAGGTATTCCAGGGCGAGCGCGAGTTCACCCGCGACAACAAAAACCTCGGAACCTTCGAGCTCACCGGCATCGCGCCGGCGCCGCGCGGAATTCCGCAGGTCGAGGTGACCTTCGACATCGACGCCAACGGCATCGTGCACGTGTCCGCCAAGGACAAGGGCACCGGAACCGAGCAGTCGATGACCATCACGGGCGGTTCCTCGCTCGCGAAGGAAGACATCGAGCGCATGGTGCGCGAGGGTGAAGAGCACGCCGCCGAAGACAAGCGTCTGCGCGAAGTCGCCGAGACCCGCAACACGGCCGAGCAGCTTGCCTACTCGATCGAGAAGCTGATCAAGGACAACGTCGACAAGCTTCCAGAAGACGTGAAGAACGAGGTGCAGGGCGATGTTGATGCCCTCAAGTCCGCTCTCGCTGGCGACGACGACGACGCGGTCAAGACCGCGTTCGACAAGCTCAACGAAAGCCAGGGCAAGCTCGGCGAAGCCATCTACAAGTCCAGCCAAGCGGATGCCGCAGCCGGCGCCGAGCAAACCGGCGCCGACGAAACTCCCGCCGAAGAGAACAAGGACGAAGACGTTGTCGACGCCGAGGTTGTTGACGACGACGAAGACGAGACGAAGAAGTAGGCCGCAACTATGGCTGACAAGAAACATCCGGGTAACGACGCGTCCGCTGCGGGGGTGCCCGATGACGGCGCCGCCGCGGCGGACGCGGCAGCGGCCGCATCTGTACCCGACAGTGCCGAAGCTGACGATTCGGCCGACGGGATCGAAGAAGATGAACTGACCGTTCAGGACATTCTCGACGCGGCAGAGCGCGAAGTTGCGGAGCCGACGAGCGAACACCTCGCCGACCTCAAGCGCGTTACGGCCGAGTACGCTAACTACCGTCGGCGCACCGAAGCCAACCGAGCGATCGAGAAAGAGCGCGTGACCGGGGATATCGTCAAGGTGCTCATTCCAGTCCTCGACGATATCTACCGTGCTGAGAAGCACGGCGACCTCGTGCCAGACTCGGCCTTCGCCACGATCGCGGCCAAACTGCGCTCGAGCGTTGAACGCCTCGGCCTGACCTCATTTGGCGCCGTGGGCGACCCCTTCGACCCGACCATGCACGAGGCGATCTTCCAACAGCCGAGCGCAACTGTCGATGTTGAAACCGTCGGCGACGTCGCGGAGACGGGGTACTACCTCGGTTCAACGCTGCTGCGCGCGGCCAAGGTCGTCGTTCAGGTACCGAGCGATGGCTAGCCAGGACTGGTTCGACAAGGACTTCTACAAGGTTCTCGGGGTGTCGAAAGATGTCACTGCGGCCGAGTTGAAGAAGGCGTACCGCAAGCTCGCGCGCAAGTACCACCCGGATTCCAATCCGGGCAACCCTGCAGCTGAGGCGAAGTTCAAAGAGCTGTCCGAGGCGCACTCGGTGCTGGCCGATGCCGCGCAGCGCAAGGAATATGACGCCGTGCGGGCCATGGGAAGCGGGGCGCGGTTCGCCGCGCCCGGCGGCCGGGCCCAGAGTGGTGGATTCGAGGACGCCTTCGGAGGCATGTTCGGCGGCGGAAGCCGTCAGCAGAGCTATTCCTACGAGCAGGGCGGCTTCGACGATATTCTCGGGGGTATGTTCGGCAGGGGTGGTGGCGGTGGTTTCGGCCACTCGACCGGCGGGTATCGCGGCTCGGGCGCTCCGACTCGCGGCCGCGACGTGATCGCGTCGACGACCGTCGACTTCATCACGGCCATTCAGGGCGACCAGATCAGTCTGCAAACCCAAGATGGCCGCCCGATCAAGGTGAAGATCCCTGCCGGAGTCGCCGACGGGCAGAAGATTCGCCTGCGTGGCAAGGGGCAGCCGAGCCCCGACGGCGGTGAAACCGGCGATATCGTGTTGACGATTACCGTGCGTAAGCATCCGGTTTTTGAACGAGAAGGGCTGAACCTGCGCGTGACCGTGCCGGTAACGTTCGTGGAGGCGAGCCTCGGTGCGACAATCGAGGTGCCAACACTCGGCGGCAGCCCGGTCAGGCTGCGCGTTACTCCGGGCACTCCGGGGGGCCGCGTGCTGCGAGTCAAGGGCCGGGGTGTTACAACGGCCAAGGGCGCTGGCGACCTGCTCGCCGTAGTACAGGTCGCGGTACCCTCGCACCTCTCGAAGGATGCGGAAGAAAAACTCGCCGCCTTCGCCGAGGCGCTACCCAAGGAGAATCCGCGTGATGACCTACTCAAGCGGGCACAGGACTGAGTATGGACGAGAACACCCGGGTCTTCGTGATTTCGACGGCGGCGGAGCTTGCGGGAATGCATCCGCAAACCCTGCGCCAATACGATCGCCTGGGCCTCGTCAGCCCGGAACGCACCCCCGGTAAGAGCCGCCGTTACTCCATGCTCGACGTGGCAAAGCTCCGTGAAATTGCGGAACTGGGCTCTGAAGGTGTGAGTTTGGAAGGCATCCGTCGTATCCTCGAACTCGAGGATCACGTGCGCGGGCTCGAAAATCGCGTACGCGAGTTGGAATCGACACTCGCTGACGAGCTACTGAACCGTCCGGGCCGCCGCGTTTTCGCGGCTGGCTCGGCCGGTGATGTTATTTCGATGAAGGCGGGCACTCGCACCAGACGTAGCAATCAGATTGTCATCTGGCGGCAGCCCAGACCATAGTTAGTTCCAACACATTTTTTTTCAGCTTGTTGCACCAGCACAACTGCACCACTCTCAGGGGGATCGATGTCCGAATCGGGCACACCAGCCAGTTCCGCACCGCGCAAAGACGACGCTAACGAATTTGATTTCGACCGTTTGCGGCGTCGCCCGGACATCGAAGCGGAGAATCTGTTCGCCGTCGACGCGAGCGACCGCCTCATTCTCGATGAGGCCGCCGGCGCGCTGGCCGCCTACCGTTCCGGTGGAGTCGTCGTGCTCGAGGACCGCTATGGCGCCCTCACCCTCGGCGCCGCCGCGCTGCACGATGCCCGCAGCATTCGCGTCTACCAAGACGCCCTCTCCGGCGAATACGCGCTCGACAGCAACGCCTCCGGCGTCAATTTGACGGATGCCTACCGATCACTTCCGCTCGGCGAAGAACTGTTGAAAGACGCCCACGTCGTGCTGCTGCAGCTGCCGAAAAGCCTCGACGCACTCGACGAGATCGCCGGCGCCATCGCCAAGTACGCCGCCCCCGACGTGATCGTCTTTGCCGGCGGTCGGATCAAGCACATGACCGTGAGCATGAACGAGGTGCTGCGCCGCCACTTTGGCGCGCTCAACGTGCGCCCAGCCCGCCAGAAGTCCCGCGTGCTCATTGCCTCCGCGCCGCTCGCCGCCGAGGCCACGGATCGGCCGCACACCGGCTGGCCCCACACAGAACGCCACGACGATGTCGACCTGACCGTGCGCGGACACGGCGGAGTCTTCGCCGGCACCAGTATTGACATCGGCACCCGGGCGTTGCTCGAGGTGCTCGACCGCATGAAGCCCGACGCCGAGCGCGCCATTGATCTTGGTTGCGGCACCGGCGTGCTCGCCGCGGCTCTCGCGGCGCAGCGTCCGCTACTGCGGGTACTCGCGACGGACCAGTCAGCCGTGGCCGTCGCATCCGCTCGGGCGACGATCGATGCCAACGCGCTCGCCGAACGGGTGACCGTGGTACGTGCCGATGGCCTGTCTGGTCAAGCGGATGACTCGGCCGACCTGATTCTGCTCAACCCGCCGTTTCATATTGGTGCCTCCGTGCACGCTGGCCTGGCCGAGAAGCTGTTCATCGACGCGGCGCGGGTGCTCGCGCCCGGCGGGGAGCTGTGGACGGTATGGAACACGCACCTCGGCTACCGCCCAATGCTTACCCGCATCGTCGGCTCGACCCGTCAGGTCGGCCGCAACACCAAGTTCACGGTGACGGTGTCGACCGGTCGGTAGCTTTTTCGGGGCGGCTTGCGGCGGTTCTCTGGTGATCTCGGTGGGCTCGATCAGTGCATGGGGGCCTTTTCGGCACCGGGTGCGGATCTAGCGGGGCCGCGGCATCCGTTTGTCGACGTCGTGTGCGCGGAAGTCAGACTCGAACGAGGGCTTCACCGTTGAGCAGGTCGAGCTGCCAAGCGACCTGGCCATCGGCGTGTGCGCGATGATGTTGAACGAGGTTGAGCGAGGCGTTGCTGATGCTGCCGATGGGCTGGTCAAGGGCGTTTTCCAGGCTCAATCGAATGAGCGTGCCGTGGGCGACCACGATGATGCGGGCTCCGGGGTGTTCGCGAGCAAGCTCGCGTAGGGCGTCGACGCCACGAGTGGCGACGGCCTGTTCGGTCTCGGCGCCGTGGAATCCGCCGGGAAAACGCAGGGCATCAAGGTCAGCGCCGGCACTTAAGCCCTCAGCCGGACCGTAGTTGCGCTCGACCAGTGCTGGCAGGCGTCGCGTCGCGGCCAGGCCGAGTTGCGCGCCGATCAGGTCGGCGGTTTCGGCGGCGCGGGAGAGCGGGGATGACACGATGAAGTCCCAGTCGTAGCGATTGAGGGGAGCGACGGCATCCGCTGCCTGGCCGCGTCCCACGTCGTTGAGCGGGATGTCGGTGGCGCCCTGGATACGCGCGGCGGCGTTCCAATCGGTTTGGCCGTGGCGAATGAGGGCGAAGGTAGTCGTCGTGGTCACCCCTCTATTCTGCCTTGGCTGACGGGGAGTGCGCGCCGGGCCGGTGCGACGGCCGCGCGCCGCGGCGCGGCCCAGACCAATTGGGCAAGCGCCATAACGGTCCAGCCGAGCAGCACGATGAGCAGTGTATTCCGTGCCGTGAGCAGCAGCAGCGAAAACAGATCGCCGTCGATGAGCGGGAGGTAGAAGATGGGAAAGACCAGGGTGGTCAGGGCCGAGATGGCCAGCATCAGCATGGCGGGCACCCGCCATACCGACCAGCTGCGGCCAACGCCGACCGCGACAATCGGCACGAGCCAGAGCATGTATTGCGGGGACCCGACCTTGTTGAAGACGATGAATGCGCCCACCAGGGCGAGGGATCCAAGAAGTAGCAGCTGAGCGGTATCCGCTTGCCAACGGTGAGCAATGACCATGAGAACGAAGATCGCCGCGATGGCGGCAAACATGACCGGCGTCATGAGCGAGGCGACCAGACCGGTACCGGGGCCGCTCACCTCGCGGGTCGCGATGGCGAAGTTTTCGTAAATGACCGTGTCGTGCTGGCCGAGCGTGGCCAGCCACACCCACGGGGTGGTAATGGGCGCTTCGAGTTGCAGGGTGCGGTCGGTCTGTTCGGTCACGAATCCGGTGAGGTATTGCACACCGCCCAGCAGCCACACGGATGCCGCTACCCCGGCCGACACGACCGCCCCGGTGAGCACCACCGTGCGTCGGCGTGGCGACACGGTAACCACGGCCAGGAATACGGCGGCCGGCCAGACCTTGATCCAGGTGGCGAGGGTCAGCACTGCTGCAGCGACGATGGGGCGACGCGCGAGCAGTACGAGCCCGACGATAACCAGCGGGGCGGTGAGTCCTTCCAGGCGCAGCAGCCCGACCGGGCTCAGCAGGAACGAGGCGAGCAGCCAATACCAGGCCGACTTGTAGCCGCCGCGACGGCGACCCCAGTCGGTGAGAGCCCCGACGGCGACGCCGTTCAGCGCGGCCGTCATCAGAAACCAGAGCAGTTGGTAGAGCAGGGGACCTGCAATGCCGGCGAAGGCGATCGGCAGCATCGCGCCGATCGGGTAGACCCACACGGTGTCGATGCCCTGCCAGAACCCGTGCTCGAGGCCAAGTTCGGCCCAGGTGCGGTAGAGCGGCAGATCGCCGAGCACGCGGCCGGTGAGGATGGTGGGGAGCAGGGCGATGAGAAAAACGGCGTGCAGGCTGAGAAACCCCAGCGCGAGGGTACGCGGACGTTGCAGGGCGAGACGGCGGCCTGGGGTGAGTGTCCGAGTCAGGCGGGCGTCAACGCGTTCGACGATTGTGGACATGTTACCTTTTCTGCAGGGCGCGGGGCGGGCTGTCGCCTGCAGTGTAGGCGTGATGGGTAAACCTTGGGTGTCGAGTGGGGCGCTCGTGCACGGGGCCCATGTTCGGAACACGCCTGCTGGCTTATGGGCGCGGGTTTTCACGCCCGGCACGGAAGCTTAGAAGTGGATGCCGGTGCGTTCGCGGTCGACGGGTGAATCCGGGCAATGCAGCGGCTGGTTAGGCGAGGAGTTCGCGGATGTCGGCGGCGGTGAGGGCTGTGCCTTGGGGGGCGCCGTCGGTCATGACGCTTTCGAATAGGCGGGCCTTGGTGGCTTTGAGGGCCATGACCTTTTCTTCAATGGTGTCTTTGGAGACGAGGCGGTAGACCATGACGTTTTTGGTTTGGCCGATACGGTGCACGCGGTCGACGGCCTGCGCCTCGGTCGCCGGGTTCCACCACGGGTCGAGCAAAATGACGTAGTCGGCTTCGGTGAGGTTGAGGCCGAAACCGCCAGCCTTGAGGCTGATCAGAAAGACCGAGCTCGAGCCTTCCTTGAAGTCGCTAATGGCCTTGGCCCGGTTGCGGGTCTTGCCATCGAGGTACGAGTAGCTGATGCCGGCCGCGTCGAGCCGGTCGCGGGCCTTGCCGAGGTACTGGGTGAATTGGCTGAAGATGAGGGTGCGGTGCCCCTCGGCGACGGTGTCCTCGAGTAGTTCAAGCAACGCGTCGAGCTTGGTCGAGGGAATGGCGTCGTACTTCTTGTCGTACAGGCTCGCGTCGAGGCTCAGCTGGCGCAGCATGGTGAGCGAGCGAAAGATTTCAAACCGGTTCGCGTTCATGTCCTCGATCAGACCGAGCACCTTCTGGCGTTCCCGGGCGAGGTGCATGTCATAGACCTTGCGGTGTCGGGGGTGCAGGGTGAGTTCGAGGACCTGCTCCTGCTTCTCGGGTAGGTCGCTGGCCACCTGGGCTTTGGTGCGTCGCAGCATAAAGGGACGGATGCGGCGGCGCAGCTGCGCGAGCCGGTCGCTGTCGGCATCCGTCTCAATGGGTTTGCGATAGTAGTCGGCGAAACGGCTGGGGCTCGGGAACAAGCCGGGCGCGGTGATGGAGAGCAGCGACCACAGTTCCATCAGGTTGTTTTCCATCGGGGTGCCGGTGATGGCGAGCTTGAACGGGGTGCGCAGGCGGCGGGCGCAGACGTGCGCCTTGCTCTGGTGGTTCTTGACGAACTGGGCCTCGTCGAGCAGTAGTCCGGCCCAGTCCTGGGCGTTGTACTCCTCGAAATCGAGCCGAAAGAGCGTGTATGAGGTGATTACGACATCCGCTTCACCCATTACGTCTTGCAGGCCGGTGCCGCGCTTGCCGGCGGTCTGCGTGATGGCTGCTGTCGCCAGCTCGGGAGCGAACCGGGCGCACTCGGTGGCCCAATTCGAGACCACGCTGGTGGGTGCGACGACGAGGAACGGCTTGCGGGCGGCGCCATCCACGGCGCGTTGGCTGTCGCGGGCATGAACGATCAGCGCGATGGCCTGCAGCGTCTTGCCGAGCCCCATGTCGTCGGCGAGAATGCCGCCGAGCTGGTGGTCGTAGAGAAAGCTGAGCCAGTCGAAACCGGACTGCTGGTATGGCCGCAGGGTGGCGTGCACGGCCGGCGGGAGTGGGCGCTCGGCGATAGGCGCGGCCTCCGACAGCCCTTCGACGGCGCTCCGCCAGGTCGCGGCCTGTTCGGCGACGACACCGAGCAGCTGCAGTTCGTCCCAGAGGTCGGCCTGAAAACGGCTGAGACCGAGCGTACCGGCGTTGCTCTCTTGCAGGCCGCGCGCCTCTTCGATCAGGCGCCGCAACTGCTGCAGTTCCGGCCGGTCGAGGCTGAAATAGGTTCCGCTGTCGAGGATCATCAGGTCCTGATCGGTGGCCAGCGCCCGAAACAGGTCGTCGAAGGGAATGTCTTCGCCCTCGATTGTTACGGTGACGGCGAGATCGAACCAGTCCCGAGTGTCGGTGCTTTCGGTCGTGGCGAGGCTGATCACGGGCGCTTCGTCGGCCTCGCGATAGCTGGGCGCGTCGGCCGAGACCTGCACGACGATGCCTTCCTCGGTGAGCTTCGGCACGGCTTCACCGAGGAAGGAGATCATGACGGCGCCCTGCAGCTCGGAGTGTTCGAGCAATCGGGCGGTGCTGATCGGCGTGGCGAGTTGCCAGAGCTGTTCGAACGAATGGATCGTGCGTTCGGCGTCTCGCAGCGTGTCGCGCTCTCGGGTGGCATCGCGAAAGCGGGTGTCTCCGGGGGTGGGGCGCAGGGGGTGGCGGTAGAGCACGGGAGTGGGGGCGATTTCGGTCGCTGGGGCCGGGTCGACTTCGGCAGCGGATGCCGCGGCCGCGCTCACCGAGGCGGCCGCGGCCTGGTCGGTGGGCGCGACATACTGCCATTCCCAAGCCAGGGTAATGCGGGCATCCGTTAGATGGGTGATGGCGAGGTGGAGCTGCGGGCGTGCGGTCTTGGGCAGCTCGAATGAAGCATCGTGGCTGGTCAGGGCGAGCTTCTGCTGCAGAAAGGGGTAGAAATCCGCGAGGAATGCTGGCTCGTCGTCGGCCGGAATGTCGAAGCCCCCGGTCACGGCGAGGGCACGAATCTCGGAACTTACCGGGGTACCCAGCGGCGCGAGGGTGAGCTGCATGCCAGAGGCCAGCGGATCGGCGGGGTTTGTGAAGGTGTACGCGCCGTGCGCCGGATCACCGATGAAACCAAATTCGGCGCCGCGGTGGAGCTTCTCGTTCAGCACGAGCAGCGGGGTCAGCTGAAGGCCAGCGTCGTCCCGCCGGATGTCGACTTCGAGCGAGGCCGGCGACGGGGAGAGGAGAACGGGATTCTGGGCATCCGTTGCGCAGACCATCGGCAGGCCGCTCAGCTGGGCTTCGTGCAGCAGATCCCAGAGGGCCTTGTTTTCGAAGTGGTCGAGGTAGAGCCAGTGGTCGGTGTAGCTGTAATAGCGCTGCCCGGTGGCCGAGAGGGCGTAGAGGGCGTTGAGAATTTTGCGGTGCCCGCGATTGTAGGTGCCGGGGGTCCAGGACAGGTTGTCCCAGGTGAGGTTGCCGCGAATCCACTTGCCCTTTTTGCCCATGACCATGGGACGCGCGCCGAGGCGACGGGGTCCGGGTCGTCGGCTGGGGCTGTATGCGGGGTCGAGCAGGTCGAATTGCAGCGCGAGGGCCGTGCTCGTTGCCGTCTCGCCGCCGGTCGGCTTGGCGAGCGGGGTCAGGGCTGCACGCCAGGCGGGTACCGGTGGGCGGATGGGGATGACGGGGGCGGGGCTTGGTGGTTGGTAAGCGGACGGCACGAAGGTCGACTCGAAGACGGGGGTGCGACGGTCACCAATAGCGCGCACGTTGGAGGCGGTGCGCTCGGCGTTCAACTCGGCGGGGGTGCTGCGGCTGGCGAGAAGCAGGGCGGCGACGTGCTTGCAATTGCTGCCCATCGGGCAGGTGCAGGTTCCGCTGGCCCGAACCGCCTGGCCAGCGGCATTGAGCGTGAAGGAGACGAGCACGGTGTAGGGCTGTGGACTGGTACCGCTGACGCGTCCGGTGAGCTGTGTTCCCGACGGGGCCCAGGACTGTTCGGTGACGTGTCCGTTGCGGGCGTATCGTTCACCGCGCGAGAACGACTGGCTGCCGACGATGCGGGCGATCTCGTGGGTGCTGAGGGAATGGGCCATAGGTGGGGGAGCTCCGTAGGAAAAAGGGACCAACCCTCAGTGTCTCACGCGAGGCTGAATGGCCTCGCTGAACATGGTGTCGCCCCGCCGCCGCTCTCGCGGCACTCCTTGGCGATGGCGGCACTCCGAACTAGGAGTGCCCCGAACTCTAACGAGTGCCGCGATACTGGTGGGGCGAAGTGCGAGGCCTGCTCGGCCGCTAGTAGGCGGCGCCGTTGGCGTATAGAACCTGGCCGTTGACCCAGCGGCCGGGGCCGGCGAGAAAAGCGGTCGCCTCAGCGATCTCACCGGGGTGCCGAGGCGTTGCATGGGGATAGGGGCGAGCGCAGTGACCCTAATATCACGACCATGAAACAGGGAAGGCGATCTCGAATGCTGCGCAGGGCGGACCACCGGTGGGGACCACCGCGGCTGAATTCCAGGTGGACGGTGGCACTATCCCCACCGTTTAGGCAATGCCAGTAAGTCGACCCGGCTGGGGAACGCGTCTTTAGTCGGCAAGGCCGCTACGGAATGAGTACCGCGCGGCCGGTGATGCGCCCAGCTTCGAGATCGTCGAAGGCTCGTTGAAAGTCACTGAGCGGGTATTCGTTTATTTCAACACCAAGCTTGCCCTGCTGGGCGAGCGCGATAACTTGCTGCTGGTCGGAACGTGTTCCACCGTACGACATCTGCACATCCATGCCCCAGGGCATCGATTGGCCGATACCGACCGAAAAGGTGAATTCACCGCCACCGAGGCCGACGAAACGCAGCGCACCGCCGGGAGCGATAACAGCCCTGGCGAGGTCAACGGTTGGCTGAATTCCCACGAAGTCGAATACCGCGTCGGCGCCATACTGGTCGGTCTCGTCAAGAATGCGCTGGGCTGCACTGCCATCGCTCTTCAGTACGAGGTCAGCGCCGAGCCCTTTCGCGAGTTCAAGCTTGGAGTCATCGCTGTCGAGCGCAATAATGCGCACGCCGCTGGTAGCTTTCAGAATCTGCAGTCCGAGGTGACCGAGGCCACCAACACCGATGACAACCGCGGTTGAGCCGGGGGTGAGACGCGCGCGTGCGGTGTTGATGGCGTGCATCGGGGTCACACCGGCATCCGCAAGCGGGGCCGCTTTGACGGGATCGAGGCCACCGATCTTATCGACGTGGCGTGCCTTCACGACCAGGTATTCCGCCATCGCACCGTCGGGGCCGATGCCAGGCGTAGTGGGGAATTGGAGTCGACTTCCATTTACCTGGCATTCATTGTCGCGCCCCTGAATGCAGGCGCGGCAGTGGCCACAGGACCAGATAACACTGACGAGTACAGCGTCGCCCTTGGCGTAGCCTTCGACGGCAGATCCAACTTCCTCCACCCAGCCGGCACCCTCATGACCGACGGTGTTGCCAAAGAATGGCCAATCGTCGCCTGCGTGCAGAAGATGGAGGTCGGAGTGGCATAGCCCAGCGCCGGCGACTTTCATCAGAATGTCTTCAGGCCCGAACTCAGGCAGCGCAACGTCTTGGAGTTCCATCTTTCCGGAGCTTACGAGCTTCAGTGCTTGCATTTGCTAAATCCTCTCAAGGTCGAGGCTGAGGTGTGCAGCCTCTCTTTCACCCTACGCTTATCTGACACTTGTCAGATAAGTGCTGTCGGATAAAATTCACACATGGACGCCCGTACTCGTCGCTCGCGCAACGCACTTGTTGCCACCGCCTACGCGCTGGCCGAGCAGCGAGACATCGGCGAAATCACTGTCACCGACATCACGAAAGCGTCGGGCATCAGCAGAGACACGTTCTACCGTCACGCGAGCGATCCGGTTGATCTGATCGCGACGGCCTTGCACACCGAGTTGGCAGATGCCCTTGGACAGTTCGGTGATCTTCTGAACTCAGCAACGGCCCACTCCGAGCCGAGGCCTCTGAGTTCAGATAACCACGTTTTTGCGGGACCCACTCGCATCTTTCTGACCCACGTGCGCACACACGCAACGCTGTATCGGATGGCAGCAAGCGGAAGCCTCAGTGGTCGCCTCCGATCCGTACTCATTGAACCGGTGCGGGAAATGCTCGCGGTCCACCTCCGTCGCCATCCCGAAATCATTCCCGTCGATCTCGCTCCACTCTCTGCGTCAGCCTTTGAAATGGCGGTCGCTTACGCGGCCGGCGGAACCGTGGCTGCAGCCGAAGCGTGGCTCACCTCCGGTGGTCTTGACGACCTCGACGGCGCGGTAGATATCGTGCTCGCGGTGAGCCCGCAGTGGTGGGATTCATGGGATTGATATCACAGGAGCCACCCTCTCGTCCAACACTCCACGATAGGGTTTCTAGCGTGCCGAGTGCACAAAACGTCGGCTTGGCTCTAGCCGGTCGGCTGCTACCCGAGCAGCGCCCGATCGTCGAGGGACGCGCCCTTGATCTTCGCGAACTCGGCGAGGAGGTCTGGCACAGTCATCACGGCCTTGCGCTCGGCATCGACGTCGAGAATGATCTGGCCCTCGTGCATCATGATGAGCCGGTTGCCGAGGCGCAGAGCCTGTTCCATGTTGTGCGTGACCATGAGGGTGGTCAGGTGGTGCTTGTCGACGATGCTCTTGGTGAGCGTCGTGACCAGTTCCGCCCGCTGCGGGTCGAGGGCGGCAGTGTGCTCGTCGAGCAGCAGAATGCGCGGCTGGGTGAAGCTTGCCATGAGCAGCGACAGGGCCTGGCGCTGGCCGCCGGAGAGCAGCCCGACCCGGGCCTTGAGCCGGTTTTCGAGGCCGAGTTCGAGCGAGAGTAGTTCCGAGCGAAAAAAGGCGCGGCGCTTGTGCGTGACGCCCCAGGACAGTCCGCGCCGCTGGCCGCGGCGCAGCGCGAGTGCGAGGTTCTGCTCGATGCTCAGGTCGGGCGCTGTGCCGGCCATCGGGTCTTGGAACACGCGGCCGACGTAGGCGGCGCGCGCGTAGTCGGGCATCCGCTTGACGGAACTGCCGTCGATTGACACGTCGCCGGAATCGATGGGCAACTTGCCACTGATCATGTTGAGCAGGGTGGATTTGCCGGCGCCGTTGCTGCCGATGACGGTGACGAAATCGCCGGTGTTTAGATGCAGCGACACGTCGTTGAGGGCGACGCGTTCGTTGACCGTGCCGGGAAAGAAGGTCTTGGTGATGTTCTGGATGAGCAGCATGAAACTCCTAGTTGGCTTTGACGGCGGCAGCGGAACGCATGTGGCGCAGCGATGGCACGCGTTTCAAGAAGCCCCAGCGCGGCAGCAGCAGCGCGGCGACGACGAGCAGCGCCGAGATGAGCTTCATGTCGTTGGGGTTGAGGCCGGCACCGAGGGCGAAGAAGATCACTAGACGGTAGATAACGGCGCCGCCGATGACGGCGAGCGAGGCGAGAAAGATGGTGCGACGCCCGAAGACGGCCTGGCCGACAATGACCGAGGCGAGTCCGACCAGAATGAGGCCAATGCCCATGCTGACGTCGGCGAAGCCCTGATACTGCGCAATCAGCGCGCCGCAGAGGGCAACGAGTCCGTTAGAGATCGCGAGCGTGAGAATCGTCGTGCGGTGGGTGTTCACGCCGAGGCTGCGGATCATTTGTTCGTTGTTGCCGGTCGCCTGAATGGACAGGCCGAGGTCGGTGCTGAGAAACCAGTCGATGGCGAACTTGATGACGAGGGCTGCGACGGCGAAGATCAGGATGCTCCACACCCCGCCGAGCAGACCGGCGTCACGCAGCGGGGTCATCATGGTGTCCTCGCGGAGCAGCGGCAGGTTCGATTTGCCCATGATGCGGAGATTGATCGACCAGAGGGCGATCATGGTGAGGATGCCAGCGAGCAGGCCGTCGATGCGGCCTTTGGTGTACAGCACGCCGGTGACCAGGCCAGCCACAGCTCCCGACGCCGCCCCGGCGAGGGTGGCGAGGGGAGCTGGCACGCCGTTGATGATGAGTGATGCGGCCACCGCGGCTCCGGTCGTGAAACTTCCATCGACCGTGAGATCGGGAAAGTTGAGGATTCGAAACGTCAGGTAGACACCCAACGCCATGATTCCGTAGAGCAGGCCGAGTTCGAGAGCCGCGTTCATCTGGTCAGTCCCTCTATTCGATGATTCGGTCGGCTTTGGCGATGAGTTCCTCGGTGAGGGTCACTCCCATGCGCTTCGCAGCGGCCGGGTTGAGGATGAACTCGATCGTGTCGAGGGTCTCGACCGGCATCTCGGCGGGGTCTTCGCCGTCTTCCAGGATGCGGATGGCCATCTGGCCGGTTTGGTAGCCGAGGTCGGTGTAGCTGATGCCGTAGGTGGCGATGGCGCCGCGCTCGACCTGGCCGTTTTCGGCACCGAACAGCGGAATCTGGTTCGCCTCGGAGTACTGGATGACGGCTTCCAGGCCCTCGGTGACACGGTTGTCGGTGGGAATGTAGATAGCGTCGACGTCGCCGAGCGACACGGTGGCCTGGGCGACCTCGCTCGAGTTGGTGACGGTGGCTTCCGTGATGGTCAGGCCGAGGTCGTCGGCCGCTTCCTTGGCGAGTTCGACCTGTACGTCGGAGTTGACCTCACCCGAGCTGTAGATGATGCCGACCGACTTCGCATCCGGCAGAATCTCCTGAATCAGTTCGAGCTGTTCCTTGACCGGGTTGAGGTCGCTGGTGCCGGTGATGTTGCTACCCGGCGTCTCCCAGCTCTCGACCAGTCCGGCTTCCTCTGGCTCGGTGACCGCGGTGAACAAGACCGGAATGTCGATGATGGTTTGGGCCGCGGCCTGCGCGGTTGGTGTGGCGATGGCGAGTACGAGGTCGACCTTGTCGGCGACGAACTTGGCCGCAATGGTGCTCGCAGTGGCCTGCTCGCCCTGCGCGTTCTGCTCGTCGAAGGCAATGTCGGTGCCCTCGACGTAGCCGGCATCGGCAAAAGCCTTCTTAAAGCCTTCACGGGCGTCGTCGAGCGCCTGGTGCTGCACGATCTGGCTGATGCCGATCGTGATCATCTCGTCTGAAGTGGATGCTGCCGGCTCGGTGGGTGCGCAGCCGCTCAGCGCAAGGGCGCCCGCGGTGACCAGGGTGAGGGCTGACAATGATTTCGTGTGCTTCATGCTGGAAAATTCTCCTTTAAATGTTGGTAACAGAGCTGTTAGACGGCGGTCGGTTCGAGGGCTGCTGCCGCTGCGGCCAGGAATCGGTTGTTCTGCTCGGCCGTGCCGATGGTCACGCGTAATCCCTCGCCGGGAAAAGCCCGGGCCAGGATGCCGTCCCGAATGAACACGGCGTTTACCCGGTCGGTGTCGACATCGGTGCGCAGCCAGACGAAGTTTCCCTGCGAGTCGGCGACGCGCCATCCGCTCGCCCGCAGTGCAGCAAGCACCCGGGTGCGTTCGATGACGATCTCATCAATGCGCAGGGTGAGCTCGGCCTCGGCGTCGAGGGAGGCGAGAGCTGCGCGCTGGGCGAGCGCGGTGACGCCAAATGGCAGGGCCACCCGACGCAGGTTGGTGGCGACGGCGGTGGGTGCGACCGCGTAGCCGATTCGCAGCCCCGCCAGGCCGTAAGCCTTGGAGAAGGTGTGCAGCACGGCCACGTTGGGGTAGCGGTGAAAGAAGTCGATGCCAACAGCCGAGGAGGGATCGCGGTTGAAGTGCACGTAGGCCTCATCGATGACGACGAGAACGGTGGCTGGCACCCGCGCCAGAAAGGCATGCAATTCGTCGGTGGTGACGAAGGCACCGGTCGGGTTGTTCGGGTTGCAAACCAAAATGAGTCGGGTTTTCGCGGTGATCGCGCTGGCCATGGCATCCAGGTCGTGGCGTTCATCGGCAGTGAGGGCGATCGGAACGGGCGTTGCACCGGCGACCTGAATGAGAATGGGGTAGGCCTCGAACGAGCGCCAGGCGAAGATGACCTCGTCGCCGGCCCCGGCGCTCGCGTGAATGATCTGCGACAGCACCTCGACCGAGCCAGCGCCAAAGGCCACGTTTGAGGCGTCAACATCAAACCGGGCGGCAATGCGGTCGGTGACCTCGGCGACGGCCATGCTCGGGTACAACTGAATGTCCCCCAGAGTGGATGCGATGGCGTCGATCACCGAGGCGAGCGGCGGAAATGGATTCTCGTTCGAGGACAGCTTGAATGCTCCCGAATCGCCCGCTGCAGCGCCCTGCTTGTAGGCGGGCAGCCAGCTCATGGCTTCGCGTTGTTGCACCATAACTACAGAACCTCACTCTTAACCGGCGTGCCAGACATGCTCGGCGAGTAAAGCGTCGGCAATGACGGGTCTGATTCAGAGCGTAGTGATCCCGCAGAAGTTTGACAATTCGATCAATCAACACGTCACAAACTGCATTATCTGACCGGTGTGTTGCGCGCTTTGCCAAACAAATTGCTCAGTTTTCGCCGACTCACCGGCTTTGCCCGGTGGCCAGCTATCGGGTACTAAACTTGAGTCTGCAAGGCTCAACTTTAGAGGAGACAGCTCATGCAGGCCGGTCAGCAACCACCGCAGAACGACGCCAAGACGGCCCTCGAGCTCTACGGGGTGAACCTCACCGACATTGCTCGCAGCGGCAAGCTCGACCCGGTGATCGGGCGTGACGCCGAAATTCGCCGGATCAGCCAGGTGCTTACCCGGCGAACCAAGAACAATCCGGTGCTGATCGGCGAACCCGGGGTCGGAAAGACCGCTGTCGTCGAGGGTCTCGCCCAGCGCATCGTGGCTGGCGACGTGGCCGACTCGCTCAAAGACAAACAATTGGTCTCGCTCGACCTGGCCGCACTTGTGGCTGGAGCCAAGTATCGCGGCGAGTTCGAGGAGAGGCTGAAGGCCGTACTCAAGCAGATCAACGACGCCGACGGCCAGATCATCACCTTCGTGGACGAACTGCACACCCTGATGGGTGCTGGCGGCGGCGAAGGCTCCGTCGCGGCGTCAAACATGCTCAAGCCCATGCTCGCCCGCGGTGAACTGCGCCTGATCGGAGCCACGACTCTGAACGAGTACCGCGAATTCATTGAAAAGGATGCCGCGCTCGAGCGCCGCTTTCAGCCGGTGCTCGTCGACGAGCCATCGGTCGAAGACACCGTCGCTATTCTGCGCGGCCTCAAGGAACGCTACGAAGCCCACCATAAGGTGACGATTGCCGATTCTGCCCTCGTGGCCGCGGCATCCCTCTCGAATCGGTATATCACCGCGCGGCAGCTGCCGGATAAGGCGATTGACCTCATCGACGAAGCCGCGAGCCGGCTGCGAATGGAAATTGACTCCTCACCGGTAGAGATCGACGAGCTGCGGCGCAGCGTCGACCGGCTCAAGCTCGAAGAGCTTGCGTTAAAGAAGGAGAAGGACGACGCTTCGAAGGCGCGGTTGGTGAAACTGCGCAGCGATCTGGTGGAGCGCCAGGCCAATCTCGCGGAACTGCAGGCGCGCTGGGACCAGGAACGTGCCTCGCTCAACCGGGTCGGCGAGCTGCGCGAACGGCTCGATACCGCCCGTATCGAGTCCGACCGGGCTCAGCGCGAGGGCGACCTAGAGAAGGCATCGCGGCTGCTCTACGGTGACATTCCGATCATGGAGCGGGCGCTCGCCGACGCCGAAAAAGAGGAATCCGTTGGCCCGCGCATGGTCAACGATCAGGTAGCGAGCGAGGATATCGCCGCCGTTGTCGCTGCCTGGACTGGCATTCCGGTGGGACGCCTATTGCAGGGCGAAACCGAGAAGCTGCTCAACCTCGAAAATGAGCTCGGCCACCGTCTGATCGGCCAGAAGCGCGCCGTGCGCGCGGTCGCCGATGCCGTGCGTCGTTCGCGCGCTGGAATCTCCGACCCCGACCGGCCGACCGGATCGTTTCTGTTTCTCGGGCCGACCGGCGTTGGCAAGACCGAGCTGGCCAAGGCGCTCGCCGAGTTTCTGTTCGACGATGAAAAAGCCATGGTGCGCATCGACATGAGCGAGTACGGCGAGAAGTTTTCGGTCAGCCGCCTGGTCGGGGCGCCTCCGGGCTACGTCGGCTATGAGCAGGGCGGGCAGTTGACCGAGGCCGTGCGGCGTCGTCCATACTCGGTGATTTTGTTTGACGAGGTCGAGAAGGCGCACCCCGAGATCTTCGACGTGCTGTTGCAGGTGCTCGACGACGGCCGGCTCACCGACGGCCAGGGCCGCACCGTGGATTTTCGCAACGCCATCCTGGTGCTCACGTCCAACCTCGGTTCGCAGTTCCTGGTCGACCAGAGCCTCACGGTGGCGCAGAAGGAAGAGGCCGTGCAGCTGCTCGTGCGGCAGTCCTTCAAGCCCGAGTTTGTCAACCGACTCGACGATATCGTGGTGTTCTCCTCGCTCACCACCGATGAGCTCGGAGAGATCGTCGAGCTCGACGTCGACCGTCTGCAGAGGCGTCTGGCCGAGCGGCGGCTCGAGCTTGCCGTGACACCGGATGCCCGCCGATGGCTGGCCGAGCGCGGTTACGATCCGATCTACGGCGCGCGTCCACTGCGGCGCCTAATGCAGCGCGAAATCGACGACCGCCTCGCACGGGCGGTGCTCTCGGGGGACATTCGTGACGGAGACACGGTGCTGGTGGCGCTCGCCGAAGGCGGTGACGCACTCACCGTGGCATCCGCCCCCGCCCTGCGCGACGTTCCCCTCGAGGAGGATCTGCTCTAGACCATTTACTCGCTCTCGCGGAAAATATGCACCCCGAAAGGGGGTATATTCTGGATCGTCGGGTTAGGGTTATGGAATGCTTGCTACCGTAATTTACGGCGAACGGGATGTTCGCCTTGAAGAAGTTCCTAACCCTGTACTCTCGACCGGTGGCGACGCTATCGTTCGCGTGGTCGCGGCCTGCGTTTGCGGGTCTGACCTGTGGCCCTACCGCGGCGTGAGTGCCACCAAGGAGCCGCACCGCATCGGCCACGAATTCGTCGGCATCGTCGAAGAAATCGGCCCCGACGTTTCCACCATCAAGGTGGGAGACTTCGTCATCGCCCCGTTCTACGACTGCGACAACACCTGTGTCAACTGCCGCAACGGCGTGAGTTTTTCCTGCCTTCACGTCGTTCCGTGGGGCGCGAACGACGACATGGGCGGCTTCGCTGACGGCGCCCAGGGCGAGCGAGTGCGCGTTCCTCACGCCGATGGTTCGCTCGTGGCTACGCCAGAAATGCCCGACGACAGCCAGATTCCGGGACTGTTGACCCTTTCCGACGTCTTAGGCACCGGGCACCACGCGGCCGTGTCGGCCGGCGTCACCGCCGGAAGCACCGTTGTTGTCGTCGGCGACGGAGCCGTCGGGCTCTGCGCCATCCTTGCGAGCAAGCGCCTCGGCGCGAGCCGCATCGTCGCCATGTCCCGTCACGCCGACCGCCAGGCCGTGGCCCGTGAATTCGGTGCGACGGACATCATCGAAGAGCGCGGCGATGCGGGTGTTGCAGCCGTGCAAGCAATGTTTGACGGAATCGGCGCTGACTTTGTGCTCGAGTGCGTCGGTACCAAGGAATCCATGGATCAGGCCATCCGGTCGACCAGGCCTGGTGGAATGGTCGGCTACGTCGGCGTGCCCAACGGTGGCGCCGAGCTGCCCATTCGCTCGCTGTTCGGACGCAACGTCGGCGTGAACGGCGGGGTTGCATCCGTTCGCGGCTATATCGAGGAGTTGCTGCCCGAGGTACTCTCTGGTCAGATCAACCCCGGCCGCGTCTTCGACCTTGAGCTCCCCCTCGCCGAGGTAGCCGAGGCCTACGCCGCCATGGATGAACGCCGAGCCATCAAGGTGCTCCTGCGCCCGTGATCCTCCCGCGAGAGCGCAAAAAGTGCGCGATTGGCTCGTTCAATCGGGCACTTTTTGCGCTCTCGACGACCTAGTCGTTCGTGAGGAGCAGGTCACTGAGGGGCTTGCGGGTTCGCGGGGCGACTTCGCGCTTGCGCAGCTCTGGGGTGAGATCTTCCGGCCTGCCGAGCACTCCGAGCGCGGTGACCGAGACGACGGTGTGGTCGTCGGTGAGGTTGAACGCTCCGGCGATCGCGGCGGCGTCGAATCCACCCATCTGGTGCGTGTGCAATCCCTCATGCTGGGCCTGAATGGACAGGTGAGCAACGGCCTGGCCGAGGTCGTAACGCGCCCACGGGTTTTCGCGGGTCTCATCGATCGACAGCTTGGCAACGTTTGCGATGAGAACGGATGCCGTATCGGCCCAGACTTGGTTGAACCCCATGAGGGCATCGTGGATCGTGGCGAAACTCGCCGAACCGCGCCGGGCCACAATGAACCGGGCGGGCTGCATGTTGCTCGCCGACGGGGCCCAGCGCGCGGCTTCGAGCACGGTGGTGAGGGTGGCTTCGTCGATGACGGCGGTCTTGTCGTAGGCGCGGGGACTCCAACGCTCGGCCAGAATATTTATCAGCGGCGACTCGGTGTCTGCGAGGCGGCTGGCGTCAGCTGTGAGGTTCACGGGCGAATCCTTTGATTGAAGAATGTAGGCGGGGCTGCGTTGGCCCACGATCTTTAACGATGTAGCTGGAACACTATTTCGCAGAGTGCATTGTTCGCCGTGCCGGGCTACTGGCCCTGCAACCGATTGCGTACCTCGCGGCGCAGCACCTTGCCCAGGAGGCTGCGCGGCAGGTCGTCGACCTCCACGATTCGCTTGGGCACCTTGTAGGCCGACAACCGGGTGCGGCAGTACTCGCGCACCGCCGCCACATCGAGTTCGACACCGGGGGTCAGCACGACCACGGCCACAATGTCTTCGCCACCACTCGCGCTCGGCAGGCCGACCGCCGCGGCATCAACAATGTCGGGGTGCGAGAGCATGGCCGCTTCAACCTCGGACGGCGACACGTTGAAACCGCCGGTAATGATGAGTTCCTTCATGCGGTCGACGACGGTGATGAACCCGTCGGCCGAGACCCGCACAATGTCGCCGGTACGCAGCCAGCCGCCCGGCAACAGCACCTCGGCGCTTTCGCTCGGGCGGTCCCAATAGCCAGAGAACACCTGCGGGCCGCGCACGAGCAGCTCACCCTCCTCGTCGAAACCGCGCTCGATCGTGGGGTCTTCCGGGTCGACCACGCGAATGTCGGTACTCGGAAATGGCACACCGACCGTTCCGGGGCGTCGGCTCGCACCGATCGGATTTCCGGCCACGATCGGTGAGGCCTCGGTCATTCCGTAGCCCTCGACCAGCAGCCCACCGGTCGCTTCTTCCCAGCGTTCCACGATCGAGACCGGCAGGTTCATGGCACCAGAAATAGCAAAGCGGATGCCGGCCAGGCTCACCTTTTTCTTCGCCGCGGCCGTGACCAGGCGGTCGTAAATAGGCGGAACGGCCGGCAAGAAAGTGGGCGGTGCGTGCTTGGTGGCGTCGAGTACGAGCTTTTCGTCGAACTTGGGAAACAGCACTAAACGGGCACCAATGCTCATGGCGAAGGTGAGGCACAGGGTGAGTCCGTAGGCGTGAAACATGGGGAGAACGCCATAGACGGTTTCTTCGCCGGGGCGAAGGCCCGCTACCCAGGCGGCGCCCTGGGCGGCGTTAGCGCGCAGGTTGGAGTGGCTCAAAATGGCCCCCTTGGGAGCACCGGTCGTTCCGCTGGTGTACTGCAGCACCGCGGTGTCGGTGAGTTGCGGTCGCTGATGCGAGGGGTGCAGCTTGCGGGCGCCAACGATGGATTGCCAGCTGATCGCGCCGCTTCCTGGTCCCGCGGTGAGGGAGGCACGAGCATCCCTGGCCTTCTTGATCGGCAGCGTGAGAGCCAAGCGTTTGGCGAACGGCATGGCGCGGGTGAGATCGACGGTGACGACATCCGTTACGCCCATGTCTTTGGGAAAAGCACGCACGGCGTCGTAGACCTTGTCCCAGACGATCGCGACGTGGGCGCCGTGGTCTTCAAACTGGTGGCGCAGCTCCCGGGCGGTGTAGAGCGGATTGTGCTCGACCACGATCGCACCCAGGCGCAGCACCGCGTAAAACGCGACGACGTGCTGCGGGCAGTTCGGCAGCACGATGGCCACCCGGTCGCCCGGGGTGACGCCGAGTTTGCGCAGCCCGTTCGCGGCCCGCACGATCTGCTCGCCGAGCTCGCCATAGGTGGTGGTGGAGCCGAAGAAGTCGAGCGCTATGTTCGGCGCGAAGGTCTTCGCCGAGGCCTCCATCATGTCGGTCAGGGTTTGGGTGGTCTCGTCGATCGTGCCGGGAACGCCGGGCGCGTACGAGGCGAGCCAGGGCTGATCTGTGAAGGTCACGACAATTCCCGGGTGATTGCGGCCACGAACTGATCGATGTCGTTTTCGGTCGTGTCGAATCCGCACATCCAGCGCACCTCGTTTTTGGTGGCGTCCCAGTCGTAGAAGCGGAACGATTCGCGCAGCCGGTCGGCGACTCCGGCGGGCAGCGTGGCGAAGATGGCGTTGGCCTGGGTAGCCTGGCTGAAGGCCAGCCCGGTGATCGTTCCCGTGATGAGCTCACTCTCGAGTGCGCCGCGTAGCCGGGCGGCCATCGCGTTGGCGTGGCTCGCGTTTCGCAGCCACAGGTCGCCGCCCAACAGCGCAATCAGCTGCGCCGAGATGAAACGCATCTTGCTGGCGAGTTGCATATTCGACTTGCGCAAAAACTTCAGACCAGTGGATGCCGCCGGGTTCAGCACCACGATGCACTCGCCGAGCATCATGCCGTTCTTGGTGCCACCAAAGCTCAGCACGTCAACGCCGGCGTCGCGAGTGAAGGCGCGAAGCGGCACTTTGAGGCTCGCGGCCGCGTTGGAGATGCGGGCACCGTCCATGTGCAGGGTCATTCCCTTGGAATGGACGTGATCGGCGATGGCGCGTACCTCGTCAACCGTGTAGGCGGTGCCGAGCTCTGTGGTCTGGGTGATCGACACGACGAGCGGTTGCGCGCGGTGCTCATCTCCCCAGCCCCAGGCTTCCTGGTCGATCAGTTCGGGGGTGAGTTTGCCATCGGGGGTAACTACCGGCAGCAATTTGAAGCCGCCGACGTGCTCGGGGGCACCGCCCTCATCGTTATGAATGTGTGCGGTAGCGGCGCAGATCACGGCGCCCCAGCGCGGCAACATTGACTGAAGCCCGGTGACGTTGGCGCCGGTGCCATTGAATACGGGAAAAGCTTCAACGCCGTCGCCGAACTGTTCAACGAAGACTTGCTGCAGCCGTGCCGTGTAGACGTCTTCGCCGTAGGCGATTTGGTGAGCGCCATTTGCCTGGGTTATCGCCTCCAGTATCTCCGGATGAATTCCGGAGTAATTGTCGGAGGCGAAACCGCGGGTGCTGAGATCATGGAGTTGGGTCACTCGACTATCCTCCCGCATTCGGCTGGCCGTCTGCGCAATCGACCTACCGGTGCAGGGCGTCCCGCAGCGAGACGCGGGCGCCCATGCGCAGCAGCGCATTGGAGTAAATGCGCGACCCGATCACAATCATCACCATCGTCGATAGGGCGAGCACGATCAGGGAGAGCACAGGTTCCCACCACTCGGCCTGTCCCAGGAAGATGCGCACCGGCATCCCGACCGGTGCTGAGAACGGCACATACGACATGATCGCCAGCACGAGTGGGTTGTCGTTGAAAAAGACCACCATGAAATAGGGAATCATCACGAGAAACAACACCGGCGAGGTCGCCGAGCCTACGTCTTCCTGCCGGGACACCATCGATGCCGTGGCCGCGTAGAGCGCGGCGAGCAGCACGAATCCAGAGGCGAAGAACACCGCGAACCACACGATCGCCGGGCCGACATCGGCCAGCAGCACGCGTTGCCCGGTGGCCGCCAGGCCGATTGACACCAGCAGGCTAATCGACACGATTTGCGCGAACGCCATCAGGCTGTTGCCGAGTACCTTGCCGGCGAGCAGGGCGCGCACCGAAATGGTCGACAAAAGAATTTCAACGATGCGGGTCTGCTTCTCTTCGACGACGCTCTGCGCGATCGTGGCACCAAAGGTAGTCGCCGACATGAGAAAGATGATGCCGAACCCGATCGCGACGAGGTAGGCGAGAAAACCGTCTTGCTCGGCCGGGTTGAGAATTTTCAGGTCGGGTCTCACACTGAGCGCGCCGAGAACCTCGCTCGGCGGTGAATCCAGGGCGATCACGGTGAGGCCGAGCAGGGAGTCGGCGTCGGTCGACGGCACGACGGCCGCATCGACCGTGCCATCACGCACGAGAGCCTCGGCGCCTTCGACAGTGCCGGATTCGACGATGTCGAAGACTTGGGTTTGTTCGACGACGCTGATGGCCGTGCCGACCACGGCGACCTTGGTCAGGCTCTCGTTCTGGCTCATGATGCTGCCGACGACAACGGATGACATCGAGATGAGCAGCAGAATTCCGGTCGCGATCAGAAACGACTTGCTGCGCAGTCGCGCCCCAATCTCGCGGTTGGAGACCAGCCACACACTCTGCGCGAAGGTGGGCGCGGTGTGCACCGGGCGGATGGTGGTGCTCACGCGATGACCTCTTTGAAGATTGCGGCGAGGGTGGGTCGCTGCTGGCTGAATGTGTATACCGCCCCGAGCGCGACTGCACGGTGCAGAACCGCTTGGCTGGCGGCATCCGTTTCGCTTTCGAAGACGGCGAAGTCGCCGTCGAAGTCGATCACGGTGATGCCGGGTACGTCGCGGATCCAGCCGGTGTCGCCCGCGGTGCGAATCTCAAATCGGGGGCTGCTGTGCTGCTCTTGCAAGGCTTCGCGGGAGCCGTTGGCACGAATCTTACCGTCGGCGATAATAACAAGGTCGTCGCAGAGCCGCTCGACGATGTCGAGCTGGTGTGAGGAAAACAGCACGGGCGTGCCCTGCGCGGCGTAACCGGCGAGTACGCTCATCACGACCTCCACGGCGATCGGGTCGAGGCCGGAGAACGGTTCGTCGAGCACGAGAAACTCGGGGTCATGCACGAGCGCGGCGGCGATTTGGGCGCGTTGCTGGTTGCCGAGTGAGAGTGACTCGACGGTATCGCCGGCGCGTGCGGTGAGGCCGAGGCGCTCGAGCAGATCATCGGCGTTGTGGCGAGCGGATGCCGGTGACAGCCCATGCAGGCGGGCCAGATACACCAGTTGCTTGGCGACCTTCATCTTGGGATAGAGGCCGCGTTCCTCTGGCATGTAGCCGAACCGGCGGCGGTCGCTCGCGGTGACCGGCACGCCGTCGATCCGCACGTTGCCAAAATTGGGCGTGAGCACGCCGAGAATGATGCGCATCGTCGTGGTCTTGCCGGCGCCGTTTGCACCGACGAAGCCGGTCATCCGGCCGTCTCCAACGGTGAAACTCACGTCGGTGAGTACCTGCCGGGTTCCGTAGCTCTTGGTGACTCCCCGAATGTCGAGCATGCCCGCCCTTTCGTTGTGCGTGCCTCCACGGTAGCGTGAGCACACAAAGAGGGGGCGCAGCCGGTTGGCCGCGCCCCCTCAGAATGTGCTGGTTAGACGAGCGTACGGCGGTGACGCACGACGACGAGCGCGGCACCGAGCAGAAGCAGTAGCGCGGCAGAACCGAGCGGAACGATGGTCTCGACGCCGGTCGCAGCGAGGGTCTTGCTGAGGCTGAACGCAACGGCTTGCACGGCGCCCGAGGACTGCCCCGAGATGACGAGCGTGTGCGTTCCGGCGGCAAGTGAGCTGAGCATGGCGGGGCTCAGAACGACCTGCACCTTGCCGTTGACGACCGGGAAGGTGCCGACCAGGGTCGGGGTGGAGTACGCGTAAACGTCGACGAAGCCGTCGGCGCCGGCCCAGTCCACGGTGGCCGTGTAGGGCTTGGTTACGTCGAGGCCGGTGGCGGGCAGTCCAGCGGATGCTGCCGTGCCGATTTCGACGCGGGCAGCGGTGAGGAAAGCGGCCAACTCGGCCGAGGTAGAGACTGGTGCGGTAGCTGCGGTAGCTGCGGTGGCTGCGGGAGCCTGGGTTGCGGGCGCGGTGGCGACCGGGGTGATGGGGGGCACGATGCCGGTGAATGCATAGGCGACTGACGGCTCGAAGTTGGCGACGGTGGCTTCGATGGAAACGTAAATCTGCAGGCCTACTCGATCAGCAGGCACCGTGAACGTTGTGTCTGTTGCGCCTTCAATTCCGTCTCCGATCTCGCCATTGCTCCATCCCCAGTAGTACGAAAGTACTGCTCCCTCAGGCCAGTCGTCACCCGGCGTGGCCGTGAGTGCGCTGCCGACGACTGCGGAGCCGGAAATGGAAACAGTGCCCGAGGGGAAGGCTGGCCGAAGGATACGACCGGACCGGGGCGAGGTGACCTCCTGTGAACCAGACAGGGTTCCAGTCACCGTGACCTCGATATTGTCGTAGCGCTGGGCGTCGGTCAGCGTGAATGAATCCGTGGTTGCACCCGCGATGTCAGCACCACCCCACGCATAGTGCCACTGATACGTGAAGGTCGTCCCTGCGGCCCACTCACCTTTATCCACCCTCAGGGTGTTCCCAATGATCGGGTCGCCGACAATGGTGACGGGTCCAGCCTGGGAGTTGGCGCGGACAAGCAAGACCTGGTTTGTGGCTTTACTCGTGGACCTAGTTGTACCGTCGTAGACGTGGACCCGAATGTACGAGCCGATATCGTCATTCGTGACCGTATAAGACTTATCGGTGGCGTTCGTAATTTCGACGCCGTCAGACGACCAGTCGGCAGGAACACGCAGCCAAATGTATCCGAGATCCGAGGTGTCACCCCAGGTGGCCAGATCGACCTCGGCGGTTAGCGTCTCTCCGACGATGACGTCGGACGCGTGAAAGGGGCGCGTGGAGTCTGTGTCGACGGCCTGCGCGGGCGCGGCGAACAGCGTGCCGAATGCGAGTACGGCCGCGATGGTCAGGGCCACGGCAGACCCGCGAAATCGAAAACGTGCAGAGGTCATTGGTGCCAATCCTGATGTCACAGCGTGAGGAGCACGCTGGTGGCGAAACCGCCGATTGAAAAAAGTCGACTGAAAGTGGGGGTTCTACCCGATCGCTGAATCACGTATTGGTCTACAAAAATTTGTGCTGCTGCAAGGCCCCCGGCTCTCAGACTAGGGCAGAGTCTTTGCGCCGCACGACGTTCGGGCGAACTGGGGGGCAACAGGGTTCTTCTCACGTAGTTCGTTAGGTCGAGGGGGTGTCCGATGCCAGACTGACCCGACTGCCATTAGCGGATGCCGTCTCCTCGTCCCACAGCCCCGTCACGCGAGTCGCCAGCTCGGCTTCGAGCCCGTCGAGCGAACGCACGATGAAAATCGCAGCCGCGGCGGTGTCGCCGGCTTTCGCGAATCCCGCACCGACCGCGCGTATCCACGTTTCGGCCGCGGACTTCGCGGCCGCGTAGTTCGCGCCGCCAGCGGACGGCCGGTCTACCGAGACGCTTGAGACGATCGCGAGGCGCCCGGCAGCCGAAGCCAGCAGGTCGGCGTTGAACGCCCGAGTGGTGTTGCGCAGCGTGGTGACCACGTGCGAGTGCAGAAAGTCCCAGTCCTCGTCGGTCTGCCCGGCGAGACCGCCGCCGCCGCGCCAGCCGCCCACCAGGTGAATCAAACCGTCGATGGGGGAGATCTGAGCGGCCAGCGCCGTGACGGCGGCGAAATTCGTCAGGTCGCACTCATGCAGCGCTGCCTCGGGCGCGACCGCGAGCACCGACTGGAGGCGTGCGAGATTGGATCCGACGGCGATGACTCGCGCGCCGGCATCCGCTAGTGACGACGCCACAGCCAGACCGGCCGTGCTGGTCGCGCCGGCGATGAGCACGGTGCGGCCAGCGACGGCCTTGAGCTCGGTCATCAGTCGACCGCGCTGCCGGTGATGCCTGCGGTGGACTCGATGACCGTGCGCATCTTCTTCTCGAGCGCTTCGAAGAACATCGACAGCGGGAATTCATCGTCGAGGACCTGGTCGGTGTAGCCCTTGGGTGCTCCAGCGAGCAGCTCGAGCGGCAACCCGCGGGCCCAGGTCGAGGCCGGATTCGGCGTGAGGGTCTTCGAGATCATCGCGTAGGCCGCGAGCCAGTGCGCCTTCTTCGGCCGGTCAATCGACGCCCAGTAGAGCTCGTCGATCTGCGCTCCGAGCGCGATGACCACCTCGGGCACGGCGTCCCAATCGAAGGTGAGCCGGGTGTCGGTCCAGTGCAGCACACCGTGCTGGTGCATCCAGGCAAACAGCAGCTGACCGCCGAGACCGTCATAGTTGCGCACCCGGTTGCCGGTGATCGCGAACCGAAAGATGCGGTCGAAGATGACCGCGTACTGCACCAGTTTCGCGTGCTGGCGGGCCTCGGGGCTCGCCAGCTCACTGTGCTCGATCGTGACCGATTCGCGAAAAGCGGTCAGGTCGCAGCGCAACTCCTCGAGCGAATAGAGAAAGAACGGCATGCGCTGCTTGATCATGAACGGGTCAAACGGCAGATCCCCGCGCATGTGCGTGCGGTCGTGGATGAGGTCCCACATCACGAAGGTTTCTTCGGTGAGGTGCTGGTCGTCCAGCAGTAAGGCCGCATCGGCTGGCAGCTCGAGCCGGGTGATCTCGGCGGCCGCGCGCACGACGCGGCGAAAACGGGCGGCTTCGCGGTCGGCGAAGATCGCCCCCCAGGTGAACGTGGGAATCTCGCGCATCGCGACCGTCTCGGGAAACAACACGGCCGAGTTGGTGTCGTAGCCGGGGGTGAAATCCAGAAAACGAATCGGAACGAACAGCTTGTTTGTATAGCCGGCCTCGAGTTCGCCGATGAATTCCGGCCAGATCACCTCGATCAGCACGGCTTCGACCAGGCGATTGGCGCTGCCGTTTTGCGTGTACATCGGAAAGACCACGAGGTGGCGCAGCCCATTCACCCGGTGCTGCTGCGGCTGGAAAGCCAGCAGAGAGTCGTAGAAGTCGGGTACGCCGAATCCGTCGGCCGCCCAGCGGTCGAAGTCCACGATGAGGGCCGCCAGATACGCGGCGTCGTGCGCAAAGTGCGGCGTGAGGTCGGTGACGGCTGCAGTGATGCGCGCAACGGATGCCGCGGCATCCGCGTGCTGGTTGACGTCGGTAATCGACCCGTTCTGCGACTGCATAGCCTGCAGCGAGGTCGCCGCTGCCTTGAGCCTGAGCCAGGAGGGGTGCTGCGCGAGGCCGTCTTCGAGAACCTCGGGCTCTCCGACCAAAGCGTTAGCTACGTGTGTTTTTTCAACAGATATCGACATGGGAACCTCCGATTCGAATGAGTGTCGCGGTTGCGGCGGGCGTGCTATTTCAGCGTATCGGGCGATGCCCGGCGTTTTCTTGCGATTTTTTGCAATAAATCATCGCTCGTGGGGTGTAGTGGCGCGCGAATTCACCGCGGCCGGTCGCATTTCGAGCCGGGACACAGCGACGGTATTCGATGGTGACCAGCAATCGGGGCAACGGGTCACTTTTCATGCGTGCAGCGAATCGCCCCAGCAAGTTTTCTACAAGGCCGTCAGGGCATTCTTCGTTATGTCCCCATATCGATGCACCACTCTGGAGTGATTATGACCACGCGTAGGGAAGTACTGCAGTTGGGCGCAGTGGGGGCAGTCGGCGCGATGAGCGCCCTTGGCATGGCGAAGATGGCGGACCCGGTTCCGAGCGTGCTGGCGCCTGCGAACACGCCCGTCCCTTATCGGGGTGTATTCCGTCGCCCGCCTGAGCTGGTGCCGTACGCCACGGGCTTCGATGACGGTGACCCGGCTCGGCCATTCGCCAAATTCGCCCTCACCGCGAAGGTCGGACAGGCCCAGATCCTTCCGGGGCTCTCCACCACGCTGGCAGGATACAACGGTGTTTTTCCCGGTCCGACCATTCGGGTGCGGCAGGGAACCCGATCCGAGATACGCATCCGCAACGCTTTGCCGGCTACGGGGCTCCTGCACGCGTCGGCGTTCAACTCCGTCACCCACCTGCACGGCTCAGCGTCGTTGCCCCAGTACGACGGGTATGCCAACGACTTCACTGCTCCGGGCAAAGTCAAGAACTACCAGTACCCCAACTGGCAGTCCGCGCGCACACTGTGGTACCACGACCACGACCACCTGGTCACGAGCCAGAACGTGCATTCAGGGCTCGCAGGTTTCTACCCGATGTCGGACCAGTTCGAGCAGGCGTAGCTGCCTCAGGGCGAGTTCGACGTGCCGCTGATGATTTCGGACGCAACGTTCAATGCCGACGGCTCTTTGGGATTCAACGACAACGGCCACGCGGGTCTGTGGGGTGACGTGATCATGGTTAATGGGGTTCCGTGGCCGACGATGAAGGTCAAGCCGCGCATCTATCGCTTCCGCGTGCTCGTGGCCTCGATCACGCGCTCCTATCGACCCACCCTGTCCACCGGTGACCCGTTCTACATCGTCGGCACTGACGGCGGAATGACGCCCAAGGTGGAGGCGGTGCAGTCTTGGCGGCAGGGCACGGCGGAGCGCTACGAGATCCTGATCGACTTTCGCAAGTACAAGGTCGGCCAGATGATCGAGATGCGCAACCTGAGTAACAAGAACAACGTCAACTACGCCAACACGAACAAGATCATGCGGTTCCAGGTGGTGGCCGACTCAGGTTCCATGGCCGGATCGATCTCCGCCATCCCGACCACTCTCGACGACGGCGGCTCGCCGAATCCCGAGCTCGGCGGCCTCGACGTGATGAAGCTGACCCCGGACATGGCGGTGGCGAAGCGGATACTTCGGGTGAAGCGCCAGAACGGAGAGTGGACCATCAACGATGAGACCTGGGAAGACGTGGAAGCCTCCGGATTCTCCCGGTGCTTCGCCAACACTCAGCCATACTCCGTTGAGCAGTGGACCATCACAAACGAGTCGGGAGGTTGGTTCCATCCGCTACACATTCACCTGATCGACGGCAAGATCATCGACCGAAACACCAACGGTGGCAAGCCGTTCCCTTGGGAGGGTGGGCCGAAAGACGTCTTCTATGCGGGAGAGAATGAATCCGTCACCGTGCTGATGCAGTTCAACACCGGTGCCCACAATGGTGGGCGGTACATGGTGCACTGCCACAACCTGGTGCACGAAGATCACGACATGATGGTGCAGTTCTCGGTGGGCGACTCGCAAAACAACGACCCGGTCAGCTCGGACTATCCGGTCGTGGACACGACCCCGATGAATTCGTATCCGCCGGTGTACCGGCCGGGGCTTGCCGCGGGAACCTGAGATGACCAACGCCACCAGAATTGTCACGGCGGTACTCATCGCGTTCGCACTGAGCGGATGCACCGCCGTGGCTACGCCCCTTACCGGCACTCCGGTCGCGACCGGATTGATCGGCTCCGCTGAGAGGGGTACCGATGCGGGCAACGACCGACCTATCGTGACCTACGACGGGCTGATGGTTCGACGTCGAGTAGTGATCGCAATCCACTCGACTCCCGACGCCGATGTGACCGCGCTCCGCGCGGTGCTGGACACAGCGGCCAACCAGAGCCAGCTAAACCTGTCCGATATCTCCCCCGACGTGCTCGACCCCGCCTCGCTCGAGCACTTCGTGCCGGAGCTGATCGTGGCGCTGCCGGCGGGGGGTACCGTTGCCGAAGCTGGGGAACTGGTCAATCGTGCCTACTTCCAAGACCCAGCGGTTTCCGGGGTGGACCATTACCACGTCGACGAGGTGCTGGTGCACGATCTCCGGTTCGCGGTTCGAACGACCAGCCCTGTCGCACTGGAGGAGTCCATCGCCAGGGAAGGCATCTTGTCGGACGCGCTCGGCAACTACTCCACCACTTTCCGCACGGGTGAGTTCGACGTCACCTACACCGGCCCGCTGCTGAGCGATGAGCTGATACATTCGGTTCAAAACGGCATGG
This sequence comes from Cryobacterium sp. Y11, assembly GCF_002929535.1. Classification (GTDB taxonomy): domain Bacteria; phylum Actinomycetota; class Actinomycetes; order Actinomycetales; family Microbacteriaceae; genus Cryobacterium. The sequence goes on from NZ_PJJO01000059.1 coordinate 169,396, forward strand.
CGCGCGCGGCGCACACTAAGCCGGAAGCAGTCACCGTTTCCTCCCGCTCGACTGCCGGGGTTGGCGTGGACATGGCAAACGAGCCGGCACCCTCGCCCGGAGCCACCGAAGCTCCTTCGGGTCATAGCCACGATGACGCGTCCGATGACGCGCACGACACGGCGCACGATCCAGCGCACGACGTCAGCGACGCTCCGGATGACAGCGACGCTCCGGATGACAGCGGCGGAGGACAGTAAGGCAGCAACTCCGACCCCGATGCCGGTGGTAACAGCGGCTGCTCCGAATTTGGCAACAGAAACAGAAACGGAAGCAACGATGGCCAGCGCCGAGATGCGTCAGAGCGGGCTATCGACTCAGACGAGTCGGTGGCCCGCTCTGCGTTCTGTCTTGAGGAGCCTGTCCTGCGCTGGGTCCGCAGGTCTCCCACCGAGACAATCATCTTCTTGTCTGGGCAGACCATTGTGAACGCTCGCGCGCGGATGGCCGCTCGTCTGCTCAGGCACCGGTGAGCACAACCCCGCCGGTGACGTGCACCGGAATCTTTTCCAGTGGCGAGGGCGCGGGGCCATCGAGTACCTCACCGGTGGCCGTGTCGAAGCGTGACTGATGGCACGGGCAATCGAATCCACCGTTCCCGAGTTTGACGACACAGCCCTGGTGCGTGCAAATAGCGCTGAAGGCAATGACGCTGCCTTCGTTCGGCTGGGAAACCAGAATCGGTTTCCCGTCCAGGGTGGCTGAGATGGAGCCGCCGACCGGGATGTCGGCAAGTTTGGCGACCTCTTGGGGCACACTCCCGTCTGGGGTCGTCGCCGTCTGGCCGCCAGCATCCACTCCGGCGGATGCGTCGGTCGAGCAACCGGCAAGCGCAGCAGCGGTACCCGCGCTTCCGATCAAAAGAAGGGCGCGGCGGGAGAGATCGGTGGCCGGTGTCATGGTCGTCCTCGAATTCGGCATAGTGATGAGATGAACAATGCTCGATAGAGCAACAAAATGGATCATATTACCGGTAGCGGCAGTATCACTCGGAGATGCCCCGATACGGCTTGGTCCTGCTCCTGGGTGGAGGAGCGGGACCAAACCGTATCATTCTCTCGAGTGATCTGGGGGCTGTGAACGTCGGCTGGGCCGTGGTTGGGTCGTTGAGGGCAATCCCGGCAGGGCTCGTCCACGCGAAAGTCTGCGCGCAGACGGACGCTGACCCGTCCAGCGTCACCAGCTGTCCTGAGTCGGACTGAACTCCGCAGTGCCGACAGATGCATCCGAGACGTGGATTGCCTGCGGACCGGTTTCAGAGCTCGCATACACATCGACTGTGCCGACATTCAACGAAGACCACGAGTACGTTGCTTGCTCCGCCGTCAGGCCGTTCAGAACGTGTCCTGATTGCGGCCCGACCGAGGTGCGCGGCGCCCTACTCGCCGATCAGGCGCAAGCCGTTGTACCAGCAAACGGCCCGTAGCCAGTCGTCGTCGAGGCGCGGCTCTCGGTCGCGCAGCCGGTCGAGCGACTCCAGCTGGTGCGCGTATGGGTAGGGAATGTTGGGAAAATCGCTGCCGAGGACCACGCGGTCGGGCAGGTCGGCCAGTCGTGGCAGCAGCGCGGGGTCAACCGGTGCAAGTTGCTCGAAAAAGTTAGTGAACACCATCGTGGTGTCGAGGTGCACCCAGGGGTAGCGTTCGGCGAGGTCGAGAAACTCACCGTATTCCGGGGCGCCCATGTGTGCAACGACGGCCGTGAGCAGCGGATGCCGCGCCAATACCCCCGCAAGCGGGTCCGGCCCGGTGATCCCTGGCCGAGCCACCGGACCGCTGCCGACGTGAATCACGACCGGAATCGCGGCATCCGCGAGCAACCCCCAGACCGGGTCAAGCAGGGGTTCGCGCAGGTCGAATGCCCCGACCTGCGCGTGAATTTTGAACACCCGAGCGCCCCGATCGAGGGCGGACTGCACCTGATCGAGCACACCTTCCTCCGGATAAAACGTGGCGCTCGGCACGCAATCGGCGTGCTCCGCCGCCAGATCGAGGGAGAAATCGGTCAGCGAAGCCGCCATCCCTGGCCGATGCGCGTAGGACAGCGCGGTGAAGCGACGCACACCCAGGCGCCGAATCGTCGCGAGGCGAGAGTCCTGATCGTCGCGATACTGGATCGACCATTCCTGGCCAATGAGCGGCTCGATCTCGTCGAAGTGCGCCCAGACGCGCCGCAGCATGCGCTCGGGAAGAAAATGGGTGTGCAGGTCGACCAATCCGGGCAGGCCGAGCCCCCGCCACCAGGCTGGAACCTCCGTGTCGGTGAGCATCACTGTAGCGCCAGCATGACCTCGCGCTCGAACAGTTCCCTGCCCGACCGGTCGGAGACGACCTCGGGAAAGCAGTGAATTGCGCAGCCGAGGTACGCGCGCGTCGTGGTCGCCGCACAAGCAGAAATGAGCGACCAGGCCTCGTGCGTTGCCTGCTCGCTCGGCACCGGAACGGTATGAAAGTGGTCGTAGACCCAGATCGATTCCCCGGCGCCCGTATCGGCGTGAACCGCCAGGCCGCTTGTGGTGGCCCAGTACTCGGCCGGTTCAATTCCGACTAGATCATGTCGCCAGCCCTGAGGCACAAAGAGTCCAAATCGCATGATTTCACCCTAGACCGCCGCGCCAGGGGGGCGTCAAACGATACTCTGGACGAGAACGACAACATATAACGGATGGCGGTGGCAGTGAACGCTCTCGACCTCGCTGGCATCCTGAGCGAGATCCTTACCCTCGTTGGGCTGATTGTCGGAGCGATCCTCTTCATCGTGGGGCTCTCGGTGCGGGGCATCAGTGGTCGGTGGACCCGCACGACCGCCGTGATTGCCGCATCGGAGTCGGCCACGGTCATCCGCTGGTTTGATGGCGACGGTGATGTGCACGAGTGCCCCGCCGACACCCACGAGACGCATCATCTGGCGCCAGGCGATGACGTGCGTGTCTGGTTTCGCCGTCGTAATCCCGAGCGTTGCCGCACGCACGACCCCGACCTCGACGGCAAGGGGCTGCGCCTGATCGGCTTGGTTCTGACCGCTATCGGCGTTCTCGCCGGCATCACCGGCATCGTGCTGATGTTTGTCTAACCGCGCGGCGATCCAGAAACGGATGTCGCGCGCGGCGGCGCCCATCCGCTCACCACCGCGGTCACTGCGTTGGGTACGAGCGCGCCGGGCGACCCCTGCAGACGGCATGATAAAGGTATGAGTCGAACCGTTGCCGGAGCCCGCGTGCTGATAACTGGAGCAGCCAGGGGCATGGGCCGTCTGTATGCCGAACGCTGCGTGACCGAGGGGGCGAAGACCGTTATTCTCTGGGATAGCGACGGCGCGGCGCTCGCGGCGACCACCGCCATCCTGACTGAACGCTCCAATGGGCGCACCCGGATCGCGCCCTATGTCGTTGATATCGCGGACCTCGGCGCCATCGCGCAGACCGCCCAGCGGGTGCGCATGGAGGTGGGCCACCCCGATATCGTCATCAACAATGCCGGAATTATTCGCGGCAAGTACTTCTGGGAGCACGACAACGGCCACGACACCCGCCCGACCATGCAGGTCAACGCCCTCGCCCCGATGTACATCACCCGCGAATTTCTGCCAGAGATGATTGCGAGCGGATACCGCGAGTCGCGTATCGTCAACATCGCCTCGGCCGCGGGCACCCTCAGCACCCCGCGCATGAGCGTCTACGCTGCCTCGAAGGCTGCCCTGATCGGCTGGAGCGACTCGCTGCGACTCGAACTCGTGCAACAGGGTCACGGCTACGTCAAGGTGACCACGGTCTGCCCCAGCTACATCGGCACAGGTCTGTTCGACCGTGGCCGCCGGCCGCTGCTCGCTCCGTTAATGACTCCGGAATATGTCGTTGATCGGGTCTGGCGGGCCATGCTTGCCGGCAAGCCGCAGCTGCTGTTGCCCTGGTCGGTGAACCTCACCAAGGTACTGCGCGGACTGTTGCCGTTGCCGGCCTGGGACGCCGTCGCCGGACGTGTCTTCGGGGTTTACCGTTCACTGGATCACGGGATCGGCCGCGGCTAGCCGCTTCTGCGCGGTGTGAAAATGGCAGTCTCAACAGAGACCCCGTCGTCTAACGCGGACTGCCCGCGAGACCCTCCCATATCCGTTGGTCGAGTTTGCAGAGACTGCCGTCGACTGGCGTGACTCGGCCGCGGAAACGCTCCTGTCACGCCGAATACAACTACGCTCAGAAATCTAGATATTTCTGAGAAACCCTCGTCTTCAGGGGGTGGTCTTGGTAGAATGAGAGCATGAGCCTGAACGGCAACACCCCCCAGCAGGGCTTCGCCGATTCGTTCGACGGGGAGCCGCTCGATGGTGTCGAGGTCGTCGCGCGCCGCTTCGACGGTGAGCCCGACTATTGGTCGCTCTCCGCTGAAGACCTCGCCGACTGTGATGCCTTCCACTTGAAGTGTCTCGTGACCTGGCAGATCGAGGCGGAGATCGAGGCGAAAGCTGTGGCAGACGCTGCCAGAGAAGCTGCGGCTGAGGCCTGGCGTCCGTCGTTCGCCGACGGCCCGGCCATTCCGGCTGACCTTGAGCTGGCCGAGGTCTTCGCGGCAATCCCGCCGGGGGTGCTCTTCGCTGACGTTGACCCGGACGATTGTGATCCGGCCGACGTTGACCTGAAGGCGTTCAACCCGGACGAGGCTGATACTTCGATGTATCGGCGTCGTCAGGCGCTGCTCGTGGATCGGGTCGTGTACTTCGAAAACCTCATCGCGTGGGCGCAAGCCGGCAAAGCGGAGACCCTCGCTGCCGCCTGGAACTACACCTCCAGCACCGCCGAAACCGGCCGACCCCAAGCAGGCCCCGGCCGCGAACACGACTGGGACTCCACCTTCGCCGCCCAGCAAGGCCTCGTCGCCGAAATGGCGTGCGCGCTTCGCATCCCTTATGGCACCGCGTCCGGGCTGATCCACGAAAGCTGGACCCTGGTCGAACACCGTCCGAACACGCTTGACGCTCTTCGCAGCGGGGAGATTTCCCTGCGTCATGCGCGCCGGCTCCTCGACCAGCTCGACTCCGTGCCCAAGGCAGCGCAAACGGCGTTGGAGGAGGTGTTGCTGCCGCATGCGAAGAAACTGACCGCGGCGCAGTTTGACGGGAAGGCGCGCAAGATCCGCGAACGCTTCCACCCCGACAGCATCACCGTTCGCCGGGCGAAATGCCTCACAGATCGCAAGGTCATGTTCTACCCGGACAACGACGGCATGGCCACGCTCTGGATGCGCGCCGCCAGCGACGACGTCACCGCCGTCTATAACCGCATCACCGACACCGCCATCAGCCTGCAAGGCCCAGACGAACCCCGCACGTTGAACCAGTTGCGCGCGGATGTCGCGATCGACCTGCTCGCCAGCGGTGTTACCGACACCGGCCTCGGGGCCGGCATCAGCGCCACCGTGAACGTCACCGTCCCCGTGCTCACCCTCATGGGCACGAGCAACGAACCCGGCGAACTCGAAGGGTACGGGCCGATCGACGCCGAAACAGCTCGGAAGCTCGCCGGCACGGCGACGAGTTTCCTGCGCATCCTGACCCACCCACACACCGGGATTGTCCTCGACGTCAGTGCCACCCCGTTCCGGGTACCAGCAGCGTTGAAGAAATACCTGCAACTACGTGATGGAACGTGCCGATTCCCCGGCTGCAACCGCTCCGCCCGAAACTGCGACCTCGACCACACCCGAGACAAACAATTCGGCGGCCCCACAACTGCGACAAACCTCCACTTTCTCTGCCCCGCGAACCACAACCTGAAGCACTTCAGCGCTTGGACCGCCACCGCAGAACCCGACGGCACTATGAAGTGGACCAGTCCCGCGGGAAAGCACTACGCCACCGACCCCGCCATCCGTATCAGCCCCCACCTACAACAAACCACCCCACCAGCACCAGCCGCGGCACCGGAGAACGACCCAGGGAACGACCCGTGGACATCCGTCTGGAACATCACCGGCTCCAACCCCCAACCGTTCTAGACGCAGGCCGGTCGTGCTCGCTTCTCGTTCGACGGTGCCGCTACCGCAGCGCGGTAATGCGGAAGGCGACCGATTTGAGATTCGCGATGCGTTTCTCGTAGCGAGCCGCGAGCACGATGAGCAAAATGCCGCCGGCGCCGAGCCAGAGAAACCACGGGATCGCGCTGTAGGCGAGGGCGATCCACGGCCAGAGCTGCGCGACACCGTGAATGATCACCACGACGGCGCCGATCACGAACGGTGCCTGCAGTCGCCGGGTACTGCCGATCACGAGCACACTGATCGCCACAATGCCCAGGCCAACGATGCGCCACAGATCGCTATGGCTGAGGTCGGCGAGTAGCGACGGCAGCAGAAGCAGCCCCAGCCCGGCACCGAGCCAGGGCCAGCTGCGCGCCCGCGGGTCCACGTTCAGTCGTAGCCAGCCCGAGCAGAGCAGGGCGAGTGCCACCGGAACCGTAACGAGTTCGAACGGGGTCACCGCATGAGACGTTGCGCTGATGAATGCGGCGAGTCCGGCCAGGGCGAGCACGCTCCAGCCGGTGACCACCCCGAGTGGCGCTCGAGGGCGCCACAGGGCAATCACGTGCACGCCCGAGAGCCCGAGAACGAGCAGTACGGCGCGCGAAATCGAGAGCCCCGCATCCGCCGGGGCGGTGACGACGCCCAGTTCGACCCAGGTCAGAACGGATGCCCACACCAGCACGAGCGCGATACTCCCGACGCGGCGGAGTTGCACGGTTTCGGCATCCGCTTGGCGAACCAATAGAAGTGCGGAACCGACGGCGACCGCGGCGGGCAGCAGTAGCCAAAGTTCGAGGCGCGCGTCGGGAGCGCCGGGGGCGACGAGCAGACGCTGGGTCTGCGCAATGGACGTGATCACGAGCGAGATCGCGCCGGCCAGACCCCCAGCTGCCAGGTAGGAAGACCGCAGCGGTGACCAGACGAGCACGCTGGTACCGAGCTGCAGGGTCGACGCAATGAGTGCGACGATGAGCGGGCGAACGAGCGACCCGGTTTGGCTCACTGCTGCGAGCGGCGCGAGGGCGATAAGCAGTCCAGCCAGCGTCAGCAGAGCTGCGACCGGGCTCGTGTTGTTCGTCCGCGCGCTGATTCCGTAGCGAGCAATGAGTGTCGCGATGATCAGAATGATGCCAGCGATGGGCAAGACATACGGTTCGAGCGCGATGGTTCCGACCCGAGACAAACCGATCCAGAGGCCAAGCGCGCCAAGTACCAGGGCGAGCCAACCGACGTGGCGGCGATTCGACAGCGAGGCGAAGAGCCCGTCAGGGGCGATAGACACGATGAGCGCCACAATGCCGGTGAGCACGATAACGAGCCAGTCGAGCGAGTGGGAGCTGACGAACGCGGCGTATACAACCGGGGCAAGCACGATTGCGGTACCGATTTCGAGGGCGATCCGGTCGCGGCGGGCGAGCAGCTCGGCACCCGCAGCACGGATAGGGCCAGCGATGATTGGGGCGGTGCTGATTGGTGCAGCGTCGGTCGGGAGGGCGTGTGTCGCTATCCTGCCAGACACCGGCGAGCCAATCACGTCAGCGCCAGCCGAATTCGTGTCGACACTGCCGATACCGATCGTGCCGCGGAACAGCGCGAGCGCGCCGACGACGAGGGCGACGAACGGCGGGGCCAGAAAGAAAACGGATGTGACGGCATCCGCTGCCAGCAGCACCTCACGCAGCAACAGATACACTGTCGGCGCGAGCGCGAGGGCGGCGATCAGGCGCTCCCAGTGCAGTGACGTGCCGTGCAGCGCGCCGCGGTTATGCGGCAGGAAGACCCAGAGGGCGGACGCGCCGACGAACAGCGCCGCACGCACGATCGCGCCGAGCGGTTCAGGCTGAAGCAGAAGCTCGCTGCCGGACAGGTCGGTGAATCGCACCGGCGCGGCGAAGACGAGCACTGTCGGGATGAGGAGGGTGAAGAAAGCCCAGCGCCGTTCAATGATGGTGAGCACCGTCGGTTGGAGCGATGCGCTCGCAACCAGCAGGTGCAACAACGCAGTGGCTAGAGCGAGGGCCGGCGTGACGTTGACCAGGTGGTACACGTCTGACCAGCGCTGGTCGGGCGCGAGCGCCAGCGGAACGTGCGCAACGCCGATGAGTGTGATCGCGATCGCCGCGGCAACGAGTAGTCCGCTGGCATGCGCGGTGACGGCGCTGGCGGTGCGATGCCTCAGAAACCCTCGCGTGACCAATCGGTGAGCGAACCACAGCGCGAGAATCAGTGACACCGTGCCAAACCACCAGGTGACCGGGCTGCCCCAGCTGATGAGATAGCCGAAGGTCTCGCTGGCGACGAGCATCCCGACAATGACCGGGGTCAGGAACCCGAGCGAGAATCGGTTGGGGTTGGGGTTGGGGTTGGGGTTGGGGTTGGGGTTGCGGCCGACGCGGCCGGCTGTCTCGGGCTCCCGGGCAAGCATCAGCAGGATGAGCGCCGTGGCGCCGAGCAGCAGGTAGAGCGCGACGATGAGCCCGATCGATGGCGCGAACGGCACCGCGAGCACGACGACGACTAACCCGAATGCGCCAATAATCTGTCGACGCGCGTGTAGCACCCCGCCGAGGGTCCATCCCATCAGCAGGATCACAAAGACCCCGGTCAAGGCGAGCAAAGCCCAGCCAGCGTCGGCAATCACGATATCGAAAACGATCTCGGCGCCGCGAATTCCGTTCCCGATATTGGGAACGATCTCGGCGCCGCGAATTCCGTTCACGGTAGCTTGAGCGAGCGGCCAGGCGGCGAAGCCGACCGTGATGAACAGCAAAATGACCGCGACGATCGCCGCCGAGCTGGCCGCGACCAGCCCGGCGATTCTCATGGTTGACGGTGGGACGAGGCGACGAGCGGATGCTTCCATGGCAACGCACAGAACTACGGCCAGCAGCAACGGAACGGTGAGTTGGAAGGGGACGCTGTCGAACCGAGCGCCGACGACCGGTGCGATTCCGGCGGCGGCGAACGCAGCCAGCGCGGCCGAACCGTAGGCGAAAGTTCGGTATTCCGCCATCGACCGGGCGGGTGCGGCCCCGACCTCTTCCCCGGTGCGAAGCCCGCTGGAAGCGGTGGCATTTCGGGACTGTGCGTCGGCAGCCGCAGGCACACGGGGCAGGTCGGCAGCCGGCTCGGTGCTCCGAACGACCGGCTCGGTGTTCGTGGCGACCACGGCGGACTGCGGCGCGCGCAGCACGAGCAGAGCGTGAGCCGTAGCGACGACCGCGACCGCGCCGAGGCAGAAGACCGGGGCCACGTCGTGCTCGGATTCGACAAAGATTGCGGTGACGGCCGATAGAACGAGGGCTACGACGCCGAGGGTGAGCAGCAGCATCCGCTCGAAAAGACGGTCGACGGGTGGCCGTCGGCGTGCCGCCTGCGTGGGCCGCGTCACGCGGGGCAGGGTCGCGCGGTGGAGCAGCGCTCCGGCAGCGGCGCCAAGAAAGCCGACGAACACGCGGGTGAGCGTGTCGTGGCCCGAAAAGAGACCCGCTGCAAGCAGCCCGAGGCCGGGAACGGCAACGGCGAGTCCAGCGACGCTGCCCACCCGGAGGTTCGACAGCACGTGCCAGCCGAGGAACAGGGCCGCGCAGATTACCAGGGCGATGCCCCAGAAGAGCGCGGCATCGCTGCCAGCGAGCCCGAACATGTTGTTGTGCCGTAGGCCCCAGACATCGAGCAGTACGAGCACGACGGCGAAACTTCCGATGCCCTCAGCGGTGGTGGCGAGCCGGGAGCGCCGCATGCGGGTTGCGACCACGAAGGCTGCCACGGTCAGCTGTGCGACGACGACGGATCGAAAGGCTAGCCCGGCGATGATCCAGGCGACGGTGAGAAAGAATATTGCAGCGACCGAGACCAACACCACTCCGACGACGAGCAGCACGACCTGCACGCTCGACCGCGCGGGCCGAGCGGGTAGGGCGCGCTCGGAGCTGGAGGTGGGCGCCGAGCGGGGTGCCGGTTTACTCGGGTGCGCGTCGACCCATGGAGCCCGCGGGGTGGCCGCCCGGTCGAGCGCCGGTGGCACAGGCAACACCGGCGGCGCCAGCGGTTGCACCGGCGCGGTCAGCGTGCCGTCGACCGTTTCTGCGCCGACCGCCTGTACGCTGACCGCCTGTACGCTGACCGCCTGCCAACTGGCCGTCTGCACACCGATCCCATGGGCAGCAACCGTATTCGTTTGGCCCGAATTCACGCTCAACGCCGTGTCGGAAGTCGACACGGCGGCGCGAGCGCCGCGCTGGGGGACGGTGATTTGGCCCGGTGCTGTCTCGAAACGGATGCGCCCGATCAGCTCGGCGCGCCGTTCCATGGCCGCTGCGGCATCCGTTGAACTGGCCAGCAAGAGGGCCGCCGCCTCATGACGCAGATCGAGCTGGCACTCCGAGCACACCGGGGACAGCAGCGCGGCGTGACAGGCCGGGCACAGTGCCGCGTCGGTTAGGTCGCGCAGGTTGCGCGGCCAGGTGATGCGGCCAGCTTGCCAGCGATAGAACTCTGCGGTCTGCTTGGCCTCGTGCTCGGACATGGCTCTCCTCGCAGTCGGTCGGTCTGCCGACAGGTTACCGGGCGGAGAAATCCCTTGGTGCGCTACAGCAAAGTCTGTGGATAACTTTCTTTGCTGGCGGCGGAGGGGGAGCCGGGGAGCGTAAGGAGATGAGCCGATCAGAGGCTGTTGGTCGCCAGCCAGCTGACCAGCACACGCTGAAACTCAAGCGGATGCTCCACGCTCGGCAGGTGCGCCGTGTCGCGGAACGTGCATCCGCTTGATTGTGGAAGCATCTCTAACAGAAACTCGTAGTGGGCCAGCGCCGAGGTCACGTCGAGTTCACCAACGGTGACGAGCGCTGGAACATCGATGTCGCTGACCCGGTCGAGCGCGGGCGGTTCCAGCGGGATCAAGATCGGGGCCTCCGTGGCGTGAATCACGTTGCGCATATTGAGCTCCTGCGCCAGGGCAAGAAAGGCCGGGTCGACGTCGGCCGGCTTGCGGGAAGGCCCGACCGCCCACAGTGCAACCTCGAGCCGGGCCAGTCGCGGCCATTCGCGGGCGGTAAAGGCGGCGTCGAGCTTGTCGAACAGGGCGTCTTCACGCTCGGTGAGCTCCACGTCGGGAAATCCGCTGGGGCCGGATCCGATCGTGACCAGGCCGGCCACCCGCTCGGGACTAGCCACGGCCAAGTCGATGGCGATCGTGCCGCCGCGTGAGCACCCGATCAGGGTGGCGCGAGCGACGCCGAGGTGATCGAGCAGCGCCGCGGCATCCGCTCGATTAGAGAACGAAACATTTTCGGTCGTCGTCTGCCCGTAACCGCGGGCGTCGAAGCGAATGACGTAGTGGTGCGCGGCGAGGGCGGCGACCTGCGGATCCCACATGCGCAGCGTCGCAATACCGGCGTGCAGCAAGAGCAGGGCTGGCGAATCGGGCTCGCCCACAGTCTCGTAGTAGAGCGAGGCACCTGGAACGTCGAGTCGGGGCATGCGACGAGCGTAGCGCTACGTCAGGTGCGGACGAAAGGCCGCGCCCATACCCATGGCCAGAATTGAACTGAGCGCGCGGTTCGACTGCAGCGTCGCCGCTCGCGGCAACCCCTAGGCTCAACAGAATGGGCGGCGTATTGGTCGGGTTTTCGATTATTGGATTTGTGATCCTGATCGGGTACTTCATCGAGCGGTTCGGTGTCCTCGGCGCCGGCGCTGGCCGGGTGCTGAACCGCATGGCCTTCTTCGTGGCGACTCCCGCGCTGTTGTTCACCGTGCTCTCCCACGCGGATGTCTCGGTGTTGTTCTCCGAATCTCTGCTTGCGATCGTGTGCACCATCGTGGTCGGTGTTCTGGTGTACGTCATCGCGGCCCGGCTGTTCTTTCGTCGGCCCGTGGCGGAAACGGTGCTCGGTGCGTCCAGTGCTATCTACGTCAACGCAAATAACATTGGACTACCGGTTGCCATCTACGTGCTCGGCAGCGCCCAATTTGTGGCGCCGGTCTTGCTCCTGCAGCTAGTCATTCTGGCGCCGACCATTCTGGCCATTCTTGACCTGGCTACCCAGGGGCGCGCGTCATTTCTGTCGATCGTGACCCAGCCCATTCGCAACCCGATGATTCTCGGATCACTGGCGGGCGTGTTCGTGGCCATGCTCGACGTCACTCTGCCGAAGCCCGTACTCGCCCCGTTCGAACTGATCGGCGGCGCGGCGATTCCCCTGGTGCTGCTGTCGTTTGGCATGTCGCTGCACGGCCAACGCCTGCTCAAAGCCGGAACCGGACGCAAGCAGGTGATCGCTGCGACGGTGATCAAGGTCGCGCTGATGCCGATCGTCGCGTACCTGTTCGGGCACTTCGCGTTCGACCTGGGCGGCACCCAGCTGTTCGCTGTCGTTGCCGTGTCGGCGCTGCCGACCGCGCAGAACATCTACAACTTCGCCTCGCGCTACGACCGAGCCATTGTCGTCACCCGTGACACCGTTTTGCTCACCACCATTTTGTCCATGCCGGTTTTGCTCGTCATTGCGGCACTTCTTGCTTGAGTGCCGGCACAGCCGTTTTCGCGTGAAAACGTGAGATCTCCGCAGTTCTACCGGGCACCCGCTAACCGGCCACGATTTTGCCCCTCGAAAGGATGACAATGTCCATCTCCACCCCCGAAACTGCACCCGGAGCCCCGTTCGCCGCGCCGACACCCACCAGCCTGCCGATTGGTGACGCGTCCGACCGGTTCTACCTCAACCGGGTGTACTGCGTGGGCCGCAACTACGCCGACCATGCGCGCGAAATGGGCAATGACCCAGACCGCGAGCCGCCGTTCTTCTTCGCGAAGCCGGCCGATGCCGTGTTCGCCGTGGCCGAGGGCGTTCCCGCCCGGGGCGTTTCTGCTCACGAGGTTCCCTACCCGCCCGAGACCGACAACCTGCACTTTGAGATGGAACTCGTCGTCGCGATCGGCGTCGGCGGCACCAATATCGCGGCAGCGGATGCCCTCAGTCACGTCTTCGGATACGGCGCCGGCGTCGACCTCACCCGCCGAGACCTGCAGGATGCCGCCAAGGCCCTGCGCCGCCCGTGGGACCTCTCGAAGGGGTTCGATTTCTCCGGACCGTGCTCGCCGATCGCCGCAGCGACAGCGATCGGCCATCCCGGCGCAGCCCGCATCTGGCTGGACGTCGACGGTGACACCCGTCAGGACGGCGACCTCGCTGACCAGATCTGGCCCGTACCCGACGTGATCGCAGCGCTATCCCGGTTCGTCACCCTGCGGCCCGGCGACCTCATCTTTACCGGAACTCCCGCCGGCGTCGGCCGGATCGCGCCCGGAAACCTCGTCACCGCTGGAATCGATGGGATCGGCGAACTCGCCTTCCGCGTGGTCTGATGCCCAGGCGAGCGGATGCTTGACCCGGCGCCGCAGCATCCGCTCACCGCCGTGAGTCCCAGCCAGTATTTCACCCCCGAAGGGTCGCAAATCGACCTCGTGGGAGTGGTTTTAGGTCGATTTGCGACCCCTCACGGGCGGGCGACGCCGCGGGACGCGTGAGGTATGGCATCCGCGGGCATCGGCGCGGCGCGGCATCCGCGGGCCCGGCGCCGCCGCTACTGGGGTAGCAGCGCGCCGAGAACGGTCGTGGCGTGGCCCCGATGTTCGTCGAGCAGGCGGATGACGAGCTCGGCGTCCCCGGCGGCGAAGGCGTCAACGATGCCGGCATGTTCGTGCAGGGCCCGGGCCCGGTTGCCCGGCTCTTCGTAGTAGAGCCGGCGGTAGGCCTCGGTCGAATCCCAGAGCGCGCGCAAAATGCGTTCCAGCCGGGGCAGCCCGGATGACGTGACGAGCACGAAGTGGAACCTGCGATTTGCCTCGTTCATGGTGAGCAGATCACCGGCCGTATGGGCCAGCTCCACCTCGGCACCGGCCGCGCGCAGGTCGGCCAGCACGTGAGTGCCGCCGAGAGCGATCGTGGCGCGCACGGCCTCCGCCTCGAGTAGCTGGCGCAGCCGATACACCTCGAGCAGGTCGGTGAGCGAGAGCTCCGTCACCCGGTACCCATAATGCGGCTCGTGCACGACGTGCCCCTCGGTTTCGAGGGTGTTGAGGGCCTCCCGCACGGGAACCCGGCTGACACCGAGGCGTGCGGCTAGGTCTTCCTGCCGCAACGGCTGTCCGGGAACGAGCTCACCGATGCCGATCAGACGGCGCAGCTCACCGAGTACGAACGCCGGAACGGTCGGCGGGCGCTGGGTGGGAGACGGAGTTCGCTCTGGAGCAGGCATGTTGAAAACCCTAACTCAGCACTCGGCCGTGCAACTGACCGGGCTGTTTCCAACCGGACTGTCGCATAACTCCTGCAATTCGTGTGCGGCCCCCAAGAGTTGCCCGGAATTACGCGGGCGGGTTGCCGGGCAGCCAGAAATTGCAGGAGTTATGCGCATCTTCAACTCAACAGTCGAGGCTACTCAGCGGAAGGCTGCAATGCCGGTGATGTGCTGGCCGAGAATGAGGGTGTGCACCTCGTCTGTGCCCTCGTAGGTGCGCACACTCTCCAGGTTGTTGGCGTGGCGCATCGGGGAATAGTCCAGGGTGATTCCGTTGCCGCCGAGCATCGCGCGTGCCTCGCGGCAGATGGTGATGGCTTCGCGGCAGTTGTTGAGCTTGCCGACCGAAATCTGGTGCGTGGCGAGCGTGCCGGCGTCTTTGAGCCGCCCGAGCTGCAGCGCGAGCAGGGTGCCCTTGTTGATTTCCAGGGCCATATTGACGAGCTTCTGCTGGGTCAGCTGGTAGCTGGCGAGCGGCTTGCCGAACTGCATCCGCTCTGTCGAGAATGCCAAAGCTGCCAGGTAGCTGTCGCGGGCGGCGCCCATGACCCCCCAGACGATGCCATAGCGGGCTTCGTTGAGGCACTCGAACGGGCCGCGCAGGCCGCGGGCCTGGGGCAGCATGGCCGAGTCCGGCAGGCGCAGCTCGGTCAGTTCAATCTCGCACTGAATCGATGCCCGCATCGAGAGCTTCTGCTCGATCAAAGTTGCCACGAATCCGGGGGTGTCGGTCGGTACTACGAAGCCGCGGATCCCGTCATCCGTCATCGCCCAGATGATCGCAACCTGCGCGACCGAAGCCAGGCCGATCCAGCGCTTGGTGCCGTTCAGAACCCAGTCGGCGCCGTCGCGGCGCGCGAAGGTGGTCATGCTGGCCGGGTCGGAGCCGGCAGAAGGCTCCGTCAGCCCAAAGCAGCCGATCACCTCGCCGGCGGCCATGCGCGGCAGCCACTCGTTCTTCTGTTCCTCGGAGCCGTGCTTGTGGATGGCGCTCATCGCGAGCGAGCCCTGCACGCTCACGAAAGTGCGCAGTCCCGAGTCGCCGGCCTCCAACTCCAGCGCCGCGAGGCCGTATTCGACCGCGCTCCGCCCCGGGCAACCGTAGCCCGTGAGATGCATACCGAGTAGGCCGAGCTTGGCCATCTGCGGAACGATCTCGAGCGGAAAGACCGCCTTCTCGTACCAGTCGGCGATGTTGGGTTTGATAGTCGTGTTCACAAAGGCGCGCACCTCGTTACGCAGCGCAATCTCGGCCTCGGTCAGCAGGGCATCGATGCCCACGAGGTCGGCAGCGTCGGTCAGGTCGGTGTCAATGGGGGTAGTCATGAGTCGTCTTCCTTCAGTAGAGCGGATGCTGGTGGCTGGCTATGCGAGAACGTCGCGCCGGCGTGTTCACCGAACAATGGCGGCGGGCGAAGGTACCGAGCGGGGGTGTCTGAGAGGCTGATCGGGTTGGCGATCTGCTGGCTCACGCGGGAGCCAGCGGCATCCGTCACCGACACGACGGGCGCCAGACCGAGTTCGGTGGCCAACTCGAGCGCCTCGGCGATCGAGTTCACCTTGCCGGCTGGCACCCGGGCCGCCGCCAGCAGAGTGGTCCACTCCGCCGCCGGGCGAGTGGCGAGCCGTGCCTCGAGCAGCTCTTTGAGCACCGCGCGATGGGCGAGGCGGTCGGCGTTGCAACCGAACCGCGTATCGACGCTCAGCTCGGGCAGCCCGAGCACCTGCGCGAGGGCGCTGAACTGCTTGTCGGTGCCGACGGCGATCGCGATCGGATCGTCCACGGTACGAAAGGTTTCGTACGGCGCAATGCTCGGATGGGCGTTACCGAGCCGTTGTGGCGCGACGCCGGTGGCGAGGGTGCTCGAGGCCTGGTTGACCAGCCCGGTGAGCAGCGAGGAGAGCAGGTTTACGTCCACCCGCTGGCCGCGGCCGGTCTGGTCGCGCGCGCGCAGCGCAGCGAGAATTCCGATGACCGCGTTCTGCCCGGTGAGCACGTCGACCAGGGCGACGCCGACCTTGCTCGGCTCGGAATCGGGGGAGCCGGTCACGCTCATCAACCCGCCGACCGCCTGTACGAGCAGGTCGTAGCCCGGCAGCGCGGCACCGCCGGCGCGACCGAATCCGGTGATCGAGCAATAGACCAGCTCGGGGCGCTCCGCCTGCAGGGTGCCATAGTCGAGGCCGTACTGTTCCATGACGCCCGGACGAAAATTCTCGATCAGGACGTCGGCATCCAGTGCCAGCGCGCGCGCCTCGGCCAGGCCGCGCTCGGT
Organism: Cryobacterium sp. Y11; assembly: GCF_002929535.1. Classification (GTDB taxonomy): domain Bacteria; phylum Actinomycetota; class Actinomycetes; order Actinomycetales; family Microbacteriaceae; genus Cryobacterium. Next base: position 186,029 of record NZ_PJJO01000059.1, read on the forward strand.
GCCGAGATCGCAGACGACCGAGCGCTTATTGCGGTTGACACTCGCGAAGTAGCTGCCCATCCCGTTCTCATCGACCGGCGGCACCCAGGCGCGAGTATCATCGCCGAGCGGATGCTCGATCTTGATCACGTCCGCACCGAAATCGGCGAGCATCATCGTGGCAAATGGTCCGGCAAGCACGCGGGAAAAATCAGCAACACGGATGCCGTCCAGCGGCCCCGCAGGTTGGCTTGCGTCTGCGCTCCAGCTCATTTGGATATTGTATCCAATTTGAGCGTTCGGGGGAAGGGGACGCGATGTCTGAACTCAGATTGCTCATCGAGCCCGTCGCCGGCCGGCTGGTCATTGTGTTCGCGCAGGTGCTGACCCGGCGAACCGCCGCTTCTGAGCGCGCACTCGCCACGGATTAGCGGTTAAAACCGCCCGTGGGCGCATCCGTTCTGGATCCCTGCCGGATCGACGGTTCGGCTACCTGCCACCGAGTTTCCAGACCTTGGCCCGGATCGTTTTAGTGACTTGCCGCCGAACTTCGAGCCTGGCTATTCGTCAGGTGCGGTCGACTGATCGAGCAAGCAAGACCGATCTTGTGCGTTAGGCCGAAATCTAGTTGTAGAGCATTCCGCCATCGACGAGCAGTACCTGGCCGGTGACATAGTCGGAGTCGGGGCCGGCGAAGAACGAGACGATCTTGGCGACGTCGTCCGGGGTCTCGATGCGGCCGAGCGCGATACCCTCGACGTTTTCTTTTAGGTTTTGGCCGAGCGGTTTGCCGTTGATCTTGCTCAACTCGGTGTCAATCAGTTCCCACATGCCGGTGCCAACGATGCCGGGAGCGTACGCATTGACGGTGATACCCTTCGGGGCTAGCTCCTGCGCAGCAGCCTGCGTGAGTCCGCGCACGGCGAACTTGGATGCCGAGTAGGCGCTCAGAATCGGGAAGCCCTGGATGGCGGCGATCGAGGCTGCGGAAATAATCTTGCCGCCATGGCCGAGCTCGTCAAACTTCGTTGCGGCGGCCTGGATGCCCCAGACAACACTGTTCACATTGATCTGGAAGATCTTGTTCAGCTCGTCTTCGGTGACTTCCAGCACTGGCTTGACCTGGGCGATGCCGGCATTGTTGACGATGACGTCGAACCCGCCGAGCTTCTCGGCGGCCGCGTCAACAGCGGCACTGACATCCGCACGCTTGGACACGTCAGCGGTGACGAAGATGGCCTTGCGGCCGAGGGCTTCGATTTCGGCGACGACGCCGAGACCTTTTTCCTTCTGAAAGTCGAGATCCGCGATGGCAACGTCGAATCCATCCCGTGCAAGCCGAAGCGCAATGCCTCGCCCGATTCCCTGTCCTGCGCCCGTAACGAGTGCGACCTTGTTCTCTACAGCCATGATTTCTCCTTTATTCCTCGGTGGGGTTGTCTGTAACAGCAAGGCGTCAGCCCTGGGGCTCCACGACGAGTAGATCGTCGATGGAAGCGATCACGGGAGCGTTTGTCGCCGAACTCGACAGGTAGCAGGTGAAGCCAACACCGCCGGCGATCTGCAGCGCGGCCGTCGCATCCGTTATGGATCGCTGCCAGGTGACGGGTTCTTCGCTGCCCAGCTTCCAGACCTTGGCCCGGATGGTGGTCGGACTGGTTCCGGTGACTTGCAGCCGAACCTTGAGCTGATCGCCAGCCAAGAAGCTGACCCCCGGCGCGTTGGTCGCCGCCTGCAGCGTGACTTCCCCTCCTCCGGAAGAGTTCACGCGCACGAGCGAAAGCCCCACCACACCGGTCGAGCGCAGCACGACCTTAGCCCGGTAGGCGCCGACACCAACGACGTTTCGTCCGTTCGCCGAGACGTAGGTTCCGGTTCCGGTCGGTGTCTTGTCGACGGATACGGTGAACAGAACGTCGCTCGCGGTGGTGGACACCTGGCCCAGCAATCCGTTGGCCGTCGTGCCCGGGGTGGCGAGCCGAATCCGGCCGGTGCCAGTGACGGAATACATGCTGGCGCTCCCGGTGGTGGTCCAGGGACCGCCCGACAGCGCCGTGCCGAGGCCGTTCGTCACCGTGCGCGTAAAGGCGTCGGTCGCCAGCACAGTGAGATCTGGCGGCGATGCCGGGGCCACCGCACGCGTTGTGCTGTCGGTCGCGAGTGCAATGTCGGTCACGGTCAGGGTCACCGTGTAGTTTCCGGCAATCGCGTAGTCGTGGGCGGCGACCCGGCCGGTTGCGGCCCCGCCGTCGCCGAAGTTCCAGGCGTAGCTGGCGATCGTTCCGTCCGGGTCTGACGAAGCTGCCGCATCCACGCTGCAGGTCAAGCTGGGGCAGGTTGCGGTGAACGAGGCTACCGGGGGCTGGTTTTCCTGCGGACCTGCCACAGCGATGGTGAAGGCATCCGTGAACGTACCCGCCACTGGCAGGAACCGGGCGGTGAGCGAGCTGGGAGTGACCGACACGTCAAGGTTGCCGAAACTCGGATTGAGATTGAGGCCGGACGAGGCAGCAAAATACGGCGCCTCCGTGTCGGTGCTAACCACGTCCCGCAGCGGCGTGCCACCCGTGCCGACGATCGCGAACACCGTTCCGGCGCCCTTTGCCAGGGCGTTATCGCCATCGGCGACGCAGCCGGCAGAGTAACTCCCGGGCACGAGCTGGCCGCACGAGGCGCCCAAGGCGAGCTGCTTGCTGCGGGCGTACAGGTGCTCATGACCGTTCAGAACGAGGTCTACCCGCTTGTTGACCAACAGATTTGTCAGTGCGGCCCCAGGGTCGCAGGCGTATTGGCCGACCGACAGACACGGCTTGTGCATGCCAACGACCACCCACCCAATAGCCTTCGATCTGGCATCGTCGATGGTATTGGCTGTCCACTGATAGCGCGGGCTGCCGGCGGCATACGACCAGACTCCATCCGGGTAGGTGAGTGCCGGGGAGATCATGATGAAGCGCACGAGCGGATTGACCTGCGGAACATCCACGTAATACTGCCGCCCGTACGTTCCAATCACGCCAGGAAGCTGATTGGGCAGACACGCCGCAAAATCATTGACGTTGCCGTTTAGACCGTTGCTCTCGTGATTGCCGGAGATGAGTTCAAACGGGAATCCGGCTCCCACCTTCGCCGTGACGAAGTCGCACCAGGTCTGCTCGGCGCCGGTGGCACCATAAGAAAGGTCGCCGAGCGCGAAATGGAGATCCGGCGCGATGTCGGCCACCTGGGTCAGCGTCGCCACTGCCCCAGCGCTGGCAGAAATGTCGCCGGAGGCGGTGAAGTGAACGGATGTGGCGGTCGCCGCTGCGGCAACCTCGCCCAGGTTGGCTGACTGGGCCGAGCCAACGCACGCCGTGAGAACGAGGATTGCTCCCGCAACGCTTGCGACAAATACATTGACTGCCCGCATGTGCCTGCTCCTTGCACGCCGCGAATTAAATGTCAGGGCGGTGGCGCGGGTGCATCTTGGTCAAAGCGTGCGCCAGGCGTCTTCCCCAGCAGGCTAGACCCTGTAGGTGGGGTCGGACAACCCCTCGGTGCGGCAGAAAGCAGACGGTCTAGAAGATCATTGGGCGGTCGTCGTTATCGTCGCCCAGGTCGAGGTCGACGAGTACTGGAACGTGATCGCTCGGGGCGTCGCCCTTGCGTTCGTTACGGTGGATGCTGGCATCCGTTACGAGATCGGCGAAGGCGGGCGAGCCGAGGATAAAGTCGATGCGCATGCCCTCATTGCGGGGAAAGCGCAGCTGCTTGTAGTCCCAATAGGTGAAACCCTCCGGCACGATCGGCCGCACCACGTCGGTGAGACCGGCGGTCGCAAAGGCCTCGAAGGCCGCACGTTCCGGGGCGGAGATGTGCGTGGAGAGACCCGGAACGAGGGTCGGGTCACCCGCGTCCGCGTCGAAGGGCGCGACGTTCCAGTCGCCCATCATGGCCAGGGCGAGCGCGGGATTGGCGGCGAGTTCCTCGGCCGCATGCACCTCGAGCGCCTTCAGCCAGGCCAGCTTGTAGTCGTAGTGGGGGTCGCCGAGTGCGCGCCCGTTCGGCACATACAGGCTCCACAGCCGCAGATCGTTCACGGTCACACCGAGTGCGCGGGCTTCGAGCGGCTGGTCTGGACCGACCGCGCCCTTGACGAAGCCGGGCATGTTCGGGAAGGCGGTGACGACATCCGTCATCGGTTCGCGGCTGGCAAAGGCCACGCCATTCCACTGGCTCAGGCCGTGAATGGCGAGGTCGTAGCCGGCATCTTCGAACACCTGCGACGGAAACTGCGCCGGCTTGCACTTGATCTCCTGCATGGCCAGAACGTCGATGTCCTCGCGTTCCATCCAATCGACGACTCGCCCGGATCGGGCTCGAATGGAGTTCACGTTCCAGGTGGCGATGCGCATGCCTCAAGCCTATAAGGGGCCACGCTGTGCGGCGGCTATCAGCCTGAAGCGGATGCCACGGCTCGCGGTATCGAATGCGATATCCGCTCTGTTGCGATTGAATGGGTACAAAACACCCATGCGCAGGAAGGTCACAATGACGCAGTTGCAGATTGGCTACGCGGCCATGTTGGAGCAGTTCGCACCGGCCGAGGCGGTCGCGCTCTCGGAGTACGCCGAGGAGCACGGTTTCACCGGCGTAATGGCGGCCGACCACTTTCAACCGTGGGTTCCGGCCCAGGGCCAGTCAAGCTTCGTCTGGAGCGTGCTCGCCGCCATTGCCGAGCGCACCACGGGCGACTTCGGCCCTGGCGTGACCGCGCCGACCTTTCGCTGGCACCCGGCCATGGTCGCCCAGGCCTCTGCGACCCTCGCTTCGATGTACCCCGGCCGGCACTGGCTGGGCTTGGGTTCCGGCGAGGCCCTGAACGAGCACATCGTCGGTGGCTACTGGCCCGAAGCGCCCGAACGCATCAACCGCATGTTTGAGGCCATCGAGATCATCTCGAAGCTGTTCACCGGCTCGATCGCCGGTAAGGACGTCAAGCACTCCGGCCAGTTCTTCAAGCTTGAGTCGACCCGACTGTGGACCATGCCAGAGGTAGCTCCGGAGATTTTGGTTGCCACCGCCGGCCCGGTTACCGCCAAGCGTGCCGGCCGGTTGGCCGACGGGCTCATCACGGTCGGTGCTCCGCTGGAGAAGATCTCGATGCTGTTTGGCAAGTTCGATGACGGTGCCCGCGAAGCCGGCAAGGACCCGTCGGTGATGCCCAAGGTCTTGCAACTGCACATGAGCTGGGCCGAAACCGACGAAGAGGCTATGAAAAACGCTCTGCACGAGTGGCCGAACGGCGGCATGAAGTTTCCGAAGGGTGACATTCGTTCGCCGTTCGAGTTCGAGCAGATGGCCAAGCTCGTGCGCCCGGAAGACTTCGAGGGCCGCATGATCATCTCGGCCGATCCCGACGAGCACCGCAAGTACATCCAGAAGTTTGTCGACCTCGGTTTTGATCGCATCTACCTGCACAACGTGGGCCGCAATCAGAAGCAGTGGATCGACGTCTTTGGCGCATCCGTTCTGCCGAAGCTCGTTCGATAAATGCCGCACGATTCGTTGCCCGACGCCGCGACCGCTGAAGTGGGCGCCATGGAACTGTTTGGTCTCAAGGTGTTCACTCTGGGCGGTTTCGGTGAGATTCAAGACGGTGATGACTTGGCGGTGTTGATAGCGGATGCCGCCAAATCGCGTCTAATCGACGGCGATATTGTGGCGGTGACCAGCAAGATTGTTTCCAAGGCCGAGGGACGCGCCGCCCTGGCGGCCGATCGGGAGCAGGCGATCACCGACGAAACTGTGCGCGTCGTGGCCTCGCGAGCCCACCCGGGTGGCGTCACCCGCATCGTCGAAAATCGGCAGGGCCTGGTGATGGCGGCGGCCGGAGTCGACACCAGCAATGCGCCCGACGGCATTGTGCTGCTACTTCCGGTCGACGCGGATGCATCGGCGCGCGCCATCTGCGCGGCTTTGCGTGCGGCCACCGGGCTTCGACTCGGGGTGCTAATCACCGACACGGCCGGGCGAGCGTGGCGCGAGGGCCAGACCGACATCGCCATCGGAGCGGCCGGGTTCGCGGTGTTCCATGATCTGCGCGGCACCACGGATGTCTCTGGCCGGCGCCTCGACGTCACCGTCGCTGCAGTCGCCGACGAGATCGCCGGTGCTGCCGACCTGGTCAAGGGCAAAACCAGTGGTAACCCGGTCGCCGTCGTGCGCGGACTCGGCCGCCTGGTCGGCGAGCTCGACAGTGCCGGCGCCCGGGCGTTGCAACGACCGAGTGACACCGACATGTTTCGCCTCGGCACAACCGAGGCCCGCGCCGAAGGGTTTGCCGAGGGTTTCGCCGCCGGGCGCGCCGCGGCCGAGGTGGGCATGGCAGGGAGTTCCGAGGCAGAACGGGCATGACGTGGGCGGTCGTGGTGCCGGTGAAGGGCAACGACGGGGCGAAGAGCCGGCTAGGCGATATGCCCGAGCGCGCTGCGCTCGCCGAGACGTTCGCGCTCGACACCGTGGCGGCGCTCGTGGCGGCATCCGCCGTGGAGCGTGTGTTCGTGGTGACCGGCAGTGCGCACCTGGGCAAATTATTGGCGATGCTCGGTGCGGTCATCGTGCCGGAGACGGTGGCTCAAGCCGAAGGCGCGAGGGGGCACGCTCGACTCAACGCCGCGATCGTGCAGGGCATCGCGGCTGCCCGGCTCGCCTGCCCTGATGCACATGTGGCCGTGATGACCGGGGATCTGCCCGCCCTGTGCCCGGTCGACGTCGACACGGCGTTCGCGCTCGCCGCGGAGCACCCGCGCGCACTGGTGCCCGATGCCGAAGGGGTTGGAACGACGACCCTGCTTGCCCGTGCAGGCGTCACGTTCACGCCACAGTTTGGGCTCGGTTCCCGAGCTGCGCACGAGGCCGCTGGGCACGTTGCGCTCGACCTGCTATCGAACTCGTCGATCCGCCGTGATGTCGACACCGCCGCTGATCTCGAGGTTGCCCGCGCACTCGGGCTCGGGCCATACACGAGCGCGCTATTTGGCCGCGTTCAGCTCTAACGGTCGGCGGCCAGGCGCAACACGGCGGCGGCCATCGCGGTCGTGGCTGGCAGATCGGTCATCCACAGTGGCACCGCAGCAGAACGGATGCCGGCGGCCGCGAGCGGAGGCAGCGCCGCGGCATCCGTTTCATCGACCAGCCAGGAGTCGAGTACTCCACCCTCGCTGCGGGCGCCGTAGTGCAGGGCGACGGCGAGGGCGCTGGTCTCGACATCGATCGTGGCTAGGCAGGCATCGGCCATGCCGCGCACCGCGGCGCCGCCGATGATCGGTGACACTCCCACCACCCGCGCGGCCGTCGACCGCAGGGCGTCGCGCACGCCCGGCACGGCCAGAATCGTACCAATCGACACAACCGGATTCGACGGTGGTAGTACCACGAGGTCGGCCGCGCTGATGGCTTCGAGCACACCAGGAGCGGCGACTGCGTCGGAGAGCCCGCGCTGCTGGAAGCCACTCACGGCCACTCGGGCGCGGTACCGCACCCACCATTCCTCAAAGTGAATATAGTCGCCGGCCGCATGCTCATCGATATTCTCGGCGAGGCATACGTGGGTCTCGACCGGCTGGTCGCTCATGGGGAGCAGTCGTACGCCAGGCTGCCAGCGCCGGCACAGAAACTCGGTCACCTCGCTTAACGTCGACCCGGCGCGCAGTAAATCGGTGCGCACAATATGGGTCGCGAGGTCGAGATCGCCGAGCGTGAACCACGACCAGCCGCGGCCGTAGGCGGCGATCTCGGCCGACACCCGGCGGGATTCGTCTGGCCGTCCCCAGCCCTGTTCCTCATTGATGCCGCCGCCGAGGGTATACATGACCGTGTCGAGATCGGGGCAGATGCGCAGCCCGTCCAGCCACATATCGTCGCCGGTATTCACGATGACCGTCACGGAAGCTTCGGGAGCGACAACGGCGAGCTGTGCCAGCAGCCCGCGAGTGAAGCGGGCGCCGCCGATCCCGCCGGCCAATACGGTGACGTTTTTCATGAGTTGCCTTTCGATGAGGCGGCCGAATACACAATGACCGGGTGCCCGCCCCGCGGATGTTCCAGAATGAAGCAGTCGACGCCGTAGACGGCTCCGATGATTTCGGGGGTGAGCACCTCGGTCGGCGTGCCCGAAGCTACGAGCAGGCCGCCGTCGAGTAACAGAATGTGATCGCAGTACGCCGCCGCGAGATTGAGGTCGTGCAAGGCCATGATCGCCGTCACCCCCAGCTCGCGCACCTGCCCGAGCAGCGAGAGTTGGGCGCTGACATCGAGATGGTTGGTCGGTTCGTCGAGCAGCAGCAGGCTCGGTCGTTGCGCCATGGCTCTGGCGATCTGCACGCGCTGCTGCTGCCCGCCGCTGAGGGTGTGCCAAGACCGGTCGGCCAGCGACGCCGCGCCGACCGCGTTGAGGGCGTCGAAGGCGACGGCGCGATCGTCGTCGCCGCCAAACGACCCCATCAGTGTGGTGCGGTGCGGAATGCGACCGAGCAGCACGACGTCGAGCACGGTCAGCTCAACGCTCGGCGACGCATTTTGTTCGAGCAGGGCGATGCGGCGGGCGGCCTCCCGCCGGGGCAACGAACCAATCGCGACCCCGTCGAGGGAGGCGGTGCCGGCATCCGCTCTGTCAATACCAGCCACGAGGCGCAGCAGGGTGGACTTGCCGGCACCGTTCGGGCCGAGCAGCCCGGTCACGCTGCCGGTTTGCATCGACGCGGAGATATCGCGCACAATCATGGTGCCGTCGATGCCGAATGACAGCCGATCGAGGTCTACGCCCACAGCCGTGATTTCTTCCTTTTGATCAGCACAATAAATACCGGCACGCCGATGAACGCTGTGATGATGCCCACCGGCAGCTCCCGCGGATCGAATACCGTGCGCGCGAGCGTGTCGGCGACGACGAGAAAGAGCGCGCCGCAGACCGCCGTGAGCGGCAGTAGCCGGCGGTGGCCTGGCCCGCTGATGCCGCGCACGAGGTGCGGCAAGACGAGCCCGACGAACCCGATCGAGCCGCTCACGGCCACCATGGCTCCGGTCAGCAGCGCGACCGCCCCGAGCAGGCCCCACCGAGTGCGATTGACGTTGATGCCGAGACTCGCCGCCGAGGTGTCACCGAAGGCGAACGCGTCGAGCCGGGTCGCCGACAAGAGGATTCCGGTGCCAACGACTGCGACGGCCGTTCCCGCTATTGCCACGCTCTCCCAGGTGGCACCGGCCACCGAGCCGAGCAGCCAGTTGAGAATCTCCCGGTAGGAGTCGCCCTTGGCGGCCCAGAAAATGATGAACGAGGTCAGGGCGCCGGCCAGTTGAGCGATGGCGAGCCCGGCGAGCACGGCCCGAACCGGAGTGATCGTGCCACCGACCTTGGCGATGCTCAGTGTCGCGACCAGGGCGAGCAGCGCGCCGGCGAAGGCAGCGGCGGGCAGAATAATGCCGATACCGAGAATGACCACGCAGACCGCGCCAACGGATGCCCCGCTCGAAAGTCCAAGCAGGTACGGGTCGGCGAGGGGGTTGCGGGTCACGCTCTGCATCACCGCGCCGCTGAGCGCGAGGCCGGCGCCGACCAGCGCCGCCGTGAGCACGCGCGGCAACCGCAACTGCCAGACGATCGAGTCGATCAGCAGCGGCACCGGCTCGGTCGAAAGGCCCAGGTGCGCCCCAATGCTGCCGGCCACCTGCGCCAAGCTGACCGCCGCCGGCCCGATGGTGACTGCCACCCCGCACCCGACAACCAAGGTGATGGACGCCGCCACGACCCACCCCACGTAGTTACGCCGGGTCACCTACCCCCCCCTCGACTAGGCCGCGAGAGCGGGAAATTTGTTACTTCAAGGGTGCTGAAGCAACAAATTTCCCGCTCTCGCGTGAATTTGGGACGCATTACTTGAAGCTGGCCAGCTGGGTGATAGCGGAGGACGCGGCCTCGACGTTGCGAATGCCAGCCTCGGTGGCGGCGAACGGCAAAATGATGTAGCGCTGGTTCTTGACGGCGTCGAGCACCTGGGTGACCGGGTCGGATTCCAGGTTGGCGATCTTGGCGGCCGCGGTGTTCCAGGTGGCGTCGACGAGCACGATGACGCTCGGGTTGGCTTCGATGATCGACTCCCAGCCGACCGAGGTCCAGGTGTCGGTGACGTCCGCGAAGATGTTGGTGAGGCCGGCGGCCTCCATGATCATGGCGGGCGAGCCGATGCCCGCGCCGACGTAGGGGGTGGTCGTGCCGCTCGAGTACCAGACGGCGGTCGCGTTCGAGGCCGGTTCGAGCGCGGCGAGGTCGGTTTCCAGGGTGCTGACCAGGTCGGCGGCGGCATCCTTTGCCCCGAAGATCGCTCCGGCTTCGGTGATTTCGCTGAACACCGTGTCGAAGGTGAGTGGGTTGGGCATCGCGTCGCCCTTGCAGGCGGCCGGCGAGACGTAGTTACCGACGCCAAGAGCGGTCAAACCGGCCCGTTCGCCCACGCCGTCCGCGGTGAAGTTGGATTCCCAGCCGCCGTAGATAAAGTCGGGGTTCAGGCCGAGCACGGCCTCCTGCCCGGGCAGAAAGTCGCTGATCACGTTCAGGTCGGCGCCTTCGGTGGCGAGCGACTCCGGCAGCGGCCCGTCGAGAAATGCCGATCCGACAATGCGGTCGCCGAGCCCCAGCGCGAGCAACAGCTCGGTGGCCGAGGACTTGATCGACACGATGCGTTCGGGCGCGGCCGTGACCGTGAGGCTCGTATCGCAATTCTCGACGGTGACCGGGTAGTTCGCGTTAGCGACGGGGGTTTCGGTGGCGGCGGGGATGGCCGTGGCGGCGCATCCGCTCAGCAGCAGGGCGGCGGCTGCCAGCGCGGTGAGGCGCACGGTGATTCGATTCATGGGATCGCTTTCGACTCTGTGCGGTGCGCTGCAGAAGGCAGGGCGGGCGCAAACTGGCACGGTGCTGATGACGCAGCAATAAAGGACCTCAGCCCAAATCCAGGCCAGCGGGGCCGGTCAAAGTAAACCGGTCGTCTGTTTCAACCCTAGACCCGACAGCTCTACGCCCAGCGCGCACCGAGCCGGTGCACGGCCGAATCACGCGGATGCGAAGCAGCAGCTAGCGCTTCCGCCACCGACCTGACGTCGTCGGGCAGCGCGCCTGCTGTCACCCGAATGAAGGCGGGGCCGCCCTCCACGGCCAAAAATGGCGAGCCGCCGGCCACCCGAATTCCCGAGGCGGCCAGGCGCACCATGGCGTCACGCTCGTTCTGAACGGGCAGCCAGGTGTTGATGCCGTCGGCCTGCACCACCTCGAGCCCGAACTCAGTCAGGGCGTCGGCGAGGGCACGCTGGCGGGCGAAGTAGATGCGCCGGGCCTCGCTGACCTGCGCGATACTGTCGCCGTTGGTGAGCAGGTCGTGCAAAATAGTCTGCAGCATGCGGCTGGTCCAGCCGGGGCCGAGCATGCGCCGCGACACGATCGGGTCGATCAGCGCCGCCGGGCCGCCGAGCGCGGCCATGCGCAGGTCGGGGCCGTGCGACTTCGAGAAGCTACGCACGTGCAGGGTCCGTTCGGGCAGCCAGCGGCCGAGACTCACCTCGGGGGCGATAGTGATCTCGGCGGAGTGGTCGTCTTCGATGATGATGGTGTCGACGCTCGCCGCCTCCCGGCGCAGCAGGTCGGCCAGCTCCTCGGCGCGATGGGCGGTCATCGACGCACCGGTCGGGTTGTGTGCGCGCGGCTGCAACAGAATGACGGCCGGGCCCAGCTTCAGGGCGGCGGCAAATTCGGTGGGAATGATGCCGTGCTCATCGACGGACACCGGCAGGCGTTCCAAGCCGAGCTGGTCGAGCAGATCAAAGAACGGCGGAAACGAGGGGTTCTCCACGATGATTCGGTCGCCGAACCGGGTGACAGCGTCGAGGCAGCGCGAAATGGCGTCGAGGGCGCCGTCGACGATGGTGATCGTCTCGGCCGGGTACGGCCACGACTCGCGCAGCACCTCGAGCAGCTCCGGAATGATGGGCAGATCCTGGTAGCTCGGGGTTGCCGCGCGCTGCTCCAAACGGGAGAGCGCCGGTCCGAGTGCTGGCAGCAGCAGCGGGTCTGGCGTGCCGCGGGAGAGATCGAACCGGGCTGGTCCGGCGGCGCCGATCATGGACTGGCTGCGGGCCGGAAGCCACGTGGGCGCGGCATCCTGCACGAAGGTGCCGCCACGGCCCCGCGACACGATCAGGCCGACTGCAGCGAGGGCCTGCCAGGCGTGGCTGACCGTTGCAGGGCTCACGCCGAGCTCACCGGCCAGGGTGCGCACGGTGGGCAGACGGTCGCCCGGGGCGAGCCGACCGCTCGCGATCAGGCGCCCGATGGCCGCGGCTATCCCCGCCGGGGTGGGCTGCTCAATCTCGTCGATAAAGTTCTGCATTGCTCTTGCTCCTGGCTGCGTTGGACGACAGGATGATTAATGCGTGCGATACACAGAGAAACACATTTCAAATGTTTACGTCAAATAATAACAATGCGAACAACGCGGTTCGTCAGGGTCATTGACTAACGAAGCAAGTGAAAGGCACAGCATGAGCAACGGCACCACCTCCGACACCCGGAACATCGTTCGAACGGCGATCACCCAGGCCACCTGGACCGGCGACGAAGAGTCCATGATCGCCAAGCACGAGGGATTCGTGCGCACAGCTGCCGCCCAGGGCGTACAGGTGATCTGCTTTCAGGAGCTCTTTCACGGCCCCTACTTCGGCATCGTGCAAGACGCCAAGTACTACGACTACGCGCAGAGCGTGCCCGGCCCCATCGTCGAACGCTTTCAGAAACTCGCCGCCGAGTACAACATGGTCATCGTCGTGCCGGTGTACGAAGAAGAACAGCCCGGCGTGCTCTACAACACCGCCGCGGTCATCGACGCCGACGGCAGCTACCTCGGCAAGTACCGCAAACACCACATCCCCCACCTGCCGCAGTTCTGGGAAAAGTTCTACTTTCGCCCCGGCAACACCGACTACCCGGTCTTCGAGACCAAGTACGGCAAGATCGGCGTCTACATCTGCTACGACCGCCACTTTCCCGAGGGCTGGCGGGCGCTCGGCCTGAACGGCGCCGAGATTGTGTTCAACCCTTCGGCCACCAAGCCCGGGCTGTCGAACCGGCTGTGGGAACTTGAGCAGCCGGCCGCCGCGGTCGCCAATCAGTACTACGTCGGCGCGAACAACCGCATCGGTAACGAACAGGACGAATTCGGTGACGAGGCCGTGACGTTCTACGGCAGCTCCTACTTCGTCGACCCCACGGGCAACTACGTGGGCGCCATCGCGTCCACTGATACCGAGGAGATCGTCGTGCGCGACCTCGACCTCGGTGTGATCCGCGAGGTGCGCCGCGACTGGCAGTTCTACCGCGACCGTCGCCCCGACTCCTATGAGCCCCTCGTCGCCCCTTAAAGCGCATAGAGCGGATGCTGTCGACCGACCCGGCCGGCAGCATCCGCTACCCCTGCCATTTTCAGCGAAGAGGATGCCATGAAAATCTTGATCAAGAACGGCACCGTGGTCAACGCCACGGGCCGAGGGCTCGCCGATGTGCTCATCGATGGCGAAAAAATTGCCGCCGTGCTCGCGCCCGGCTCGAACCTGCTCGGCTTCGATGTCGCCGGCAACGTTGACCGCGTCATCGATGCCCACGATAAGTACGTCATCCCCGGCGGCATCGACGCCCACACCCACATGGAGATGCCGTTTGGCGGCACTCAGGCCAGCGACACCTTTGAAACTGGCACCCGCGCCGCCGCCTGGGGCGGAACCACCAGCATCGTTGACTTCGTCGTGCAATACGCCGGTGAAAACGTGCTCGATCAGTACCAGAAATGGCAGCAGAAGGCCGCCGGCCAGTGCGCCATTGACTACGGCTTTCACCAGATTCTCTCCGACGTGCAAGACGATTCGCTCACCGCGATGGACGAACTCGTGGGCGAGGGTGTCTCGAGCTTCAAACTGTTCATGGCCTACAAGGGTGTGTTTCTCAGCGATGACGGCCAGATCGTCAAGGCCATGCAGCGTGCGGCGACGAACGGCAGCATGATCATGATGCACGCCGAGAACGGCAGCGTCATTGACCTGCTCGTGCAGCAGGCGGTCGCCGCCGGCAACACCAGCCCGCTGTACCACGGCCTGACTCGGCCCTGGCAGGCCGAAGAAGAAGCCACGCACCGGGCGATCATGCTCGCCAACCTGACCGGCGCTCCTCTTTATATAGTGCACGTGTCGGCCAAGCAGGCCGTTGACCAGATTGCCCAGGCTCGAGACAACGGCCAGAACGTGTTTGGCGAGACCTGCCCGCAATACCTGTACCTCTCGCTCGAAGACAACCTCGGCGCCGAGAGCGACGAGTGGGGCCGTTTTGAGGGTGCCAAGTGGGTCTGCTCGACGCCGCTGCGGGCCCAGAACGAGGGCCACCAGCACCACATGTGGCAGAGCCTACGCACGAACGACATCCAGATGGTCTCCACCGATCACTGCCCGTTCTGCATGAAGGGTCAGAAGGACCTGGGCCTGACCGACTTCTCCAAGATTCCCAACGGAATCGGCTCGGTCGAGCACCGGATGGACCTGCTGTATCAGGGCGTGGTCGATGGCAAGATCTCGCTCGAACGCTGGGTTGAGGTGTGCTCCACCACCCCGGCACGCATGTTCGGCATGTACGGCCAGAAGGGCGTGATCGCGCCCGGCGCCGATGGCGACGTGGTCATCTACGACCCGAATGGGCACACCTCCATCGGCCTGAACAAGACGCACCACATGAACATGGACTACTCCGCCTGGGAGGGCTACGAGATCGACGGCCACGTCGACACCGTGATCTCGCGCGGCAAGGTCGTGATCGATGAAAACGCCTACCTCGGTACCAAGGGTGACGGGCGCTACATCAAGCGCGGCCTGAGTCAGTACCTAATCTAAGGGGGGATTCGCATGGATTTCGGAGCAGTACTACAGACCAACCCGCCGTCGGCGCGCACCGTGCACCTGGCCAAACTGGCCGAGGCGCACGGGTACAGCCACGTCTGGACCTTCGACTCGCACCTGCTCTGGCAGGAACCCTATGTGATTTACAGCCGTATTCTGGCCGAGACCAGCACAATCATCGTTGGCCCCATGGTCACCAACCCGGCCACTCGCGACTGGACCGTGACGGCATCCACGTACGCGACCCTCAATGAGATGTACGGCAACCGCACCATCTGCGGTATCGGCCGTGGCGACTCGGCGGTGCGCACCACCAATGGCGCGCCGAGCAACTTGAAGACGCTGCGCGAGTCGATTCATGTCATCCGCGAGCTCGCTAACTCCCGCCCGGTCGAATACAACGGTGCCACCGTGCAGTTTCCGTGGAGCCATGGCTCGAGCCTCGAAGTGTGGGTCGCCGCCTACGGTCCGTTGGCGCTGAAGCTCGCCGGTGAGGTGGGCGACGGCTTCATTTTGCAAATGGCCGACCTCGACGTGGCCGAGTGGATGATTACTTCCGTGCGCACGGCAGCCTCCAACGCCGGCCGCGACCCCTTATCGATCAAGTTCTGCGTAGCCGCCCCCGCCTACATCGGAACGGACTGGGAACACATGCGCAACCAGTGCCGCTGGTTTGGCGGCATGGTCGGCAACCACGTGGCCGACATCGTGGCCAAGTACGGCGCCGATTCCGCCGTGCCTAAAGCGCTCACCGACTACATCAAAAACCGCGCGGGCTACGACTACAACCAGCACGGCAAGGCGGGCAACGAGCACACCGACTTCGTGCCCGACGAGATCGTCGACCGGTTCTGCCTGCTCGGCACCGCCAAAAATCACATTGAGAAGCTTGAGGCGCTCAAAGACCTCGGTGTCGACCAGTTCGCCAGCTACTTGCAGCACGACAACAAAGAAGAAACCATGCGCGTCTACGGCGAAACCGTGATTCCCGCCCTGGCCGACTCCATCACGGCCACGAAATAGCCAAGCGGATGCTGACGAGCAGCG
Organism: Cryobacterium sp. Y11; assembly: GCF_002929535.1. Taxonomy (GTDB): domain Bacteria; phylum Actinomycetota; class Actinomycetes; order Actinomycetales; family Microbacteriaceae; genus Cryobacterium. Next base: position 202,019 of record NZ_PJJO01000059.1, read on the forward strand.
AGCAGGCCGCCCCGCTCACGCGCGGAGCTCTCGGGGTAGCTACAGCGCACCAGCCCGGGCGTTCGGGTGTGTACCCGCGCCTGCGACCCGGCCTGTTCGGCCTGGCCGGCCTCGCGCTGCTCGCGCTGGTCTGGGAGCTCTACAAAACCCTCGGCCCGGCCGATGGCGTGATCCTCAATGGTGTGACGGTGTTGCCGCGCACGACCGACCTCGCGATGCCGCACCTCGCGGTCATGTTCGAGCGCCTGTTCGAGCCGGTGACGGGCGCGGCATCCGCTCTGCCGCTATGGCTGGCGGTGCTGCAGGGGTCGCTGTTCACCCTCGGCATCGCCGCGGTCGGCTGGCTGGTCGGCGTGACCGTCGGGCTCGGCCTGGCCCTGCTCATGCAGCGCTTCCGACTGGCCGAATCGGCGATTCTGCCGTGGATCATTTTAAGTCAGACGGTTCCGCTCATCGCGATCGCCCCGCTGGTGCGGCGCTGGGGCGCGCAGATTCAGTTTGGCGAGTTCACCTGGGCGAGCTGGATGTCGGTGGCCCTGATCGCCTCCTATCTCGCGTTCTTCCCGGTGTCGATCGGTGCGCTGCGCGGCCTCGGCTCGCCCGACGCCAACCACGTCGACCTCATGCACTGCTACGCGGCCGGCTGGTGGAAGACGCTCTGGCGGCTGCGCCTTCCGGCCAGCGTCGGCTACCTGCTGCCGGCCCTGCGCCTGGCCGCGGTCAGCGCGGTCATCGGCAGCGTCGTCGCCGAGGTGTCGATCGGACTGCGCGGCGGCATCGGCCGACTCATCGTCGAGTACGCCGGCGCGGCTGGCGGTGACCCCGGAAAGCCCTGGGCGCCCATCTTCGGATCGATCATGGTCGGCCTCGTCGCTGCCGGTTTTATGGGCGTGATCGGCCTGTTCCTTCGTCGTTTTCGCAGGGGAGAGGTGGCAGCATGACGCAACCAACGCGCAGGACAGCCGACGCCGTGCCTGACGGGCCTGTGCCCGCTGTCGATGTGCCCGCTGTTAATGTACGCAGCGTCAGTCGCATTTTCACCGCACGCAAAGGCCCCGGCATCACCGCCCTCGACGACGTGAGCCTCACGGTCGCACCCGGCGAGTTCGTCAGTCTGATCGGGCCAAGCGGATGCGGCAAGAGCACGCTGCTGAGACTCGTCGCCGATCTCGACGTGCCCACGAGCGGCAGCATCGAGGTGTTTGGCAAGCCGGCCCGGCAGGCCCGCATCGACCAGTCCTATGGCATCGCGTTTCAGCAAGCCGGGCTCCTTCCGTGGCGCACGGTCGCCGGCAACATCGAACTGCCGCTCGAACTGCACGGAGTTGGCAAGGTGGCCCGCCGCGCGCGTGCGGCCGAGCTGATCGAACTGGTCGGGCTATCCGACTTCGCCACGCACTATCCCGACCAGCTTTCGGGCGGCATGCAGCAGCGCGTCGCGATCGCCCGTTCGCTCGCCGAAAGCCCGAGCCTGCTACTCATGGACGAACCGTTCGGCGCCCTCGACGAGATGACCCGCGAGCGCATGCAGAACGAACTCGTGCGCATCTGCGCCGAAACCCAGGCCGCCGTGGTGTTCGTCACGCACTCCATTCCCGAGGCGGTGTTCCTGTCGAATCGGGTGGTGGTCATGTCGCCGCGGCCCGGGTGCATCCGCTCGATTGTCAGCGTCGGTCTCGGCGATATGGCTGGCCGGGGCGAAGACCTGCGCGAAGACGCGGGCTTCTTTCGCTCGCTCAGCGAGGTGCGCGAGCTGCTGCACGGCGACACGCCTTCAACCGGACCAGCTGCACCGACCGGCGCTCGCGGAGTCGAGACCCGATGAGAACGACCCAGCCAAAACTGCTTCAGACCGTGCTCGCCCCGATCGTGTTCGGGGTGGCCGTTATCCTGCTCTGGCAGGGCCTCGTCACCGGGCTCGCGATCAAGGCGTTCATCCTGCCCGCACCGTTTGCCATCGGCGCCGAATTCGCCGGCAACCTGCAGAACGTGGCCAACGGTATGGCGGTCACCGGCCGCAATTCCCTAGTCGGACTAGTCATCGGCGCCCTGCTCGGCATCGCGCTCGCGATCGTCTCGGCGCTCGCCCGGCTGTTTGACGAGATGGCTGCGCCGGTCGTCGCTGCCCTCTCTGTCGTGCCGATCGTGGCGCTCGCCCCGGTGCTCTACACGATGTTCGGCGCCGGCGCGGAGACCGCCCGGCAACTCGTCGCGGCGCTCGCCGTGTTCGTGCCGGTTTATTTCAACACCCTCAAGGGGTTGCGCCAGGTGCGTCCGGTGCACCGCGACCTGATGCGCGCCTACGCCGTCACCAGTTGGCAGGCCACCCGCGCGGTCACTCTGCCGACCGCGCTGCCGTTCGTCTTCACCGGCCTGCGCATTGCGTCGTCACTCGCCGTGATCAGCGCCCTCATCGCCGAATACTTCGGCGGCCCGGTCGGTGGCCTCGGCAAGTCGATCACGTCGGCCGCAGCGAGCAGTAACTACGGTCTCGCCTGGGCCTACGTGCTCGGTTCGATCATTCTCGGACTCGTCTTTTACTGTGCAGCTCTCATCGTGGAGAAGCTCGTCGCCTACCAACCACAGCACCAGTAACCAAGGAGGCACCATGAAACACCGCATTGCATGGCTGGGCACCGTCGGCGCGATCACGGCGGTCGGTGCTCTCGTTCTCTCCGGCTGCAGCGGCGCCAGCAACACTCCCGAAACGGATGCCGCTGGCGAGCTCACCCCGATCACCCTCCAATTGCAGTGGGTCGCCCAGGCGCAGTTCGCCGGATACTACGCGGCCGTCGACCAGGGCTACTACGAGGATGAGGGACTCGACGTCACCATCGTCGAGGGCGGACCCGACATCGTTCCGCAGGACGTGCTCGCGGCCGGCGACGTGGACTACGCCATCTCCTGGGTGCCGAAGGTGCTCGGCTCGATCGAGCAGGGCGCCAACATTACCGATGTCGCCCAAATCTTCGAGCGCAGCGCCACCACGCAGATCTCCTTCAAGGGCAAGAACATCGAAACGGCCGCCGACCTGGCCGGCAAGAACGTGGGCAGCTGGGGCTTCGGCAATGAGTGGGAACTGTTCGCCGGCATGCAGCGGGCCGACGTCGCACTCGAGGACATCTCGCTGATCCAGCAGGCGTTCGACATGAACGCCTTCCTCTCCGGCGATATCGACGCGGCCCAGGCCATGACCTACAACGAGTACGCCCAGGTGCTCGAAACCGAAAACCCCGACACCGGCGAGCTGTACCAGCCCGATGAACTCAACGTCATCGACTGGAACGACGAGGGCACCGCGATGTTGCAGGACGCCATCTGGGCCAACGCCGATCAGCTGGAGAGCGACGCGGACTACGCTGCCAACACGGTGAAGTTCATCAAGGCCTCGATCAAGGGCTGGATCTTCGCGGCGAACAGTCCCGAAGACGCTGCCGGCATCGTCACCGCCGCCGGTTCCTCACTCGGTCAGAGCCACCAGCTGTGGATGACCAACGAGGTCAGCAAGCTGATCTTCCCGTCGACCAGCGGCGTCGGACTCATCGACGAAGCGGCCTGGGCCAACACGGTCGACATCGCCCTGAACACCCAGAACGAGACCGGCGCGACTATCATCACGACCGAACCGCCAGCCACCGCCTACTCGAACGAGTACGTGCAGCAGGCCCTCGACGAGCTTGAAGCCGACGGCGTCGACGTGATGGGCACCGACTGGACGCCCGCCGAGGTCACCCTCAACGTGAGCGGCAACTAGCAGCACAATCTCGTCTCGACTATCAACTACCCCCCGTTCTTACCACCACCACAAAGAAAGCCAGCGATAGACGTGACTGATACCAGCACACACACCGTTTCCCCGGCATCCACTAATGGGGCGCCGAGTCTTAATGCGCGCACCAGCGAACTCGATCGCGCCCATGTCTTCCATTCGTGGTCGGCCCAGGCGAAACTTGCGCCGCTCGTCATCGCCGGCGGGCTCGGCTGCCGGGTCTGGGACCACGACGGGCGAACCTACCTCGATTTTTCGAGTCAGCTGGTGAACGTGAATATCGGCCACCAGCATCCGGCTGTCGTTGCAGCCATCACCGAGCAGGCCGCGCTGCTGACGACCATTTCGCCGGCGACGGCCAACCTGACCCGGGGCGAAGCTGCCAGGCGCATCACCGATCGGGCCCCGGCCGGGTTCAACAAGGTCTTCTTCACCAACGGGGGAGCGGATGCGAATGAGAACGCCATGCGCATGGCTCGCCTGCACACCGGTCGCGACAAGGTGCTCTCCCTCTATAAGTCGTACCACGGCAACACCGGCGCGGCCGTGGTCGCCACCGGCGACTGGCGCCGCCTTCCCAACGAATACGCGCGCGGCCACGTGCACTTCTTTGGACCGTTCCTGTACCGCAGCGAATTCTGGGCCAGCAGCGAAGAGGAGGAATGCGCCCGCGCCCTGCACCATCTCGAACGCGTCATTCAGGGCGAGGGTGTTTCGTCGGTCGCGGCGATTCTGCTCGAGTCGATTCCCGGCACCGCCGGCATCATGATGCCGCCGGCCGGCTACCTGCCCGGGGTGCGCGCGCTCTGCGACAAGTACGGCATCATGCTCATTCTCGACGAGGTCATGTGTGGCTTCGGCCGCACCGGAAACTGGTTCGCCTTTCAGGGGTACGACGTCGTGCCCGACCTGATCACCTTCGCCAAGGGCGTCAACTCCGGTTATGTGCCCACCGGCGGCGTGATCATCTCCGATGCCATCGCGGCCACCTTCGACGAGAGTGTTTTTCCCGGCGGACTCACCTACAGCGGGCATCCGCTCGCCATGGCATCAATCGTTGGCGCGCTCGACGCGATGGAGGCCGAGGGCATCGTGGAGAACGCCGCGCGGATCGGCCGCGACGTGCTGGAGCCGGGGCTTCACGCGCTGCAGGCCAAACACCCGATCATCGGTGACGTTCGCGGTGTCGGCGTGTTCTGGGCGGTCGAACTGGTGGCCGACCAGGCGACCCGCGAGCCGGTGAGCGCTGCCGTCATGGCCAGGGTCAAGGCCGAACTGCTCGGCCGCGGCCTGCTGCCGTTCCTGATGGAGAACCGAATCCACGTCGTGCCGCCCTGTGTCGTCACCGACGCTGAGGTGGCCGAGGCGCTCGTCATCTACGACGAGGTGCTCGCGCTCGACCTGCTCGCCTAACCGCCCTCGTCGCTCGTCGAAATCTCGACAAGCTCGTTTAACGGATTTAATGAAAGGCATCACTCATGACCGAAGTTCCCACCATCCAGCACTACATCGACGGCGCAGCTGCCGCCGGCGCCTCGACCCGCACCGCTCCCGTCTTCAACCCCGCCACCGGCACCGTTGCCAAAAACGTGCTGCTGGCGAGCTCCACTGACCTCAACGCGGCCGTCGCCGTCGCCCGGGCCGCCTACCCGGCCTGGCGCGACCTGAGTCAGGCTCGTCGCCAGACCATCCTGTACAACTTCCGCGAGCTGCTCAACGCCCGCAAGGGGGACCTCGCCGAGATTCTCACCGCCGAACACGGCAAAGTCACCTCCGACGCGCTCGGCGAGATTATTCGCGGCCTCGAGGTCGTCGAATTCGCCCTCGGCATGCCTCACCTGACCAAGGGCGAGTACTCCGAGAACGTCTCGACCGGCGTCGATGTCTACACGCTGCGTCAGCCGCTCGGCGTCGTTGGAATCATCAGCCCGTTCAATTTTCCGGCGATGGTGCCGCTCTGGTACTTCCCGATCGCAATCGCAGCTGGCAATACCGTGGTGCTCAAGCCGAGCGAGAAGGACCCATCCGCCGCCAACTGGCTCGCCGAGCTGTTCACGGAGGCTGGGCTGCCCAATGGTGTGCTCAACGTTGTGCACGGCGACAAGGAGGCCGTTGATGCGCTGCTCGTGCACCCTGACGTGCAGGCCATCTCCTTCGTCGGTTCCACCCCGATCGCCCGCTACATCTACGAGCAGGCTGCCAAGCACGGCAAGCGCGTGCAGTCCCTTGGCGGCGCCAAGAACCACATGCTCGTGCTGCCAGACGCCGACCTCGACCTGGCAGCGGATGCCGCCGTCAACGCCGGGTTCGGATCCGCCGGGGAGCGCTGCATGGCGATCAGCGTCATCGTCGCCGTCGAGCCCGTCGCCGACGAGCTCATCGCGAAGATCGTCGAACGCGTCAAGGGCCTCACGGTCGGTGACGGCACGCGCGGCTGCGACATGGGCCCGCTGATCACGAAGGTGCACCGCGACAAGGTCGCCGGCTACATCGACATCGCCCAGAAAGACGGAGCGGAGGTCGTCATCGACGGTCGCAACGTCACAGCTGACGGCGACGCTAACGGCTTCTGGCTCGGCCCGACCCTGTTCGACAAGGTCAGCGTCGACTCGGCCGTGTACCTCGACGAGATCTTCGGACCGGTGTTGTCGATCGTGCGCGTGGCCAGTTACCAAGCGGGCCTCGATCTCATCAACGCGAGCCAGTACGGCAACGGCACCGCGATCTTCACCAACGACGGCGGGGCAGCTCGTCGGTTTCAGAACGAGGTGCAGGTCGGCATGGTCGGCATCAACGTTCCCATTCCGGTGCCGGTGGCCTACCACTCCTTCGGCGGCTGGAAGAACTCGCTGTTCGGTGATGCCAAGGCCTACGGCCCTGCCGGAGTCAACTTCTTCACGAGAGAGAAGGCGGTAACCAGCCGTTGGCTAGACCCCAGCCACGGAGGCATCAACCTAGGTTTCCCCCAAAACTCCTAGCCCGCCCCGACCGCTGGACGAGGAACGAGACGTCCTCCCGCATCCCGCCAGCCACATCTCGCGAGAGCGGGAAAAATGTTACTTCAGCATGGCCGAAGCGACATTATTTCCGCTCTCGACGACCTATGTGGCGGCGTGGGATTGTTGCACCTGCGACGCTTCGCGGCGCAGGGCCTCGATTACGGTGCGCACGGCCAGGCGTTCGGCTCGGTCGGGGCGCATCAGGGCCACGATTTGACGCTCCGATTCGATGCCGCGCAGGGGTGTGAGTACGAGGCGACCGGGCTGACCGCGGCCGGAGGTGTAGCGCGGCACGAGTGCGATGCCGAGCCCGGCAATCACGAACGATTCGATCAGCGCGAGGTCGGCAAAGCGGTGCGACATCGACAGCCGCGCGCCAGCCTCCTGCTCGATCGCGTGCAGGATGCGCTCAAACGGGTAGCCGTCGGTCACTCCGATCCAGGTCTCCCCGATCAGGTCGCGCGGGGCGACCCAGGCGCGACCGGCAAGCGGATGCCCCACCGGCAGTCCCACATCCAGCGGCTCGGTCATCAGCGGCACGACTCTCAGGCCACGCCCAGCCCAGGACAGCTGCCCGCTCATCGAGTGGGCTAGCACGATGTCGTACTCGGCCGTGAACGCGGGAAAGTCGCTCAGTTCGGGGTCCTCGTCGGCGCAATTGAGCACCAGCCCGGGGCCCAGGTGTTTGATCACGCCGGGCAGGAGCATCTGGCCAGCGGTCGGAAAGGTGACAAGGCTGACTTCGCCGGAGGCCTGGTTGCGAAACTCGTCCCAGAGCGCGGTGGCTTTCGCGAGTGACACCGCGATATCCGTTGCGCTGCGAGCCAAGGCGCGGCCAGCCGAGGTAAGCACGAGGCCACGCCCCTGCCTCTGGGTGAGCGGCAGACCGGCCTCGCGTTCGAGCACCTTGAGCTGCTGCGACACGGCGGAGGGTGTGCGGTGAGTGGCCAGGGCGACCGCCGTGACACTGCCGCGGTCGGCAAGCTCGCGAAGTAGTTCAAGTCGTTGAACGTCCATGTAGACAGACTAAACAGTTCATGCAGAATAATACGATTGTGCTGCATGGTCGGCGATGGTCAACTGGAACAGTCCAACACGTGCAATGTCGCCTCCGTGCTGGGCAACTCCTCCTCTTTCGAAAGGCACCTCGTGTTCGTGCTCATCGCCATCCTGCTCATCTCTGCGGCATCTATCGCCGCCCTCGTCGTCGACGTGCACCGCGATGGCTACCGCCAGGTCGACCGTAGCGCCCTCGTTCGCGCCTTGTAGCTCGCACGCGAGGTTGGGGGTTGGCGCGCGTATCTGCTTCGGGGCTGGGACGCTACCCGCGAATGGCCGAGTCGTAGCCCAGGCGACGACTCGCCTCGATCGATGCGCGGGCTACAAGGGGGCCAAGTCGCTCGATGTCGTCGGGCATGACCCGCTGGGTGGGAAAGCCCAGGCCGATAGCACCGGCTAGTTCGCCCATGTGTGTGAAGACGGGTGCACTGATCGAGCCCACACCGAGGTTGCGCTCTCCGAAGGCGGCGTAGTAGCCCTGCGTGCGGGCGACTACGACCTGGGCATCAAGGGTTGCCAAATCGGGTGGCGTGGAACCCGTGAATGCCACAAGATCGGACCTCTCGATGGCGGCGCGGGCGTCCGGATCGAAGGCGAGGAAAATCTTGCCGGGGGCGCCGGCGTGCAGTGGCATGACCATGCCGACCATGAACGGCCGGATTACAACGTGCCGCGTCTCGGCTACGGCCACGATGGTGCGGAAGGCGCCGTCGCGAACGTAGAAGCAGGCCGTCTCGCCGGTCTCGTCGCGCAAGTCCTGCAGCACCGGCTTCACGAGCTGCACTGCGTCGAGACCGAGCGTGCCGGGCGCAGCCCAGCGCACCACTGCAATCCCGATGCGGTACCGATCCTGATCGCGATCCAATAGCCCCTCATGCACCATGTCCTGCACGAGGCGCTGACAGGTGCTCGACGGTAGGCCGGTTTTCTTGATCACCTGCTGCAGGGTGAGTTCGGGTGCATCCACCCGGAAACAGTTGAGAATCTCGGTAATTTTGTGCAGCACCAGCGTGGGTGACCGGCGACTGACCTGCTCCGTTGACACGATCGTTGCTCCTACCTCGTTGCTTTGCACCATCCACTCCAGAGTAGAGCCGCGCCGACCCCGACGGATTCCGGCGTCTTGACAGAACCAAACATAACCCACAAGATGGGAGTGCAACCTATCTGATGGGTTGAAATATTCAACTCGCTCAGCCCAGCGCACAACGACGTGGAGACAGCAATGACACAGTCCAACCTCACAACGGACGCCTTGAGGGCTGCGAGCCGGCTTGGTTCCTCACGAATCGGTCTTATCGTCCCGAGTTCGAACACGACCATGGAGACCGAGCTGCCGGAACTTTTTCGACGCCAGACCGCGGCAACCGGTCACGCGTACACCTTCCATTCCGCCCGCGCCGCACTGAAAAACGTGACGACGGAGGAATTACTTGCTATGGCAGCGAAGGCTGCCGACTGCGCCGCGGCCGTCTCCGACGCCGACGTGGACGTGATCGCGTATGCCTGCCTCGTGGCCGTCATGGCGCAGGGTCCCGGCGCGCACGAGCCGGCCGAGAACGTTATCCGCCAGGCGGCCGCAGACAATGCTCACCCGGCCGAGGTCACGAGCAGTGCCGGCGCTCTCGTGCGCACCCTGAAGCAGCTCGGCGCCCGCCGCGTGGTGATGGTGGCACCGTACATGGAACCGCTCACCCAGATGGTGAGCGACTACATCGAGGGAGCGGGTATCGAGGTGCTCGATACCGTGAGCCTGGGCGTGGACGACAACCTTGCTGTGGGATGTCTCAATCCGCTCAATCTGCCCGAGTTGGCGCGCAACCTGAAACATGAGGGAGCCGACGTTATAGTGCTCTCCGCCTGCGTGCAGATGCCTTCACTTCCCGCCGTGCAGGCGGTCGAGGACGAGCTGGGACTGCCCGTGATCACCGCGGCGACGGCGACCACCTGGGAGATCCTCCAGTTGCTCGGCCACACCCCGGCGATCCCGAACGCCGGCGGGCTGTTGGCGGGCACACTCAACTCGCTCGTTCCTCGTATTCGAACCGACGCGTAGGGCGCGCGCATGTCTATCGCACTTATCGCCTTTCTCGTGCTCATTGCGGCCTTTGCCATCGGCTCGTTCACCAAGATTAACGCCGGACTCATCGCGCTCGTGGCCGCCTTCTGCGTGGGTACACTCGTGGCCGGTCTACCGATCAAAGACGTGATTAGCGAGTTTCCGGCTGGCTTGTTCTTCATTCTTGTGGGCGCGACGCTGCTCTTTGCTATCGTGCGCATCAATGGCACGATCGACCTGCTCGCGTACTGGGCCGAGCGCCTCGCGGGCGAGCGGAAACTGCTCGTGCCCGTGCTCATGTTCCTACTCACGGCCGTACTCGCTTCGGCGGGAGCGTTCACCCCGGCCGCCATCGCCATCGTAGCCCCGGTGGCGCTTGCCCTCGGTAGCCGCTTTGGAATCAGCACCCTGGCCATGGGCCTCGTGGTGGTGCAGGGCGCTAATGCCGGCGCTTTCTCACCGGTCAATCCGTTCGGCGTGCTTGCCAACGTGATGCTGGACGATGCCGGTGCCAGCGCCGACTCACTCAAGCTCTTCATCTACTGTTTCGTGTTCAACGCGCTTCTTGCCTTCATCGCTTATGCGGCAGCGCAGAAGATCATGGGAAAGCGTCTTCGTCGTGCGGCCGAGCTGCCGGGCGAAGTTGCCAGCGAGATCCTAAGGGGCGCCGACGTCACCGGTACCGCCTCCGGAACGCGAGCGAGGACATCCGTTCTCACCCGGCCGGTGAAGACTGTACCGGTGAAGACGGCACCAGTGAAGGTGGCCGTGACGCCGATCCGGGTGCTCACGCTCGCAGGGCTGGTGGTGCTGCTCGTGCTCACGACCGTGCTCGGTATCGATGTGGGAGTGGCGTCGTTCGTGATCGCCCTCGCGCTGATCGTAGTGAACTCGAGCGTACAGAAATCGGCCGTGGAGAGCATGCCATGGTCGGCCATCCTGCTGGTCACCGGGATCGTCACCTACGTCGGTATGCTCGAAGCCATCGGCGCGCTCGAGGAACTGCAGAACGGCATCGCCGGACTCGGCAATAGCTCGCTCGCGGCCCTCGTGACGAGCTACGTCGTGGCGATCGTCTCGGCGTTCGCGTCGACCACGGGCACCCTAAGCGTGATCAGTCCGCTCGTCACGCCCATCGCCCTCGACCCTCTGCTCAGCCCCATCGGCGTGGTTACTGCAATCGCTATCAGTTCGTCCGTGGTGGATGTCAGCCCCATGTCCACGAGCGGTGCACTGCTCATGGCCAGCGCCCCGCCCAAGGACGAGCGGATGTTCTTTCGCGCGCTGCTAATCTGGGCCGTGGTCATGATCGCCGTTGTGCCTGTGCTCGTGTGGTTTTGTTTCGTGCACCTGGGTATTGGCTAAGCCGTAATCCCTCTGAAACGTTTTCTCATCGCTGACGCCGTCGTTCTCGCATAATTTTGGCATGCCCATCGCGGGGCATTCGTCGCCACGCTGGTATTCGGTGTGATCATGAGCGCCGGCTTGCCATTCGTCGGTAAGCTTGCCGATCGGGTAGGGTCGGCCCGAGTGATGTTCTGGGCCGCCACGGGAACGATCATGCTTGGCGTCCCCCTGTTCACACTGCTGAACCAGTCGCCCAATCTTCCGACCATGATCGGCATCGAGCTGGTTCTCGGCGTGCTGGCCACGGCGTACTTCGCGCCGATGCCAGCGATCATGTCGGCCATGTTTCCCGTGCAGATCCGCACGACGGGGCTGTCGCTCGGTTACAACATCGGTGTGACGGTGTTCGGTGGATTCGCACCGTTCATTGTCACGTTCCTGATCGGCACGACTGGTTCGCTGCTCGTGCGGGGGTACTACCTCGTGGCGGTCGCGGCACTGTCCCTCTGCAGCATCGTGGTGTCGCGGCGGGTGTTCCAGCAGCGGTAGTTGGAGGCTGGTCCGGTTGCGCCCGAAAACTCGAACTCCACGTGAAAACCCCCTCTCCCGTCGCGCCTGTTGGCGACAACGTTCGGCCTGCTGAACTATGCCCTAAACTGGCGAGCGTGACTGATACGCGGCAGAAACTCATCGATTTCATCTCGGCCGAGGCCGTTTTTCACGGGGATTTCGTTCTCACCAGCGGCAAGAAGGCCACGTACTACGTGGACCTGCGCCGGGTGAGCCTCGACCACCGGGTCGCCCCGCTGATCGGGCAGGTCATGCTCGATCTCATCAACGACGTACCCGATGTGGTCGCCGTCGGCGGCATGACCATGGGCGCTGACCCGATCGCCGCGGCTGTCATGCACCAGGGCGCTGCCCGTGGGGCGAACTACGACGCGTTCGTCGTGCGCAAGGAACCTAAGGACCACGGCCGGGGACGTCAGGTTGAGGGGCCAGACCTCGCGGGTAAACGCGTGATCGTGCTCGAAGACACCTCGACTACTGGGGGGTCGCCCCTCGCAGCCATCGAGGCCCTGCTCAAGGTGGGCGCCGAGATTGCCGGCGTCGCCGTCGTGGTCGACCGCAACACCGGTGCCCGCGAAGTGATCGAGGCCGCAGGTTACCCGTACTTTGCAGCGATTTCCCTTGAGGATCTGGGTCTGAACTAGTGGCACCACGCGATGACGAGCACGGTATCGGCTGGCTCGCGTCGCAACTTGGCCAGCCCGACGACGATGCCGTTGTCGGCGACGACAGTTCGGTTTTCGAGGCATCGGTCGCATCGTCGACCGTCGAACCGATCGTTGCCGCTGCGGTGCCGGTCGACCGCGTCGAACCCGCCGCGCCCGCTCCCTGGTGGACGACTCCCTTGTCTACACCGGTCTCGCCGGCGGCCAGCGCAGCCGCGTCAACCGACCCTGCGTCAACCGACCCTGCGTCAACCGACCCTGCGTCAACCGACCCCACGACGGCCGCTGCCGGCACCCCGCCCGCAGCCCCGAATGCTGCACCCGTCAATCGCGAACGCGACGCCGCGACCACTGTCCTGCCCGCCGCGACGACTGTCCTGCCCGTTGCCCCGAACGTCGCTGCGCCGCGCCGCCACCGCTCCCGGCGTAGCGCTCCCGGCGCTCGCCAGGCCGCCTTGATCTGGACGGCCGTCGGATTGCTCACCATCATCGTGCTCGTTGGCCTGTTCTACCTTGGTCAGCGGCTGGTCGCGAGCCCCGTTCCGGTGGCGGCACCGGCCGCATCCGCATCCGCTACCCCGACACCGACACCGACCCTCACGCCCACCGCCACGCCGACCCCGACCCCCGAGGTCACGGCGATGCAGCCGGCCGGCCCGCACGACTGGAACACCCTGTTCGGCGGGGAATGCCTCGAACCCTACGTCTCGCCGTGGGAGGAAGAGTTCACGGTCGTCGATTGCGCAGCCGGGCACACCGCCCAGCTCGTGTTCCGTGGCAATTTTGGCGGCGATGCGGCCACGGTGTTTCCGGGCGAGGCCGCACTGGCGGCGCAGATCAACCTGCTGTGCACGACGCCGGGAATTCTGGACCTCAGCGCGGCCGGCGCCTACCCGAACCTGCAGATGCAGGGCAGCTACCCGATCACCGAAGCGCAGTGGACCAACGAGCCGCGCAACTTCTATTGCTTCGTCAGCCGAGCCTCGGCCGAGCCGCTCAGCGCGAGCATCATGGGAGCCGGCCCCGGCGTCTGACGCGCCCCCGCGCGGCCGTCTCGGGACTGGCTGCGGTTTTCGCATGGCGATCTCTGGCAGGATCGATCAGCGGTGGGTGGGATCGCATGTCGCGCGCCCGAATGCTGCCGGGCGAGCGGATGCTGTTGGCGCGGCTGGCAGGCCAGGCGCACCAGCAGCTCTTCGCCGCGCCACCATCGGAGCGTGCAGCTTTCGGCCGCGCGCGGTGGCACTCGAGGAGCTGCGTGCGGCGTGATCGGCAGTGCGCGCGGCCAACTAATGGAACAGAGCGGTCGCTAGATCGCGTCGCTTTCGATTAGCTCGGTCACCAGCAACTCGTGCACGCCAGCCACGACCTCGTCGGGCCTAAACGGGTACCGATTGATCTCGGCCTCATTGCTGATACCGGTCATCACGAGAATCGTGTGCAGTCCAGCCTCGATGCCGGCGACGATGTCGGTGTCCATGCGGTCGCCGATCATGCCGGTGTTCTCGGAGTGCGCGCCGATTTTGTTCATCGCCGAGCGAAACATCATCGGGTTGGGTTTGCCGACGACATAGGGTTCCATGCCGGTGGCCTTGGTGATGAGCGCCGCAATCGCCCCGGTCGCCGGCATCGGGCCGTCCTTGCTCGGCCCGGTCGCATCCGGATTGGTCGCGATGAACCGCGCCCCACCCAGAATCAGACGAATCGCCTTGGTGATCGCCTCGAACGAATAGTTGCGCGTCTCACCAACTACGACATAGTCGGGAGCCGTTTCGGTCATAATGAAGCCGGCCTCGTGCAGCGCGGTCGTGATTCCGGCCTCGCCGATCACGAATGCCGTGCCGCCAGGCATCTGCGACTTGAGAAAGTCTGCCGTAGCCAGAGCGGAGGTCCAGATGCGGTCCTCGGGCACATTGAGCCCGCTGGCGCGCAGTCGGGCACTCAGATCGCGCGGTGTGAAAATGGAGTTATTGGTGAGCACCAGAAACGGCGTGCCCGAGTCCGTCCACTGCTGCAGTAGTTCGCAGGCTCCCGGAAGGGCCTCATTCTCGTGCACGAGCACACCGTCCATGTCGGTGAGCCAGCATTCGATTTCGTCGCGTCGTGCCATCGGGCGCTCCCTCTCGTTGACTCCCAGCCTAGCTGCGCAACCTTTCCCCGCGGTTCGTCTAATTAAGCGGATGCCGCCGGCCCACAGATCAGGCCGTGACCCAGATCGACGCGGCAGCCGCGGGCGTGACCAGCCGGCTCTGGCCATCCGCGAGCCGGATGGTCAGCGGCGCCGTGAGGGTGAACTCGGTGCCGGGACCGATCAGATCAGCTGCGAGCTCGCGGAGCACGAGCGGGTCGCGGTCGCTGATGCGCAGCACGATTCCCGCATGCCCGACCGCAGCCTCCGCCAGCAGCACCGACGGCTCTCGCACGACGGAGCCGTCCGCGGCCGGAATGGGATCGCCGTGTGGATCGTGCGTTGGAAACCCGAGCCGGGCGTTGATCGCCTCGAGCAGACGATCAGAAATGGAGTGTTCGAGAATCTCGGCCTCATCGTGCACCTGATCCCAGTCGTAGCCCATCTCGCCCACCAGCCAGGATTCGATCAGGCGATGCCGGCGCACGACGGCGGTCGCGCGCAGCCGGCCGGCATCCGTCAGCGCGAGCGGACCATAGGGAACGTGGGTGATGAGCCCGCTCGCGGCGAGCTTCTTCACCATTTCAGTCACGGAAGACGGCGCCACCCCCAGCCGCAGGGCGAGTGCCGACGGCGTGATCAGGTCGGTCTGCCATTCGGTGTGCGCGTAGATGGTCTTGAGGTAATCCTCGCCTGCGCCAGTCGTATAGGTCATATCGCTTTAAGGGTAACCGCTCAGGCTCCGGTGAAAACGAGCACGAGCAGCACAACATTGAGCGCAACCAGGGCCAGGGCGCAGACAACTCCGGCGGCCGTCGTGAACCAGCGGTTGGTGAACGTACCGAGCAGCCCGCGCTGCGCGGTAAGCCAGACCAGCGGAATCAGCGCGAATGGAATGCCAAACGACAACACCACCTGGCTGAGCACGAGCGCCTGGGTTGGGTCGAATCCGACACCCAGAATGAGCAGCGCCGGAATCAGCGTGACCAGTCTTCGCAGCAGCAGCGGAATGCGCACGTGCAGCAGGCCGTGCATGATCTCGGCCCCGGCATAGGCGCCGACCGAGGTTGAGGCGAGCCCCGACGCGAGCAGGCCGACGGCGAACAGCGTCGCGACGATCGGCCCGAGCGTGTCCTTCAACGCCGCGTAGGCCCCCTCGAGCGTGTCGGTTCCGTCCACGCCCTGCAAAGCGGATGCCGCGAGCAGCAAAATCGCCAGGTTCACCGTACCCGCGATCGCCATGGCAATTGTGACATCCCACTTCGTGGCCCAGAGGAGGCGCCGGGTCGCGACCACGCCCTGCCATTCCGGAAACCGGTCCCGGGTGAGAGACGAGTGCGCGTAAATGGCGTGTGGCATGATCGTGGCGCCGAGAATCGAGGCGGCGAGGAGTACCGAGTTGGAGCCCTCGAACCGGGGCACCATGCCGGAGAGCACGCCGCCGCCGTCGGGCGGCGAGGCGAACACCCCCGCCGTGAAGCCGACGACAATGATGATCATGAGCGAAATGATGACGCGCTCGAAAATGCGCGGACCGCGCCGGGAGTGAACCATCAGCACGATCATCGAGATGGTGCCGGTGATCAGCCCGCCCCAGATGAGTGGAAGGTTGAACAAGAGGTTCAGGGCGACGGCCCCGCCAATGATCTCGGCCAGGTCGGTGGCCATGGCGACCAGCTCGGCCTGGATCCAGTACAGCCGACGAGCGGTGGGCCGTTTCATACGTACCCCGAGAATCTCGGGCAAGCTCGCCCCTGTCACGATGCCGAGCTTGGCCGAGAGATATTGAATGAGCCAGGCCATGACGTTACCGGCGACAACCACCCAGACCAGCAGATAGCCGTAGCGGGCGCCCGCGGTCATATTGCTCGCGACATTGCCGGGGTCGAGGTAGGCGACCCCGGCAACCAGGGCGGGACCGAGCAACCAGAGCAATCGGGTGGAGGCGACCGTGGTGGGAGCCTGGGCGAGCACGCGATCATTAGCGGGAGCATCCGTTTTAGTCATGCCGAAACCATAACGACAGTTTAGACAATTCGAAAGCCTGAAACGGAAAACTCATCCAGCCAATGTTCATTCGGGTTATCCCGCACGCACACCGCTCTCAACCCGGTCGCCCAGATCGTTGTCGACGTTGCGCCAATAAGCGCATGCACGCAGAAGTACTGACGCGCTGACGTCCTTGAGAAGATGCCCGGCACTGTTGCTCACCTGGCGCGCGGGATCCCGCGGTCACCCATCAGCCACGTCACCTGATGCGCCGACTCGGGGGAGAGTGTCCAATAATCCCACTGCATGTCATGGTCACGAAGATTGGTATCGGCGCGACGCTTTTGCGACCGGATGAAGTCCATGAACTTCAGCGGATCCCGCATGAAGAAGACCGGGGTGTTGTTGCCGACCATGTCGTCGTTGCCCTGCTCCGTGTAGAGCTTGATGGCAAAACCACCCGGATTACGCCAGGTATCGGGGCTTCCCCGTTCCCCGGCTCAGGTGGAAAACCTGATCAGAAGGTCAGTGTGCTTCCGGCCAAGGTGGTGATCCAGAGTGCATGGTGTCCCTCAACCAGTAGCTCAATCCGACTCCCCGCGGGGGCGGCGTCAAGGGCACTTTGAAAACATCGCAAGTTTTTGGCCTCGGATATTTTCGAAGTCTCGGGTCGCCAGGAGCGGCCCGAGGCCGTGCAGCCCCCGAGCCGATGCGCAGCCACGATCCGCGCGTCGGCCCAGGGGATACGGTTAAGCAGTGAATGAACCAGTAGCAGACCGGCCAGCAATTGCGATGACGCCCGAGAACCCCACCCCCGAGCGCTCAACCTACGGGGTCGGCCCATGGGCGGGGGAGTGGCCGAGCGAAGGCCGCTACGACGCCGAATTGCTCGAGAACGGCGACACCCGCAATGTGATCGACCGCTACCGCTATTGGAACATGGCCGCGATCGTGGCCGATCTGGACGAGCACCGGCATCCGTTTCACGTAGCTATTGAGAACTGGCAGCACGACATGAACATCGGCTCGATCGTGCGCAGCGCTAATGCGTTCGGCGCCGACACCGTGCACATTATTGGCCGCCGCCGCTGGAATAAGCGCGGCGCCATGGTCACCGACCGCTACCAGCACGTGCTGCACCACCCGGATGTCGCCGCCTTCGTCGAGTGGTGCGAGGCCGAGTCGCTGCCGATTATCGCCATCGACAACGTGCCGGGCAGTGTCATTATCGAAACCTTCAGCTTTCCCGAGCGGTGCGTTTTGCTGTTCGGTCAGGAAGGCCCCGGCCTGTCGGAGGAGGCCATCGCCGCCGCCGATTCCATTGTCGAAATCAGTCAGTTCGGGTCGACCCGGTCGATCAACGCCTCGGCGGCTGCGGCCGTCACCATGCACGCGTGGGTGGTTCAGCACCGGTTCTGAACTTTTCTGCACTCGGTGATGGTTTGGCGCTAGCGTACCGGTATGACTGCGATCACTGACGATCTTCCGGCCCGACTCCTCCACGAAGAAAACGCCGGATGGGAGGCCATTTTGGACGGACAGGGCGGCGCGTACTACCAGCGCGAAATGACCGACGACGCGTTGATGATCGTGCCGGGCGGCGTGATCACTCGCGACCAGGTCACCGCCTACTTTGACCAGGCGGCTCCGTGGGAGAGCTACGGAATTCACGAGCCCGCCATCATCCGCCTCGGCGAGCACGCCGGCGTCGTTGTCTACAAGGCCATCGCCCGGCGCGGCGAGGTCGTGGCCGAGCTGAACATGTCCACGACGTATCTGTTCGTCAACGGCGGCTGGCGGGTTGCGGCACGGCAGCAAAGCCCCGCGTAGCGGTTTAGAACGTCAGGGTCCGTCGCCGGGATGCGGGCCCTGCGGTCTTGGTAGGATTCAGTGTGACCGGCGACAATTTGATTTCAGAGTCCGAGACCCTTCTTCCCGCGGAACCGGAGGTGCTCGAAGCCCTTCGTCGAACCGCGAGGAGCGAGATCGCCGCCGTCGCGCAGGCGCACCCGACCTCGCCGTTGGCCTGGGCCGAACTGGCTGATGCCACCCACTCAGACGGCCGCATGCTTGAGTCGTACGCCTACGCCCGGGTTGGCTATCACCGAGGACTGGACGCCCTGCGCGAGGCCGGCTGGCGCGGCCACGGCCCCATTCCGTGGCGCCACGAACCAAATCGCGGAGTTTTGCGCGCCCTGTTCGCGCTGCGCCGCGGTGCCGAAGAAATCGGCGAGACCGACGAGGTCGTGCGCCTGACGGCTTTTCTCACGGATGCCGATGCGAGCGCAATCTCGATCATCGCCGTCCTGCACACTGGCAGCCCGGGATTCGACCCGGCGCCGCCCACCGAAGCCTTTGTAATTCGAGGAGAAGACTAAATGCCCGCGATCGTACTCATCGGAGCCCAGTGGGGCGACGAGGGCAAGGGCAAGGCCACCGACCTGCTCGGCAGCCGGGTCGACTATGTCGTCAAATTCAACGGCGGCAACAATGCCGGACACACCGTGGTTGTCGGCGATGAAAAGTACGCGCTGCACCTGCTGCCCTCCGGCATCCTGAGCCCCGGCGTTACCCCGGTCATCGCCAACGGCGTTGTCGTCGACGTCGAAGTGCTCTTTGAAGAGCTCGACGCGCTGTCCGAGCGCGGTGTTGACGTCTCCCGGCTCAAGGTCAGCCTGAACGCGCACGTGATTACCGCATATCACCGCACCCTCGACAAGGTCACCGAGCGTTTTCTCGGCAAGCGCCAGATCGGCACCACCGGCCGTGGCATCGGCCCGGCCTACGCCGACAAGATCAACCGGGTCGGCATTCGCGTGCAAGATCTGTTCGATGAGAACATCCTGCGCCAAAAGGTTGAGGGCGCCCTCGACCAGAAGAACCACATGCTGGTCAAGGTCTACAACCGTCGCGCCATTGAGGTCGAAGAGATCGTCACCGAGCTGCTCGGCTATGCCGAACGCCTGCGCCCCATGGTCACCGACACCGCGCTGTTGCTGCACCAGGCGCTGACAGCCGGCAAGACCGTTCTGTTCGAGGGTGGCCAGGCCACCATGCTCGACGTCGACCACGGCACCTACCCCTTCGTCACGTCTTCGAACGCCACCTCGGGCGGCGCGGTAACCGGTTCCGGCATCGCCCCCAACCGCATCGACCGGGTCATCGCCGTGGTCAAGGCCTACACGACGCGGGTTGGCAGCGGACCGTTCCCGACCGAGCTGTTCGACGAATCCGGCGAGTACCTGCGTGCCCAGGGCTTCGAGTTCGGCACCACCACCGGCCGCCCGCGTCGCTGTGGCTGGTACGATGCCCCGATCGCCCGGTACACCTCGCGCATCAACGGTGTCACCGACTTCGTTCTGACCAAGCTCGACGTTCTCACCGGCCTGGCCGAGATTCCGGTCTGCGTGGCCTACTCGGTCGACGGCGTGCGTGTCGACGAGGTTCCGGTCTCGCAGAGCGACTTTCACCACGCTGTTCCGATCTACGAAAACTTTCCCGGCTGGACAGAGGACATCACCGGGGTGCGCACCTTCGACGAGCTGCCGCAGGCCGCGCAGAACTATGTGCTCGCGCTCGAGGGTATGAGCGGATCGCGCATTTCGGCGATCGGCGTCGGCCCCGACCGTGAAGCCATCGTCGTTCGTCACGACCTGATCGACTAGAACCCGCCTATCCGTTTTGTGGCCGACCTGCCACACTGGGCGGGTGACCGCCGTGAGACCCCATTCAATGACCCTGACCGGTCGTTTTGTGCAGCTGCAACCGCTCGGCAGTGCCGCGCTGCCTGACCTGTACCGTGCCATCGCCCACCCCGAGGTATTCGCGACCGGTTACGGCGGCGGTCCGGCGGCGTTGGCGCGCGATGTCGACGGGTTCATCAAATGGGCCAATGATTATTTTCAGTGGGAGAGCCTGCCGTACCTGGTACGCCTGCTCGGCGGCCCGCACGACGGTGACGTCGTTGGCACCACGACCCTCGGTGACATCGACGTCGTCGCCGAGTCAATCCACCTCGGCTGGACTGCCTACGACCCACGCGTCTGGGGAACCGCCGTCAATGCCGAAACCAAACTGCTCGTGCTCAGCAATGCCTTCTCCAACGGCTTCGGCCGGGTCAAAATTCAAACGGATGCCATCAACGAGCGTTCCCGCGCCGCCCTCCTCGGCATCAGCGCCACCTTCGAGGGCATCCTGCGTCGCGATCGCCCCCGCGCCGACGGCACCTGGCGGAACACCGCCGTCTACTCGATCCTGGCCGATGAATGGCCGGCCGTTCGTGCCGGGCTCGAGGCCCGCCTCGATGCGTGTGCGGGCCGCTTCGTGACCTATCGGAGCCTGCGCAGTGCCGGGCCCGGCAGCACCATCAGCGGCGGCGCGCCTCAGGGTGGGTTCCACCCGGCCGCCGGGAGTGCGCCCGCCAGCTCCGCGGGGGCGACGGGTTCGACGCCCGCGTCCGACGCAGAGCAGAGCGCCGAGGCCGACACGTCGCAATAGGGCGCCGTGGCATCCGCTACCATTCTTCGGTGCAGTTCAGACGTTGAGCTTGGTAGGGCCCACGCTCGCCGGAGCCCGCTATAGGCTCGAATCGTGCCTACTACCGCCGCCGCCAGCAAAACTCTTATCACCCTGCAATTTCTGGGAATGGGACTGATCTGGGGCTCAAGTTTTCTGTTTATGAAGATCGCACTCGACGGGGTCAGCTTCGGGCAGGTCGCCTGGTCCCGCCTCGTACTCGGCGGGCTCACGCTCGGGCTGATCGTGCTGGTGAATCAGCCGCGCATTAACAATGGGCCGGTGTTGCCGCGCCAACCCCTGGTCTGGCTGCACTTTCTCGTGATTGCGATCAGCGGATGCGTCATTCCCCACCTGCTTTTCGCCTGGGCCGAACAGTACGTGTCGTCAAGCCTGGCGAGCATCTACAACGCGGTCACGCCGATCATGACGGCGCTCATGGCGACGTTGGCCTTTCGGGTAGAGAAACTCGTGCGCGCCCAGGTGGCCGGCGTCGTGCTCGGCATCATCGGCGTGGTCGTGATCATCGGACCGTGGCAGTATTCCTCGCTGACCGGCGACCTGTGGGGCCAGCTTGCCTGCCTCGGCGCGGCCGTCTGCTACGGATTCACCTTTGGCTATACCCGTCGTTTTTTGAGTGGACGGCCGATTGCCGGGTCAACCTTTGCTTTTCTCAATATTGGCATCGCCGGGTTCCTCATGCTGCTGCTCACGCCAGTGCTGGCCTGGAGTCCGGTGGCGCTGACCGTGCCGATCGTGCTCTGCCTGCTGGCTTTGGGCGCGCTCGGAACCGGCATTGCCTACATCTGGAACATCAACGTGTTGCGTGCCTGGGGCCCGACCAACGCGTCCACGGTGACCTACGTGACGCCAGTGGTCGGCGTGATGCTGGGGGTGCTTGTGCTCTCCGAAACGTTCTCCTGGCACGAACCGAGCGGCGCGCTGTTGGTGCTCGTTGGCATTCTTCTCACGCAGAAACGGTTGCGTCTGCGGCCGGTGGGGGCCCGGGGGCGGGCGGCGGCATCCGTGTGACACGTGCGGCATGCATTATCGTGAAAGCATGGCCGCATACGAGGAATTACCCGCCGACGCTGAGGCGATTGATCAGCTGCACAGCATTCGCGAGAGCATCGACAATATTGACGCCGCGCTCATTCATTTGCTGGCCGAGCGGTTCAAATTCACCCAGCAGGTCGGGCGCCTCAAAGCCACGCACGGGCTGCCGGCCGCCGACCCGGCCCGCGAACTCCTGCAGATTGATCGCCTCCGCGGACTCGCCGAAGAGGCGCACCTCGACCCGGCCTTTGCCGAGAAATTCTTGAATTTCATCATCGCCGAGGTGATCCACCACCACGTGAAGATTGCCGGCGGCGAGGCTGTGACGGCCGGGCGGGTTGCCGGGGCGGCGCCCGGGGCACACCCGATTCCGCACCCACCGATCGCCGCCTCATAATCTGCGTTCCGTGACGTCGACAACCTGGAACCCTCGTTCTTTACCAGACCAGAGTGGCAAGACCTTCGTCGTTACCGGCGCCAACGCCGGGCTCGGCTACTTCACCAGCGAGCAGCTGGCCGGTGCTGGCGCACACGTCATTCTGGCGTGCCGCAATCTTGTGAAAGCGGATGCAGCGGTGGCGGCCATCCGCGCCCGCGTGCCGGGGGCATCCGTTTCGGTGTTGCAGCTCGATGTCGCCGATCTTCAGTCGGTGCGCACCGTCAGTGAGAGTCTGCGCGCTCTGCCCCGCCTCGACGGTCTGATTCTGAACGCCGGAATTGTGCACCCGCCAACCGACCGGCAGGTGAGCCTCGACGGCAACGAGCTCGTCTTCGCCACAAACTTTCTCGGGCACTTCGCGCTCACCGCTGGCACCCTGATGGCCCTGCGCCGCACGCCCGGCAGCCGCGTCGTATCGCTCGGCTCGTTGATTTCGCGGCTGATGGACTCGTCCCTCGACGATCTGCAGCTGGCCACGACCTATAACGGGTGGAAGGCCTACGCGCAGTCCAAGATTGCCATGCAGGTGTTCGGGTTCGAGCTCGACCGGCGGCTACGAGCGAACGGTGCTGGCACGGTCGCGTCGCTGGTCGCGCATCCGGGATATTCCATCTCGGGGCTGACCCCGACCATCCGTTCGGTCAATGAGGTGTCACGGGGCAAGCGCGTGATAGATGGTGCCCAGCTACTCGTCGGGGCGCAGAGCAAGCAGCGGGGCGCCTGGTCAACCGTGCGCGCCGCGATCGACCCAGATGCCCACGGCGGCGACTACTTCGGCCCGCGCTTACTCACCCGCGGTGCGCCGGTGCGTCAGCCCGCCACCCGCACCTCCCGTGACAGAGCCGTGGCCGCCCGCCTCTGGGAGCGCGCCGAAACCCTAATAAAAGAACCCTTCCTATAAGTCCGCGAGAGCGGGAAATATGCTGCTTCAGCGTGCGCGAAGCAGCATATTTCCCGCTCTCACGAGACGGCGCGCGCCGCAGGTAGTCTGACCAGATGACTACAACTTCCGCTACCCTGACCGCAGTTACATTAGGGGACGGCCTCACGGTCAGCCCGCAGGGCTATGGAGGCATGTCGCTCACGCCGGTCTACGGTCCGATCGACCCCGACGATGCCCTGCGCACGCTGACGCATGCCGTTGACTCGGGCCTCACTTTCATCGACACGGCCAATGTCTACGGCAACGGGTTGAGCGAGCGGACCATCGCCAGGCTGATCGCGACCCGGCGTGATGAGGTGCAGTTGGCGAGCAAGTTCGGCATCCTTTCGGGCGGCGGCATCGGTGCACGCGGCATCCGTGGTGACCGTGCCTACGTGTTCGAGCAGATCGACCTGAGTCTCGCGCGCCTCGGCACCGACCACCTCGATCTCTACTACCAGCACCGGGTCGACCCCGAGGTGCCGATCGAAGAAACCGTCGGGGCGCTCGCCGAGTTGGTTCAGGCGGGCAAGATTCGTCACATCGGCCTCTCCGAACCGACCGGCGACGAGTTGCGGCGCGCTGCCGCCATTCACCCGATCGCCGCCGTGCAGT
The DNA here is from genome assembly GCF_002929535.1 of Cryobacterium sp. Y11. Lineage (GTDB taxonomy): Bacteria > Actinomycetota > Actinomycetes > Actinomycetales > Microbacteriaceae > Cryobacterium. The sequence continues at coordinate 226,151 of NZ_PJJO01000059.1, forward strand.
CCGAGTGGAGCATCATCAGTCGGGATGTCGAGTTGCATGTCATTCCGACCGCGATCGAGCTGGGCATTGGGTTCGTCCCATATTCGCCTCTGGGGCGCCAGTGGCTCACTGGGCTCTTCGACCGCAGCGCGCTCACTGACGCAGACGGGCGTCACAAGTTTCCCCGGTTCACCCCGGATGCCCTCGCCGCCAATCAGCCGTTGCTCACCGAGGTGCGTGCGGTGGCCCGTGAGGGCGCTGTTTCGCCGGCGCAGGTTGCGCTTGCTTGGCTTTATGCCAAGGGTCGAACCCTCGGTGTCGCGGTGTCGCCCATTCCCGGCTCCCGCTTCATCGAGCGAGTGGACGAGAACCTGGCGGCCGCGAGCATCCGTCTCGACGCTACACACATCGAGCGCTTGGACGCGCTAGCCGACCGCGTCGTCGGCCACCGTTCGTTCAACCCCCAGTGGGTCTCCGCCGGCCGCGAATAGCCCCCGCTACCCGTCCGTCCCGCGAGAGCGGGAAATATGCTGCTTCAGCGTGCGTGAAGCAGCATATTTCCCGCTCTCGGCTCACGACTCATGGTCGCCAACCGCCGGCAATGAGCGCCACTGTTACTCTGCGGATCACCTCGGGTGGATTGCGGAGGTGGGATTTGTTGATGCGGATCACCCGCCACGTGTCCTCCATGAGCGCGTCGAGGCGGTCAACGTCCCAGTGGTACTGGTTCTCGTCGGTGCGGTGCTGCCCGCCGTCGTACTCGAGCAAAACACGGTACCGGCGAAAGACCAGGTCGCCGGTGGCGAGTTTCACCCCGGCGCGGCTCAGAATTATGGCGTTCACCTCGGGCTCAGGCAGGCCCGCGCGCACGATGAGCAGTCGCAGGTCGGTCTCGCGTGGTGAGTCGACGCCCGGTCGAATCCAAATCAGCGCCTCGCGCAGGAGTTTTACGCCCCGGTGTCCCGAATAGCGACGAACGGCCGTCAGCAGGTCGCGCATCTCGGCGAACGGATGTTGACGGCGCACGAGTGCGTCGCCGATCCGGATCAGGTCGTCGAGCCCGAGCACGCTGGAGAGCTGGCACCATGTGTCAACCGCGCTGGTCGCCCGCAGGCTACCAATTTTTACCACGGCGAGACTGCCGGGCTCCAAGTGGTGACCGATCACCCCACGAACGTTGGGGCGGGCTGCCGGGTTGTCTGTGCCGATGTGCAGTACCACCGCATGTTGCAGGGCCCAGGGCAGAGGCAGACCGTGGATGATGGCCGCAGTCACGTGGCTGAAGTAGTGAGTGGGGAGCATCCGCTGGCTGTACGTTTCAATGCGCGACTGAACACCGTCGTCGGCGTCGCGCGGCACGCGCATGCTGGGAAACGGATGCGCCAGGTCAGCGCCGCGCATGCGTGTGGGACTCAACCCGAAATTGAGACCCTCGCGGGTGCTGAACCCTCTGTGCTGCAGTTCCGGCGGGAGTTGACTGGCACGCTTCATACTTCAGAGCATGCCCCGTACCCGGGTCGAACGTGACTTATCCACAGGATTGGCTGTCGCCACAAGCAGACCCCGCTTGCGAGAGCGGTAAAAACGTTGCTTCAGCTGTCTCGAAGCAGCACTTTTTCCGCTCTCGCGAGAAGGGGGGGTTAGGCGAAGGCTGCGGGGAGGGGGGACTGGTGACGGGTGCGCATCTCCGAGAGGGGGGCGGTGAAGACGTCTTGCACTTCGAGTGCGTGCAGGGTGTTGTCGGTTACGCCGATGCGCAGCACGGGGACGTAGCGGCCGGCGCAGAGGCCGAGGAACTTCACGTCGTCTTCGCGGGGCACTGACACGATGACGCGACCGGCCGACTCCGAGAATAGGGCAGTGGATGCGTCCACCCCGTCGCGCCCGCAAATGTCACCCAGCCAGACCCGCGCGCCCACACCGAAGCGCATCACGGCTTCGGCCAGGGCCTGGGCGAGCCCGCCCTCGCTCAAGTCGTGGGCGCTGTCGATGAGGGCTTCCTTCGACGCGGCATGCAGCAGTCCGGCGAGGGCCTTCTCCCGACCGAGATCCACGATCGGCGGACGACCGCCGAGGTGGTTGTGCACGACACCGGCCCAGGCCGAGCCGTCCAGTTCGAGGCGGGTCTCGCCGAGCAGGTAGATGTTGTGTCCGTCGTCCTGCCAGCCGCTCGGGATGCGGCGGGCGACGTCGTCGATGACGCCGAGCACGGCCACGACCGGGGTGGGGTGAATCGGCTGATCGCCGGTCTGGTTGTAGAACGAGACGTTGCCGCCGGTGACGGGAATTTCCAGCTCCAGGCATCCGTCGGCGAGGGCCGTTACGGCCTCACGGAACTGCCACATGACCTCGGGGTTTTCGGGGGAGCCGAAGTTAAGGCAGTCGCTGACGCCGGCCGGCACGGCGCCGGTCGCCGCAACGTTGCGGTACGCCTCGGCCAGGGCAAGCTGGGCGCCGCGGTACGGGTCGAGTTGGCAGTAACGGCCATTCGCGTCGGTGGCGATGGCAAAGCCGAGTCCGCTCTCCTCGTCGATACGGATCATTCCGCCGTCGTCGGGAAAGGCCAGAGCAGTGTTGCCCTGAACGTAGTGGTCGTACTGGTCGGTGATCCAGCTCGGGTCGGCCAGGTTGGGCGAGCCCAGCAGGTCGAGAAACTGCTCGCGCAGGGTCTTGCCGTCAAGCGCACGGGGTAGAACGGAGGCGGTGTCGGCCTGCAGGGCGTCGATCCAGGTCGGGTAGGCGAGGGGACGCTCGTAGACCGGACCATCGACGGCGACGGTGCGCGGCAGCACGTTGACGATTTCTTCGCCGTGCCAGTTGATGATGAGGCGGCCGGTGTCGGTGACCTCGCCGAGCACGCTGGTTTCGACATCCCACTTCGTCGTGACGGCGAGAAAACCCTCGAGCTTCTCGGGCGTGACGATCGCCATCATACGTTCTTGGCTCTCGCTCATCAGAATCTCTTCAGCGGTGAGCGTGGGGTCGCGCAGCAGCACCTTCTCGAGCTCGATGAACATGCCACCGTCGCCGTTGGAGGCGAGTTCGCTGGTCGCGCAGCTAATTCCGGCCGCACCGAGGTCTTGAATGCCCTCAACGAGCTTGCCCGCAAACAATTCAAGGCAGCACTCGATCAGTACCTTCTCGGCGAATGGGTCACCCACCTGCACGGCGGGGCGCTTGGTCGGCCCGCCGGCGCTGAACGTGTCAGAGGCAAGAATCGATGCCCCGCCAATGCCGTCGCCGCCGGTTCGGGCACCAAAGAGAATCACCTTGTTGCCGACGCCGCGGGCATTGGCCAGGTGCAGGTCTTCGTGCCGCAGCACGCCGACAGAGAGCGCGTTGACGAGCGGATTGCCCTGGTAGACCCGGTCGAACACGGTTTCGCCGCCGATGTTGGGCAGACCGAGGCAGTTGCCGTAGAAGCTGATGCCGCTGACGACGCCGTGCACGACGCGGGCGGTGTCGGGATCATCAATCGAGCCGAAACGGAGGGCATCCATCACGGCAACCGGACGGGCACCCATCGAGATGATGTCGCGCACGATGCCGCCGACGCCGGTCGCGGCGCCCTGGAACGGTTCAATGTACGAGGGGTGGTTGTGCGATTCGATCTTGAACGTGACCGCCCAGCCCTCGCCGACGTCGAGCACACCGGCGTTTTCGCCCATGCCGACCATGAGGTTTTTCTTCATGGCGGGGGTGACCTTGTCGCCAAACTGGCGCAGGTACATCTTCGAGCTCTTATAGGAGCAGTGCTCGCTCCACATCACCGAGTACATGGCGAGCTCACCTGACGTCGGGCGGCGGCCCAGAATTTCGCGAATCTTCGCGTACTCGTCGGCCTTGAGCCCGAGCGCGCCGTAGGGCTGCTCCTTCTCGGGCGTGGCAATAGCGTTGGAAACGGTGTCGGCGGCGCCGCGGGAAGAAGTATTGGAAACAGCGGTCACGTGTGGAATTCTCCCCGAGATAGCGGATGCTTGACCCGCCAAGTCTACCGGTCGCCTCGCTACGCCGACATCGGCATGACGAAAGGGCGGGTCGGATGCCGAAGCACCCGACCCGCCCTGTTGGGTTTAGTGGGTCAGCCCCTACTTCTCCCAACCCATGTTCTCGACGGGTTGCACCCCGAAGAGGTCCAAGCCAACGTAGGGCTCGGGCGTGAGGTTCGCGAGGCCGTCCTTGACGGTCCAAATTTCTGGTCCGTTGTACAGCGGGAAGATGCCCCAGGTCTCGGCCATGATCTCGGCCTCGAGCTTCATCGCCTGGACCGTCTGCGCCTCGGGGTCAGAGATCGTCTCGAGCTCCTCGTGAATCTTCGTGTCGATCTCGGGAGTTCCCGTTCCTGAGAGGTTTAGCCCACTGTCGGAGCAGTAGATCTGGCAGAACCAAGCCGCACCGAAGGGGTCAGAGGCACTGAATCGTAGCGAAAAAATGTCCCAGTTCTTCGTGGTGTAATCGGTGGAGAAGTCCTGAGGTGAACGCGTGTCGATGGTGACAGCAAAACCGGCGGCCTTCAGCTGCTGCTGCAAAGCCTTGGCGCTAGCCTCCTGCACCGGGTCGTCGCTGAAGATGGGGTAGGTCACCGCAAGTGCGACGCCATCCTTCTCGCGAATTCCGTCCTCGCCTTCGACCCAGCCGGCCTCGTCGAGCAGTACCTTGGCGCCTTCGAGGTCAAACTTGTAGCCTGCCTCTTCGAGCGCGTTGACGTAGTCGGGCTGGAAGGTGTACAGCGTGAAGGAACCAGCGGGATCTTCTTCGTAGTTCAGACCGTTCCACACGACCTTCTTCTGCTGCTCCACATCAATGGCCATGAAGAATGCCTTGCGCACATTGATGTCTTGGAACTGTGGCTTGTCGGCGTCAACCTGCAAAAGCGTATTGGCTGTCTGCTGAGCCCGGTAGGTTACGACACCCTCCATGTCCTTGACCTGCTCGAGGCGGTCCTTGGTGTTGGTGCTCGTCATGTCGATCTCGCGGTTTTTGAAAGCGTTAATCTCTGCTGCGCGGTCCAGCTGACGAAAGGTCACCTTGTCGAGCAGTGGCTTCTCGCCCCACCAATTTTCGTTGGGCTCAAACACCACGGTTCCACCGTTGATGTCGAAGTTGCTGAGCTTGTACGGCCCGGCACCCCACTCGGCATGCGGCTCGTCAATGTAGCCCTCGTTGAAGATTTCGGGTGTGTTCACATGGGGGTTCAGCACAGTGGTGAAGAGCATCTGGGGCCACGCAAATTCACCCTTGAACGTGACGACGGCCTGCTTATCGGTTTCGCCCTTGGTGACCGACTCGATCTCCTTGTAACCGTCGGTGGCATTGGGACTGTAGCCCTCTTCGTAGGAACGGTTGGCGATCCAGGTTGCCTCGAACGCTGTCCAGTCGATGGGTGTGCCATCGTTCCAGACTGCGTCAGCGTTGATGGTGAAGTTGACGAAGGTCTTGCCGTCCGCGGTGCCGAATTCCCAGGCGTCGAGGTAGGCATCGTTCTTGTAGGGAGTGCCATCCTCTTCCATGAGCAGAATCTGTGGCGTGTACCACGTAGCGAGGCGCGAGGTGTCCGCGCTCGCGTCGCCGTTGAGGGGGTTCATCTGCGGGGTGATCTCCGTGATCGGGAAGACCACCTCGCCACCCTGCTGCAGGTTCTCGCGTGGTTGGGGATTATAGTCAGCTGACGAAACCGCAATGATGCTTTCGTCCTCGTTGCCGGTGTCACCTCCCGCGGTGCAACCGCTGATACCGAGGGTGAGAACACCGCCCAGTGCGACAATTCCAAGTAACTTTCTGTGCTTATTCATACCGTTCCTTACTGTGTAGGTCTGGACGTGGGAAGACTGATTTCGGCTAAAAACCTTGGCACCCGAACGGTGGCACGGCTCACTCCGCGCAGACGTTCTATCTGAAGTGACATGCGTTGCGATGAGCGTTCTCTGGCCCGGTCAATGGCGGCACTTCGCCGAGACAACGTGCCTGTTTCTCTGGTGGCAAAACCTTGAAAAGCTGGCACCTACTGGCGAAGGAGCAGCCACCAACTTGATCGGTGGCGCTTGCCAGATCGCCACTGAGCACGATGCGTTCGCGGGTGCGCTCAACGTCCGGATCCGGGATGGGAATCGCAGAGAGCAACGCCTGCGTATAGGGATGCTGTGGATCTTCAAATATCTCGTCGACGCTGCCATGCTCAACGAAAGCTCCGAGATACATGACGGCCACTCGATCGGCGATATGCCGAACGACGGAGAGGTCGTGCGCGACGAAAAGATAGGACAGGCCCAGCTTGGCCTTGAGCTCATCGAGCAGGTTGATCACGCCGGCCTGGATGGAAACATCGAGTGCCGAGACGGGTTCATCAAGCACCACAATCTTGGGGCTGGTGGCCAAGGCTCTGGCGATACCGATGCGTTGGCGTTGGCCTCCCGAGAACGCGGACGGAAAACGGTTGCTGTGCGTTGGATCGAGGCCGACCAAGTCCATCAGCTCATCGACACGCGTTTCGCTCCCAGCTTTCTTGGTCCCGATCGCACGTAACGGCTCGGCGATGATATCGGCCACCGTCATGCGCGGGTCGAGAGCGCCCATCGGGTCTTGAAACACGATTTGGATGTCACGCCGCAGCGTGCGCTCGGCGTGACCGCCACGCACGTCGGCGACGCTCGTTCCGCCGAGGAGGATGTCGCCGTCGACCTGTTCGACCAGATCCATGATTTGCAGTAGCGTAGTGGTCTTGCCGCAACCCGATTCGCCGACGATGGCCATCGTCTCGCCCTCGCGAATGTCAAACGATATTCCGCGGATTGCATGGACTTCCCCGACCTTGCGTTTGAGGAACGCCCCCTTCATCAGGGGAAAGGTCTTGGTTAAATTACGTACTTCGAGTGTCACCGGCCGATCCTCACGGGGTACGCCCGCTAGCGCGCGCTCGGGGATGTCTGGCACCGGAAACACGGGGTGCCCATCGATAAGGCCACCATCAGTAATTTCGTGTGAACGTATGCAGGCAGTTTTGTGTTCGCCCACCTCATCGTTGTCAACGCTCACGAGATCGGGTTCGCGCGTGTGGCAGGCATCGATAGCGATTGGACAGCGCGTCGCGAATGGGCAGGCATCCGGAAGATTTATCAGCAGCGGCGGGTTTCCCTTGACCGGTATGAGGGGTTGTTTCTCCGCTTTGTCGACCCGGGGGATCGCGCCAAGGAGGCCAATGGAGTACGGCATGCGCGTGCGGTGGAAGAGCTCGTGCACGGGAGCCTTCTCGACCGGCTTGCCCGCATACATCACCAGCACATCGTCCGCGGTCTTAGCAACGACCCCCATGTCGTGAGTGATCATGATGACGGCGGCACCGGTCTCGCTCTGGGCTTTGGCGATCAGGTCGAGAATCTGGGCCTGGATTGTCACATCGAGGGCGGTTGTCGGCTCATCGGCGATGATCAGTTTCGGCTTGTTGGCCATCGCGATCGCGATCACCACGCGCTGGCGCATCCCGCCTGAGAACTCGTGGGGGAATGACTTCATGCGCCCTTCGGGATTGGGAAGCCCCACGGTCTCGAGCAGTTCGACGGCACGAGCCCACGCTGCACGCTTCGACAGCTTGCGATGAACGGTGAGCGCCTCAATAAGCTGGTCACCAATGCTGAAGACCGGGGTGAGCGACGACAGCGGGTCTTGAAAGATCATCGCCAAACCGTTGCCCCGAATCGCGGAGAGCTGCTTGTCAGACTTGCCGAGTAGCTCCTGGCCGTCGAAGGTGATTGATCCAGAGACCCGAACGTTCTCGTCTAGCAGCCCCATGATCGCCAACGACGTGACCGACTTGCCCGAGCCAGACTCGCCGACAATGCCGAGTGTGCGACCCGCCTCGAGGTCGAATGAGATGCCGCGCACGGCGTCTACGGTGCCCGTCTCCGAAGGGAAGCTGACCTTGAGGTCGCGAACAGAAAGCAATGCGTTGGTCATGCTCGCCCTCCAGCGGCCGAAGTCGGGTCGAGCGCGTCCCGCAGGCCGTCAGCGACCAGCGCCATCGAGACGGTGAGTAGCGTGAGCGCGGCGGCAGGAAAATAGAACAACCACGGTGCGCTGGTGATGGTGTTTGCACCGGAGCCAATCAGTGAACCGAGCGAGACATCCGGGATTTTGACACCGAAGCCGAGGAACGAAAGACCGGTCTCGGTCATCACTGCGGCAACCACACCTAGAGTGAAGTTGATCACCAGAAGCGACCCAATGTTGGGCAGCATGTGGCGCAGCACGATCTTCATACCCGGCACGCCCATATAGCGGGCGGCGTGTACATACTCTCGTTCACGCAGTGAGAGCGCCATCGTCCAGATCACGCGAGCGGGAAAGAACCACCCGATGAGAATCATGATGAGTGAAATAATGCGCCAGTCTCCACCAGAACTGTTGGAGAACATCGCCAGCAGCAGGAACGTGGGCACGACCATCAAAAAGTGAATGAGCAGCAGTGTGAGCCGCTCGAACATGCCGCTGAAGTATGCGGCCGCGGTGCCAACCACTGCGGAGATTACGGTGGTTCCTACCGAGACTGCGACGGCGATCATGAGTGAGCGTTGCAGGCCGATTGCCACCTGGGCGAAGGTGTCGTTGCCTGCGCTCGTGGTGCCAAGCCAGTGTTCGCCGCTCGGCGGCTCACCGAGGTTGAGAAAATCGAGCTCAATGTGGTCGTAACGCGCAAGCAGGGGAGCAACGAGCGCGAACAGCACGAGGACGGCAAAGATCACGAGGCCCGCGACCGCCGGACGATTGCGCCGAAAACGCCTGGAGTAGAGCTCCCATTTCGACATCCGTTTTCTGGGAAGCCGAAGGGCAGTGGTTTCTGGACCGACGGCCGGTTGGATTGAATTTCTGGGCATCTCAGCTCACCCGCACTCTTGGATCGAGAACAACAACGGCGATGTCGGCGAGCAGCGCGCCGATCGCGGTGAGAACCGCGCCAAACGCGGCAATCGCGACGGTTCCATGGATGTCATTCTTTGCAATGGTTTCAAGAAAGTAGCGCCCCATACCGTTCCATCCGAAAATCGACTCGGTGAGGATTGCGCCCATAAAGACGGTGGGGATTGTGAAGGCCACCTGTGTTGCGACTGGAATGAGCGAGGTGCGCAGCGCGTGCTTGCGAATGGCCTGTGCCTTGGTCAGGCCCTTGGCGCGGGCGGTACGCACGTAGTCGGCATTGATGTTGTCGAGCAGCAGCGAACGCTGGAGAAAATGGGTGCCAGCGTAACCAATGATCACGAGTGCGATGGTCGGTAAAATGAGATGCTGCAGGGCATCGATGATGATGGGGAAGAACCCCGTAACACCCAGACTCGACGAGCCGGTGACGAAGAACACCGTCGTTCCGACCATGTTGTTGAAGCCGATCGCCAGCAGCACGATTCCGAGAGCCGCCACGACGATATTGATGTTCATCGTGACGATCGAGGTAGCCTGACCGATGCGGTCGGCAATCTTGTACTGTCTGGACGCGGTGTACACGCCGAGGGCAATGCCCAAGACGGTGGCGAGTATCGTGGCACCAAGTACGAGCTCGGCACTCACCCACATGCGATACGCCACTTGATCATTTACCGACTGGCCGACCGGGCTGACTCCCCAATCCCAGCCGAAGATGATGGCGGAGAACCAGCTCCACCAACGTTCCAGGAGTGGGACGGTATCGCTGAGGTTTCGTGGTTGGAGCAGTTGGACTACCTGCTCCTCTGACAGCGGTGGGCGACGTCCAACATAGTTGTTGCGCGGGTCAAGGAAGCCCCATGCCAAAAAGTAAGTTAAATTCGTCGCGACCACGATCATGAGCATCCAGCCAGCGAAGCGACGTATCAAATACTTGATCAAGAGCTTGTCTTTCTGCAGTGAAAGCGCGTGTCAGGATCGCCGACGCCACGTTGAGTCAGTTTGCGGTGTGTACCCATGCGCTCGCCATTTGTGTACGGCGTGTTGACATGTGTAAAAGTTTTGTATCACCACAGTGTGTACCTACAGTGTGCCACGTCTGGTGTCTGTGGCGTTAGTCGATGACGGCCACCGCGTCTTTTGAAGGTCATCAACGCGATCGCGAGCAAGGTGCCTCAGTAGACCCCGATGCGCTACGGTTTCAGTCACTTTGCACGCAGTCGCTATCTAACCGGTGGCGCCGCAAATTTATGCGATGCCAGCCTTATCGGCCGTGGCCGACAGCCATAGCGTCGTCCGCTGGAGTTCGACGTTTACGGGGTGGGAGTACGAAATGGCACGGGATAGCTTGGTTGATTGCTTTGGACCGCTCGGGTGGACCGCAAGCGACGATGCCACATTTATAGGGAGTCACCCTGGAGCAGTCCTGGCTCGGGTCGTCATCGTACATAGCAACCGAGCTGAGGTAGCACTTTCCGGTGGGTTGGTGAACGAAGATACCCATCTTGCGACCGGTTTAAATTTTACGCCAGTTGCTGGTGATTGGGTGGCTGTCACGAACGGCCAGATCGTTGCTGTGAGTGACCGGCGTACGGCTATCACTCGCCCCGACCCTGACGGGACCCGCACGCAGGTACTGGCCGCAAACGTCGACACCGTTCTGATCGTGGTTGCGATTGATCATTCGCCTAGCCTGCGTGCAATCGAGCGTCTGCAAGTCATGGCCTGGGATTCTGGTGCGATACCGTTGCTTGTTCTGACCAAAGCTGACGCTCACGACGATCCGGAGGAAGTACTCACGTTTGTCGCACCTGTTGCAGTTGGCCTCGAAACCTTCCTGACCAGCACCCGTGACGGGCGCGGGTTGGATGCGCTCCGGGACCGAATCTCGGTCGGAACGACCACCATGTTGGGAGCGTCAGGTGCGGGAAAGACGTCTCTCCTGAATGCGATGGAGGGCACCCATGCTGCTACGGCGGACGTACGAGGTGACGGCCAAGGCCGTCACACCACGACGACCAGGCGGCTGTACCCCATGCAAAACGGAGGCGTCATGCTCGATGTTCCCGGCATTCGCTCTCTATCTCTGCACGCTACCGATGAGGGGATCGCCGAGACGTTCACGGAGATCGCCCAAGCCTCACAGCGGTGTCGGTTCCGCGACTGCGCACACGATGGCGATGCCGGTTGCGCCATCGCTGCTGCGGTTATTACGGGTGAGATCTCCGCTCGGCGGCTCGAGAGTTGGCGGGCTGTGCAGCGTGAATTATCCCATCAAGATCGACGACATGATCCCGCTGCCATGGCCGAGCAACAACAACGATGGAAGCAGATGACCAAAGCGAGCCGCAAGCGTCGGTGATTACCGTCTGCCCTCGGTTACGAGATTCGCCGGTTCATTTTTATTTCTGGTCCCGCCAGAAAAGAGCACCAAGGCACCCATCAGGGCGACCGTGATTGCGATCGTAATCACTGCCACTGTAGTCGTACCGGTTGCACTCGCGACGCCGAAAACTAGCATGCCGGCGGGGATGCCCACTGTGTTCACTATTTGGTCACGCGCGGCGAAAGTATGTACACGAACCTCGTTGCCGATCGATTGCCCCAAAGTATCCCATCGAATTCCCGAGAGAGTAGTCAGCGCGGAACCAATGAAACCTGCAGTCCAAATCGCTACGGGTATGGGGACGAAGAGGAAAAACAGCAACTGCAGTGCGATACCCACGCAGCACAAGAGCTGCAGATACTTCCACGGAACCCGTTTCAGAACACCTAGCAGCGACGATGTCGACCCAAGTAGCGATCCCACAGCCATGCATGCCGCAGTCACCGCCCAGGTCTGTGGAGAGTTTCTGTCAATTACCAGGGTCGGCCCCGCGGTGCCCAGGAGCCCGATCGTGAGCGCAACAAAAAGCCAGGTAATGAGCCCCATGTTCACCCAACGTGGAAGATTCGTGCGAATCCGTTCTGTCTTCACTATTTCTTCGTCGGAAGATAACGCTCTGACTTCGACAGATGCGGGAATGCGCACACCCGCAAGTAATATAATCCCGATCAGAAAACCGACCGCATCAATAAGAAGCACCGCATTGAATCCGAGCAGTAACACCACAACTGATCCGGCTAGCGGCCCGGAAATGGCGAAAGCATCGCCCAGAATAGACAACCACGCATTCGCCTGCCCGTGGTATTGAGTAGGAACGATGCGGGGAATCGCCGTGAATCTCGCTGGTTGAAAGAAGGACGTTGCGATCCCGTATACAGCCGACGAAACAGCCATCGCGACGATGGCCGGCCCCGGACCGTCACTTGCAACCCCGCCAAATACCAGCCAGGCAAGCAAACCAGCCTGCGCGAAAAATCGCACAATATCGGAGCCGATCATTATGCGAACCGGGTTACGTGCTGGTGCAGATCGCTGCACTACTAACATGCCTACGAAACGACCTCCCCACAACGAAAGCAGAACTGCCGTTAGGCCCCAACCAGACGGCTCAATCCTGAGGCTTTCCAGCGTGAACGCAATAGGAATGAGTGACCCGCCCAAGCCCGATACAAAAGCAGCCGAAACGAGTCTGCGAAACCCATCGAGGCGGAAGGGATGAAAAGTGCTCACGCTCAGCGAATACGGCAATCCTGACCCCCGTGATCACTTCGATATGATCTTGAATTGTTTGCGCATACGGAACGTAATTGTTCATATGATTGGATACACTGTAGCGCCCTATAGCTCCCCGTCGAACGAGAGACCACAGAGAGCTTGAGCTTCGCGCATTCTTTGGGCGATATCGGAACCCTCTGGCCACGTGACGACTTCACGTGCCCGGGGCTGGACAAGGACAGTGGGGATGCGTTCCGGTATGTCGGATCTGTGCGGTTTTGGAGCGGTTCGGGCTGTTGATTTGGCCCAGTTTGCAATGGTATTTGACTATCCTAAGCGCGGTAAGAGCTGGGGTGGGAAGATGAACCTGATGACGATACAACCTCCCCGTCTATTCGCTCCGGTAGGCAACGCCACGCACGTTGGCGCTGCTGTGGACACGGTCGAGGATGTCGACGGCTGGCAGGTGTTTGTGCACGGCACGTTGTTCCTTGCCTGGGACACCGATGATATGCCACGGTTAGTGGCTAATCCTGCCCAGGAGAAAGTGAAACTGGGGCGGAGCCGGCCCGGGCAGCAGATCCTGGACCAGGAGATGAAACGCTTCACCCACAGCATCCGCATGGCCGCCGTCAACACCGCCGACACGCTCGCCCGAGAGATCCGCACCAACACCGGATTCCAGCGCGCCGACCGCGAATCCCCTATCAGAACCCCTGGTGTTGAGGGTATAACACGCAACATAATCACAGGTTTCGTAAAAATAAATAGCGGTGAAAACGATGCAGAGTAGCGAGAAACGGAGGGTGTCTAATAAACGAACGTTTATTGGGATTGCTGCAGTTAATCAATTTGGTAACTGGTTGACTTTTCTCTCGGTCATCGTGTTTGCGCAGCAATCATATGGCTCAGCAGCAAGCGCTCTGATATTCCTGGCGCAAACGGTTCCGGCACTACTTGCGGCCCGCTCAATCAGCGACCGTATTCCTGTAAGGTACACCCGGCGTGCTTGGATACTGGGACAGGTTACTCTGGCCGGAATCACGCTAGGAATAGCGGTTACGTATCACTATTTTGCTGCGATTCTTGCTTATGTAGCCATTTCGATGATGATTCGTGCTGTTCTCAATCCACTGTATATGGCACTTCTTGTGGAGTCCGTTCCGCAGCCCCAACGACAATCGACGATGACGGGGGTTGGTGCAGCGGGTTCTATTGCGGTCGTGGTCTCTCCCGCTGTAGGGGGCTTGCTGCTGGCCACCGTGGGGCCGACCTACTTGTTCTTACTTGACGCCGCAACCTTCGTAGCTGTCAGCCTCTGGATGCTGACAGCCAAAGGGGTCCAGTCCCCGAAGAGCGGTAACCCACCAACAAATCGCTGGTGGAGTGGTTTGCCGTCTCCACGTGCTCTAGCTCGTGCGCCAGGCCTGGCGAATCGGCACGTTTGGGGTTTCCCGGCGTTGACTGCCTGGATCTTCTTGCTTCTCGTGGGGGCATTGTTGAATGCACTTGAAACACCCTTTAGTTTCACCATAATTCAGGTATCTGAAGCCGAGTTTGGTTGGATCTTGGCATGTTTTGGCGCTGGTGGCTTGTTGGTACTTATTGCCTCACTGTTTTCTGAGGTCAAGCTACTGCGACCCAATCTCGCGGTGGTGGGGTATGCCGTTGGACTCCTCGTGTGGATGGTATTACCCACTGCTGGGCCGTATCTTGGTTTCTTCATCGCGGGGCTCTCCGCAGCAACTCTTTCCGGCTGGGTACGAGCCTCGGTGGACGCGTGGTCTCAAACAAACAATGTTGACGCCAAGCTGGTGTGGGGTTGGGCCAATCAGTCCACACTTTTCGTGAATTTAGTCAGCTACGTCCTAGCTTCCGTTCTCTTTGGTTTAGGGCTTTCCCCGATCTATCTTGCAGCACTGCTCTTTCTCGCATTCATACCGTTGGCAGTATCTGTTCATAGGCAGCGTCCTGAGCTGGCCGATGTATGGGGAATGCGGAGGAATGCAGCCCGCGCGCGCCATAGGCTGTCTCCATGACAGACAGCGCGCTCATCGGCCCCGTCGCCGCACCGGGTCTGCATGTCATGAGTTTCAACATCCGTCGACGCCTGCCGCACCTCAACCCGCGCAGCCCCGATCGGTGGGTGCACCGGCATCCGCTTCTGAAACGATTGCTCGAGCTGGAACAGCCCGCGCTGATCGGCGTGCAAGAAGCACTGTTCGACCAGGCGAACTTCGTGCGTCACGCGCTCGGCGATCGTTACCGCTCGATCGGTTATGGCCGGGAAGCAAACAGGGGCGGGGAAGGTTGCCCAATCGTCTACGATTCCCATCGTCTGCGCGTGCTCACATGGAAGCAGACGGCCCTCTCCGCCACACCGTCGCAACCGGGCTCCACCTCGTGGGGCAACCGCACTCCGCGCGTCGTCGTTGAGGCGTCCTTTCGCGACATGGCCACCGGCACCGAGTTTCGGGCCGTGAACACGCACTTTGACCACCGCTCCCGCACCTCGCGGCTGCGATCCGCCGACGTGCTTCGACAAATTGTGGCCGCATCATTGCTGCCCACCATCGCGACCGGCGATTTCAATACGGATGCGAATACCGCCCCCTATCACCGTCTCACCGACCACGGTCTCCTGCTCGATACCTGGAACACAGCAGAAAAGCGCCTCACCGACGAGTGGGGAACGTTTCTGAACTATCGCCCGCCGCGGCGCAATCTCAAACGCATCGACTGGCTCCTCGTCACGCCCGGCGTCACCGTGCTGACGGCGGCCATTAACGTGAAGCGCTATGGGGGCGGCTGGCCGTCGGACCACGCCGCGATACAGGCCGTCGTGAATCTTGCCGGCGTCGCCTCCGCGGCTTGAGAGGTGACTGAGCGCTGACCGGTGCGGGGTTAGGTCAGTCGTGCAGCACGAGCCGCATGCCAGTGACGCTCCCGATTCGTGACACCAGAGCGGTGCAGACCGCGCGTTTTGGCCTTCCAGCTGCTTGAGCTATGAACCCTAACTCGTCGTCACTATAGCTCTCAGTGAGGTTATGGGTGAGGCCACAGTGAGCAGGTGAGCGATGGGCATTGACGTCTAGAAACCGCAAAACCCGAGGCCTCGCCCTGCGAGATCTCCCAGGGTCTGCTTCTAGCACCACCGCGAGGGGTCAACCACCGCTAGCACGTGATTTGGGGGCGGTCGAGGTGCGGGCGATAGCCCTGGTGGGTGGCCCAGTCGAGCCAGTTCGCTGGCATCCAGCTTCCGTCGCGTAGCTGGGGATGGTGGGGGTGCCGACGCAGCGCCCAGAGCACGAAGACGAGTTCTGACCATTCGGAGGTCAGTCGCCAGGTGACCGGGCCAGACGTTGACCGCGCCTGCATAATGACCACGTTGAATCCCACGACCTGCATCAGGTCAACCGAGTCCCAGGTCCAGGGGTAGAGCCCCTGCATGGTCTGGATGTAGAAGCCCTCGCTCGTGACGAAGAGCGTGCCGCCGAACAGTGGTCGCCAGGCCTGCTGCGCGTCGGCGGCGGCCTGGTTGCGCCGGGACGCGTTGCCGGCCGCGCTCGCCGCTAGCGTTCCGGCTGCCAAGGCGAGGCCGAACGGTCCAGCGCCCCAGACGAATGTCGAGGACCGCTCGTAGGAGCCGTTGCCAGCTGCATAGAAGGAGTCCACGAACAGGTTGCCCGCCGCCAAAGCGATCTCGCCGCCGGCCAGCGGAAAGAGGGTCTCGATACGGTGCTCGGGCGTCCGCCCCTGCACCGTGTCGGAGACGATGTGGCACGTGGTCCAGAGGGATGTGTCTGCGGGCAGCCACGAACGCTTCCGGGGGTGTGAAAGAGGGGGCACCCTCGAACCATAGCGCTGGTAGCCGGCCACAGGCACGCGCTGTTCAGCGCGTCGGAGCGAGGATATGCTGGGCGCATCGTGCTCGGGCCAGAAAGCGGGAGAAGTCATGTCTGATCCATTGAACCAGCCGGAGCAGCCCGTTCCGCCGCACCCGGTGCAGTACCAGCAGAACGGCTACTCGCCGACGGGCTACTCACAGTACGCCGCACCAATCGCCTATCAGCCGGTGTTTGTCACCCCGGCCAGCACGGGATTGAGTGTCACCTCGCTCGTGCTCGGCCTCGTCTCCATCTTCTTCGGCTTCACCTTTCTCGTTCCACTGGGGGCCCTGATCTTCGGACTCATCGCGCTCAAGCGTGAGCCAGGCGGTAAAGGGATGGCGATCGCCGGCATCGTGATCGGCGCAGCGTTCATGCTGTTCTGGTTGGCCTTCGGCGGAGCCATCCTGGCCCTGTTCTTCGGCATGATGTCGGCCGTAATGTCGGCCGGCACGGTTTCCGGGTAACGGCTCAGGCGGGATCCGCTCAGCTTGCCGACGGCTGTAGTCTGCCGCGGCACGCTCCCGGGCGCCGATTTGGGATCACGCCGATGAACGCGGTGGGGTCTAGGCCAGAGCGCTGAGCTACCGTATAACTGTGCCCGTGGGGCCAGGCAAGCGCTCGTTTCAGTGACACGACGTGTTCACCCGTCGTTTACCCGAGTCGCCATGATTGTTGGCGCGGACTGCCTAACCTTGCAGAACGTAATGCCCTCGAGTTCACCTCATGGCGGCGACCACGGCAATCGGAATGACGACCGGTCGCGGCGTTGCCATAGTCTGCGAATCACCCCACCTCTTCTGAAAGGCATTTCATGAGTACAGCACCCCTCACTTCTGACTTCGATCTTGACGAATTCGACCCGGAAGACGTCGACGTTGAGCTCGTCGTCTTCGACATGGCCGGCACCACTGTGAGCGACGATGGACTCGTCGAACGGGCGTTCGTGCTCGCCGCCCAGCGCAGCGGCATCGCCGACACCTCGGATGCGCTTGAAGAGGCCGTGGCGTTTGTACGTGAAACCATGGGCCAGTCCAAACTCGAAGTCTTTCGCGAGCTGACCGACTCCGAAGAAGCGGCCGTCGAGGCGACGACCGCTTTCGAAACCGCCTACAGCGAACTCGTCGAACGCGTCGGCGTCACCGAAGTTCTCGGCGCGGCCGATCTGTTTCAGGAGCTCCGTGATGCTGGAGTGAAGGTGGCCCTGGTCACCGGATTCTCCCGCGCCACCCAGGACGCCCTCATCGACATGCTTGGCTGGAGGGATCTCATCGACGTCAGCCTGTGTCCGGTCGAAGCCGGTCGCGGACGCCCCTACCCCGACCTGCCGCTCACCGCGCTGTTGCGTACAGGGACCTCGAGCGTCGCAGCCATGGTCGTCGTCGGCGACACCGCGAGCGACATGCTCTCCGGCCTGAGTGCTGGCGCCGGCCTCGTGGTCGGTGTGCGCACCGGAACCCACGACACCGAGACCCTCGAAGATGCCGGTGCCGACGTTGTTATCGACAGCGTGGCCGATCTCGCCGAACTGCTCGGCCTGCGTGGGGACGCGATCGAGTAGTCATGATAGAAAACAACCCGCACGCGAGGCCTTCCGAGAGCGCACCGGTCGCGACAGAAGCGCCCGGTGGGCTGTTTCCGGCCAGCGGATACCGACGCGGGCGCGAGGTCGTGTTGCCACGCGCTGCCGAGGCCATGGTCTGGTCGGGAGTTGGCCTGCCGTTGGAGAGCGTCGCGGTGCCGGGCGTGTTGCTGCGGCCCGGCGATGTGCTGGTCGAGGTCGAATTGGCCACGGTCTGCGGCTCCGACGTGCACACGGCGTTGGGTCACCGTTCGGCGGCAAAGCCGCTCGTGCTCGGTCACGAGCAGGTCGGCCGCATCGTCGCGACCGGGGAGCAGGCATATGCCGCAAATGGAATGCCCCTGCGGGCGGGGCAGCGAGTGGTCTGGTCGGTCGCCGTGAGCTGCGGAACCTGCCAGCGCTGCCGTCGCGGCCTGCCCCAAGAATGCGGCGACCTGGCCCAATACGGCCACGAACGGATGCAGCGGGGCTGGGAACTCAGCGGGGGCTTCGCTACCCACGTGCAGGTGCGATCCGGCACCGCGATCATCGTCGTCGATGAGCTCGTCCCGGCGTCGGTATTGGCGCCAGCCTCCGGCGCGACCGCGACGGTCGTTGCGGCATTGGGGGCGGCATCCGCTCTCGTGCCACTCGCCGGCGCGACGGTATTGGTGACCGGTGCGGGGATGCTGGGCGTGACGGCCTGCGCGATGGCGACGGATGCCGGTGCTCTGGTGGTGGTCAGCGACCCGGATGCCATAAGACGGCAACTCGCGCTCGCCTTCGGCGCTGCAGCCGTTGCCGACCCGAGCGCGCCGTGCGAGTCGCCAACCGGGGTCGCCAGTGTACTCGCCGCGCTGCAGGACGCCGGCGCGGCTGAGCCCACGATCGCGCTCGAATTGAGCGGTGCCCGGTCAGCGGTGCAGACCACTATCGACCTGATCGGCACCGGCGGGGTGGTGGTATTGGTCGGCAGCGTATCGCCGGGGGAGCACGTTGCGCTTGACCCCGAGTCGATCGTGCGCCGACTCATCACGCTGCGCGGCGTGCACAACTACACACCCGGAGATCTGCAGACGGCGGTGGACTATCTCAGGGGGGCGTGGCACCGGCATCCGTTTTCAGCACTCGTTGGCACGACCTTTCCCCTCGAAAAAGCGGATGCTGCCCTCGCGCTGGCCGCAACCGCCCGTTACCCCCGCGTCGGCATCGCCCCGCAGCCCCCAGCCACTCTCGGCTGACCTCGCTGCGTGACCAGGCCGCAGCCGACCGGGCTCGGACGGCGGGGAGCGGCCATCGGACCGACGGGGCCCAATTACTGGGAGCCCACCGATAATATTGCAGTTCTATAAACTTACAGTTGCGCAAAAACGCAGTGCGCGCAAGAATTTTGAGCGTGATAATCGAACCGAACACTGCGACCCTGTGGCCGAACACGGGCCGCTCGAATCGGTTATCCACCTGCTGCTAACCGTCATCGGCCCGCCGTCGACCCGCCGTCGGCCCGCCCGACAATGCGCGAGGACCGACTGGAAATCCTGCGCCGGCCCCCCCTACTCACCGCCCAGCTTGCCCAGTTCACCCAGCTGACCACCGAGGTCACCATGTTCCTCGCCTCGCTCGACCAAACCATCTTCAGCACCGCGCTGCCGACGATCGTGGGCGAACTCAACGGCGTCGACCACATGCTCTGGGTGACCACCGCCGACATTCTCGCGTCGACCATTATGCTGCCGGTCTCAGGCAAGCTCGGCGACCTGATCGGCGGTAAGGGCCTGTTCATTGGTGCGATTAGCATCTTCGTTCTGGGCTCGATCGTCGGCGGCCTCGCCCCTGATATGACCTGGCTCATCATCGGGCGTGCCGTTCAGGGCCTCGGTGGCGGTGGCCTGATGATCCTCTCGCAAGCAACCATCGCCGACGTCGTTCCGGCCCGCTAGCGCGGCAGGTACATGGGCATGATGGGTGGCGTGTTCGCGCTGTCATCCGTGGCCGGCCCGCTGCTCGGCGGTTGGTTCACCGAGGGCATCGGCTGGCGCTGGGCGTTCTGGATGAACATTCCCCTCCGCACGGCTACACCCCGACGAGCGCCCGCGTAATCACCGAGGTAAAGAACGTGAGGCCATCGACGCCGCTCGCCATGGCTTCTGCTGTGTCTGGCCCGAACCCGGCCTCGACGGCGTGCTCGGGGTGCGGCATCAGGCCGACGACGTTGCCGCGGGTGTTGCTCACCCCGGCGATGTCGTTCAGCGAACCGTTCGGGTTGCCGAGGTACCGGGCCACGATGCGGCCCTCGCCCTCGAGCGCCTTGAGGGTCTCGGCGGAGGCTATGAACGAACCCTCGCCGTTCTTCAGCGGAATGACGATCTCCGCGTTGGCTTCGAACCCGTTGGTCCAGTCGCTCGAGTTGTTTTCGATGCGCAGGCCTTGGTCGCGGCAGATGAACCGGCCCTGTTCGTTCCGAATAAGTCCGCCGTCGAGCAGGTGGGCCTCGGTGAGCATCTGAAAGCCGTTGCAGATGCCGAGAACCGGCATGCCCTTATTCGCGGCGTCGATGACCTCGGTCATGATCGGCGAGAGGCTCGCGATGGCGCCGGCCCGTAGATAATCGCCGTAGCTGAACCCGCCGGGCAGCACCAGGGCGTCGACGCCGTGCAGGTCATGGTCGCCGTGCCAGAGTGCTACGGCATCGGCGCCGGCCAGGCGAATCGCGCGCGCGGCGTCGCGATCGTCGAGCGAGCCGGGAAAGGTGACGACGCCGATGCGCATCAGGCGACCGCTGTCGAGGGCTCGTCTTGCACGTGGATGCCGACGACATCCTCGATTACGGAGTTGGACAGCACGGTGTCGGCGAGCTCGCGTACGGCGGCGAGGGTGGCGGTATCCGCGTCGCCGTCGATGGAAATTTCAAAGCGCTTGCCGACGCGCACACCGGCGACGTTAGCCAGCGCTGGCTGGGTCTGACCGAGGCGACCGAGGGCGCCGGCGACGGCCTTGCCCTGGGGGTCAAGCAACTCAGCCTTGGGCATTACTTCGACGACGATCGTTGGCACAGGGCACTCCGCATACAGTCTGGGGGATATAGTCGTGGCAAATCAGTGCAATTCTACAGGTCGGCCCCGATGCCGCCTTACTGGGCGAGGCCGCTCTGACCAAGCAAAATTCCGCGCAGTACATCGCGCACGGCAGCCACACCGTCGTAGGTCTCCACGAAGCTCGTGCTGAGCGGGGCCAGCCCGAGCCGCAGCCCGTTTGGCGCACGAAAATCGGGAATTACATCGTTGTCCCACAGAATCTTGGTCACCTGACGCATCAACGGATGGTTGACGCTCACGTGCCCACCCCGGTGGGTCTGCTCCCGCGGTGAGGCGACGGTCACGCCCATCGGTGCCAGCCACTCGTCGACGAGCGTAATCGCAAATTCGGTCAGCGCGACCGACTTGGCCCGCACCGCCTCGATCGTCGCCTCGTCGAGCATCGCGATCGTGTCCTGCATCGCGAGCATTCCCACGACGGCCGGCGTGCCACTCATAAATCGACGAATGCCGGTGGCCGGCACATATCCCGGCCCCATGTCAAAGATGGCCTGGGCGCCCATCCACCCCTGAATCGGCTGGGTGAGCACGTCATGCAGATCGCTTTTGACGTAGCCGAAGGCGGGGGCGCCCGGTCCGCCACTCAAATACTTATAGGAGCAACCCACCGCAAGATCGACATCGCACAGGTCAAGTTCGACCGGAACCGAGCCGACCGAATGGCTGAGGTCCCAGAGCACGAGCGCGCCATGCTCGTGCGCGATCGCCGTGATGGCTGGCATGTCGGCGAGATAACCGGAACGATAGGCGACGTGGCTGAGCAGTATGAGTGAGGTCTGTCGCCCGACCGCCTGGCGCACCTGCTCGGCGGTGACCCCGCCCTCGGGGTCGGAGTCGATCCAGCGCAGGGTGAGGCCGCGCTCGCGCGCGATGCCCTCGAGAATGTAACGGTCGGTGGGAAAATTGTCGCGATCGAGCACGATCTCGGTGCGCTGTGGGCGGGAATCGACGGCGGCGCGGGCTAGCTTGTACAGCAGAACCGTGGTGGAGTCGCCGACGAAGACCTGCCCGGGCGCGGCGCCGAGACACACCCGACCGAGGTCGTCACCGATCTTGAGCGGCAGGTCCATCCATTGCTCGTCCCAGCCCCGAATGAGTCGGGTGCCCCATTCGGTGTTCAGAAATTCGGCGATGCGTTCGGCGCTGGCCCGCACGGGCCGGCCGAGCGAGTTGCCGTCGAGATAGGCGCGGGGATTGGCCAGCTCGGCGTCGACGTCGGTGCCGAGAAATCGAGCGCGGTAGTGAGCGAGACCGTCGATCCGGTCCATCCGCCGCGCGAATGCGAGGTGCGCGTCGTGGCCGGTCGATTCGGCCGGCGCGCCCTGGAGCGCCGCGCGGTTGACACTGGGGGTGGGAGTCATGCGAGAACCTCGAGTTCGGGGCGGGTGAGGGCGCGAGCGGTGCAGAGCCAGTCGGCGAATTCGGTGGGGTCGCGCGGCCGCTCGCCCGGAATAAAGGTCACACGGTTGTCGGACAGAGCCAGGCCGAGCGGCGCGGGCGCGCACAGGGCAGTGAGCACGTCGGCTGGCTTCAGCCCGGCGTCCTGCAGCGCCGCGATTTCGCGACTATTCACGCCGACGGGGAGGGGCCCGTTGCCGAGGTCGGTTCCGTAGAGAATGCGACCACCGGCCGCATGAAACCGGCGCAGGTTGTCGCTGGCAATGTCGAAGCCGTCGGTTGGGGAACCCCAGCCGTGCATGTCGAGGGTGCTGATCCAGGTCATGCGGGCAGCCATCGCGGTCACGAGATCGTCGGCGAGACGCTCCGAGAACGGCGTGTGCGCGAAGGCATCGACTCCAGCGGCAAAGGCGCGATCGGCCTGCCCGGCACCCTCAGCGTGTGCCACCACCGGCAACCCGCGGGCGTGCGCTTGAGCAACTACTGCTGCGAGCGTCTCGGCGCTCAACACAGGTCCGGCCAGAGCGTTGAGGGTGACCTTGAGAACGGATGCCCCAGCCGCGACCTGGCGGTCGATCGCTGCCGCAGCTTCCGCTGGCCCGGCGGCAGCAGAGCCGACATCGTCGACCGCGCAGCACCAACCGGGCTCAGCCCAGCCGGTTCGGCTCGGATAGCCTCCCGGTGCTGTGACGAACTGGTGAGCATATGCCGTATCGGGCATGTCGTCACGCGGGCCGTCTGGCAGCCAGCCGCCGAGGTCAATCACCCGCGCGATGCCGCCGGCCATGAGCTGGGCGGGGTCGATCAGGGCGAGGTGCACGTGAGCATCGAGAAAGCCGCGATAGATCTCGCCGCGACTGTCAAGAAAGCGCCCGTGAGAGGACTGCCCGGTCACGATCCGATCTCCGTTCGCACGGCGAACAGTTCGGGAAAGAATGTGAGCTCGAGGGCCTTCTGAAGAAACGCCGCGCCGCTCGATCCGCCGGTGCCGTGCTTCATGCCGATGATGCGCTGCACGGTTTTGAGATGGCGAAAACGCCAGAGCTGAAAGTTATCTTCGAGGTCGACGAGCTCCTCGCATGCCTCGTACGCGGCCCAATGCTCGGTTGCATTCTCGTATATTCCGCGAAAGGTATGCACAAGTTCGGGGTGAAAAATCCACGCTTCTGTCACGTCGCGTTCCAGCACGGCGGCCGGAATATCGAAGCCTGCGCGGTGCAGGTAACGCAGAAACTCGTCGTAGAGGCTGGGGGCCTGAAGTGTGGC
The DNA here is from genome assembly GCF_002929535.1 of Cryobacterium sp. Y11. GTDB lineage: Bacteria > Actinomycetota > Actinomycetes > Actinomycetales > Microbacteriaceae > Cryobacterium. The sequence continues at coordinate 249,848 of NZ_PJJO01000059.1, forward strand.
GGTGAGCAGCGCGTGAGCCGCGGCATCCGCTTCAAAGACCGTGAGCATTCTGCGGTTCTTGTTGCCGAGGGCAAACTCGACCGCGCGGTATTGGTAGGACTGAAAGCCGCTGGAGCTGCCGAGGAACTGCCGAAATTGGGCGTATTCGGTGGGGGTCAGGGTTGCCAATACCGACCACTGTTCGGTCAGCGTGCGCTGAATGTGCTTGACCCGGGCGATGCCCTTCAGCGCCGGTGCGAGCTGATCTTGGCGCAGCGCATCGATGGCCGCGCGCAGTTCGTGCAGCACGAGTTTGAGCCAGAGCTCCGTGGTCTGGTGCTGAATAATGAACAGTAGCTCGTCGTGATGCTCGGGGACACTGACCGGTTTCTGCGCGGCGAGCAGCGTGTCCAGGTCGAGATACGACCCGTAGCTCATGCGCTCTCGAAAATCGGTGACGATCTCTGGGTCAAAGTCGCGGGTGTTGTTTGTCAGTGGCATCGGGTTCCGTTCGGCTTGATCAAATTGTGCGCGGTTTGGGGCAGCCGGCGCAATACACCGGCAGAACCGCACAGGTCGAAGTTCTACACTGGAGTGCATGACCTCGCCGACCCGCAAGCCCCAGGATGGCGTGCCGGCGCCGTCGGTGCCCGAGCGCGCCGCAGCGCCGTCGTCCCGTCGGCGAGACGCTCGGCAAAACCGCGAACACCTCGTCGTTTCGGCGCGTGCCCTGATCGCGCAGCACGGTATCGACGCGTCGCTGGAAGAAATCGCGCGGCTTGCGTCGTGCGGAGTTGCCACCCTGTATCGCAACTTCGCGACCCGGGATGATCTCATCCGCGCGCTCTATGATCTGGCCCTAGCTGAATTGCACGCCGTGCGCGGCGAGATCGAGGCGGCGCCAACTCCCTGGGAAGCCCTCGTCGTCTACACCGAACGCGTCGCCGAGTGGCTCGTTGCCGACCCCTCTTTGCCTCCGATTCTCAAGCGGATGGCGCAGCTCGACCCCTCGGCGCGCCCCGCCGCCGAGTTTGATGGTTTCATCGCGAGTGTGGTCGCTGGCGCCAAGAAAGACGGCACGCTGCGCCGCGACGTGGATGCCATCGATCTGGCCGTGCTGGTGACCATGGTCGGCTCGCTCGGGTCGCTCGGCGACGGATACGCTGGTCAGTGGCGTCGCCAGCTGTCGATCGTGCTCGACGGTCTGCGCGCCGTCGATGCGCCGCGCACGAAGCTTCCGGGCCGACCGCTCAATGTCAAGGAATACCAGGCCACCGTGCACGGCCTGACCCGTCGGGCGGCGCGCGCCGCCCGCTAGACGGACTCAGCTTGGTGCTTATACTCGGGTGCGGCCGGCTCTGGCGGTGCGAGCGTCTGAACGGGACGCTCGATCGGCGAGGCTACGGTGGCTAGGCCGAGTGGCTAGGCCGGCTCGACGGGAGCGGATGCCGCGGCGGTATCCGTGCGCACCACAATGTGGTTAGCCCAGGGGTCATCGAAACTGAGGGTCTGCCCGTCGTGACGGGTGTCGACGCCGAAGTGGGCCATCCGCTCGGTGAGGGCGCCGATGTCGTCGGTGCCGGGAACGATGATGCTGACCTGCCCGAGCCCCAGGGCGAGGCGGCGTTTGCCGCTGCCCGAGCTCTCCCAGGTATTCATGGCCATGTGGTGGTGGTAGCGGCCGGCCGAAACGAACAGGGCCGAGGGGCCGAAGTTCGCGGTCGCCTCGAAGCCGAGACGGTTCACGTAGAATTCGCGTGCACTCGTGACATCGCCGACCGACAGGTGTACGTGCCCGACGATGGCGTGCCCAGCGCTCGAGTCTGGCGACATATGCTCCGAAATGAATGCGTTCGGGTCGAGATAGAGCGAAGCCATTTTGACCTGGCCGTGGGTCCAGCTCCACAGGGTGCGGTCGCGGTCCCAGTACAGTTCGATGCCGTTGCCCTCGGGGTCGGTGAAGTAGAAGGCCTGGCTGACGAGGTGATCCGCGCTGCCGGTGAAGGTTCCGGGCGACTTGGTGCCGATCGAATAGACGGCGGCGGCGAGGTCGGCCTGCGTGTCGAACAGTATGGCCGTGTGGTACAAACCGGCCGACCGCGGTTCGGCAGCCTTGAGCTCCGGAGCATGCTGCAAAATCACGAGTGGAACCTGACCGCGACCGAGCACAGCAACGGCGCCATCATGGCTGAGTAGGTCAAGCGTCACGACGTCGCGATAGTAGGCGATCAGGGCGTCGAGGTTGCCAACGCGCAGGGTTACCGCGCCCATTCCGGTGTCGGCGGCCAGCAGGTCTTTTCCAGTGAGAGTCACAGCGGACACAACGGATGCGCCGCCCCGGCTATTCCGCGTGTGCGATCCGAGGAACACGTGATGCCGCCGGCTGCTGGGCTGTATGTGCTGCCCAGCGCCGACGGTGTACGGCGGTCAGGTGGCGGTCAGGCGCAGATCAGGCGCTGGTCAGGCGCTCGAGCAGCTCGCGGTAGCGGGCGGCGGTCTGCTCGACGATCTCGGTCGGCAGCTCGGGCGGTGTGCCTGAGCCATCCCAATGCGCGGCGAGCCAATTGCGCACAATCTGCTTATCAAAACTGGCCATCCGGGTCTCGGGGGTGGTTGCGTTGTGCCAGGCCTCGGCATCCCAATAGCGGCTGGAGTCGCTCGTGAGCACCTCGTCGGCGAGCACGGTCAGGCCGGTCTGCCGGTCGGCGCCGAACTCGAACTTGGTGTCGGCGAGAATGACGCCGGCCTTCTCGGCGATCGCTCCGGCAGTAGCGAACAGGGCGAGGGAGAGATTGCGCAGTTCGGCGGCAACGACCGGCCCGACGAGCTCGACCGTGCGTTCGAACGAGATGTTCTCGTCGTGCTGGCCCATCGGGGCCTTCCATGCTGGGGTGTAGATGGGTTCGGGAAGCCGGTCGCCATTCTGCAGGCCGGCCGGCAGTTGTATGCCGCAGACCGACGAGGATTCGAGGTATTCCTTCCACCCGCTGCCGGTGAGGTAGCCGCGCACGACGCACTCGATCGGGTACATGTCGAGGGTGCGGCAGAGCATAGCCCGGCCGGCCACCGCCGCGGGAATCAGCTCGCGCACGGTGTTATTGGCCAGTTCATGGTCGGCGACGAGGTGGTTGGCGATTCCCGTCAACTGGTCGAACCACCACAGGCTCAGGGTGGTGAGCAACTCGCCCTTGCCAGGAATGCCCGGCTCGAGCACGTGGTCGAAAGCGCTCACCCGGTCGCTGGCGACCACGAGAACTCGGGAAGCGTTTGCGAGCGACGGGGCGGCATCCGTTAATTCGATACCGTTTGTTTCGATACCGTTTGTTTCAATACTGTTTGTCTCAATATAGAGGTCTCGCACCTTGCCCGAGTAGGCATGACGCCATCCGGGCAGATCGCGGGCGGCGGTTGCTGTGGGCTGAGCGGATTCGGTCACGCTTGTATTCTCCCCTATTTCAGTAGGGCCACGTCGGAGACGAGCTCGATGTGCGAGAGCATTGCCGCGGTCGAGGCCGCAACGTTCTGTGCGCGGATCGCGTCGGTGATCGCGCGGTGCGAGGCCAAGGATTGCTCGGGTCGGCCAGGTTGGGCCAAAGACTCTAATCGCGTTTCGAGAATCATCTCCGCGATAAACGTCATGAGTTGGGCCAGCACGGGGGAGTGAGCCGCTGCTGTGACGGCTTGGTGAAAGAGTTCATCCCCGTGTGCGCCGCGATCTCCGACAGCGATCTCCTCGGCCATAACCCGAATGGCGTTCTCGATTGCGGCCAGGTCGGCATCCGTCCGCCGCATCGCGGCGAGTTCAGCCAGCTTCACCTCGAGGGTGCTGCGAGCCTCGACGATTTCTGGAAGTCGATTTCGGTGGTCCCGGAGACCTTTGATGACCGTTGCGATGCTGGGCCGGTAGACGAGTACGGCGCCGGTGCCATGTTGTACATCGATAACTCCGAGCACCTCAAGCGCCACGAGTGCCTGCGCCAACGTGGCGCGCGAGACACCGAGGCGTTCTGCGAGATCGCGCTCGGCGGGCAGCAGATCGCCGGGACCGAGGCGTGCCGACTCGATGTACGAGAGAAGCTGCTCCACGAGCTGTTCGTACAGCCGAGGCTTCGACACTCGCATCAAGGGTAGGGGTTCTGGTTCCTGGGCCACGCGTGAGCCTCCCGCATTGAAGTGTGACTCTCATGGTACACGGGTATTGACAAACTCACCTACTATCTAGGAGGCTAGGCCAGTGAGCCAATAGCCCACATTCGTTAAATCCTGGAGGAACAAAGATGTCCGCTCCCATCATCTCGATCATCATCCTGGCGGTGATGTTTCTGACCGCCACGCTGCTTCCCGTCAATATGGGGGCGCTGGCTTTCGTTGGTGCTTTTCTGCTCGGCGCCGTTATTCTCGGCATGGAAACGACCGATATTCTCGCCAATTTTCCAGGCGGTCTCTTCCTCACCCTTGTGGGAGTCACCTACCTCTTCGCGATCGCGCAGGGCAACGGCACGATCGATCTGCTCGTGCGCGGTTCGGTGCGTCTTGTCGGTGGACGAGTGGCCCTCATTCCCTGGATCATGTTCGTCATCACGGCAGTGATCACCGCTGTCGGCGCCCTGTCTCCGGCTGCGGTGGCCATCGTGGCACCGATCGCGCTCGGTTTCGCTCGCAAGTACAAGATCAGCCCACTACTGATGGGCATGATGGTGATTCATGGGGCCCAGGGCGGTGGATTCTCCCCGATCGCCGTGTATGGCGTGATCGTGAACAGCCTGATCTCGACGACTGGGCTCGACGCAAGCCCGACCGCGGTGTTCCTGTCGAGCCTCATCTTCAACTTTCTGATCGCCGTCGTACTGTTTATCGTGCTCGGTGGGCGGGGGCTCATATCGAGCAGGGTCGGACACTTCGTCGAGCAGGCAGCCGAAGCTCGCATGGCAGTCAGTGTGCGGGCCCGGAGCGGCGGCGACGTGGCGTTCAAGGGCTTTGGCTCCGGCATCTATGGCCCGCGCGACCCCGCCGGTGATAACGCTCAGGAGACGCCGAACCGGGCGGAACGCATTCCTCAGCTGATTACCGTGGCCGGTCTCATTGCGCTGGCCGTGATCGCCCTCGGCTTCAAAATCGACGTGGGTTTCGTGGCCATTACGATCGCCGTCATCCTCGCTCTGGTCTCGCCCGCGGCGCAGAAGGGTGCCGTCAACAAGATCAGCTGGTCGACGGTACTGCTCATCTGTGGCATGCTCACCTTCGTTGGCGTGCTCGAAGAGGCTGGAACCATCGAATACGTGTCGGACGCCGTCGCCAACCTCGGTATGCCGCTGCTCGCCGCGCTGTTGATTTGCTACATCGGAGCTGTCGTTTCGGCCTTCGCCTCGTCGACAGCCATCCTGGCCGCCCTGATTCCACTTGCGGTACCGTTTTTGGCCAGCGGGGAAATCGGCGCGATCGGCGTTATCTGTGCCCTCGCTGTGGCATCGACCATTGTGGATGTGTCGCCGTTCTCCACGAACGGTGCTCTCGTGCTGGCCAACGCCCCGGACGACGTCGACAAGGACCGCTTCTACAAGCAGATCCTCGCGTACAGCGGAATCGTCGTGGTGGCCGGCCCCGTCATCGCCTGGGCGGTGCTGGTCGTACCCGGCTGGCTATAGATCGCACACCGCACATCGAGAAGGGACTGAATATGAGTACGGACACACAGGCCCGAGCGCGGGGTCCGCTCGAGGGCTATCTGGTCGTTGACCTCAGCCGGGCCCTGGCTGGGCCGCACGCGAGCATGATGCTCGCCGACCTCGGAGCACGCGTCATCAAGGTGGAAAATCCCGGCACGGGAGACGACACCCGAGGCTGGGGACCGCCGTTCGTCGGTCCCGACGACGATTTGCAATCCACGTATTTTCTCTCCTGCAACCGCAACAAAGAGTCAATCGCCCTCGATCTGAAGAGCGACGATGGCCGTGCGGTGCTGCGCGACTTGCTGCTGCGCGCCGACGTGGTGGTCGAGAACTTCCGTCCCGGTGTTCTGGAGCGCCTCGGCTTCTCGCCCCAGGCGATGCACGAGCTCAACCCGTCGCTCGTTATCCTCTCCATCACTGGTTTCGGCCATGACGGCCCCGAGGCGAGTCGCAGCGGCTACGACCAGATTCTGCAGGGCGAAGCCGGCCTCATGTCGCTCACCGGATCCGGCCCCGATGACCCGCAGCGGGTGGGAGTGCCGATCGCCGATCTGCTCTCGGGCATGTACGGGGCCTTCGGGCTCCTCGCGGCCCTGCTCCAGCGCGAGCGCACGGGGGAGGGCCAGATCGTTCGCACCTCGCTTTTGGCCGCGCTCGTGGGAGTGCACGCTTTCCAGGGCACCCGTACCACGGTGGCGGGCGAGGTGCCAGAGGCCCAGGGCAACCATCATCCGTCGATCGCACCCTACGGCCTGTTCGCATGCCGCGACGGCAGTGTACAGATCAGCATCGGCAGTGAGAAGCTCTGGGCAACCTTCGCGGCCGAGTTCGGTCTCGATCCCGACCGAGCCGAGTGGGCTACCAACGCGCACCGAGTGCGCAATCGGGACGGTCTCAAGGCTGCGATAACGGATGCCTTCGCTCATTTCGACGCCGAGCCGCTGCTGCAGAAGCTCGGCGACGCCGGGATTCCAGCCGGAAAGGTGCGCTCACTTGATGAGGTTTATAAGTGGGACCAGGTTTTGTCGCAGGGGCTGTTGATCGACGTCGAGCATGAGGTGCTCGGCCAAATCAGCCTCCCGGGCCCGCCGCTGCGGTTCTTCGGCCCCGCCGATACTGCCGAAATGACCAACACCACTCATTCTGCTCCACCCGTGCTGAATCAGCACGGCACCGAAATACGCGACTGGCTCAATCGCTCCACGGAAGGTAATTAACGTGTCGGATGAAAACGTGTTGATCGAACCGAAAACCCGCCACCTCAGCGCCGCCGAACTCATTGGGGTGGTACTCGATGACGGATCATTCTCGAGCTGGGACCAGCCCGTGGTTGATCCCGACCCGAACGAGGCGTACCGGCTTGATTTGGTGAAGGCGCGTCAGAAAAGTGGAACCGACGAATCTGTGCTGACGGGCGAGGGCCTGATCCGCGGGCACCGGGTAGCAATCGTGGTGAGTGAGTTCGCGTTTTTGGCCGGATCGATCGGGCTCTCCGCCGCGGACCGTATTGTCGACGCGATCGAACGAGCAACCCGCGACGGTTTACCGGTATTGGCCGGGCCAGCCTCCGGCGGTACCCGCATGCAGGAGGGCACACTCGCCTTTCTCTCCATGGTGAAGATCACCGCCGCCGTGCGGGCGCACCGAGAGGCGGGGCATCCGTATCTCGTCTACCTGCGTCACCCCACCACGGGCGGTGTCATGGCGTCATGGGGTTCGCTCGGGCATGTCACGGTGGCCGAGCCCGGCGCGCTACTCGGATTCCTGGGTCCGCGCGTGTATGAGGCGCTCTACGGAAAGAAGTTTCCGGAGAACGTGCAGGTCGCCGAAAATCTGTACAACCAAGGACTGATCGACGCCGTTGTGACACCCGAACAGCTGCCGGAAATCGTCGACCGGGCGCTCACCATCCTCACCGGCAAACCGGCCACCCCGGTGGCAGTCCCGGAGACCGTGCAGGTGCGGCCAGCTTCTGTTGGCGCGTGGCAATCCATCCAAATCTCGCGCAACCCGCGCCGGCCCGACCTGCGCCAGCTGCTCGCCTATGGCGCCCACGACGTACTGCCGCTCAACGGTACGGGCGAGGGCGAGAACGATCCGGGGCTCATGCTCGCCATGGCTAGGTTCGGGCAGCAGAGCTGCATCGTTCTCGGCCATATCCGCCCGCGGCCGTCGCAAGATACCTCGATGGGCCCGGCGTCGCTGCGCGAGGCCCGACGGGGAATGCGTCTGGCTGAAGAACTCGGCCTGCCGCTGCTGACCGTGATCGATACGGCAGGGGCCGCCCTGTCGAAGGAGTCCGAGGAAGGCGGGATGGCCGGTGAAATTGCCCGCTCGCTGCACGAACTCATCGGGCTGCGCTCGGCCAGCGTGTCGGTTTTGCTCGGCCAGGGAGCTGGTGGTGGGGCGCTCGCGCTGTTGCCGGCCGACCGCACCATCGCCGCACAGCATTCCTGGCTGTCACCGCTGCCGCCCGAGGGCGCGAGTGCCATCGTGCACCGTACGACGGAATTCGCCCCGGCCATGTCGGAGGCACAGGGCGTGAACGTTGCGTCGCTCTATGCCAACGGGATCGTCGACCACATTGTCGACGAGCGTCCGGATGCAGCCGAAGAAGGAAAGGCATTCTGCAAGCGGATGGCCGCGGCCATCGAATACGAGTTGTCCACGCTCTCGAGCGTGTCCGTTGACGAGCTGCTGCTGCGCAGAGTGTCGAAGTTCCGTGCGATGGGACGGCGCGCCTGAACCCACTATGGCGATGGCATCGGGGCCGAATTTCGCGTCGAGCCGTGAGCCGGGCTCTGCTGCTTGTGAAATTCGACCTCAACCTCACGGCTCGCCGAGCGGATGCCAAGGGTCAGGTGACCCGGGCGGCGATGTCCGTACGAAAGTGGGCACCGGCGAGGTGCACCTGACCGATGGCCTCGTAGGCCCGGGCTCTGGCCTGGGTGAAGGAATCGCCGACTGCGACGACGCTGAGCACTCGACCGCCGGTCGACACGAGGGCACCGTCGATGAGGGCCGTTGCCGCGTGAGCGATCGTGACACCGTGACCAGACAGAGCGGCAGCAAGTCCGGTGATCTCGCGCCCGACCAGCGGATCTTGTGGGTAATTTTCGCTCGCGAGCACCACGGTCACGGCCACATCCGCGGAAAACTCCGGCCGGGCCAACGCGCCGAGACCGCCGGTCGCCGCCGCGAACAGCAGGCCCGACAGGGGCGTCAGCAGGCGCGGCAGCACGACCTGCGTCTCTGGATCTCCAAAGCGCGCGTTGAACTCGATCACGCGGATGCCGGCATCCGTCAAAATAAGCCCACAGTAGAGCAGCCCGACGAACGGGGTGCTCTCCGCCGCGAGCTGGCGCACGGTCGGCAGCGCGACGGTTGCGATGATCTCGTCGACGAACTCGTTCTCGCTGCCGAACTGGGCGTCGAGCCAGGGCAGCGGCGAGTAGGCGCCCATGCCGCCGGTGTTGGGCCCGGCGTCGCGGTCGAGGGCACGTTTGTAGTCCTGAGCGGGGGAGAGTGGCAGCACATTCTGTCCGTCGCTGAGCAGAAAGAGCGAAATCTCCTGGCCGTCGAGAAATTCTTCGATCAGAACGCTGCCGTGTTCGAGCCAGAACGTGGCGTGGGCGAGGCCTGCGGCGCGATCCTCGGTGACCAGCACACCCTTGCCGGCGGCGAGGCCGTCGGCCTTGACGACGTACGGCGCGCCGAATTCGTCGAGGGCGGCTTCGGCTTCGGCGAGGGTTCCGGCGCGCACGGCGCGGCCGGTGGGAACGCCGGCTTCATCCATGATGCGTTTGGCGAAGGTTTTGCTTCCTTCGAGCGCGGCGGCGGCCCGGTCGGGCCCGAACACGGCTATGCCGCGGGTGCGCAGGGCATCGGCGACGCCGGCAACGAGCGGAGCCTCCGGCCCGATGACGACGAGTTCGATGCTGTTCAGCACGGCATAGTCGGTCACGGCGACCGGGTCGTTGGGGTCGAGGGCGACGACCGGAACCTCGGCCGCAATGCCGGCGTTGCCGGGCGCACACTCGACGCTCGGCCGCGGCTGCTCACGGAGCAGCGCGGTGATGATGGCGTGCTCGCGGGCACCGGAACCAAGGACCAAAATTTTCACCGTTTCAGGCTACCCGATGCCTCGGGGCCACCAGCCCCAGGAATAGGGTGTGGGCATGGCCCTCATCCCCACTCAAACACTTGTGACCGTCAGCGTTCCCGGCTACAGCTTGGAGAACGCCTCGGAGGCCCTGCGCCTGGCGCTGATTCCCCTGCCTGACGCGCGCATCGTCGCCGTGACGCTCCAGACCAACTGGATGAGCGCGTTCTTCGGCAAAACCTCGCTGCTGGCCGTCGTGGAGTACACGCCAGCCGCCTGATCGGGCAGACTGGAACCATGGCACGAGCACGAATTGACGACGGAGCAGGCCGTGCGGCCGTGCGGGCAGCCCTCGCCGACGGTGTCAGCGCGAGCCGAGATATCCGCGCGCAAGCGGTGCGATACACCCTGCAGCTGCTGGCCGAACAGGCCGAAGGCAACACCCTCGAGGTGCGCGTGCCGCCGTTCGGCGCCGTGCAGTGCGTCGGCGGCCCGCGTCACACTCGCGGCACCCCGCCCAACGTCATCGAAACGGATGCCGCCACCTGGCTAGCGCTCGCCACCGGCGCCCTGCGCTGGACCGACGGGCTAGCCTCCGGCGCCATCCACGCCTCCGGCGCCCGCGCCGACCTAACCGGGCATGTGCCGGTAATCTAACCCTCCCGCGAGAGCGCAAAAAGTGCCCGTTTGACCCATCCATCCGGGCACTTTTTGTGCTCTCGAGTGACGGCGGCACCCCGAAGTGGGTGGGTGGTGACCCCGTCCGTTCACCAGGATGTCATCGACCCGACGTCCAGGCTTCCTATCGTGAGCGAGTCCGCCCATGAACCAAAGGTCTCACTCCGTGCGCATTTTGTCTCGTCCCTTCCGTCCGTCGTTGACCGCTCTCGGCCTCGTGCTGCTGATCGGTGTCGGAGCGGGGGTCAGTTCCGGAGAGCTGTCGGCAGCTGCGGCAACCGACGTGGCGATCCCACCGCTTCTGGTCACCGAAATCACCCCGGATAACGTGGGCTACGACAATTTCGAGTTCTTCGAGGTGACCAACACCACGACGGTTGATATCGACGTCGATGATGCGGGCGTCGGCCTGAACTACATCTTTGCGGACTCGGATGACCGTATTAAAGACGTGCCGTTCGTCGTGCCGACCGGCACGGTCATTGCAGCAGAGGGAACCACCGTGTTCTGGCTCGATTACAGCACCGCCACCGTCAATACCCAGGCGTTCACCGAAGCTGATTTCCGTGCGCACTTCGCCAGCGAAACCGATTCGGTCGACGCGTATCCGGTGGTTCGGGTCACCGGTCAGTCGGGGATGGCCAATGGCGGCAATCGCGGCATCCGCATCATCGACGGCACAGGGGCCGCGATCAGCTGGGCGTTCTATCCAACCGGATCCGTCGCCGTCGACGCCAGCTCCCACTTCGGCGCCCCGGCCTCGAGCGCGTCGCTGTCGCAGGAACTGGTGCAATCACTCGGTACTCCGACCCCCGGTAACCCTGCCCCGAAAACCGCACCGACGCCGACACCAACTGCCACCGCAACGCCGACACCAACCGCGACCTCGGCACCCTCCAACGCCGACACCGCCCCACTGCAGATCACCGAAATCACACCGGACAGCACCAACGTCGGGTCGGCCGACGGCTTCGAGTTCATTGAGGTGTACAACGCCACCGCGGACCCCATCAACTTTGCGGACTACACGCTCAACTACCTGTATCCCCTCGCCGACCTCACCAACAGCTCAACGGTGCGCTGGCCGAGCACCCCGAGCGACGTGGTCATCGCGCCCGGCGGCACCCTCGTGTTCTGGATCAAAAATGGCCAGAACGACACTCTCACGGCAACCGAATTCAACGCCGCATTCGGGTCGAGTCTGACCTTCGGTACCGACCTGGTCGAGGTCTTCGCCGGCGGCATGGCCAACGGTTCGGCGCGCGGCATAGAGATTCTGACCAATACCGGTTTCAGCGTCAACACCGCCTATTACAACCTCAACAGCGTCGACGATGTCGATCCGAACGTCGGCATCCAGTACGGCAACGATGGCAGCAATCCGGCGCGGCAGCTGAACCTCGCCAAAGTCGCGGCCAACCCGGGCACGGTGTTTGCGGCGCAGGTTGCCAGTGACCTCAAAATCGTTGCCGATGACAGCACGCCACCCGCGATCACCGACCACACCCTCGGTGAAATCGATCCCGCGCAGAACTTCACTCTCTCTGCCACCGTCACCGACGACGTACAAGCTCGCACGGTCGAGGTGCACCTCAAGAGCAATATCGACACCGAATTCGTGGCGACAAACCTGTCGACCGACGGCGCCGACGGCTACCGGCACGACCTGCAGCGGGTCGATCTCACCGGCAAGCGCTGGTACGAGTACTACTTCACGGCCGACGACGGCAGCACAGAGAGCAGCACCCCGGTGGTACGGGTTGACCTGACCGGCGTTGATAACTCTCCGGTGCGGCTCAACGTCACCGACGGCCAATTCGTGGCCGGCAGCACCACGCTCTCGGCGGCCGGCGACAGCAGCGCCGACGGCATGACCCTGAGCATCGACAATCAGGTCGTGCATACGAGCCCCGACTTGGAGTTCGCACCCCAATTCGTGTTCGAGGTCACCGCAGTGAACACGTTCTTTCAAAACGGTGTGCTGGCCGGGACCGACATATTACACATTTTCGACGACGGCATCCCGACGGGCTGGGAAACCATTGCAACACCGGTACCGCTGACCCACGTGACCCAGGGCGAGGACCTCGTCGTGAGCGTCTGGGCCGGCTCGAAGGTTGCCCCCGAGATCAACCCGAACGAGAACAACGACGACTTTCAGATTCGCAACCCCCGCCTCGTGCTGCCCGACGGGCGTAGCCTGCAGCCCGTTGGTTATAGCGACCCCACCCTGGTTCTCAACATGGGTGACAGCGCCGGCAAGCTCGACTTCTACGATGCGAGCTTCACTATTCCGAGTGACGCATTCATGGCCGTCGCGCATTCCTGGGATACCGCTGCTGTCGCCGACGGCGCGCACAGTGTGCTGGCGAGCAACGGCGTCGACACGCTGACCCGCACGGTGACGGTCGACAACACGGCTCCGGTCGTGACGACATCCGCTGTCGCCGGAACGCTTTACCAAGGCGAGTTCATGATCGAGGGCGGCGCGACGGATGCCGGCGCCGGCTTCGACACGCTCGTCGCGACCCTCGATGGCCGGGCCATCGAGCTGCCCTATGCCACCTCGTCGATCCAACTCGCCGATGGTGAACACACCCTGGTGCTTACGGCCAGGGACATGGTTGGCAATGTTGGTGTGCTGAATACCGTGTTCTCGACCCCCGTCGAGGAGCCCGGCAACGAACTGATCACGCCGCTCGACGGCGCCGTCGTCGAGGAGGGGCCGATTGACCTCAGCGCACGGGCGACCGACCCGACCGGTGACCAGCTCGACGTCACCTTCCGGCGGGGATTCGTGGCATCCGCTGCCGACAGCAGTGTGCGCGGCTATTCGGGCACCACGGCCATCGCGAACGGCACCGATCGGGCGGAAAAAACTCTGCTGACCGATGATCAGGTCACAGCGATGGCGCGACTCGACGGTGCTACTGCGCCGGTCACCTCCGAGTCGGAGTTTCCCTACCAACTGTTCGAGGTTGATGTGCCAGCGGATGCCGGTGCTGATTTCACCGCGCGGGTGCGCTGGGATGGCACTGCGAACGCCGACGCCAAGGTGCTGCTCTACGTGCAGAACCTGACGACGGGCGCCTGGGAGGAATTCGACCGGCACGTGACCATCGGCGAGGGAGCCACCGCGTTCACCCTCGACGCGATGGTGCCAGCACTCGACCATATGCAGAACCAGGTCATGACGGTGCTGATTCAGCATTCCGAAGGCTTCGCCGGCGCCGATCTCTCCGATCGGTCGAGCACGCTGCCGGTCAATAATGTGAACGACACCGCGCGGGCGGATTATGACTTCACGCTGGCCGTGGAATCCGACACGCAGTATTACAACGACACGTTCTTCCAGCGCCAACTCGACATTCACGACTACCTGCTGAAGCAGCGCACGGCGCTGAACCTGCAGTACCTGTTCCACACCGGCGATATCGTGGATAACTTCGAAGCTGAACACCAGTGGGCCAACGCGAATGCGGCCTACAGCATGCTCGACGACGCCGAGCTGCCCTACGGTGTGCTCGCCGGAAACCACGATGTCGGCCAGAAAGACGCCGACTACGCGGCGTACAAGGCCAATTTCGGGGCCGAGCGGTATGACGCCAACCCCTGGTATGGCGGTAGCTTTGAAGATAACCGCGGCCACTACGATCTGATCACGGCCGGTGGAATTGACTTCATCATGCTCTACTTGGGCTGGGCGCCGAGCGCCGACGGCATCGCCTGGCTGAACGAGGTGCTCGCCCAGTACCCCGAGCGCACGGCCATTCTCAACCTGCACGAGTACATGCTCACCACCGGCGGTCTCGGCGCGGTGCCGCAGCAGATCTACGACGAGGTCGTCGCACCGAACGCCAACGTGGCCATGGTCTTCTCCGGCCATTATCACGACGCTTTCACCCGCATTGATCAGTTCGACGACAACGATGACGGCACCCCCGATCGCTCGGTCTACCAGATGCTGTTCGACTACCAGGGCTTGCCAGAGGGCGGCCAGTCCTTTCTGCGGCTGCTGCACTTCGACAACGTGGCCGAGCAGATCAGCGTGCGCACCTACTCGCCGTATCTCGACATCTACAACTCCGACGATCCCACCCTCGACCTGGAGCACCAGGAATTCACGGTGCCCTACTCGGCCTTCGGCATGACGTCGATGCAGAAATCCCTCGCCACGGATGCCTTCACCGTTGACATCCTGACGAATTCCGAAATCGCCGGCTTCGACGCCGTGACGAGCGGCACGACGGTGACCGCCAGCTGGAACCCCGGCGTGGGAACGCACGGCTGGTTCGCCTACTCCGCAGATTCATACGGCGCCAACGCCTATTCCGAGGTGCGCACCCTGACGGTCACTGCGCCAGTGGTGGTCCCGGAGGTGACGGTGCCGGAGGTGACGGTGCCGGAGATGACGGTGCCGGAGGTGACGGCGCCCCGTGCGACACCAGCCCCGGAGTCCGCCCCCGCGTTCACCGGGTCTAGCTCGACTAAGGTCGTGGTTCCAGCCATGCTCACCGCTGCCTCGCAGGCGCTCGCTGACACGGCCAGCGTGGCGCTCGCGGCCGAGATCGCCGCAGAGCTTGCCGCAGAGCTGGCCGCAGTGCAAACGGATGCCTCGACCACCGCCCCGCGCGCCGCGTCCGGCACCGACGCCCCCACCGACGATCGCGGTGTCGTCGGAGAGGTCGATGTCGTCGATAACGTCGCGCCGTTCAACATCTGGACCATCGCGCTGATTCTGCTCGGTGCTGTCGCCGCAGCCGTGATTGCTCTCGTGGCCATTCGCATTCTCCGAACCCGCCGCTGACATCTCGCCAGAGCGCAAAAAGTGCCCGATTGACTAGCTCACACGGGCACTTTTTGCGCTCGCGCGAACTCGTTAGACGAGAATCTGCTCGACCTCAGCGCGGGTGGGCATCGATGAGGTTGCCCCGGCCCGCGTCACCGCGATCGAGGATGCGAGCGTCGCGTAGCGCACGGCCTCGATCATCTGGTCGGGCGTCACCGCCGCACCGCGCACAAATCCCGCAGCCAGCCGCGCCACGAGCGCACCGACGAAAGTGTCGCCCGCCGCCGTCGTGTCGACGGCCGTCACCGGGCGGGCCGGTGCGAGCCCGAGCGCTTCGCCGTCGTAGGCCACGACCGATCCTTCCGAGCCGAGCGTCACGATAGCCCAGGTCTTGCCGGCGCTGAGCACCTCGGCCGCGCGCACCGGGTCGCTTTCCCCGGTCAGTTCGGCGGCCTCGATTTGGTTCGGCACGATGAGGTCGACCGAGGCAAGAAACCCCTTCGGCAGCGGCACCACCGGGGCAGGAGTCAAGACCGTGAATACGCCGGCGGTGCTGGCCGCAGCGATCCCCTCGACCAACACGGAGATCGGCAGCTCGCACTGCATGACCAAAAACGCCGACTCCGCAACGGCAGCCTGCTGCTCATCGCTGAGCGTCGTGACGGTCGCATTCGCGCCAGACACCACGACGATCGAATTCTCACCGCTGTCCACGACCGAAATGTGCGCGGTGCCGGTGGGGGCATCCGCTGTGGAGATCCCGTCAGAACGGATGCCCTCGGCCAGTAGCAGCGCGCGCAACTCGCTTCCATAGGCATCAGCTCCCACAGCTCCCAGAAAGTTCACGGCCGCGCCCAACCGCGCTGCGGCGACCGCCTGGTTGAGTCCTTTGCCACCGGGAACGGTGCTGAAATCGGCCCCGAAAATCGTCTCGCCGGGGCGGGGTAGGCGTGCCTGCCGCACGACGAGGTCCATGTTGGCGCTTCCGAGTACCGCAATCGTGTTCATACGATCAGTCTCGCATCCGCTCATGGGACAATGAACGAGTGAGTTCTTCTGAGCAGCCCCAGAACCCGTCGCATGAGACTAACGCCAGCAACGAAAAATTGCTGGCCGAGACGACAGTGACCCTGCATCGGGCGCCGCGGTACCGCAATTTCATGCTGCTCGGCGCTATCGTCGGCGTGCTACTCGCCCTCATTCTCACGCTCTCTTTTCCGGAGAACGACGAGTACAGCCGGGCGGCGATCTTCGGCTTTCTGCTGCTCGGCGGGGTTGCCGTCGGTACCGCCCTCGGAGCGGTCGTTGCCCTCGTGATCGACCGCATCATTGGCCGCTCGAAGATGTCGGTGGTCGCGGATAGACTGGGCGCGAACGAACTCAGTACCAACAAACTCAGTACCAACGAAAACGGTACCAACGAGTTGCGTGCCGCTGAGCCTGACTCCGGCACCCCCAACGACGATTTCCAAGCGTTCAACGAGAAGTAAAGAGGCTGCGGCTTGCCCGGTGGCGACGGACTGTTAAATCACGATCTTCTACCCAACGAGAAGGGCCCACAAGATGCGTGTGGGGTTTTTGGCGTCTGGGCTCCCGGCGAAGAGGTGGCGAAGCTTAGCTATTTCGGCCTCTACGCCCTGCAGCACCGCGGCCAGGAATCAGCCGGGATCGCCACGAGCGACGGCAGCAAGATTCTCATCTATAAAGACATGGGGCTCGTCTCGCAGGTCTTCAACGAGGCCTCGCTGAGTACCCTGCTCGGGCACATCGCCGTCGGGCACACCCGGTATTCCACGACGGGTTCGTCGAGTTGGCAGAACGCGCAGCCGACCCTGGGCCGCACCGCGGGCGGAACGGTGGCCCTGGGCCACAACGGCAACCTCACCAACACCGCCGAGCTGATGCAGCTCGTGCGCGAGCGCTACCCCCAAGTTGACGGCGAGTTGGCCCGTGGCAACACCACCGACACCGCCGTGATCACCGCACTCCTCACCGGAGACCTCGACCATACCCTCGAGGCCACGGCGCTTGAGGTCTTGCCGCTCCTCCGCGGCGCCTACTGCCTGGTATTCATGGACGAAACCACGCTTTATGCGGCCCGCGACCCGCAGGGCGTCCGCCCGCTCGTGCTCGGACGCCTCGAACGTGGCTGGGTTGTCGCCTCCGAAACCGCCGCCCTCGACATCGTCGGCGCGAGCTTCGTGCGCGAGGTTGAACCCGGCGAACTCATCACCATCGACGAGAACGGGCTGCGCTCGCAGCGCTTCGCCACGGCCGACCCCAAGGGCTGCGTCTTTGAATACGTCTATCTGGCCCGCCCCGACACCACCATCGCCGGCCGCGGCGTGTACGAAGCACGGGTCGAAATGGGGCGCCGGCTCGCCGGCGAGCATCCGGTCGAGGCCGACCTGGTTATCCCGACCCCGGAATCTGGCACTCCGGCCGCTATCGGGTATGCGCAGGCCTCCGGTATCCCGTTCGGTCAGGGCCTGGTCAAGAACTCTTATGTGGGGCGCACCTTCATCGCGCCGTCCCAGACCATCCGGCAGCGCGGCATCCGTTTGAAATTGAACCCGCTCAAGAGCGTTATCAAGGGCAAGCGCCTGATCGTGGTCGACGATTCGATCGTGCGCGGCAACACCCAGCGCGCCCTCGTGAGCATGCTGCGGGAGGCCGGCGCCGCCGAGGTACACGTGCGCATTTCGAGTCCTCCCATTACCTGGCCATGCTTCTACGGCATCGACTTCGCCAGCCGCGCCGAGCTCGTGGCGACCGGCCTCGAAATCGACGAGGTGCGCCAGTCGATTGGCGCAGACAGTCTCGGCTACCTCTCCGAAGACGGCATGATCGAGGCCACCGAGCAGCCGCGTGAACGCCTCTGCACCGCCTGCTTCACCGGTGTCTACCCCATCGCGCTGCCCGAATCACAGCACCTCGGCAAGAACCTGCTCGAGCGACCGGCGGCATCAAATGGATGCGACCCCGGCCCGGATTCCGATCTGGAAGCCGTGCTGGCGCCCGCCGTCCGAAGAGAAGAAGCCCTCGCCCGACTGGGGCAGGTGCCGTTTGGTGACCCGGGAAGACCAGAATGACGAATACGTACAGTGCCCCCAGTGCTCCTAATGCGTCATATGCAGCAGCCGGAGTCGACACCCGGGCCGGCGACCTTGCGGTTGAGCTTATGAAGTCCGCCGTCTCGAAGACGCACGGTCCAGAGGTCTGGGGCGGGGTCGGCGGCTTCGCCGGACTGTTCGACGTGTCGTTCCTCACCAAGTTTCGGCAGCCCCTGCTGGCCACCTCAACGGATGGTGTCGGCACCAAAGTTGCCATCGCCCAGGCTATCGATAAGCACGACACTATCGGTCAAGACCTGGTCGGCATGGTCGTCGACGACATCATCGTGGTCGGCGCTCGCCCCTTGTTCATGACCGACTACATCGCCTGCGGCAAGGTCGTGCCGGAGCGCATCGCGGCGATCGTGGCCGGCATCGCCCGCGCCTGCTCGGAGACCGGAACCGCCCTCGTCGGCGGTGAAACCGCCGAGCACCCGGGTCTGCTCGGTCCAGACGACTATGACGTGGCCGGCGCAGCCACCGGCGTTGTCGAGGCCGACCAGGTGCTCGGCGCCGACAAGGTTCTCTCCGGCGACGTCGTCATCGCGATGGCCTCGAGTGGCCTGCACTCCAACGGCTACTCGCTCGTGCGCCACATTCTTTCCCAGCGTGGCATTGGCTACACCGACATGTCTGCCGAACTCGGCGGCATGGTTGGTGAGGTTCTGCTGGAGCCGACCCGCCTGTACACCGGCCCGCTGCTGGACGTGCTGGGTGATCCAGAGTTGGCCGGAGCCATCCACTCGCTCAGCCACGTCACTGGCGGCGGCATCGCGGCCAACCTCGCCCGCGTGCTGCCCGTCGGATCGTGGGTCGAGGTCGACCGGTCCACCTGGTCGCCGGCACCGGTGTTCCGGGTGCTCGGCGACATGGCCGGGTCCACGCTGGAAAGCGCGGAGGGAACCTGGAACCTCGGAGTGGGCATGTTTGCGGTCGTGGATGCGGCATCCGCGTCATCGGTTATTGCGCGACTGGCAACGAGCGGCATTGCCGCCTGGGTCGCCGGGCGTGTTTCACGTGCCGCACACGACCTGACCGGGTTCGAGCAGGGCGCCAAGGGCGTCAATGGCGGAGCCGTGCGTCTCGTCGGGGCCTACGCGAACTAGCTCCCGACTCAGGCGCACGCGGCGCGGCCGTTTTCTACCCTGCGCAGCCGGGTGCGCCGACAGTGGCGCGGCCGCTTGCTTGCCTCCGCTGTCACACTCGCTGACAGTGGCGAGCCGGCTTGCTGCACGCGCTGCCGTGCCGTGCGGGAGCGCATGGCAGGCCAGGCGCGCCAGCGGTAAACAGCAGAGCGACTCGTGATTGACAAATCGCAGACGTTGGCGGCAGCGACGCAACGAATTGAGGATGCCGCGAACGGCGCGGCCGTGCTAGGCGCGCTTCTTCTCGTCTTCGGTCGCGTAGTGGTCGACATACCGGTCGTCGTCGCCATCCGGATCGTCGTCATCGTCGACAGAATTCTTGGCGTCGCCACCGGCGGCCTTTTTGGCCTTGTCCGCTTCGTACTCCGGCCATTTGGCCAGGTCTTCGTCGAGCTGCGGATCGGACGGATGCCCGGTCAGTTCGCGCTCGAGCGCATTGTAGTTAGTATCCGGGCTGAAATATTTCAACTCCCGAGCTACCTTGGTGTGCTTTGCTTTTTGACGGCCGCGCCCCATGCGTGACCCCCTTACGATGCCAGGCCGAGCAGGTCGCGAGACCCTCGGGATTTGCCGAACGGAATGTGTAAAATCTAGAGCTTAGTTTAGCATGGCGGGCCTAGCCCCCCATCTCGTGCTGATCGGTGGCTGATCCGCAGGATAAGAACAGGTTGAGAGCACGACGGTGTCCCGGTGTTCGTCGCGGCGGCGCTGCAATCCGCGCTATTTGCGCTTGCGACGCCGGGATGCTGATGGTCGCGACTGAGCGGTAACGACGGCCGGACTCGACTTCATCGCCGGGTCCGTTGTTCCCGTCGGCGGGGCGAGCGGCCGGCGCGAAACCGGGCGTGACCGCACGGGCTCGCCGCGGCGGTCTTGGCCGGGAATGGGGCGAGACCTCCGCCCGTAGACGAGCTCGGAAGAATCGAGTAGCCAGGGCACAAGCGCGATAGTCACTCCGTGCACCATCATAAGTTTCTGGCGCAATCGGCGGGCCTTGTGGTTGTGTAGCAGGTTCTCCCACCAGTGGCCGACGATGTAGATCGGCGTGTAGACGGTAATAACCTCAGCGCCGTGATCCACGCGACGATCCTTGATGTAGCTAATCAGCGGCCAGCTGATGTCGCGGTACGGCGAGGCGACGATGCGCAGTGGTACCTGAATGTTCTGCTTGACCCAGTCGCGCTTTAACTCCTTGGTCTCGATGGTGTCGATGGAGACATGCACAGCTTCTAGGCTCACGTGGCGCGCGGCGATGGCGTAATCGAGCGCCTTGAGGACGGGCTTTTGCATCTTGCCGACGAGCACGATCGCATGATCACCCTTCGCGCCAAACGTCGTGATGGGGTCTACCTCGATCTCCTTGGCGACGTCGCGATAGTACCGATTCACCCCCATCATGAGAAAGAACAGCACCGGCATCATGACAAAGACCAGCCAGGCACCGTGCGTGAACTTGGTGACGGTCACGACGATCAGCACGACACCGGTCAGCAGGGCGCCGAATCCGTTGATGGACAGGCTCATGATGATCGAGCCGCGGTTGGGCGGGTTCTTTTTCAGTAGTTTCAGCCAGTGCCGTACCATACCGGTCTGCCCGAGAGTGAACGACACGAAAACACCGATGATGTAGAGCTGGATGAGCACGGTGAGGTTGGCCCGGTACACGACCACGATCACGCACGCGGCGAGGGCGAGCAGTACCACTCCGTTGGAGTAGATCAGGCGGTCGCCACGGGTGCTCAGCGACTTGGGTGCGTACTTGTCGCGCGCAAGTACGGAGGCGAGCAGCGGAAAGCCATTGAATGCGGTGTTCGCGGCCAAGAGGAGCACGGCAGCTGTCGCTGCCTGCAGCACGAAGAACATGATGGAGAAGTCGCCGAACGTTGCCGCAGCTACCTGTGCGATCAGGCTGCGCTGCGGCGCGGTGGCGCACTCGGCCCAGCCGATCAGGTCGCAGGCGCGTTCCGCATAGTGCACCTGCGAGATCAGCGCGAGCGCGGTCAGCCCGACAAACAGCACGATCGCGATAGCGCCCATCAGGGTGAGGGTGCGCTGGGCGTTCTTGACCTTGGGGTGTTTGAACGCGGGGACCCCGTTGGCGATGGCTTCGACCCCGGTGAGCGCGCTGCATCCGCTTGCAAAGGAGCGCAGCAGCAACAGAACAAACGCGGCTTGAGCGAGGTTCTCGCCCTGCACCTCGTACCCGGCCGATTCTGCCACCGGCGCATCGCCGAGAAACGCCCGAACGAGGCCGACGACGATCATGAGCAGCACGCTGCCGATGAACAGGTAGGTCGGGAGGGCGAAGGCCTTGCTCGACTCTCTTACGCCGCGCAGGTTCACCGCTGCGAGCAGAATGATGAAGATTACCGCGAGCTCTACCCGCAATGGCGCCAGAAAGGGCAGGGCGGAGATGATATTGTCCACGCCGCTGGCGACCGAGACGACCACGGTCATCACGTAGTCCACCAGCAGAGCGGATGCGACGACCAGGCCGGCCTTTTCACCCAGGTTCTTGTGGGCGACCTCGTAGTCACCGCCGCCAGATGGGTAGGCCTTGATCAGCTGGCGATACGACGCGACGACGACGACGAGCAGCATGACGACGACCGCGGCGACCCACGGTGCAAAGCTCAAAAATGCCAGCCCGCCGAGGGTCAAAATCATCAGGAGCTCTTGCGGCGCGTACGCCACGCTCGACAGCGGGTCGCTGGCAAAGATGGGAAGAGCGAGGTGCTTGGGAAGCAGCTGACCGTCTAAGTGCTCGGTGGGGAGCGGGTCGCCGATGATCCACCGCTTAGGCGATCGGTTTTCCGGTACGGGGGCATTCGCCTCGGGTGTCACGAGGGTCGACACTACACCCCCGGTAGCCCGTGTCAAGTCGGCGCCCACTTTTGGAGTGTTCTGGTTCGCGAAACGGATGCCGGGGGCTACCGGCTAGGTGTGGACTGCGCTGCGCGGGAGCTGCGCCAGTGCGCGGGACTTCCGGCTCCCGGGCGGTGCTGGCCGGGCTCGTTACGCGGGACTTGCGCCAGTCTGCGGGACATCCGGCAGGGCCAGAGCTCCCGCGCACCGCGTGGCGTGGGAGCTGCGCCAGTGCGCGGGAGTTGGGCCTCCCGCGCAGCGGCGCAACTCCCGCGCACCGCGAAGTGGCGGCGGCCGACCCGGAAAGTTGGGACTACGGGTGCAGCGTCGCGAGGACGCTCGCGCGCACGTCGGCAAGCTGGCGGCGGAGCGACGAAACGGTGTCCGGCGGAACGACCGAGCGGGCCGCTTGCGTGCGCAGATCTGTGCGAAGCTGCTGCCGGAATTCGTTCAGCACCATGTCGGCTTCGTGCAGGGCGAGGCGCGAGTCCACGCGAGCGGATGACTCGGGCGCATCGGTCGACGGAGGCGTCGGACGCGGTTGCTCCGCGGTGGGGTTGTCCCAGGATTCGGCGGTACCGTCGTAGCCGTGCGGCTCCGCGGTGGCGGCTTCGCGTGCCTGCCGGGCGGCCGAAGCCAGGTCGGCGCGCAGGGTTTTCATGGCGGAGTTGACGCCGCTGCGTACCTGGTCGGCGAGTCGCCGCACGGAGTCGGTCACCTCGTCTTCGATTGCGCCGAGTTCACTCTCGCGGGCGAGCAATTCGGCGCGGCCGGCATCCGTTATTTCGTAGACCGTCTTGCGGCCATCGGCCGATTTGGTGACGAGGCCGTCCTCCTCGAGCTTGGCCAGGCGCGGGTAGATGGTGCCGGCGCTGGGGCTGTAGGTTCCGCCGAAGCGATCGCTGAGGGCCTGAATGAGCTCGTAGCCGTGCCGGGGGCGCTCGGCGAGCAGGCTCAGCAGGTAGAGGCGCAGGCTTCCGTGGGCGAACATGGCGCTCATGCCTGGTCCTTGGGGGCGTCGGCGGAAGCCGGCGCTGCGGCATCCGTTGCAGTGGTCGATGTGGCAGTGGTCGATGTTGCAGTGTTTGATGTTGCAGTGGTCGCTGCTGCGCTGGTCGACGCTGCGCCGGTAATTTCGCTGCGCACAACCGAGATATCGCCGGACACCGAGTTGGCGCGCATGTCGATCCAGCTACCGTCGAGGGTACCGGTGGAGCCTTCGTAGCCCTTGCCGAACGCCGTACGCACGGTGTGGTCGTCGAGCTGGAGGGTGCCGGAGAGGGTGTTGAGGTGGTACCGCGCGGACACGCCCGGCTCCAGTCGAACGGTGAGGTTGCCGCTGACCGAATTCGTCACGATCGCATCTGGTGTGCCGGTCAGGTCGAGAAACACGTTGCTCGAGACCCCGTCGAGCGAAAGTTTGCGGATGTTGCCGCTCGCCGTGAAATCGCCAGACACCGTGTGTACCGCCAGCGCTCCGACGTGGCCCCGCACCGAGATCTCACCGTTCACCGCGTTCAGCTCGAGGTCGCCCTCGACATCGTCAATGACGAGATCGCCCGAGACGGTGCTGAGCTTGGCATCATTGCGCAGGCCCGAGACGAGCGCATCGGCCGAGACAACTCCGAAGCGGAGGGCGACGTCGCGGGGGACCGAGATGCTCACCTCGGCGCGCGCGGTTCCGCGAAACGAGGCAAAGACCTCGATGAAGTTGTCCCAGCGCAGTTGAGGGTGGTCGATCTCTAGGCGGTCGCCGTCCATTGAAATCTTGAGATCCTTACCCGTGACACCGTGCACTTCGATGCGGGCGCCGGGCTCGTCATGGCCGATGATGTTGACCGTGCCAGCGATCAGTCCGACCTTGAGCTTGCGCACCAATTCGACATCGATAATTTTGGTCTGCCCCGGGCCGACCAGCCATTTTTCCAATGACACCGTGTTGTCCTTTCGCTAAAGACACGATATATCGCGTGTCCTACAAGACACGATATATCGCGTTCCTGCGAGTGGCAAGGGCGTCAGTACAGAAAGATCGCCAGCCAGTGGCGATTGTGGGCGTGCACGAGCACGAGAAACACCACAACGTCGAACAGAAGGTGCACGCAGACCACGTAGGTCAGTGACCGGGTGCGAGCAAAGGTGTAGCCCTGCAGCAGCGCGAACGGCACGGTCAGCAGCGGCCCCCACGACTGGTAGCCGAGCTCCCACAGAAACGATGAGAAAATCACGGCCTGCAGAATATTGGCCTGCCAGTCGGCAAAGTGCCGCCGCAACAGCGCGAACGCGATGCAGATGAAAAACAATTCGTCCCAGATACCCACGAAACCCACGCCCACAAACAGTCGGGCAATTTCATCGGGCGCCGTGACCGCCGGCCAGTTCTGAAACGCGCCGGACCCGATGAAATAGCTCGGCAAAATTAGGTAACCCAGCAGCAGCACGATCGGCAAATAGGCTCGTTCGAGCCGGGTCCAGCGCTGGCCGGTGCGAATGGGAAACCGGATCGCGTGATCCTTGAAGTAGAAGCGCGAGAGCAGATACGGCACGGCCACCGACAGGCTCAAGACCGTTCCCATCAGAGCAATATTCGAGTAGCTAATGTTCGCCTCGACCGAGATCGAGCTGATGATGACAAGCCCAATGCCAATCAACGCCAGATCACGAAACAACGCCCGGTCGATCACCAGCGCCAGTGCGAGGCCGCCGGCCAGCGCAGCGTAGCCGGCCACCGGCATCCGCAGCGCAAACAGCAGTACAGCGGATGCGCTCAGCATCGCTGCCGGAATCAGTCCCCACCGCGACGTTTTACCCATGCTGAACCCTACCCACGCCCCCCCGATTTCGCGCGAAAGCGGGAAAAGTGTCGCTTCAGTACCCCTGAAGCAGCGATTTTTCCGCTCTCGTGGGAGGGCTAGGTTCGAAGGATGACTCCAGAGACTGATCCCGTCGCGATACTGCAGCAGCTCGTGCGCATCGACTCGGTCAACCCCGACCTTGTGCCTGACGCCGCCGGTGAGGTCGAAATTGCTCTGTGGTGCGCCGACTGGCTGCTCGGGCAGGGGTTCGACGTCACCGTGCTCGAGCAGACTCCCGGGCGGCCCTCCGTCGTCGGCGTCAAGCGTGGTACCGGCGGGGGACGCTCGCTCATGCTCAACGCGCACCTCGATACGGTCGGCGTTGCCAGCTACGCGGGCGATCCGTTCAGCGGAGATCTTCGCGACGGCCGGGTGTACGGGCGCGGGGCTGTCGATACCAAGAGCGGACTCGCGGCCATTCTCGTGGCGGCAGGGCGGGCATCCGCTGCCGACCTGGCCGGGGATGTGATCGTGACGTTGGTCGCCGACGAAGAATTCGGCAGTATCGGCACCGAGGAGGTGCTGCGCAGCTTTCGTGCCGACGCCGCCCTCGTGATCGAGCCGAGCGGCCTCGAACTCACCACCGCCCACCGCGGATTCGCATGGTTCGAGCTCGAGCTGACCGGGCTCGCCGCGCACGGTTCGCAGCCAGAACTCGGCGTCGACGCCATCTGGCATGCCGGCCTGGCGCTGCGCGCCCTCGACGAGTTGCGGCAGCAGCTGCACCAGGAACCGGCGCATCCCACGCTCGGCCACGGGGCCGTGCGGGTGTCAAAAATCGTCGGCGGTGACGACGCCGCCACGGTCGCGGCACGCTGCGTGCTCACCCTGGAACGACGGATGCTGCCTGGCCAGTCCCCGGAGCAGGTCGAGACCGAATTGCGGGCACTGTTCACCGATTTGACCAGTGAAGAACCGCAGTTTCGGTTCGAGCTGACCCGGCTGGTGGCTCGGGCAGCCTTTGAGGCTGAGCCGCACTGGCCAATCCTGCGCGCGCTCACGACCAACACCGAGCGCGTGCTCGGTCACCCGGCAAAAACGCGCGGTGAACCGTTCTGGACCGACGCCGGACTGATTCTCGAGGCCGGCATCCCCTGCGTGGTGTTTGGCGCCGACGGTGGGGGCCTGCACGCCGACACCGAGTGGGCCGACGCGCAGTCCGTACGCGCGCTCGCCGAGGTTCTCACGGGAACGATCACCGAGTTCTGTGGGCCGACAGTCGGCTGATCCGCTCCAGCCACGGCCCGCAACGCGGGTAACTACTTGGCGACGCGCTCGGCCTCTGGATCATGCGCCGGCACTATCGCAGGGCGCTTGATCGCAAAGAAGGGGATGGTGCGCTGGCAGAACGGCCCGATCAGCACGGCAAACAGTACGGTGCCGATTCCCACGTTGCCACCGAGCGCCCAGCCGATGCCGAGCACGATCACTTCGATGCCGGTGCGCACGATCCAGATCTTCCAGCCGGTGCTCTGATGTAGGCCGGTCATCAGCCCGTCGCGCGGACCAGGGCCGAAGTGCGCGCCGATGTAGAGGCCGGTCGCGACCGCCACCGTCAGCAGCCCCGCGGCGAAGAGGAGGATACGCGCCCATAGGTCGAGGTCGGCGGGAATAAGCCACAGGCCCACATCGGCGGCCGGGCCAACGAGCACGGCGTTCAGCAGCGTGCCGGAACCGGGCTTCTGGCGGATGGGAATCCAGAGCAGCAGCACGACACCGCTCAACAAAATCGTGATCAGTCCGAAGCCAAGATGCGTGTGGTTGTCGATGCCCTGGGTGAGTACATCCCAGGGGGCTACGCCAATGCCACCGCGCACGATCAAGGCGATGCCGATTCCGTATAGGAAGAGGCCAATCAGCAGTTGAAGCACACGACGAGTCACGAGAAATCAGTCTAAGGGCGGGCGGCGCGCGCTGGCATACTGAGCTGGTGCACTTTCTCGCGGTAGTGAGCATGAAGAATCGGGCGTTGATCGCCCTGATCACCATCGTGGCGGCCGTGTTTGGCGGCCTGGCCCTGACCGGCCTCAAACAGGAGCTGATCCCGTCACTGCAGCTGCCGCAGCTTCTCGTGTCGACGAGCTACCCTGGCGCGTCGCTACAGGTCGTCAACGACGACGTGTCGACCCCGATCGAGACCGCCATTCAGGGCCTTGTCGGCCTCGAAACAACGTCGACGACGAGTAGTACGAACTCGTCGCTGGTGAGTGCCACCTTCACCTATGGCACCGACCTGGTCAAGGCAGAATCCCGCATCGACCAGGCAATCAACCGCATTAAGAATGTTCTGCCGGCCGATATTGACCCGCAGGTCATCAGCGGCAGCATCGACGACTTTCCGGTGATCTCCCTCGCGGTGTCGTCGAGCGACACCGTGGCGTTGGCCGACCAGCTGGGGCGCAGCGTGCTCGGCGACATTCGCGACGTGGCCGGCGTGCGGGGCGCGTCCCTGGTCGGCTCCAGTGGCCGCCGAGTCACGATCACGCCCAACACCGACGAGCTCGCCGCGCGCGGGCTCAGCACGCAGAGCCTGCGCGATGCGCTTCAGCAGAACGGGTCGCTGATTCCGGCCGGTGCTATCACCGAGGGTGACACGACCCTGTCGGTGCAGGCTGGCTCGAAACTCGGCTCGGTCGATGACATCGCCGCGCTCCCGCTCGTTGCCAGCTCGAGCAGTTTCACCGCCACTACAGCGGATGCCGCCCCCACGACAATAGGCGACGTCGCCACGGTCACCCTCGCCGGCAACCCGGTCACCAGCATCTCCCGAGTGAACGGCGAAAGCGCCCTGACCATTGCCGTCACCAAGGTGCCCGCCGCGAACACGGTCGACGTGTCCCGGGCCGTGCGCGCTATTCTGCCGCAGCTCGCGGCGGCCGTCGCCCCCGCCACGTTCACGGTCGTCTTCGATCAGGCGCCGTTCATTCAGCAGTCGATCGATGCGCTCACTCAGGAAGGTCTGCTCGGCCTCGGCTTTGCGGTGATCGTGATTTTGGTGTTTCTGCTCTCGGTGCGAGCCACGCTCGTTACGGCGATCTCGATTCCCACCTCGGTGCTGATCACCTTCATCGGGCTGCAGAGCGTGGGGTATTCGCTGAATATCCTCACCCTCGGAGCGCTCACGATCGCCATCGGCCGGGTTGTCGACGACTCGATCGTGGTGATCGAGAACATCAAGCGGCACCTCGTCGCGGAAGCCGACCGCGCCGCCACGATCGTCTTCGCCGTGCGGGAGGTGGCCGGAGCGATCACGGCCTCGACGGTCACAACGGTGACGGTGTTCCTGCCAATCTCCTTCGTCGGCGGGTCTACCGGCGAGCTGTTTCGTCCGTTCGCGCTGACCGTGACGATCGCCCTGCTGGCGTCGCTACTGGTCTCGCTGACCATCGTGCCCGTGCTCGCGTACTGGTTTTTGCGGGCACCGCAGGCTGTCGGCGCGCTCGATTCCGAACCGCAGGATGATGCAGCTGGCGCCGCGGCGACCGGCGCGCACTCGCGGCATGCGGCTGCGGCATCCGCTGTGGCGGGTCTGTCAGCGACCGCCGAAGCTGGCGAGAACCCGGGCCGGCTGCAGCAGGGCTACCTGCCGGTCATTCGGTTCACGCTCAAGCACGCCGTGGCGACGCTGTTGCTGGCCGTGCTCGTGCTCGGCGGAACGGCAGCCATGCTGCCGTTCATGAAGGTGAACTTTCTCGGATCGACCGGGCAGAACACGTTCCGGGTAACGCAAACGCTTCCGGTCGGCAGCAGTTTGGCCGCGCAGGATGCGGCATCCGCTTCGGTCGAGACAACGCTGCGTGACCTCGACGGTATCGAAATCGTGCAGCTGTCGATTGGTAGCGGAGGTACCGCGAGCGCGTTTCGTGGCGGGGCGCCGACCTCGAGCGCGGTGACCTATTCGATCACCACGACCGACGGCGCCAACGCTGATACGGTGCAAAACCAGGCGCGCACGTCCCTGGCCAAACTGAGCGATGTTGGCGAGATCTCGGTCGCTGCGGCGAGTGGTTTCGGGGCCTCCTCCGACATCGCCGTCGACATCACGGCGGCAACGGATGCCGACCTCACGACCGCGACCACGTCCATTCTCGGCGCGGTCCAGAAACTGACGTCGATCACACAGAGCGTGAGCACCCTTACCTCCTCGTTGCCGTACCTGGCCGTCACCGTTGATCGTGATGCCGCGGCTGCGGCTGGTTTCAGCGAATTGACTCTCGGAACCCTCGTGTCGCAGACCATGCAGCCCAGCGCGATCGGGTCGATCGTGATCGACGAGACCAACCTGACCGTGTACCTGTCGGCGCAATCTCCGCCGACGACATCCGCTGACCTGGCGGCGCTGCAAATACCGACGCGCGGGGGACCGGTAGCCCTCTCCACCCTCGCAACTGTCGAACAGATCGACGGGCCGGATACTCTCACCACGACCAAGGGCCTGCGCACGGCGACCGTGTCGGCGACGCCCGCGAGTGACGACCTCGGCACGGCGAACGCGCAGCTGAGCCAGATGCTCGTCGATACGGCGCTGCCGACCGGGGCGACTGCGACGCTCGGTGGGGTGAGCGCCGACCAGGCCGAGGCTTTTGGGCAGCTCGGGGTGGCGATGCTCGTGGCCGTTCTCATCGTCTACATCGTGATGGTGGCGACGTTCCGGTCGCTGCTGCAACCGCTGTTGCTGCTCGTGTCTGTACCGTTCGCGGCGACCGGGGCAATCGCCCTGCAGGTAGTGACCGGCATCCCGCTCGGGGTTCCGTCTCTCATCGGCGTGCTCATGCTCATTGGAATCGTCGTGACCAACGCGATCGTGCTCGTCGACCTGGTCAACCAGTACCGGCGGCGCGGCCTGTCGGTGCCCGATGCCCTCGTCGCCGGCGCGAGCCGACGGTTGCGGCCTATTTTGATGACGGCGCTTGCCACGATCTTCGCCCTGGTGCCGATGGCGATCGGCCTCACCGGTCATGGCGGATTCATCTCGCAGCCGCTCGCGCTCGTGGTCATCGGCGGGTTGGTGTCATCAACGGTGCTCACCCTGATTGTGCTCCCGGTGCTGTACCTGCTGGTCGAGGGCGCCCGGGAGCGTCGCGCTGTACGTCGGGCTGACTGACTTTGCCCGACGTGTCGTCCCTGCAAGCGCTGGCCCCCCGCGGGATGCCACCTGTGACCCTATGAACAGATCCATGACGATTGAATGTCTCGTTGCCCGTGTGACGCTTCTGTCTCATGGCTTCGGGGACAGTTATGTCTCCGAGCCAAACCGACAGGTTGTGCCTCACGATGGTTCTGAGACTTCGGGTAGCCCCTACCCAGTGCATCGTCGGGGAGGCCGTCGAACAGCTGCTCCAGCAACGCATCTCGATCTCGCGGGTGGCGGTTAGCCGCCGAGAATGATGCCGCGGTTCAGAAAGAACAGTTGGGGGTCGATACGCACGCCATCGACCCGAACCTCGACGTGAGCGTGACAGCCAGTGGACAGACCGGTGCTACCGACGCTCCCGATTTGTTGGCCGGCCGCGACCCGGTCGCCGACAGTGACCAGGGTTTCGCTGTCGGCGAGATGGGCGTAGCCCGTTTGCACGCCCGCGCCGTGGTCGATCAGAATCCAATTACCGTAGCTGCCGACGGAACCCGCAGCCTGCACGATTCCAGAGGTGGCGGCAAAGACCTGTGCCTGACAACTTGCCCCGATATCGGTGCCGTAGTGGAACGCGCCAACGCCGGGTAGCGGGCGCACGGGGCGCGGCCCGTAGACATCAGTTATTGGACCGCGCGCCGGGTTGGCCCAGCCTTGATCATTTAACTGGCCGGTGTCGCTTTGGGTAATCGGGCGGAGGTCGAGTCCGGCTAAGTCAACGGCCGCGCTCGCCGCCTGGGCGACCGCGACGACCAGCTCCTGGCCCGCATCCTCGAAGTCGGTGGTGGCAGCAGTCAGTGCGGCTTGGCTGGCGTCACTGGATACGGTGCTGGCAGCCGCGCGCGTTTCGCTGTCTTCCCGATTCAGCTTGAGCGCTCTGGCCTCATCGGCCTCGGCGCGCGCCTGAATCGTCTCGATGTTCTCGGCAATTCGGTCCAGGTGGTCGAGGGTGCTCAGCTGATCGAGCACAGTGCCGAGAGAGTCTCCGTCCAGAAAGACATCGGTCAGGCCCGCGCCGGACTGCTGTTGCGCGAGTTTGCGCGCGAGCACGGCAAAGCTCCGTTTAGACGCGGCCGCGGTGCGCGTGGCCTGAACGGCCAGTCGGTGCACGAGGGTTGCGCGTCCTTGAGCGAGCGTCTGGGTGGCCTGCGTCGATGCGAAAGTCGTGCGGGCGGTCTCCAGCGTGATTTGCGCTGACTGTGATCGGGTCAGTGCGCGTGCAAGCTCTGAAGCTCGTTGTGCCGACTCTTTCTGAGCGGATGCGCGTTGATCGCGCTCTCGCTCGGCTGCAGCCTGACTCTCGGCCAAGGCGGTTGCCGCTGAAGCACGGGCGGTTGCCGCTGAAGCCAGGGCTGCGGCTTGGGCTGCTGCCTGCTCCGTGACGCCGGAATCAAGTGGCGCTGGCGCTGCTTCTGGCAGTTCGGGGATGTTGGCGACCGGCGGGATCGGGCCGTCAGTCGGGTCGGGGATTGGCTCAGCGCTGGGGGTTGGCGTCGGTTCAGTCGTTGGTTCTGGGGTGGGTTCAGCTGTGGGTTCGGGTGTGGGTTCAGCCGTTGGTTTTGGGGTGGGTTCGGGTGTGGGTTCAGCTGTTGGTTCGGGTGTGGGTTCAGCTGTTGGTTTTGGGGTGGGTTCGGGTGTGGGTTCGGCCGTGGGTTCAGCTGTTGGTTCTGGAGTGGGCTCAGCAGTTGGCTCCGCCGTCGGTTCGGGAGTTGGCTCGTTGGTTGGTTCAGTGATCGAGTCAGCGCCCGCAGCCACGATCTGCGTCGGCAGAGCAGCCCCACCTGCTGGCAGTTCGTCGGCGCTCGCCGCGCTCGCCGCGGTCGGCGCACCAAACACGAGCAGCGCTGCCACGACGACGATCGCCAAGCGACCACGTGCCCGCCGAGACGAAGCGCCCGGGTGCTGAGGGTTCACTCGACCGATCGACACAGTGTGACCGTGACTTTCGGCTAGCAACATCGGCATACCTGATCCATTCGGGTAATGGACTCGCGCAGCCCGGGCGGGCTGACGTTGCGCAAGTATGGCACGGCAGCGCGGGACCCACAACGGGTCATAGGTGTAGCCCAAGGTGGTTATAAGGTGAGGTGCCGCTAGACCAACTGAGGCGCCCCGGTTGCTGCGGCGGCGCGCACGGCGCCCGAGGCGACGAGCGCGACGACGCCCTCGATTTCCGGGGAGAGAAAGCGGTCGTGACCGGGACCAGCGGCGACGGTGCGCACCAGATCGCGCACGGCGCGGGTCGCAGGGCCCGGCGCGAGCGGCGCCCGCAGATCGAGCGAGCGCGACGCGGTCATGATCTCGATCGACAGCACTCGTTCGAGCCCGTCAAGTGAGCGGCGTAGCTTGCGGGCGGCATGCCAGCCCATCGAAACGTGGTCTTCCTGCATCGCCGAGGAGGGAATCGAATCAACGGATGCCGGTGCAGCGAGTCGCTTGAGTTCCGACACGATCCCCGCAGCGGTGTACTGGGCGATCATCAGCCCGGAATCCACGCCCACCTCGTGCGCCAGAAACGGAGGCAGACCCTTGCTGCGGCTCGCATCGAGGTGACGGTCGGTGCGCCGCTCACTCATGCTCGCGACATCCGCTGCCACAATCGCGAGAAAATCGAGCACGTAGCCGAGCGGTGCGCCGTGAAAATTACCGTTTGACATAACCCGACCGTCGACGGTGACGACCGGGTTGTCGATGGCGCTGGCCAGCTCGCGGCCAGCCACGAGGGCTGCATGGGCTGCCGTGTCGCGTGCGGCGCCGTGCACCTGCGGGGCACAACGCAGCGAATAGGCGTCTTGCACCGAGGTGTCCTCCGGGCCGGAGTGACTCGCGACCAGCGCGGAGCCGCGCAGCAGCCGGCGCAGGTTGGCGGCGCTGTCGGCCTGGCCGAGCTGAGGCCGCAGCTGCTGCAGATCGGCAGCGAAGACCGCATCCGTTCCGAGCAAAGCCTCAACGCTCATTGCCGCGGCAATATCGGCGGTGGTGAGCAGCCGGGCTAGATCGTCGAGGGCGAGTACGAGCATGCCGAGCATGCCGTCCGTACCGTTAATGAGGGCGAGGCCCTCTTTCTCGGCGAGCATGACGGGCTCGATGCCGGCCGCGGCGAGGGCTGCGTCGCCGCCAAGGTGGGTGCCGGTTGCGTCGCGCGCCTGTCCCTCCCCCATCACGACGAGGGCGCAGTGGGCGAGCGGGGCCAGGTCGCCGGAGCAACCGAGCGACCCGTACTCGTGCACGACCGGGGTGATGTGCGCGTTGAGCACGGCCGCATAGGTTTCGGCGGTCGCCGGGCGCACGCCGGTGCGACCCGTCATGAGCGTAGACAATCGCAGCAGCATCAGGGCGCGCACGACTTCGCGTTCGACCTCTGGCCCGCTCCCGGCGGCGTGCGAGCGAACGAGGCTCGCCTGCAGCTGCGCCCGTCGATCAGGGGTGATGAACGTCGTGGCCAGGGCGCCGAAGCCGGTGGAGATTCCGTAGTGCGGCTCGGTGTCGGCCGCGAGCGCGTCGATGATCGTGCGCGTCGCCGCGACGTCGGCGAGACTGGCCGGGTCGAGGGTGACGCGCGCATTGTGCCGTGCAACGGCGATCACATCGGCGAAGGACAGGGCGGACATTCCCACCACGACCAAGCTCGTCTCAGCAGCGGATGCCGCGCTCGGGTCGGGCAGGTCGGTGCTGGGCGTCGTCACGAGAGTCATGATTCGATTGCACACCCGGGCCGCACCGGGCGATAGCCGGATACAGTGGATACTGTCCGGGATACCGGGCATTTGCTCTATTGAGCTTGGTCTGGAGCCCTGACCCGGGCATCCGCTCTGACCGGGTGCGGAGCCTGCGCATCCGCTGGCCAACGGTATGGGAGGAGCGCCATGGCAACCGCGGCGAAGGTTCCGGCCGCGGAAAGCACCCTGCGCGTGCTGACCCACCTGGCGGCCCAGCGCGGGCCGACGCGCGCCGCTGCGCTGGCGAGCGCGCTCGGTCTGCCGCGGTCGACCGTGTATCAGCTGCTCGACGTGCTCGTGGCGCAGGGTTTCGTCGTGCACCTGCCCGAGGAACACCGCTACGGACTCGGCATCGCTGCCTTTGAGCTGAGTAGCGGATTCAGCCGGCAGCAGCCGCTCTCCCGCCTGGGCCGTGCGCTCGTGGCTGCGCTCGTCGACCGGCTCGGGGAGAGCGCGCACCTCGTGGTGTTGCACGGGCGCGACGTGATCTACCTGGTCGAGGAGCGGGCCCCCCATCGTCCATCGCTCGTTTCCGACGTTGGGGTGCGATTGCCGGCGCACCTCACCGCGAGCGGGCGCGCGATGCTCGCCGCGCTCCCCGCCGCCCAATTGCGCGCGCTCTACCCGAATCAAAGTGCGCTTGAGCAGCGCGACGGTCGCGGCCCACGCACCAGACTTGAGCTTCGCGGCGTACTCGATCGAGTGCGAACGGATGGCTACGCCACCGAAAACGGCGAAATCACGCCCGGCATCGCCTCGGTCGCGCTCGCCGTGCACGACCACGCCGGTTGGCCCGCCGCTGCCATCGCGGTGACGTTCGCGCACGACCGGTATGCCGAGGCGGACTGGCCGGCGCTCGCCGAGTCGGTCGCCGCGACGGCGGTCGAACTCTCGCGCCGCATCGGTGGTCGCCCGCACTGAGCCCGAGTGGCGGGCGCCCGCCGCTCAGGCGCCCGCGCCCGCCTCGCGGCACTCGTTGGTCGGGGTGCCCCGTCGCTACCGAGTGCCACGACCGGCAGGCCCCGGGCGCGCCCGCCTCGCGGCACTCGTTGGGAAAGCTGGCACTCGTTCAAACCGGTGCGCGCTTCTCAAACGAGTGCTGCGAACCGTCATCCAGGCACCTGCACCCCGAGCTGCAGGCCCACCGCTGGCTTCGCCCGGCTACGCTCCCAGCTCCGCGTGCAAAAATGCCGCCACCCGGGCCCGCATACCCTCATCGAGGATACCGATCGAGTGCAGCTCCCCTGGCACGACCACAAGCTCGTTGCGAATGCCCATGCGATCGAGCTCGGCCGCGAATGAGGTCGATTGGCTCATGGGAATGAACTCGTCCGACGACGTGCCGATGAACACCGGTGGGTCGCTGCGGTCGAGCTGGCTCGACGCCGAGGCCTCAGCCGCCTGCTCGCACCGGTGGAGATTCTCGCAACCGAGGTATTCGCGCGTGATACGGGTGAGGCCGTCGACGGCGGTGACGAGTGCCGGCGGTCGCAGGTCGACTGGACCGGATAGCTCGGCCACAGCCGCGACCCGTGAGCCCGCGGACAGCGCGCCGGAGCCGCTGGTGCCGAGAAGTGCGACGAGGTTGCCGCCGGCCGATCCGCCGAAGGCACCGATCCGGTTCGGGTCGATACCGTATTCGTTGGCGTTGGCGTTGTCGATGTCGCGAACCCATTCCACGGCGAGCTGAAGGTCGTCGATCGCGGCGGGAAAAGTCGCGTCCGGAACCAGACGGTAGTTGACCGAATACGCCACGAAACCCTCGCTCGCCAGCCACTGGCAAACCAGTCGCCAGTCGCTGTTGCCCTTGTCGCCGCGGGCCCAGCTGCCGCCGTGCACCGAGACGATGGCCGGTGACAGCGTGGGTGAGTCCTTATTAATGGATGCTGCGGCATCCGGCGGCTCCGCCGCCTCCGCAGTCCCGGTGCCGGCCGCGGGCCCAGTTTCGGAGCCCGGCAGCACGGTGTCTGCAGCATCCACGGTGTCTGCAGCATCCACGGTGTCTGCAGCATCCACGGTGTCTGCAGCATCCACTGTGCTGTCAAACACTGTGCTGTCAGGCGCTATTTCAGGCGGACTCGGTTGGGCGGATGAGTCGGGGGGAATCGGCGAACAGACGTCGAGGGTGAGCAACGCGCCGTCGTCCTGCGTGCCGTAAACCACGTCGGTCGTGACGGTGATGCCGTCGCCCGGCACGAAGGTGCGAATTCCCACGACGTCGTCGGTGATCAGCTCGCTTCCCTGTGCTCCGAGGCTGTTCGGCGCGACGTCGTAGCGATGCACGCGAAAGCCGGCCAGCAAGGCGGTGGCCACGATTGCCACGGCCGTTGCAACGAGCGCCGCCGTGCCCCGGGTGATGCGCCGATGACCGACGCGGGCCGGGCGTCGAAGACGTGTCACGTGTGTTCCCCCGGGTTGTAGCTGCTGGGTTCGAGACTAGGCGCATCCGGCCGGACCCACGCATCGCGCCCGTCGTCCGCGAACTGACCCGCCGAGGTCTCGTGGCACCGGTTTGAGAAGCTCACCCCCGTTCAAACCAGTGCCATCTTCTCAAACACGTGCCGCGACCGCCACGCTGGCGGATCCGCGCTTAACAGGGCGGCGTGATCTGCAGGGTCTTAGCGAAGCAGACGCTGAATTCTTCGCCGACGTACTGGCCGAACAGCTCAATCTGTTCGTAGCCGCGCCCACGATACAGCGCCATCGCTGCGTGTTGCAGTGGGCCGGTTTCCAACGCGAGTGAGCGGATGCCGCGGCCAGCGGCATCCGCTTCGATACGGTCAAGCAGGCGACCGGCTATGCCGCGTCCGCGAGCGTCGGCGTGCACAAACAGTCGCTTCAATTCCGCCGTGGCATCATCATTGGAACCGAGCGGCACCAGGGCCGCCATGCCGCGGGCCGCGCCATGCTCGTCTCGCGCTACGTAGACGGTGACGCCGGCCCGTTCGAGCTCGTCGGTGCTGAGCAGGAAACTGTTCTCCTCTGCATAGAGGGAGTGCGCGAAGGCAGTGCCGGCTGCTAGCAGGGCCTCGACATCGGTCTGCCGTGGTGGCTCGACGCTGATCGAAATGGTCATGTCACCAGAATAGAACGAGGCAATGTGCGTTCTTTTCGTGACTTTTTAGGGCCCATCCGGTAGCGTAGACAAGTCGGCTCTTGACACCGCGCTGTGCGCGGATGGGTTTGTAAGTCAAGTTGGGCCGGTTTCCCAGTAATCCGCTGGTGAAAAATCACTGTATGTGAACGGCCCCGACCACAGATTGCTCGGGTTCTCAGTTGCGTCGCATGTGCGATGTTGTTCTGCCATGTACTAAACACAACCCAGAAATATCTCTATGCCTCAAGGCAATTCGCATAACGCTTCCGCTGGTCGTGGCGGTAAGAATTTTGATCCCAAGTATGCCTCCAAGGGCGGATCGGGCCACGGCGGTTCGAACAACGCGGGCAGCAAGAGCCCCGGACACCGCGGCTACCGCGCTGACGAGGGTGCCCCCAAGAAGCAGCGCTGGAACGCCGACGAGCGTGCCGCCCGTTCGAACGAGCGCCCCTCGAGCGAACGCCCGGCCTACGGCTCGCGTTCCGTTCGTCCCGAAAACGGCGGCCGCACCAACACCGAGCGCAACGAGCGCCCAGCGTACAACAACGACCGCCCGTCGTATGGCGACCGCAATAGCGCGCCTCGCACGGATCGCCCGTCCTACAACAACGACCGTCCGTCATACGGTGACCGTAACAGTGCGCCTCGCACGGAGCGTCCGTCGTACGGTGACCGTGCGCCTCGCACGGATCGTCCGGCCTACAACAACGACCGGCCCTCCTACGGTGACCGCAATAGTGCTCCCCGCACGGAGCGTCCGTCGTATGGCGACCGCGCTCCGCGTACCGACCGCCCCGCTTACAACAACGATCGCCCGGCCCGCACCGACCGGCCCTCCTATGGAGACCGCAATAGTGCTCCCCGCGCGGAGCGTCCGTCCTACGGCGACCGCGCTCCGCGTACCGATCGTCCGGCCTACAACAACGACCGCCCCTCCTACGGTGACCGCAACAGCGCTCCCC
This sequence comes from Cryobacterium sp. Y11, assembly GCF_002929535.1. Taxonomy (GTDB): domain Bacteria; phylum Actinomycetota; class Actinomycetes; order Actinomycetales; family Microbacteriaceae; genus Cryobacterium. Next base: position 287,952 of record NZ_PJJO01000059.1, read on the forward strand.
GCACGGAGCGTCCGTCCTACGGCGACCGCGCTCCGCGTACCGACCGTCCGGCCTACAACAACGACCGTCCGGCCCGCACTGAGCGCCCGTCCTATGGTGATCGTCCGGCCCGCACCGAGCGCCCCTCCTACGGAGACCGCGCCCCGCGCAGCTTCGACGACCGCGCCCCGCGTCGCTCGAACGATGACCGCCCGCCCCGTCGCGATTTCGGTAACGACCGTCCGAGCGATGGCGACAGCAAGTTCTACCCGAAGCGCAGCGAAGACGGCGTCAAGCCCACCTTCGCCGGCGGCGAAGACGTCGTACTCGAGCGTCTCGAAGCCATTGCAACGACGGCATCCGACGTTGTCGGCGTAACCTTCGGCGACCTGGGCCTCGGCGAGAACATCGTGCGCGAGCTCGCCGCCCTTGGCGCTCCGAGCCCGTTCCCGATCCAGGCTGCCACCATCCCCGACGTGCTCGCTGGGCGCGACGTGCTCGGCCGCGGCAAAACCGGTTCCGGCAAGACGATCGCCTTCGGTGCACCCCTGGTAGAGAAGCTGATGGAGAACAACGGCGCCAAGGACCGCAAGATGGCCCGCAAGCCTCGCGCGCTCATCTTGGCCCCGACCCGTGAGCTCGCGCTGCAGATCGACCGCACAGTGCAGCCCATTGCCCGCAGTGTTGGACTCTTCACCACCCAGATCTACGGCGGAGTTCCGCAGTACCGCCAGGTCAGCGCCCTCCAGCGCGGCGTGGACATCATCATCGGCACCGCTGGCCGCATCGAAGACCTCATCGACCAGGGGCGTCTCGACCTGTCCGAGGTCGTCGTGACCGTGCTGGACGAGGCCGACTACATGTGCGACCTCGGGTTCCTCGAGCCGGTTCAGCGCATCCTGCGCCAGACTAAGGCCGGCGGCCAGAAGCTGCTCTTCTCCGCCACGCTCGACAAGGGTGTTGCCTCGCTGGTCAAGGAATTCTTGACCAACCCGGCCGTGCACGAGGTTGCCGGTGAAGACCAGGCCTCCTCCACGATCGACCACCGCGTGCTCGTCATCGAGCACCGCGACAAGGGCCGCATCATTGAAGAGCTCGTCAACCGCGAGGGCAAGACGCTCATCTTCAGCCGCACCCGTGCCTACGCTGAGCAGCTCGCCGAACAACTCGAAGACGCCGGAGTCAAGGCCACCAGCCTGCACGGTGACCTCAACCAGGCTCGCCGTACCCGCAACCTGCAGATGCTCACGAGCGGCCGGGTCAACGTACTTGTCGCAACGGATGTCGCCGCTCGCGGAATCCACGTCGACGACATCGACCTGGTGATCCAGGCCGACGCCCCCGACGAGTACAAGACGTACTTGCACCGCGCCGGCCGTACCGGTCGCGCTGGCAAGACCGGAACCGTCGTGACGCTCATCCCCAAGCAGCGCAAGCGCCGCATGGACGAGCTACTCGACCGGGCCGAGATCGACGCGAGCTACACCTCAGCCACTCCCGGTGACGCGGCTGTGCGCGAACTCGCCAACATCTAGCATCCGTTCTTATTAGCAGAAGGGGCACCCGCCATCCGGCGAGTGCCCCTTCTGCATGCCACGCGGGTTGTGTGAACCGGCCAGCATCTGCCAGAATTACTTTCCGAACGGTCGGTAACTTATTTCTCGTTCATACAGACATTGTCGTCAGGAGAGAACATGGCTGAGGCCTACCTCGTTGGTGGAGCACGCACCCCCGTAGGACGATACGGCGGAGCGCTGGCCACAGTTCGCCCCGACGACCTCGCCGCACTCGTGGTCGGCGAGGCCGTGCGCCGCGCCGGTATCGACCCTGGCCTGATCGAGGAGATCATTTTCGGCGCCGCTACCCAGGCGGGAGAAGACAACCGCAACGTCGCCCGGATGGCTGGACTCCTCGCCGGACTGCCAGACCACGTGCCGGGCATCACGGTCAACCGGTTGTGCGCCTCCGGGATGTCCGCCATCACCATGGCCGCGCAGGCCATTCGCGCTGGCGACGCCGACCTGATGATTGCCGGTGGCGTCGAATCGATGACCCGCGCCCCCTGGGTGCAGGCCAAACCTGAGCGCCCCTGGGCCAAGCCCGGAGCCCAGTTCGACACCTCGATCGGCTGGCGCTTCGTGAACTCCAAACTTGCAGCCCGCGACAAAGCCACCTTCTCCATGTCGGAGACGGCCGAGGAGGTCGCCCGGCTCGATGGCATTACACGTTTAGCTGCGGATGCCTTTGCCCTCCGCAGCCACCAGCGCGCCGCCGCCGCCATCGATGCTGGCCACTTCGTCGATGAAATCGTCGGCGTGCCCACCAAGAAGGGCGAGGTGCTTGTCGACGAAGGCCTGCGCCGCGACACCACCCTCGAGGGCCTCGCCGCCCTGCGCCCGATCGTAGCCGGCGGCTCCGTCGTCACGGCCGGCAATGCGAGCTCGCTCAACGATGGCGCCTCGGCGATTCTCGTGGCAAGCGGCGAGGCCGTGAAAAAATACGGTCTCACGCCGCGTGCCCGCATTGTGGTCGGCGCGAGTGTCGGCCTGGCCCCGGAGATCATGGGGCTCGGCCCCGTCGCTGCCACCCAGCGCGCCCTCGACCGCAGTGGCCTGAGCGTCGCCGACCTCGGCGCGATCGAGCTCAACGAGGCCTTCGCCACCCAATCCATCGCGTGTATCCGTCGCCTCGGCCTCGACGAGGAAATCGTCAATCGCGACGGCGGAGCGATCGCCCTCGGGCACCCACTGGGATCGAGCGGAGCTCGCCTCGTCGTCACGCTGCTCGCCCGCATGGAACGAGAAAGCACCCAGCACGGCCTCGCCACGATGTGCGTCGGTGTCGGCCAAGGCTCTGCTCTCATTCTGGAGCGGGTCTAATGTCGAGAGCCACGCCCGCCGAATCGTCACTGTGGAGAAAATCTGATGTCTATTTCTGAACTGGAACTCGGTGACCGCGGTGAATCCGGCGTGCCTGACCGGGTCGGCGTGCTCGGCGGTGGCCGCATGGGCGCTGGCATTGCCCACGCCTTCCTGCTGGCCGGAGCCCACGTGGCCTTGGTTGAACGCAACGACACCGAAGCGGGTGCTGCGCGCGATCGGGTGCTGCGCGCCGTCGACGCGAGCGTCAGCCGCGGTGCCACGGGTGAAACTCGTCTCGAACTCGGCTCCCGCCTCGACGTCGGCGCTGACTTTGAACTCTTCAGCGACCGCGAGCTCGTGGTCGAGGCCGTTCCCGAGGTGCGCGTGCTCAAGGTCGATGCTCTGCAGAAGGTCGAGGCGCAGATTTCGGACGACGCCGCGCTCGCGAGCAATACCTCGTCGATCTCCATCGACGATCTCGCCTCTGAGCTGAAGCGTCCGGCCCGGTTTCTGGGCCTGCACTTCTTCAACCCGGTGCCAGCCTCGAGCCTGGTTGAGCTGGTCACCGGCAGCGCCACGTCGGCCGAATTGGTAGCGGATGCGCAGAGCTGGGTTTCCGCGCTCGGCAAGACCCCGATCACCGTCAGCGATGCCCCTGGGTTCGCCTCCTCCCGGCTCGGTGTCGCCCTCGGACTCGAGGCCATCCGCATGCTCGAGGAGGGCGTCGCGAGTGCCTCGGATATCGACGCCGCCATGATGCTCGGCTACAAGCACCCGGTCGGGCCGCTGAAGCTGACCGACCTGGTCGGGCTCGACGTGCGGCTCGGCATCGCCGAATACCTGCATAAGCAGCTCGGCGCCCGTTTCGAACCGCCCGCGCTGTTGCGAAGGCTTGTCGCCGAGGGCAAGCTCGGCCGCAAGTCCGGCCAGGGCTTCTACCGCTGGGACGAGGCCTGATGCCCGTCCCCGCAACGCGCCAGGTGCGGACCGCCATCCCGACAACGCACCCCATTCTCGAAAACGCACCCACCGCCAAGGAGACCCCGATGACGACCATCCTGCCCAGCTACATCCAAGGCTCCTGGTGGACCCCATCCGACTCTGCAACCGGCACCGACGTCTGTGACGCCTCGACCGGCGAAATCGTCACCCGCGTCAGCACCCACGGGCTCGACCTCGCCGCGGCCCTCGACTACGCGCGCACGGTCGGCCAGAAATCCCTCGGCGAGCTCACCTTTCACCAGCGAGCCGTACTCCTGAAGCAGATGGCGCTGCTGCTGACCGACCGCAAACCAGAGCTCTACGCGCTGTCGAGCCGCACCGGCGCCACCAAGGCCGATTCCTGGGTCGACATCGATGGCGGAATCGGCGTGCTCTTCAGCTATTCCTCCAAGGGCCGCCGCGAACTGCCCAACGCCCGCGTCTACGTCGACGGACCGGTCGAGCCGCTCTCGAAAGACGGCTCCTTCATCGCCCGCCACATCTACTCGCGCCTGCCCGGCGTGGCCGTGCAGATCAACGCCTTCAACTTTCCGGTCTGGGGCGCCCTAGAGAAGTTCGCGCCTGCCTTCCTAGCCGGCGTGCCCACCCTGGTCAAGCCCGCGACCCCCTCGGGTTACCTCACCGAGGCCTTCGTCCGCATCCTCACCGACTCCGGCCTGCTCCCGGAGGGTTCGCTGCAGCTCGTCTCCGGCAGCGTTCCTACCCTGTTCGATGACGTGCGTCTCGGCGACCTCGTTGCCTTCACCGGCTCGGCCTCGACCGCTGAGAAACTGCGTGCGAGCGCCTCCGTGCAGACCGGGGGAGTGCGCTTCACGAACGAGACCGACTCGATCAACGCATCCGTTCTGGGAACGGATGCCGTCGCCGGCACTGGCGAATTCGATGCTTTCGTCAAGCAGGTCGTCACCGAAATGACGGGCAAGGCCGGCCAGAAGTGCACCGCCATCCGCCGCGTCATCGTGCCGCGCACGGCGATGGATGACGTCGTCGCCGCCGTGCAGGCCCGAATAAGTGAGCGCATCGTGCTCGGTGACCCGCGGGCCGAGGGCGTAACCATGGGCCCCCTGGCCTCCATCGGGCAGCGCCTTGAGGTGCTCAAGCAGGTGGCCCGGCTGCAAGCCGCTGGCGGCAACCTCGTCGTCGGTAAAACGGATGCCCCCGCCGTTCTTCACGCAGATGGCACGACCGCGCTCGCCCCCGATGGTGCCTTTATCGAGCCGCTGCTGCTGCGCTTTGACGACGTCTCCGTCGCCGAAGTGCACGAGGTCGAAGCGTTTGGTCCGGTCTCCAGTGTGCTCGGCTACGACACGCTCGACGAGGCCATTGCCCTCGTTCGCCTGGGCGGGGGCTCGCTCGTCACCAGCATCGCCACCCACGACCCAGAAATTGCCGTAGCCCTGATGACCGGAATCTCAGCCTTCAACGGCCGCGTGCTCGTGCTCGACCGCGACGACGCACGCACCTCGACCGGGCATGGCTCACCGGTGCCGCAGCTCGTGCACGGCGGCCCCGGCCGGGCCGGCGGCGGCGAAGAACTCGGCGGAATCCGCGCTGTGCTGCACCACATGCAGCGCACCGCCATCCAGGGGTCGCCCGAGATGCTCACGGCCATTACCGGAATCTGGCACCAGGGCGCGTGTGCGAAGGCCGGCGGCACGCATCCGTTTAGAAAGAGCCTGGCCGAACTTGTGATCGGCGACCAGATCGTTTCCGATTCGCGCACGGTGAACCTTGCGGACATCGAGACCTTCGCCCAGTTCACCGGCGACACCTTTTACGCCCATATGGACGAAGAAGCCGCCGCCGCGAATCCGTTCTTCCCTGGCCGGGTGGCGCACGGTTACCTACTCGTCTCCTGGGCCGCCGGACTGTTCGTCGACCCGGCACCCGGGCCGGTGCTGGCCAACTCGGGCCTCGAGAACCTGCGTTTCGTCACGCCGGTCTCGCCCGGCGACAGCATTCGCGTCGCGCTCACTGCGAAGCAGATCACCCCGCGGGAGACCGACGACTACGGAGAGGTGCGCTGGGATGCCGTGCTGACCAACCAGAATAATGAGCTCGTTGCGTCCTACGACGTGCTCACCCTGGTTGCCAAGCACTAGGTTTCACCAGCTTCAACGGTGGGCCCGCGCAGCTTGTGCGGGCCCGCTTTCGCAAGCTGCGCGCAGACGACTGACCGAGCCGTGCTCAAAATTGGGTACTGGGGTTTGTCGAAACGGGCGTGGGCTGTATGTTGCATCACATAGGCTCAACACATGGGGCACCGCTCCGCGCGTTGGGACATGCACTTATGGCCGACGCTCGCACCAGATCAAAGGTCATCATGGGGAACTTCTTCACCCGCATCCGGGAACGCAGCTTCGCGCTCGCTCTCACCGTCGCGGCCGTCCTAACCTTCGGAGCAGTCGCGGCCGCTCCGGCCACCGCGGTTGAGCAGGATACGAACTCCGAGACAATTTCGGTTGTCGAGACGACTTCGGTTGTCGAGACGACCTCGGTTGTCGAGACGACTTCGGTTGTCGAGACGCAGATGCCGACCATCGGTTCGACCCCGTTTGCGACGGCCACCATCTCGGGCTCAGTGACAGGTGATCGTAGAACCGTCGATTCATCCGATGACGTTGCAATCGCCGGCGCCTATGTTTACGCCTATAGCAACTCTGCGCTTCCGGTCAAGATGGCGTTATCAGATTCTGATGGAAACTACTCGCTGCAGGGGCTTGAATCTGGGAGCTATGCCGTTTCGTTCTCCCACTACGACACCGCTTCTGGCTTTGCCTATGCAAACCAATATTGGAACGATGCGCCTACTGTCGACGACTCGACCCGAATTGATCTCGCGGCCGATGAAGACGTTACCGGCATCGATGCGACCCTTCATGCAATGGACCCAGTCATTGCGGGCGAATTGACGATCGTCGGATCTGCCGTGGTTGGTTCAACCTTGGTAGCGAACCCGGGTGTGTGGGGGCCAGGTGAAGTTGAACTTTACTACGCATGGCTGCGGGATGACGTGCAAATTTTTGATCGCAACGTGGACTATGTGGTGACCGCCGACGATGTCGGCCACACAATAAGCCTGAGCGTCTGGGGTTGGAAGTTTGGCTACGCGGGTACCGAAGCCAGAGTGAGCACGGAAGTTGTCACGGTCACCGCGCCGACCCCGACGCCGAGCGCCACACCGACCCCGACGCCGAGCGCCACACCGACCCCGACGGCGACCGCCACGCCAACCCCGACGACAGCGCCAGCCACCGAGCCCGCTGTGACCGGCGGCCCGACCCCCGCCTCCGTCGTCGGAGCCAAGAGCGACCGCGTCACCACGNGCGGCCCGACCCCCGCCTCCGTCGTCGGAGCCAAGAGCGACCGCGTCACCACGCCGGCCGCAACCCTTGTTGTGGGAGCCAGCATCCCCATCACCGGCGAGGGCTTCGCACCGTTTGAGGTCGTTGACATCTGGCTGCACTCCACGCCAATACTCCTCGGAACCCTCACCGCAAATGCCCAGGGCAGCATCAGCGGCAGTTTCGCCATGCCGTCAGGCCTCCCAACTGGCACCCACCACGTCGTCTTGGTTGACGAAGCCGGTGTCTCGTACACGTCAGCAGAACTGGTCGTCACGACAACCGCAGCCTTGGCCTCGACCGGCGCCGACATCTCGTCGGGCTGGCTCGCACTGGCTCTCATGGTGCTCGGTGGCCTGGCGCTCACCGTCACCGCGCGTCGCCGCACCGCCTCGGCGCTGAAATAGTCTCACGCACCTGCACTAACCAGCGGCCTTCGACGATTTTCCCGTCGAGGGCCGCTTCGTGATGTCCAGAACGGTCCCCACCAAGCGGATGCCGCAGCGCACCACGCCGAGACCCGTCCCGGTGCCGCCGGCCCGGCTCCGTGCCGCCACCGTAGCCCTCTGGCTACTCGTTGCCTCCTCGATCTTCTTTCTGCCCGACGCCTTCGTACGCTGGTTCCTGCCGAAGGACGCCCTCGCGGCCTGTGCCGTCGTCCTGGCCTCCCTCGCGGTGGCCCGCGGTCGGCTGCCGCGCTGGTTTGTGGCCGCGGCATCCGCTGCCCTCGCCATTGCCCTGGTGAGCGTGCTCATTTCGGCGGCTCCCGGCGTGCAACTCATGGGACGCTGGCCACGCTACGAGGGCCTCGTCACCCTGCCGGTCTACCTCGGTGCGGTGTGGGCGGGCGCGCGCCTGCTCGGACCAGCCGCTCCGGCGGACACAGTGCGAACGCTCGTGCGAGCCATCGCGGCGGCTGCCATTGTCCTGGGCCTCGTCTCGCTGCTCGAAGCATTCGGCGCCCGGCCCATCGCAACGGACCTGGCGAGGCCGGGTTCCCTCACCGGAAACGCGACCGATCAGGGCGTGCTCGGCGCCCTGTTCTGCGCGATGCTCATTCTTCCCGTTCTCCGAGCCTTCGCCAGGCCGCGATCGGCAGCGGTTGCCGAGCGAGTGTGGCTGAGCGCCGCACTGCTGCTGGCCACCGCCACCGTCATCGTGAGCGCATCGCGCGCTGGTTTGCTCGGCGCCGCGACGGTGCTTGGCATTCTCCTGATCCTCGAAATCGTGCGGTCAACAGGCCCGCAACGACTCCGCCTGGTGGGGCTCGCGGCTCTCGCCGGCGTCGTCCTCGTCGGCGGTGCGCTGGCTGTGCCGTTCACCCGCAGCCGTCTGCTTGGTACGAGCCCGTTGTCAACGCAGTCCCTCGAGGGCCGATTCACGTTCTGGCGTGACGCCGCCGCCGTGCTGGTTGAGCATCCGCTTGGTGTCGGAGTCAGTGGATTCCTCAACGCCAACGCCCGCAACTCCACGAGCGAGTCGGTGCTGGATTCCCCGCACAACTGGGTCTTGCAAGTGCTTCTGGCCGGCGGAATTCCGCTTCTGGTCGTGGTCGTAGGCCTTCTCGCCATCGCCACCGCGTTGGGTGTTCGCTCGTGGAGGCACCTAGTGGTGCCGGCCGCCACTGGGCGCGTGGCCGCTGCTTCCCTGCAAGCGGATGCCGCCCGCCGCGACATTCTCGCCGGTGCCCTCGCCGCTCTCGTCGGGTTCGGCGTTGCTCTTTTTACGCACTTCACGGCCCCGTCAACCACCATCGTTGCCGCTCTTTTGCTGGGAGTGCTCGTGGCTCATGCGCCGGAAGGCGGGTTCCGGCATCGACTTCGATCGCGCTCGCATCGTGTCGCCGCTACAACGGGCCGCACAATTTTCCTGGGCGTCTGGTCAATCTGGTTGATGGTTCTAGTCAGTGCTGAGTTTCCCCTCGCTGCAGGCGTTGCGAACGCAGCCCGTGGAGAGATCGCAGCGGCCGAGAGGGCTTTTGACGCCGCGTACGCCATTCGGCCCTGGGACGCCGACCTAGCGGGCATCGCAGCCCAATCGTTTGCTGCTGCGGCAGATGCTCGTGTTCCCGGAGCTGCCGCGCTGGCAGTCGACTGGGCTGAGCGGTCGCGAGCCGCACTGGGCGACACGGTGAGCACCGAACGTGCGCTTGCCGTCGGGCAGTTTGCCAACGGGGACGCACCCGGTGCCGCGACGACGCTCGCCGCGCTGGTCGAATTGGCGCCTAACGATGCTGCAATCGCCGTGCAGAACGCCATCGTGCTCTACACGAATGGCGACAGTGTTGGAGCCAATCGTGAAGTGCTTCGGGCGCTCAAACTAGACCCACGAAACGACACTGCCGTGCAACTGCAGGAAATTCTGAGGACGGACTGATTCCGGCTCTGGTCGAGTTGACCGTAGCTGGGCCGACAGTTATACCGATTTCACCAGAACGCGTTCGATGCGATCGCTCGATCGGGCGGTAATCGTGGTCTTCGGGCGCGGGGTCAGTGGTGGTTCGGGCAGCGAAGCGGCCTCGCCGATAATGACGAGCCCCTGGGCGCTATTGGCGGAACGGCTGAGGTCTTCGATCCACTGACGGTTCAGCGTGGCGGCGTGGCCACCGGAGTACTTGAAGTACAACGGAATGGCCGGATTCAGCCAGATCGAGCTGCGCCCGGATCCGGCCTCGGCCGAATCTTGCCAGGACAAAAGAAAACTCTCGCCCCGGCGAAGTTTCTGAACGATCACGAGCTGAAGGTGCGCGAGGGTACGGTCATCAATCTCCACGATAACGCGGTCATACGTCAGAGAACCCATGATTGCCTTTCTAATCGATTCGAACGGTATCGCTTACTTCAGTATCTCGAAGGAGCCGGTCCCGGCACTAGTGTCCAACGGCCCTGCTTGCCCCAGCCGCCACTGTAGCGGTTCCCCGTAGGTCATTCCCGGCTCAAAAACCCCCAAAACTAGGCCAGCGCTCGTGTGGTGGGCCGGCATCCGTTTAGCCAGCTTCTGCATCCGTGGTTCCCGCTCGAACCCGCGAAATTGTCTCCCACGCTGCGACGATTATGAGAACGACCGAGGTGGCCGCGCCGAGTGCGAGTGGAGTCAGTAACGCGGAAGCTGCACCCGCTAGAGCAAGCAGCCCGATCCCCACGATGTGCGATACGAGCACGGTACGCGTGACGATCCAGCGAAATAGCAGCAATCCGACGAGGTAGAACAGCGGCCCGCCGACAATGATCACGGCCACCGGAAGCGTCATGGCGTCCTCCGGATGCTCGAGAACCGACTTGTCGGCGACCGAGGTCAGCACGATTCCCGCGATAATAATCGCGTGCACGTAGGTATACGCCAGCCGAGCAATGCGGCCCGGCGTGTCCGATGCCGCGATCGCTTTACTCCCAGCCCGCTCCCCGTGATCGAAATACAGCCACCACATCGCCACACCGTTCACAAAGGCGAGAAACAAACCGGCGATCCCCCAAGCGGATGCCTCCTGGTCGACGAATGCAAACCCCGTCACCAAAAAGGACTCACCGACGGCGATGATGACGAACAGGGCGCTGCGCTCCGCAATGTGCGGCCCGGAGACATCCCACTCATCGACCCCCGGCGCTTTCAGGCCCGGGATGCGAAATCCGAGGCTGGCCGAACCGTACTCAATTACCAAGGCGATCAGCCAGGCCGGTAGCCGCGCCGACAGCGGCAGGAGGGCCCCGACTATCCAGAACACGCTCGCGACGCAGAGCCACAACAGAATGCGCAGAAAGGTTGCGTGCAGGGCCGGATCATGCCGAGCGAGGGCGAGCACCATAAAGACCGTGCGTCCCAGCTGCAGCACAACATACGCGATTGCCAAGATCAGTCCCTGGTCGCCGAACGAATCGTAGATGGAGGTACTGATCACGAGGCCGACGAGAGACAGCCCAATAACAACGCCGCGTACCGGCAGCCTGGCCGGGTCGAGCCAATTGGTCACCCAGGTCGTGTATACCCACAGCCACCACAGCGCGAGTACCAGAATAATCGACTCGAAGGCACCGACCCAGGATTGATTGGCATAGAGAAAGCGTGACAGCTGAGTCAGGGCAAAGACGAAGATGAGGTCGAAGAACAACTCGATGTAGGTGACCCGGTCGCTGCGATCGGAATCCGCCGGCCGTAACAGGCTCCGCCGAAACCCTAAGCGCAATAACCACGCACGATGCTCAAATGGATGCTGCTGCGTTGCGTTCCCAGATTCGCTCACGTCCCCAGTCTCCTCCGCACCCCCGACATTCGCAGTGCCATTTCCCGACCCCGCTCCTTCCCCGCTCTTTCACCCCCTAACCTCACTCCATCCCATCCCGTCTCCGGACCCGGAAACGGGGACCATGATCTATCGTGAGCTCGCTTTCCCCAGGTAGGTCCGGAGGAAGTGTCGAGCGCGACCCCGTCTGAGGAACCCCCATCCCGCCGATCGAGCGTGTCGACATCGTCATACGACCGGCGCGACCTGGTCGGTGGGTCGGCCCATTCCTCTGATCGAAGGTGTCGAGGTCGCCATACGACCGGCGCGACCCGGTCTCTGCAACGCTCCCACTCCGTTGATCGAGCTTGTCGAGATCGCCATAGGATCGGCGCGACCCGGTCTCTGCAACGCTCCCACTCCGTTGATCGAGCTTGTCGAGATCGCCATAGGATCGGCGCGACCCGGTCTCTCGTTGTGTGGTCGTGTGGTGAGTGGGTGCTGGTTGGCGACACGCCCGGGTGGGGGGCGTTTTGACGGGTGGTTGTTCTGACCGTAATGTATCTATACGTACCCCAAAGGTGCG
>NZ_PJJO01000016.1 GCF_002929535.1 Cryobacterium sp. Y11
CGCCGATCTGCTCGGCGAGAGCCAGCCGGTCTGGGCGTCGGTCCACGACCCAGACTTTACTGGCGCCCTTGATTGTGGCAGACAGGGCAGCCATGAGCCCGACCGGACCTGCACCGTAGATCACGACCGTGTCGCCGGGGATCACGCCGGCCATCTCGGTAGCGTGGTAGCCGGTCGGAAAGATGTCCGAGAGCATCACGTAATCGTTTTGCTTTTCCACTGCGTCATCACCCAGGCGCAGGCAGTTGCTGTCGCCGTAGGGCACACGCAGCATTTGGGCCTGCCCGCCGGGGTACGGACCCATTCCGGCGAAGCCGTAGGCGGCGCCGGCGCCGACCGGGTCTGGTTGAGTGGTCATGCAGTAGTTGGTGAAACCGCGTTCGCAATTCTTGCAAAACCCGCAAGATATATTGAANGAACGTGCGGCCAGTCTCGAAATTGGTGCGTCCCTCGTACATGTGCAAGTCTGAACCGCAAATATTTGTCGCCGTGATGCGCACGAGAACGTCAGTGGGACGTTCGATCTTGGCATCCGGAACTTCTTCGACGTTTACCTCGTTGGGGCCCTTATAAACGACTGCTTTCATTTTTTCACTCCCTGAATTTGTGACCGTGTAAGACGGAGGATCCGTCTTCACTTTCGGAGGTGTACGAAAATTAATGCCCGGGCGCTCTTGAGGCGCCCGCAGATTGCGCATGATTTATGTCTAACACCGTTCCATGTACGTCGCCTCACCGCCGCAACTATTGGAACGCCCACGCCGGATATCACCGGCCAGCGTCCATCTCCTACGAAGTGAACGGCAGTGCGTTGGCCAGATCAAGAGAACCCGACTCAGCCAAAGCTCTCTACACAGAAGAGCAGAGGACGCCACAGAATATCAACCTGCTGCGGAGTACGAAGCGCCAGTAATGCGTTCTCCAAAGACGGACATTCCTCGGCATCAAGGACTACCGCGCCCGCGCCGAAATTCCGACAACCGTGCCCGATCGACGACGCCGTGCGGTTCGCTTTCACAGAACATATACTCGCGATGACCGACGGACTCAGAGTTAACGTCGCGCCCGAGGGATCGGTATTTCCCAGACAGTCACCACGCGTTGTGCCATCAGGCGCCCGGCCAGCGCCGTGGCGAACGCCGGTGTGCACGGCAAACCGGCCGACTTTCCGCTGCGAGACCTGTGGACTTCCAACATCAACATCCAACATGGGTCTTGCCAACACCGACATGCTCAACATCCTGCTGAAGCGCGTCGCGCAGAAGAAAATCGCGGAAAAGAAATTCCATAACCGTACCTGTGATCGGGACATGATCGAGGCTTGCGACGTGTTTGGGCGTGCACCGAGACGAAGGCTGTGAAGGCTCTTCTCAACGCGTGAGCGACGATCCTCGAGGACTTCTACTACGAGAAAATTTCGGATAGCCAGTACGTGGGTCTAACAGGGTCGAAGACTCGACGACGGGGACCAGGTGATGAGATTTTCAAAGAATCCCCGTTTGTTCCGTGCTGTCGCATGTCTCTAACATCTTGCCAAGCGCTTCGAGCGTACCGTCACCCCAAGCGGCCGGACTTCGGTGTGATATGTCCGGGCCATCACGAGTCGTAAACCAATCTTTCAGCGGCGTCAGGCCTGAACATCTCCGCGCCATCCGATATCGTCGGTTCCTTTCGCCTCGATGAACTCCTTAAAGTTCGTGAGGTCTTTCTTGATGGCGTGGCCGTCGATACCGAGAGCGGCCCCAGCCTTCTCAAGCAGCCCTGTTGCCTCCCAATCAAGCTGAACAGTCACACGCGTCTCATTCGCGGCCAATTTATGGAACGTAACGACTCCCGCGTGGTCGACCTGGCCGCCGGTGCTGTTCCAGGCAACACGCTCGTCGGGGTGTTGCTCAGTTATCTGAGCCTCAAACGTGCGTTCCACGCCACCGATTTTAATCTTCCACTCGGTGAGAGTGTCGGTTATTTGCGTGATGGATTCAACAAGACTCAAAAACTTTGGAAACTCCTCGAATTTTGTCCACTGGTTGTAAGCGACGGTAACGGGAACGTCGACGTCGACAGTCTCGATGGCGTTGGGCATGATGACCTCCTAATGCGAATTCCACGGATGAAGTAGTTTCTGCAACCCCATTCACCGTACCGAAGGCTTATCCACGGTCAACCCGGGTAAGGAAAAACTTGCAGGAACGAGAAGGTACCTGTGCGCGGAACCTCAGCAGCGTGAACATGCGAGGAGACGGGCTAAACGACGGGCGCGGAGACCCTTCAGAATCCCTCTCGGTCCCCGGGCGAAGCGCGACCAAAATGCGCTTCAGATCGATGACGATCGCGGCCGTCGGGC
>NZ_PJJO01000060.1 GCF_002929535.1 Cryobacterium sp. Y11
CAAATCCGGCGGTGACGGTCAAACCGGTGCGGGTGGTGGTACCGGCGATGAGGTTGACGATGACTTCGTGGCTGGTCAGCGGCTGGCCACGCCAGTTCATCGAGATCTGACTGAACAGCCAGTGTTCAATCTCGTTCCACTTGGCGGTACCCGGGCCACCCCGCAACCCCGCCATGACCCAGCACCCGAGCCTCAGCCCCATCAGCAACCGTCGCTGACGCTCATCAAGATGCGGGAACAACGCGGCCCACTTCGCCGCCAACGACTCTTCGACCTCCACGACAACCGACGTCGCACAACCATGACACCCAAAACGGCATTCGCCGAGGTTATTTACTTACGAGCCTTAGTGTCGGGCTACCAGTGCGGCGGACGATCCTGCCGCAACTGTGCCTCGTTCGCGCTCGGCGCGCTGCCGGTGTGCGCGACGCCGCCCTCTTCCCGCAGTACCGGCGGGTGCGGGTTCGGGTCGGTGTCCGGTGCCGGCAGCAGTTGGGCGCGCCGGACCTTGCCCGCGGCCTTCACGATCGGTTGACGCTCGGTGCCTAGACGTGGCACCTCATCACGAGTGCTCACGCGCCCGGCCGCTTTGGCGCGATGGTGGGAGCGTCACCGGTCGAAAAGGGCCGGGCATCCGCTTGAGGAACACCGGCAATCGCGGCAACGCGCGCGGCGACGGCGTCTGGGTTGCTGAATAGTTCGAAGCTGTGCACGCGCAGGTAGTGCCAGCCGAGGCGCCGCAGCACTTCGGGGCGGAGGCGCAGCGACTCGCGCAGGCTTGCGCGGCCCACGACGGCATCCGTTTCGACAACGATCGCGCGGGTGCCGTAGGACGCGGCGAGGGCAAGTTTGCCGCGATGGCCGAGACGCACGGTAAGGCCGAGTTTTTCGAGGCGGCCGCCGAGGTCGACGAGCATGGCCTCACTCGCGTCGGGAACCTGCACCTCGTCGCGACGCGCCTCGGTCTCGCTCAGCACCTGCGACAGCGCAAGGATGCCGTGACGCTGGCGGTCCTCGTCGATATCGGCTGGTCGAAAGCAGGAGACGATGTCGAGCGCGCGGCGGGCGCGGGTCATGCCGATCGCGAGCAGCCGTTCGCCGCCGGGCTCGCCGAGCGAACCGAAGTTGGACAGCATCCGCCCGTGCGGGGTACGGCCGTAGCCGATCGAAAAAATCACTCGGTCGCGGCTCTGCGCCACGGCCTGCTCGAGGGTGAGCACGGTGAACGGTTCGCTGCGGTCTTTCAGAATGAAATCGGAGAGGTCTGTGCGCTTGGCGAACGCGGCGAGCACGGCCTGCTGCACGCGCACGGCGTGCCGCGTGCTTGCGGTGATCACCATGAGCGATTCGCGGGGGCGCTTGGATGCATGGTCGAGTACGAGATCGACGACCTTGATCACCTCAGCGTCAACGCTTTCGATGGCGCCGCTGTCGGCGTCTGGCATGCCGCGGCCACCGGCCACATAGTTAATAGTTAGGCTGCCGTGGCCGAGAAAACTCCCGGCCCAGGGCAGCGAGTCGATGCGGCCGCCGTAGAACCGGTGGTTGACTAGCTCGGCGAGGTCTTCACCGCCGGCCCGGTAGCTGCGGGTGAGCGTGAGCGTCGGCAGCAGCTCGCCGAGCCGGCCCAGCGCCGAGTCGGCGTGCAGGGCATCGACGGACACGTCAGGGGCGGCCGATACCTCACCGGAGGCGGCGATTCCGGTCTCGAACGACGACGGCGTCTGGGTGACCGGGTCGCCGAACGCCACAATCTGGCGTCCGCGTCGAATCGCGCCGACGTTTTCGGCGAGGGTCGTCGCGCCAGCATCGACGAGCAGCACGGTGTCAAAGGTGATCTGGTCGCTGATGCCGGCAATCTCATACGGCGAGGCGAGCCAGACCGGCGCGAGCACCCGGCCGAGGTGCGGGGCCACCTCGTTCAGCCGGGCCGGGGTGGCCCGGTCGGCGCGCAGCAGGCGGCGCAGCTGGTCGGCTTCCTCGGGAAAGTCGACGACACCGATCTTCCAGGTTTCGGCGAGCAGCCAGGCCAGCAGCTTGCCGGTAGTGGATGCGTGCGCCTCGTCGACGAGTTTGAAATCGGCCTCGAGGCGGTCCAGTACCGGCGTGTTCGCGTTGAGCAGGGCCCGGTCGCTCGCGAGCATAATCTCGAGCACGGATTGCCACCAGGCCAGTTCGAGCTCGACCGCCACGTTCTCTTCTGAGACGTGGCGCTGCGAGAGGTCGGTCATCAGCGGGTCGAGGTTGTGCTCGCGCAGCGTCGCCAGCAGGGCGGTGCGCTCGTGCAGATTGGCGAGCACCTCACTCTCGGCGGCGAGCCCGGAAATCATCGACACGAGCTCGCCGATTTGGCGCCCGGCGAGCACGCGCGGCGTGCCCACTGTGTTCAGCGGCACGTCGAGCAGGCCGAGGTCCTCCGAGACCCGCTGAAAAGCGACGTGCACATCGTTGATGCCAACGGGCACCTCGGGGGTGACGCCGGCTGCCGCGTAGCGTTGCCAAAGGGTGCGCTGGTTTTGAATTCGGCGCAGGCTCTCGTTCATGTCGCTGACCCGCACGCCGGGTCGCTGATATTCCTCAGCGAGCTTGCGCAACCGGCGCCGGCTGGCCGAGCTCATTTCGGAGGATTCTCGGCGCGACGACGTAGCCGCAATCAGCTCGGTCAGCGACCGGTCGTAGACACCCGGCTGAAACTTGTCGAGGGTTTCGCGAATATCGAGCAGCAGGCGCAGGTAGATGCCGAGCTCGTTGATCGTTTCGAAGGGGCGCAGTCGCGTCTGGCCGATCAGGCCGTTGGCGCGTTCCAGTAGCCGGGGCAGTTCGATCTGGTTGATGCGTTTGGCGAGCTGGTGCGAGGCGGAGGCATCCGCTGTGGAGGTGAACGAGGCGCCGTACCAGGGCGAGTCGCCGGGGCCGTAGCGAAATTCGCCCAGCACGGCGGCCTTGATCAGGGTGGTCGCCGCGGCCCCGCGAGAGTGCGCGAGCAGTTCGAGGGCGTGCCGGTCGAGGCGCGCGGTTGTCGAGGGCGGCTCGGGCAGCTGGGCGAGTCGGGCGAGTTCGCCGAGCGCGTCGAGTACGGAGACGCCGAGGGCCGAGTCGCGGCGGGTGAGCGCCGACCGGTAGTCGAGCAGCACCTTGCGCAGGCGCACCAGGGCATCATCGACGTCGCCGACCCGCGGCTGAGCGGCCTTCTCGTTGCGGGTGATCGACTGGATCAGGTCGCGGCGCAGGGTGCGCGGGGTCACGGCGATTCCGGGCAGGCCCACCTGCACCAGGCGGCCGGCGATGCCGTCAAGGCTGGAGCGCCGGGCGCTGACAACCAGCACGCGCTTGTGCTGGGCAACGAGCGAGCCGATGGTGTTCACGATGGTCTGGGTACCGCCGGTGCCCGGCAGGGTCTTTACGACGATGGAGTTGCCGGCCGCGATCTGCGCGACGACGTTCTCCTGCTCCGGGTCTGCGTCGCCCAGCAGGGTATCGGTGGCCGGTGGCCGGGCATCCTGACCGATCGGAACAACGGGGTTGTATGCGGTTTCAATGTTGCGCTTGGCCGTCAGGTTGCCGGCCACGGCGTCGAGCAGCGGATGATCGAGCTTGGATGCATCCGCTGCCAGCGCCCGGCCAACATCGGCGAACGACGAGACCACGAGGCGGGGTACGACGTTGAACCAGGGCAGGTGCGAGGTTAATCCGCGCAGGCGGTCAATGACCGGTTGTGGCTTGAATGCACCGTTGGTAACGGCGAGCGCCACAAACGCGTCGGCGTCGAGCACGATCTGAAACTGGTCATTTAGGGCGCGGGCCAGTTCGGGGTTGAGAAAGGGCGCTCCCTTGAGTTTGAGCTCGTAGTCGCGGCCATAGCGACGAATGGCGAGGGGGCGTAGCAGCACCGGGGCGCTGTAATCGACGTCTTGAAAGCGCCACTCGGCCAGGCCGATGGCGAGGTTGACCGACTCGATGCCGCGCATGGAGCGCAGCTCGATGCCCTTCTGGGTGATCTCGTTCGCGGCCAGGCGGGCGTTACGGAGCGCTAGTTCGTCGCGAATGAGGTTGGACAGCAGGGTGGTCTTACCGATGATGAACTGCGGGAGACCGCCGGGATGCGTGGCACTGAGCTCGATCCGGGTGCGAGCTTCGTCGGTGAAGTGCAGCAACGGCGAGCGACCGCCGAGTGCGGCGAGTTCGTCGCGCCAGCGCTGCCAGACCGGCTCGGCGATATTGCCAGCGACGAAGGCCGGATCGCCGAGGCTGAGGTTGTGCGGACTGGTTACGTTTTGAGGGTCGACGGGGACGACGCCCAGGTACTTGGAAAGCACGTCGTCGTCGTCTTGTTTTCTATCGAGGTGCCACACAGGAATACCCTAATTGCGAAACCATTGTTTTTGCCTGAGGCGCCCGGGGTTTCGCGTGTTTTGGCCGGGTTTACAGCCAGTTGCGGCGTTTGAACACGGCATACAGCGTGAACCCCATGCCAACCATGAGTGCGAGGGCGAAGGGATAGCCGAGGGTCCAGTGCAACTCCGGCATGTGGTCGAAGTTCATACCGTAGATGGTTCCCACCAGGGTCGGCGCGAACAGAATCGCCGCCCAGCTGGAGATTTTCTTGACCTCCTCACTCTGTGCCAGGCTGGTCTCCGACAGGTGGCGCATCTCGTCGTTCTGGGCCTGTCCCACGAGGGTGCTGTGCACGGTGAGCGCGTTTTGCAGCAGTTGCCGAAACGCATCGCCACGTTCGACGATGCGCAGGGTGTGATCGAGCACGTCGCGCAGGTGCCGATGCAGTTCCAAGTCGATGTTGTATTTGTCAAAGCCTCGTTGCATGGCCTCGAACATGCCAACGAGCGGCTGGGTGGCCCGCTGAAACTCAATCACTTCCCGCGACAGGGCGTAGATGCGCCGACTGACCTCTGGATCACCGTCAAAGAGCTGGTCCTCAATCTCATCGATATCGTTCTCCAACCCGGCAACGACCGGGGAATACTCATCGACGACCTGGTCGAGAATGGCGTACAACACGGCCTCCGGGCCGAGGCCCAGCAGGTGCGGGGTACTTTCCATGCGCTCGCGCACCTGCGCCAGGTCGGGAGACTCGGCGTGCCGAATGGTGACGACAAAGTCCGGCCCGACGAAGACGTGCAGCTCACCGAATTCGACCCGCTCCTCGTCGTCCACGTAGCGGGCGGGGCGCAGCACGATGAACAAAATATCGCCGTACCGTTCAATCTTTGCCCGTTGGTGTCCCTTGAGAGCGTCCTCAACGGCAAGATGATGCAGGCTGAACTCGGTGGCGACGGCGCGAACTTCTTCTTCGCTGGGCCGGTACAGTCCGATCCAGGCGAAGCCGTTGTTCTGCTTCAGCACCTCGAAGGTCTCGTCCAGGCTCGGCGGCGTCGCGACGCGGTGGCCGTCCACGTAGATTGCGTTGTCCACCAGCGCCATGGCATCTCCTTGTTCGATCTACCAGTGTGTCACCCGGGTACGGTTGCAGAGTGCCGCAAACGGATGTTTACCTCTTTCTGGCCCCGCGCGCGCCGCTCCCCCAGACCGACCGCGCACTGCTCACCGCCGCGCTCGCCCGGGTCTGCCCGGCCCCGGTTATTATCGAGCAGCGCTGTACGCGCTGCGGCGGTTCTTCTCACGGACGCCCCCGCGTGCTAATGCCGCCAGGTGCGTTCGTGAGTTTGAGCCGTGCCGGCGATACCGTCGCTGTCGCCGTCTCACTCTTCGGGCCGATCGGTGTCGACATCGAGAGTGTCAGCGCGGTCGGGCGCGCCGGGTTCGACGACGTCGCCTTCAATGCGGTCGAGCGCTCAGCGCTTCAGGCGGTGCATGTGGGCGAGCGCGACCGTGTCCGCGCCATGCTCTGGACCAGCAAGGAGGCGGTGCTCAAGCTTTCGGGCGAGGGGCTGACGGTGGACCCGCGGGAGCTGAGTGTCGGGTGGGACGAGGGCGGGGCATCCGTTGTGCTGACCTGGCCGAGCGCTTCCATCGATGTCAGCCAGGTGCACTTGGCTAGCTTCGACGCTGCCCCGGGCCTGGTCGGAACGGTGGCCGTTCTCGGGCCGACAGCCCCGCGGATCGAGCTGCTACCACGGGCGTAAAGCGCGGAGCTGCGGGTGCGGGGCGGTGTCGCGGATCGGGGCGGGTCCGGGGCGGTGTCACGAAGTGGCGCGGAGCGGGCGGCGCAGAGCGGGCGGCGCAGAGCGGGTGGCGCGGCGCGGAGCGGGTGGCGCGGGCCATTTTGCGACGGATGCCTGAGTTTGGCTTCTCGCCGGCATCCGTTTCACGCTGCGCGGGTCCCGCGAAACGCGTGGCGCACGAGTGTCGACCAGCCCGGAACTCCCGCGCACCGGCGCACCTCCCGCGCAGGGCATCTCAGCAACGCCCAGTGGGCCGCGTCGAACTCCCGCGCATTGGCGCAGGTCCCGCGTACTGGCACAAGTCCCGCGTTTCGCGAGCCCCCTGCGTCAAGCTAGTTGTGAGTCAGTTCATAATTAGTAGGACGCAGGGAAATGTTCATTAGTTCAGGGCTCACGACGGCGGAGATCCGCGAGTTCGTTCATGACTATCAGCTGGTGCTATTGGGGCAGAAGGGCCGTGGTCGGCCGAGCGGGCCACCGAGCTATGTAAGCTGTGCGGGCACGCTGCTACGATTTCGGGCGTTCGAGGCCGCGCAGGACGCGCTGTGGGCCCGGCTTCAATCCGAGCTCGAGCAGCCGTCGGCGCAACGGATACTGGCTCATCCCGACCGAGGCCGGCCATCGCGTGAATGCATGAACCTGGCGCCGAATGCCATCTTCTCGCAGCTTCTCGTCGTACTGCACCTGCTCGGGAGAGCGCCCGGCCAGAAATTCCGGGTTGAAATATTTATCCCGCCCGTCACACTCACCGACGCCGTCGATCTGGAGCCAGTAGAAGTCGGTCTCGCACTCCTTTCCGTCGACGGTGAACGGATGCTGCAACTCCGGCTCGGGAAATCCGCTCAGAGCTATATTCACGCGACTAGCCGACTCCGCCGGCGACCCGGAGAGGTGTGTCGCGAACTGGATGATTGCGCGGGCGCGGCGCGAACCGCGGAAGGGCAGCATCCGCTCGAGGGTCGCCAGAAGTGCATCCTTGGTGGTCAGAGTACGGGTGCGGCCGAACCGATCCTGATAGAGCGCGCGGTCTACCAATGCCACGGCGGATTTCAGATCGAGGGTCGCGGCCAGATCGACCACCGTACGCTCGATGGTCGTCACGAGTAGCCCGTCGATGGTCGTGATGTCGCGGGCATCCACGCCGAGGGCATGGCGGCGGATACCCGGATCCGAGCGTCCGCCCGTGGCTCTTTCGGTGAGTAGGTGCACGTCGCTCGGCCAGCCGATGAGCATCGGCAACCCCCAGATCACGGCGGCCGAATGGTGACAGAGCACCGCCTGACCGCGGCGGGCGAGGGCGGCACCGCGCACCCGAATCAGGTAGCGCTGATCCTCGCGCAACTGGTTCCAACGCACACTGGGGTAATACAGGCCTCGGCTCACCCGCTCCAGTAGGCCCCGAGCAATATCCCGCCGCAAGCGAAAATCGGCGCCGAAGGCGCTGGCGAGATCGGACGCCAGAATGAGGCCGTCACCGGGTTCGCCACCGGTGCTCGTGCGCGAGATGAGGCTGGAGCTGGGGTCGAGACTGGGCTGGGACATAGAGCCAGAGTGCCCGGACGACGCCTGCTGCGGGGCCGGGCACGCCCTTTTGGTGCACAACTTGGACTCACTCCTACCTGTGGAGGAGAACAGCGCGGTGCGCCACGCCGCGGCTGGAAGTCCGCCGCTCACCGTGTCGGTAGCGGGGGGGACGGATGCCCGCCGCTGGCTGACCAAAGCGGCCAGCCAGCATGGCGTCGCACGGCCCGCCCGGAACGACGCAGCCGGGCACGGCGGGCATCCGTTTCACGCTGCGCGGGCGTTGCGCCACTACGCGGGAGGCCCAACTCGCGCGCACTGGCGCAGCACCCGCGCGATGAGTTACGCGGGAGTTCGGGCCCGGCTAGAACTCCCGCTCACTGGCGCAACCCGCGCGTACGCAGCGCGTGGCGCAGCAGCGCCCCTAGAGGCTCGGCAGGGCACTCTCCTGCACCCAGCGGACCACGAAACTGCCGATGACGCGGCTGCCGGTGTGCTCGGAGAAGAACTCCACAAAGTCAGAGGTAGTGACGTGGCCGTGCCGCCGCGCCGCGGTGTAGGCGCGCAGGGCCGAGAAGAACGCCTCGTCGCCGATGGAGCGGCGAATGGCATGCAGCGCGAGGGCCCCGCGTTTGTAGACGCGGTCGTCGAACATGGCGTGCGGGCCAGGGTCGCCGACGATGATGTCGCGCGGCAAAGCCGCAACCTTGCCGCGATGCAGCGTCGCCAACACGTCGGCGGTGCGTCCGCCGCGTTGCTCCTCCCACAGCCATTCGGCGTAGCAGGCGAAGCCCTCCTGCAGCCAGATATCCTGCCAGCGGGCCACGGTCAGGCTGTTGCCGTACCACTGGTGTGCCAGCTCGTGGGCGATCAGTCGGTCGCTACCGTGCTGGCCATCAACGTGGTTGCTGCCAAACACCGCCAGGCCGTGCGCCTCGAGCGGAATCTCCAACTCATCGTCGGTCACAACAACCGAATACGACTCGAACGGGTAGGGTCCGAACCGATCGGCGAAGAAGGCGATCATCTCGGTTAGTCGGGCAAAATCGGTACCAACTCGCGCGGCGAGGTGCGCCGGAAAATACAGGCTGTGAGCGACTGGCCGGGCGGCGAGGTCGCGGCGTCGGTAGCGGCCAATCAGCACGGTCGCGAGGTAGGTCGCCATCGGCTCTCGCACATCGTAGGTCCAGCTGGTGCGTCCGGAACGGCTGGATTGAGCCGACAACACACCGTTGGACACCACGGTATAGCCGGATTCGCAACCCACGGTAATGCGAAAGGTGGCCTTGTCGCTCGGGTGGTCGTTGCACGGAAACCAGGATGCGGCCCCGCAGGGCTGGCCAGAGACGAGCACGCCGTCGTCGAGTTCTTCCCAGCCAACATCGCCCCAATGGCTGCGCACCGGATGCGGCGCCCCGCGATAACGCACCACGATCTCGAACACTGCCCCGGCTTCCACCGGAGTGGCGAGAGTGATCACGAGCTTGCGGGCACTGTGGGCGGCCTTCACGGCACGCACACCGTTCACGGTGACCTTTTCCAGACTCAACCCTGCAAAGTCGAGGCTGAAGCGGTCGAGCCGCATGAGTGCACGTGCGGTGATCATGGCCGTCGCGTTCAGCCGATTAGTGGCCACCCGATAGTCGAGCGTGAGGTCGTAGTGCTCGGCAGTGTAGCCACCATTGCCTCCGGTGGGAATGTACGGGTCACCGGCGCTAGCCGCACCAAACGTGGTCTGCAGAGTCTGTCCCATCGCTTAACTATTCCACGGCGCCTGGCGCCACGGCGCGATCGGGTTGCCGGACCAGAGCGAACCGGTCGGTACCCGCTCGCCCCGCATCACGAGCGAGCCGGGGCCAACCGTGGCACCCGCGTCAATCGCGGCCGCCGGCAAGATGACGCCGTTCGGTCCGAGCGTCGCCCCTTCGGCGAGCACGACCGAGTCGAGTTGCATGATGCGGTCGTGAAACAGGTGGGTCTGCACGACGCTGCCACGATTGACGGTGCTTCCGGCGCCGAGCCGCACGAGATCCGCTTCCGGTAGCCAGTACGTTTCGCACCAGACGCCGCGTCCCACCGTTGCACCGAGGGTACGCAACCACACGGCGAGCGCCGGAGTGCCCGATGCCTTCTCGGCGAACCACGGGCGGGCGACCATCTCCACGAAACTGTCCGAGACCTCGTTGCGCCAAATGAACGACGACCAAAGCGGATGCTCCGACGCCCGAATGCGCCCGACCAGCGTCCACTTGACCACCGTCGTGACCCCGGCGGCCACTGCCCCGGCCACCAGCATGACCACGCCAGACAGGGCGATTGCAGTGCCGAGGCCCAGCTCGAGCCAGACCAGTTCGAGCAGGGCGAGTACGAGCAGGGCGATCCACGCCGCCGTGAAGCCGGCCACGATGCGCAGCAGTTCCCACAGCGACCTGGCTATTTTCAGGCGAACGGGAGGGTGGAACGTTCGCGAGTCGTCGGCATCCGTTTGCTTGCGGCGCAGCCGAGTCGGCGGGTTGCCCAGCCAGCTCGATCCGCGCTTGGCCTTGCGTGGAATCGACGAGAGCACAGCGACAAGCCCGTTCCGCGGCACGGTGCGGCCGGGGCCTGCCATGCCGCTGTTGCCGAGAAATGCCTTGCGGCCGATCTTGGCCGGGCCGATGTGCATCCAGCCGCCGCCGAGTTCGTAGCAGGCGACCATGGTGTCGTCGGCGAGAAACGCTGCGGGAGCGATGGTCGTCAGCGAGGGCAGCAGCAGCACCGTCGACGCCTCGACGTCGGCGCCCACCTTGGCGCCGAGCAGCCGCAACCAGGTCGGTGTGAGCAGGCTCGCGTAGATCGGGAACAGCACGTTGCGCGCGCCGTCGAGGATGCGTTCGGTCATCCAGACCTGCCAGCCGATGCGGCTGCGAACCGGATAGTAGCCCTCCCGCAGGCCGATGCCGAGCGCGCGCACGAAGGCGATCACAAGCAGCGCGTAGCTGAGGCCACCGGCGATAACGGCGACCGGCATGATCAGCGCGGCCCGCAGCACGGCCATCCCGAGGCTGTCGGCGTGACCGACGGCTCCGCCGACAATCAGGGCGCCGAGCGCGAGGGCGATCGTGGGGATGGCGGTCATCGCGACGGAACCAGCCGCGAACGCGCCGAGCCAGCGGCTGGCTTTCGGCGGGCGTTCGGCTGGCCACGGGCGCCGGGCCGACCCTGCGCGATGGGCCGGGGAACCAGCCCAACGCTCCCCCGCCGGCACTCGTCCCGAAACGGCGGCGCCGGGTTCAATCTCGGCGCCGTTGCCAACGTGGGCACCGCCGAGCAGCGTGCTGCGGGAACCAATGGTCGCGTCGGCGCCAACGTGGATATGCCCGATGCGCAGCATGTCACCGTCGATCCAATGCCCGGCCAGGTCAACCTCGGGCTCAATCGACGCCTGCGCGCCGATCGACAGCAGCCCGGTCACCGGCGGTAGCGAGTGCAGGTCGACGTCTGGACCGATCTGGGCGCCGAGGGCCCTGGCATAGTAGCTGATCCAGGGTGCTCCGGCCAGACTCGTGGCATCGACCAGCAGGGCGGCCTGTTCCGCCAGCCACAGTCGCAGGTGCACCGACCCGCCGCGCGGGTAATTGCCGGGCGAAACGTTGCGCAGCAGCAGGCGGGCCAGGCCAACGGCGATGAGCATTTTTCCAGGCGGGGTGACGAACAATACAAAACCAAACGCGACCCACCACCACGACAGCGTCGGGGCGAACGACGCCCCGGCCAGGCTCAGCAGGTTGTTGGCGATGGCGAGGTAGACCAGCCAGCGGGCGCCGCCGAGCACGTGCAGCGGAATACCGAGCAGAGTTTGGGCGAGTTGGCTGCGCGCGGGAGTGGGCAGCACCTGACGCACCACGGGCGGGGTCGTCGGGGTGCGGGCGTCGAGCTCCGCGGCGAGCGCGCCGATGCGCGGGTGGTCGTAGAGGTCTGCAATAGTGGTCTCCGGGTGGCGCATGCGCACGGCCGATACGAATTGCGCAGCCGAGAGCGATCCACCGCCGTGGGCGAAGAAATCATCATCGGGCCCCGTCACCGGCACCCCTAAAATGGATGCCCACGCCTCGGCCAGCCACGCGGCCGTCGGTGACAGCGTCCCGGCCTCGTCGCTCGACAGGGCAAGTGGCCACGGTAGCGCTGCCCGGTCGACCTTGCCAGAGGTGCGAGTCGGCAGCGCGTCGACAACGGCGAGCAGTGGCACGAGCGCGGCTGGTAGTTCCTCACGCAGTCTTTTAATCGCGGCGTTCCGGTCAAACGGCGCGGTCGGGTTGGTCAGGGCGATGTAGCCGACGAGAACGTGGTTGCCGGCCGGGGTGGTCTGCACCACGGCGGCACCGGCGGCCACTGTCTCAAGAGCGGCTAGGGCGGCATCCACTTCACCGAGCTCGATGCGACGGCCGCCAAGTTTTACCTGGTCGTCGGCGCGGCCGGCAAACACCAGGCCGGCCGTTTCGAAGCGCACGAGGTCGCCGCTGCGGTAGGCGCGGTGCCAGCCAAGTTGCGGGTGTGGGGCGTATTTCTCGGCGTCTTTGGCGGCATCGAGGTAGCGGGCCAGGCCGACGCCGCCAATGATGAGCTCGCCGGTTTCCCCCTCAGCGACGCGTCGGCCGGCGGAGTCGACGACGGCGAGGTCCCAGCCGTCGAGGGGCAGGCCGATGCGCATTTCGCCGATGCCGTCGACGAGCGCGCCGCAGGCAACGACGGTCGCTTCGGTCGGGCCGTAGGTGTTCCACACTTCGCGGCTGGGCGTGGCGATGCGGGCGACCAGTTCGGGCGGGCAGGCCTCACCGCCGAAGATAAGCAGGCGCACGGCTTCGAGCGATTCCTCCGGCCAGAGCGCTGCGAGGGTCGGCACGGTCGAGACGATGGTGATGCCGTGGGTGATCAGCCACGGGCCGAGGTCGGCGCCGCTGCGCACGAGAGCGCGCGGGGCCGGCACCAGGCAGGCGCCATTGCGCCAGGCCAGCCACATCTCTTCGCAGCTCGCGTCGAAAGCTACGGAGAGGCCAGCGAGCACCCGGTCACTGGTTCCGATCGGGTCGCCCTGCAGAAACAGTACGGCCTCGGCGTCGACGAATGCCGCAGCCGAGCGGTGCGTCACGGCGACGCCCTTGGGCACGCCGGTCGAGCCGGAGGTGAAGATGATCCAGGCGTCGTCGTCGGGGGTGGCGATACTATTGGGCGGAAAGACCAGGGCCGGGTCCTCGTGCGAGGGCACGGGTCGAGCCTGCAGTGTTTGCACGTCAAGCCCGTCGCGCGGCGCAAACACGCTGTTCTCGCCGATGACCCCGACCACGTGGGCCTCGGTGAAAACCAGCCGGGCACGCTCCTCCGGGTCGTCTGCATCGACCGGTACGTAGGCGGCACCCACCAGCAGGGTGGCCAGAATCGACACGTACAGGTCGCGGG
This sequence comes from Cryobacterium sp. Y11, assembly GCF_002929535.1. Classification (GTDB taxonomy): domain Bacteria; phylum Actinomycetota; class Actinomycetes; order Actinomycetales; family Microbacteriaceae; genus Cryobacterium. The sequence continues at coordinate 13,098 of NZ_PJJO01000060.1, forward strand.
TGCCAGATGGAATGCGAATTCCCACGTTGTCGCCGCGTCGCACGCCGGCCCCGCTCAGGGCGTTCGCTTGGGCGTGCACCCGCTCCAGGAGGCCGTGGTAACTGATCGCGCCGGCCGCATCCTCCAGTGCCACAGCATCCGGATGCTGCGCCGCCGTTTCCGCAAGAATGTCGGCGAGGGTCCGGGCCGGCTTGGCCCGGTGGCCCGCCGCCAGCACACCTTGTTCGTGCCTGCTTTTTCCGGATGGACTGTGCTGGTGCTCGCTCACACGACTCCTCGATCAGGTCGTGACCATGTACGCCGCGAAATAACCAGTCTAGAACTCCCGGGCGACACGAAGGTGAACACGCGCCGCCGCGCAGAGCTTCACAGACTTCCGCGAGACGGGTAAATGGTTGCCTCACGTAGTGCCAAAGCAACCATTCACCCGCTCGCGCGGAAGTGGCACGGGTGGTGCCCCTGGAGGAATTCGAACCCCATCCGTTTCCTTAGCAGGAATACCCCGGTGAGCTCTCGTTCGAGAAATGAACGCTCCTGCACCTCGAGGCCCACATCGCGACCAAGATCGCGGCGCTCCTCGACCGACATAGTGAACATTCTCTCTTGTAAGGTGTCCACACAACGGGGTCAGGGCTACACCAGTACAGCCCTGTCTGCGTGTCACCTGCACGATCAAGCCCGTCTTGCGTCGTAAATCATGCTCGAATAAGCGCCTTCGGCCCGACCCCTTCTGATTGGGAACGCCAGTTGTCGCCGGTTACGGTGCCAGGCCGAGTTGTTCGAGCATGCCCTGTTGGTCGCTGCTGCCCCACCGCTCGACAAGTTTCCCGTTTTCGAACCGGCTAATTTGCATGCCGCGAACAGACATCGTTTTCCCGGTGGCGGAGTGGCCCATGAGGGGGCCTTGGTGGGTGCCCGTGAGGGTATATGCGAATGCGACGTCAGTGTCATTTGCGACGAGACGCTCGACTGCGATGTGCAGGTCGGGGAAAGCGGCAATCATCTCGCCGAAGAACGCTTTGTAGCCTGCGGGGCCCGGGCCTTGCCCAGGGGCAGGATCGTTGTCAACTGCATCTTCGGCCACGAGGTCGTCGAGAAGGTCGAGTTCTCCGCTGTTCACGGCGTCACCGAACTTCTGCTGTGCGGAAATATTCGCTTCTTGACTCATGTGCGTACTCTCTTCTCAGGATTTACCGTGGATGATTTAGGGGGGAGCCTACGCCACCATTGGCCGACAGGCTCCCCTCGACGACGTTGTTATTTGTGGAATAATTTTTGCAGCCAGTCGTTGAGGGGCTTGAGCGCCGAAGGCGCATAAGCGTGACCGTATGCCCAAAGGTGGGCAACATAACCTAATCGACACTCGCAGCGCCGGTGGAAAGAGACGCTTGAGCAGGACCAGCCGGCACAGGGAACAAAGCGTCGCTTCCTCCGGCGATAATCAGAACAGGAACGTCGATCGATGGAACATTCACCAGGTCGACGGCCACAGCCGCCGCGAACGACGCGGTGTCGCCACACGGATCAATGGTCAGTAACTGCACTGCAGCACTCTGCACGGCTGGCTCGACGCTATCGAATAGGGCCGCCGCAGCTCCTTCTGGTGGCCCGAAAGGCGCATATCCAGCTAGGCCGGCGCCGCCGATGACACGCAGGCCGCCGCTCGCGCACACCTGTGCGGCATAGGCGGCATTATCTTTGCGAAGCTGCGATTGCACACGATCGGCATAGCCGATGACAATCAATCCGTCGATGTCGCCAAACGAGTTCGCCGCGACCTGAGCGATCTGGTGGGCAATATCAGCGCGAGATCCCACACAAATGCTGTTTTCCTCGGGTTTATCACTGCTGCCGCATCCGAGTCGGTCACTGACAACCGATACCTGACCGGCCTTCGCCTGATTGGCGGCGAAGTCGTAATTTTGTGCTTGGGCGAAGTTCCAAAAAAACTCCCCCAAGCTCAGGCCGTGCAAATAAAAAGTCGCGCCGTTTACCGTTTCTCGCTGTACCTCCGGTGTGGGGCCGACGGTGTGACCGCGGACGGTTTAAGTTTTCCCATCACTAGCGCAGGCCACCAGTGAACGATTGACGTTCTCAACCTCGAAAGAGACCGGCAGGCTGGTGACAGAATCAGCGTTCATGCTGGAGCCAGTTTAATTGGCAGCCGCAGCCGCAGCGGACGTCGGTCACGCTGCCGCGTTGAATACGCTCGTTGTTCCAAGAAGAAGCGCCACCACTGCGACGACTGCCAGCCCCGATCTGCTCGGACGAACTCGTTTTTAAACGGATGAATCGAATCGTGACACGCTGTGCTCCAAACGAAAGTGACATAGTCCCAGGCACCGTGACGTAGCGCGTGGGGTGGGGCCATCTTGAGGGAAAGGCACGCCCGGCAACGAGATCGTGTGCAGGGCACGGGGCCGATATTTGTGTAAATCGGCGAACGGGAAGGCACTGATCGCCAGCGTGACCCTGATGGGGGCACCGGCAAGAGATGCTCGAGGAATCACCAATGTGGCATGACGCGCAGCGGGGACTTCACGCTGCGCCTAGAAGTCGATCGCAAAACGATTCTTGAAATCCGCACCGGATCATCGCCGACCACTCAGATAGGGCCGACTTGATCGATCACGTTCGAAGTCAAGCCACGATATGTCTGCGACATCGCCGGTCAACTCAGTGGCCACGCTTCCTTGGTACCGATCCCGGAGATCCCGCTCTCTAACGACGCGCTCGTGCCAGATCAACCGGGATCGGTCGGAATTTAGTCAAATTTTTCCGGCCGGTCCCCTTTGTTTTACGTGCCCCTGGAGGGATTCGAACCCCCAACCGTTTCCTTAGGACGGAACTGCTCTTCCGTTGAGCTACAGAGGCTGGCTCGGCAAGTTTAGCCGGTTGCGTCAACCCGTTCGATCAACCCGGGCGCTCCGATCATCGTCGACGGCGAATTGGGTGAACGGGATACCGTCGGCGACCAGGGTATCCTTGAACGGCTTCGCGGCGGGGTGACCACTGGGTTTTAGCAAAAGCTCGGTGCCCTCAGGATTTTCTGGGGACACAACGGTCAACCATCAGTCCTCGCCGCCCATTGGCACGTCGTGCTTTTTCACGAAACCCAGAACGTCGGTGTAGAACCGCAGGGCCTTCTCCTGGTCGTCGACGAGCACGCTCGTAATGTTGAGTCGCATGACCAAAAGCTTAGGCGGCGGGTGCCAGATAGGCGTCCCACTCCTCCAGGGGCCGTTCGACGCCGCGCACGACCCAGGTCGTGCCCTGCGGCATCCGTGGGGTGAAGCGCAGTTCCCAGCCCATCTCGGCCGGGGTGTGGTCACTCTTGAGGTTGTTGCAGCGCAGGCAGCACGCTGCGAGGTTGTCCCAGGTATCACGACCGCCCCGCGAGCGTGGCAGCACGTGGTCGATCGTGGACGCCGACTTGCCGCAGTAGCAGCAGCGATGGTCGTCGCGCCGCAAGACCCCGCGGCGACTCACCGGCACGAGGCGTGACATGGGAATACGCACGTACCGCGTGAGCAAAATGACGCTCGGACGATCCCAAGAGCCCGATGACGCGAAAACGGGGTGGCCCTGATCGGACTGCACGATCGTGGCCTTCTGGTTCATCACCAGAATGAGCGCTCGTTTAAACGAGACAACGGCGAGGGGCTCATAGCCCGCATTGAGTACCAGTGTGCGCATGCGCTCCCTTTCGAAGGAGGCTGGACGGCTTCCAGCCATTCGAACTACGTCTAATGCGCGAAGGAAACGAGCGTGCCAAAGCGAAAAAGTGTACAAAAAAAGGCGCCGTCACAATGACAACGCCTTCTCGCTCAGACAACTATGCCGAAAGCACTCGCGACCGCGCACATCCATGGTGTGGATTGTGCGTCGCTCATGCATGGCTCTCCTGTAGGACCTTTAACTACATCAGGGCACCAGGTTAACGCACAAATGGCGCATCAGGTGAACCTGTATGCGCCATTAGAGCGAGCTGTTACCTACTGTTCACCACGGGAACGATTAGATGCCGATCCGCACGATGTAGTAATCGCTGGTCCAGATGGGCTGGATCCGCACGGACTGGCCGGTGTACGGCGCGTGCAGAATGTTTCCGTTGCCCGCGTAGAAGCCGTCGTGGCCGTCCATGATCACGAGGTCGCCTGGCACGGCGTCTTCAATCGAGATCTTTGTTCCGGCAGCGCCTTGGCCGACCGAGGAGTGCGGCAGACTGATGCCGAACTGCGCGTAGACATACATGATGAAGCCGGAGCAGTCAAAACCGGCCGGGGTAGCGCCGCCATAGACGTACGGCACGCCCTGATATTGCGAGGCCACACTGAAAACTGATGCGAGATCAAAATCCGGGTAGGTCGGGTTCGCCAGGAAGTCGGCAACGCTCGGTCCGGAGTAGCTCGCGGCATACGACGTCATCTGGGCGGCAACTTCAACGCGGCGGGTTTCCGCAGCGGCAGCCGCAACGGCGGCGGCAAGTTCTTCGGGGGTGGTGGCGGTGAATCCTTCGCGAGCTACGCTCACTGTGGCGGCCTGGGGGTCAACCTCAACAGCCTGCGCCTCGGCCTTGGACAGCTCTGTGCTTTCACTGGCCGTAAACGATGCGGCATCCGATCCGGGGGCGAATGCATAGGCGGGGAGGGCCATCGTGGCGACCATGCCGGTAGCCAGGGTCATGACCACGATGTTACCGACACGGCCACGGCGTTTCTTCGGTGCCGTGCGCGGCAGGGCCCGGTGGGAGTGTGCCGACGATTCCACTTTTTCCAGGGAATCAGATGTTCGGCTCAGCCCGCGTTTGGACCTTCTCATGCCTAATGCAGCCAAAGTTTCAACCTCCGGCGCCTCGACAACACTAGGTTGTTGTCCCGTCCACTTCGCTAATCGCGGGTGTGTGCCTGATTAAGAGACGGGGCATGCAGGCGTCTTAACCAGAGTCCTTCGACCTTTTATGGTCTGTGGGACATCCCCGAGGCTACAAGAATCAAACCCATTTGTCACCCCGAGCGAGTACTTTTCTAACGAATTGGTAACGGACGAGCGCTCGGGTCGTGACGACTGGCTCGAAGTCGCGGAAACGCGCATCCGCTTATTGTCAGTGAACGACCGGCGCGTAGCCGATGGGCGTTGTCACGAAAAGATGGCTCGCAACCTCATTGGGCAGCTCCAGGCCGGCTCCGAAACCTTCGACCTGCACTAGAACGTATGACCCGGCTGCCGAGAAGACTCCGGTCGCACCGGGCATCACGCCGCTCTGTTTGAGCTGCAGCAGCAGCTCAGGGTCGAACTGCACCGGCTCACCCAGACGACGGATGACTGCGGTCACCGGTGCAGGCGAGCTCGCCACCACCGACACCACGTTGGTCACCCCCGCCATGAACGCGACGGCCGGGGATTCGCCGAACTCGTCGAGTCCCGGAATCGGGTTGCCGTATGGCGATTCGGTGGGATGCCCGAGCATTTCCAAAATTTTGCGTTCGACCTGCTCGCTCATGACGTGTTCCCAACGGCAGGCTTCGTCGTGCACGAACTCCCACTCGAGGCCGATCACGTCGCTGAGTAGGCGCTCGGCCAGGCGGTGCTTGCGCATCACGTGTACGGCCTTGATCCGCCCGATGGGGGTCAGTTCGAGGTGCCGGTCACCGGACACGATGACGAGCCCGTCACGTTCCATGCGGGCGACGGTCTGCGAGACCGTTGGACCGGAGTGACCGAGCCGCTCGGAGATGCGCGCCCGCAACGGCACAATCTGCTCCTCCTCGAGATCGAGGATGGTGCGGAGATACATTTCGGTGGTGTCGATCAGATCACTCATCCGCAGCCCTTCGTTCGGCTCGTGCGCGCAGCTTTCATGGGTACCTGAAAGTTGCCTCGTTGGCGGCCTCGGCAGTGGCCCGCACAGCGTTACAAGCCTACCCGCCGCATGGCAGGCAACTAGAATCGCCACATGGCCGACCTACTAATACCCACCGATCTGCTTCCCCTCGACGGACGATTCGGCTGCGGCCCCTCGAAAATTCGGCGGGAACAGCTCGACCACCTACTCGGATTCGGAACGGGGGTGCTCGGCACCTCACACCGCCAGGCTCCCGTCAAAGACCTGGTCGGCCGCGTGCGCGCTGGCCTCGGCGAACTGTTTCGCATCCCCGACGGCTATGAGGTCGTACTCGGAAACGGCGGCTCAACCGCATTCTGGGACGCCGCAGCTTTCTCCCTCATCGACAAGCGCGCGCAGAACCTCGTCTTCGGCGAATTCGGCGGCAAGTTCGCCAAGGCTGCTGCTGCCCCGTGGCTCGAGGCCCCCGACGTGATCACGGCCGACACCGGCTCTCGCAGCGACTTCGTCGTGCGCGCCGGCATCGATGTCTACGCCTGGCCCCAGAACGAGACATCGACCGGCGTCATGGCCCCGGTCACCCGCGTCGCCGGCGATGACGGCGCCCTCACCGTCATCGACGCCACGAGCGCAGCGGCCGGAATCGACTTTGATGCCAGCCAAGCGGATGTCTATTACTTCGCCCCGCAGAAAAACCTCGCCTCCGACGGCGGTCTGTGGATCGCGCTGTTCTCCCCCGCAGCGATTGAACGCGTCGAACGCATCGCGGCGAGCGGCCGGTACATTCCCGAGTTTCTCAGCCTCAAGAACGCCGTGGACAACTCGCGCCTGAACCAGACGCTGAACACCCCGGCCCTCAGCACGCTGCTGCTGATGGAAAACCAGATCGATTGGATCAACCAGAGCGGCGGACTGGCCTGGGCGTCCGCGCGAACCCAGGCGTCGTCATCCGTTCTCTATGACTGGGCTGCCAGCGTCGACTACGCGACCCCGTTCGTGGCCGACCCGGCCCACCGCTCCCAGGTCGTCGTGACGATCGATTTCACTGACGCCATCGATGCATCTGCCATCAGCAAGACGCTGCGCGCCAACGGCATTCTCGACACCGAGCCCTACCGCAAACTCGGCCGCAACCAGCTGCGCATCGCGACCTTCACCGCGATCGACCCGGAAGACGTCAAGAAGCTCGTCTCCTCGATCGAGCACGTCGTCGGGCACCTCGGAAACTAGCTCGTTCGCGTCAAAAACGGCAACGGGAAGGATCGGGCCATGCGTCTCTGGTTGAAAGACAGCGAGCGCCGGCCCGATCCGCTGCCGGCCCGAACGGATGCCCGCACGGCCCTGCTCGTTGGCACCCTGCTCTGGCTGATCGCGCTCGCCGTCGCACTCTACATTGAGGTAACGGCACCGGGCGCGGCCGACTCAGGGGCGGCGGGCGCGCCGGGAGCGGGTTGGTGGCTGTGGTGCGCTGTAATCGGCGTCGGCCTCGGCCTCATCGGCCTCGCCTGGGTTCAACTCCGCCGCCGCTAGCGCCTCATCAAAGTCGATGCCGTCCAGGGCATCGAGCGAGTCATCGACGTCGTCATCGGCATCGTCATCCGAAGTCTCGTCGGCGTCATCCTCCGAGTCATCGTCATCCGAGTCGTCGTCCTCCGCGTCATCATCATCGTCATCGTCGGACTCCTCGTCGGCCGATGCATCGGCATCCGCTGCCACGTCCTCGTCGGTCAGACGATCCGACCAGGGCACCCACTCGGGTGCGAGCAGGGAGTCATCGCCGGGGGTGAGCTCGGTTTCGAGCACGGTCGGCTCGGTTTCCCGGTCAACCCGCGCGAGACTGACCGTCCAACGCCAGCCCGGATACCCGGTCATCAGGCAGTCGAACAACAGAGACACCACGAGTTCGCCTTCATCGATGTGTCCGATGACGTCCCCGATGGTATCCGCGGTGGTGATTTCGAGGAGCGCAGCGCGTGCCAGATCAACGGCCGCGAGCAGGGTAGCGTCGGTCTGCTGCTGCTGCTGGTCGGTCGCCGCAAGATCAGTCACCGGAAGATCGGTCGCTTCAGCGTAGGTCGGCTCAGCGTCGGTAGGCTCAGGCATCCAGCTCCTCGGCAACCTTGCGCAGCATGGCCGCGATCTTCTTGCTGTGGCTCGATTCGGGATACCGACCGCGTTTGAGGTTCGTGCCAATGCCGTCGAGCAACTTCACCAGGTCTTCGACGATGATCGCCATGTCGTCGGCCGGCTTGCGGTTGAACTTGGCCAGGCTCGGCGGCGCTTCGATCACGCGCACCGAGAGCGCCTGGGCGCCGCGCTTGCCGTCGGCGATACCGAATTCCAGTTTCGCGCCGGCCTTGACCGTAACGCCGGATGGCAGGGCGGAAGCGTGAAGAAAGACCTCGTGACCGTCATCGGACGTGATGAAGCCAAAGCCTTTTTCCTCGTCGTAAAACTTGACCTTGCCGGTGGGCATCTGAACCTCACTGAGTTTTGGGCGCACACAAGTGCGCAGGGTGTGATCCCAGCATATTCGGTTGCAGCCACCGCGTGCCCGTATCCTTAGCCTGTGACCAATCAAACTCCACAACCTGTTAGCCGGTTAGCTGCTAGTCGGCTGGAACGTGTTCTCGCTTACATGGTTGCGAGCGTGGTCGGCCTCTCGATCCTCTCGTTCATCGCGGTGATCGCAGCCACGGCGATGGGCGTTGGCGACAACGACGGATTCAGCCGCGGCATCTGGCCGCCGATCTTCATCCTGCCGCTGTACGGCCTGCCGGTCGGGTTTGCGCTCATCATCGCCCTCATGGTCACGGTGGGAGTTCGCCGCAGTCGCCAAGCCAGACGAGACCGCGAGTAATGCTGGGTCTCGCGTCACGACTCCGCGCCCTGTCCGACGCCGATCTGCGGCACGTCATCGGGGTACGCGGCGTCAGCGCGAGCGGCATCCGCGACTTCTTTGATCTGGCCGAGGCGCTACTGACCCCGAGCAATATTCAGATCGCTCTGAGCCACCTCGACCGTTCTACCCTCGCCGTACTGGCAGTGGCCGGCGAACTGACCGGCACCGATTCCATCCCCACCCTTGACGCCGTTGCCGCCCGGCTTTCCGTCCTCGGTTCAACTCAGGTCGTGGCCGCAGACGTCGCCACCCGGGCTCACGCACTCGACGCCCTTCTCCTCGCCGTCGTCATAGACGGATGCTGCGTTCCCTACGACGCCGTGTCCGCCCACCTCAGGACATGGCCGACACAGGACCTGCCGGGAGCAGTCGACCTGGCCGCAACCATCTCACCGGCAGCCCTGACCACCGTCGCCGATGCGGAGATTCCCTTCATCGACCAACTCGCAGCTGAGCGCGCGTTTTCGGTCGTCTCGTCCATCGCGGAACTGGTCAACGAACTCAGCCGCGAGCCGGCCCGCGAGCTCAGCCGCGGCGGACTCGGTCTGCCGGACACGAAACGCCTGGCCGCCATCATGACGGTTGAGCTTGAGCTCGTCGCCTCCATCATGTCCGTGGCCAAACAGGCCGACCTCGTCGCCCGTGACGGAGGCCACTGGATGGAAACCGAGGCCGGTGAAGCCTGGCTGCTCGAGGGCACCACCACCCGGTGGGCCGCCCTGGCCGCAGCGTGGCAGGCCGCCCTGCCACCCATTGTGGCCGATATGTTGCCGCAGCAATCCGGTGGGTCGTGGGGAGATGGCCTGTCCGGCTTCATCGCCTGGCACTACCCGGCTGGCGGCGAATGGATGCAGGACCAGCTGACCAACTTCGCGCGCGACGCCGAGCTGCTGGGCATCACCGCCCGCAACACCACCAGTAGTGCCGGTGCGCGCGTGCTGCGCGGCGACCTCGAGGCCGCCGCGGACACCATGGGCACCATGCTCCCGGCCGAGGTGGGCGCGGTCTATCTCCAACACGATCTCTCCATGGTGTCCCCCGGCCCGCTCGCGCCGTCGATCGACGCCCGCCTGCGCGGGATGGCCGACGTGGAGAGCCGGGAACTGGCGTCGAGTTATCGCATCACGGCGGCATCCGTTAACCGTGCCCTAGCTGCCGGCGAAAACGCTGCCTCCCTGCTCGCTTTTCTCGCCTCGATCTCGCTGACCGGCATTCCGCAGCCGGTCGATTATCTGATCAATGAATCGGCCTCCCGCTACGGTCGGGTGCGGGTCGGCAGTCTCGCCGGGGGCCCCCGCCCGGTCGGCGAGGGCTCCGAATTTCAGAGCTACGTGTCGTCCGCCGATGCCGCGTTGCTCGGCACGATCGCCGTCGATCAGACGCTCGCCGCGCTCGCACTCGTGCGCGCAGACACCGGAGATCACCTACTCAGCCGATTCGGCGGTGACGCCGTGTTTTGGGCGCTCAGCGACGCGCGCTATCCCGTCGCCGCTGAAAACGAAATCGGCGAGATCGTCCACCTGCGTCGGCACCAGATCGCTAGCCACACGGTGGTTGTGCCGGCTGACCCGGCCGGCGCGCTCGTCGACAAGCTCCGGGCCGGCGCCGACAGCGGCGTTTCCGTAGCGGATGCCTGGCTCGCCCGCCAGCTCGACACCGCGATCAAGGCCAAACAGGCGATCTTGGTGAGCATCGCAATGCCCGGCGGTTCCGTCGTGGATTATCTACTTGAACCGGCCAGCGTCAGTAACGGCCGGTTCCGCGCCCGCGACCGCCGGGCCGACATTGAACGCACGCTGCCCCTGAAAAGCATCCGCAGCATCACCCCGGTCCCCTGACCCGCCCAGTTCCTCTCCTAGGTCAAGGAGCGACGAAGGAACGATCGAGACCGCGCGAGCGGATCCCGAGGCGTGGTTGGCCTGGTCGCGACGGGCGTAGCATTAGGGGCTATGTCTGATGGTCCCCTGATTGTCCAAAGTGACCGAACCGTGTTGCTCGAAGTTGCGCATCCTCTCGCTGAGGATGCCCGCCACGACCTCGCTGTCTTCGCGGAACTCGAACGAGCCCCCGAGCACATTCACACCTACCGCATCACGCGGCTCGGTTTGTGGAATGCCCGCGCCGCCGGCCACGACGCCTCCGACATGCTCACCACGCTCGAGAAATATTCTAAATTCGCCATACCCCAGACCGTCAGCGTTGACATCACCGAAACGGTCGGCCGCTACGGACGCCTCATCATCGAGCGCGACTCCGACGGCCAATTGGTGCTGCATAGCAGCGACCAGGCTGTGCTCACCGAGATCGCCGGAGCCAAGCGCATCGCGCCACTCTTGGTGGGGCATCCGTCGCCGGAGTCTTATTTGGTCGCGCCTTGGGCTCGTGGGCAGCTCAAGCAGGAGCTCGTCAAGCTCGGCTGGCCCGCCGAGGACCTCGCCGGGTACACGCCGGGAACCCCGCACGACATCGCCCTGAGGGAAGACGGCTGGGCGCTCCGCGACTACCAAAACAAGGCCGTCGCGAGCTTCTTCGATGGTGGCAGCGGCGTCGTCGTACTGCCCTGTGGCGCCGGAAAAACCCTTGTCGGCGCCGGTGCAATGGCCACGGCGAAGACCAACACGCTCATCCTCGTCACCAACACGGTGTCGGCCAGGCAGTGGCGCGACGAGCTGCTCAAGCGCACCACGCTCACGCCCGACGAGATCGGCGAGTACTCCGGGCAGGTGAAGGAGGTCAAGCCGGTCACGATCGCGACGTATCAAATTCTCACCGCGAAGCGCAAGGGCGAGTACGCCCACCTCGAGCTGCTCGACGCCATGGACTGGGGCCTCGTGATCTACGACGAGGTGCACCTGCTTCCCGCGCCCGTGTTCAAGCTCACCGCTGAACTGCAAGCTCGCCGCCGCCTTGGCCTCACCGCTACTCTGGTGCGCGAGGATGGCCGCGAGGGCGACGTGTTCAGCCTCATCGGTCCGAAGCGTTTCGACGCCCCCTGGAAGGAGATCGAAGCCCAGGGCTTCATCTCACCCGCCAACTGCTACGAGGTGCGCATCGACCTGCCGCAGTCGGAACGGCTCAGCTACGCCGCCGCGGCCGATGACGAACGCTACCGCATGGCTTCGACCGCACCGGCCAAACTCGGCGTGGTGCAGGCGCTGATTAAGAAGCACGAAGGTGAACGCATTCTGGTTATCGGTCAGTATCTCGACCAGATCGACGAACTCGCCAACGTGTTGAACGCACCGCAGCTCACCGGTGCCACGCCGATCGACGAACGTGAGCGGCTATATCAGGCGTTCCGGGTAGGTGAGGTGAAGGTGCTCGTGGTCTCCAAGGTGGCCAACTTCTCGGTCGATCTGCCCGAGGCGACCGTGGCCATCCAGGTGTCTGGCTCGTTCGGCTCCCGCCAGGAGGAGGCCCAGCGCCTCGGCCGGCTGCTGCGCCCGAAGGAATCTGGCCTGTCGGCAAACTTCTACACGCTCGTCGCCCGCGACACCGTCGACCAGGACTTTGCGCAGAACCGCCAGCGCTTTCTGGCCGAGCAGGGCTACAGCTACACGATTCTCGACGCCCAAAGCCTCGAAGCCGCCTAACCGCCTTCCTCGGTCTCGATCGCTTCTTCGTCGCGCCTCGACTAGCGGATCAGCGGGACCGGGCGTAGCGTAGAAAGAGCATGTCTCCGGCGCGCAAAACGTGGAGAAGCTCCATGGCGCGGGTCGCCGTCGTGGCGCCGACGCTGATGCGCCGGCCGAGTCCGCCCTCGAGCACCGGGGCGAGGCTCAAACACAGCTCGTCGGCGCAGTCGGTCTCGATGAGCGAGCCGAACAGGTGCGGCCCGCCCTCGCAGAGAATCTGGGGCAATCCGCGCCGGGCGAGCGCCGCGACCATCAGCCGCGGGTCGATGGCCTCCTCGCCGCAAACCAGCACGTCAGCGACCTGGTCGAGCGCCGCTCGCCGATCGGCCGGCGCGGCAGCATGGGTCACCACGATCGGTCGGGTGGCAGCGGCGGTAAAAACCGGATGCCCCGGGTCGAGATCAAGCCGTCCAGACACGATCGCCAGCGGAGGCTGGGCGGCGAGGCCAGCGTGCACGCGCCAGGCGGCGTCATCCGCTGAAAATCGGATTCCACCGTAACCCTCGGCCCGAACGGTGCCAGCGCCGACGAGGATCACGTCGGTCAACAGCCGCAGGGTATCGAAGACCGTCTTATCGTCGGTATTACCCAGCCCGCCGCTGAGTCCGTCGTGCGTCGCCGCCCCGTCGAGGCTCGCGATGAAGTTCATCCGCACTCGCGGATGGGACCGATCGGCCACGCGGTAGCGTTCGATCAGTTCGGCCCGTGGCGGCAATTCGGCGCGCATCAGGCGAGGTTGTGACGCTCGTAGGCTGGCTCGCGAAACCCGAGAATGGCCTCGGTCATTCGCGCCGCATCCACCGCGGCTCGCACGTTGTGCATGCGCACAATGCGCGCTCCCTGCAGAATGCAGACCACCGCGGCCGCGAGCGATCCCTCGACACGTTCGCCGCGCGGTCGGTCGAGGCTTTCACCCACGAAGTCCTTGTTCGAGACCGCGACGAGGGTGGGCAAGCCCAGCCCGGTGATCTCCCCGAGCCGGCGGGTGAGTTCGAGCGACTGCCTTGTCGTCTTGTTGAGGTCGTGACCGGGGTCGATCACGATGCGATCGGGTTGCACCCCGCGCCGAACAGCACGGTCAACGCGGGCGAGCAGAAACGCACTCACCTCCGCGGCGATGTCATCGTAGTGCGGCGCCGGGTAGGGCATGCGCGGCGCCGCGAGACTGTGCGTGATCACCAGGGTCGCATCGCTGTCGGCGATGACGTCAGCCATGGCCGGATCGTGCACACCTGTCGTGTCATTGATGACGTGCGCGCCGGCAGCGATGCTCGCGGCGGCCACTGCCGGATGAAAGGTATCGACCGAGATGACAACGCCGGAGCCGCGCAACGCCTCGACCACCGGAACGACCCGGTCGATCTCCTGATCGATCGGCACGGCGGCTCCGGGAGCGAACTTGGCGCCGCCAATATCGATCCAGTCGGCTCCGTCAGCAATAGCCTGATGAGCTGCCAGAACGGATGCGTCGAGCGCGAACGTTGCGCCCTGGTCGTAGAACGAATCGGGAGTGCGATTGATGATGGCCATCACAGCCACCTCTTGGCTAAAGTCGAACAGTCGACCACCGATCAGCCGGAGAGGCGCGTCGATCACTGGCAACAGCACTCCGGGGCCGGGGCTGGTTCTGGTTCGGTTCATGGTGGTCCTCATCGTCGAAGCAACTGGATTGTTCCGTTCCATCATGTCGGTAATTCGGGCCGCACAACGGATCGTCGGCCACTGATTACAGCGCACACCGCCCACTTTCAGCAAAGGTCCAGCTAACGCGCAGATACTGGGGAGATGACTGACGGCCCCCGCATCCTTATCGTCGATGACGAACCCAATATCCGCGACCTCCTCACCACCAGCCTCCGTTTCGCCGGCTTCGCCGTGCGCGCAGTGGGAAACGGTGCGCAGGCCATTTCCGCAGTGCTCGAAGAGGAACCCGACCTCATCATCCTCGACGTCATGCTGCCAGATATGAACGGCTTCGGCGTCACCAAGCGCCTCCGTTCCGCCGGCTACACGGCGCCGATCCTCTTTCTCACCGCGAAGGACGACACCGAAGACAAGATCACCGGCCTCACCGTCGGCGGCGACGACTACGTCACTAAACCGTTCAGCCTCGACGAGATCGTCGCGCGCATTAAGGCCATCCTCCGTCGCACCATGCACGCTGACGAAGACGCCGTAATCCGCGCTGGCGAACTGACCATGGACCAAGACACCCACGAGGTACTCGTGGGCACCGAGGCCATCGAGCTGAGCCCGACGGAGTTCAAGCTGCTGCGCTACCTCATGCTCAACCCGAATCGGGTCCTGTCCAAGGCGCAGATCCTCGATCACGTCTGGGAGTACGACTTCAACGGTGACGCCGGAATTGTGGAGAGTTACATCTCGTATCTGCGCCGCAAGGTCGACGTGCACTCGAGTGAACCGTTGATCCAGACTAAGCGCGGCTTCGGTTATATGCTCAAGGCCGCCAAAGCTTAGTCACGGCGTTCGTTAAACACCGTTCATTAAACACAGAGAGCCTTTGTAGACTCAAGCCCCATGCACGAAACCCTGTCCAGACGGTGGAGCAGCATCTCCCTCCGATCCAAGATCACCGGTGTCACGGTGCTGATGCTCACGCTCGGCCTGCTCGTTTCCGGCGTCGGAACCATGGCCATGCTGAAGCAGTATGTCGTGACCCAGGTGGACACGCAGCTGCAGGTCGAAACACAAACAGCGCTCAGCGGTTACTCGTCGAGCGTGTTTTCGCAAGGAGACACGGCGGTCGTCGCGTCAGACTACTTTGCAGCGCTATACGACCAGGATGGCGCGCTCATCACCCGCACGTGGCAGGACCGCGACCACGCCGAACTGCCCGTGGTGGGCATGCCGCTTGACCTGAAACGGGTATCGCAGCTCGACGGACAGATTCAATCGTTGTGGGATGCCGCCCACGACACCGAGTTTCACGCCATCATGGTGCCGGTCGTGATCAGCCCGACCGGTACATACGGCACCCTCGTCATGGCCGTGTCGCTGCGTCCAACCGAGAACACCATGGCCACCTACCTCACGATCTTTCTGGGCTTCGGCGCCGGGGTCGTGCTGATCGGCGCCATGCTCACCCGCGTGCTGGTCACGACGACGTTCGTGCCGTTGCGCGAGGCCGAGCAGACCGCGGCAGCCATCGCCGACGGTGACTTCAGCCAGCGGCTCGGCGGCGCAACGCCGAACACCGAGGTCGGCCGCCTCAACCGCTCCCTCAACATCATGCTCAGCCGCATCGACCGTGCCTTCAAAGACCGAGCTCGCACCATCGACCAGATGCGTCGTTTCGTCGGCGACGCCAGCCACGAGCTGCGCACCCCCCTCGTCTCCGTGCGCGGCTACGCCGAGCTATACCGCATGGGAGCGCTGCAGACCCCGGAAGACGTAGCCCAGGCCATGGAACGCATCGAGAAAGAAGCGATCCGCATGGGCGGGCTGGTCGAAGACCTGCTCGAGCTGGCCCGACTTGACGAGACGAAGCCGCTCGCGCTCACCCCGGTGGATTTGGTTCCCCTCGCCCGCGACGCGGCCCTTGACACCATGGCGAGCTCCCCCAGCCGCCAGGTGACGGTGGTCGTCCCCCCGCCGGCCGGCCGCCTCCGGGCAGAGTCGGATGCGGACAGCGGGGCGGGCGATGGTGACTCCGCCGAGCTCGCTACCTCCGCAGGCGTCAGCACCGGTGCGTTCACGCGGCCGTCCGGAACGGGCACCCCGACCGGGGCCATTGCTTTCGCCGGCGCCACCCTGGCCCGGCTCCGCACCCGCAAGCCACGTCGCGGCGGCGTTGTGGCCCCCGAAACCGACCTCTCCACGCCGCCGATCCAGCCGCAACTGCCGCCCGTGGTCATGGCTGAGGAAAACAAGATCCGTCAGGTCATCACCAACCTGATGGGCAATGCGCTGCGCTTCACCGCCCCCGACGGCCCGATCGAACTCGAAATCACGGTTGATCCCAACACCCAACGGGCGTCGATCGCCGTCATCGATCACGGCGAGGGCATCCCCCCGCAGATTCGCGAAAAGATATTTGAGCGATTCTGGCGCGCCGATTCCAGTCGCGCCCGCGAGACTGGCGGCAGCGGCCTCGGTCTCGCCATCGTCGCGGCGATCGTCGCGAGCCACAACGGCACCGTTGACGTCGTCGAGACTCCTGGTGGGGGTGCAACCTTCCGTGTCTCGCTCCCGCTCGCCGGCACGCCGAGCGCGCCACAGCACGCCCAGCCCGTCATCCCCTAAAGCTCTCCGGCGGTTCCTCCACAGGCCACGGCAGGCAGCATGCGCTCACAGATCGGCGCGCTGGCAGCGGATGCCGGGCGCTTACCTTCTATGCTCACACCTATCAACCAACATGTTTGAGCAACAGGAAGGCACACCATGACGAGCTTCCAGGTCGATAGCGAAGCGGTGCAGAGCACCGCGAACGCCGCCCGCGGCACCATCGGGCGGGTGCAAGCGGATGTCGGCGACCTCAACGCCCAGCTCACCAGCCTCGAGGGCTTTTGGACCGGGCAGGCATCGAGCGCGTTTCAGGGTGCATTTGCCGAGTGGCGGGGCATGCACCTGCAGCTGGAAGAGAGCCTCACCCTGCTGAACCAGGCTCTGAGCGTGGCCGGGCAGCAATACGCCGAAACCGAACAAGCCAACACCCGGCTGTTCGCACGGTAGCTGCTACAGGCCCTCCCGCCGGTCGAGGCGCGAGGAACGAGACCCACCACGGATCTCGATCGCTCGCAAGGTCGCGCCTCGATCAACGGGCCGGATTGACTGTGCTATCCCGCGCGCGCCTAACACCCAGGCAGCCGGGGAAGCCTGGAAGGGCGCGGATCTTCGGTTGCTACAGTCACAGACGTGCATCATGCCGCCACTGCGGCCACTCGGATAGCCAGACGTCGCCCCGCGTCGCTAGCGTTATCGAGACATCACACCAAGTATCAAGGATGAGATGACTCTCTCTGCCCACACTCCCGCTGTTCCGCCGGAGACTCCCCCCGCCACTTCAGTGACCGAGCCGCCGGGACTTCCCCCGGAGAACAAGACCCGGGTCAATAAGACGGTCTTCTTCGGTTCAGCCACCGGAATCATTGCGATAGCCCTCTGGGCGATCCTCGCCCCCACCAATGCCAGCGACGTCATCGCCGCTGTCGTCAGCTGGGTGTCGGTCAACCTCGGCTGGTACTACTTTCTCATCGTCACCGTCGTGCTGGTCTTCGTCATCGTCGTCGCGCTGTCCCGCGTCGGCAAAACCCGCCTGGGGCCAGACCACTCGCGGCCGCAATTCAGCCTGTTCACCTGGACAGCCATGCTCTTCGCCGCCGGAATCGGCATCGACCTGATGTTTTTCTCGGTCTCCGAACCGGTCACCCAATACCTCGCCCCGCCCACCGGCGACGGCAGCACCGTCGAAGCCGCCCGCCAGGCCATGGTCTGGACACTCTTCCACTACGGCATCACCGGCTGGGCGCTCTACGCGCTCATGGGCCTCGCGCTCGGCTACTTCGCCTATAGGCAAAACCTGCCCCTGAGCATCCGTTCGGCGTTATACCCGATCTTCGGCAAGAAGATTCACGGCCCGATCGGTGACATCGTCGACATCGCCGCGATTCTGGGCACGATCTTCGGCATCGCGACGAGCCTCGGCATCGGCGTCGCCCAGCTCAACTACGGCCTCACCTTCATGTTCGGAACGCCGGAAACCCTGCTGGTGCAAGGCTCGCTCATCGCCCTCAGCGTGGTCATGGCCACGATTTCCGTGGTCTCCGGGGTAGAAAAGGGCATCCGCCGCCTCTCCGAACTCAACGTTCTCCTGAGCGTTGGTCTTATGCTCTTCATTCTGATCGCCGGCAACACGAGCTTTCTGCTCGACGCCATCATCCTCAATATCGGCGACACCCTCAGCCGGTTCCCGGCACTGACTCTCAACACCTTCGCCTATAACCGCCCCGACGATTGGCTCAACGGATGGACCCTGTTCTTCTGGGCCTGGTGGATCGCCTGGGCACCGTTCGTCGGCCTGTTCCTGGCTCGCATCTCCCGCGGCCGTACCATCCGCGAATTCGTCGCCGGCACCATGATCGTGCCGTTCGCGTTCATCCTGATCTGGATTGCGGTGTTCGGTAACAGCGCCCTTGCCATCGTGATCGGCGGGGATGCCGGCTTCGGCGACGTGGCTATGAATTCGCCGGAGCGGGCGTTCTACTCGCTGCTCGCTGAGTTCCCATTCGCCCCCGCGACCGCCGCGATCGCGACGTTTACCGGGCTGCTGTTCTATGTCACGAGCGCCGACTCCGGCGCCCTCGTAATGGCGAATTTCACGTCGCATCTGAAGGATTCCGAGTCCGACGGCCCCAAGTGGCTGCGCATCTTCTGGGCAGTGACCACCGGCGTGCTGACTATGGCAATGCTGCTGGTCGGAGGCATCTCGACGCTGCAAAATGCCACGATCATCATGGGGCTGCCCTTCTCGGCGGTTCTGCTACTCGTCATGCTGGGTCTGTATAAGGCGTTGCGGGTCGAACAATCACTCACCGACAGCTACCGGGCGAGTTTGCCCGGCCTCCTGTCCGGCCGCAGCACCGATCCGGCCCGCGCACGCAATTGGCGTCAGCGCCTGACCCGCGCCATGAGCTATCCCGGTCCCCGCCAGGCCGAACGCTTTGTGTCCAGCGTTGCCCTACCTGCCCTGCAGGAAGTGCATGATGAGCTGTGCGAGCAGGGAGCCGAGGTGACCCTGTCGCAGGGCATCGTCGATGGCCTGCAGATACCGCACCTCGACCTCAACGTGTCGATGGGCGACGAACGCGGTTTCAAGTACCAGATCTACCCGGTGCAATTCGACACTCCGACCTATGCGGTGCGATCGGCGAGCGCGAGCGGCAAGTATTACCGCATGGAGGTTTTCTCCCTTGAGGGCAGTCACGGCTATGACCTCATGGGCTACAGCAAGGAGCAGGTCATCACCGACGTGCTCGACCACTATGAAACCCACCTCGACTTTCTGCACCTCAACCGTGCAGAGCCGGGAAACACCGCCCTCGCCGAGGACCAGGTGGCCAAAGACAATTGGGAAGCCGATTTCGAATCGGACGAGGTTAAGCAATGAACACACTCACCGACACCACGGCACCAGCCACGCTGTTCATCAGTGGCGCCTGGGTGCCCGCGAGCGACGCCGGCACCCGCCAAATCCGCTGCCCGGCTGACCAGAGTGTGGTCGGCACGGTCAGCGAGGCAACCACAACGGATGTTCACGCCGCGATCCGCGCCGCCCGTATCGCCTTCGACAGCGGCGTCTGGAGCACCGTTCCGGCGCCCGAACGCGGCGACTTTCTGCTGCGCGTCGCCGCCGAACTGCACGTACGTCGCGCCGAATTCGCCAGGGCTGAAACCCTCGACACCGGCAAACGCCTGGTCGAGAGTGAAATCGACATGGACGACATCGCCAATTGCTTCGCCTACTTTGGCAAGATTGCCGGTCAGGACAGCGGGCGCGTCGTCGATGCCGGCAATGAGAGTGTCATCAGCCGCATCGTGCACGAACCCGTCGGAGTCTGCGGCCTGATCGCGCCGTGGAATTATCCGCTGCTGCAGGCCGCGTGGAAGATCGCGCCGGCCCTCGCCGCCGGCAACACTTTTGTGCTCAAGCCAAGCGAGCTGACTCCGCACACCAGCATGCTCATGATGGGACTACTTGACGATCTCGGCCTGCCGGCCGGCGTCGCCAATCTCGTGCTCGGCGCAGGCGCAGTAGTGGGAGCGCCGCTTTCCAGCCACCCCGATGTCGACCTCGTTTCGTTCACCGGCGGGCTGGAAACCGGCAAGAAGATCGCCGCCGCCGCAGCAGGAACGGTCAAGAAGGTAGCCCTCGAACTCGGCGGTAAGAATCCCAACGTGATCTTCGCCGACTCCGACTTTGATGCCGCGGTCGACAACGCTCTCAACGGTGCCTTCGTGCACTCGGGGCAGGTTTGCTCGGCCGGCGCGCGGATCGTGGTGGAAGCATCCATTGCCGAGAAATTCGTCGACGAACTGGTGCGCCGCGCCAATCAAATTCGCCTCGGCGGCCCGTTCGACGCTGACGCGGAAACCGGCCCGCTGATCAGCGCAGCGCACCGCGACAAGGTCACCGCCTACGTCGCCAAGGGCCTCGCTGAGGGTGCACGCCTGCGCGCAGGCGGCACCTGGGGCGAGGGCGAACTCGCCCAGGGCTTCTACTACACGCCGACCATTCTCGACCAGGTGTCAAGCGGCATGTCCGTCGTCATTGACGAAGCGTTCGGCCCGGTCGTGACGATTGAAACCTTTGAAACCGAAGCCGAGGCCGTGCGCATCGCCAACGACACGGTGTACGGCCTGGCCGGAGCGGTCTGGACCCAGGATGCCGGCAAAGCCCAGCGCGTGGCCAAGGCCTTGCGTCACGGAACCGTCTGGATCAACGACTTTCACCCCTACCTGCCGCAGGCGGAATGGGGCGGCTACGGACAGTCGGGGGTTGGCCGCGAGCTCGGCCCGATGGGCCTCGGCGAGTACCAGGAGACCAAGCACATCTACCAGAACACCGAACCGGCCGTCACAGGCTGGTTCGCCGCACGTTAGGACTGCCATGACCACTACTGTTCTCACTCACACCGAGTTCGACTACATCGTGATCGGCGGCGGCTCAGCCGGAGCCGCCGTCGCCGCTCGTCTCAGCGAGGACCCCCAGCTCGAGGTCGCTCTCGTGGAGGCCGGCCCCGACGACCGGGGCATCGACGTCATCCTCAAGCTCGACCGCTGGATGGAGCTACTGGAAAGCGGCTACGACTGGGACTACCCGATCGAACCGCAGGAACACGGCAACTCGTTCATGCGCCACGCCCGCGCCAAGGTGCTCGGCGGCTGCTCCAGTCACAACTCCTGCATCGCCTTCTGGGCACCGGCCGAAGACCTCGACGACTGGTCCTTCGTGCACGGGGCCACCGGATGGGAAGCCGCCAACACCTTCCCCCTCTACCAGCGCCTCGAAGCCAATGAAGACCAGGCCCCACACCATGGCCAGGACGGCCCCGTTCAGCTCATGAATGTGCCCGCCACCGATGTCTGCGGCGTCGCCCTGCTCGATGCCTGCGAGCAGACCGGTATCCCGCGCACGACATTCAACTCCGGCACGACCGTTGTGAACGGCGCGAACTTCTTTCAGATCAATCGACAGGCGGACGGCACGCGCGCGTCGTCATCCGTTTCGTATATTCATCCGATCATGGGGCGGGCCAACTTTACGCTGCTCACCGGCATGCGTGCCCGCAAACTCACCTTCGACCAGAACAAGCGCTGTACCGGGGTGCAAGTCGTCGATGCCAGCTTCGGCAAGACGCACCAGCTCACGGTGCGCGCCGAGGTCATTCTCTCGGCCGGCGCCATCGACTCGCCCAAGCTGCTCATGCTCTCCGGGGTCGGGCCGGCTGAGCAGCTCGCCTCATTCGGCATCGAGGTGCTCGCGGACTCTCCCGGCGTCGGCGAGAACCTGCAGGACCACCCAGAGGGTGTCATCCAGTGGGAGGCGAAGCAGCCGATGCCAGAGACGTCCACGCAGTGGTGGGAGGCCGGCATCTTCACCACCACAGAGGAGGGCCTCGATCGCCCCGACCTCATGTTCCACTACGGCTCGGTGCCGTTTGACATGCACACGGCCCGCCAGGGGTACCCGACCACGGAAAACGGCTTCTGCCTGACCCCGAACGTAACTCGGGCGCGCTCGCGTGGCACCGTGAAACTGCGGAGCAGTGATTACCGTGACAAGCCCATGGTCGATCCGCGCTACTTCACCGACCCGCACGACATGCGCGTCATGGTCGCCGGAATTCGCAAGGCCCGCGAGATCGTGGCGCAGCCGGCTATGGCCGACTGGGCCGGCGTCGAGCTGTACCCGGGCATCGACGTGCAAACGGATGCCCAGATCACCGACTACATCGAGAAGACCCACAACACGGTGTACCACCCCGCCGGAACCGTCCGGATGGGCGCGGTAGATGACGCGTTCTCCCCCCTCGACCCCGAGCTGCGCGTGAAGGGTGTCACCGGCCTGCGCGTGGCAGACGCCTCGGTCATGCCCGTGCTCGTCACCGTGAACCCGAACATCACCACCATGATGATCGGCGAACGATGTGCCGACCTGGTGAAGGCGGCCCGCACCGCCAGGTAGTCTCCGCACACCGGTCGATGCGCGAGGAACGAGCGATCGAGACCTCCCAAGGGTCTCGATCGTTCGCAAGCTCGCGCCGCGATCAACGAAACTCGCCAGTCGATACACAAAAGTGGGCGCCTCCCGAAGGAGACGCCCACTTTTATGGTGTAGCTAGGGGCGGGACTTAGAAGTCCATGCCACCCGAGGGGTCGCCGGCCGGAGCCGAGTTCTTCTCGGGCTTGTCGGCAACGACGGCCTCGGTGGTGAGGAACAGTCCGGCAATCGACGCGGCGTTGAGCAGCGCGGAGCGGGTGACCTTCACCGGGTCATTGATGCCGGCAGCGATCATATCGACGTACTCGCCGGTGGCGGCGTTAAGGCCCCATCCGACGGGGAGGTTGCGCACCTTGTCGGCGACAACGCCAGGCTCCATGCCGGCGTTGAGCGCGATCTGCTTGAGCGGAGCGTCGATGGCGACGCGCACGATGTTCGCGCCCGTTGCCTCGTCGCCGACGAGGTCAAGGACTGCCTTGCTTTCGAATGCGGTCTTGCCAGCCTGAATCAGTGCAACGCCACCACCGGCGACGATGCCCTCTTCGACGGCAGCCTTGGCGTTACGCACTGCATCTTCAATGCGGTGCTTGCGCTCCTTGAGCTCAACCTCCGTTGCGGCTCCGGCCTTGATGACAGCGACGCCGCCAGCAAGCTTGGCGAGGCGCTCCTGGAGCTTTTCGCGGTCGTAGTCGCTGTCGGTGTTCTCGATCTCGGCGCGGATCTGCGAAACGCGACCGGCGATGGCCTCGACGTCTCCGGCACCCTCGACGATTGTGGTCTCGTCCTTGGTGATGACGACCTTGCGGGCGCTACCAAGAAGGTCGAGGGTTACGTTCTCAAGCTTGAGACCGACCTCTTCCGAGATGACCTGTCCACCGGTAAGGATGGCGATGTCCTGCAGCTGAGCCTTGCGACGGTCTCCGAAGCCAGGAGCCTTGACGGCGACGGACTTGAAGATGCCACGGATCTTGTTCACAACGAGCGTGGCCAGGGCCTCGCCGTCGACGTCTTCCGCGATGATGAGGAGCTGCTTGCCGGTCTGGATGACCTTGTCCACGATGGGAAGCAGGTCCTTGATGTTGGAGACCTTGGAGTTGACGATCAGGATGTAGGGGTCTTCGAAGACCGCTTCCTGACGGTCGGGGTCGGTCACGAAGTATGCCGACAAGAAGCCCTTGTCGAAGCGCATGCCCTCGGTGAGCTCAAGCTCGGTACCGAAGGTGTTCGACTCCTCAACAGTGACGACACCTTCCTTGCCGACCTTGTCGATGGCCTCGGCGATGATCGCGCCGATTTCGGTGTCTCCGGCGGAGATGGACGCGGTAGCGGCGATCTCTTCCTTGGTTTCGATCTCCTTGGCGCTGGCGATGAGCTCGGCGATGACTGCTGCCGTGGCCTTCTCGATGCCGCGCTTCAGGCTGATCGGGTCGGCGCCGGCTGCGACGTTACGCAGGCCTTCGCGAACCAGAGCCTGGGCGAGAACGGTTGCGGTGGTGGTTCCGTCGCCAGCGACGTCGTCAGTCTTCTTGGCGACCTCCTTGACGAGCTCGGCACCGATCTTCTCGTACGGGTCGTCGAGCTCGATCTCCTTGGCGATGGACACACCGTCGTTGGTGATCGTGGGGGCGCCCCACTTCTTCTCCAGAACGACGTTGCGACCGCGCGGGCCGAGGGTGACCTTGACGGTGTCGGCGAGGATGTTCAGGCCGCGCTCAAGCCCACGACGGGCCTCTTCATTGAATGCAATGATTTTTGCCATATGTGTAACTCGTCCCTCCCGGACGTTCCAAACGATGATGGGGTTAGCACTCAGATGATGAGAGTGCTAGAACGATTCTGGCACTCTAGGGTCGAGAGTGCAAGCGAGGATCCGGGGTGGTGCCTGGCTCGTGGCGCACGGTCAGGGAACGAGTTCGACGGAGCCGGTGTCGTTCGGCACGAGCTGAAACCAGGTATTGCCTGGTGCCAGCCGAATTGTCACTCCGTTGCCGTCGACGAGACGGATCGGGGCCGTCTGCGAGCCTTTGCTCCAGGTGGCCGTCACACTCTTGCCTCCGGTCGACACCGACGCCTCCCCCGAAGCGATCAGCTCGGTCTTGGGGATGCTTTGGTCGACGGTCACGTTAACTCGCAGAACGACCAGGTTGGTCGCCTTGAGCTGCACGCCAGCTGCGGAGAGGTCTGGTGTGCCGTCCTGCGCCCGCAGGTAGGCTGAGGCCTCGGCATTCCAGGTCCAGCTCCGCCCACTGGCCGTGGAGAAACGAGTGTTGATCACCGAGATCGGCGTGCCGTCTACCGAAGCGGATGCGTCGGCGAGCGTGGCAGCATAGGCATACTGCTGGGCGGGCGGTGCGACCTCCGCATTGCGGTTGACGAATTCCGACGCCGCGAGGATCACGTTGTGCGGGGCCGCCGTTGCGGACGAGCGCGAGAACAGTCCGGTCGTGTCATAGTCGAAAATGGCGCTCACCTGCCCGGTCGCGTTCATCGCGTCGACGAAGCGCTGCTGCCCTCCCGAGTAGGCGACGAGGCCACCGAACGGAGCGATGATGTCGGGGTCCATCGGTCTAATCGACCGCACCGGCCCGAGCGCGTCGGGAATGTTCGACTGCCACACCGCTACGTAGCGGGTGATGCCACCCTCGACCAATTCTTCAAAGACCAGGTCGGTTTGATCGATGGCTACCTGTGGGCGAGCAGCACTGTGGTTGTCTATCTTGGCCGCGAGCGACGGGTGCGCCAATGATCCCTCGGCCAGAGCAAGCCCCGTCAGCGGCGCCATCTCGGTCGCCTCAGAAGCCGTGTAGGTCGACGTCCAGGTCTCCGCAGGTGCGCTGGAGGGTGCTGGCGTGCTGGCGGCGCATCCGCTTGACAGCAGTGCCGGCACCACAAGAAGGAGCAGCCCGAGCGGTCGGTGCGATCGAGAGCTTCGGGACGATTTTTTCGTAGTCACCGGTAAACACTAACGCCGCCCGTTGCAGCGGGCGGCGTTAGTGCGGGGACAGACCCGAAACAGGGATGGATTAAGCCGGTCGAACCGATTCGGCCTGCGGGCCTTTCGCTCCGGCGCCGACCTCGAAGACGACCTGCTGGCCCTCTTCGAGAACCTTGTAGCCGCTCATGTCAATGGCGGAGTAGTGAACGAAAACGTCCTGGCCTCCCCCATCGACGGTGATGAAGCCGAAACCCTTTTCAGCGTTGAACCACTTTACGGTCCCGTTCGCCATGTGTTACTCCTTGGTGCTCAATTTCGACGGCAACTGCCCATTGGCCGTACCGGGCCTGCCGCAAAAACTGCGTCATTCTGCGCGAGCAGCAAATCCCCGAGAGCAAGATTTCTGTTGCAAGTTACTTGTGTAAGTGACCTTGGAAGAGGTTTCTTGATCCGGGCGGGTTTTGCCCGAACAAAATGTGTGACCAAGACCAGACATTACTGAAGTGACGCCAGAAGAAAAGGGGGTTGACGAAGTAATCGTTCACCACTAGGTCGGCGGTTCGGCTGATCAGCCGACCGGGGCGACGTAGTCATTTCCGACGACGACGGTTAGCGCAGCACCCGACTCCGCGAAGCTGGTCGAGATGATGATGGTGGCGCCGGGCAGCGAGGCGGCGATTCCGCGAGCTGCGCCTTCCTGGCTCGCGTCTGAGTAGTAGATCACGGTGCTTACTTCGGTGTCCGTGCTGGCATTTCCGGTGGCACTGACCACCCAACCGGCTGCGGTGAGGGTGTCACTGACAGATGCAGCAACGCCGTCGTTCGCCGATCCGTTGAGCACATTCACGGTCAGCGCCGGATCGACGGTCGCAACGGCTGTGGGAACGGTGGTTTCCGACGGGGCCGGTGTCGATGAGGCGCCAGACAGTCCCGGGATAGTGGAAAAGTCCAAGCGGTTATTAATGGTGAAGATGCCCACGACGCCGACGACGATCAACAGCACGGTCGCGCCGAGTGCCCACCAGAACGCGATCCAGCCGCGGCCGGTCTTGGCGGGAGCACGGTGCGCGCCGACCCGGTCGAGGGAATGCGTGTGGGTGTCGAAACGGTCTTTCTCGAATTTTCGCGCCATGTTGATGAAATCCTTGGTTGGCCGGCCAGGCTGGGCTTGTGGTGACACCCAGCAGGTGTGCCGGCTGAAAGCGGTGGAGTGCCTAGTCGTGGGTGGGCAGGGAACGACCGGCTCTGGCCTCTGACCGCGCTGAACGCATCCGCTGCAGCCGATTTATCAGCATCGGGTCAAAGGCCAATGCCAACGGCGAATCGACTAGGGCGCCCAAGAGTTGATAGTACCGGGCTGCGGACACACCAAAGGTGGCGCGGATGGCCTCTTCTTTTGCGCCAACGTGCCGCCACCATTGACGCTCAAACGCCAGAACAGCCTCGTCACGCTCACTCAGATGGTGGTCGCTCACCTGATTCTCGCCAACGATCGGTGCGGGTTCGGCGGGGTTGGATGTTCGCGTATGCACTGGCGTATCCTCCCCGAGACAGGTTTCGTCGACCTCTCCGCTGGTTCATCTTATTTGCGGGCGGCTGAACATTGACTCCGGCACGCCCGTCGCCGCCCAATCAACGCCGTGGCAGACCGCCGGGTAATCGCTTCGAAATGGACGTCGGCGGAATGCGCGCGCGGCGCCGCGAGTTTAGGCTGGGTAGACGTTGTCGGTGTTTGATGGGCCGACCGTAACGAAGGGATATCCACCATGGACTACGCAATCAACAAGTCGAACAGCGAGTGGCGCGCCGAACTGGGCGACGAAAAGTTTGCGGTGCTGCGTGAGGCTGGCACCGAACGGCCGGGCACCGGCAAGCTCCTCGACGAGGAACGCGCTGGCATCTACGCCTGCGGAGCCTGCAACGCAGAACTGTTTCAGAGCGGCACCAAGTTTGAGTCGGATTGTGGCTGGCCGAGCTTCTACGAGTCGGTACGGCCCGAAGCGGTTGAGCTACTCGAGGACCGTTCCATGGGAAGCGTGCGCACCGAGGTGCGCTGCGCCAACTGCGGTTCGCATCTCGGGCACGTTTTTCCCGACGGTTTCGGCACTCCGACCGGTGACCGTTACTGCATGAACTCGATCTCGCTCAACTTCACCCCCAGCAAGTAAGCCGGTATGACAACGGATGCCGCTGCCTCGGCGGTTTTGTTGGCCGTCACTGGCCGACGCAGTTACTCAAAAGTGACCGGCGAGGCGCCGACCCGCACCGAGCTGCTGACCCTGGTGACAGCGGCGGCCCGCGGCGCGGATCACGGCGCGCTTCGTCCGTGGCGACTCCTCGAGCTGCGGGGCGATGCCCGCGAGCGGCTCGGAGCGGCGTTTGTGGCGGCATCCGCTTGTGAGGGCGTTGAAGCGATCAAGCTGGCCGGTAAGCCGCTGCGGGCACCGCTGTTGATCGCGCTTATCACCTCTCGTCATGCGAGCTTCAAGGTGGCCGATTGGGAGCAGGATGCTGCGGCGGCAGGCGTCGCGCACCTGCTCACGCTGCTGCTCGCGGACGCCGGTTGGGGCGCGATGTGGCGCACGGGTCCCCTCGTGCGCACGGCGCCGGTGCGCGAGCTGCACGCCCTCGCCGACGGCGAAGAGCTGCTGGGATGGCTTTACGTCGGTGGTGTTCCAGACGATTGCAAACCGGGCGTGCGGCTGTCAATTGACGCCGAGGAGTTTCTCGGCGTTTTATAGCACCAGGTTTGGGCCCGCGCTTTTCGTCCCGGGCCCACCGTGAAGCGCCGGGCCCATGATCTATCCTGGGCCCGCTTTCCGGGCCCAGGCCCGGTCGGGATGGACACGCACTGCGGTCAGGCGCGGGCGTGGCCGGGGCGACGCCAGCGGACCGCGGCGATGACGACGGCAGCGAGGGCGATGACCGTTCCGAGCACGGTCGAAAGTCCGAGCGGATGCCCAGCCGTCGGCGCGAGCAGATCGAGCGCAAGGGCACAGACCAACTGGCCAGCCACGATACACAGGCCCAGCATGAGCACCCCCGTGGTGCGCACAACAACGGCGGCGCCGGCGATGAAGATGCAGCCGATCAGTCCGCCGGTGTAGAGCCACGGGTTGCTCGGCAGGTCGAGCGCGAAGCCGACCAGTACGCCGTGCACGAGCGCGGCGAGCACGAGGGCGATGCTGCCACTGAGAAAATTCAGGAAGGTCGCCGTCAACGCGCTCTGCGCTGTGACGCGCACCTGACCGTTGACGGCCTGCTGCCAGCCCTGGCCGATTCCCGCGATCAGCGGCAACGCGAATAGCCAGAGGGCATCGCTGCCGCGCACTTCACCGCTCACCGTAAACGCGACAGCCAGCAAGGCCAGCAAGGCGCCCACGATTTTGGACGCGTGCAGTTTTCTTCGTCCACCCGGGCCGATGCCGAACCGATCCATCAACACTCCGCTCACCGTCTGGCCGGCCACGACGGCCACGGTGAACAAGGCGATGCCCAGCGGCGCGGCAACGAGTCCCTGCGATAGCACGAAGAGGGCGCCGGCCAGGCCGCCGAGCAGGTGCCACCAAAACAGCCTTTTCGCCGCGACGGCGCGCGCCACCAGCTGCAGGCCGCGGCGTCCACTGCGAAACACGATCACCCCGAGGCTGAGAACGATCAGGCCGGAGCCAAACGAGATCACGGCGGCCGTGAATCCGTCGCCGATCTGGTGTCCCAGTTCACCATTAATGCGCGATTGAACAGCGTACAGAGCGCCGATCAGCACCGAGAAGATCAGGGCCAGCCAGACCGGCACAGCGGATGCTGGTGGCACGGTCGACGCATCCGTTCGGGTATGGGCGCGGGGCTGGGACACGTGGTAATACTACGAGACGGGGCATGGGCCACACTGAGGCGTGCGCGGGCGCGCCGGGGTTTCGGCAGCGACGCGCCGTCCGCCCCGGCCCACCTGAGGTCGCTGGGCCCATGATCCATCACGGGGCCAGTGTCCGGAGCCCGGGCCTGGTCGTACGAGGTGCGGCGCCGAGCGGCGAGGCACGACGGGCGAGTCAGGCGACACGTACCTCGATTTCGCCGGGGGCTGCGCCTTCGCTGCCGAAGACGAGGCGTCGGTTGGCGATCTTGTCGGTGAAAAACCGGTCGTGGCTGACAACCACGACGGCGCCAGGAAAGTGCACGAGGGCGCGTTCCATCACTTGGGTGCTCGACATGTCGAGGTGGTTGGTCGGTTCGTCGAGCAGCAGTACCGAGGCGCCGGAGAGCAGGCACTGGGCCATCGCAACGCGGGCGCGTTGCCCGCCCGAGAGGTTGCCGATCTTTTGTTTCAGGTCGGCCTCGCTGAACTGGAACATGGTCAGAAAGCGGTTGACCGATTTCTTGGTCGCGGTAAGGGCGAGACTGCCAGGCATGGCGTTGACGGCGTGGCTGACCGTGTCGCTCTCGTCGAGTTCGGCGAGGATCTGGTTATAG
The DNA here is from genome assembly GCF_002929535.1 of Cryobacterium sp. Y11. Lineage (GTDB taxonomy): Bacteria > Actinomycetota > Actinomycetes > Actinomycetales > Microbacteriaceae > Cryobacterium. The sequence goes on from NZ_PJJO01000060.1 coordinate 43,125, forward strand.
GAGACGACGCCGGCGCCGCTTGCCCAGGCGACCGAGCCGTGGTCGGCCGTCTCTTCCCCGGTGAGTACGCGCAGCAGAGTGGTTTTGCCGCTACCGTTACTGCCGAGTACGACGATGCGGTTGCCGCGATGTACCTCGAGGCTGAGGTTTTCGAACAGTAGCTTGTCGCCGTAGCTTTTGGCGAGGCCGTCGACCCGACAAAGTACATCCTTGACGTGCAGGTTGCCGTAGATCTCGGTGATGATCTGGTCGACCGGACGCGGTGTGCGCGACTTTTTGATGTGCGCGAGCTGGTTGCCAAGCTGGCGACTCTCGGCCTTGGCGGCCTCGCGGCGGTCGGCGATGCCCTCGGCTTCGAAAGCGAGCAGCTCGGATTCGTGCACGAACTGGGCCTCGAGGGTTTTAAGTCGAAACTGCTTCTGCACGATGTACGCGTCGAAGTTGCCTGGGTATTCGTGCAGATGAAAGTTTTCGACCTCGATGATGCGGGTGACGACGGCGTCAAGAAACTTGCGATCGTGCGAGACGACGATGGCGGCGCCCTTGAAACTTTTGAACCAGGCTTCGAGCCATTCGACGCCGGCCACGTCGAGGTAGTTGGTGGGCTCGTCGAGCAGCAGCACGTCGGGGGCTTCGAGCACGATTTTCGCCAGGGCCGCGCGGTTGCGCCAGCCGCCGGAGAGCTCGTCGATGGCGCAGACGCGATGTGCCTCATTGAACCCGAGGGTGGTCAGCGCAGTGTCGATGTGCCGCTTGTAGTCCCAGCCGTCCAACCGGTCCATCTCTTCGAACAGTTCGCCCTGACGGGTGATCAGCCGGTCGAGTTCGGCGCTGGCCGAGGAATCGAGCGCGATCGCCGCGTCGATAGCGGCAAGTTCTGCCTCGACGGCCTTCACGGCCACGAACAGTTCGTCGAGCACTTCGGTGATGGTTTGCTGGCCGTTGAGTTCGGAGAACTGGGAGAAGTAGCCGATCCCGATGCCGTCTTCAAGGGTGACCTCGCCGGTGTCTGGCGAGACCTGGTCCAGAATCAGTTTGAGAATCGTGGACTTGCCGGAGCCGTTCTTGCCGATCAGGCCGACTCGGTCGCCGGGTTCGAGGCGAAAGAACGCTTCGCGCAGAATCTGGGTGTTCTCCAAGCGGATGCTGACATCGTTCAGCCGAATCAGGCTCATGTGTGTTTCCTCCCGGGGTTTCTCCGACGCGGCGCAAGCCCTGCGCGTGAGCGGGCATCCGCTCGTAAAACCCCAGCCATCAGTGTACGTGGCGGCCCTCTGAGCTGGACCACTAGGGTGGGCCCATGACTCTGCTCTCCGCTGACCTGCTTGCCGCACCGCGCGAGCGACGGCTGTGCCTCGAATTTGCGTTCGCAGCCCGGACGGGCAGGCGCAGAAGCTTCGCGTGGCCATCATGGATGGCCGGCTACGACCGTGGCTGACGGATGCCGCTGCCTCCTCGCGGGCCGCGCCAAAATCGTGGGTAAACGCGGAGTTGGCGCGAAAAGGGGTCGACGGGCGACACAGAAAAACCCCTACTTCCCAGTCGGGAGTAGGGGCCTGCGGGGCCGGCCACGGGACTTGAACCCGTAACCCCCACTTTACAAGAGTGGTGCGCTACCAATTGCGCCAGGCCGGCATGAGGCGCTGAGCCTCAGTTCTCCATCCTAAATGATTCCCCGCTACCTCGGGCAACACGCAAGCGCATGCGCGCGGCGCGAGCAGGCACATCCGCTTGCGTGAACTAACCGACGGGTGCCGATGTGGGGGTCGGCGTCGGGGTCGAGGTGGAGTAGGTCTCGCCGAGGGCCTGCTGCACGAAGGAGGCGAACTCCTTCGGATCGTCGATTGAGCCAGCGTATGGCTTGCCGTTGACTAGAACGGTGGGGGTGCCCGTGATGGATTTGAGCGACGAGTTGGCGATCGGGCCTTCCAAGGACCGGGCGGTGGCGGCCTTCACCCACGACTCGTAGGTGCCGTCGTCAATGCAGGAATTGATCTGCGAGAGTGAGTCGCTCACGCCGGAATCCTTGACAACGGCCTTGATCTCGTCGTTGCTCCGACCGGGAGAGCTTTCCTCCGGCTGGTCAACGAACAGGGCAGAGCTAAAGGCGAAGAAATCGTTGGGCGAGTAATTGGCGACGCAGGCCGCAGCGTTAGCCGACCGCAGAGAATACTTGGTGCCGGCCGACCTGCTCGTGAGCATTGACACCGGGTGAATCTCGATCGTGGCGGCACCGGTGTCGACCCATTGCGCGATCTGCTCGGTGTTGGCCGCTTCGAAGTCTCCGCAGAACGGGCAGAGATAGTCGATATAAACGCGAATGTTGGCGACCGCGCCAGTCGGATCTGGCTCGGACGGCCGCGGGGTTGCGTCGGGCTGCAGGGCCGGAGTGAGAGCTGCGATCATACCCTCGCCAATGAGTACGCCATCGCTGGCCATGTTTTTGGGGCCAGGGCCGACCGGTTTAATCGAGTTGACTATGATAACGACGACCAGGACGACGATGGCGATGGCGGCCAGGCCTATCCCGCCCTGTAGGAAGACCTTGTTTCGACGATCTTTCTTCTTCTGGCTGACCCGAAGCTGCTTAGCCTTCACTCGAGCCGCGTCACGCCGCCGGTTCTTTGAGGGACTGCTGTCGCTTGGTCCGCCAATAGTCATAAATAGTCGCTTCCAAAAAAAGAGTGGGCGCGCGTGATCGCACGGTGTACTTCTTTTCGAATAGTAGATCCCCTGACTGGGAAACGACCAAACGGGTTGGGCCCGCGGAGCCGGGTACATCCGGTGTGTCATAATGAAAATGTTGTGTGCTGGCTTTGATCGGCTCACAACATGAAAATAATCCTATTCACAACGGATCGTCCGGCACGTTCCTGCCGGTGAAGGAGTAATAATTATGGCTTCAGTGACCTTTGACAAGGCAACTCGGCTCTACCCCGGCTCCACGAGGCCGGCTGTCGACCAGCTTGACCTGCAGGTCGCCGATGGCGAATTCCTAGTCTTGGTCGGACCGTCCGGCTGTGGAAAGTCCACCTCGCTGCGTATGCTCGCCGGCCTCGAAGAGGTCAATGACGGCAACATTTTCATCGGTGAGCGCAACGTAACGGATGTCCCGCCGAAAGACCGCGACATCGCCATGGTCTTTCAGAACTACGCGCTGTACCCGCACATGACCGTCGCCGAGAACATGGGCTTCGCACTCAAGATTGCCGGCATCAACAAAGACGAGCGCGCCGCCCGCGTGCTTGAAGCCGCCAAGCTGCTCGACCTCGAGCCCTACCTCAGCCGCAAGCCGAAGGCGCTCTCCGGTGGCCAACGTCAGCGCGTCGCCATGGGCCGCGCAATCGTGCGTCAGCCGCAGGTGTTCCTGATGGATGAGCCGCTGTCGAACCTTGACGCCAAGCTGCGCGTGCAGACGCGTACCCAGATCGCATCGTTGCAGCGTCGGCTCGGCGTCACCACCGTCTACGTAACCCACGACCAGACCGAGGCGCTCACCATGGGTGACCGGATTGCGGTGCTGAAGGACGGCATCCTGCAGCAGGTCGGTTCGCCTCGCGACCTGTACGCAAAGCCGCAGAACGTGTTTGTGGCCGGCTTCATCGGCAGCCCCGCGATGAACCTGTTCCTCGCGGACACCGTCGACGGCGGCATCAAATTCGGTACAGCGACCGTTCCCGTGCAGCGCGACACTCTGGCCGGCTCGACCGGCAAGAGGGTCACCGTTGGCATTCGTCCGGAAGACATCCAGATGTCGTCCAGTGCCGGAGAGGGCCTGCAGATAGAGGTCGACCTGGTCGAGGAACTCGGTGCCGATGGTTACCTCTACGGTCACTCCACGATCGAGGGCAAGCGCACCGATATCGTCGCTCGCGTCGACGGCCGCTCGCACCCGAACGCCGGCGAAACCGTGTATCTCACGGCCACGCCGAACCACCTGCACGTTTTCGATGCTGAAAGCGGATTGCGCCTCGGCGGCGCCGTCACCGACTAGTCCGCTTTTTTAGCTGGAGGGAGTTTGCTTCCTCCAGCCCCTGGTTAGGGTCACATTTATGAGCGGTTCCCTCAATATCACTTCGGCCATTGTCGACCCTGCCCTGCTTGACCTGCCGTGGCATCTTCCCCTCGACGCCTGGCCGAACGAGAACATCGCATCGCTGCCCAAGGGCATCTCGCGCCACCTCGTGCGGTTCGCACACCTGAGCGGTCGGGTGGTCGCCATCAAGGAGACCACGAGCGAGATGGCCAAGCGTGAATACGACATGCTGCGCACCCTGGCTAACCTCGAGATTCCCTGCGTTGAGCCGGTAGCCGTCATCACCAATAGAACGGATGCTGACCAGAGCCCCCTGAATTCGGTTCTGGTCACCCGCCACCTTAAGTTCTCCCTCCCCTACCGGGCCCTGTACTCGCATGCCCTGCGCCCGGATACTGCCACCCGGTTGGTCGACGCCCTCGCCGTGTTGCTGGTACGACTGCACATGATCGGGTTTTTCTGGGGCGACGTCTCCCTCTCAAACACCCTGTTTCGCCGCGACGCCGGCGCCTTCGCTGCCTACCTCGTCGACGCCGAGACCGGCCAGTTGTACTCGGGTGGACTGTCGAATGGCCAGCGCGAGAACGATCTCGAAATTGCCAGGGTCAATATCGCCGGCGAACTCATGGATCTGGAAGCGGGCGGCCGCGTCGCCGATGAACTCGACCCGATCCGGATCAGCAACGGCATCGTCGCAGCGTACCGACTGCTCTGGAAGGAGCTAACCGGCTCCGAATCATTCTCCAATTCGGAACGCTGGCGCATCGCCGAACGCGTTGGACGCCTCAACGACCTCGGCTTTGATATTGAAGAACTCACCATTAAAACTGATGGTACGGGTTCGCGCGTGCGGATTCAGCCCAAGGTGGTCGACGCCGGACACCACCAGCGTCGCCTGCTGCGTCTGACCGGCCTCGACGCCGAAGAGAACCAAGCTCGCCGGCTGCTCAACGACCTCGATTCCTACCGCGCCGCGTATGGCAAACCGTCCGCCGACGAGGAAATGGTCGCACACGAATGGCTCGTGCGTGTCTTCGAGCCGGTGGTTCGGGCCATTCCCGTGGAGCTGCAGGGCAAGCTGGAGCGGGCGCAGGTGTTCCACCAACTGCTCGATCACCGCTGGTACATGGCGCAGAACCAGTCCCGCGATATTCCGCTAGCCGAGGCCGTGACCTCCTACGTGCAGGATGTGTTGCGGCATCGTCGCGACGAAGCAACCGTGATTGACCCGCTCACCGGCGCAATCACGCTGCCGATTCGGGTGCAGCTCGGCGATGACATGTCTGTCGACCCCGACGATGCCAACGACTGGAAACTCAAGGTTTAGGTCCCTGTGGTGTTTTTCGTCCCCGTACGTATGTCCGTTTCGGACGGGGCCCGGGCCCCGTCCGCGGGCCCAGTTTATAAACTGAGCCCCGGGTCACAAGGTGGGCCGCGGGACACTATGACGACGGAAATTCGCGCCGCTCAGGGTAGGCACGGGGCGCATCCGCTGCAGGTTTAGGCGCGCGGAACGTCGTGCTGAATCATGAATTCATAAAACAGGCGGGGAGAGTAGGCCGTGTCCCAGTCCCAGCGGTCGAAACTGCTGGCTTCTGGACGCAGGAGATTTTCTCGATTCTTCTCGACGACAACCACATCGCCGGGGTGCCGGTCACCCAATATGGCACCCCGGGTGTACTTGATTTTGCCGTCGAATTCGCCGATCTTACGCACTCCGCGCCAGAAGAAGTCGACCCAATACTCTCGGCCCTGCACGACAAAGCACACCTGAAGTTCGGGTATCGCGAAGCCCAACTCATCCATGCGCACCCGGCTCAATGACTCGCCAGGGTTGGCAGACAGCGGATTGGCGAAGTCTATGACCCGGCGCACCCTCGGGCTTCCGCGTCTCGGATGCACCACCGCCAGTTCCGCATACAGGTCGTCCTTGGAGAGTACCGGTGCACTGAGACTGCCGTGCCGACGTTCCCGCTGTCCGCGCTCCTGCTCCATGCGCAAGGCATGGTCCATCATCGTGACGCCGATGAGAAAGCTTGAGGTTGCCGCCACATCGATGAGGGTGCGCGCAAGAGTAGTGGCGGCGCATCCGTTTATCGTGACCGGCTCCGGTTCAACCACGCTCCGATGACTCGTGGTGAAACGAGCGCTGCTGCCCCCAGCCGTGTCGTTGTTGATCGCATGCACGACCTTGGGCCAGGGACCGATGATGGGCAGGTTGTAAAGTGCCGCCGCAGAATGATGGGAAAGAAGAAGGGGTTGCTCGGCCGTGACCACGGTAGCGCGAACGAATAGTCGATACTGGTCGTCGCACTCGGCCCTGCGCCAGGTGTCCCCCAATGCATAGACTCCGCGACGGATGCGTACAAGCTCACCATTCGCAAGCAGTGCGCGAACTGCGCGGGTGTTCAGACCCGCTGCCCACAGGGACTCGGCGAGAATCAGTGCGTCGTTGTGGGCACTGGGAACATCCAGAATCTCAAACATGACCAATTGTCACCATGCCTGGGGCGTGGATGATGTGACGTGAACTGATCTGTGGAAAGTGGGCCGAACCATGCGCTGTGGAGGACGCGCACTGGTCGTTCTCACAATCGCGATGGTCGCCGAGCGCACCTCATGAACAGGGGCCCAGTCTATACAAGGGGCCCATAAACGGGGCCCGGGCCCCGTCCAGCGACTGGACCAACACGATACTCGAACCGCGCGTGCCGAACGCGAGACAGGTCGCCACTTGATTTGGGGAGATTGTACGCATCGGGCCCACCCTATGGCCACGGGCCCAGTTTATAAGCTGGGCCCGTGGACGGGGCCCGGGCCCCGTGCAGAGTGCGAACTAGGACTTGGCGGCTTGCTTTGCTTGCTTGATTTGGGCGCGGAGGCGGGAGACCTCGTAGAGAGTCACACCGGCAGCGATTCCGGCGTTCAGCGACTCGGTCGAGGCACTGATCGGAATCGAAACGATCGCGTCGCAGGTCTCGGTGACGAGGCGAGACAGGCCCTTGCCCTCGCTGCCGACGACGATCACAATCGGGCGTTCGGCGAAGCCGGTACCGAGGTCGGGCAGCGACACGTCGCCATCGCCGGCCAGGCCGAGCACGAACACGCCCTGTGCCTTGAGCGCCTTCAGCGTCTGCGTCAGGTTGCTCGCCATAGCCACCGGTGTGCGGGCCGCCGCGCCAGCGCTGGTCTTCCACGCCGAGGCGGTGACGCCGACCGAGCGACGCTGCGGCACGATGATGCCGTGCCCGCCGAACGCAGCGGTCGAACGGATGATCGCACCCAGGTTGCGCGGGTCGGTGATGCCGTCGAGAGCCACGAACAAGGGCTTATGGCCGCGGCTGATGGTCAGTTCGAGCAGCTCCATCGGGTGCGCATATTCGTAGGCCGGAACCTTGAGCGCGAGGCCCTGGTGTACGGCATCGCGACCGGCAAGACGGTCAAGTTCTGGACGCATAACCTCGAGAATGGGGATATTGCGGCTCGTTGCCATGAGCAACACCTCTTTGACCCGCTCATCCATTTCGATGCGCGCCGCGATGTACAGGGTCAGCGCGGGAATCTTCGCGCGCAAGGCCTCAAGAACCGAGTTACGGCCGGTAACGATCTCATGCTCGTCGATCTGCTGGGCGCGACGGGTCGAAGACCCGCCGCCGCCGGTGTTACCCGTGCCGCGCTGCGGGCCACCCTGCGACGCGCCGCGGGCACCGCCGCGAGCAGCCGGACCGCCACGGGCGCCGCCCCGGTTGGCAGAAGCATCCGCTGCTGGGCGCGAGTTGAAGCCGCCGGCCGCGGTGAAGCGCTCGGCGGCTGCCTTGCGCTTACCAGCGGGGTGGTACGGACGGTCTTCGGCCTTGGGCGTTGGCTTCTTGCCCTCGAGTGCCTGGCGGCCCTGGCCGCCGGAGCCGACCTGGGCTCCACGGCTGCCCTTGCGCACCGATCCGGTGCGCGATTTGCGGTCTAGATTCTTCATCAGTCAAAGCTCCAATGGGCACCCGACGGGGTGTCTTCGATGGTGATTCCGGCGGCGACGAGTTCGTCCCGGATTCGGTCTGCGGCCGCATAGTCGCGGTTTTCGCGGGCGTCGTTGCGGTCGCCGAGCAGTCGCTCGACCAACGCGCTCAGGGCCACCATGGCCGGTTCGTCTGTTGCCACGGCCCAGCCGGGCGACAAAGGGTTGATTCCCAGTACTTCGCTCATCGCGAGTACTTCACTACGAGCGGATGCCGCAGCGTGTAGGTCTTCGGCATCCAGCGCGGCGTTGCCGGCGCGCACGGTGTCGTGCAGAACGCCGAGCGCTTGCGGAACGGCGAGGTCGTCGTCCATCGCGGCGGCGAAATCATCGGGCACGACCTCGACGCCGGTGCCGGCGAACCGGGTTCCGGCCAGTCTGCGGTCGGCGCGGTCGAGAAAACTCTCGACGCGTTCGAGGGCGGCTTCAGCCTCGGCCAGCGAGCCGTCGTTGTAGTCGATAGTGGATCGGTAGTGGGCTGCGCCGAGAAAATAGCGCACAACGATGGCGCGAGCCTGATCGAGCAGTTCGGCCGCGAACACCGAGTTGCCGAGCGACTTGGACATTTTCTGCCCGTTCACGTTGACCAGGCCGTTGTGCACCCAGTAGTTCGCGAAGTCACTGCCGGCCGCGTTGGACTGGGCGAGCTCGTTCTCGTGGTGCGGAAACCGCAGGTCGAGTCCCCCGCCGTGAATGTCGAACGCCTGCCCGAGATACCGGGCGGCCATGGCCGAGCACTCGATGTGCCAGCCCGGTCGACCCAGACCCCACGGCGAGGCCCAGGCGGCCGAGGCGGGTTCGCCGGCCTTGAAACCCTTCCAGAGGGCGAAGTCACGCGGGTCGCGCTTGGCGCGCGGGGAGGCATCCGTCGCCGCTTCCATGTTGCCGGGCGACTGGTGGGTGAGGGCGCCGTAAGCAGCCCAGCTGGCACTGTCGAAGTAGACATCGCCCGAAGAGTCGGGGGCGGCATAGGCATGGCCGCGCTCGATCAGGGTGGAAATAATGGTCTGCATCTCGGAGATGCTTGCCGTCGCGCGCGGCTCGTAGCTGGGGGCGAGAATGCCGAGGCGCTGGTATCCGGCGGTGAACTCGAGCTCAAAGCGGTAGGCGAGGGCCCACCACTGTTCGTTCGATCCCTGCGCGTTGATCAGAATTTTGTCGTCGATGTCGGTGACATTGCGCACGAAGGTGACGTTCATACCGCGGTAGCTGAGCCAGCGACGCAACTGGTCGTAGACCAGGGCGCTCCGCAGGTGACCAATGTGCGGGCTGGACTGCACGGTGGGTCCACACACGTACATCGAGACTTGGCCCGCTTCGAGGGGGATAAAGTCGCGCAAGGACTGAGCCTTGGAATCGTACAGTTGCATGGTCACGCCTCCCAGTTTAGGTCAGGGGTCTGACCCGGCTCGGGTAGGCGCGGGACCCGGGCATGGACTCATGCTGATACACTCCAACTCTACGTCACGCCAGCGGGCGATCTGACCCAGGGAGCCCTAAATGCCCAGCCCACGCGAGCAAGAAATGTTTGTTCGTGCGGCGACGCTGTATTACATCGATGGCAAGTCCCAAGCCGAAGTTGCCACCGAACTGGGCATTTCTCGCTCCAATGTGTCGAGGGTGCTCACGAGCGCCCGCGCCAATGGGATCGTCGATATTAGAATCAACGCTCCGTTTCGGCGAGATTCGAAGCTGGAACGCGACCTGATCCAAAAATACGGGCTCAAGGAAGCTCGCGTCGCACCGAGCGGGGCACCAGAAATGCAGCTCGCACGCGTGGGCGAATTGGGCGCGCAGTGGCTCATGGACCATCTCCCCTTGGAAGGTTCGATCGCGGTGTCCTGGGGGTCGGCCGTTCAGGCCGTCGTGGAGGAAACAGCGCGGGATCCCACACACTCCACCCTCGAAATTCTTCCGCTGGTTGGCGGCCTGTCGATCGTGGATGCGGCTAGAGACGGAAACGTTCTCGTTCGAGCGCTCGCGATCAAACTGGGCGCCCGCCACCGGCGCTTGTACGCGCCGGCCGTCGTTGAATCGACGACAGCACGCACGGCATTCCTCACCGAAACTTCAATCCGAACGGTTCTGGAAGCCGCCAGCCAAGCTCAGGTCGCCATTGTCGGCATCGGCAGCGTTGGTGAAGGCGCATCCTCGGCAATCATCGATTCCATGTCGCTGTCAGCTACCGAACTTGCTCAGTTTCGTGACTCCGGTGCCGTCGGCGACTGCTGCACCCGATATTTCGACGACTACGGCACGGCCGTCGATTCGTCCGTCAACGACCACGTCATTGCAATCGATCTGGCCAGTCTGCGCAAGATTCCCAAGGTGGTCGGGGTCGCTGCCGGAATCCACAAAGCAGCGGGAACCCACGGGGCGCTCAAGGGCAAGCTGCTGCACTCGCTGGTGGTCGACTCCGCGTTGGCCACCGCACTTCTCGCTCTGGACTAAACACTCACCTGCTCGGCGAGCAGGTTCCCAAAGACGGTGACCAGGTCGTTGAGGTCTGCGGCATGCTCGAGCCGGTCGAACCAGTCTGGCCGCTGGAACAATCCGATGAGCCGGGTCAGCAGAACAATCTGCTCGTCGGGATTCTGCACTAAAATCAGCACAACGGCCCGGGCACTGACCGACGCTCCCACGCCGCCCATCTCGCCGAATTGCACCGGATGAGCCAGCACGGCTAGTCCGAGTCCCGGTCTCAGCACGTGCACCGGATCAGCGTGTGGAATGGCAACGGGGATGACCGTGGGCAGTCCCGTTGGGTACCCCCGTTCCCGCTCCAGTAGCGCCGCCCGAAAACTGGGGGCGACCCATCCGTTCTGTTCAGCCTGTTCGGCCAGCGCCGCGAGTACGTCGACATCGGTATCGGCGTCCAGTCGGAAAATGCTGATATCACGGTGCACCGATGCCTCGGGTGCAGTCCCGGTCGAACTCATGTCCATGTCATTCCTCACGTCGTTGAGAGCGGGCATACTCACATATGCCATGTATTAGTGCATAATTGTGACACACGGGTCAAGGATGACCCGGTCGGAGGGATAAAAATGGCACACAAGAAGATACTGGTCGTCTGTGGAACAGGGGCGGCCACGTCGACGGTCGTCGCGGTTAAATTGAAGGAGTTCTGCCGCACCAACGGATATGACGTGTCCATTTCTCAGGGCAAGGTCGCCGACATCCTTCGTGGGCAGGTGTCGGCAGATTTCATCGTTGCAACAACCCAAATACCCGCATCCGTCACCGTTCCGGTCATTGCCGGCCTGCCCTTTCTCACCGGTATGGGCCTCGACCAGACATTCGCACAGATTGAAGCCGCGCTAAAAGCGTGATTCATCTTCCACCCACTTCACATCCCTGGCCTCACCCAACGAGCTCAATCGGGCACCTATTTGCTACTGGAGTCCCACAGAAATGAACATCGTTCAAGAAATTCTTGAAAACGTGACGAGTTACCTGACCTCGCTCGGCGCGGCAGTAACACTTCCCATTCTGATCACCATATTCGGCATGATCCTCGGGCAGAAATTTGCGCAGGCGCTGCGAGCAGGTGTGCTCATCGGCGTCGGATTCATTGGAATCAATCTGGTCATCGGGCTGATGGCATCCACCGTCGGGCCCGCAGCGCAGAATTTCGCCAAGAACCTCGGCGTCGATCTCACCACCCTCGACGTCGGCTGGCCGGCCAGTGCTGCCATCGCATTCGGATCAACGGTCGGTGCACTCATCATTCCGGTCTGCCTCGCGGTCAACATGCTCCTGCTCTGGTCCGGCCTGACGCGCACGTTCAACATCGACCTGTGGAACTATTGGCATTTCGCTCTCGTCGGCGCCCTGGTCGGCGGCGTGACCGGCAGCTTCTGGCTCGGCCTGGCCGCGTCTGCCGTGCACATGACAATCGTGCTCGCACTCGCCGATCTATCCGCACCGTGGATTCAGAAATACTTCAAGTTTCCTGATATTTCCTTCCCCCACGGCACGAGTGCCCCGTACATTTTGCTCGCGGTGCCGCTCAACTGGGTCTTTGATCGCATCCCCGGCTTTCGCAAGCTCAAGGCAGATCCCGAGACTATCGAGCGCCGATTCGGAGTCTTCGGGGAGTCGATGATTCTTGGTCTCATTCTGGGCATATTCATTGGCCTGGCCGGGTACGGCTTCGATGACCCCCGTAAAGATTCAATTTCGATCCTCGTTCTGGCCATCAGCCTCGCGGCAGTTCTCCTCTTACTGCCGAGAATGGTGTCCATTCTGATGGAGGGGCTGATCCCGGTCTCGGACTCGGCGCGCACGTTCGTGCAGAAACGTTTTCCAGGCCGTAAGTTCTACATCGGCCTCGACCCGGCCATCGCGGTCGGCCAGCCGGCTGTTCTCGCGACCTCGCTAGTTCTGGTACCGATTACGGTTCTCGTGGCGATCGCACTCGCGCCGGCAGGAAATCAAGTGCTCCCGCTCGTCGACCTCGCAACGATTCCCTTCATCGTCGCCATGATGGTTCCGATCTTTCGCGGAAACATCATCCGCTCGGTCATCGGCGGGGCGATCGTTATCGGTGCCGGACTGTTCATCGCCACCGCGACGGCTCCTCAGTTCACGAAAATCGCCGCCGATTCGGGATTCACCGACACCCAGGGAGCGCAGCAGATCTCGTCACTGGTCGACGGAGCCAACCCGCTGACGGGTCTGTTCTTTGCGGCGGCGAATTTGGGCGGGTGGACGGTAGCCGCGCTCGCTGTTATCGCGGTCGGTTTCGCCTTCTGGGTGAGTCGTATCGAGAAGCGACGCGATGCCGCTCGCCAATTGCTGGCCTTCGAAGAAGAAGCGGATGCGCCGGCAGTAGCTTCCGTGGACGGCGTCTAACACGACACGTTCACGGCACGAAGAAGCGGCTCTGAGAACTCCTTTTCTCAGAGCTGCTTCTGGGTGCGAGGTTCAGTTCGTCACGAAGTCCCGAGCCAGGGTGCGTGCCTCGGCCGCGCTGGAAGCTCCGAGCACACGGGACGCGAGTTGCGCCGCTTCGAGGCGGGTGTAGCGCAGAAGTTCGGCCCGAACATCCGCCAGGGCTGCCGCGGTCATCGACAGCGACGTCGCACCGAGGCCGACCAGCACAACGGCCAGGAGGGGGTCACTGGCAGCTTCACCACAGACACCGACCGGCGTACCGGCGCCAGTACCAGCGTCACCAATAAGCTTGACCAACCGTAGAACGGCCGGATGCCACGGGTCCTGGTACGACGCGACGGAACCCAGCAGCCGGTCGGCGGCCATCGTGTATTGGGTGAGATCGTTCGTTCCGATGCTCACGAAATCACAGGCGCGTACTACCTGATCGGCCATCAGCGCGAGGGAAGGAATCTCGGCCATCACTCCGGCTACACGAATTCCCAGCTCCCGGGCGAGGTCGACAAAATACCTGGTCTCCGCCAGGTCCGAAACCATCGGCGCCATCACCCAGAGTTCGGCGCTGGTGGCGCGCTCGGCACCCGCGAGGGCGGTGAGTTGGTCGCGCAGCACCTCTTCGTTGGCCCGCAGCGCCCGGAGCCCGCGAAGACCGAGTGCCGGATTCTCCTCCGGCCCACCGTGCAGAAACTTCAAGGGTTTATCGGCACCGGCGTCGAGGCATCGCACGACCACTTTCTGCCCGGGAAAGGCTTCCAGGACGGACGTGTAGTGTGCTTGCTGCTCGGCAACCGTGGGCGCGGCCTGGGAGTCCAGGAAGAGAAACTCCGTACGAAACAGCCCCACTCCCTCCGCCCCTAACCGCACGGCCTGGGCGCAGTCCGCGCTGGATCCCAGATTGGCCAGCAACGGCAGCGCCTCCCCGTCACGCAACGCACCCGGGGCAAGTTCGATGTATTGTTCTGCCGCCAGGGCCCTCAATCGGTCCTCCGCCGCCGCAAGTTCGTCGGGCCCGGGCGCAACCGTGATCCGGCCGGTTGCGGCATCGACGATGATCGTGGTGCCGTCCAGCAGCTCATCCGCTCCCTCGACGCCCACGACGGCCGGCAGAAGGAGCGAGCGAGCGAGGATCGCTGTGTGCGAGGTCGGTCCACCGTCACTCGTGACGAGCGCAAGAACCAGGAGCGGGTCCAGGAGGACCGTGTCGGCCGGAGCGAGATCGCGCGCCACGAGAATATAGGGCGACCGAGATTCCGGCAGACCCGGTGCGGGTACGCCACGCAGCACAGCGATGATCCGCTGCGCGACATCATGCAGGTCGGCGGCGCGCTCAGCCAGGTATCCGCCCAGATCGCCAAGGCGAGCGGCAAAGTCAGCGAAAGCTTCGAAGACCGCGCGTTCTCCGGTACTTCCCGCATCAATTCGCGTGTTCACATCATCGACGAGTGTTGGGTCCAGCGCCATCATCGACTGTGCTTCCAACACGTCCTGCGCTTCACCGCCGGCTGCTTCACCGCGCTGAAGCAAATCGGCCGAGACCGTGGCAAGCGCGATGCCGACCAGCCGCTGCTCGTCACGGGCATCCGTCGTGCGATGAGCCCGCTCCGGTTCCGAAAGTGCGGCTGGCATCCGTAACACGGGGCCGACAGCGATTGTGCGCCCCACTCCGATACCGCACAGTTCCTTCATGAGTTGCTCCTCAGTCTCTCAACGGTCAATCTGCTCGTTAACCCGCAAAACCGGACATCGCCGCTCATTGGGGAGCGGTGATGTCCGGCGAAATCGGCCGAGTGCTAGTTGACCAGGGACAGCAGCTGGGTGTCTTCCGACACGCTGTCGGTCAGCAGCTGGGTCTCTTCCAACAGGCCATCGGTCAGCAGGGCATCCTGCAGCTTGCGCAGGATGACGATGGTCTTGGTCTCGTCCAGGGTGACATCGTCGTAGGTGATCGGTGTGCCCTTCGCGACGTTGCGACGCAGCGTTGCAGCGGATGCGAGACCAATCGGCAGCTCGCGCCCGGCGCGGGCTTCGACGGCAGAAACGGCATCACCGTAGACGTGCTCGCCACCAATGCCGTCGATTTTCTCGCCAACGACGAGGTCGCGCTTGGCCATCGCGGACACGTCGGCATTCCACGCTGCCGGGGCGAGCGATGCCTGCCGATCGATGATGACCTCACCGATGGACAGTACGGCCTCAACGCTGGCCAGGTGGTACGGGCGGTAGAAGGAGAAGTACGGGCCATCGCCGAGCTTGAGGTAGCGCAGCTCTTCCCGAACCACGTCATCGTCGGCTTTGGCCACGACGAACACGCCGGGGGCCACGGGGCCGGTCGCGTAGTCGACGACCCCACTAGCGGGAAGGATGCCGCCGTCGCTCACCGGCTTGAAAATGTCGTGCAGGGTGGGCACCGTGGCCGGCGGTCCGTTCATCGACCGCCGGCTCAACTGGAGGTCGGCGGCGTTCGCGAGGGCTGCCATCTCGATCATGGTCTTGGTGCCGTCCACGAAGCTGCACAGCATGCGCGGGTTCATGCCCTTCGCTGATGCTTCTTCGACCAGCATTGCCGGGGTGGCCGCGCTGTTCAGGGGGTTGTTCTTTCCCTTACCGGCACAGACAACTTCGAGTCCGATGTCCTGCACGTACTCCACGAGCTTGAGGCATTCCACCGGCTCGTCGCCGCGGCAGACCGTGTAGATGTTGCCGGTCTGCGCGGCGATGCGCGCCAGCAGCAATCCAACGGTCACGTCGGCCTCAACGGTCATCAGCGCAACATCCTTGCCGCCCAGTAATGACGCCAAGGCAACCTTTGCTGCGATCTCGGGAACACCCGAGCATTCGATGACGAGGTCAATCGGCAGTTTCGTCAGCGTGAGCGCGTCGTTCACGACGACGTGTCGACCCGCCTCGATTGCCTGGCTCAACACCGACGTGTCGCTGTCTTGCACCACATCTTCAATGCCGGCGTTGTGCAGGGCGGAGATCGCACGCTCCACCGCAACGTCGGCGACGGCGGTGATGTCCACACCCTTCTGGCGCGCGATCTGGGCGATGAAACCCGATCCCATCTGGCCCGCACCGACCAGGCCGACCCGTACCGGGCGGCCGATCTTACTCTGACGTTCGAGAAGCTTGCGTGTGTAGCCCATGAGTTCCTCCAGTGATAATTGAAATTGTCTGCACTTATGTGCTTAGCGTACTCACTTATGTGAATTCCACGACGCGTGAGTGTGCTCCCGACGACGCTGGCGCGCGGTCGGCGGCGGAACGAACAGCCTGTCGTTCCTACGCGGGCTCGGGACGCGCCGGGTCAGGACGACTCGGAGAACGAGTACCCGTCCCCTTGCGGCGCACGATCTCCGCCTGTTCCAGGCATCCCTGAACGGCCTTCTTCATGCTCTTTCCCGTGGCCCGCTCCACGACTGAGCGCGCGGACCCCAGAAGTTCCGCGCGCACTCGGAACTTGGCCAGCACGCTGCGGCCGACCATGGCCTCCGCAGCGAGCACCTCCTGGTCGATTGAATCAATCACCAACACCACGACGGCTCCACGAAGGATGCCCTTGCTGCGACCGGAGACCAGAACGTGGGCGCTGTTTCCGCCGAACTGCTGCGCCAGACGCCGAGTGACGCCGGTGTATGCACGCTGCTGAAAGTAACTGAACAATCCGCTCAGGAGCAGGGCCCCCAACAGGAAAAGAGCAAATCTGCCGGTGTCCATTTAGGCACCCATAATCAGTTCAATCATGGCGCCAGGTTGCGGCAGCCCCAGCTCTCCCTCAGCGTGAAGGGCACCGGGCAGCAGGTTCGTACCGGCCTCCGGGTTGCAGTAGACCACGATGTGGCCGAGCTGCCGCAGGTTTTCCCCCGCCCGTTCACCGACGGCGGTGACGGTGACTCTGGCCTCGCCGACCCGCAACACGTCCCCCGGCTGGGGATCGCGCTCTGGATCGTGCTTGATGGACTTGTGTACGATACTCACCTCGGCCAATTCAGCCGGACACGGTTCTCCGAAGAAGATGACCACACCACCCTCAACCATTTCAAGGGCGTCTTCGCCGATTGAAATGACTTCGCTGTGAAAGTACTGGCTCATGATAATGCTCACTATCTATCCGGTTGTCGCGTCAGGCTGGCGTACTGGGGGGCGTGGATAGGTTTACAGCAGGAAGCTGACCAACCACGCGATGACGACTGCGATGGGTGAGGTGATCAGGCGGGAGAACAGTACGGCGGGAACACCCACAGCAATTGTCTCTGGCTTGGCCTCGCCGAGCGCCAGACCGACCGGCACGAAGTCACACCCGACCTGTCCGTTGATGGCAAACAGCGTCGGCAGGGCGTAGGCAATCGGGAGTGCGCCGGTGGCGATCTGGGTTCCCATGAGCACGCCAACCACCTGCGCGATTGCAGCTCCCGGCCCGAGGATGGGCGAGAGAAAGGGCAGCGCCGTAATCACACCGAGCAAGATCAGTCCCCAAGGACTGGACGTGAGCGGAGTCACCGCATTGGCGATCCAGGTTGAGATGCCGGTGAAGGTGACAAATCCAATGAGCAGACTCACGTACGCCATGAACGGCAGGATCGTCTGCAGGGTCAGCTGAATGGCTTGGCGGCCCGACGATAACAGGGTGTTGATGATGTTGCCGACAATGGCCCCGAATCCTGCCGCCGCGGTGGAAAACCCCCCGACGATGCCCCTCTTGCCGGAGCTGCTTCGCGGCTGTACGCGGATTCGTTCCTGGGGAACTACCGTTGGTCGCGAGCTGCTGACATGCGCACTGGCCGGTGCTTCTGCCGCGGGAGCGTTGGTAAGAGCACCATCGAAGATGGCAACGTTGCTCGGTCCCACGGCCGAAACGAAGAGGTCTTCGGTGATGTACTTCGCCAGCGGCCCCGAAGGCTCGCCGGGGAACACGTCAACCGTGAGGAGCTTCTTCTTGGGGTAGACCCCGATTCGGGCCGTGCCGCCGCAGTTGATGACGACGACCGCAACGCGAGCGTCATCCATTCCCGTCGTGAATCCATCAACTGCTTCGGCGCCCGAAAGTTCGGCGATCCTGGCAGCGACGGGGTGAATGCCACCACCGGTGACCGAGAGCACAACGTTGCGCTCGCTGTTTGGACTGACCAGAAGGCCGGGTCCCCATCCGCCGTTGCCGGCGCTGACAAATACATCGTTATATTGACTGTTCGACATGGTTTAAGCCATCCCATCGATGGGCGCAGCAGCGGAGATCTTTTTAGAGGAACGTGATGCGGCAGAGGCCTCAGCGAAGGCTCGGTCGTAATCGTCGAAAACCGCGGTGAGGCCCTCGCGGCGAATGAGCATCCTGGTAATCCATTCCGTGACCACGCCGCGGATGAAGATCACCACGATGCCGGTGGCGAAGTAGAGCAGCGCCAGTTGGGCGTACGAACCGGGGCTGACCTTGAGCACTCCAGCGGCAACGCCCGTCCAGACGAAAATTTCACCGGCATTGGCATGTGGAAAGAAGGCCGTGACCGGGTGCACGAACGAAACGGCTGCGTCATAGAACGCCGGCTTCTGGCGTTCTGGAAGATACATTCCGAAGGAATAGCACATGGGGTTGGTCAAGACGATGACGGCGATCACGGGCATGACCGTGTATCGCGTGATCGCATAGCGAGCCGACCACTGGACAGCCCGAGTCATTCGCGCCTCGCCGATCCAGGTCGTAATCGCGTACATGAGCGTCAGCAGCACGATCAGGGTGGGAAGAATGCCCGTGACAAGCCCCATGAAGGCAGCGCCCGAAGCGTTGAACAACCCGATGAACTGCTCGGCGCCCCACGTGAACGCCATCAGAACGGGGTTGTCGCCTGATGGGACGGGAGGTGCCGGATCGACCACGCTGGCGACCAGGTCCAAGATACCGATCATTGTTCTACCTTTCTCAGCCGCAACAGGGTTGTCGGCGTTGGATGAAGTGCCGACTCCTGAGACCAGGAAGTGTCATCATCGACGGCGTTCATTTAGATCATAATCACATACGTGATTTTTTACTACACTTTTGTGAAACGACTTCAGGCTATGTTACGTCATATGACGTCTGCGGCGGAAGCCAGCGCAAGCGTGCCCACGAGCATCGCCGACCGACCAATCACAGACACCCCCGTGGGCCTAGTCCGTACGACCGAGCAACTCCACGAGCTCGTCGAGGATCACATCGGAACCGTCGCCACTCGCTTCGATCACCACGTCTTCGCCGCACATCACGCCCAGGGATATCACTCCCAGGATGCTTGCGGCGTTGGCGGTCTTATCGCCCCTGCTGACGGTGACCGCAACGCCACTGCGCGTGACAGCCTTGGTGAACAGGGAAGCGGGACGCGCATGCAGACCGTGTTCGGAGGCCACGCGTACAGTTCTTTGACTCAAAATTTCCATCCATTCGCTTGTTCTCCCCTGGGAGAAAGAATACGTTTTCTCCGATCGGAGAAATTACCGGGCTACTCAGGAAACGGTGCCACCCAGCAGTCGCTGTGGATTGGAAACGATCTCTTTGAGGGTAGCGAGAAAACGAGCAGCGTCTCCACCATCGGCTACTCGATGATCGACGGTGATACCCACAATGCAGGTAAGCCTCGCTCCAAACGAGCCATCCGCCACGACGATCCGGTCTTTCACCGCTCCAGCAGACAGCGCCGTCGCCTGCGGCGGCGTCAACAGCGCGTTGAAGGAATCCACCCCGAATCCACCCAGATTGGAGAAGACACTGGTACCGCCGGTGAGCTGTGACGCGTCAGTTTTACCCCCCCGCGCGCTCACGATGGCCTCCTTGATCTGCGCTACCAGGTCGGCGAGCGGGAGGGCATCAGGATTTCGCAACACGGGCGCCAGAAGTCCATTCGGCGCATCGATGGCGAGCGCGATGCCGATGTCGACATTGGGCACCGCACCATCAGCCGTCCAAAAGGCATTCAGCTGCGAATGCTCGCGGAGGGCGAGCGCCTGCGCCCGAACCAGAAGGGCCGTCCAACTGGCCCCGCCAAGATCCGTCTTGCGCACTCGCGCCAGACTCGACAGCTCGAGCTCCAGAAATGCGGTGAACTGCGGTACCAACGCCGAGGCCGTCATGACGCGGGCGACCTGCTGCCGCGTGCGTCGACGGCGGCCAGCGGCCGCATCGAGCGGCACCACGGATGCAGATGCAGGTGCAGGTGCAGGTGCAGCCTCCGCGGTTGCCGCGACCTCCGCCGCAACCGGCGAATGGCCAGCGGCGCGAACGACAGCACCGTCAACATCCGCTACCCGAATCGTGCCCCAGGGGCCGGTGGGAGTGATCGTCGCCAAGTTGAGGCCGTGTTCCTGCGCCACGACTCGCGCCAGAGGCACGGCGGGAAGCCAGCCATCGACGACGGGAACGACGGCGGCCGGGACCGGGATAGGCGCCACGCTGACGGCCACCAGCGGCTCGGGCTCCGCTGGAGCGACGGTCGCCGGTTTGACCGGTCGGGCCGGCTCGACGTAGGCGTCGGGAACCGGCTCGTCGAAAACGCCCCCGAGCAGGTCATCGGCGTCAGTCGTGATCATGCCGATGGCCACTCCCACCTTGATCACATCGTTTTCAAAAGCCATGATCCTGGCAAGGGTTCCGTCGAAGGGTGACTCGACCTCCATGTCGACCTTGTCGGTCGCCACTTCACAAATTGCCTCGCCGGCCTTGACGAAGTCTCCCTCGTTTTTGAGCCAGGCGACCATGGTTCCCTCCTCCATGGTCATGGACATTTTGGGCATGGTCAGTGGCAGGTCGGCCATCTCACCACTCCCGAACGAGGTCGGTGGCAGCCCGCACGATATCTTCGACCTGCGGCACCGCAGCACGTTCGAGCTTCGGAGCGTAAGGAATGGGAACGTCCAGGCCGGCCAGGCGCTTGATCGGAGCACGCAGGTGCGTAAAGGCGTCGGACTCGGCGATGATCGCCGAGATTTCCGACATGAACCCGAGCGTGCGCACGGCTTCCTGCACGAGAAGCACGCGACCGGTGGCCTTGACCGTGCGCAAAATAGTGTCGGTGTCGAGCGGCTTCAATGTGCGCGGGTCGACGACCATCGCACTGATGCCGATTTTGGCCAACTCTTCAGCTGCTTCCATGGATCGACTGACCTCGACACCGGTAGCAATGATGGTGAGGTCAGTGCCTTCACGGCGCACAGCGGCAACACCGAGGGGAATGCGGGCGCTCCCGACGCTGACGTTACCGGTGGTCTTGTAGAGGAGCTTGTGCTCCAGAAACATCACCGGGTTCGGATCGTCGATGGCAGCCAGCAACAGTCCCTTGGCGTCATCCGCCGTGGCAGGCATGACAACCTTGAGGCCCGGAACATGCACGAACCAGGCCTCTAAACTCTGCGAGTGTTGGGCAGCCGCACCCGTTCCGGATCCGCCCGGTGCACGAATAACCATGGGCACGTTGACTGCACCACCGAGCATGAAGTGGATCTTTGCCGCTTGGTTGGCAATCTGGTCCATGGCCTGAGCCGTGAAGTCTGAGAATTGAATCTCGACGATCGGGCGCATACCCGTCATGGCAGCGCCGACACCGAGCCCGACGATTCCCAGTTCGCTGATCGTCGTGTCCCGGACTCGGTCAGTGCCGACCGTGTGCATAAGATCCCCGGTCACGCCGAAGGCGCCACCATAAGTTCCGACGTCTTCACCCATAAGGAAAACTGCTGGATCTGCGGCCATAGCCAGGGCCAGCGCTTCGCGAATTGCTTCAGCGTAGGTCATAACCGTGGTTTCAACTGCGGCAAATGTTGATTGTGTGAGAGTCATGGCCATTACCTCGCGTATACGGCGGAGAGCAGGTCATCCGCGGTGGCATCGGGAGCAGCATTGGCACGCTGAACGGCCGTGCGCAGCTCGGTTCGAACGTTGTTGCGGATTGCTTCGAGGTCGTCCTCGGTTAGCGTGCCGGCCGCCAGAACGACGTCCTCGAATTTGGGAATGGGATCGCGCAGGCGCCATTCTTCAATCTCCTCGCGCGTACGGTAGAGGTTCTTGTCAGACTTCGAGTGCCCCCTCCAGCGGTACGTCTTGGCCTCGATAAACGTGGGGCCGCCACCGGCCCGCGCCCGGTCGACTGCCTCCTGGGTTGCTTCGTAGACGGCCTGAATGTCATTGCCGTCGACAGTCACTCCGGGTATGCCGTAACCCTTGGCGCGATCCGACAGTTTCTCCAGGTTAAACGCCTTGTCAGCGGGCATCGACATACCGTACATGTTGTTCTCGCACAGGAAGACCACCGGAAGCTGCCACATGGCCGCCAGAACGACGCCTTCGTGCCAGGCTCCCTCGCCCATCGCGCCATCACCGTGGAACGATACGGCGACCTGCTTGGTTCCACGCATTTTCGCGGACAGCGCCGCACCGGCAGCGATCGGAATGCCGCCAGCGACGATGCCATTGGCGCCGAGGTTTCCCGTGGCGGTATCAGCGATGTGCATTGAACCACCACGCCCGCGGCAATAGCCGGTTTCCTTCGCGAGGAGTTCGGCCATCATGCGCTCCATATCGGCGCCCTTGGCAATGCAGTGTCCGTGTCCCCGGTGAGTCGAGGTGATGTAGTCATCGATATTGAGCGCAAGGCAGGCAGCGGTCGGAACTGCTTCCTGTCCGATTGAGAGGTGCATTGTGCCATGCATGAGTCCACGACCGTAGAGGTCTTCCACCGCTTCTTCGAAGCGACGAATCTTCCACATTGTGCGAAGTACGGACACAGACAGTTCAGGATCAACGGCGATCTGTTTCATGGAGCGCGCCCTTCCAGAGCGATTGGTAGGAACCTTGGTACACCAAGAGCACCCACAACTGTGGCTCCGTAAATGAAGGACGCGCACCTTTGTGAGTAGCATATTCACGTTTGTGCCAAGTATGCACGTATGTTCACGGACGCGCAAGTCGTGAAAAGCTACCCAGGTGGGTCGTTAAGTGTTACAGGGCGACGGCCGGGTCCGCCGCGGTGCGGGCGTGCAGGAGCACCGTCGCGATAGCCGCCATCCCCTCGCCACGCCCCGTGAAACCCAGCGAGTCTGTTGTCGTGGCAGCAATACTGACGGTGGCGTTGAGAATGTGACTCAGCAGCGATTCCGATTCGAGCCGGCGAGGCGCGAACTTTGGTGCATTCCCCACCAACTGAACGGAGACGTTGCCGACGACAAATCCCGCATCCTTGACTAGCGCCAGCGTCTCTCTCAAGAACACTTCACCACGTGCACCTGCCAACCGTGGTTCCGCTGTCCCGAACACGCTGCCCAAATCACCTAGTCGCACCGCGGAAAGCATCGCGTCACAGATCGCGTGGCAGACGACATCGCCGTCACTGTGACCGTTCAACCCCGCCACACCGGGCCAAAACAGCCCGCCCAACCACATAGGAGTTTCATCGTCGTAGGCGTGGGCATCCGTTCCTGTGCCCACGCGGATACCCGCCGCGGCGGATCCACTGAATAACTGTTCGGCGCGGCGCAACTCCCAAGCGGTAGTGATCTTGAAGGCCAAGGAATCGCCGGCTATAACCGAAACAGCGTAGCCAGCCGCAGCGACGAGAGCTGAATCGTCAGTGAACTCACACTCTGCCAATGCGTGGGCACGCACCAACTCGTCACGTGGAAACCCCTGCGGGGTCTGGACGGCAGTGAGAATTGAACGATCCACAGTCTCAACGACGAGGCCAAATTCATCGATGCGCTTGATCGTGTCCGCGACCGGGAGTCCCGGGACGACCGCCGCCTTAGTACGCGCCACCTCTGCGGCTATGGAATCGAAAACCAAGCTCGGGGTGAGTGGCCGTGCGGCGTCATGAACGAGAACGATCTTAACAGATGGCGCCAATTCCGACAGTGCAGCAGCAACCGACTGTTGGCGCGTCGAACCGCCGACGACGACGGTGACCGAGTTTCCGACATTTCCCGGAACAGACCGTGCGAGCTCGATGGCCAGGGGCACAAACGATTGGGGAACGGTCACAATTATTTGCGGCGATTCACGCATTCCAAAAACAGCCTCGAGAGCGTGCGCCAGAGTGGGGCGGCCCGCCAAGTGCACGAACGCCTTGGGCTCAGCACGCCCGAGGCGCGTGCCATTTCCAGCACCCAGAACGATAACCGCAATCTGGGGTAGGTCAGGTTTACTCATAAGTTATTAGAATCTCCGAGAAACCAAAGCATCGGGTGGTTGCTGTGCAGTTTCATACCTTGGAGAGGCTACTTCATCCAAACCTCGAACGCACAGCCACAGGCAAGTTGACAGGTCGATGAGCCAACGACCGACAAGAGAGACGGGGGGAGGCTAGGAAGCCAGGACCTCGTCAAGAACGGTGGACGCCTTCTCCTCGTCGGTTTTTTCGGCCAGGGCGAGCTCGCTGATCAGAATCTGCCGAGCCTTCGCCAACATGCGTTTCTCACCGGCCGAAAGGCCGCGGTCCTGATCGCGACGCCACAGGTCACGCACGACCTCGGACACCTTGATGACATCGCCGGAAGCGAGCTTCTCGAGGTTGGCCTTGTACCGGCGGGACCAATTGGTGGGCTCTTCGGTGAATGGCGCCCGTAAGACCTCAAAAACGCGGTCAAGACCCTCTTGGCCAATCACGTCGCGCACACCGACGAGGTCGACGTTTTCAGCCGGAACCTCGATGGTGAGATCACCCTGAGTGACGTTGAGCTTGAGGTACAGCTTCTCTTCACCTTTGATGATGCGAGTTTTCACCTCGGTGATCGTTGCAGCTCCGTGGTGGGGATACACGACGGTTTCGCCAACCTCAAACAGCATGGATGTGATCCCTTCAGCGATTCCTAGGGTACCACAGAGGCAAGGTGCTATCCTTGCGCGCCCCCGCGAGGCGGGCTGTGCGACATTTATATCCCCGAGCACGCCGCTAAGCTAGTGACAAAGCGAATTCTGCAGTGCCGGCCATCCGTCGTGCGCTGCTTCGGTATGGAGGTCTTGTGAGAGCGCGCATCGCTGCATCCGTTGTATTGGCGGCCGGCATATTGTTGGGCACGAGCGCGTGCGGATTCTTCGCACCGCAGGCCACCCTCATTCAGTACAACGCGAGCGACGGCGTCAGCGGCGATGTCGGCGATCTCGACATTCGGAACGGCTTGCTGCTGTCGACCGATGGCGAATTGGGCAACCTGGTCGTGTCGGTCGTGAACCACTCAGACTCCGCGCAGAGCCTGTTGGTGCAATACCAGTCGAGCACCGGCGCGGTGTCGCACGACGTCACCGTTGAACCATCGTCGACCATCACGATCGGTACCGAAGGCGCCCCGTCCGTGATTTTCGAGGATATGGACAGCCAGCCGGGCGCGTTGTTCCCGGTGTTCTTCCAATACGGTGAAGAGACGGGCATAGAACTGCTGCTCCCGATACTCACCGGCAGCCAGGACGCGTACTCGAGCCTGTTGCCGACTCTCGCACCCACCGAGACACCGACTGCGACTCCAACTCCAACCGCGACACCAACGCCGTCGACAACGCCCTCCGCGTAGTCTAGAGACACAGTCCAGAGACACAGTTCAGGCCGCCGTTCCCCCGGGACGGCGGCCTGAACTGTGTCTCTGGAGGCTGACCGAGGTGACCGGAACGATGCCGCTGGCGGCAACATCCGTTTCTCTGCGCAATCAGCGACCGAGCAGAGCCTCAGCCGGCGTTACGCCTCGAACCGGTAGCCAAGGCCGCGCACGGTGACGAGCATGGCCGGGTCGGATGGCGCAGCTTCAATGCGCGAGCGGATGCGCTTGATGTGCACGTCGAGCGTTTTGGTGTCACCGAAGTAGTCTGTACCCCAGACTCGGTCGATCAGCTGGCCGCGGGTGAGCACTCGGCCGGCATTGCGCAGGAGAAACTCAAGAAGTTCAAATTCCTTCAGCGGCATATTCACGAGCTCGCCGGAGACCGTGACGGCGTGCCGTTCGACATCCATGCGCACGGTGCCGGCGGCGAGCATCGTGTCATCGTCGGCGGCACCCTGATCGTCGTGGCGGCGCAGCACCGCCCGAATGCGGGCCACCAACTCGCGGGTCGAATACGGCTTGGTGACGTAGTCGTCGGCGCCGAGTTCTAACCCAACCACGATGTCAATCTCGGAGTCTTTGGCCGTGAGCATGATGATCGGCACCGTAGACCTGGTGCGAATCTCTCGGCACACCTCGGTGCCGGGGATGCCGGGCAGCATGAGGTCAAGCAAAATCAGGTCGGTACCGTTCTGGTCGAATTCGCTGATCGCGGTCGGCCCATCTTCGGCCACGACGACCTCATACCCCTCTCGTTCGAGCAGGAAGCTCAACGGCTCGCTCAGCGCGCTTTCGTCTTCAACCAGAAGGATGCGTGTCATGGTGTATCTCCTGCGGTCGCGTGAGCGACCGATCGCGATTCGGTCGAGCGTGATTTGGTCTGGCGGGGTTCGGTGATCGGTTGTGCTGCCTCGGGAAGGCGAATGGTGAACGTCGATCCGCTACCGGGTTGAGACCAGACGCGGATGTCGCCGCCGTGATTTTGCACGACGTGTTTCACAATCGACAAACCGAGGCCGGTGCCGCCGGTGTGTCTCGAGCGCGCCTGATCGACCCGGAAGAAGCGTTCGAAGACGCGGTCGAGGTCGGCTTCCTGAATGCCAACGCCCTGATCGGTCACGGTGATCTCGACGATGCCCTTCTGCAGACGAACCCCCACGCCGACCCGCGACCCCTCCGCGGAGTAGTTCACCGCGTTGGCCACGAGGTTGTGCACGGCGACGATGAGCAGAGCTTCGTCACCGAAAACTCTGGCGCCGGATTTCTTACCGCCAACGATGGTGATGTGCTCGGCCTCAGCAACGACGCGGCTCTGATCGATAGCCGCGGCGACGATGTCGTCAACGCTGAGGTTCTCGGGTTCGGCGAGAGCGTCCTGCGCCTGCAGCCGGGACAGTTCGATAATCTCCTGGGTTAGGCGACCGAGTCGAGCCGACTCCGTCGTTAACCGGTTGGCGAAGCGGCGAACCTGCGCCGGTTCATCCGCTGCCTGATCGAGAGCCTCGGCGAGCAGACCCACCGACGCGATGGGGGTTTTCAGTTCGTGACTGATATTGGCGACGAAGTCGCGGCGCACTTCGTCGAGACGGAAGGCCTCGGTGCGGTCCTCGGCCAGAAGCAGCACGTAGCGGGTACCGAGCCGAGCCAGCCGTACCCGAAAACGCATGCTCGCGTCGCCGAACGGGCCACGGGACAGCACGAGGTCTTCACTGATTGGCTCCCCGCTGCTGCGCACCCTGCGGGCGAGTTCGAGCAGTTCCGGGTGTACCAACTGCTGATTCCAGACCAGGCCGAGGGTGAGTGCGCCCGGGCTGGTCTTGATCACGTTGTTTGACGGGTCAAGCACGACGCCGGCGGTTTCGAGGGCATCGAGCACCTGGTCAATGCCATCGGGCACGGCCGGGTTGACTACCTCGGAGGCGCGACGCCCGTGCCGCTCGGCAACGTGCAGCAGCGTGACGAAACCAGCGCCGACGCCGAGGCCGAGTGCCAGTGACAACAACACCAGCCACGTCGATTCCATAACCTACAGATTACTGACACTCTGGGCCTATTGTTCACAGCGGATGCCGCCCGCGACCTGTACTTTAGAAAGTGTTCAAGACCGCGGCACCTGCCGTTAACCTTAATCCGGCATTCTTGATCGGAGGCCAAGGTGCGTCTCACAGGTCCGTGCGTGCCCGCGCGGCAGGAAAGGACCACACAGCATGCGCGATGTTTTCCAGCAGGAGCTGGCAGAAGTTCAACAAAGACTCGTCGAGATCTCTCGGCTCGTCGCTATCTCGATGGACAAGGCCACTCACGCCTTCAACGAGAGTGACGTGAGTCTGGCCGAAGAGGCCATCACCGAAGACGAAAAGATCGACGAGCTCACCGTAGAGCTTGACGAGCTGGCCATCACCATCCTCGCCCGCCAGCAGCCGGTCGCCCGTGACCTGCGCATCGTGGTGAGCGCGCTGCGCATCAGCGCATCGCTAGAGCGGATGGGCGATCTCGCGACACACATCGCGCAGCTGGCCCGCTACCGTTTTCCCGACAAGGTCATTCCCAAGGGGCTGCGCGGCACCTTTGCCGAGATGGGTGCCCTCGACGTGGTCATCGCCAACATGCTCACCGAGTTGCTCACGCACCAGGACATGGCCCTCGCCGAGACGATTCGCAACGAAGACGACAAGGTCGATGCCTTGCACATGAGCGTGTTCGACGCCGTGCTCGGCGAGACGTGGAAGGGGCTCGCCGCCGATACCGTCGACGCGACCCTAGCCAGCCGGTATCACGAACGGTTCGCCGACCACGCGGTCTCCATCGCGAAGAAGGTGCAGTACCTCGGCACTGGGGCCTGGCACCAGGACGACAACGCCTGACTCATCGCGTGCCAGCGGCCCCGGAGCATCCGCTCGCGGGGCCTTCTGCATGAGCGAGCTACTTCTTGTTGCCCTGCGCTGCGACGGCAGCAGCGCCGGCAGCAGCAGCTTCGGGGTCGAGGTACTCACCCGGAGCCAGCGGCATGAGGTCGTCGCCGAGCTGGTAGACCAGCGGGATTCCGGTGGGGATGTTTAGTTCGGCAATGTCGGCGTCGCTGATTCCGTCGAGGTGCTTGACCAGGGCGCGCAGCGAGTTGCCGTGCGCGGTAACCAGGACGGTCTTGTTCGCGCGCAGGTCTGGCGCGATGTCGGACTGCCAGTAGGGCAGCATCCGTTCGACGACGTCTTTGAGGCACTCGGTGCGGGGCAGATCATCGCCGAGGCCGGCGTAGCGCGGGTCGTGCGCCTGCGAAAACTCGGAATCGTCGCCGAGCACGGGCGGCGGGGTGTCGTAGGAGCGGCGCCAGAGCATGAACTGTTCCTGACCGAACTTGGCCTGGGTGGCGGCCTTGTCGAGGCCTTGCAGACCGCCGTAGTGGCGTTCGTTAAGGCGCCAGGAACGCTTCACCGGGATCCACAGGCGGTCGGCTTCTTCGAGCGCGAGATTCGCAGTCTGAATAGCGCGGGACAGCAGGCTGGTGTGCAGCACGTCGGGCAGCAGGCCGGCATCCTTGAGCAGCACGCCGGCGCGCGCGGCTTCCGTGGCGCCCTGCTCGCTCAGGCGAACATCCACCCAGCCGGTGAACAGGTTTTGCTGGTTCCACGTGCTTTGGCCGTGACGGAGAAGGATGAGTGTGTAGGGGGCAGACATATGCCCACTCTATCGAGCGCGATCTGCAAACTGCGCGGCAGCACGGCCCCGGCGGGGGCGCATTCAGAAAAACTGACCGCAACGGATGCTGCCACCCACGTGATTTCGCGGGTTGCGGCATCCGTCTCGGCAAATTTTCTGAATTGGCCACAGACAACGGGGCGGTCAGTGTCCGGGGGTGCGGATTCCAAGGCGCGGTAGGCGCGGAATATCGGCGACGGAACCGGCCGACTGCGGCACGATGATCTCCTGGTTGGCCGAGATGGAGATTCCCTCGGATTCGACATAGAGCGTCGATCCGGCCGGAATGGTGCGCTTGATCACGGCGAGGGCGATAGGCCCGAGCTCGTAGTGGATGGCGCTTGAGGTGATGGTGCCGACACCGACTCGCTCGGGCTCCGACTGTGCCTCTGAGCTGCCAGGCCGCACGCGATCGGCCTGCACCGGGTCGCCGGGGGCGGGCAGCACGCCCTCCGACCCGTCGAGGTGCAGCATGACGAGGCGACGCGGCGGGTGTCCGAGGTTGTGCACCTTCGCCACGGTTTCCTGGCCGCGATAGCAGCCCTTGCTGAGGTGCACGGCGGTTCGCAGCCAGTCCAACTCGTGCGGAATGCTCTTCTCGTCGACCTCGCGGGCCCGGCGCGGCCGCCAGGCGGCGATGCGCAGCGCCTCGAGGGCAAGTAGCCCGGCGGGGGTGACTCGTACGGCCACAGCGGATGCGGCGTCGCCAGCAGCCGAGATGGCATCGGGGTCGACGGCGACGGATGCTGCGTCGTTGGCCGATAGAGACACGGCCGACTCAGACGCGGCCGGCTCAGACACGGCCGACTCAGACACGGCGGGTACGGGGCTCGCCAGCCCGGGTGCCACGGTGGGAGTGACTAAAGCCGGCCGGGCCGTCAGCGCGCCGGCGGCGAGGGCGTCGCGCAGGGCCGGGAGGCTGTCGCGCGGCACGAGGGTTTCGCTGTAGGTCCAATGGACTCCCGGGTGTTCGGGCGCTTCGGCGTACTGGTAGCCGCCGCGGGCAACCGCGACCCAGGGGTCGAGCCAGGTGAGCGGCACCGCGTTCGGAGCGGCGGCGGTGATACCAACGGATGCCGGGGCATCCGTCATCGCACCGATCGTGGCATAGGCCAGGGTGTGGTCGACGACCTGCACGCGCAGCATGAACTTCATGCGGTCGAGGAATTTCTGCAGTCCCGGAAGCTCGGCGGCCTCAACGAGTAGCCAGGTTTCAACGCCATCGTCGAGCACTCGGATGGCGTATTCGAGGCGCCCCGTGGGGTCGAGCAGCAACATCTCGGTGGATTCGCCGGCAGCGAGGCTGTTCAGCTCCTGGCTCGCGATCGAGTTGAGCCAGCTCAGCCGGTCGGGGCCGGAGACTCCGAGCACTCCGCGGTGCGCGAGGTCAACGATGGCGCGACCGGCAACGAGGGAGCGCTGCTCGATCATGGGGTTGCCGTAGTGGGCGGCCACGCCGGCGTCGATACCGTCAGCCTGAACCGCGCCCGGGAGGGCCAGCAGTGGGGAGGCGGGGGCACGGGGCGCTGTCGCTTCGATGGTGGCTACTGGGTCAGTCATGTCGCTCAATTCTGCCGACCCGGGTTGAGGATCGGCGACCGTGCAGAAAATCGGGGGCGTGCTCGTGGACACGACTCACTCCTGTCAACACTACGACTCGCGGGTTTATTCGGGGGCGGACGCTACTCGACGTGGCGAGCACGCGGGTCGAGAACGCCTACTCGGGTCACGTTGCCCGGCAGGGCCCACCTTAGGGAACGGGGCCCATCATCCATCATGGGCCTGGCTTTTGGGCCCGGGGCCGGTGCATAAGTTGGACGACCTCAGCACCGCCTGGGGCGAGCGGGGTAGAAGCGGGCATAACGGATGCCGGAGACGGAGGTTGGGGCGCTGGATGACTCGTTGAAGATGAGGGCACTCCTACGGACGAGTGCCCTCATCTCTTACGAGTGCCACGACCGACGGGTTGTTCTTTCGGGCCCACCCTATGACCGCCGGCCCAGTTTATAAACTGGGCCCAGGGACGGGGCCCGGGCCCCGTCCAAAAAAGGGCGAGGCGGGCGGGACCGCTACTCGACGCGAGCGAGGCGGCCGGAAGCGTGGGTGCGCAGGTCCTGGCCGAGGGCGGCGATATCCCAGGCCCAGAGCAAGTGGTTGTCGACGAGGCCGTAGAGGCGCGTTGCGGCCGCGTAGGGTTTGGCTCCCATGGTGCGCAGCACGGCATCCGTGGCGAGGTCGATGCGCGGGCCCTTGACTTGGCCGAGGTAAAGCTCGGCGACGCCGCCGGGGTGCACCAGGGTGACCTCGATGTCGAAGCCGCCGTCGCGGTTGCGCAGGGTCTCAACGGCCGCGGCGGAAGTGAACGGGCGCTCCCCGGTTCCCGGCAGCATGCCCGGCCCCGGGTCGCCATCGCCCTGGTAACGACTGAGGCGCCAGTAGCCGGTCTCGGTGACCAATGGGGTCTTCTCGTCGGACCGAAGCGCGGCGGGCAAGGTGCTTGGCACATCCGTCGAGGCAGATTCAGCAGCGTCTAAAGCCGAAGCGGCACCGCCCACTCCAGCAACACCAGCACGCGAAGCACCAGCAGCGTCGAAACCGGCACCAGAGCGACCAGTGGCAGAACCCGCGATCGCGGAATCGGGCGCCGGAGCATCCGCTTCAACGGGCTCGAGCCAGGTGTATGAGCTGTACGTCAAGTGCGGCAGGCCGTCGTGACTGAAGCTGATGCGGTGACCGAAGGTGCGGCTGATCGACTCTTCGCCGATCTTGTACTCGAGCACGCCGGAACCTTCCCAGACTCCGATGAGCCAAGAAAGTGGAACGAGTTCGGACGGGAGGTCGACCGGCAGGTCAATCATGGGTGCTTACCGCTGCCCCCGGAACAGCTTGAAGACGACCATGCCGGAGACCCAGGCGATCGACAAGCTGGCCAGTCCGAGCAGACCCAAAAAGAAGAGTTCGAGTGCTATGAGATCCATGACAGAAGTCTAGCGGCCCCGTAGACCACGCAGACAACGACGGTCGCCACCACGAGAATGACCATCGCGCCGGTGATGCTCAAGGTGACGCGCTTCACGTACCCTTCCTTGGTTCCGGTGGCGATTTGCAGTCCCAGGGTGACAAGGGTGCACCCGGCCAGGGTCAGTCCGATCCACCCCAGGGCCGAGGCGGGTGTGGCGAGCACCCCGGTCAGGATTGCGCCAATGATGGCCAGTAACCAGACGGTCGCGATCGTTCTCCAGTGCCAGCTCACCCCTCTATTGTGCCTGCCGCGGCCGCATTCCATGGCACGCTAGTATAAAATTCGAGATGCTTGGAGGGCGCCCGTGGCGCAGTTGTTGATCCTGACCTCGGCGGCCAACAATGACGTACTCCCCGCCCTGGCGTTGTTGTCGCACAGCGCGAAGCTGATTCCCGCCCAGGCTGAGCAACTCATTCACGCCCCGGATTCCGACCTTATTTTGGTGGATGCCCGCACCAACTTGGCCGCGTCCAAGGCGCTCTGCCAAATTTTGCGCACCATGGGCAGCTCGACTCCGCTGCTGCTGGTGATTACCGAGGGCGGCCTCGCCGCGGTCAGCCCCGACTGGGGCGTCGACGATGTCGTTCTCGATACGGCCGGTCCAGCCGAAGTGGATGCCCGGATCCGCCTGACCGCGGGCCGGCTGGAGCGCACGGAGTCGTCGAATACCATTCGTGCCGCCGGAGTCGTCATCGACGAGGCGAGCTATTCGGCCAAGGTGCACGGCAAACCGCTTGATCTTACCTATAAGGAATTCGAGTTGCTGCGCTTTCTGGCCGCGCACCCCTCGCGCGTGTTCACCCGCGAGCAGTTGCTCAGCGAGGTCTGGGGCTACGACTATTTCGGCGGTACCCGCACGGTCGACGTGCACGTGCGACGCCTGCGAGCAAAGTTGGGCGACCAGGAGTCGCTCATCGGCACGGTGCGCAACGTCGGGTATCGATTCAATGTTCACGAGGAGAACGATGAGCGGGTTCCGCATGCTATCGGCGCTTAATACAACGGATGCTGCGGGGCTGAGCGAGTTTCACCGGGTCGCCGCTGAGGCGCTTGGGTTTGACGGCTACGCGCCGTTCAACGAGCAAGCGTTGTTTGACCTGACGAGCGGCCGTCGGTCCGCTTATTTGGTGCGATCGAGCGGACTTCTGGTGGGGGCGGCTCTCGCGGGGCGCGGCGAAATCGACCTGGTTATTGCGCCGTCGTCTCGCCTGCGCGGCTACGGCCGGGCCGCCTGGGGTGAACTCGGCGCGCTCGAACCGGGCGAGGTGACCGCGTGGTCGCATGGCGACCACCCCGGTGCCAGGGCCCTGGCGGTCGAGCTGAGCTTCGTCGCGGTGCGAACATTGCTGGAATTGCGCAGGCCCCTGCTGGCCGAGGAAGCGGCATCCGTTTCTCTGGATGGCGCAGGCATTGCCCCGTTTCGGCCGGGTATTGACGACGACGAGTGGGTAGCGCTGAACGCGCTCGTCTTTGCCGAGCACCCCGAACAGGGCGCGCTGACCGTGGCCGACCTCACCGCGCGCCGTGCCGAATCGTGGTTCAACACCGACGACTTTCTCATTCTGCGCGATGCCAATGGCGCCATGATCGGCTACAACTGGCTCAAGGTCGAGGGAGACATCGGCGAGATTTACGTGCTCGGCGTGCATCCGGATGCCGCCGGCCGCGGGCTCGGGCGCGCCCTCATGCAGGCCGGACTCACCCGTCTGCAGGTGGCGGGCTGCGCCACCGCCGCGCTCTACGTCGAGGCCGACAGCGCCGGCGCAGTGCACCTATACCGGTCGCTCGGTTTTACCGACCACACGGTCGATGTGCAGTACCGTCGCCTCACGAGCTGAGTCCAGGTCCACAACTAATTTGGCCGTACGTTCACTCATCTCGTCGTTGTGGCGTGACCAACGGTGTCAGGATGGACAGATGGACGGCGAAATCACCCAGGCAGACTCGGGTCTCACAGACTTTGATGACGACTTTGACCCACTTTTCGGAAAACTCGACCCGGCATTGCCCGACGACCGCTACCTTGACCGGGAGCTGAGCTGGCTCGCGTTCAATCAACGAGTGCTCGAACTGGCCGAAGATGAGTCCTTGCCGGTGCTCGAACGCACCAACTTTCTCGCCATTTTTGCCAGCAACCTCGATGAGTTTTTCATGGTTCGCGTCGCGGGACTCAAGCGCCGCATCCTCACCGGCCTAGCCGTGCCAACCAATGTTGGCCGAGCCCCGCAGGATGTGCTCAGCGATATCTCGGCAGCCGCCCACGCCCTGCAGGATCGGCACGCACTCGCCTTTCAAAGCCTCGTGCGACCGGCCCTAGCCAAGGCCGGCGTCGACGTGGTCGACTGGCAGAGCCTCGGAGATGCCGAACGCCGCTCGCTGCGCACGTATTTCTCCAACCAGATCTTTCCGGTGCTGATGCCGCTCGCTGTCGACCCTGCGCATCCGTTCCCTTATATTTCAGGGCTCTCGCTCAACCTCGCCGTACGGGTGCGCAATTCCAAGACCGGCAAGCAGGAGTTCGCCCGGCTCAAGGTGCCACCAATGCTGCCCCGTTTCGTGCGGGTCAACCGCGCGGAGTCGGTCGATCGCATCCGTTATATTGCGCTCGAAGATCTCATTGCCAACCAGCTCGGCGACCTGTTTCCGGGCATGGAAATTCTCGAACACCACGTCTTTCGAGTCACCCGCAACGAAGACGTCGAGATTGACGAAGACGAGACCGAGAACCTGATCAAGGCGCTCGAGAAGGAGCTGCTGCGTCGCCGGTTCGGACCACCCATTCGACTCGAGGTCACCGAGGAGATGGACGAGGTTACCCTCGGCCTGCTCGTGCGCGAACTGGATGTGACCGAGCAGGAGGTCTATCACCTGCCCGCGCCGCTCGACCTCGGTGGTCTGTTCGACCTGCGCATTGACCGCCCTGACCTGCACTTCGTCAAGCATGTTCCGACGACGGCGGCTCAGCTGTTGCCGAGCGAACCGAACGCCGAACAAGACATTTTTGCGGCCGTGGCCCGGCGAGACGTGCTGCTGCACCACCCGTATGAGTCCTTTGCGACGAGTGTGCAGGCGTTTCTGGAGCAGGCAGCTGCCGACCCAAACGTGCTCGCCATCAAGCAGACGCTGTACCGCACCTCGGGCGACAGCCCCATCGTTGAGGCGCTCATTGCCGCCGCTGACAGCGGCAAGCAGGTGCTCGCTCTGGTCGAGATCAAGGCCCGGTTTGACGAGCAGGCGAACATCACCTGGGCGCGCAAGCTTGAAAAGGCCGGCGTGCACGTGGTCTACGGGCTGGTGGGCCTCAAAACGCACTGCAAGCTCGCCCTCGTGGTGCGCTATGAGAAGGGTGTGCTGCGGCACTACAGCCACATCGGCACCGGAAACTATAACCCCAAGACCAGCCGCATCTACGAAGACTTCGGTTTGCTGACAGCGGATGCCCAGGTCGGCAAGGACCTCACCCGCCTGTTCAACGAGTTGTCGGGTTACGCCATCGAGAAGAAATTCAAGCGACTGCTCGTGGCTCCGCTGCACCTTCGTAAAGCCTTACTTAAGCACATCAGCATTGAGACCGAGCATGCTCTCGAGGGAAAGACCAGCGGAATTCGCATCAAGGTCAACTCGATGGTCGACGAGGACATCATCGACGCCCTGTACCGGGCCAGCCAGGCCGGCGTGCAGGTGGACGTGTGGGTGCGAGGCATTTGCAGCCTCAAACCGGGCGTTGTTGGCATGAGCGAGAACATTCAGGTGCGGTCGATTCTGGGCCGGTACCTCGAGCATTCCCGCATCTTCTCCTTTCACAACCTGGGTGAAACGCAGGTGTACATCGGCAGCGCCGACATGATGCACCGCAACCTCGATCGTCGGGTGGAGGCGCTCGTGCGCCTGGTCGACCCGGAGCATTTGGTCGAAATCGAGGGTCTGTTCGAACGAGCCATGGACCCGCGCACCTCCAGCTGGTGGCTCGATGAGACCGGCCGCTGGACCCGGCACGACGTCGACGAGCACGGTGTGCACTTAACCGACAGCCAAAACAAGCTGATGCAGCAGATCAGTGCGCGCAAGCGACCAGCAGGGCGACGCTAATGGCCGTTAAGGCCACCGACCCGAACGTCTACGCCGCCGGCGCCGTCTGCTGGCGGCTGATCGACGGCCGCATGCACGTGCTGCTTATCCACCGCACGGTGCACGGCGACGTCACCATTCCCAAGGGCAAGGTGGACCCTGGCGAGACCCTGCCGCGTACGGCGGTGCGCGAGGTAGAGGAAGAGACCGGCCTGGCCGTTGCTCTCGGCGTTCCGCTCGGGGTGTCGCACTATGACATGCCAGACGGCCGCACCAAGGTCGTGCACTACTGGGCGGCTGAGATCATGCCAGAGGCGATCGCGCGCTCGACCTTCGTGCCGAACGGGGAGGTGGCCGCGATCGAGTGGGTCACGATCAAGAAGGCCCGCAGCTACCTCAGCTATCCGGCCGACGTACAGATTCTCGAGGCGTTTTCTGCTTTGGTCGATGCCGGGGTGACCCGCACCTTCGCGGTGATCGCCCTGCGGCACGGCAAGGCGGCGCCGCGCACCGGAGCCGGTCCCGACGCGCGCCGGCCACTGACCGCGCGCGGCGTGACGCAAGCGGCCGGCCTGGTCGACACGATCACCGCGTGGCGGCCGCTGCGCATCATTTCGAGCACGGCCACGCGCTGTGTCACAACGGTGGCTCCCCTCGCTGCGGCCACTGGCATCCCGATCAAGCAGACCGATCTGATCAGCCAGGACGCCCTCGAGAGCGGCGAAGCGGATGTCCGCGCCGTCGTCGGCAAGCGGGTGCGCGCCCGGAAGACGGCCGTCTTGTGTAGCCACGGCCCGGTGTTGCCAGAGATTCTGCGCGAGATCGCGTTGGCAACCGGGAGTCAGCCGTCCGCGGAGCTGTCCGACGCCGCAGATTTGGACACCGGAGGATTTTCGATCGTGCACCTCTCGTCGGAGAACCCGGCCGCTGGCATTCTGGCCATAGAAACCTACCCCGCAACCGCCTGAAACGCCGGAAGCGTTATCGCTCGTTCACCTTCCGTTTACCTTGCGGTCGGTCGGCGGTTACTTGACGCGCTTAGCATCTTCTTTGGGCCAGCACCGGCTCTTCACTAGCAATCACAGTCTTGCCAAACCCTCGAAAGGGATTCACGTGAACTTCAAGCGTTTCGGCCGCCCCGCGGTCATCGCCATTGCCGCAGCACTCGCGCTGTCCTCCTGCGCAGCGAACGAAGGCGATGTTGCCACCACCGGCGACGATACTTCAGCAAGCACGCTCACCGGCACCCTGAACGGCGCCGGGGCTTCCTCGATGGATGCCGCTCAGCAGGCCTGGATCGCAGCGTTCCAGACCGCCAACACCGGCGTGACCATCAACTACGAGCCCTCCGGTTCCGGCGGCGGCCGCGAAGCCTTCATCGCGGGCGGTACCGACTTTGCCGGCAGCGACTCCTACATGGGCACCGACGAGCTGGCCGGCGAATTCGCCTCCTGCGTTCCCGGCACCAAGGCCGTTGACCTTCCCGTCTACATCTCCCCGATCGCCGTGATCTTCAACGTCGATGGTGTTGACGAACTCAACGTCGACGCTGACACGCTCGCGAAGATCTTTTCCGGCGCCATCACTACCTGGGATGACGCAGCAATCGTCGCGCTGAACCCCGACGCGACCCTCCCCGCCGACACCATTCACGCCGTGCACCGCTCGGACGACTCGGGTACCACCAAGAACTTCACCGACTACCTCGGCCAGACCGCACCCACCGTGTGGACCGAAAAGGCCTCTGACACCTTCCCGTTCGACGGTGAAGGCGCCAAGGGCACGTCGGGCGTCGTTGACGCTGTCACCAACGGCACGAACATGATCGGTTACGCCGATGCATCACAGGCCGGCGAGCTCAGCACCGCCAAGCTCATGGTCGGCACCGAGTTCGTCGCTTACACCCCCGAGGCCGCGGCCGAGGTTGTCGCCGGATCGCCCCTCGTGGCCGACCGCGCCGCCGATGACCTCGCGCTCGACCTGAACCGCAAGACCACCAACCCGGCGGAATACCCGTTGGTTCTGGTGAGCTATGCGATCGTGTGCAACGAGTACGCCGATGCAGCTCAGGGTGAGCTCGTCAAGGCCTACATCGAGTTCATTGCCAGCGCAGCTGGCCAGGCCGTCGCTGAAGAGTACGCCGGTGTCGCACCGCTGTCGGCCGAGCTCGAGGCCGACGTCGCAGCAGTGCTCGCGACCGTCAAGTAACAACTCCACACCCCTGCCCGGTCAGCTCTCGCACATTGCGAGGGCCGATCGGGCAGACTGGGGTGTACAGCTCGTTCAGTCCAGACCTCGGTCCGGCCGAAGTACTACCCGGCAGCACGCTCAGCGCACGACTTCACCAGTTTTTGCATTCTAGGGAGACCCCGGCATGACCACAGCTGCCGCCACGACCATCAAGGCCAGGCAACGCCCGGGCGACCGCATCTTCTCCTCAGCCACCGTCATTGCCGGCAGTCTAATTTTGGCCATGCTCGCCGCGGTGGCGATCTTCCTCCTCGTTGAGAGCCTGCCGGCGTTTGTTGCAGTACCCGATGATTTCAGCGGCGACGTCACCAATTTCTGGTCCTACGTCGGCCCGCTCGTCTTCGGCACCATCTACTCGGCTATCCTGGCCCTGCTCATGGCCGTGCCCGTCGCCATCGGTATCGCACTTTTCATCTCACACTTTGCCCCGCGCAAACTCGCCCAGAGCCTCGGCTATCTCGTTGATCTGCTGGCCGCCGTTCCCTCTGTCGTCTTCGGCCTCTGGGGCATCGGCGTACTCGCCCCCATGGTGCAGCCGTTCTACACCACCCTGGTCGAGTGGTTCGGCTGGTTCACGCCGTTCCAAGGGCCAGCGTCGGGCACCGGTCGCACCATCTTCACGGTCGCCATCGTGCTCGCCGTGATGATTCTGCCGATCATCACCGCCATCTGCCGCGAGATCTTTCTGCAAACGCCGCTGCTACACGAGGAAGCAGCCCTGGCCCTCGGAGCCACCCGCTGGGAAATGATCCGCATGGCGGTGCTGCCATTCGGATTACCCGGCATCATCTCCGCCTCGATGCTCGGTCTCGGCCGCGCCCTCGGTGAAACCATGGCCGTCGCCATGGTGCTCTCCCCCAGCTCGGAGGTCATTTTTCAGCTGTTCACCGCGCAGAATTCGAACACAATTGCCTCGAATATCGCGTTGAACTTTCCGGAGGCACACGGTGTCGGCGTGAACATTCTTCTAGCGACCGGCCTCGTGCTTTTCGTAGTCACCCTGCTCGTGAACATGCTGGCCCGCGTCATTATCAACAGCCGTAAGGCATTTTCGGGAGCCAACTGATGACATCCGTTGTAGAAGCTTCGCCGCTGACGAACTCGCTCACCGCCGGCAAGCTGCCCCGGCGATCGTCGCTCTGGGTGCTGCTGACCAGTTGGGCCGTGTCGGCCGCGTTCTTCGCCGTGCTCTTTCTGTCTGGCACAGTCGATGGTTTCAACATCGTGGGCACGGTCGTGCTCGGCACGGTGCTGTACTGCGTAGCAATTTACGTGCTGTCTCGCCTGGTCGAGGGCTCGCGCAAAGCCAAGGACCGCCTGATGACGGCGCTCGTGACCGCCGCGTTCATCATCGCGCTGCTGCCGCTGGTGTCGATCATTTATACGACCGTCATCAACGGACTGCCAGCGTTTCTCACGCCGACGTTCTTCTCCTCCTCCCAGCGCAACGTGGTCGGCGCTGGCGGCGGTGTGCTGCACGCCGTCATCGGCACGCTCATGGTGACCGGCATGGCGACGCTCATCTCGGTACCGATCGGACTTCTGGCCTCGATCTACCTCGTGGAGTATGGCCGTGGCCGGCTTGCCAAGGCCATCACCTTCTTCGTCGACGTGATGACCGGCATCCCGTCGATCGTCGCCGGCCTGTTCGCCTTCGCCCTGTTCGCGCTGCTGTTCAACGACCCGGGCATCCGCTTTGGATTTGGTGGGGCGATCGCGTTGTCGGTGCTGATGATTCCGGTCGTGGTGCGTTCGAGCGAAGAGATGCTCAAGCTCGTGCCGAACGAACTGCGCGAGGCTGCTTTTGCACTGGGGGTGCCGAAGTGGTTGGTCATTCTGAAGGTCGTGCTGCCGACATCCATTGCCGGAATTGTCACCGGAGTGATGCTGTCAATCGCGCGCGTGATCGGCGAGACCGCGCCGCTGTTGATCATCGCCGGATTCACCTCGAGCATGAATTACGACCTGTTCAGCGAGCGGATGATGACGCTGCCGGTGTTCGTCTACACGCAATACGCCAACCAGGGCGCGGATTCGCAGGCCTATATCGACCGAGCCTGGGCTGGGGCGCTCACGCTGATTGTCATCGTGATGCTGCTCAACGGGCTCGCCCGCCTGATTGCCCACTGGTTCTCGCCCAAACTGGGCCGCTAATCTTCTCGCTTTAGAAAGAAAGGGACATATGTCCAAGCGCATCGAAGTCAACGACCTCAACGTGTATTACAGCAATTTTCTGGCCGTCGAGGGTGTCTCGATCGTCATTGAGCCCCGCACGGTAACCGCGTTTATCGGGCCGAGCGGTTGCGGTAAGAGCACGTTCATTCGCACCCTCAACCGCATGCACGAAGTCATCCCCGGCGCGCGCGTCGAGGGTGAGGTACTCATCGACGGCAACAACCTCTATGGCCCCGGCGTTGACCCTGTACTCGTGCGCCGTCAGGTCGGCATGGTCTTTCAGCGGCCGAACCCGTTTCCGACCATGTCTATTCAGGACAACGTTCTGGCCGGCGTGAAGCTCAACAACCGTCGCATGAGCAAAACGGATGCCGACGACCTTACCGAAAAAGCCCTCCGCGGCGCCAACCTGTGGAACGAGGTCAAGGACCGCCTCGCACGTCCCGGTTCTGGGCTGTCGGGCGGTCAGCAGCAGCGCCTGTGCATCGCGCGGGCCATTGCGGTTGAACCCGACGTGATTTTGATGGACGAGCCGTGCTCGGCGCTCGACCCGATCTCGACGCTGGCCATCGAAGACCTGATCGAGGAGATGAAGAGCGAGTACACCATCGTCATCGTGACGCACAACATGCAGCAAGCCTCGCGGGTGTCTGACCGCACCGCATTCTTCAACATCGCCGGCACCGGCAAGCCGGGCAAGCTCATCGAGTATGACGACACGACCACAATGTTCTCGAACCCGAGCGTGCAGGCCACGGAAGACTACGTGTCGGGTCGCTTCGGGTAGGTCGGTTCTGTGGGCATCCGCTCGCCGGGTCTTGAGTCGCCGGCACAACGCACGCCGGGTCCTCGACTAGGCGGTGCGGGCGAGCAGGTACGCGTTGAGAGCGTCGGTCAGCGGCTGATCAGCGGGGAACAAAACGTCGTCCAGGGCAACCACGGCGACGGCTAGGCGCACGCTAGAAACGAGCCAGGCGGCATCCGCTTGACGAAGTTCGTCAACGGTGACGTCCCGGTATTGAACCCGTTCGCCGCGGGCGCGCAGATACTCGAACATGCTCTGCTGCGTGGTGCCGTGCAGAATGGCGCCGCTCGGCGCTGGTGTGACGTACTCGCCGTTGCTTTGCAGCACGACGCTGGAGGTTGGCCCCTCCATGACATACCCGTCGGCGGTGAGAAAGATCGTGTCGTCGGCGCCGCGGCGGTGTGCCTCCCGAATCGCGGCCATGTTCACGGCGTAGCTGAGCGTTTTCGCACCCATCAGCAGCCAGGGGGCGCGTTCGGCGACGCCACGCGGATATCCGCGGTCGAGCGTGATCACGCGCACGCCGTTCGCCCGCACCGCGCTGAAGTCCGCCGCCGCTGTTGC
Organism: Cryobacterium sp. Y11; assembly: GCF_002929535.1. GTDB lineage: Bacteria > Actinomycetota > Actinomycetes > Actinomycetales > Microbacteriaceae > Cryobacterium. Next base: position 85,195 of record NZ_PJJO01000060.1, read on the forward strand.
GTGCAGCCACGCCGTCGGTGCTGGACCGTGCTCGACGCCCCGGCTCAGCACGAACTTGAGCGCAACCTCCCCCTGCTGTGGAATGCGCGCCACCGCGTACGCTATCGCGGCGCGCCACTGGTCGATGTGCGGCACCGGAAGATCGCAGATGAGCGCCGAGTTGCGCAGCCGGCTGAGGTGCGGCTCGACCTCCTGCGGCTGGCCGTTGACGACGGCGAGGGTCTCGAAGATTCCGTCACCGCGCTGGGTGCTCAGCTCCCCCACGCGCAGCGCCGGGGCGCTGGAGTCCATCTCGTGAAAGGTGTCGTCGAAGTTCTGCTGCCGGGAGTCGGCAGGTACCGGGTCGATCAGGAGTGTGAAGGGCAGTCTCATGACCCCGAGCCTACTTCGCGTTGGCCTCAGCGCAGCGGTGCGTGTCGAGCGCACGCCCGTGAAGGGTCGCAGATCGACCGTCCGACGCCAGCATTGCGGCGATGGGCGACCCCTCAGTGACCTATACCCACGACAGTAGACCGCTAGCTCTGGAAGGCGACGATCGGGGTCGTCGTTGGCTGGTCAGATCCGCCGGTGGGTTCAACGGTGACCCCGACCTGATCACCGGCGTGCATGGTGCCGTCGAGCACGCGCCAGGCGGTGCCGTCTCCGCTTGAGTCAAAGGTTCCGGCCGGGGCTGCACCGTCACCGTTGATGTACCAGAGCTGGTAGTCCTGGTCACTCGGCAGCACCGGCAGGTTGTCGACGAGCACCGCGGAGATTCCGAGTTTGTTCGACCAGACCAGGGTGGCTTCCTGGCCGTCGGCCGTGGTCGTCGCTGCGCGCTGCGAGTCGTCGGCGGAGTTGATCTGGGCGAGCCCGGAGGCCTGCTGGGATGCGAACTGGTTGTCGTTCAGCGCCTGTCCAAATAACGATCCGCCAACGAACAGTGCCCCGGCCGCGGCCGCGGCAACCAGAAACTGCGCCGGACGCTTGAACCAACGAGCCTGGGCGCGCTCGGTCGCCGAGGATGATCGGTGCGTAACCGAAGCATCACCAGAACGGATGTCCGCAGCCGGCCGGATTGCGCCGGGGTCGGTCGGAGTGGTGCTGATGGGTGCGGCAGCGGCTGGCGCAGCACTGTCAGCTGGCGCAGCACTGTCAGCTGGCGCGGCGCTGTCGGCTGGTGCGGCGCTGTCGGCTGGTGCGGCGCTGTCGGCTGGTGCGGCACCGGCTGACGGCGTCGTTGCGGTCGTCGGCACGGCCCCGGTGGCCCGGGGACTGGCGACTGGAGCTGCCCCGGGAACGGTGGCGGCAGCATCCGTTCTGGCGGGGTCAGCAGCACTCGGCGCCGGCAGCGGCGCAAGCTGCGGGGTTGACGTGAGCATCGCCATGAGGTTGGCTCTGAGGGCGGCGGATGGCTGAACGGGTGCCACGGCGAGGCCGAGGGCCACCGCGGTGTCGTTCAACTCGGCCGCCTCGATGCGGGCTCGCGCGGATTCGGCGAGGTGCGCTTCGAAGGTGGCCGTGTCGTGCTCGTCGAGAGCGTGCAGGGCATAGGCGCCAGCCAGATCGGCCGGGTTCTGCTCGACATCGATGTGGCCGCCGCGGCTCATGATGCCACGCCCAATTCGTCACGCAGGCGGATGAGTCCGTCGCGGAGCCGCGTTTTCACGGTACCCAGGGGAATGTGGAGCATATCGGCAACCTCGCTGTGACTGAACCCGCCGTAATACGCGAGGCTCACAGCCTGACGCTGCAGCTGTGTCAATCGAGTCATCGCCTTCTCCACCCTTTCATGTTCGATTCGTACTTCAACGGTTTCGGCCACGTGATCATAGGCAACGGCCAGGTCACGTATTCCGATTTTCGTATCACGGTCACGACCAGCCTGCGATGACCGAATTCGGTCGACCGCTCGCCGGTGTGCCATGGTCAGGATCCAGGTGCTCGCACCACCACGCGTTGGTTCATAACGCGCCGCCGACTGCCAGATCTCCAGAAAAATCTCCTGGGTCACTTCCTCCGACTGCGCATGGTCAATGAGCAGGCGCCTGACCAGGCCAAGCACCCGCGGGGAAATTTGGTCATACAGCTCTCCGAAGGCGGATTGGTCGCCCTGAGCTACGCGTGCGAGCAGCTCCTCCTTCGTGGCAGGCGCTGCCGACGCGAGTTCTCCGGCGGGATCAGCAGTCATGAGGTCAAGCATGTCAGGTCTTGCCCCGTTCCATGACTAGGGTTCGGTGCGAAGTCATTAACGGATTGGTCATTCCACGAAGCAATCCGCGAAAAAAGCGGCCGCGAGCGGATGCTGGCGCTCTTTTTATGCAGGAGTGGCCTTGCGTAGAGAGCAGCGGCCTGGTACACGCAGAAGGTCGGGCCGCAGAGCACCTCTCGGCGCGAGGCCGCTCGAAGCGGCGAATAATGGAACCCGGGATTACTGCGGCCCGACCAGGTTCCAGTGTATTCGAGAGAGGCGGTCGGCGTCGACTGTTCGCCGCTGGCGCAAGATGGATTCTGAGATTGAAGGATTGCGCGGGCTGGGGCCCACCTTGACGAGCCGGGCCCACGATGGATCATGGGCCCCGTTACCGGGCCCGGGCACGCTGGGCGATGGCGACCTCGGCGAGCGACCCAGAGCAAAGAGCACGATGGGGGGAAGAAAAGTCCGAAACTTTTGGATTAGCTCAATCGGCAAAGGGAGGCGTTCTCGCCCGGTCTCCCACGAATTATTCGCTGCGCGGGAAGTGCGCCACTGCGCGGGAGTTCGAATTCACGCGCAGCGGCGCAGCACCCGCGCGACGAGCTACGCGGGAGTTCTGGCCACGCCATAAGTCCCGCGTACTGGCGCAGCACCCGCGCAGCGTCCTAGGTCCCGCGCAACACAGCCGACTTCGACGGACACTCTAAATCGCTCTGCCCATAATCGATCCAGTCGCGACCACTATGACGCCAGCGCCACCCGGTCAACGCGACGAGCGGCGCACAAGGGATCCACGGATTGCGCGAGCTCGAGTCCACCTGAAGGAAGCCGGCCCATGATGGATCATGTGCCCCGTTACCGGGCACGGGCCCGGAACAGGAGTGGGGGGCACTGGCGGGTGGCCTACTCGAGCGAGTCGCGGCGCCAGAGGCGCGCGCAGGCGGTGAATTCGGCGGCCGTTGTGGAGAAGCGCAGGGCGCGCGTGGTCAGCTCCGATGACCGGTGCGGTTCGGTCAACTCAAGGTCGTCGGCGATGCTCGCAGCCCCAACCGCGGTCACCCGGCAGTACGCCGCGCCGCGGTCGAGCGCCACGGCGAAGTCGCCGGTGAACAGCCCCCGCAGAATCTCGTCGGCGAGGACGATGATTTCCGCGGGCCCGGTCGGCACGGCCGCTCCCGCGACGAGCGGGTCGATCGTGGCGGCAGCATCCGTTCCCCGCTGATACAGGTAGGCGCATCCCTCTGGGTCCTGCCGAATCAGCATGCGAATGAGATAGATGCGCCAGAGCGCGCCCGGCAAGCTGCGCGGCGTTGCCCGCGACCACAGCTCGGCGACCGCGTCCAGGCCGTTTTCGTCGGTATAGGCGACGAGCCGTTCGACCGTCGCCGGGTCGGGATTACTGCGCACCCGGTTGAGTAGGGCCTGCGCCGTTTCATGCGCAACGCGACTGATGTTTGCCGGGTCGTCACCGCCCTGGAAGGCCTCGAATTTGATCCCGGAGAACAGGGTGGGCTTGTGGAAGTTGTCGGCCATGGCGCGTTCTCCTCGTTTCGGAAGTTGGGACGAAAAGCCGCTGTTTTCGCTCTCCACAACGCTACCCAGAAAAGCTGGGCGCGAATCCACGGTAGATTAGAACCCACGGGCCTCTAGCTCAGTTGGTAGAGCAAAGGACTTTTAATCCTTGGGTCGTCGGTTCGAGCCCGACGGGGCCCACAATCATGCGCGAGTGGCGCGGCAGATGCGCATCGAATTCTTAGGATTCGGTGCGCATCTGCGTTTTCACGCCCATGAGCTGGTTCCGCCGTTCGTGGCAGGGCTGGCCGTGGCTGAATCAGGAAATCGCGGGCCGCGGCCGGGTCGCGCCCAGTGATTTACTGGCCCGCCGGTGGCAGTGCGATCACATTGCCTGAATTAGCCCCCGAGACCGGGCAGCGGATGCCGCTGAGCGAGTTTTTCGGCGCAGGCGGGGTTCAGAGGTCGTAGCGGTGACGAATGTGGTGGCGATCGGCGCTGGCCTGCCAGAATTCGACCTCGGCGGGGAGCAGGGCGTAGACCTGCCAGTCGGGGTTGGCTCGACCATCGGCTGCGGGGCGTTCCTCCCAGTCGAGAGCGGATTCCTCTGCCGACAGCAGTGAGACAGCGCCAACAACGCGCACTTGACGCCCGAGAGCCGGCCAGTAAAAGTTCATCGCTGCTCGAGGGTTGGCCGCAAGTTCACGGCCCTTGCGGGAGCTGCGCGTGCTCGCGAAGTGCCAGGCGGCAGGCTGCGGTGCAGGAGCATCCGGAGCTCCAGCAGGGGAACCAGCACCAGCGGCTGAACCAGCCTCGCCAGCGGACGCAGCTCCGGCGGGCTCGATATTCTTCAGGATGAGCATGCGCGACGAAACCGCTCCGCCGCCGGTTGACGTCGCGAGGCTAAAAGCGTGTGGCTGCGACACGCCGGCGGCGAGCGCGTGCTCGAGCCAGTCGAGAAATAGCACCACCGGATCGGCCGGTGCGCTGGCCGGATCGAAGTCGGGCAGTCGGTCGGGAAAGTCGGGCAAGGCGCGCAATCTGCGCCGCAGGAAGTCACTCACGCCGCGAGCATACCGCTCCAACTCTTGCTGCACCAACAGCGCGAGGTCGCGCCACAGCACCTGGTCGAACACGCACAGGGCGCCCATGCGCATCCCGATGGCCCAACCGCGCTAGTCGGCGGGGGTGCGATGCCGTTCTGGCGTGAGCGTCGCGCCGGGGGAAAACGGCACAAAAGTGTTGAGTGGCGCGCTGACCACGTTGAGGTCGACGGCCGACCAATCGGCGATGAACACCAGCGGACGCTGGAAGATATCGATGCTCCGAATGGGCGGAATGCCGAATACGAAGATCGAGCTGCTGTGCGAAGCCTCGCGTTCTAATACCGTGAGTACGGCCATCAAGCGGTCATGCCACTCGGCGACACTGGTCAGGTCGAGAGCTTCGTTCACGCCGAGAATCACGACGAGAATCACGACGAGAATGACGCCGACGGTATCGAATCGGCTGCACCGGAAGCTTGAGAGCAGCCGACAGCAAAAAACCCGATCAGGGTTCGGTTGACGTGCCAGCCAGTGCGCGCGCAGCGGTGTCAGCAGCCCCGAGCAGGGCCGCTACGGCATCCGCTCCCAGCCTGTGTTCGATTGTTCGTTCCCACGCTGCAACGATTTCACGAGTGCGGGCGAGTCGTTGCTGGCCCAGATCGGACAAATGAACGGTAATTCGTCTGCGATCGGCAGTGGTCGGCAGCCGGAAGGCCGAAGCCGCGTCTTCCAACGAGTCGACAGTTCGGCTCAGGCTCGCATTTGCCATGCCGGTCGCTTCGGCCAGCTCCCCCATGGTGGGCGAGTCGAGTCGATCCAGGGTCTCCAAGATGCGCCACTGATCCATCGTGGTGCTCTCTTCAGACAAGGCAATGCTCAGGCCGAGTACGAGACGCCGCTCCAGGTCAGCAAGGGTCCAGACGAGCTCACCTAAGGGTGCTACAGAATCCAGCGCTCGCCCCGACTGCTCAGCCATTTCCGCTCCTCCATAGTCACGAATATACGGGCGGGGATGCCCGCTACGTAATAATGGACGGGTGACGTCCCCGGTCAGGCTAGTACTCCCCAGCGAAGTTTTTCTGAGCGGTCCCGCTCGGCAGACTCTTCGGCTGGGACTACTGGCGCCAGTGTCGGGGGTCTTGGGCGTGGCCGGACCCGCCATTATCAATTGCGCGATCCTGGCAGCCGAAGAAGTCGGCCGTGCAACGGGACGGGTCATTGACCTCGTCCTCGTCGATGCGGGCAGAGCACCGGCCGATGTCGCAGGCGAGGTGGACTTACTCGTGGGAGCTGGGCTCGTCGACGGGCTGGTCGGAACACACACCTCAAATATTCGAGTGGCCGTCGAAGCTCGCGTGAACAATCGGGTGCCCTATGTTTTCACGCCGCCGCACGAGTTTGGGCGAGCATCGGCCGGATCGGTCTTTCTCGGCAGCGACCCGGCAGAGCACCTTCGGCAACCCATTGCGTGGCTGGCCAAGCACCGTCGGGTTCAGCGGTGGGCCCTCATCGGAAATGATTACGTCTGGCCCCGACAGGTGCACGCTGCGGCCAGCAGGGTACTGCGCGATCTCGGGCAGCGCGTCGTCCTGGACCGGCTGGTACCGGTGGGGCACGTCGACGTGGCGGAACTTGTTTCCGCGGCACACCGCGCCCAGGCAGATGCAATCCTGGTCTCCCTGGTCGGCCGCGACGGCATCGAATTTCATCGCGGGGTCACCGAATCGGATGCCGGCACGGCGTTCGTCAGGCTGCGTACCGCCCTCGACGAGAGCTGTCTCGTCGCGGTGGGCGGCGACACCAGCGGAGAACTTTATAGCGCCATGCCCACGTTTTTGCTGCAGGATGACGATCGTCACCGTCGATTGCTGGAGTCTTATGTCGCTCGGTTCGGGCTGAGGGCACCGCTGCCAGGCTCCTACGCGGAAGGATGTTACGACGGCGTGCACCTGCTGGCCGCCGTGTGCAGCAGTGACCTGCTCGCCACGCACACCGCCGCACGGGTGGCCGAACGGCTTTTGTCAGCCGTCGTCACCCCGGCTCGGCCGGATGCAGTCGACCTCACACGTCGACCGATGAGTCTGGCGCGAGCTAATGGTACCGATCTTGAGATTGTCAGAATGCTTCACGGGGTGTAGCCTAGTGAAAATTTCCACTTGGAAACAATGACGTCTGTCGATGACGATTGGACCACGCGTGAGCAGTACGACCAACCCTGGGGGCACATCCGCTTCTGGTATTGAACAATTTGGCTATAAGCAAGAGCTGAAGAGAACGCTGACATTTAGCGACCTCATCATCTACGGCCTGATCTTCATGGTGCCTATCGCACCGTTCGCCATCTTCGGCGGCGTCTTTCACGACTCGGGCGGAATGCCGCCGATCGCGTACATCATCGCGTTGGTCGCCATGATGTTCTCGGCTAATTCGTACTCGCAAATGGCCCAGGCTTTCCCGATGGCCGGTTCGGTTTACACCTACGCCGGTCGCGGGATCAACCGTCCCACCGGTTTCATCGCCGGCTGGATGATCCTGCTCGACTACATCTTGATTCCGACCCTGCTCTACTTTGTCGCCGCCATCGCTATGAACGGAATCATCAGCCAGATTCCCATCTGGCTGTGGCTGGTTGCTTTTGTGGCTCTGAACACCGTAATCAACTACCTCGGCATCCACCTCGCCGCCGTCGTCATCCGGGTCATGCTGGTGCTTGAGCTTTTGGTGCTGGCCATCTTCTTGGTCGTTGGTCTAGTCGCCGTTTCGCAGGGCAAAGGCCAGGGCTTCAGCTTCGACGCGTTCTACAACGCTGATACCTTCTCGCTGCCGCTTTTGTTCGGTGCAGCATCCATTGCCGTGTTGTCGTTCCTGGGCTTTGACGGAATCTCTACCCTGGCCGAAGAAAATACCGGCAGCAGCAAGTCCCTGGGTCGGTCGATGATTGCGGCCCTGTGCCTGCTGGGCGTTCTGTTCGTCGTACAGACCTGGGTTGCGTCGATGCTGGTTGAAGACCCTGCCGCCTTGATCATCAATGGCGACCCGGCGGGAGTGGCCTTCTATGAGGCGGCTGCCGTTGCCGGTGGACCGTTTATGTACATTCTCACCGCAGCCTCGACCGCCATCGCCTGGGGCTTCGCCAATGCACTCGTTGCTCAGGCATCCACTTCTCGCCTGCTCTACGCGATGGCGCGCGACCGCCAGCTGCCGAAATTCCTCGCCAAGGTGAGCGAAAAACACGGCGTTCCGGTCAACGCTACCTTTCTGGTCGCCGGAATCTCTTTGGTGCTGGGTCTGATCCTGACGCTTCTGCCCGACGGACTCGGTACCATCGCTGCGCTGGTCAACTTCGGCGCCCTGACGGCCTTCCTGCTGCTAAACGTGTCGGTCGTCTGGTGGTTCATTGTGAAGCAGAAATCTCAGCGCTGGTTCGTGCACCTGGTCTTTCCGGTGCTGGGTTTCGTTGTACTCGCCTTTGTGCTCTACAACGCGCGAGTGAATGCACAAATCGTTGGCATTGCGTGGCTGGTCATTGGGATTGTGGTCGCCGTGGTGCTCTACAAGAAGGGTCGGATGACCAACCCCGTTCCCCTGGCGTCGGCACAGATGGAGGTGCGGTAGCTCTCATGGCAATACACCAGCTCATTCCGCTCCCCGAACAGTATTCCTATGTGTTCGGCGGGCGCGCCCCCCTGCTCAGCGTTCTCCCCGGCGACATCGTCGAGGTCAGCACGGAAGACTGCTTCGGCGGTCGGGTGACGAGCCCGCACGACATTCCCAGCCAGATCGTGCCGTTCAACGAGTTGAACCCCGTCTCCGGTCCGATCGAGGTGGTCGGGGCCGAGCCCGGTGACCTGTTGGCCGTACATTTCGTTTCGATCGTCCCGGCGCGCCAGTACGCCATTTCGAGCACCTTCCCGCTCTTCGGAGCGCTCTCGGCGACGCATGAAACGGCAATGCTGCACGAGCCGCTCGAGGAGCGGGTGTGGTTTTATGACATCGACTTGGAGGCCTGGACGGCCACTTTTCGCGCCACGAATTCGGATTACACCCTCGCCCTCCCGCTCGATCCCATGCACGGCACGGTGGGTGTTGCCCCGGCCGGCGGCGAGGTGCGACTGGTCGTGACCCCGTCCACCCACGGCGGAAACATGGATACGCCGGAGGCGAGGGCCGGCACGACGCTCTACCTTCCGGTTAACGTGGCCGGCGCGATGCTGTCGCTCGGAGATGGTCACGCCCGCCAGGGCGAGGGTGAAGTGTGTGGAACCGGGCTCGAATCGGCAATGAATTCCGTCATCGCCCTCGACCTGATCAAGGGTGGCGCCTCGGCCTGGCCCCGCCTCGAGAACGATGACTTCATCATGAGCACCGGTTCGGCTCGCCCCCTGGAGGACGCCTTTCGGATCAGTCAGAAAGACCTCGTGGGTTGGGCATCCGACCTGACCGGTCTTGACACCATGGATGCTTATCAGCTGGTCAGTCAGATGGGACTCGCGCCGGCCGCAAACGTGTGCGATCCCAGCTACACCATGGTGGCGAAGTTGCCCAAGTGGACCCTGAAGGACGCTCAGGCCTATGGCGGAGTCCATGGCCGGCTGCGCGCGCTGGCAGCGGAATATACCGCGTCTCGATAACCCGGCAGTGAGAGCGGGAAAAGTGTTGCTTTGGCTCATGCGAAGCAACACTTTTTCCGCTCTCGCGAGACGTGTTGGCGCAGCTACAGCAGCGCCGCCACCGTGTTCGCGAGGGTGAAAATCGCCAGGCCGGCGAGGGCGCCGACCACGGTTCCGTTGATGCGGATGAACTGCAGGTCGCGGCCCACCTGAAGCTCGATCTTCGCCGCCGTCTCCGCGGCGGGCCAGCGCTCAACGGTCTCGGTGATGACCCCGGCGATCTCGTGGCGATAGTTCGCCACGAGATAACTGGCCGTGTCGGCGAGCCAGCGGTCGATGCGCGCGCCGAGCGCGGCATCCGCTCTGAGGCGCTCGCCAATATCTTGCAGCGTCGAACGGATGCCCACCCGCAGCGCGCTCGTCGGGTCGCTGAGCGCGTCGACGAGCGAAGCCTTGACCGCCTCCCAGGTGTCGCCGGCGAACTCACGCAGCTTGGCGTTGTCGAGCACCTCGGCCTTGAACGTTTCGACCCTGGCAATCATGGCTGGCTCATATTGCAGATCATGCATGACCTCGCTGAGGTAGTCGTCGAGGGCCTGTCGAACCGGATGCTGCCGGTCTTGACGTGCCGCCGCGACAAAGGCGAGCACCTCGCGGTAGGCCTTGTCGTCGACGAGTTTGTCGACGAAGCCGGGCAACCAGCTCGGCAGCCGCTGCGACACCACGCGGCCAAACGCCCCCGGGTGAGCGCGCAACCAACCGTCTGCCCGGTCCAGCAGCAGGTCGACCGCCGCGTGCTGCTGCCCGCTCGTGACCAGACGCTCCCCGACCCGGCCGAGGCTCGGTCCCCACTCGGGCTTGACCAGGTGTTCGCGGGCGACGGATTCGATGAGGTCTTTAATGGCGTCATCGCCGAGCAGGCTGAGCATGCCCTGGCCGGCGACGGCGAACTCCTCGGTAAGTTTCTCCGCGTTGGATTTTTCAGCGTCGGCGTCGGTGCTGAGCCAGGCTCCCAGGCGGCGGGAAGGCTGGACCGATTCGAGCTTGCCGCGAATAACTGCCTCGGAGAGAAAGTTAATCTCAACGAATTCGCCGAGACTTGCGCCGATCTCATCCTTGCGGTTCGCGATGATATTGGTGTGCGGAATGCGCAGGCCGAGCGGGTACCGAAACAGGGCGGTCACGGCGAACCAGTCCGCGATGGCGCCAACCATGCCGCCTTCGGCGGCGGCGCGCACGTAGTCGAGCCAGGGGTAACGGCCTTGCAGGGCGAAGGAGACCGTGAAAATGACAGCCATCAGTGCGAGCAGCCCGGCCGCGAGCCGCTTCATGCTGGTGAGCGCAGCGCGGCGGGCGGCGTCCTGCTGGGATTCGGCAGCGGGTGCTGTTTCGATCTGTGCCATTCCTCAACCCTGCCCGATTGCGCGGCCGTGCGCACGCATTTTTGCGCGTGTTCCGCTCAGATTGTATACTCTATGGGGGTATGTGGTTTGTTGTCGCCGCCGACTCGCCGATCGGCCAGCCGTTGTGCGGTAACCGTCGCAGGTAGAACCAGGTGTTTTGATTTGGAATGGATTGAACCATGAACACAGCACGAGCATCCTTCGTGGCCGTCATCGCACTCGCGACGGCCCTTGCCCTGAGCGCCTGCTCTGGCGGCCCCGGCAGCTCTGGCGGCTCGCCAGCGAGTGAATCGCCAGCGGCATCCGCTGTCAATAGTGATGACGTGATGTTTGCGCAGCTGATGATTCCGCACCACGACCAGGCTGTCGAGATGAGCGATGACCTGCTCGCCAAGGACGGCGTCGACCCGGCCATCGTCGATCTCGCGACGCAGATCAGGGCCGCGCAGGCGCCCGAGATTACGACTTTGCGGGGCTGGCTTAGCGATTGGGACGCCACGGACGACGGCATAGGCGGTATGGATCACGGTTCGGGCGGCATGATGTCGGACGACGACATGATGAAGCTGCGGGACGCGGCGGGAGCGGATGCCGGCCCGCTGTTCCTAACCCAAATGATCATGCATCACGAGGGTGCGATCGTGATGGCCAAGGCCGAGCTGAGCGACGGCAAGAACGCCGACGCGCTCGCCCTGGCCGAGACGATCGTCAGTTCGCAAAGCAGCGAGATCGCCGTGATGAACGACCTGCTGGCGAGCACCGAATGACGATGGATCACGGGGCTATGAACCACGGCGCCATGCATCACGGGTCGATGAACCACGGCGGCATGAACCACGGCGACCACGTCGGGCAGTTTCGGCGCCTGTTCTGGACCATGCTGGTGATCGCGGTGCCCGTCGTGGGGTTCAGCCACATGTTCGGGCAGCTCGTCGGGTACACGCTGCCCGATTTCGTGGGCAGTGCCTGGATCTCCCCCGTGCTCGGCACCGTGATGTACGTCTGGGGCGGTCGTCCCTTCCTGACCGGGGCCGTGTCAGAGCTAAAGACCCGCAAGCCGGGCATGATGCTGCTGATCGCCCTCGCGATCACGGTCGCGTTCCTCGCGTCCTGGGGCGCCAGCCTCGGACTGATCGACGCCGAGCTCGATTTTTGGTGGGAACTCGCGCTGCTGATCGTGATCATGTTGCTCGGGCACTGGATCGAAATGCGCTCGCTCGCGCAGACATCCACTGCCCTGGAATCGCTCGCAGCACTGCTGCCGGATGAGGCCGAACGAGTCGAGGGAGAGTCGATTGTGGTCGTCTCGCCGAGCGATTTGGTGCTCGGCGACCTTGTGGTGGTGCGGCCCGGTGGGCGCGTTCCGGCCGACGGGGAAGTCACCGAGGGCACCGCCGACGTCGACGAATCGATGATCACCGGCGAATCGCGGCCGGTTCAGCGCACCCGCGGTGACCAGGTCGTTGCCGGCACGGTCGCGACCGATTCCGCTCTGCGTGTGCGCGTGACCGCTGTCGGGGACGACACCGCGCTGGCCGGAATTCAGCGGCTCGTCACCGAGGCGCAAAACTCCTCGTCCCGGGCGCAGCGCATCGCCGACAAGGCCGCCGGCTGGCTATTCTGGTTCGCGCTCGGCTCCGGTGTGCTGACCGCGATCGTGTGGACCCTGCTCGGCCAGCCGCAGGATGCCGTGGTGCGCACGATCACCGTGCTGGTGATCGCCTGCCCGCACGCCCTCGGACTGGCGATTCCACTGGTGGTGTCGATCGCGACCGAACGCGCAGCGAAGGGCGGCGTGCTGATCAAGGATCGCCTCGCCCTCGAAAGCATGCGCCAGGTCACCTCGGTCTTGTTTGACAAAACCGGCACGCTCACCAAGGGCGAGCCGACCGTCAGTCACGTTGCCGTCGCCGCCCCAGTGAATGCTGCGGCGAGCGCCGCGAACGCTGCTCCGGCCGGCGCCCCTCAAGCTGGCCCGGTTGCGGCCGGACCTTCGGCTTCGGCGCCGCTCACTGCGGACCAGATTCTCGCCTGGGCGGCAGCGGTGGAAGGTGACAGTGAGCATCCGCTTGCCCGCGCCATCGTGACGGCCGCGCGGGGCCGCGCGCTAACCGTGCCGCGGGCGAGCGAGTTTAAGACTGCTGCGGCGGTCGGCGTGACCGGTCTGGTCGACGGGCACAGCGTGAGCGTCGGCGGGCCGAGCATGCTCGACGAGCACGGGACGCAGCCCTTGGCTGAGACCATCGCCTGGCAGAGTCAGGGCGCGATCATTCTGCACGTGCTGCGGGACGGCGAGGTGATCGGCGCGATCGGCCTGGCCGATGAGATTCGCGAGGAATCGCGGCAAGCCGTCGACGCCCTGCACCGGCGCGGTATCGAGGTGGTCATGATCACCGGCGACGCCGAGGCGGTGGCTCAATCGGTAGCGGCGGAGCTCGGCATTGACCGGGTGTTCGCCGGCGTGCACCCGGAAGACAAGGCGCGCAAGGTCGCCGAACTGCAGCACGAAGGCCGCCGCGTGGCGATGGTCGGCGACGGAGTCAACGACGCCCCGGCGCTGGCCCAGGCCGATGTCGGCATCGCAATCGGTGCCGGTACCGACGTGGCCATCGCGTCGGCCGGCGTGATCCTCGCCAGCGACGACCCGCGGTCGGTGCTTTCGGTGATCGAGCTTTCCCGGGCGAGCTACCGCAAGATGAGACAGAACCTGTGGTGGGCGGCTGGCTACAACCTCCTGTCCGTTCCGCTCGCTGCCGGGGTGCTCGCTCCGATCGGATTTATACTGCCGATGGAGATCGGTGCGCTACTCATGTCGGTGTCCACCGTGGTCGTCGCCCTGAACGCGCAGCTGCTGCGGCGCCTCGACCTGCGACCGGAGTCGAGTGTGCGCGAGCCTTGAGTTCGTGCGCCGAGGTGTGAGTCTCACACGCCGAGCCGTGAGTCTGCGCCCAATCCAACGATTCAGCGCCCCGAAACTCACGGCTCGGCGCAGCGCGGGATGCTGACCTACCCAAACGGATGCTCAGCGCACGTTCAAACGGTGACCGGCCTCGATGCGCTGGCCCCAGAAGGTACCCGCCACAATGAGGATCGCCCCAACGGCCCCGATCAATCCGAGCGCCTCACTGCCCAGCGACACCCCCACGAGCACAGCCCAGATCGGTTCGGTACCCATGAGCAGGCTCGACCGGGCCGCCGAGGTGCGGCGAATCGCCCACATCTGCGCCAAAAACGCGAACACGCTACAGGCCAGACCGAGGTAGAGCACGCCGATCCATTCGGCCAGATTGAACGTCGTGACGGCCAGGGCGAGACCGGGAACATCCAACGCGGTGAAGACAACCGCCCCGACGAGCGCCTGCAGAAGGGTGAGCGTGATGGTGCTGTCGCTGCGACCGCGAGTGAGGTGGCCCATCATGGTCACGTGCAGGGAGCGCACGAGCGCCGCTGCCAGAATCAGCAGGTCACCCACGTTGGGCTCGGCGAATCCGTTGCCAGAGACAAGCAGGGCGACTCCGACCACCGCGAGCACCGCGGCCACGAAAAACGGGCGCGGCAGCCAGCGCCGGGCCGCAACCGATTCGAGCACCGGAGTGACAATGATGGTGAGACTGATGATGAGCCCGGCATTCGTGGCCGAGGTGAACGCCACGCCCTGAGTTTCGAGCCAGAGAATGCTCGCCTGGGTCACCCCGAGGAGCAACCCAAGCCCGAGCGCCCGCCGGGTAGGAAGCCGTTCGTGCCGCACCAGCCACACGATCAGCAGGGCAACAGCGGCAACCAGAAAACGCAGCGCGAGCACGGCCGACACGCTCGCCTGCTCGGTAAGCACCTTCGCGCTCAGGTAACTGCCGCCCCACACCGCGGCAACGAGAAGTAGCACGAGGTCGACCCGGGAGCGTGCGAGGGCGCGCGGCAGGGGAATAATCAACCTAGGACTGGCTGTGTGAGTCGAAGCCGGCGTGACGGATGCCCCAGCGCACGACCCACTGCCCGCCCGGCTCTAGCCAGTGCAGGCCAGCGCCGGAGTTGAACGCATCGGCCGGTGCCGTCATGGGTTCGATCGCGATCGCCTGGCCGGCAATCTCCTGGCCGCCCATCGGCTCCACGCCGGCGGCGCTCACCGGAAAGATGCGCGGCGTGAACACCTGCACGTAGCGCATGTTCTCATCGCCCCACAGGGTGACCCTCCGGCCATCCGGTGCGGTGAGGGTATGTTCGGCCTTTATACCGACCCCGCCGAAGCCGTCATCAAGGTCGAGCTCGCCGATAGTCACGCCCGCGCGCAGATCAAACCGGGTGCCGTCGACGGGGGTTTCGCCGAGCGGGTTGAGACGGTCGTCCACGTCAATGTGGGTCGCGGCATCCACTCGCACTGTGAGGTCACCGGTCGGTAGGTCGCCGATTTTCAGATACGGATGCGCCCCCACGGCTACCGGCGCCGCCTCGGAACCGACGTTGTGCAGCCGGTGCGTCACGTTTAAGCCGTCGTCGGTGAGGGCGTAAGTCACCTCGGTGTCGAGGTGAAACGGGTAGCCGGACTGCGGAAAGACGGTCGCGGCCAGGGTCACCGATGGAGCGGTGCGGGAAATTTCACGATAGGGAGCAAAACGCAGCAGCCCGTGAATGGCGTTCCGGCGGGCTGGCTCGGTGACCGCGAGCTGGCGGGTCACGCCATTCTGAGTCCACCTGCCATCGCGAATGCGGTTAGGCCAGGGAACGAGCACGATTCCCGCCGCCATCGGCGGCTGCGATGCTTCGGGAAACGTCTCGACCAGGTCTATGCCGTTTACGGAATATACCCGGAGACCGGCCGCCACCTCGGTCACGACCGCGCGGGCTGTTCCGCGTGGTGTCTGCAAGGTCAGATCGTATTGGATTCCGGTGGGTGGGCGCATCCGTTCAGCCTAGGGCCGCTGGGTCGTTTCTGGCGCAGTGCGCGGGAGTAAGACGGTGAGCCCGGTTTCCCGAAGCGAATCCAACGTGGCCGGATCGGCGGCGGCATCCGTGATGAGCGTGTGGAAGGCGCTCAGCGGACCTACCCGGCCGAGGTGCACCTGACCCAGCTTGGAACGATCTGCCACAACAATCACGCATTCCGCCGCGGCGAGCATAAGCGCCTTGACTGACGCCTCAGGCAGGTTGATATTGGTGACGCCGCCGGCACTATCGACGCCGTTGCAGCCGATGAAAACGAAGTCGGCGTGAATCTGGCTCAATACCATTCCGGCGAGCGGCTCGACCAGGGAATGCTGCAGTGGCCGCAGCGTGCCTCCCGTGACGATGACGGTGAATCGGGGGATGGCCTGTTCCAGTTCCAGGGCGATGCTGAGACCGTTGGTGATGATGACGACGTCATGAAGGTCGGTCCTGGCGCAGAGCGCGCGCGCGATCGCGTGGGTTGTCGTTCCCACGTCAAGAATTACGCTCTGTCCACTCTGCACGAGCCCCGCCGCGACCTGGGCTATTTGTTGCTTGGGAACAACGGATGCTTCCAGCGCCTGCTCGAATGAGGGCTCGCGTTCCGCCCCGGTACCGTCACCCGGGGGCTGCGCCGGCACGGCGCCGCCGTGCACGCGCCGCACGGCACCCTGCAGTTCGAGGGCATCGAGGTCGGCCCTGGCCGTCACTCCGGAAATGCCAAAGGCGCTGCGCAACTCGCTCACTCGCACAAACCCGCGTTCCTCAACGAGCTGCTGCGCCTGCTCACGGCGAACGTGAGCGGGAAGTGGATCGGGAAGCTGGCTGCGCGTTGGTTCAATCGCGTTCATCAGACCAGTATCACTTGCTTTCTTTTGGTTTTCAATACATAAATGAATGGTTTCGTTTGCGCAAATTTGCTAACGTGGCAGTGCCATGACATCTGCAGACACCCGCCGCCCCCATTTTGTCGCCGACGACACGATCGCGCGTCAGTCCAGCACCCTCGCCGACGGACGCGACCTGGTGTATTTCGACGACCCCGACACCGCGCTGCCGCCCGAACGCGCCCCCGACCTGCGTGAACCCGCCGAACGAGCGACCACCGCGACCATGCGTCAGGACCCCCTTACCGGGGAATGGGTCTCGATCGCGGCCAACCGTCAAAACCGCGTCTTCTTGCCGCCAGCCACGCAAGACCCGCTCGCACCGCAATCTCCCGGCAACGCCTCCGAGATTCCAAGCAATTACGACGTGGCCGTGTTCGAGAACAAGTCACCGTCCTTTGGTCCGCTGCTGGCGGATGCTCCGGTCGACCTGGCCGACCTCAACACCATCGGCATCGGTCGCACCCGCCCGTCCGTTGGCCGCTGCGAAGTGGTGTGCTTCAGCCCCGAAAATGAAGGATCATTCGCGAGCCTATCTGTGACTCGAGCGCGAACCGTCATCGAAGCCTGGGCCGAACGCACCCATGTGTTGTCGCAATTGCCGGGTGTTGAACAAGTATTCCCGTTTGAGAATAGAGGCGAACAGATCGGGGTGACCCTGCGGCATCCGCACGGTCAGATCTACTCCTACCCCTATGTCACACCGCGCACGCAGCGCCTCGTCGACTCACTCGAGCGCTATGGACCGACCCTGTTTGCCGACATCCTGGCCAGCGAACAAGCCAGTGACCGGGTAATTCTTCGCGGCGAGCACTGGAGTGCGTTCGTGCCGTTTGCCGCACGCTGGCCCATCGAAGTACACATGCTGCCGCACCGTCAGGTACCCGACTTCGCCGAAACCACCCTGGTCGAACGCGACGAATTGGCCGTGTTGTACCGACGGCTACTGCGCGGCATCGACGCGATTTACACGACGCCCACTCCCTATATCGCTGCCTGGCATCAGGCCCCCGTGCGGAAACATCGGGCGGACATCCGTTTGATGTTGCAGGTGACCAGCCCCAGACGTGCCGAGGACAAACTAAAGTTCCTGGCCGGGTCGGAGGCCGCCATGGGCGCCTGGATCGGCGACGTCACTCCAGAGGATGCTGCCGCCACAATTCGCACTGCCGTCGCGCGCGCCGCCGAGGCAGACTCCGCCACCGCGGGCACGCCCTCATGACCGCGGCCATCAGCGCCCTGGAGCGCGCAGCCCAGGCTGGCTTTGCCAGTCGCTTCGATCACGGCGCGATGGGCCTGTGGTCGGCGCCCGGCCGGGTGAACCTGATCGGTGAGCACACCGATTACAACGACGGCTTCGTGCTGCCGTTGGCCATCGACCGGCGCACGGTCGTTGCGCTGGCCACCCGCAACGATCGGATTATTCGCGTGGCGAGTTCCTTCGCGAGCGAGACCGTCGAGGTTTCACTCGACGAGTTGGTTCCCGAAAACCTCGACGGCTGGTCAGCCTACCCGCTCGGCGTGGCGTGGGCCTTAGGGCAGTTCGGAGCGGACCTGTCAGCCGTGCCCGGGTTCGAGATCTACGTCGACTCCAACGTTCCGGTGGGTGCCGGGCTGTCTTCGTCGGCAGCGCTGGAGAGCGCCGTCGCTGTCGCCCTCAACGACGTGTGGGGTCTGAAACTCGATCGATTGACCCTGGCCCGGGTTGGCCAGCTCGCCGAGAACCGCGTCGTCGGTGCCCCGACCGGCATCATGGACCAGTCGGCATCGCTGCTCGGCCGCACCGACGCGGTGGTCTTTCTGGACTGCCGGAGCCTTTCGGCCGAGGTCATCCCACTCGGACTCAACCCGGCCGGCCTCGAGCTACTCATCATCGACACCCGGGTGAGCCACTCACACGCGACAGGCGGTTACGCCGCACGCCGGGCATCCTGTGAGGCTGGCGCCCACACGATGGGGGTGCCGGCACTGCGCGATCTCAGTGTCGACGATCTCCCGCGCGCGCAGGCGCTTCTCGACGACGAGACCTTTCGCCGGGTGCGTCACATCGTGACCGAGAACCAACGAGTGCTGGACACCGTGCAGACCCTGCGGGGCAGCGGATGCGCCGCGATCGGGGCCCTGCTCGATGCCTCGCACCGCTCGATGCGCGACGACTTCGAGATTTCAGCCCCGGAGCTGGACCTCGCCGTGGTCACCGCGCGCGCGGCCGGCGCGATCGGTGCGCGCATGACCGGTGGCGGATTCGGGGGCGCAGCCATCGCCCTGACCCCGACCGAGCTCGTGCCAGCCGTACAAGCCGCCGTACTGGCGGCCTTCGCCACACACGGCTTTGCCACACCCGACTTGTTCGTGGTGCACGCTGCCGATGGGGCAACCCACGACGCGGACGGAGAACACTGAACCGTAACCAGCACGAGCCACATCTGCCCATCGACCTCAGCCGCGGGCGAACCAACCTCACTCTGCTGGTCACTGAACTATCGTAGCGGCGGCACGGATTCGCCTCCCTGAGCAACGACGTCGGCTTCCTCGTCGTCGATGGCTTCAGGATGCCACTTGAGATTGAGCAGGGCCAAACCTAGCCCTCCCCAAACGGCTAACAGAGCGATGATCATCATGACGATCGCGGCGGCGCTCATTGGCTCCTCCTTTCCCCGTCGCCGGGCACGGATGCCGATGCGGCCGTTCCGGGCAGAACGGCCCGGTCCCCCGTAGTCTTATCCGTGGTGGCTATATTCGCATCGAGTTCGGCGTCCAGGATCGGTCCATGGATATTTTCGTCATGAATGGCGGATCGGTGGCTCCACGGGATCTTGGAGAGCAGGTAGGCGATCAACACCAGGGCGATCACCATTCCCCAGCCGAAGATGCCGACAAACCAGCCCGGCAAGCCGCCGTAGCCCTCGCTAATCCTGGTCGTGAGGGTGTCGATCAGGATGTAGCCCAGGACAACCGGAGTGACGCCGCCGATGAAAATCTGCCAGCTACGGCCCAGCCTAATCGAGGACGTTGCATTGACGTGTTCGCGCAGCCGGGGAAGTGCGCTGAACCCAGCGGACATCGCCACCACGGCGACCAGTGCGACGGCCACAATTCCGAAGCTATTGACAAAGGCATCGGTCACATCGAGCAGGTTCAGACCCGTCGTCGTCGGAAACAGCAGAATAGATATCAGGGCCAACGGGATGCCGACCACCAGCGTTGAACGCGCCCGAGACCAGCTCGACTTGTCCTGGACGGCGGCAATGATCACTTCGACGATGCTGATCAGCGACGTTAGACCGGCGAACACGAGCGAACCAAAGAACAGTACCCCCAAAAGTACGCCAGCCGGAGCCTGCGCAATGATGGTCGGGAACGCAATGAATGCCAATCCGATACCGCTGACGGCGACTTCATCTACGCCAACACCGCTCGCTGCGGCCATGAATCCCAAGGCAGCAAAGACCCCGATGCCGGCGAGTATCTCGAAGCCGGAGTTGGCGAAGCCAACGACGAATCCCGAACCGGTCAGATCGGTTTTTCGCCGCAGGTAGGAGGAATACGTGATCATGATCCCAAAGCCCACCGACAGCGAGAAGAAGATCTGCCCATAGGCAGCCACCCAGATAGAACTGTCACCGAGCCGGGTCCAGTCCGGCGTGAACAACGCGTCCAGCCCGGTCCATGCACCCTCAAGGAACAGCGCCTGGACAACCAGAATGATGAACATGATCAGCAGCAGTGGTATGAATACGACGGCGGTACGGGCAATCCCCTTTTGCACGCCCAATGCCAGGATGGTGATAACCACGCCCCAGACGAGAATCAGCGGAATGAGTACGGACGGCACAAAGTCAAAGCCCACGTTCACCTGATCGCTGACCTGAAGGAACTCGCCGGTAAAGAAGCCAGCGGCATCATCGCCCCACGCTGTCGTGAAGGAAAATATGACGTACATGCCGGCCCATGCAATGATCACCGCATAATAGACGGCAATGACGAAACAGATCCCCACTTGCCACCAGCCAATGGCTTCAGCTTTGGGATGCAACCGCCGGAGGGCCAACGGAGGCGACCCACGAAATCGGTGCCCGACGGCATAATCAAGAAAGAGCAGTGGTATTCCGGCAGTGAGCAAGGCGATCAGGTATGGGATCATGAACGCCCCGCCACCGTTTTCATAGGCAACGTAGGGGAAGCGCCAGATATTGCCGAGTCCCACGGCAGACCCGATGGCGGCGAGAATAAACACTTTCCGCCCGGACCACATCTCACGCTGCGGCCGAGCGCTCACGTTCAATAGTGGATGCCGTAGCTTACCTGATGTACTCATCAATAGTGGTCCTCGCCATAGGTGCTGCTGGAACGCAACCATCCTCACGGTATTGCCGACCGAGGAATCATGTCAAGGTAAGCCTTTGGATTGATTCGCAGAAAAATTTGATTTCCGCCCGAATGCATGGCCACCCCAGCCTTCGAGTAAAAAGCTTTTCATCAGGCTTTTAGCCGACCGACACTCGCGGTCGTCGTCCCAGGCGCGGTGCCCTCTGGCCGCGTTCTCTGATCGGCGCGACCGTACTGGCACCATGTTTCACTCGGATACTGCCGGCGGCTCCGTTTCGCGCGCGCTGAATTACCTCGCACAGGACGCTCAGGCGGGTAGCTATGGAAAGGTCATGGCCGATACTCTCAGAGCATGGCGGCTGCCGGTCT
Source organism: Cryobacterium sp. Y11 (assembly GCF_002929535.1). Lineage (GTDB taxonomy): Bacteria > Actinomycetota > Actinomycetes > Actinomycetales > Microbacteriaceae > Cryobacterium. Next base: position 106,447 of record NZ_PJJO01000060.1, read on the forward strand.
GAAGCATTGTGGCTTTGTCCATCACCGAGGCTGACGGGTGGTTCGGTCACGAGCTAGTAGCGACTTCCCGGGGCTCGGCAGCGCATGGGCCTCGGAACAGCCCGGCTAGGCTGGCGCGTATGACTGTTGAGCGCGCCGCCCGAATCATTGCCCTGCCGAACACGCCGGCTCCGAGCATCGCCGATACCGCGTTCGTCGCTCCCGGCGCCGTGATCGTTGGCAATGTCACCCTGGCCGACCGGGCAAGCGTCTGGTACAACTCTGTGCTGCGCGCCGAGCTGGAGCCGATCACGATCGGGGCCGGTTCGAATCTACAAGACAACGTCTCCTGCCACGTCGACACCGACTTCCCACTCACGCTCGGTACCGGCGTCTCGGTCGGGCACGGCGCGGTGCTGCACGGCTGCACGATTGAAGACAATGTGCTGGTCGGAATGGCGGCGACCATCCTGAACGGCGCCGTCATCGGCACCGGCTCCCTCGTCGCCGCCGGAGCCGTCGTGCTCGGCGGCACCGTCGTACCACCGGGCTCGCTCGTGGCCGGCGTGCCAGCCAAGGTTCGCCGTGCGCTGACCGACGACGAGATCGACAGCATCCGTCACAATGCTCAGAACTATCTGGAGCACACCGAACTGCACCGCTCCGCGCTCGCCTAGCCCTGGGGCCGCAGACGTTCCTGGTCAGCCGAGCGAGTCATCCGCAGGGCTAATTCAGGACATCGACGGCACCTCGTGCCCCGTACGCGCGAATTGGTGCGGGTAGGCTCACGGCTGCGGAACGGATTTCCTGACTTAGCAACCAGAAACCTCGGGTCGTATTGCGGGCCGACCGTCACCTCAATACCGGTGGGGTCGTTCGTAACCGCGCAGATTCCCGTTCGTAGTCGAGGAGAGAGCGTGGGCTAATCGCGTCGAAATCTCCGCAGTTATGCCGGCGCTACGGCAGTAGGGACTGCTCTGCAGCCTTGACCACGTTGGAGAGCAGCATGGCGCGGGTCATCGGGCCGACGCCGCGCGGGTTCGGCGAGAGATGTCCGGCGACCGTGGCGACGTCGGGGTGCACATCTCCGGTCAGCCGCCCCTTGCCGGTCGTCGGGTCCTGCACGCGGGTGATTCCCACGTCGAGCACGGCGGCGCCCGGCTTGATCCAGTCGGCCTGAATCAGGTGCGGCACCCCAACAGCGGCCACGACGATATCGGCGCGGCGCACTTCGACGGCGAGGTCGACCGTGCGGGAGTGGGTCAGGGTGACGGTCGCATCGAGGCCCTTGCGGGTGAACAGCAGGCCGAGCGGGCGGCCGACGGTGAGGCCACGGCCGACCACGACGACCTTCTTGCCCACGATCGGCACGTCATAGCGACGCAGCAACTCGACGATTCCGGCCGGGGTGCAGGGCAGCGGTGAGCGCAGTTCGCCCTCGATGCCGAGCACGAGACGGCCGAGGTTGGTCGGGTGCAGGCCGTCGGCATCCTTCGACGGGTCGATCAGTTCGAGCATCGCGTTCTCGTTGTGGCCAACCGGAAGCGGGAGCTGGATAATATAGCCGGTCACCTCACGGTTGTTGTTGAGGTCGTTGATCGCGGCGCGCACGTCGGCGCTGGTGGCCGAGGCGGGCAGGTCGATGCGCAGCGATTCGATGCCGACCTCGGCACAGTCGCGGTGCTTGCCGGCGACGTAGGTCTCGGAGCCGGGGTCGTTGCCGACGAGCAGGGTCGCGAGGCCCGGCACGACGCCGTGCGCGCGCAGGGCAGCGATGCGGCCGCGCAGTTCGCTCTTGATGTCGGACGCGGTCTTGACCCCGTCGAGTGTGATTGCCGTCATCATGGTTCCCTACTGTTGTCGATCGGTTCAGTTCACTCGGACGGGGCCCAGGCCCGGGCCGCAGGCCCAGGTTATAACCCGGGCCCAGGGACGGGGCCCAGGCCCCGTCCAGCAGTCATGACTGGTGCGTGCGCGGGTTAGGCGCAACCACGCGCGAACGGATGCCGCTGGCCGAGCCGGCTGGCGGCATCCGTTCTTGGCGTCGTTACGACGTACCGCCACTCGTGCAGGCTGCTACTGCTCCAGCCCGGAGTACAGCGGGAATGCCTGGGTGAGGGCGCCGACGCGGGTGCGGAGCGCTGCGATGTCGGCACCGGGCTTGAGGGCCTCGGCGATGACGTCGGCGACCTCGGTGAATTCCACGTCGCCAAAGCCGCGGGTGGCCAGGGCCGGCGTGCCGATGCGCAGGCCTGAGGTGACCATCGGCGGGCGCGGGTCGAACGGAACCGCGTTGCGGTTCACGGTGATGCCGACCTCGTGCAGGGCATCCTCGGCCTGTTGGCCGTTGATCTCGGAATGGCGCAGGTCGGCGAGCACGAGGTGCACGTCGGTTCCGCCGGTGAGCACGTCAATGCCGTGCTCGCGCGAGTCGTCAGCGGTCAGGCGGTCGGCGAGGATGCTGGCACCGCGCAGGGTACGCTCCTGACGTTCCTTGAACTCGGGCTCGCCGGCGAGCTTGAACGCGGTAGCCTTGGCGGCGATCACGTGCATCAACGGGCCGCCCTGCTGGCCGGGAAAGACGTTGGAGTTGAGCTTCTTGGCCAGGGCCATGTCGCGCGAGACGATGAAACCAGAGCGCGGGCCGGCCAGGGTCTTGTGCACGGTGCTCGACACGACGTCGGCGTACGGCACGGGCGAGGGGTGGAGGCCTGCGGCGACGAGTCCGGCGAAGTGAGCCATGTCGACCCAGAGCAGCGCGCCGACCTCGTCGGCGATGGCACGGAAGGCTTCGAAGTCGAGGTGGCGAGGGTAGGCCGACCAGCCGGCGATGATGACCTTCGGCTTGTGCTCGATGGCCTTGTCACGCACGACGTTCATGTCGACTCGGAAGGTCTCGGGGTCGACGCCGTAGGCGACCGGGTTGTACAGCTTGCCCGAGAAGTTCAGCTTCATGCCATGGGTGAGGTGGCCGCCGTGGGACAGCTCGAGACCGAGGATGGTGTCGCCGGGGGTGGCAATGGCGGAGAGCACCGCGGCGTTCGCGGTAGCGCCGGAGTGCGGCTGCACGTTCGCGTATGCGGCTCCGAACAGGCTCTTGGCGCGGTCGATGGCGAGCTGCTCTGCGACGTCGACGTACTCGCAGCCGCCGTAGTAGCGGCGCCCCGGGTAGCCCTCGGCGTACTTATTGGTGAGCACGGAGCCCTGCGACTGCAGCACGGCGCGCGGAACAAAGTTCTCGCTCGCGATCATTTCGAGATAGTCGCGCTGGCGGCCGAGCTCCTGCTCCAGCACGGCGGCAATCTCGGGGTCAACAACCGCGAGCGGTTCGTTGAAGGTCGACTTCACAGTAGTAGCGGAATCAGGCACGGAGTTCTCCTTATGTTTGGATGTTGCGGCCCAGGCGTGCGGCCACTAACCGTGTCAGTCGCTCCCCGATGGTGACCCATCTTCGTGCTACGCCAGTTGCGACTCGATCAGCCTATCAGCGGATGCCGGCGCCCGCTTCTATTTAGACCGTGCCCAGCCCCGTCGTGGTCAGCGAGTCCGTCAATATGAGCGTCACCGTAGTCGTCCAAATCCAGCAGCTCACTGAGCATGACCGAAACCGTCGTGGACATGCTGGCGTAGAACACGATCCCATCGCGACGGTATTCGTGCTGATGACCCCTTACCTTGTGTTAATCCTGCGATTCACAGGCCGAAATCTGCCGCAAATCCTGAGCCTGGTCTGGCACGCTCAAATGGTGGCGTCGACCCGGTGCTGCAGACAGTCAGGAATGCTTGCGATGACGAATCTTCGCAGTTGAAATAAATTCGCTTCTGGCGACAGTACCCGTCCTGGAACATTTTACGGATCCGCCTTTCTGAGTGGACCTCACGCCGTTGCCCGATCTCATATCCTGGAGTGTTCTTGCGTAAGCCCAACAATTTCGCTACCCGCAAACGTCAATTGGGGTCGGAAAAATCAACGACCCCCTTACCCAGTGTGCATCCGCGCCCCAGCGACGGGAAACTACTCCGGGGACGCCTCGGCATTCTCGCCACGATCATTTTCTGGGCGGTATACGTCATCTACACGGTGGTGCGCGAGTTTCTCAACTCGGGCACGGCCGGTTTTCGCTTCACCACCGAAGCCCTCGCTTACGTGGTGATCGTGACCGTTCTCATGTTCTCGGCGCTCATGTATCTCATCTCACGGCAGGGCGCTCTGCAGCGGTTTCAACATCACCAACGAGTGCCACGCGGCGTTCTGGACGACCATTTTACCGAGGCCCACAGCGCACTGACCGTTCTCGTACCGTCCTATGCCGAGGAACCATCGGTCATACGTGCAACTCTCTGGTCGGCGGCACTTCAGGAATACCCCACGATTCGACTCGTACTGCTCATTGACGACGATCCTCACCCCGCTGACCCTGCAGTGCAGCGTCGGCTGGACGAGACACGCGGAATCGCCAACGAGATCAATGACGCATTGGCAGAACCAAGTCGACGTTTTAGCGACGCTCTGCAACTGTTCGCACTCGAGCTCGACGACGCGCCCGGCGTGACCGGCGACGCCGTGAGACGGCTGTCCGCCCACTACCGATGGGCTGCACGCTGGCTGGAAACCCACACCACCGCGGATGGCGCCAGGGATCACATGGAGAAGTTCTTCGTCGACGAGGTGCTCGGCGGACTCGCGAGCGATTTTGGACTCATCAGTTCGGCGCTCGACGCTGCCGCTTGGGAAGACCTGGCGCCGTCACCGAAACGCATGATGGAGCTTCATCGTCGTCTCGTCTGGACGTTCACGGCTACTGTCGACACCTTTGAGCGCAAGCAGTTCTCATCGCTCTCGCACGAGGCCAACAAGGCTATGAACCTCAATGCTTATATAGGGCTCATGGGTGGCAACTATCGGCGCGAGGAGGAGCCCAACGGCAGCATACTCTGGCCGGTCCAGGACGAGTCCGAAGCTGACTTCATCGTGCCCGATGCTGTCTACCTGCTCACGCTCGATGCCGACTCGGTACTGCTGCGCGATTACTGCCTGCGGCTGGTCTACTTTTTGGAACAGTCAGAAAACTCTCGCGTGGCCGTCACCCAAACGCCCTACTCATCATTTAGGGGTGCACCGACTCGACTCGAACGGTTGGCCGGCGCCACGACCGACATTCAGCACATTCTCCACCAGGGAATGTCGCACTTCGGAGCGGCCTTCTGGGTCGGCGCCAATGCCGTCATTCGCAAACGCGCCCTAGAAGACATCGTTGAGGTCGAAACAGTCGGCGGCTTTGAAGTGCGACGCTACGTGCAGGACCGCACGGTCATTGAAGACACCGAGTCGAGCATCGACCTCGGCGTGCACGGCTGGACCCTGGTCAACTACCCGGAACGATTGAGCTACAGTGCCACTCCCCCGGACTTCGGATCGCTCATCGTGCAACGCCGGCGATGGGCGAACGGGGGTCTGCTCATCCTTCCGAAATTTTTGACGCAGGTGCGTGCCCGGCGTGGAACCGACAATCCGGTGACATTTCTGGAGCTGTGCCTTCGGCTGAACTACATCAGCTCGATCGCTTGGGCCAATGTCGGGCTGCTGTTCCTGCTCGTTTACCCCTATGACAGCCGCCTACTGAGCCCAATCGTGCTGCTGGCATCGTTGCCGTATTTTCTGCTGATGGGCAGCGACCTGCGCTACAACGGCTACAAATTCTCAGACGTTCTGCGTATATACGGACTCAACCTCATTCTCTTGCCGGTGAACCTGGCCGGAGTGCTCAAATCTCTGCAACAGGCGATCACCGGAAAGAAGATTCCTTTCGCCCGAACACCCAAGGTGAAGAGCCGCACGTCAGCACCCCTACTGTTCATTCTGGCGCCCTACGCGATCGTCGCGTTTTCTGCTTTCACCGTGTGGCGTAACATCTCAGCGGAGAGCTGGGGCAACGCCCTCTTCGCCGCTGTCAACACGGTGCTTGCTCTCACCACGATCCTTACCACCATCGGAATTTGGAACTCAATCGTTGACGTCTGGCTCGGCCTCACCAACTGGTTGTGGATTGAGAGAAAGCCCGGTCGCGATTTCGTTCCGGCCCTCGCGACACCGCCGAGCCCGTCGCTCAATTGGCGTTCCGTGCTCTATCACGGTGGAATATCCGACTACCCACAACTCACCACACCCGTACCCAAGAGTGGCGAAGTAGTTCGCTGGTCAAACGAAAAGGACTTTCCCGTGTCATCAACCAGTCGCGAATTACACTCCCGCGCCAAGGAACTTTCATGACCACGGAGATGGTGCCCGTGCCCGTCTACGTTCGACCGACCAGGCGGCTGGGATTCTGGCGAATGACCTTGGCCGTCTTCGTCGTGCTCAGCCTTACCGCGGGCAGCTTCGCGGGCTGGCAGTGGTGGGCATCTTCTCGCGCGGTCGCCGCCTATGATCCGTGGTTTGCCAGCTATGTTGACGTGACCGCGACACCGAGCTATGCGTTCGAGTCGCCGACCACGACCTCACGGGAGAACGTTGTGCTCTCGTTCATCGTGGCCGCCACGGATGACCCCTGCGAACCGACCTGGGGCACGGCGTATTCGCTGGACGAGGCATCCGCTTCTCTCGATTTGGATCGTCGACTTGCTCGCCTCAGTCAGCTGGGGGGCCATGCCACGATTTCGTTCGGTGGCGCTATTAACGATGAGCTGGCCACCGGCTGCACCAATGCCAGCAAACTCGCCCGGGCATACAGCACGGTCATTGACCGGTATCAGACGTCGCACATCGACCTCGACATTGAGAATACGGCGTTGTCGGATTCAGCCGCCGGTGAACGACGCGCCGCCGCGATCAAGACAGTGCAGGATAAGCAGGAAGCTGCTGGCACACCCTTGGTGGTCTGGCTGACCCTTCCCGTGGCCCCGCACGGACTTACCGACGATGGTCAGCGGGCCGTCGAGCAACTTCTTGCCGCTGGTGTCGACCTCGCCGGTGTCAACGTCATGACCATGGAATATGGCGAAAGCAAGAAACCAACTGCGTCAATGGCGGATGCATCGATCGACGCTTTGAACGCCACTCACGCTCAGCTCGGTGTGCTGAACTCGGCCGCTGGCATCGAGATGACCGATGCCGATCTCTGGTCACGTATCGGTGCGACACCGATGATCGGACAGAATGGAACGGTTGACGAGGTCTTCGGCTTAGCCGATGCGCGCATACTGAACGCTTTTGCACAAGACAAACAACTCGGCCGCATGTCGATGTGGTCGCTCAACCGGGATCGCACCTGCAGCCCGAACTATGTGGACGTGAAGCAGGTGTCGGACGCCTGCAGCGGGGTCGAACAGGGCGACCAGACCTTCTCGGACATTCTTGGCGCCAAGTTCACGGCCGTTGCCGGCAGTGCGCCGCCCCTCACGGGCGCAGCAGCGGCTACGCCCACGCCTCAGCCAACGACGGCGCCGGTGGACTTCATCGAGGACAACCCGCTGACCAGCCCGTATCCGATCTGGTCGGTCGACACAATTTATCCCAAGAACACCAAAATTGTGCGCAACAGCAACGTCTACGAGACCAAATGGTGGAGCCAGGGCGATATTCCCGACAACGCTGCACTGCAGGCATTCGAAACTCCGTGGGAGCTGGTAGGCCCGGTGCTGGCTACCGATACACCGCAGGTACAGATCCTTCTCCCGGAGGGCAGCTACGCTAACTGGTCCCCGACCGAAATCTATGAGGCTAGCGCGCGCGTGCTATTGGCCGGCGTGCCCTACCAGTCGAAGTGGTGGAATCAGGCCGCCAGCCCGAGCGCCACCGCGCTCAATGGGGAAACCGGCCCGTGGCGCCTGCTGACGGCTATCGAGGTGACGGAGCGGCTCGAGCAATAGGCATGGGGCTTCCGGCGACGTCGGAGCAGGGCGTATTCCCAGCCGGCGTCGCCGGAAGCAACCATCTCAGCGAGAAAACCGTCAAAAAATGGCCCCAGTGACTCCAGACAGCTCGACATCGCGCATCCTCAGAATTAATTAGCAGCCCGCGCGGCAAGTACCGCACTTTTTCCCTAGTTCTGCGCCCACAGATCGTTACACTTCGATCATGGGGCAAATGGGCATGTCGCGACATCACGAGGGCTATGCCCGAGCTCTGCTGGAGTTTCAGATAGTGGTGTTGGGCGCGCTGCTGGTCGTCGGCACGGCGGTCGTGCTCACCCGCCACGCTACCCTCGACCTCTTCATCTACGCCTCCGGTGCCGGGCTCATCGTGCTGGTCACCGCAGCGACGATATTTTGGCGCCAGAACGCCCAGTTGCAGAGACTTTCACTGGTGCTGCCTCTGATAGACATTGTGGGCATTCGCTTGACCGCTTTCGCCGATCACACCGCGCAATCGGGCGGCGCGCTGCTGCTCATTCTGCCCATCGTCTGGATCGCCTACAGTTTCGGATACCGGGGCTTCGTGATCTGCCTGGCACTCGTGGCGGTGACAAGCCCGAGCAGTTTCTACGCGCGCTACGCCGACTTCACCAGCGACGACTTCACCAGACTCGTGGCTTTTCCGCTGACCCTGACTATTTTGGCGGCGGCTGCGGGGGTGGCGGGCGTGCGCATCCGCCGAAAAAGGGTGCAGCTGGCCGCGCAGACCGCACTGACCGAACAGGCGGTACGGGCCCGCGACGACCTGATAGACGCCGTCACCCACGAACTGCGCACTCCCCTCACGTCAATTCTGGGCAATGCGGAGCTGGTAGTGCACGCAAGCGGGCAGGCGCAAACGGTGGAGCGGCGGGCCGGGGTGATCGTGCGCAACGCCGAGCAGATGGAGAGAATTCTGGCCGATCTGTTACTGGCGCGCAGCACGGGCACCGCGCTGCTCGGGCTGCAGAGCGCAGCCACCGACGTTCGGGTGCTGATCGACCATTCCCTGGCAGCAAGCCGTGCCGCCGCCGATGCGCGGCAGGTCACCATTAACGTCATCGCGGCCGACCAAGCCTGGGCCGAGGTCGACCCGAACCGCATTCGGCAGGTGCTCGACAATCTGCTCACCAACGCCATCAAGTACAACCACGTCGGTGGCACGGTGACCGTGAGCGAAACGCGCACCATTGACACGATAACGATTGCCGTAACTGACAGCGGATGCGGCATCGCCGATGCGGAACGCGAGCAGGTATTCGAGCCGTACTATCGCACCGAGTCGGCGCGGCGCTCGACCCAGATGGGCAGCGGGCTGGGGCTCGGCATCAGTCGCGACATTGCGCGCCGGCACGGCGGCGAGCTGCGCTTAGCACACTCGTCGGCCGCTGGCAGCCGGTTTGAGCTCACGTTGCCACTCGCGGCGGTGCCCGTTCCGGCCAGTGCTGGTGCTGGTGCGCGGATATGACCGAGATTGCTGAACGCGTTGCCGTGGTGATCGAAGATGACGTCGATATTGGCGAGGTGATCGAGGCGATCCTGATCGAAGCCGGTTTCGTTGTGAAAATCGCCGACTCCGGTGCCGCGGGCGTGCAGCTCGTGCGGGAGTTGGATCCGACCCTAACAACCCTCGACGTCAACATGCCCGGCATGGACGGCTTCGAAACCCTCAAACGCATTCGCCTCCTCAGCGCCCACAGCATCATCATGATCTCCGCACGCTTCGATGAGCTCGACGTCGTGCGGGGTCTAAGCGCCGGAGCCGACGATTTCGTGGCCAAGCCGTTTCGCACCGGGGAACTGCGCGCCCGCATCGACGCCGTGCTGCGAAGAGCGCCGCGCGCAGCTGACCCCGAGCCTGTGGTGAGCGGATGGCTACAGCACGATGGCCTGCGCCTGAATCCTGAGCGGCGCCTCGTGGAGGTGGATCGAGCATCCGTTCTGCTCACTCGCAGTGAATTTAACTTGCTCGCGAGCCTGCTTCAGCCCGGCAACAGGGTGCACACCAAGGCCGAGCTCGTTCTGGAGTTGCGCGGGGAGAGCTACACCACGAGCGGTCTCGTGATGGATTCCGACCGCCGCTCCCTCGAGGTGCACGTGGCCAATGTGCGCAAGAAGATCGGGCGCACGAGCGCCGGTGCCGAGCGCATCGAAACCGTGCGCGGCATCGGTTATCGCCTGGCGGCATCGGACGCGTAGCCCGTTCTCGGCACGCCCTCGCGTTGGTCGATGGCGAGCTCGGCCCGGGGCTCGTTGATCGAGGCGCGAGCTGGAGAGCGATCGAAATCGTCGTCGGCCCGTCGCGGCACTCGCTGGTGCGGCACAGATCGTCGCCGCGTGTCAGCGGGCGGCGTGGCGACCCCGCAACTCGTCGACGAGGAGCAGGTCGGGGCGCAGGTGCTCGGTTTCGTAGGCGGCGCGGCCCACCAGGTGCGCGGCCATCGGTGCGGTCAGGGCCTGAAAGACCACGATCGCAACGACGAGCGTGACGGTGCCGACCGAGAGATTGTTGATCGCGACATCCGCTGTCACGGCCATCAGGCCGAAGATTTGCGGCTTGGTCGCCGCGTGTAGTCGCGATAACACGTCGGGAAAGCGGATGAGTCCAATTCCGGCGGCGAGGCACATGGCGGCCCCGGCGAGTACCAGTACGGCAGTCAGCACATCGTGCAGCACGCCGCTCATGCGCTGTCTCGAGCGGGCAGAAATCGGGCGACACTGAGGGAGCCGAGCACCGCGAACAGGGCGAGCACCAGTAGCACCGGCAGCGTATCGGTGTGCCGGTTCAGGGCCATCTCCGCGCCGAGTGCGCAAATGATGGTCGCCACCAGCACGTCGGAAGCGATGACCCGGTCGAGCACGCTCGGGCCAGCCACGATGCGATACACGGCCAGGAGCGCGCCGACCGCAAACATAATCGAGGCCACGACTGCCACAATCTGCAACATCATGAGGTTCCCTTCCCTTGCGATCGGCGAACGCGCCGGTTCGCTGGCAATACCTCTCGCATCTGTTCGACGTCTTCGCGCGAGCCGAATCCGCGCACGATGCGCCGCTCGGTGTTCTGCACTTCTCGCCGAAAGCTCTCGATTTCACCGGCGCTGCGCATGTTGAGTACATGCAAGTACAAAATGGACGATTCCCGGTCGATGTCGACCACGATCGACCCCGGCACAATCGACGTGGCCACGGCGGTCCAGGTGAGAATGAGGTCGCTTCGGGTGCGCAATCGAATCTCCAAAATTGCGTTCGACGTCACCAGCCGGGGCTTGACTGCCAGCCAGGCGACCTCGACCGACGCCCGCACGATGTCCGCGATCAGGCGCACGAGAAACACCACGGTGTGCAGCGGATGCACCCGCCCACTCAGCTGCACCGGCACCAGATAAAACACCACGGTCACCACCAAGCCGACGAGAAAACCAACGAGCAGATTCAGCCAGGAAAATTCACCCCAGAGCAGCATCCACAGCACGATCAGGGCGATCAGCGGCGGAACCTGATTGCCGACGGCTTCGAACCGTTCGCGTCGCGTGGTCACTTCGTGCCCCTTTCGAAGTTGGTGCCTACATTGCTATCTTCGATCGCTCCGGTGCCGTTCGGGAACACGGTGTCAATGTAGGTCGATGGCGAGCTGATGTTGGCAGCGGCGCGGGTGGCCAGGTCGAAGATCGGCCCGGCGAAAACGCTGAGGCTGACGGTCAGCAGGAGCATGGCGCTGGTCGCGCTAACCATGAGCGGTGAGATCGTCTTCTTCTGCACGAGACCCGCGTCTTCTGGATCTTCTGTGAGCGACACCGATATGGACGCGGTGCGGTCGGCCATCTGTTGCTTGGGTCGCCAGAACGCCAGGTTCCACGCCCGGGACAGCGCGTACAGCGTGAGCAGCGACGTGAGTGCACCGACCCCGATCAGCACGTAGCTGATCGGGTCGCCGACGATCGTGCCGGCCTGAAACAGCGCGATCTTGCCCAGGAACCCGGAGAATGGCGGGATTCCACCGAGATTGAGCGCGCCGAGAAAGAACAAAATAGCTACGAACGGCGACGACTTGAGCAGCCCGCCGAGGCGCGACAGCGAGGTGGTGCCGCCGACCCGGTCGATCAGTCCAGCGGTCAGAAACAGGGTCGTTTGCACGGTGATGTGATGCACGACGTAGAAGATGGTCGCGGCGATGGCGAGCGGGGTTCCGATCGCAATACCGAACAGCATGTAGCCGATGTGACTGACCAGGGTAAACGAGAGCAGACGTTTGATATCGGCCTGGGCGAGAGAACCCAAAATACCCGCGAGCATGGTCAGCGCTGCGACGATCATGAGCGGCATCGAGAACTGATTGTCGGGAAAGAACAGGGTCTGGGTGCGCAGGATCGCGTACACGCCGACCTTGGTGAGCAACCCGGCGAACACAGCCGTGACCGGCGCTGGCGCCGTCGGGTAGGAGTCCGGTAGCCAGAACGACATCGGAAAGACGGCGGCCTTCACCCCGAAGGCGATCAGCAGCAACAGACCGAGAATCAGCTGAATATCGGCGGGGAGGTCGGGCATCCGTTCGGCGATGAGGGCGAGGGTGACCGTGCCGGTGGCGCCGTAGATCAGGGCGATCGCGCACAGGAACAGCAGCGATGAGACGAGGCTGACGACGATGTAGGTGATACCCACCCGAATACGCGCGCCGGTGCCGCCGAGGGTCAAGAGCACATAGCTGGCCGAGAGCAGCATCTCGAATCCGACGTACATCGAGAACAGGTCACCGGCGACAAAGGCGTTGAACACTCCGGCCGCCAGCACGAGATAGGTTGGGTGAAAAATCGATACCGGTGTTTCGGTGTGACCGTCAACGATGCCCTGACCGACCGCGAACAGCAGCACCCCGAGCAGCATCAGTGCCGAGATGAGCAGCATGATCGCCGAGAGCCGGTCGACGACGAGCACAATGCCCCACGGAGCCTCCCAGCCGCCGACCTGCACCACGGCCGGGCCGAATCGGTCGACCTGCATGAGCAACACGGCGCTCATCACGGCCGCTGCGGCGAGGCTCAGCACGCTGACCAGCATCTGCAGGCTGCGGCGCCTGCCGAGAATCAGGGCGACCGCGGCACCGAGCAGCGGCAGGCAGACGATGAGGGGAACGAGGGCGGTCATCGCGCACCACCCTCTTCGTGAGCGGATGCGTCGGCACGGCCGACGGCATCAGTTGCCCGTGCAGGTTTAACCGCGCGAGAATATGTGTCTTCATCGCTCGTTGCCCCGTCACCGCGCTCGAACTCGTCGAGGGACTCGGCAATCGCGTCGTCATCGTCGGACGAAGAACGGAAGGTGGCGTCATTGACACTCTCGGTGCTGTGCTCATCGGTAACGGTGTCGCCCTCGTCGCCGAGCTGGGCGAGCCACCAGGAGCGGTAGATCAGCGCGAGCAGCAGTGCCGTGATACCGAAGTTGATCACGATGGCCGTGAGCATGAGCACCTGTGGCATCGGATCAACCATGTCGTCAGCGCTCGTGCCGGTCACTATTGGTGAGCTGCCGGGGCGGCCGCTCATGATGAAGATGAGCAGGTTGGTGGCGTTGCCGACCAGCAGAAAGCCGATCAGTACCCGCGTGAGGCTGCGTTCGAGCATCACATAGACGCCGGCCGCGTACATGACGGCCATCACGATGACGAGGGTGAGGGAGGCGCTCATCGGGTGACTTCCTCGGTGTTTGCCGGGGGTGCCGTGTTGGTCGTGGACGCGGCGACTTCACTCTGTCGGTCGATTTCATTGCCAAGGCCGCGCAAAATGTCGTGGGTGAGGCCGATGACAACGAGATACACCCCGATGTCGAAGATGGTCGAGGTGCCAAACGACAGATCGCCAAGCACGGGCACGGTCGCCGTAAAGTAGGCCGATTCGAGCGGAATGCCATCGAAGAACAGCGAGACGACAGCCATGCCAACGGCCAGAATGACCCCGAGGCCGAGGATCTTGCCGGGGTCGATCGGGGCTGCTTCGCTGAGCTCATAGCGCCCCCCCGCGAGATAGCGGGACACGAGGGCGAGGCCAGCCAGCAACCCGCCGGCGAACCCACCGCCGGGCAAGTTATGGCCGGCAAAGAGCAGGTAGATCGAGACGATCATCGCCGGGTGAAAGAGCAACCGCACGAGCACTTCGATCAGGATCGACCGGTTGCGCGGGTCGTTCTTGCGCCCCGCGAGCAAAAAAACCTGTCGGGTGACGGCGTGGCCCTCGCTCGAGAGCTCGGGCTCGGCGACGATACGGCGTCGGTTTGCGCCCGAGCGCAGGCTGCGCGATTCTTTCAGGCGCGGCACAACCGCATCACGGCCAGACACGAACAGCAGGCTCGCGACGCCGGTCGCGACGACGATGAGCACCGATATCTCGCCCATGGTGTCCCAGGCGCGAATGTCCACGAGCATCACGTTGACAATGTTGTCGCCGTGCCCGCCGTCGACCGACAGGCGCGGCAGAGCGCCGGCGATGCTCGCAAAGTCTCGGGCGCCGAGCGCGATGAAGCCGATCGTGCCCATGACCAGGCCGACCAGGCTGCCGATCAGCAGGCGCCGCTTGCGGCGCACCGGCTTGTTGTGCTGGGCGATATTCGCGGGCAGGCGGCGCAGTACGAGCACGAAGATGACGAGGGTGATTGATTCAACCAAGGCCTGGGTGAGGGCGAGGTCGGGCGCGCCGTGAAAGGCGAACAGGGTAACCAGGCCGTAGCCGGTAACGCCGGCCAGAATGACCGCGGTCATCCGCTGCCCGACGCGGGCCGCCATCACCGCGCAGATTCCCATGATCAGCGCAATGAGCACCTGGCCCGGGTAGTCCCAAAGCACGATCGCGTCGGGCCAGGTACGGTTGACGAACGCCGCGAAGCCGAGGGCGACCACGAACACGCTGAGAATCGTGCCGAGATACTGCGGCAGCCCGCCCTGTTGGGCGAAGTGGGTGACCCGGGCGGCGACGCGGTCGACGGAGCGAATGGCCTTGCCATAGCCGCGGCCAGCATCGATGTAGTCGGGAACCTTCGCTTGCAACTTCGATACTGTGCGGCGCGCGCGAAACAGCAGCGCGCCCAGCACCAGCACGATCGCGCTCAAGTAGAGGGCCGGCTCGAGCCCGTGCCAGAGCGCGAGGTGGTACGGCGGTTCGGTGAGGCTGCCGGCGCCCGGCACGGTATCGGCGTACGGCGCGAGCAGCGCATCGAGCGTGGCGGCAAACAGGCCGAGGCCGATCGTCGCCACGGTGAGCACGCCCGGGGCGAGCAGAGTGTCCCACGGGCTCGCGTGCAGCACGGTGTCTGATCGTTCCTTGCGCGTTCCAAACGCGCCCCAGAAGAAGCGGATGCTGTACGCCACGGTCAGCACGGATCCAACGGCCGTGCCGATCAGCGCCGCATAACCCCAACCGGAGCCGCCGACGCCGGCGTCGAGCAACGAGGTGAACACGGCTTCCTTGGCGACGAAACCAAACAGTGGCGGCAGACCGGCCATCGACGCAACGGCCACGAACGCGATTGCCGCGAGCACCGGGGCGCTGCGTCCGACGCCGCTGAGCTTCCGCCAGTCCCGGGTACCGGCTCGATGGTCGATCACTCCGACGACGAGAAACAGCGTGGCCTTATAGAGTGCGTGCGCGAGCAACAGAGCTGCTCCGGCGAGCGCGGTGTCGCGGGTGTTGAACCCAATGGCGATCATCAGAAAGCCGAGTTGGCTGACCGTGCCGTAGGCGAGCAGCAGTTTGAGGTCGTATTGGCGCAGAGCCCGCCATGCCCCGACCACCATGGTCCAAACGCCGAGGGTGACGAGCACGGGCAGCCAGCCATCGCTGTCGGCGTATCCGGGAGCGAGCCGGGCGACGATGTAGATGCCGGCTTTGACCATGGCGGCGGCGTGCAGGTAGGCGCTGACCGGGGTCGGCGCGGCCATCGCTGCCGGCAGCCAGAAGTGGAACGGTACCAGCGCACTCTTGGAGAGCGCCCCGACCAGAATGAGCAGAACCGCCCAGTTACCCATCGTGCTGGTTACCGGGTTAGCCACAATGTAGGCGAGGCTCGTTGTGCCGGAGGCGACCGAGATCATCACGACACCCACCAACATCACCAGACCGCCGAATGTCGTCACGATCAGGGCTTGCAGGGCGGCGCCGCGGCTCTCGCGTTTATGCGTGTAATGCCCGATCAAGAGGTAGGAGAGCACACTGGTGATCTCCCAGAACATGAACATGATCACCAGGTCGTCCGCGGTGACCAGGCCGTACATGGTGCCGGCGAAGGCGA
The DNA here is from genome assembly GCF_002929535.1 of Cryobacterium sp. Y11. Lineage (GTDB taxonomy): Bacteria > Actinomycetota > Actinomycetes > Actinomycetales > Microbacteriaceae > Cryobacterium. Next base: position 122,596 of record NZ_PJJO01000060.1, read on the forward strand.
GCATCAGCGCGGCGAAACGGCCGAGGCTGGGTTCGTCGTCGGTGAAGTAGCGGGCGCAGTAGACCAGGACGAGGGCGCCAACGCCCGTGACGACGAGGGCGAGCAGCCAGGCCAGGGTGTCGACCCGGAAGGACAGGCTGATGCCCAGCTGCGGAATCCACGGGATCGACTGGGTTACGGCGCCGTCAGCTGTAACCGTTGCAGTCTGGGTGAGCGTGTACGCGAACGCACCGGCCGGCAGCAGCGCGATCAGGTAGAAGACGCGAGTTCCGAGGCGCCGGGTCAGCCACGGCGTGAACACCGAGAGAGCGACAAACGCGAGGAGGAACAAAACCATGCGGCCTCCAGGCTTGTCAGGTCGGGGTGTGCAGGTCTAGTCTACCCGCCGACGGGTGCCTCCCGAGGGGTGCCCCCGCCGGGGATGAGGCAATCAGCAGACCGCACCGGAGGCGATGCGGGCGCGCGGAGTAGGGTTACTCTATTCCCCGGCCGACGCCGCATGCCGCGAAAAGCGAGCGTTGCGTGCAGTTTCCGGCCACTTCCCGTGCCACTCGAACCGTTTTCCTGAGAAACTGTTCGCCAGTGGCCGGCCAGCGAAATAGAGAACCGTTTTGAGCCCCATCCGCGGCCAGCAGCCCTCCTCCACGCCCGCACTGAGCACCCCTTCGTCGGAACCGCACGGTCATCACGACCACGCGAACCCGCCTGAGGAAACCCCGTTCGAGCACATCGAAGACGCCCTGAGCGTGCACGAGGATGACGCCCTGCACAAGGGGCTCAAGTCCCGCCACGTGCAGATGATCGCCATCGGCGGCGCGATCGGCACCGGCCTGTTCCTCGGTGCAGGCGGGCGCCTCGCCAGCGCCGGTCCAGCCCTGGTGTTTGTGTATGCGATCTGCGGTTTCTTTGCCTTTCTCATTCTGCGGGCGCTCGGCGAATTGGTGCTGCACCGCCCGAGCTCGGGCTCTTTCGTGTCCTACGCGCGCGAATTCTTCGGCGAGAAGACCGCGTTCGTGACCGGCTGGCTGTACTGGCTGAACTGGGCTATGACGGCCATCGTCGACGTGACAGCCGTCGCCCTGTACATGAACTTCTTTGCGACCTATTGGGCGCCCTTTGGCTCAGTTCCGCAGTGGCTGTATGCCCTGGCCGCGCTCGCCCTCGTGCTATCGCTCAACCTGCTCTCGGTGAAGGTGTTCGGCGAGCTGGAATTTTGGTTCGCGCTCATTAAGGTGCTCGCGATCGTGGCGTTCCTGCTCGTCGGAACCTGGATGGTGATCTTCGGCACGCCGCTTGACGGTGCCACGGTCGGGTTTGCGCTGATCGGTGAAAACGGAGGCTGGCTGCCCAACGGGCTGATCGCATCCGTTTTGGTGGTGCAGGGCGTCGTGTTCGCGTACGCCTCGATCGAGCTGGTCGGCACGACGGCCGGCGAGACGAAGAATCCCGAGAAGGTCATGCCGAAGGCGATCAACACGGTCATCATCCGCATCGCGGTGTTCTATGTCGGATCGATTCTGCTGCTTTCATTGTTATTGCCGTACACGGCATACAAGGCCGGTGAGAGCCCGTTCGTCACCTTTTTTGGCACGATCGGGGTCGACGGTGTCGACGTCATCATGAACCTGGTTGTACTCACCGCGGCATTGTCCTCGCTCAATGCCGGCTTATATTCCACTGGACGCATACTTCGGTCGATGTCGATCGCCGGCTCGGCACCGCGCTTCGCGGGCAAGATCAGCCGCAACGGTGTTCCGTTCGGTGGCATTTTGCTGACCGGGGCGGTGACGCTGCTCGGTGTGGGGCTCAACGCCATCGTGCCTAATGAGGCATTCGAAATCGTGCTCAACATGGCCGCGATCGGCATCGTGAGCGCGTGGGGAATGATCGTGCTGTGTCAGCTGCGGCTGCAGTCCTGGGCGAAGCGCGGCATTGTGGTACGCCCGGTGTTTCGCATGCCGTGGGCGCCATACTCCGGGTACGTGACGCTCATTTTTCTCGTCGGCGTGCTCGTGCTGATGGCGTTTGATTGGCCTGTCGGCACGCTCACGATCAGTTCCCTGGTACTCATTATTCCGGGACTGATGATCGGCTGGTATGCCTGCCGCGGTCGAATTCTCGAAATCGCGGCCGCCCGTGACGGCTTCACCGGCCATCTACCGGTCGTCGCCAACCGTCCGCTCTCCGATCGCAGCCGGTAGCTCGCCGCGGTCACGCGAACGTTCAGGCCCGTTCGCGTCGCTGGGTCATGCGGTCGGTGACGATTACCAGCGCGAGAGCCACGGCCAGCAGCCCGACATAGACGACGGGCACCAGCTCGAGGCCGACGCTGTCAATGAGTAGCGCGCCAAGTAGCGCGCCACCGCCGATTCCAGCGTTGAACGCGGTCGTGTAGAAGGCACTCGCCGTATCGCGGATGCGCGGCGATGCGGCGTGCAGCATCCGAGTCTGCAGAAGCGGGGCGAGCATGCCAAAGGCCATGCCCCAGAGCACAAACGCGACGATCGCGACGGGCAGGGTCGCCGTGAACATCGCGAGCAGCGTCACGCTCAGGGCGCTCACGGCCAGGCCGAGAATCAGACCGAGGCTCGGACGCGGGCCGAAAACCGTGCCGACGAGCAGGAGCCCGACCGCGCCGGCCACGCCGTAGGCGAAGAGCAGCGGGGCAACGAGCTCGATGTTGACTCTGAGACCATCGAGCAGGAATGGCGCAATGTAGGTATAAAAACTGTAGTGGCCGATCATTGTGATGCCGGTGATGATGCAAATGAGCACCACTGCCGGCACGGTCGCGTCGCGTGGCTGCCGGGTTTTGGTCGTGGATTTCGTCGCGGCAGCGGATGCCGCAGCGCCGGTTGAATACCGCGTCACCGGCGGAAGAAACTTCCAGACCAGAATCGCGCCGAGGAGCATCAGCGCCGCCAGCACGACAAAGGAGAGCCGCCAACCGAGCAGATGTCCGCCCGCCGTGCCGAGCGGAACTCCGAAAACAAAAGCGAGCGTGCCGCCAGCGACGGTGATCGAGACGGCGCGACCGATCTGGGCTTTCGGCACGAGGTGCCCGGCATAGGCGCCGACTACCGACCAGAACAAGCCGTGCGCGACGCCGCCGAGCACTCGGGAGGCGACGACGAACTCATAGGTCGGAGCAATGGCGGTGAGAATATTGCTCACCGCGAAGATGACGAGCACGATGATTATCAAGCCGTGCCGGGGAAAGCGGCGGGTCCAAATGGCGACCGGAGCGCTCGTGAGCACGACCGTGAATGCAAACCAGGAGACCAGGAGCCCGATCTGCGACTGCGACACGTCGAGGCTTCTGCTCATCTCGGGCAAGAGGCCGGTCGGCAGCATTTCACTCGTGACCGAGAGAAAGACGGCGGCAGACAGGGTGATCAGCCCGACCCAGGGGAACGGGGGCCCGACCCGGTTAGAGCGGGCGGACGACACGGGGATGGACCCGGTGGGCAAAAAAATACTGGCGGTATTGGTCATGGCTGCATTCGTGCTGAGAGTCGAGGTCGACCGGTAGGACCATGCACACCGAGATCGAGGCCACTCGACTGCGCGCCGACGTGCGCGCCCGGGGCCCACTTGTTCAGTGCGGCCAGCACGTAGTCTACCGAAACCATCTGCCACGGCAAGGTGGGTGGCCGCGGCATCCGCTCTCGCGCCGAGTATTCTAGTCAAATGACTTCTTCGACCCCGCACCATTGGGTAATCACGATCGTCTGCGCCGACCAGCCCGGAATCGTGCACGCCGTCAGCGGCGCGATCGTGCAGGCGCAGGGCAACATCTCGGAGAGCCAACAATTTTCCAGCGACGACACCGGACGCTTCTTTATGCGTCTGCAGGTGCAGTCCCCGGCGACCAGACCCGAGCTGGAGGCGGCGCTCGCCCCGGTAATCGAGCGCTACGCGATGACCTCAGTCATCGATGTTGTCGGCCGCCCGCTGCGCACGCTCGTGCTCGCCTCCTCGGCCGGGCACTGCGTCAATGACCTGCTGTTTCGCCAGCGCGGTGGCCAGCTGCCGGTGCAGATTCCGCTCGTGCTCAGCAATCACGGCACCCTGCGCGACCTGGTCGGGTTCTATGGTGTGCCGTTTGAATCGCTGCCCATAACGGATGCCGCCAGCAAGGCCGCATTCGAAACGCGCGTCATCGAAGCGGTCGATGAGCTCGATATCGAGCTCATCGTGCTCGCCAGATACATGCAGATTCTCTCGCCCGAGCTGTGCGCGCGATTGAACGGGCGCGCGATTAACATTCATCACTCGTTCCTGCCGGGATTCAAGGGAGCCAACCCCTACCGTCAAGCCCACGCTCGCGGCGTGAAACTGATCGGAGCGACCGCGCACTTCGTGACCGGCGACCTCGATGAGGGCCCGATCATCGAGCAAAACGTGGTGCGGGTCGACCACTCACGCACCCCGGCTGAGCTGGTGTCGATCGGGCAAGACGAGGAAAGCCGCACGCTCACGCAGGCGGTCAAGTGGTTCGCCGAGAACCGGGTACTGCTCGACGGAGCCCGCACGATCATCTTCAAGTAGCGGCGCGGGTTCCGGTCCCACCTTACGGTCCGGGCCCATGATCTATCGTGGGACCACCGACCGGGCCCGGACAGTGTCCGCTGCGGGCCTCGGTAAGATTGACGGGTGACAGATACGCGCACCCTGCCGAAAATCGGCCCCAATGACATGCTCCGATTCCTGCTCGAACTCTTCGCGTTCGTCAGCCTCGGCATCTGGGGATTCCTCGCCTGGCCGCTCCCCTGGCCCGGTGTACTGCTCGGCCTCGCCACCCCTGCATTCGCCATTTTGGTCTGGGCGCTGTTTCGCTCCCCCAAGGCTGTGTTCCGGCTCGACCCGTTCGGCAAAGCCTTCATTGAAATCGCCATCTTCGGCTCGGCCGCCATCGCCTGGTGGGACCTCGGCTTTCCGATCATCACCGTGATCTTCGCCATCGTCGCCACGGTAAGCGGCGTCATCTCCGGCCGCAAGGAGCTCCGCTAGGCACTCCGGCGCCGCCCCACGCCCATCACACCTCGTACCGGGGGATAATTCAGGAAACGAGCCGGGTGCGCTCCACGCTGTGCTCGAACCAGCGCTGTGACAACCTACCAGCAGCACGGATTGCCTGAATTAGCCACGGGCACCGGCACCTCGGCGACGGAAGTGGTCGGCCAACAGCGCCCGCATCGGGCTGTTAGGCGGCGACTCGGCGCTCCGACGGCATCCGCAGTGCGTAGACCGCGGCAATGAACAAGAACACTCCCCCCACCGCAAATCCGACCGAGAACGAGAAGGTGTCAACGAGCAGGCCGGCGACGAGCGGACCGACGATCGCACCGGCATCCGAACACATCGAGAACACCGACACCGGGCGTCCGCCCCGCGCACCGGCGGCATCGCCGACCGCCGCGGCCGGCGCGGTCCCCAGAAACGCTGCGGCGACGCCGTACAGGCAGAGCAACGCCCCGAGCACCCAGATGTTTGGCGCAAACGAGATGGCCACGATCGCGATCCCGGCCACACTGGAAGCCCCGATGATGGCCGGTTTGCGTCCGACGGTGTCGACGAATCGGGCAGCCGGACCGAGCGCAAGTGCTTGCGCCACGGCGGCAGCGGCGAGGGCAATTCCGGTCCACGAGCTCGTTCCGCCCAGCACCACGACGACAAACAAAGGAATGAGCGTGGTGCGCACCCCAAGCGACGCCCAGCCCTGCGCGAAGTTGGCTAGACAGGCCGCGCGAAAGCGCTCATCGCGCAGCACATTCCGAAACGGCGTGCGCTCAGCGGATGCGTCGGTGCCGGCGAGCGCGCTGCCCCGCCCTCCGGAGCGCAACATGAGCAGCCCGATCAGGCCAGCCACGGCGAGCGTTCCGGCGTAGAAGAAGAACGGGGCGGTCAACGAGATGGTGGCGAGCAGGCTGCCGATCGCGGGACCAGCCATGCCGCCGATCAGAAAACCGCCCTGGTAGAAGCCGATGGCGCGCGCCCGGCGTCCCGGCTCGGCCGTGCGTAGCAGCAGCGTCATCGCCGACACCGAGAACATGGCGGAGCCGATACCGCCGGCCCCGCGCAGCAGCAACAACTGCAGGTAGCTATCCGCGGTGCCGACCAGGCCGCTGGAGAGCGCGACGATGCCAATGCCAACAGCGAGTACGGTGCGCTCCCCCGCCCAGTCGATCAGCCGACCGCAGGCCGGGCTGAACACGAAGCGCATGAGCGCGAACGCCGAGACCACCGCCCCGACCTCGAGGTTGCCGACGCCGAAGCTCTGCACGTAAACCGGTAGCACCGGAACGACAACGCCGAACCCCACCATCACGAAGAACGCAATGACGCCGAGCACAATCACGTCGCGGTTCAGCCGCGGTTTCAAACTCACGCCAGAAGAATTCGGTCCGGGTTCAGCGGATGCCCAGGGTCGCGCCCGCATCCATCCCGTTAGTCGCATCCCCCCAGCCTAAGCTGCTGCGCCGAGCACGTGGCCCCGCGCAGCCGCGGTGAGTTCCGGGCCCACCTTATGTCCATGGGCCCAGTTTCTAAACTGGGCCCATGGACGGGGCCCGGGCCCCAGCCAAATGACTCCCGGGCTAACGCACGATCAGCAGGGCTCGCGAGGCACTGTTCGCGGCCGAGACCGCGTCGTTGCCCGTATAGTGCCCGACGACCTTATACAGTCCCCGGCCGAGCTTGGGCAGCGTGACACTGCCGTGACCCTTTTTATCGAGCTTCACCGTGAACGTGCGTTTGTCGACGGTGACGGTCGCCGTGTCACCGACCGCGCCCTTGCTCGTGACGGTGACCGATACGGTGACCCGATTCGAGGAGAACACGACCGGACGATTCAGGCTGATCGCGACCTTCGCGGCGAATTTCACCAACACACCGGCCGAGGTCGCCGATGCACTCGGCAGCCCCTCCGCCGAGGCGGTGACCACGACGGTCAGCGTCATTCCGGCGAATGCCGCCGTCGGCTTGAACGTCGACGCGGTCGCACCATTGATGTCGACGCCGTTGCCCTGCCACTGGTAACCGAAGGCGAGACCATCGGTATTCCACTGGCCCGGATCTGCCGTCAACGTTGAGCCGATCTCGGGTATGCCCGACACGCTCGGCGCCACCGTGTTCAGCGGAGCATCACTCCCGGCTGTTGCGGCCACAGCGAGAATCGTCGAGGCCGCACTGTCGCCGTAGTCGATCACACCGAGATACGGCGTGTTCGGCATCAACCCCGCCCAGCTCAGCGTGTACACCACCGGAACGCCCTGCGGTCCCTGAAGAGCCGGCGGCGCTACCGCGAAGCCATTCGTGGGCTCCGACGAAGAGACAGCGTAGGTGTTCACGTCGAACGCGGTAGAACCCGAGAAGACGTCGACAATCACTCGATAGAAGCCAGCCTCAGGGTCGTTGATGTCGACGTGTTCGTCGGCGGAACCGGAGGCCGACTGCCAGCCGGCAATCGGGTCACCGCCCGGACCGTCGAGCAGCAACACGAACAGGTCGAGGTCGGCCGAGTCGTCCACGGCGTTCAGATCGAACCGATCGAGGCGGCCAGCCTGCATTTCCACGTCGTAGGCGAACTGTTCGCCGGCCGTGCCAGCGTCGGTGTGGCCAAACGGGTCGGCGGCGTTGTTCTGGTGAACTCCGTTGGCCAGTCCGCTGAGGTTCAGCGCCACCGGATCCGACCCACCCGGGGTCACGGTCACATCAACCGAACCGTCAAGGCCGGTACCGCTCACCTCGTTGGGGGCAACGACGGTGACCGGTCGAACGGCGATCGGGCTGTGCACCACGTCAAAGAAGTCGCCGGGGTCGCCGGATCCTCCGTTACCAAAGCCCCAGTCCAGGGAGCCGGTGACATAGACGTCCAGCGGGGCATCCGTTCTGGTGAACGTCACCGTGTAGCTCTGTTTCTCGCCGACGGCGGCGAAGGTCATCTCCGCCGGGGAGACGACCGCGCTGATGCCGGGAATCTCGATCGGGATGGCGGTGTATGTGCCCACCCGAACGGCCGTCACCGTACGGGTCACCGTCTCCGGCGCGGTCAGCGCACCGATCGAAATTGACGGCAGGTTCAGGTTGCTCGCGTCGATCGGTTCAACACCGGCATCGAACCCGATCCCCTGTAGGTAGGCCAGCCAGTCGGCCGGACCGCTTTGGTAGATCAAACCGGGAAAGTCGAACGACGACGGGTTGACCTGCCCTGCACCCTGCGCGAACGGATCGCTCACCCGGGCGCCGGCAGCATCGACCGTGTCTTGTGCGGTGGTCATCATGACGGACTTGATCTCGGCCGGTGTTGCCAGCGGCCTGAATCCGAGAATCAGTGCGGCCAGTCCAGCGATGTGCGGGCTGGCCATCGAGGTGCCAGACAAGAACTCGAACGTCGGGTCGGCGCCGGCCGCGTTCGGGCCGTCGGCGAGAATACCAACGCCGGGCGCGGTGATATCGGGCTTGAGAATGTCGCCACCATCGGCGAGCACCGGCCCACGAGAGGAGAATCCGGCCACCTGAGGCACCGTCGTAGGGAATCCGGTGGTGTTGTCCGGGGCGAAAGTGACCGTAGCGTCAGCGGTCGCCGCGTAGGCGAAAATCGGGTCGAAGGCGACAGCGTCAAGGTGAACGGTCGGCACGGAGTGCTCGTCGGTGCTCACGTCGGACGGTGTGCGGTTGACCAGCACCATTCCGCTGCCACCCGCCCGCAGCACCTCCGCCGACTTGGCCACTCGGTCGTAGACGCCGCGCTGGCAGAACACGACCCCGCCGGCGACCTTCGCCGGATCGAGTGAGTTGGGTGCGCACAGCAGCGCGTCAGCCGGGTCAAAGCCGTCAACGGAGACGAGGTCGGCTCGCACCAACGTGCCAGAGAACTGCTCAGCTCCCGGTGTGCGGTCAACGGTGATCGAGGTACCGACGTAGACCGAGCCGTCGCCGAACGTGGCGGTGGCCTCGTAGGTCGGAATGGTGCTCGCCGCTACCGTGGTGATCCACGGTGCCGCGTTATCAAGGGTCGACGGGGTGGGTCCGGCATTGCCAGCGGAGGCTGCCACGAAGATGCCAGCTGCCGCAGCGCCCAGGAACGCCGCGTCGGTGGGCGAAAAGGTGGTTTGGGCCGGGCCGCCCCCGATCGAGTAGTTGAGCACGTCAACGCCGTCGGAAATGGCCTGGTCGATGGCTCCCAGAATGTCGGTATCTGTACAACCGTCGTCGGTCCTGACCGTCGGGTCTGGACCTGACCAGCACACCTTGTACGCGGCGATCTTGGCGGCAGGGGCAACGCCGGAGATCAGTCCGAAATCGACACCGTTGATGGCGGCAGGCACCTCGAAGTTGCCGCCGGCGGTGCTCGCGGTGTGCGAACCGTGTCCGTCGCCGTCACGCGGGGAGACATATTCTCCCGTGGTGGCGTTGCCGATTTGGTCAGCTCCGAACCCGTTCAGAAAGTACCGGGCCCCGATCACCTTGGTGTTGCAATCCGTCGCGGCGAACTGTTCGCCGGCCTGGCAGGTTCCAGTGAAGGTCATGCCATCTGCCTTGTTCATGGTGATCGTGTCACCGTCGAGCCAGGGCTCGTCACCGGATGTGGTACCGAGGTCTTCGCCCGCGAATGACGGGTTTTCCGGCGCGATGCCGGTATCCAGCACCCCGATCACGATGCCCGCGCCGGCCTCGCTCGCACCGCCGAGCTTGGACCACAGTCCAGTTGGTCCGCTCAGCCGCAGAAAGTCGGTCGACGACTCCGCCGTCACGTGCCGCAGGCCGTCTGGTACAACCGACACCACATTCTTTGTCACGGCGAGCGCCGCCGCTTGCTTACCGGTCAGCTGCGCTGCAAATCCGTTCAGTGCCAGCGTGTATGAATAGCTAATCTTCGCATCAACGGATGCCGCCACCTCGCTTTGCACCCGCGCGAGGTACTGCTGGTACGTCTCAGCCTTACGGCTCTGAGCATCCAGCTTGGCTCCGGCATCGGGCATCGTAGCGGCGAAACCGTCAACCCCGCCCTGATACAGCGCGACAGCCTCGTCGCGCAGGGTCACGATGTATCGGCCGGCGGTGAAGTCCATGCGCTGCCCGCCGGGCGAGCTGATGCTGCCGCCTAGGCCGGCCGCGACCGAGGCTACGGAACCGGCCGTCGGGGTCACCGCAACGGCCGGCACCGCTCCGCCGAGAACAGCGGACGCGCCCACCAGGGCCATGGTCACGACGGCGGCGATTGTGGCGCGGCGGCCCGTGCGAAATGTTGGCGCCGGGTTCAGCGCTGAATCCGGCGGCGTCAACGTCCGCCTGAAGAAAGAACTCACGTGGGTGTCCAATCCAATAAGGGTGCAAATAGCCGCCGTACGATCACAACAGCTCGGGTCTCGGGTGCGGGCAGTTCGCTGGTGACCGTAGCGCGCTCGGTAACCCCCGGATAGGGGCATTTTGCCATTTCGCCCGCTGGCGAGAACGCAAAAGTGCCACTGTGACCAGGTCACAGTGGCACTTGTTGCACTGCTGCTCGAGTCAGCGCTGCAGAGAGTCAGGCTCGCCAGCGCCGAAACGAGAGAAGGCCCCGACCGTTTCCGGTCAAGGCCTTCTCTGCTGGCGAAACTACGCCAGGCGCGTCTGCAGGTTCTCTGCGAGCGAGGCGAGGAACTCCTCGGTGGTCTGGTAACCCTGATCGGGGCCGACCAAAAGCGCGAGATCCTTGGTCATCTTGCCGCTTTCGACGGTCTTGATAACGACGTCCTCGAGGGTCAACGCGAACTCTGCCAGGGCCGTGTTGTTGTCGAGCTTGGCACGGTGCGACAGGCCGCGGGTCCAGGCGTAGATCGACGCGATCGGGTTGGTCGAGGTGGGCTTGCCAAGCTGGTGCTGACGGTAGTGACGGGTCACAGTACCGTGGGCGGCCTCAGCTTCGACGATCTTGCCGTCGGGGGTGGAGAGCACGCTTGTCATCAGGCCGAGCGAGCCGAAGCCCTGAGCAACGGTGTCAGATTGAACGTCGCCGTCGTAGTTCTTGCAGGCCCAGAGGTAGCCACCCTCCCACTTCATGGCCGAAGCGACCATGTCGTCGATCAGGCGGTGCTCGTAGGTGAGGCCGGCCGCTTCGTAGGCCGTCTTGAACTCGGCGTCGAAGATATCCTGGAAGATATCTTTGAACCGGCCGTCGTAGGCCTTCAGGATCGTGTTCTTGGTCGAGAGAAAGACGGGAACGTTGCGCTCGAGGCCGTACGCCAGAGTGGCACGGGCGAAGTCGGTGATCGACGAGTCGAGGTTGTACATTCCCATGGCAACACCGTCACCGGGAGCCTCGAAGACCTCGAACGTCGACGGCTTGCTGCCGTCTTCCGGGGTGAAGGTCATGCTGAGCGTGCCCTTGCCCGTGAACCGAAAGTTGGTGGCCTTGTACTGGTCGCCGTAGGCGTGACGGCTGATGATGATCGGCTTGTTCCAGCCCGGCACCAGGCGCGGGATGTTGGAAATGACGATCGGCTCACGAAAGATGGTGCCACCGAGGATGTTGCGGATGGTGCCGTTCGGCGAGAGCCACATCTTCTTCAGGCCGAACTCTTCTACCCGAGCTTCGTCGGGCGTGATGGTCGCACACTTCACGCCAACGCCGTGCTTCTGGATGGCGTGGGCAGCGTCGATCGTGATCTGATCGTTGGTTTCATCGCGCTTCTGAATGGAGAGGTCATAGTACTCGAGGTCAATATCGAGGTACGGGTGAATCAGCGTCTCTTTAATGGCATGCCAGATGATGCGGGTCATCTCGTCGCCATCGAGCTCGACGACCGTTCCCTCAACCTTGATCTTCGACAATGAATTCTCCTCTTTACAGATCGGTGGCCGTCACGGCCACCGTCGAGCTTACTAGAAGCAGTCAACTATCTTGACATCGAGATAAATTCAGCGGATGAATTGCCGGTGTCAAAGCGCCGTTCGACTACCGACGACACCGGGCGCACGTTAGCCTGAGCATATGGGTGAGCTGAAGCTGGAAGAACTATCCGCACGTAACATCGTTGCGGCCAACAATCTGAGCCTAAAGCCGGGCCAGGAGCAGTTCATTGCGCCGGTCTCCTACTCGGTGGCTGCTTCGGTGATTAACCCGGCCACCTCGTGGCAGCGTGTGGTACTTCTCGACGGTGTCGTCGCGGGTTTCATCCACGGCAATTTCGATCCCAACTCTGAGCATGAAGAATTTCGCGCTTGTATCTGGCGCATCAACGTCAACGCGGAAACCCAGGGGCAGGGCGTCGGTAAGTTCGCCGCCGAAGCCCTCGCAGACGAAGCTCGCGAGCGCGGCTTCGACCACGTCAACGTCATTTGGGAGCCCGGCACCGACGGTCCGGAGGCCTTCTTCCACCGCCTCGGCTTCGTCGACGTCGGCGAAACCCAGTACGGCGAAGTCATCGGTTCGCTGAAGCTGTAACCCGGTCAACCGCAACCCGCGCATGACCGAGCCCGACGACTTCGTCTCCCGCGTGCTCGATGTCGTCGATTCCATCCCACCGGGCCGAGTGATGACCTACGGCGCAGTCGCCGCGCAACTCGGCTCTCGCGCCGCCCGCGCCGTCGGCCAAGTTATGACCCGCTACGGTTCCGACGTGGCCTGGTGGCGAGTGATTCGCGCGGGCGGGCATCCGCCGATCGGGCATGAGACGCTGGCGCTGCCACACTACGAGGCCGAGCACACGCCGCTGATAGTGTCACACACGTCAACCACCACAGCGGATGCCGCCTACCGCGTCGACTACGCCGCCGCCCGTTGGTCACCACCTGCAGTCGATGCCGCGCACCTAGCGCAGTCAACGACGCCGCCACCCGCTGGTCACCACCCGCAGCCGATGCCGCGCACCTAGCGCAGTCAACGACGCCGCCACCCGCTGGTCACCACCCGCACAGCTCCCAGTCGACTCGTGCTGAACCGCACTCAACCTTCCCGGTGATCTCCTGGGTTCCGGGGCCGGTCGGCACTCCGAAGTCCCGCCCAACGTCGACGTTGGGTGACATCACGGCATAGGAGTCGACCGTGAACGTCTCTTTCTGCGACGTGAAATAGCCATCGCCCTGTTGCGACGCTGTGGCGACAGCGAGCGCCGTACCGCCCGAAACCAGGCCGGCACCGATGAGGCCGAGCACCGTGACCAGTATGAGCATGATGATCAGTATGAGCATGATGATCAGTATGAGCATGATGATCAGTCCGGGCCGTGCCTCGGGCCGTGCTCCGGACCGTGCGCGGGGCGGGTTCGTGGGCGGTGAATCGGGAGGGGTCAATTCGAGCGGGGTTGGCGGGTTCATGTTGCGCATCGTCTTGCGGCCTCGCTAGACAACTTCATTCCGCGGACGGAAAGTCCGTATCCAGCATCCCCCTCCTCCGCACGTCTGACCAGTGGCCAACGGCCCAAGTATGGCGTGCTGTGCAGACCGTCTGCGCGGTGCTACCGTGCTGGCATGCAGAGCGATCCGGTCGTCACCAACCCGCAGTTCTACCGGGTGATCTTCGAAAACGAGCGCGTACGGGTGCTCGAATACCTCGACCGGCCCGGCGACGAAACGACGCAGCATCGACACCCGGACAGCGTCATGTTCACCCTCACCGCGTTCACCCGGCGGCTATCCACCGGCGGCCGATCCATCGACGTCGACCTGCCAGAGGGCGTCGCGCGGTGGCTTCCCGCGCAAGAGCATTCCGGGGCGAACATCGGCGAGACGGCCACGCACGCCATTTTCGTGGAACTCAAAGAACCCGCCCCGGCCCCACTCGTCCCCGGATCCCCTGGGTATCTCGGTCCCCTCCCCGACTAACCGCGTCTGACTTTCGCGAAGCGTGGGAGCTGCGCCGCTGCGCGGGAGGCCGAACTCCCGCGCAGCGGCGCAGTCCCCGCGTGACGGGTGACGCGGGAGTTCTGGCCTGGCCCGAACTCCCACGTACTGGCGCGGCTCCCGCGTAGCGTGCTCGGCCGCGACCCCCGTCCTACCGAAAGTCCCGCGTACCGGCGCACCTCCCGCGCAGCGTGCCGCAGCCGAACGGATGCCCGCGTCGCGATCTCCCGCGCACGGGCGTAGGTCCCGCGTACCGGCACACCTCCCGCGCAGCCCGACTTCGCAGACCGCCAGCGTTGGACAATGGGGGGCTCGGCAAGCTCGGCCAGCGGAAGTGGCCGCGTTTCGCAGACAGCCAGTGTTGGACTCGGGGGGTCTCGGCTAGCTCGACCAGCGGAAGTGGAAGGTGCGCCTACACCAGGGAGTCGCGCCAGGCGGCGTGCATGGTGGCGAAGCGGCCGGCTCCCGAGATGAGGTCGTTCGGGGTGCCGTCCTCCACGATGCGGCCGTGCTCCATCACGAGCACCCGGTCGGCGATTGCCACCGTCGATAGGCGGTGGGCGATGATCACCGCGGTGCGATCGGCGAGCAACGTCTGCAGCGCCTCTTGCACGAGCCGTTCGCTCGGAATGTCGAGCGACGACGTAGCCTCATCGAGGATGAGTACCGCTGGGTTGGCGAGAAACGCGCGCGCAAACGAGATCAGCTGACGTTGTCCGGCCGACACCCGCCCGCCACGCTTGTTCACGTCAGTGTCATAGCCATTCGGTAGATTCTCGATGAAGGCGTGAGCACCGACGGCGGCCGCGGCGGCGCGAATCTCCAGCGCCGAGGCATCCGGTTTGCCGATGGCGATGTTCTCGGCGACCGAGCCGCTGAACAGATACGCCTCCTGGGTGACCATGACGATCGCGCGCCGTAGGTCTTTGGGGTGCAGGTCGCGCAGGTCGACGTCGTCGAGCCGCACGCAACCATTCGTTGGGTCGTAGAACCGGCTCATCAGCTTGGCGAGCGTCGATTTGCCGGCGCCGGTCGACCCGACCAGGGCGATGGTCTGCCCGGCCGGAATGTCGAGGTCGAAGTGCGGCAGAATCTCCCGATCAGCCTGGTAGGCGAACTGCACGTTCTCGAACCGCACCCGCCCGCGAGCCTCCCAGAGATCAACCGGGGTGACTGGATCGGGCACGCCGGGTCGTTCCTCGAGCACGCCGGAGATCTTCTCGAGCGCCGCCGCTGCCGACTGGTAGGAGTTGTAGAACATCGCCATCTCCTCCATTGGGTCAAAGAACCGGCGGGTATAGAGCAGCGTCGCGAGCAGCGCGCCGATGGCGAGCTGGCCATCGGCCACCCGAAAACCACCCACGAGCAGCACGGCAGCGACCGTGACGTTGCCGATGAGAACGAGCCCCGGGTCGAAGACCCCGAACAGCTGGATGACACGCGCGTTGACCATGCGGTAGCTTTCGACGAGCTTGCCGAACACGCTCTCGTTGTGCTTTTCGGTGCGAAAGGCCTTCACGGCGCGAATGCCGGTCATGGTCTCGACGAACTTCACGATCAGGCTCGCCGAGGCGACCCTGGACTGCCGAAACAGGCTCTGCGAGCGCACCTGAAACCACCGAGTGAGGATGACCAGCGGCAGCAGCGCGCCGAGCAACACGAGTCCGCTGGTTCCGTCGAGCAGCACGAGCGCGATCGCGGTGAATGACATATAGAGGATGCCTTGCACCAGCTGGTTGATGCCGGAGTCCAGCAGCTCCCGAATCGCGTCGAGGTCGCTGGTCTGACGCGAGATGATGCGGCCAGACGTGTAGGACTCGTGAAATTCGAGGCTGAGTTTCTGGGTGTGCAGAAAGACTCGCTTGCGCAGGTCGATCAGCACGGCCTGGCTGATCCGGGCGCTCAGCACGGTGTACCACGCGATCAGCAGCGCGCCCAGAACTCCGGCGACGAGGTAGACCCCGCCGGTTGCGGCCAGTGGTAGCCAGTCTTGCTCCCGCAGCGCCGGCAGCCCGCGGTCGATACCAAAAGCGATCAGCGCCGGGCCAGCCACCTGCGCGGCGGTCGACACGACCACGACGAGCATGGCGAGCACGACTTTGCTGCGCACCGGAAACAGCAGCGAGCCGAGCAGCTGCAGCGATCGCGCCCGAATCTGCTTGCTTTCGGCCTTGGTGAAGTCGTGGCGTTCCTCGCCGTTGACGCCGTTCACGCTTGAATTGGCCGTGACACTCACAGCGATCCCTCCGCTCGAGAAGATTCTCTTCGTTCTTCGTCTTCAAGGCTGGAGATGACGAAGGTGTAGTGCGGGCTGCTGCGCAGCAGCTCCGAGTGGGTGCCGACGGCGGTGATGCGGCCGTCTTCAAGCAGCGCCACCCGGTCGGCGAGCATGACCGTCGACGGTCGATGCGCCACGATCAGCGCGGTCGTGTCGACCAACACCTCGCGCAGTGCGTTCTCCACGAGCGATTCGGTGTTCACGTCGAGGGCTGACAGCGGGTCGTCCAAAATGAGAACGGATGGCCGCGCCGCGACCGCGCGGGCGAGCGCGAGGCGCTGCCGCTGGCCACCCGAGAGGCTCATGCCTTCCTCACCGACGAGGGTGTCGACACCGAGCGGCAGATCGTGCACGAAACCGGCCTGAGCGATCTGCAGTGCTTGCGCGAGCACGGCATCCGCTTCGGGGCTGTCCTGCGCGAATTCGGCGCGCCCGAGCAGAACGTTGTCACGAACGGATGCCGAGAACAGCGTTGCGTCCTCGAATGCCATCGCCAGGTGGCTGCGCAGTTCCTCGCGACTGAACGCCCGCACGTCGACACCATCGAGCGTCACAGCTCCGGCTGTCACGTCATACAGCCGGGTCGTGAGCGCCGTCATGGTTGATTTTCCCGAGCCGGTCAGACCGACCAGCGCCATGGTCTCCCCCGGTTCCAGCACGAGGTCGATGCCATCGAGCAGGTCGGGAAAACGCTCGGGCGAATCCGGGTAGCGAAAATGCACATTGTCGAAGGCGAGTCGGCCGCGCGGCGCGGGCAGGGTGGACGGCGCGAGGGGGTCGGTGATCTCGTTCGGGGTATCGAGAATGTCAAAGAATCGGTCGGTCGCGGTGCGCGAGTCGAAGGTCATTGACAGCAAAAACCCGATCGACTCCACCGGAAACCGCAGCACGGTCGCGGTCGCAAAAAACGCCAGCAACTCGCCACCGCTTAAATCGCCCTGGCTAGTGAGCCACACGCCGGCCACGAGGCAGAGCGCGAACGCGACATCGGGAACAAGCAGCAGCCAGAGCCAGATGCCAGCGATGGCGCGAGCCTTCTCGATCTCGGTGCCGCGCAGGCTTTCCGCTTGCGAGGCAAAGTTCTTCAGCGCAAACGAGCCGCGCCCGAACGCCTTGAGCACGCGAATACCGTGCACGGATTCCTCGACGGCGGTCGCAAGGTCGCCGGCTTGATCTTGGCTGCGGCGGGCGATGACCGAGTACTTCTCCTCAAAGACGTAGCCGTAGATCCAGATCGGGATGGAGCAGACCACGAAGATCACGCCGAGCAGCCAGTGCATCCAGAGCAGAATCGCGACGCCGACGACGATGGTGAGAAAGTTGACCACGAGCAACACAAGCCCGAACGACACCCAGCGTCGAATCAGGTTGAGGTCACTCACGGCACGCGAAAGCAGCTGGCCGCTCGGCCAGCGGTCGTGAAAACTCACCGGCAGGTCTTGCAGCCGGGAATAGAGATGGTTGCGCATGCGCGCTTCGATGTGAGTGCCTGGGGTCAGCACAAACCAGCGGCGCAGGGCGATCATGATCGCCTCGACCACGCCGAGACCAAGCACAATCCAGACGGCCGTCCAGATTTGCGAAGAGCTGTCGCCCCTGCCAATGGAACTGAGCGGGCCGTCGACCAGCCAGGAAAGCACCTGCGGAATGGCGAGGGCGACGAGCCCAGCGAGGAGGGCGGAGACCATGCCAAGGTAAATGCGCGGCATCGCTGGCTTGGCGTAGGGGTAGAGACGCAGCAGGGTGCGAAAGGTGTTGCCGCGGTTTGCAGCATCGTTGACGTGGTGCGGTTGCGCCGGAGGGGCGGTGGTAGTCATGATCCAGTCCTGATAGCGGTGCGGCTGAGCTTGGAGTGCAGGGCGCAGCGGATGACTCTGGTCGCCGGGACCAAACGGTTCCGGTAACGGTGGATGTACTCATGGCGGCGTGCACCCGAGAAGCGGGATGCGACGAACGCGTCAGTGGGCAGTTACGGGCTGCCCCGGCGGCTGTGCTGAGCGGATGCTCACTGGCCGGCCGATCTCTGCTTCGGCACCGAGCCGAGCGGGACGAGGAGGCTGCTAGTCGACAAACGCCACAGCGGTGGCGAGACTGGCGGCAGCGAGGCCGGCGGAGGCACGAAACCGGGGCAACGCACCAAAGCGAGCGCCGTCGTTCGCAACCATTGCGAGCGTGATCGGTGCTGTCTTTGTCATGTCTGCCTCCTGGGCGCCTAAAGTACCGTGTGTCTCATGCCCCCCGGATCAGGCAGCCTTCCAGAATATGGTGAAAGGGGGGTAGAACGCAAGGCATTTCTCGTCTGACAGCATCCGTTTGGCGAAAGTTCTCTCAAAGTTTCCCGAATCCGTCCCGTAGTCTGGGGTCAACGTTTATCGCGCGCACGGGCAACACTCTGCCGTCGCCACCTCGGAAGGACTTCTTCATGCTGCCCACTCTGTTCGGAATCGATTTTCTCGACTCTGAGTGGCTGATCGGCTGGTTTGGATCCTTCGTGCTGCTCGGCGTCGCCGCTGTCGTGTTCATTGAGACCGGACTTCTCGTGCTGTCGTTTCTGCCGGGCGATTCCCTGCTCTTCACCGTAGGGCTGCTCACCGCCACCGGCGTCGTTCCCCTCCCGATCTGGCTCACCTGCATGGTCATCTTCGTTGCCGCCTTTGCCGGCGACCAGCTCGCCTATGTCATTGGGCGAAAAGCGGGCCCAGCGGTGTTCTCGCGGGAGAAAAACCGGTTCTTCAACCCGAAGAATGTCGAGCGCACCAACGCCTTCTTCGTCAAGCACGGCGGCAAGGCCATCATCATGGCCCGCTTTCTGCCGATCTTTCGCGCCTTTGTGCCCGTCGCGGCTGGCGTGGGCAAGATGCGCTACCGCACCTTCGTGACCTATAACGCGATTGGTGCGTTCGCCTGGGGCGTCGGCCTCACCCTGGTCGGGTTCTTCCTCGGCAAGATCGCTTTCGTCGCCGCGTACAGCGAATACTTCATCATCGGCATTATTTTGCTCTCCGGAATCCCTATTCTGACCGAACTGGGCAAGGCCGCACGCACGACGGTCAAGGAACGCCGTACGGCGGCTCGGGTGCTGCCGACTATCCCGGCCGACCTGCGCGAGTAGCGGCGCCCGCTACCGGGCGGCGTCGAGGCGAGCCGCGGCGAGCATCTCGGCCGCCGCGAGCGTCGTGATCTCGTTCGCGCGGGCATCCGCGAAGACCTGCGTCAGCACGTCGCCGATATGGGCGACGCGCTGCGTGATCTGGGCGCGGTCAGCGTTCGGCTCGCTCGCCATGTCGAGGTAGACCACTCCGCCGCCGTTAACGACAAAATCCGGTGCCCAGAGGATGCCGCGCGCGTCTAATTGGGCCGCTCCGGCGTCGGTCGCGAGTTGGTTGTTGGCGGCACCGCAGACGCCGAGCACGTTGAGCTCGGCGATGACGCTGGCGGTCAGCGCGCCGCCGAGACCGCACGGCACGAACAGGTCGGCGTGCACCCGGTGGGCGCCAAGGGCCGACACCCAGCTGGCGCCGAGCTCCTCGGCCAGCGCGCGCTTGTCGGCATTGATATCCGTGACGGTCAGTGTTGCACCGGCCGCGGCGAGGGCGGTCGCGAGGCGCCCGCCAACCTGGCCGAGGCCGGAGATGACGAGGTGGCGGTCACGTACCGCGCGGCTGCCGAACAGCGCCTCGAGGGTGGATTCGATGCTCGCATAGACGCCGGCCGCCGTGGCATCCGCTGGTTCGCCAACGCCGCCGCTCGCGACGGGCAGCCCGCAGACGTGATGTGTGCGCTCGGCGACGATGGCCATCAGTTCGGCGCTCGTCCCGACATCTTCGGCGGTCATATACGCGCCGTTCAAGCTTTCGATGGCGTCGCCGAGGTCGAGCATCGCCAGGCGCTTGTCCGCGTCGGTCAACACCGTGCCGAGCGGTAAGTAGATGACCGACTTGCCGCCGCCGCGGTTCAGGCCGGCGGCCGCGTTCTTGAGCGTCATGGCGGTAGAGAGGCGCAGCGCGTCGGCCACCGCATCGGTCCAGCTCGCGTATTGCCAGAGGCGCGCGCCGCCGAGGGCCTGGCCGAGCCGGGTGGAGTGTACGGCAACCGTGATCATCAGACCGGAGCGCTCCCCGGTCGTGATCAGTACTTTCTCATGGGAAAGCGGGATCTGCGCGAGGGAATCGAGAGCGGCGGCAGGGTGCGTGAGGGTCATGAAAACTCCGTTGTTTCGGGCTTTGTGGGCCAGTGTGACGGTGCAGAGGGTGTGACACCGCCTCGAACAGGATAGCCGGAGTGGGTACGCAAAAAGCACCCCCGATTCACAATCGACGGTGCTTCTCACCTGTGACTCAGTGAAAGAAGTGACGCTCTCCGGTGAAGTACATCGAGACGCCAGCAGCGGTGGCCGCGGCGATGACTTCGGGGTCGCGCACCGATCCACCGGGCTGCACGACGGCCTTGATACCGGCCTCGAGCAGTACTTCGAGCCCGTCAGCGAACGGGAAGAACGCGTCAGAGGCCGCGACCGAGCCCTCGGCCCGCTCGCCGGCGCGGCTCACGGCGAGGTGGCAGGAGTCGACCCGGTTGACCTGGCCCATTCCCACACCAACGGATGCCCCCGCGTGCGCGAGCAGAATAGCGTTCGACTTCACGGAGCGGCACGACTTCCACGCAAATTCGAGGTCGGCGCGAGTGGCGGCATCCACGTCGGGACCGGCCACGAGGGTCCAGCCGGCCGAGCTGAATTCTTCGAAGCTGTCGGTCTCTTGCACGAGCAGGCCGCCAGAGATCTGGTGCAGTTCGAGCGAGGAACGTTCGTAGTCGGCGGGCAATTCAAGCAGACGAATGTTCTTCTTCTTGGTGAGCAACTCAATCGCGGCCGGTTCGAAGCCGGGGGCAACGAGCACCTCGGTAAAGATCGCGCTGACCGTCTCAGCCATGCCGAGCGTGACGACGCGGTTCGCGGCGATCACGCCGCCGAACGCGGAGATCGGGTCGCAGGCGTGCGCGCGCAGGTGGGCCGAGGCGATGGAATCCGGAGCGTTCGGCTTGGCAATGGCGATTCCGCAAGGGTTCGCGTGCTTGACGATGGCGACCGCCGGCTCACTGAAGTCGAAGGCGGCGCGCACAGCAGCATCCGCATCGACGTAGTTGTTGTACGACATTTCTTTGCCGTGCAGCTGCTTGGCCTGGGCGATGCCGCGGCCGCCGTCGCCGACGTAGAGCGCTGCGGCCTGGTGCGAGTTCTCGCCATAACGCAAAATCGCCTCGCGGCTAACCTCGATGCCGAGTCCCTCGGGGAACGGCGACTCGTCCTCGTTTTCTTCTTCGACCGCCTCAAACTCGACGTCCTCTTCAAGCGCTTCCGTGTCGTCTTGCCACTGGTCGTAGACGTTCTCAGTGAACCAGGCCGACACGCTCAGGTCGTAGTCGGCGGTGTGATCGAACGCGAGCGAGGCGAGCTTCTGGCGCAGCTTGAGGGTCGAGCCGCCGGCAGCCACGGCGGCGATGATCTCGCCGTAGTTGGCCGGGTCGACCACGATGGCCACGTTGGCATGATTCTTAGCGGATGCCCGCACCAGCGTCGGTCCACCGATGTCGATCTGCTCGATCACGTCGGCCGCTTCGGCGCCGCTCTCCACGGTTTCAACGAAGGGGTACAGGTTGACGACGACCAGCTGGAAGGCCTTGATGCCGAGCTCGGCCAGTTGCGCTTCGTGCGTTTCGAGGCGCAGGTCGGCCAGGATTCCGGCGTGCACGCCCGGGTGCAGGGTCTTCACGCGGCCGTCGAGGGATTCCGGAAAACCGGTGACTGCCGAGACATCGGTGACGTCTAGGCCTGCGGCGCGGATCGTGGCGGCGGTGGATCCAGTGGAAACGATTTCGACGCCATCCGCTTGTAGCGCGGCGGCGAGCTCGACCAGGCCGGTCTTATCGCTCACGGAAATGAGTGCGCGCTCGATGGTGATCTGGTCCCGGTTACGGTACGAGCTGGGCGCGTTGGTGTGGCCACTCATGCGTTGGAGTACTCCTTGAGGTTCATGTGTCCGTTGGCGATGTCGAGTACGGCCTGAATGAGCAGGCGTCGCTCGACGATCTTGATGCGATTCTGCAGGGAAGTTTCGGTGTCGCCGGGCAGCACGTCAACGCGCTCCTGCACGAGGATGGGGCCCGCGTCGACACCGTTATCGACCACGATAATGCTCGCGCCGGTTTGCACGGCGCCGGCGCTGAGGGCGTCACGCACGGCGTGCGCACCCGGAAACTCGGGCAGATAAGCCGGATGTGTGTTGATCAGGTTCGGCGACAGCGCGGCGACCACGCGCGGCGGTAGCAGGCGCATCATGCCGCTAAGCACGACCAGGTCGGGCTGCCACTGCTGAATCTGGGCGAGCAGTTCGTCGCCCCAGGCGGCGCGGTCTGTAAACGACGAGAACGGCACGGAGAAGGCCGGAACGCCAAATTCAACCCCGAGCTCAAGCCCCTCGGCGTCTCGGTCGGCGCCGATTGCGACGATGCGCGCCGGAAACTCGGCGTCTTCCGACGCCTCGAGCAGGGCTCGCAGATTGGAACCTCCGCCGGAGATTAAGACGACAATAGACAGCACGGTGTTGAGCTTACCGTTTGGCAGGGATACGCATCCGGCCCGCGAGCATGCCGAGGGCCGCCGCAACGCCGATTTCGGCTGCGGCCAGCGCGCCGACCAGTAGCGGATCCGGCCCAACCTCCACGAGGCGCCCGGGGCCCATCGCGCCGGCTGACCACCAGGCGAGCAGGCCGAGCAGCGCACCGGCAACCACGCCCATACCGAGGCCGGTCAGGATGTGCTCGAGCGTGGTGCGCTCGGGCACGCCGGGCCGATCCAGCCGCTGCCGAGTCACGACGGCACACACGAAGCCGATCAGCACCGGAACGAGCAAGCCGAGAAATCCGTAGGCCGGCGTTCCCTGCGGCAGCGCGCCGAAGATGGGCAGGCCGGGCAGGGTGCCAACGACGGTACCTATCGGCGAGACCGTGCTGCCGACGCCCATCGCGATGCCGGGTCCGATAAACCAGGCTGTGGCCCAGATCACGAAGTTGGGGATGAGCGCGAGCTGCGCGAGGGTGATCGTGCCGCCGCCGACGACACCGGCTTGCACCGCCTCGTAGAGCCCGATAATGGTCGCGTAATTGACGGCGATCAGCACGGTAACGGCCACGGCCGACACGATCAGCACCCCGGCGGCGGCAGCGGTTCCGCCGCGCAGTGCGCCGGCGATCACGATGCGCGTGGTCTGCGGCAGCTTTCGATACCACGAACGGATGCGCCGGCTCACCGGATCCAGACGCTTTGCAACTTCCACGGTCTTGCGCCGCCCCAGTTCCGCCCCGGCCACGACGCCAGCCGCATAGATGAGCGTCGGTAGCACGAGCCCCTGCAGCTGGTTGGGCGTCACCGTCTCCGAGACGGCGGACAGGGTCACCAGCGCGGCGAGAACCGCATAGCTGCCAACGGCTACGCCGACGCCGGTCCAGCGATGCGGGGTTTCGGCGGCGCGACGGCCGGTGTGCATGCCCATGAGCACAGAAAGCATGGCGAAGCCGAGCGGCACGACGGTGATCAGAAAAGGGGTGTCTGCGCCAGCCAGGCCGAGCGCGGCGGCAATGTCGGGGCCGAGCTGCACCGTGAGGTCGACGCCGTTGCCGAGCAGCCAAATATCGGCCGCAGCTCGCCAGAACACGAACCACTCAACCGACAAGCCGAAGTGGGCGGCCCACAGTACGGTGAGCGGCACCATGGCGAGGCCAATGCCGATAGCGACAACAAGTAATGCCTCAAGAGCGGCGAGCAGGGCTGTCGTTATGCGATTCATCCGTTGTGAGCCTATATCGCCGCGCCGACATTGCCCGCCAGCACGCGCCCAGGCCCGGGCCTCTGCCGCGCCCAGTCCGTGCGCAACTGCGGAGATATCAGAGCCCCAACGCACACGTGCGCATCGTTTCGCGGCCCAACGGGCATCCGCTCGAAATATCCGCAAGTAGGCACGCCCAACCACGCACAAAGGGCCCGCCGATAATCGGCGGGCCCTTCAACTGGTGCTACTTACAGTGCGGCGAGTGCCTCGCGCAGCAGGGTGGCAGCCTCACTCGGCGTTTTTCCGACCTTGACTCCGGCGGCCTCGAGGGCCTCCTTCTTGCCCTGGGCGGTTCCGGCTCCGTCAGAGACGATGGCGCCGGCGTGGCCCATGGTCTTGCCCTCTGGTGCGGTGAAACCGGCCACGTAGCCGATGACCGGCTTCGTGACGTGCGCCTTGATGTACTCGGCGGCCTTCTCTTCAGCGTCGCCGCCGATTTCGCCGATCATGACGATCGCGAGCGTCTCCGGGTCGTTCTCGAAGGCCTCGAGGGCGTCGATGTGCGTGGTGCCAATGATGGGGTCGCCACCGATACCGATCGCGGTGGAGAAGCCGAGGTCCCGCAGTTCGTACATCATCTGGTAGGTCAGGGTGCCCGACTTGGAGACGAGTCCGACCGGACCCTTGCCGGTGATGTTCGCCGGCGTGATGCCAACGAGAGCTTCACCGGGCGTGATGATGCCGGGGCAGTTCGGACCGATGATGCGGGTCTTGTTGCCCTTTTTGATGGCGTACGCCCAGAACTCGGCCGAGTCCTGAACCGGAACGCCCTCGGTGATGATAACGAGGAGCGGAATCTCGGCGTCGATCGCTTCGATGACGGCGTCCTTGGTGAACACCGGCGGTACGAAGATGATCGAGACGTCGGCGCCGGTCTTCTCGACGGCCTCTTTGACCGTGCCGAAGACGGGCAGCGAAACGTCTCCGTGCACGACGGTGGTGCCGGCCTTGCGGGCGTTGACGCCACCGACGACCTGGGTACCGGCCTTGAGCATGAGGGCGGTGTGCTTGGTGCCCTCACCTCCGGTGATGCCCTGAACGATGACCTTGGAGTCCTTGTTGAGGAAGATTGACATGTTGTCCCTTACTTCGCTGCGTGGGCGAGTTCGGCGGCCTTGGCGGCGCCCTCGTCCATGGTGGCGGCCAGTGTTACGAGCGGGTGGTTCGCCTCAGCGAGGATGCGACGACCCTCCTCGACGTTGTTACCGTCGAGGCGCACCACGAGCGGCTTATTGGCGCTCGAACCGAGCTCGGCGAGCGCGCCAACGATGCCCTTCGCGACGGCGTCACAGGCGGTGATGCCGCCGAAGACGTTGACGAACACGCTCTTGACCTGCGGGTCACCGAGGATGACGTCGAGGCCGGCTGCCATGACCTCAGCGGATGCTCCGCCCCCGATGTCGAGAAAGTTGGCCGGCTTGACGCTGCCGAAGTTCTCGCCGGCGTAGGCAACAACGTCGAGCGTCGACATGACGAGCCCAGCGCCGTTGCCGATGATGCCAACTTCGCCGTCGAGCTTGACGTAGTTGAGGCCGGCAGCCTTGGCCTTGGCCTCGAGCGGGTCAGCTGCAGCAGCATCCTCAAGGAGGGCGTGCTTGGGGTGACGGAAGTCGGCGTTCTCATCGAGCGTGACCTTGCCGTCGAGGGCGATGATGTCGCCCTCTTCGGTCAGTACGAGCGGGTTGACCTCGACCAGGGTCGCGTCTTCACCGGTGAATACGTTGTAGAGCTTGACGAAGACCGGAGCGACCTTGTCGACGAGCTCGGCCGGGAACTTCGCGTCGATGGCGATCTGCTTGGCGACGGCGAGGTCGATGCCCACTGCGGGGTCGATAGCCGTGTACGCGAGCGCTTCGGGCTTTTCGACGGCGAGAATTTCGATCTCGACACCACCCTCGTAGCTGGCCAGCGACAGGTAGGAGCGGTTGGAGCGGTCGAGCAGTACGGAGAAGTAGAACTCTGCCTTGATGCGAGCTCCACCGGCCACCATGACGCGGTGCACGGTGTGGCCCTTGATGTCGAGGCCCAAAATGTCGCGGCCTGCGGCCTCGGCGTCATCCGGGGTCTTGGCTACCTTGACGCCGCCGGCTTTGCCACGGCCGCCAACCTTGACCTGCGCCTTGACGACGACAACGCCGCCGAGCTTCTCGGCCGCTGCACGCACGTCGGCGGGGGTGTCCGCGATGATGCCCGGCAGAACCGGCACACCATATTCCTCAAAGAGGTCTCTCGCTTGGTACTCGTAAAGGTCCACGCTGCTCTTCCAATCCGCGTCTTGGCGATCACACCGCCGGTGAAGATATATGAGGTTATTGGTAACAGCAGTCGTTGCCGCAAAATAGCTCGACATCAAGACATACCGGCCCGTGAAAACTCTATCGCGTGAATTAGGGGTCGAGTCGCACCCCTGGTCACGGCCCATCACGCAAGGCAAGCCACACCTTGCTAGACCAGCTAGCGGCGTAATGCTTACCTATACTCATGACCAATCTGTCTCAAGTGGTGGAACCACACGCTGCTGGCCTCGCCTCACGGCTCAATTGGCTGCGCGCCGGTGTTCTCGGCGCGAACGATGGCATCGTATCCGTCGCTGCACTGGTGGTCGGTGTGGCGGCAGCGACCACGGATTCTCACGTCATCCTTATCGCCGGTGTCGCGAGCCTGCTGGCTGGGGCGATTTCGATGGCCCTCGGCGAATACGTGTCGGTGAGCAGCCAGCGTGACTCCGAACGCGCCCTGATCGCCAAGGAGACCTGGGAACTCGAAAATGAGCCCGAGGAGGAGCTCGCCGAACTGGCCGGCTTCTACGAAGCAAAGGGGCTCTCAGCCCAGACCGCCCAGCAAGTGGCGGTCGAGCTGACCAAGCATGACGCCCTCGCGGCGCACCTCGAAGTTGAGCTGCACATCACCGAACAAGACGTGTCCAATCCCTGGCACGCGGCGTACGCATCCGCTATCGCCTTCACTGTTGGTGCGGCGCTTCCCCTGCTCGCCGTGCTGCTGCCGCCAGCCGAATGGCGCATTGCTGCCACGTTTATGGCGGTGCTGATCGCCCTCGTCATCACCGGCTGGCTCAGCGCCCACCTCGGCAATAGCCCCAAGCCGCGGGCCATCGCACGCATTGTCATCGGCGGCATTCTCGCGCTCGCCGTGACTTATGTCATCGGCGCGCTCATCGGCGGCAGCGTGTAGCTCACCGGCAACTAGGCTAAGAAAATGGCATCACTGCACACCGGATCTGGCCCAATCTCCCGTAAATCGATCATCGTGGCGGGCGCACTCGACGCGTTCCTGGTGCTTGTGTTTGCCGTGAGCGGTCGACTGAACCACGGTGAAACCCTGGCCGGCCTTGGCGTGACCTATTGGCCTTTTCTCGGTGGGCTGATCATCGGCTGGCTGTTGCTGCGCGCCTGGCGACACCCACACAATCTGGTCTGGACCGGTCTCGGCGTCTGGACCGCGACCGTCGCCGGCGGCCTGCTCCTGCGGCTCGCGAGCGGCCAGGGCGTGCAGGTCAGTTTCGTCATTGTCACGATTATTGTGCTCGGTGTCTTCTTGCTCGGCTGGCGCGCAATCGCCGCGCTCGTGCGTCGCGCCTCTCGCAAACGGATGCCCACCCCGGCCTGATCCTAGATTCTCGCCCCGTTCCGCTGCGGGCTCAAGCGTAGAGCTCTGGCCAGAGGTCTGGCTCCGCGTTACTCCGCGGCGGTGTCGTCGGTCAACAGATAAAGTCACCCCACGAACCGGGACGATGCTCGCTACAGATTCCGAATGCTGGCAAAATTAGATACGAGACTCACGCCCTTAAACCCGAGTGAAACCCGAATAAATCTCGCTTTTTTTGTTGGATATGTGGGATAATTTAGGTATGGATATCAATGACGATCCACCTCCGCAACCTCCGAGCGCGAGTCGCGAGACCGACGTTCTCGCAGCAGAGAACGCTGCGGTTGACGCCCGGGTAGTAGTGAATGCTGCGGAGCGTGCCGAGTGGGCAGCTGAGATGGCGGCAGCGGGGATTGTGCCCGGCAAGCCCGCGCACACGCGGCATTCGGCGAGAACGATCCCGATCTCTGGGGTGAAGGCCCTGGACTATGTGGTCGCGGCGTCGCTTCAGGACTGGAAGGCACGTCCCGTTGATGTAGAGCAGGTGCGGCTGCTCGACGTGGTGCGGGAGTGTGACCTCGCCATCAACCGCGCTCACGCCGCGCGTGCGGCGGCGATCAACGACGTCGCCCGGTGGATAGCCAGCACCGCAACCGACACCGATGCTGATACCGCCGATGACACCCCGAAGCGCCCGGTCGATGTCTGGGCCGAGCTCGCCGACCCCAACCACGATTGGGCCAGCACACCGTTCTAGGCCTCGCTGCCGTTGGTTGAACCGGCACGCGAGATCTTGGCCGCTCTGCGACCTACGCTCAGGATGCATCCATCTCGCTGACGCTGGGCTCCCCGTCGTGCCATTCACGTAGCGCCGACATGGGCGTGGGGTCCAGATTTGGGTAGCCGGCCAGCGCCCCCTGCATGGTCCTGCGGGTGAGGTCGCTCATGCACGCCGCCGCGAGCGGCACCGTGCGCATCCACTCACCGAGCGCCGCGACCTGGACCTCGCCGCGTGCGGTCAGTGGCGCGTCGCACCAGCCCTGATCGGCAAGCTGTCAATTTGGCGAGCCTAGACGCTCCCGTGCGCCGGTAGTATTCTCGGCGCATTAGCAGGCCGTCGACAGGTGGTTCCGGTGAAAGCAAATGTACCTCTCGCACTCCGGCCGCACGTCAGAGTGCTCCCAGCGCCGGAAACGCTGGAATTGCGCATCCACGGCATCAAGAACACGACCCCGGCCTCGATGCTCGGCGTCGCTCCCAAGAAGGTTGAGCGCGTCGACGGCGATGACCTCGGCGCGTTCTGGATCGAACAGGAACCCCCGCCGGACCGCCGCGAGCGCCGGGAGGCGTATTCCTGGGGCGGCATGACGCGCTCCGGTGGCGGACCACTCGCGCTCATCGGCACCCTGTTCGTGCACCTCGGCTGGGTACTGATCCTGCCGTTCGGGCTCTGCAACGTTGCCTACTGGACGCGGCGCATCCCCCTGAATCAAGAACCCGGCCGCTGGGATGGGGGTCGCGGTGCACCCGTCCTGCGCTTGTTTGCCCTCGGCCTGACCCTCATTTACGTGACGGCCCTCGCCTCGGTCAGTCTCGATCTGATCGGCGTGCAGTGTTTTCCACTCAGCGACTCGCTTGGCAGAACGGTCTGCAGCCAGCTTCCACCGTTCTTCGACGCATTGAGTGACCTCACGCGCGGCGTCAGACTCGCGCTTCTGTCGCTCGTTCCGCTCGCCATCATGCTACTGCTCTATGCCCTCTCGCACCGGGCCCGCGTGCGCTACGAACCCAATATTGCAAAGCTGGCCAAGCCCGCTGAAGCTGACGAGGAAACGCCCGTCGCCCCCGCCGTCGCCGCGACAGCTATCTTCGAAGCGTCGGCAGCCGCGGCGCGGCCCCCGCTCCTGGCCTCCGCCGAATTCTGGGTCCAGGCCCGCATCGCGGCGACGACCGAGCGGCTGCACTTTTCGGCCGTTGTGTTCTTTCTCGTCACACTCCTCGCGGGCGACCGCCTGTTCGCCGGTAATCTCGAGCTTCGGGGGTATGCTGCTAATCCTTCGCTTCAGAGTGGCCTCCTTGCGCTCCCCGTCGCCATCGCCACGTCACCGATCGCGTTCGCGTGCCTGGTTGTAGCGGCGGCGGGCCTATTGTGGGTCGGAATTCTCATCTGTATTACGTCGGAGACTAACCCCGATCGACTTCTCCGTCGGCGCCGCATCTCCGGCTGGGTTCTCGCGCTCTCCGGTGCGGTCTTTCTCGTCGTCGGCATCTCAAGCGGCTTCGACCCGGACCCGGCAGCGCAGCCCCTCGACCCATTACCCACCCTGCTCGGCTTGGAGGCTGCGCCCACCCTGCTCGTGGGGATTCTGCTCGGCCTGAGCGTGGCGGCCCTGGGCTGGCGCCGCGGCGTACCGATCTGGCTATCGATCGTCATAATGACCGGGGCGCTGGTGTGCCTCGTGTTCGGTCGGGCGGCTAGCGTGAGCGCGACTGCAACTCCAGTAATCTCGGCCATTGCTGCGGATGCCGTTCCCTACTACCTTGGCGCTGCGCTTCTTCTGGCCGTCGAGCTCGTGATCGTGCTGGTCTTTCCGATTGGCGCGGGCCGCGCCAAACGCCACGCGGACTTTGCCTATGAAGGCTGGCGCGGGATGGGCCCCGGTGTGGTCATGCTCCTGGCCCTCGGCGTAGCCATGGCCCTCGCGAGCCTCGTCGTGGTCGGGTTCGCGGCCTTTCTGGCGATGCCCCTAGCTGGCAAACTGCTCAGGGATGACATGTTTCGTGCCGCGCCACCGCCCTCTCCGCTGATCGTGCCTCCGGCCTATGTCGAGTTCGGCGTCGCGCTTCTCGGCATGCTCGTCGTCGCGCTGCTGTTCGCCGCCGTAATCCTGGTACCACTCGTGACCCGGTTGTTTCGCCTGAGCACCCCCGTACTCAAACGTGACGGAGTCACGCCCGATGAACGGGTCAAGTTTTCGCCGCTACCCGGTTACGGCAATGACCGTCCCCCGATTCCGCAGACATTTGACCGGCTTGAACAGCGCATACTCAAGGCGCGCCGAATCGCGGCCCTCGCCCAGCGCGGCGAACCGTTTGTCGGAATTCTGGCCGCTATCGTCGGCGTCGGCCTCGTCGCCACCGTCATTCTGAGAGTCCCGTCGGACTTTACGACAACAGTAGTGACGATCCCCGCACAAAGTATCGCCGTCGGTATGCTGTCTGCGATTGCACTCGCGGCCTTCACCGCCGTCGCGGCGAACGCTCTTACAAATACCGAGCGACCGATGGGCGTGCTCTGGGATGTGATTTGTTTTCTGCCACGCGCCGGGCATCCGTTCGGACCGCCGTGCTATTCGGACCGCGTGGTGCCCGAGCTCAATTCGAGGGTGCGAAAATGGCTCGAGGCCACGGACACTGCGTCGAAGCGGCGCCGGGTCGTGCTCTCGGCACACAGCCTCGGGGCAGTACTCGCGGTATCCACCATATTCGCCAACGTCAGCAGCGGTTCGACCGGTGCCCAGCCGTGCGTAGTCGGGTCAAAGGTGCCGCCACCCCGCATCGGCCTGCTGACTTACGGAACACAGCTGCGCGCCTACTTCGGGCGATTCCTGCCCGAGCTGCTCGGCCCGGAGGTGCTGGGCACGAGGCCATGCCAGGCGCCACGACTGTTCGGTGGGGACCCCTGGCTGCGCCAGGTACTCGACGATGAGCAGGAGCGCGGCCGGCCAGCACCGGACGGTCCTGGCACCCTCCGCGCGATTCTGACCCCCACCACGAGACGTTGCCGACCGGCCCAGCCGCTCTGGATCAACGTGTGGCGGCGTACCGACTATCTCGGGTTTCCAGTGAATAGCTACCGCGGCCGTGCCAACGAAATCGACCGCGGAGCGGGCGAGCTTGAGCCGACTACCTACCTGGTGACCGTTGCCAGCCATGGAAACTATCCGGACACGGCGGAGTACACCGGGGCCGTCCACGATCTGCTCGGCCGGATGATGCCGCCACGACACTGGCCGCATTGATCGACAGGCGGCCTCCTACGCGTTCCGGCGCAGCCCCGGTGTCGCGAGCATCTGTCCGCCGCGCACCACCGTGAGCACTTCGATGGCGAACCGCGCGGTCACCTCGTTCAGCGTCGCTTCGCCACCGGCCACGATGGCCGTCGCGAGCACGTCGGCCGTGACGATGTCCGCGGCGAACACGCTGACTTGGCGAAAGGGCGACATCTCGCCGGTCAGCGGCGTCCAGATATGTTCCCCGCGTTCGGCGCTGCCGGAGGTCGCCACGGCCCGCAACGGATGCCGCAGCGGCACACTGGCCAGCACGCCATCTCGATCGAACGGGTCGACAATTGCCACGACCCATTCGGTCCGGATGCTGGCCACGGCCGGAGCGGCCACACGATGCCCAGTTGGCACTGCGCCGTCGGCGAACTCCCACCCATCAAACCGATCTCCCGGCTCGCCACTGACCAGCACGTCACCGCCCGCGTTGATCGACCAGTTGAGCAGACCCTGAGCGGTCAACGCCTCACCGGCCTCGGCTATCGCGAGCGCCTTGACCACGCCGGAGAGGTCGATCACGCCGTCAGCCCGATGCGGAGTGAACACGCCATTGGTGCGGTCACGCCACTCCAAGGCGAGGGCGTAACAGCCCCGCACGTGCTCACTCGCCTCGGTTAAACGGATGTTCCCGCGCGCAATCCGACTCAGCTCCGAGTCCTCCCGGTATAAACTGAACCGCTCATCCCAGCGTCGGAACACCGGCTCGACCAGCGCACGACCAGCGCGCACGTCGTCACGGTCACCCAACCGGAGGCTCACGATCGTGCCCATCGTGTCGAAGGTCAACGCTGTACGCGATCGCGGTGCCGGCACGAGCACAGCCGAGCCGAGCCGGCGAGCATCCGTTCGTGATCGGCGCCGATGGCTGCCACGCTTAAAACCCCGCCGTGTCGAGTGCTGACTGCAGCGACAGTAGATAGCCCTGGGTCGTGTAGGTGGCGCCGCTGACGTTTTGCACGGTGGACGTCTGCGCTGTGAGCACTTCGGAGCGGAGGATCGGCGCCGCCTGGTTGCTAATGGCGACCGACCGACCGCCACGGTTGGTCAGCTGCAGCGGCGTAACCTCGGTGATCGCGCCGTTGGCGATGGTCACCGACACCTGCATGTTGCCGAATTGGGTCTGCACGACCGCGCCGGTGAACGTGCCGGACTGCGCCGCAGCATCTGCCGCAGCCGTGACGGTCGTCGTGCTGACACTTTTCGACGCGGTCAGGCTGTGCGAGGCGTCGATCGCCTGGGATCCCAGCTGCCACCCGATACCAACGATCGAGACGGAGGCCAGGGTGGCCAGGGCTACCGCGCGTGCTCTCACCAGTCAAACCTTTCGTAGTGGATCTGCCTTGTGGGCACCCCGCCGGAGCGGGCGTCGCGAACGACGGCGTCGGTCCAAGGCCGGGGGCCGCAGATATAGATGTCGCTGCTGTGCAGTTCGGGCACGAGCGTGCCCAGGGTATTCCCGGCCCTGACGGCATCCGCTGGAAGCCAGGTACTTACTCCGGTGGGTCGTTTGCCGGTGATAATGCGTAGCTCGGCGCCCCGAACCCGGCAGAGGTCGGTCAGTTCGTCGACCAGGTAGGTGTCGCCGATGGAGTGCGAGCGGAGCAGCACGGTGGCGTGGCCCGGTGCGAACGAGACGGTTTCAAGCAGGGAGCGAATGGGGGCGACGCCGATGCCGGCGGCGATCAGCACAACCCGCGGCGAGGTGCGGGCGCTCTCGGTGAACAGTCCGTATGGGCCTTCGAAGCTCACCCGGGTACCGCGAGCCAGCTGGGGCAACTTCTGGGAAGCGTCACCCAGGCCGCGAACGGTAATACGAAGGCCCCGCCCGGTCGGCGCGGCGGACAACGAGAACGGATGCGCCTGCCACCACAGTCCGTGCGCCCAAAACCGCCAGACGAAGAACTGCCCAGAGGTAGCGCGGAGCTTGTCGAGCTGCCGCCCGGTCAGCCTGATCGAGACCACCCCTGGCGCGACGGCGTCAACGCCTTCTACGACTAGGCGGTGGCGCAGTGACCGGGCAACCGGCAGCACGAACCGAAACACGATGATGCTACCGGCCACTGCCACGTAGAGTGCCAGCCAGTAGTAGCGGGCGATAGCGCCCTCACTGAGCAGGTTCCCCACGCTCAACTGGTGCGGGATGGCCACCAGCACGGCGAAGTAGGCGAGCAGGTGTACGGCGTGCCAGGCCTCGTAGCGAAATTTGCGCCGCACGACAACAAGCGAGGTGACGACGACACCAATCATGAGCGCGAGGCCGAGAAAGGCGAGCGGCAGGTCAGGCAGACCGGTGAACATGGTCCAGATCTCAGCGAAGACGTTGACGTTTTCGGCGAGCGCGTAGCCCGTGATGAGCAGCGCGGCGTGACCAAGAATGAGGTAGAGCGCAGGCTTGCCGAGCGACTGGTGCACGGCCATGGCCTGGTCGTGTCCGAACGCGCGGTCGATCGGGGGCAGCCGCGCGGCCAGCACGAGCATGACCAGCAAGAGATCGGTGCCGACGAGTCCGGCGATGATTCCCAGCGAGGTGACGGCATCCGCCGGGGTGCCAAACTTAGCAGCTCCCCCATCGGCGAGAAAGATGGCGATAACGATGGCGACCGACGCGATACAGATAATCTGCAGGCTGTCGGCCAGGCGCATCCGCTTCTGGTAGGCCGGGTGACGGGGCGCCGGTACGGTGCGGGTGCTGCGCGTGTCGAGGCTCATGAGTAGAGCATCGGTCGATCTCCCCCCGAACAGCTATCGATAACCTGTGAACGGTCTGTGAGTCGTCAACGTCCGCGTTTCGCGGGGTAAATGGGTGTTGAGGACGGCCTGAAGCGGATGCTCACCGCCCGTTAACGAGTACCCCGGCAGTGCCGGTCGTCGCTCGGCCATCGCCCGCGCGATCACCAGAATGAGCACCGCGACCGGAGGGCAGGGCAGCAGCACCAGCGCGGCCAGAATTCATCGGCGGGAGTTGGGAGCTGCGCGATCACGGCGTAACCGAAAACGAAAAAGATCGGCGTGGCCG
Organism: Cryobacterium sp. Y11; assembly: GCF_002929535.1. GTDB lineage: Bacteria > Actinomycetota > Actinomycetes > Actinomycetales > Microbacteriaceae > Cryobacterium. The sequence goes on from NZ_PJJO01000060.1 coordinate 157,270, forward strand.
GAAACAGCCCCGCCGTGGCTGCGACGAGGATTCCGGCCACGATTACCACGACCAGCCCGGCGGTCAACACGATTAAGGGCGCCTCGATCAGGGCCAACACCAGAGCACAGGCAATAATGGCGATCATCAGGGTGCTAGCGCACGGTAACCGTGCGCAGCCGCACCCGGTAGGGCTCGTTGCGACCGAACAACGCGGTCATCGCACCGAAGGCCGCGTAGGCGGCCCACCCGAGCTGGCCGGTAAGCACCAGAACGGTGAGCGGAAGTGCCACGGCGACGGCGGCCCGGGTGGCGACCTCGAACTAAAAGGAACGCAGCGAGCGCGCACATTGTCGCAAGCTTTCGGGCGGCCCTGCATCCACGTTAGATCTTTTCGATCGGTGCTATCTTGATCAACAGCTTCTTGGCACCAGCACTGTCGAACTGCACGTGCGCGATGCGCTTGGTGCCCTCGCCGGTGACCTGATTGACCCGGCCCTCGCCGAAGTCATGATGGCGGATGCGGTCGCCCGCCACCAACTCGAGGCTGCCATTGTCGCGCACGGTTCCGGTGATCTTGTTCGCCCACTCGGTCTTCGGCTTGCCCGGGGGGAGGCCAGCCTGCTTCGAGCTGTCGCTGTAACTGCTGCGCCCGCCGTAGCCGTCGCTCGAGCCGCCGCTCAGCGAGTTGCCAAAGCTTCCGAAGCCCCCGTCGCGGCGCGCGTTGAGCGCCCGCGGCTGTGTGCCGCCACGCGAGTTGGCCATTCCAGGCGACTGCTTCCAGTCGATCAGCTCGGCCGGAATCTCCTGCAGGTAGCGACTCGGCATCGCCACGTTGATGTTTCCGAACTGAGCGCGGGTCATGGCGAGCGAGAGGTAGAGCCGTTTGCGGGCGCGGGTGATGCCTACGTAGAACAGGCGGCGCTCTTCGGCCGGGCCGCCGGGCTCGTTTGCCGACATCTGGTGCGGCAACAGCCCCTCCTCGACACCGGTGAGAAACACGGCCTCATATTCGAGGCCCTTGGCGGTGTGCAGGGTCATCAGCGATACCGTGCCGGAGGCGTCGTCGAGGTCGTCGGCCGCGGCCACGAGCGACACCTGGGTGAGAAAGTCGACGAGGCCACCGTCGGGGTTCTCCTTGTTGAAATCCTTGGTCTGGGCGACGAGTTCTTCGATGTTCTCGGCGCGCGCCTCATCTTGCGGGTCGCGGCTATTGCGCAGCACGGCGAGCAGGCCGCTTCCGGAGAGCAGAAATTCGAGCACCTCGGAGACGTTTGAGCCCCCGACCGGAATGCCGTCGTCGGTAATCGACGTTGGCACGAGCATGAGGGCGGCAGCATCGAGCAGGTCCGCCAGTTTCAGGATGGCCCCGGTCACCTTCGGCCCGAGGCCGAGCGCTGCACAGCTGCGCATGGCCTGCCGAAAGGTGAGCTCGTTATCGTCGGCGAAACTCGACAGCCCGGTCTCGGTGGCGGGGCCGATGCCGCGCTTGGGCGTGTTCAAAATGCGGCGCAGGGCGAGTTCGTCGACAGGGTTGGCAACGGCAATGAGGTAGGCGAGGGCATCCTTAATCTCGGCCCGCTCGTAAAACTTGGTGCCGCCGACCACTCGGTACGGAGTGGCCGAACGTACCAAAATCTCTTCGAGCGCTCGAGTCTGGGCGTTGGTGCGGTAGAACACCGCCATATCGCGGTAGGCCATGCCGGCAGCGTGCAGCACCTGAATTTCGTCGGAGACAAACTGGGCCTCGTCGTGCCCGGAATAGGCGGTGTAGCCGACGATTTTTTCGCCGTCGCCACCCGCACTCCACAGCTTCTTGTCTGTGCGGTCGAAGTTATGGCCGATCACCGCGTTCGCGGCCGAGAGAATATTTTGTGTCGACCGGTAGTTCTGCTCGAGCAGAATGACCTTGGCGCCCGGGTAGTCTCGCTCGAACCCGCTGATATTGCGGGTGTCTGCCCCGCGAAAGGCATAGATCGACTGGTCTGAGTCGCCCACCACCGTGAGTGACGCCCCGGGGATAGCGCCGCTACCGTCGCGCAGGTTGCGCACGTGCACGCCGTCGTCGTCCATCTCCTGGGCGAGTTCGGCAGTGACCGGCCGGGTGAGCTCGTGCACCAGGGCGTACTGGGCGTGGTTGGTGTCCTGGTATTCGTCGACCAGCAGGTGCCGAAAGCGACGTCGGTAGAGCGCGGCGACCTTGGGGAACGCACGGAACAGGTAGACGGTCTCGCCGATGAGGTCGTCGAAATCGAGGGCGCTCGCGGCGCGCAGCCGGGCGGAGTACTGCCGAAAAATCTCGACGAACATGACCTCTTGCGGGTCGCTCATGTTGGCGTCGCGCGCGTAGGAATCGGCATCGGCGAGCTCGTTCTTCAGCTTGGAGATCTTGGCGCCGGCCGACCCGGGCGTGAATCCGTAGGTGTCGGCGTCGAGAGCCTTGATGATGCGTTTGAGGGTGACCTTGGTATCGGCCGAGTCGTAGATGCTGAACGAGCTCGACAGTCCGATTTTTTCGGCCTCGCGACGCAGAATGCGCACGCACGAGGAGTGAAAGGTGCTGATCCACATTCCGTCTGAGCTCTGACCGAGAATGGCGTGTACCCGCTCGCGCATTTCGGCGGCGGCCTTGTTGGTGAAGGTGATTGCCAGAATCTGGCTCGGCCAGGCATCGCGAGTTTCGAGCAGGCTCGCGACCCGACGGGTGAGCACACTGGTCTTGCCCGAGCCGGCGCCGGCGATGATGAGCAGCGCCTGGCCGCGGAACTCGACGGCCTCTTTCTGCTGCGGGTTGAGCCCGTCGAGCAGCGGGCTTTGTTCGCTGCCGCCGGGGCCCGCGTAGCCGTTCGAATCGAGAATGATCGGCGTGGCCGACCGGCCGGCGGGCGCGGATTCTGCATTAAGAGGTGTGGTCATGTCGGTTTCTAGTGTAGGCGAGGCCCCTGACACGGGTGCGGGTCGGGCTGTGGAGTGTGGCGACCCCCGACCTTTGCTGATCGAGTCAACGGGATGGAAAAATGATCGCATGGCCAACAACTGTGAACCCCGCCGCGCAGACGTTGACGAAATCGAGCTTGTCGGCGGACTAGAAAAGCACCTGCTCGAAGTGGATGCCCCGATCACCTCTCCCACGTCATCCGTTTCGAAACACCATGAGTGAACGCGGTACGCTGCGAGCATGACACGTCCGGAGAACGCTGAGTCCAAAGTAAATTCGAAGGGCACCAGCACTACTTATCTCGGCGCTGCCATCGCTGTAACCGCGTTCTCGGTACTCACCTTTGGGAATGCGTCGGAATGGTTCGACTACGTTTCCGGCGCTGTCTTCCTGTGCCTCGCAGGCACTCTTGGCTACCAGGGGATACAGTCGATTGCCCAACGTCGGCGCTCTGCCGATAAGCAGTCACACCGGTAGTCTCCCGGCATCCAGTCGGGGCCCCGAGTACGACTCAGAGCGCGTCCCGCACGTGCACGGCAAGATCGGGGTGGTCGGCGAACACACCATCGATGCCGGAGTCGAGAATGACGCGAAACTCCGACTGCCAGTGGCCGAAGTCGGCCTTGCGAGTACCGCTACGAAACGTTTTCGCGAGAAACTTGTTCTCCGGGCGCAGGGTCCAGCTGTAGATTTCCAGCCCCGCACCGTGTGCAGCGCCCACCAGAGCGGATGCCCCGATCACCTCACCCGCGTCATCCTTTCGAAGGATCAGGGATTTGGGTACGCTGATGCCCTCGATGCCTTCAGACCCGGCGGCTAGGCGTGCCAGCCCATCGAAGGTGAGGTGGTCGGCATAACTTAGGGCACCGGCACCAGCGTCGGCCGGATGCCCCTCATCTTCGAGCAGAAAGACGCGTTTGCCGCGCACGCCCTTGGCCCGAACCTGGGCGAGCACGCTCGGTTCGAAGCTCTCCACGGTGAGCCGGTCGGTGTTCCAGCCGGCCGCTGAGACCTCGGCGGCGAACAGTTCGGGCAGCGGCAGGTCGAGCCCGGCGAAATAGGTGGCGTGCTTGATCTCGGCGACAATGCCGAGCATACAATCCGTATGCTCGGCCGCGGCATCGACGAGGTCGAACAGGTCGCGCAGCCGCAGAATCGGCTGCTGGTCGTCGAAGGTTGTGTTGCTCTGCCGCAAGGTGGGCAGACGTTCCCTGGCGCGCAGGGTACTCAGTTCAGCCCAGGTGAAGTCCTCGGTGAACCAGCCGGTGACCAGCGTGCCGTCAACGTGTTTCTCGGTGCGGCGAGCGGCGAATTCGGCGCGGGTGGCAACATCCGTTGTGCCCGAAATCTCGTTTTCGTGGCGAATGACGAGCACGCCGTCCCGGGTCGCGACCAGGTCGGGTTCAACGGCGTCGGCACCGAGGGCGAAGGCAAGATTGAAAGCTGAACGGGTGTGCTCGGGCCGGTAGCCGCTTGCGCCGCGGTGGCCAATGACGATCGGTTGCATGGTGTCAGGGTAACCGGACCGCAAGAACGGATGCTGACGACCGGCATCCGCTAGTAGCGAAACGTCGCCAAATGCCGCCCAGAATGCTGCAAATCGGCTGATCCCCAGCACATTCGAAAGTGCTCTCCGATAGGTTTAAACGAGTGCCGCACCAGGCGCTGCGTGTTGGTTCGCCCGCACACCCGAATACACCACCATCTGATTGTGAGTACAGCAACCCATGGCATCCTCCAACCCCGCTTTCTCCCGCAATGAAGCGTTCGGCGCTCGTGGCGCAGTGGCGTCGTCGCAGGCCCTTTCGGACAACGATCTGCAGTCGATGTACAACCGGCCATCCGCTGGCTCGCAAGACACCGAACGCATGACCTATGAAGACACCATCACCAAGACGGGCCTCGGTTTCGCGCTCTTGCTCGTGGCGGCAGCGATCTCCTGGGTCGCTACGCCGGTGCTGCCGTTCCTATTCATTCTTGGCGCGATCGCCGGCTTCGTGCTCGGCCTCGTCAACTCGTTCAAGAAGGAGCCGTCGGCTCCGCTGATCCTCGCCTTCGGCGCGGCGCAGGGCCTGTTCGTCGGTGGCATCTCGAGTGTTTTCGAGGCGCTATACCCGGGCATCGTGACGCAGGCCGTTCTCGCCACACTCGTGGTTGTCGGAGTGACCCTCGCGCTGTTCAAGAGCGGCAAGATTCGCGCCTCGAAGAAGGCCACCAAGGTCTTCTTGATCGCCATGGTCGGCTACGGCATCTTCTCGCTGGTCAACGTCGGCATGATGATCTTCGGTGGTACCGACCAGGCTTTCGGCATGCGCAGTGCGAGCATCAGCATTCTCGGCTTCGACCTAAAGCTCGGCGTCATCATCGGCATTCTCGCCGTGCTCATGGCCGCGTACTCGCTCGTGCTTGACTTCGACTTTATTCAGAAGGGCGTCAACAACCGCCTTCCGCGCAAGTACGGCTGGACCGGCGCCTTCGGCATCATGATGACTGTCGTCTGGCTCTACGTCGAGCTGCTGCGCATCTTCGCCCTCACCCGCGAGTAGCAGCATCCGCTTTCGATCAAGCGCCCGCGTTCTTTCGGAACGCGGGCGCTTTTTCGTACCTTGCGCTCGTCACACTGTGGTTGGCTTTAGTAATGAGTTCCACTGACCTGCACGCGCTTCTCCCCCTCGAAATCGGCGGCTCGAATGCCGTGTTCGGCTACATTGGCGGCGCCATCGTGCTGCTCGGTCTGGCCCTTGTCGTCATCCGCGCTATCCGCAAATACATCAAGGCCCCCAAAGACTGAACAAGCGGATGCCGCGGCCGGCTGTCCACGCAGCCACCGTATGAGCGCGCCCGACGAAGGTGTTCAGCGCCTCGGCGGCACCGAGCGCGCTCCGTTTCGTTGACGACGGCCACGACTTCCGCCGGCTCAACGACCGTCAGGTTGAAGAAGCGCGCCGTCACGATCACGCGGTCGCCTTGCGAAACTGGGCCGGGTGAGTCCGCCGCGAGTCCGCTCGCCGTTTTCACCCGCCACCGGAGCACATCCCGGGTGGCGCGCTACCAGACCGCGTCACCAGTTCTTACGAGCGCCGACGCGTCCAAAGCGGGCCCCGCTGGAGCGCCTACGCGTCGATAAACCTCTGCAACGCCTCATAGCGAGCAGCCCAGATGCGCTTGGAGAGGTCCGCTTCGGGGGCGAAAGTCTCCGAAGCGTGGAACGCTCCCGGGTTGACCCGGAACTCGCACGGCACGCCGGCTTGATTGAGTCGCATTGCAAAGTCGAAGTCCTCATCGCGGAACATATCCACTTGCCCCACATCGATGAACGCCGGCGGCAGGTTGGTGAGATCCGTGGCCCGGGTCGGAGCAGCATATTGGTCAGCCGGCTTACCGCCCAGATAGCATTCCCACGCCTCAAGGTTTCCGGCGCGGTCCCAGATACCTACCTCAGTCACCTCGTGCGCGGAATGTGTCACATTGCGGTCATCAATCATGGGGTAGATCGGCATCATGTACTTGAACTTCGGGCCGGACCGGTCGCGTGCCATCAGGGCCACGGCAATGGCGAGTCCACCGCCAGCGGAGCCGCCATAGATGCCGATATTCTCACTGTCCATGCCCAACTTTGCAGCGTTGGCGAAGACCCATGATGCACCTTGATAACAGTCATCCGGCGCGGCAGGGTATGGATTCTCGGGTGACTTCCGGTAGTCAACGGATGCCACAACGATGCCCAACCTCTCGCAGATCGAGATGCAAGTGGCCTGCTCACCCGCGATGGACCCGAGAATCATGCCCCCACCATGAATGTAAATGAGACCCGGCAGGTTGCCCTGCGCGTTGACCGGCTTGTAGATGCGAACCAGCACGTCGGGTGTTCCATCCTCCCCCGACGCGAAATGATCCTCATGCGTGACGTTGAGATTGACGGGCTGGTTTGCGCCCATGGAAAGCAGCAACTCGGCGACAGTCTCGCGTCGCGTATCTATGTCGGGAATGCCGTTGAAACCGCCAGGCATAAAGGCCAGCAGCCCCTCAAGTGGTTCCCGTGATTGTGGATCGATGTTGTCGCGTTCAGTCACAATGCTCTCCTTTGAGTTTTAGCTCAGGTTAGCGAGGCCCGAGACAGAGGGTCAAGGACGGGAGTCTCGCCGTCCAGCGACACGAAGGTCGGCGACGGCATCGGCAGGCTCGAGCGCGGGGACGTCATTGGCCGACGCGTCGGAGCGACGATATCGTGGGTCGCTCGCGGGCCATCCACGAAGCTCAGGGTTCGTCATCGGGCAGTTTGGGACTGACCCAGGTATTGCCCACGGGAATCAAGCACGTCCTGCCATCCGTCGTAGAATAACCCGTCGCCTTCGACACCGGCTACGCCGCGCAGGTCGAAGGTCATGCGCGTGCCGTCGGCCACCGGCTTCAGGGTGATTGTGAAGCCCAGGGATGTATCGATCATCGTTGTTCGCCTTCTGCCAGACACGCTAATGCCCATTAGCCCTCACGTGTCATGAACTCATGCTGGCAGCACTGCGGGCAGGAGCCGAGGGACCGGGTTCGGCATCCGCTCGTGTCGTGCGCGCCTCGACAACCAGCACGACCGCCACACCGATGCCGCAGAGCGCGAACCCAGCCAGGGTCAAAAACGTTAACGTCTCACCGAGGAACATGGCCCCGGTCAGGGCCGTCGCCGGCGCCACTAGAAACAGCAGGGCGTTGAGGGTCGTGATTCCCACCCGGCGCAGCAACCACCAGTAGAGACCGTAGGCCCCCAGAGTCGGAACGACCGCCGAGAGCACGGTCGCGGTCCAGAACGACAGTGACGCCGGAGGAACGAGCGTGCCCATTGCGGCCGCGATCACGACGAGCGCGACGGAGGTCACAACGACATGCACGGTCAGTGTCACGACCACCGGCATCCTCACCCGGGACCGTCGCTCAACGAAGGTGCCGACGATGAGGCAGGCCATCGCGAGTACGGGCAGAACATAGGCAAGCGGATGCGCCGCCGCGCCGCCAATCTGCGACCGCACGACCAAAACGACCCCCAGGGCACCGAGCGCCAGCCCGGCCCATTGAGCGCCGCGCACGCGCAACCCCAGCAGGGGGCCGACCAGAGTCGCGACCACCAGCGGTTGCACGGCATCGATCAGTGCGGTGGTGCCCGTCGTGATGCCGGCCCCGAGTGCCGCGTAGACGAGTAGGACATAGCCACATTGGGCGAAGACTCCGATGACGGCCTGCTGCCTCAGCTCCGTGCGCGTAACCCCGCGTGCTGCCCCGGATCAGGGTCACGACGAGAAGCACCACGGCCAACGGAGCGAAACGCCAGACCAGAAGGGTCGTGGCTGGTGCGTCTTCGGTCGCGACCACCGCGATGATGAATCCCGAACCCCACGATGCGATGAACACGATTGCGGCCAGCACCGTGACGATTGAACTCGGTACAGCACCCTGTTTACTCACCCCTTGACTATACAGGTCTGTATACTTGACTCATGAACGTTCCCGTCCTCGCCCCACTGACTCCCGCCGCCCGCCGCGTGCTCGACGCCGCGTCGGAGCTGTTCTACGAACGCGGCATCCACGCCGTCGGCGTTGACACGATCGCCGAGGCCGCCGGCGTCACGAAGAAGACCCTCTACGACCGGTTTGGATCAAAGGAAGCCCTGGTCGTGGCCTATCTGCAACACCGCGATGCGCAGTGGCGCGACCTCCTCGACAAATACCTGACTCGGGTACCCGAGCCAGGGCCCGACCGCGTGTTAGCGGTCTTCGACGCGGCCATCTCCTGGTCGGACGAAAACGGCGCGAAGGGCTGCAGCGCCATCAACGCCCGGGCCGAAATCGGCGATGGGCACGACGGGCACCCCGTTTTCCCCGAGATTGCCCGACAAAAGGTGTGGCTGCTCGACCTGTTCACCGAAATCCTGCGGGACGCCAACGATGTCGACCCTGCAACCATGGCGAAGCGGATGATGCTGCTCTACGAGGGCGCGATCGTCACCGTCGGCATGGAAACATACCCGCATCCGTTCGACGTCGCCCGCGACATGGCGCGCTCGCTGCTCACGGCGCCCGCCCGCTGAGCGCTGCGCAGGGCCGCGCCCGATATCGGTAGCCGCTACGCCCATTACCGTAGCGGTCGCCCGTATCGCGCGCGGCCACGGGGCCAACCGGTCACACCACACAAGGGAAGGGCCGGCTCACCAGAGCCTGCCCTTCCTCGCACGCTATTGCCGCTAACGAAGCGGCGGGATCACTCCCACTCAATGGTTCCCGGCGGCTTCGACGTGACGTCGAGCACCACGCGGTTCACCCCGTCGACCTCGTTGGTGATGCGATTAGAGATCTTCGCCAGCAGGTCGTAGGGCAGGCGAGTCCAGTCTGCCGTCATGGCGTCTTCTGACGACACCGGGCGCAGCACGATCGGGTGGCCGTAGGTGCGGCCGTCGCCCTGCACGCCCACCGAACGCACATCGGCGAGCAGCACGACCGGGCACTGCCAGATCTCGCGGTCGAGGCCGGCGGCGGTCAACTCGGCACGCACGATCGCATCCGCTTTGCGCAGCAGGTCGAGGCGTTCCTGGGTGATCGAACCGACGATGCGAATGCCCAGGCCGGGGCCCGGAAACGGCTGGCGCTGCACGATTTCGGCCGGCAGACCGAGCTCGGCACCGATCGCGCGCACCTCGTCCTTGAACAGGGTGCGCAGCGGCTCGACCAGTTCGAACTGCAGATCTTCGGGCAAGCCGCCCACGTTGTGGTGGCTCTTGATGTTCGCGGTGCCGCTGCCGCCGCCAGATTCGACCACGTCGGGGTAGAGGGTGCCCTGCACGAGGAAGCGGATCGGGTCGCCGTCGATTTCCTTGGCCTCTTCGATCAATGCCGCCTGGGCCTGCTCGAAGGTACGAATGAACTCGCGTCCGATGATCTTGCGCTTGGTCTCCGGATCGCTCACACCCTCGAGTGCGGTGAGGAACTGCTCGCGCACGTCGACGGTGACTAAACGAATGCCGGTGGCCTTGACGTAATCCTCTTCGACCTGGCGACGCTCATCTTCGCGCAGCAGCCCGTGGTCGACAAACACGCACACCAGCTGGTCGCCGATGGCCTTGTGCACGAGGGCTGCGGCCACGGCGGAGTCGACTCCGCCGGAGAGCCCGCAGATGACCTTGCCAGTGCCAACCTGGGCGCGAATCTTCGCAACCTGTTCGGCGATGACGTTGCCGCTGTTCCAGTCGGGGTTGATGCCGGCGGCACGGTGCAGAAAATTCTCCAACACGTGCTGACCGTTTTCGGAGTGCTTGACCTCGGGGTGCCACTGCACGCCGTAAAGCCGCTTCTCGTCATTGGCGAACGCTGCCACCGGCGTCGATCCAGTCGAAGCGAGCACGGTGAAGCCCGCCGGCGCGGTGGCGACCGAGTCGCCGTGGCTCATCCACACCGTCTGGCTATCGGGCTGATCGGCCAACAGAACGTTGTCGCCGTTGCTCACGAGTACCGGGGTCGAGCCGTATTCGCGCGCTCCGGTGTGGGCGACGGTACCGCCGAGCGCAGTCGCCATCACCTGAAAGCCATAGCAAATGCCGAGCACCGGCACACCGAGCTCGAAGATCGCCGCATCGAACGCCGGCGCTCCCTCGGCGTAGACGCTCGACGGGCCACCGCTGAGCACGATACCGCGCGGGTTCTTGGCGAGCACCTCCGCTGCGGTGATGGTGTGCGGCACAATCTCCGAATAAACGGATGCCTCCCGCACGCGCCTTGCAATCAGCTGCGCGTACTGTGCACCGAAGTCGACCACGAGAACCGGGCGATCGAGGCCCGAGTCCGCGAGGGGTGCATCCGCCGACGCGGTGTCGAGGGTGTCACTCATGAACGCACCTCGGTAACCTTCTTCGCTTCGAGTTGCTCAAGAGAACGTTTGACGCGGCGGGTCATGGGGCCTTCCAGAAAGAACGAGAGCGTGGGGATGATGCCGCCGAGCGCGATCAGCACGAAGAGCGGGAATGGCCAGCGCATCAGGCTCCACAAGCGGAAATCGGCGAACAGATAAAGCACGTAGAACCAGCCGTGCACGATCAAAATGATCGTGCTGAGGTTGATCGCGGCAACCGTGTCGCGCGGCACGAAAGCGAGAAAGCCCTCAGAGCCGTTCATCTCGAGTTCGTAGCCGAGCACGAACTTGGCGTAGACCTCGCCGCAGAGCAACAGCAAAAAGACACCGGTGATGATGGACGACACCTGGTAGAGCCGAAGCGCACCGGGGAGTCGGGAAATATCGGCGGGCTTGGGATCAAGTGGCATGGGCTGATTCTACGCGCCCGTGCTGGGAGCCTCTGCAGTCACGTCTTCGAGCCCTGCTTCTTCCTGCTCGCGTTCCAGGGCATCCCGTACCAGGCGGTACCAGAGAAAAACGGCGAACCCGGCGAAGACGACCCACTCGATTGCGTAAAAGATGTTTAGCCAGTTCAGCGACTGGTCCACCTCGGGTACCGGGGAATCGATCACGGCGAGGCCGGCGGCAGCCTCACTGTCGACGATGTAACCCGAATACACGGACCCATCGGTGAAATCCGCCCACAGATTGATTAGAGCGGATGGCGCGACCTTGGTCATTTCCATCGAGTCGCCCTCCGGATCGGGCAGCTCCGGGGCCTCGCCGGTGAGAAAGCGTCCGGTCAGGGTGACGGGAGCGTTCTCGGGAACGGCTTGGAGCGAGTCGATCACGGAGCTGGCGGTGGCCTGGTCCGGTGCCCAGCCGCGTGCGACGGCGATGCTGGCGGCGGCATCCGTTTGAAAATGGCTGACCACCCAGAAGCCGTCGACGCCGCCGTTGAACCGGGTGGTGATGAGCTGCTCGTCGCCGGGCACCCAGGAGCCGTCGACGCGCACCATTTGCCCGGTCGCGATCTGTCTGATCGCGCCGTCCGGCTGGGCGACATCGGCCAAGGGCTCGACCTGTTCGGTGCTGCGTTCAACAACCACGCCGGACTCGATAGCGCGCTCGAGCTGCCACTGTCCGAGCAGGGCAAACGCCGCGGCAATGCCGAGCGCCAGCAGTAGTGCAGCCACCCAGCGGGGGCGCAGCATCATTCTGATCACGAATAGTCACCTGTGTGGTTTTCTCGCCCGGGTTTGCGTGCCGGCCTGTCGGCATCATCATCGGGTTCTGGGGAATGCTGACCGAGAGCGAAGTCGGCCATCGAATCTAAGCGTTTCGCTTGTGTAACCGTATCTTCCGCCGCTTGGGAATTGACCGAGTCGCGTTGGGGTACACGGCGGGTGTGCTCGTCGGCATCCGCTACCTGGGCTGCCGTAGCCGCCTCGACCAGCGCAATCTCCTCATCCCGCATCGAGTTGCGCGGCGCACGCGTCGAAACGGATACCGGCACCCTTCGGCGCAGCGCCGCCCCGATCTTCTCGGAATTCGCCGCGAACAGCGGCCCGAGGATCGCCATCGACAACACGTAGAGACCGGCGAATGGTTGCAGCCGCGGGTCGAGTCCGGCCGACACCGACAGGGTCGCCAGAATCAGCGTGAACTCGCCGCGGTTGACGAAGATCGCGGCGGTATTGAGGGCTTCACGTGGCCCCATCTTGTGCAGCCAGGCCAGCAGCGCACCGGAGAGCAGGCTGAGCACGAAGGTCATCGCGATGGCGATGACCACAACGTCGATCACCGAACCGAACTGGGCGATATCTAGGGCGAGGCCGAAGTTGAGAAAGAAGAACGCCGCGAAGATATCGCGCAGAGGTACGGCGACGCGTTCAATCTTGGCGCGGTAGCTACTCGCGCCGAGTACGACGCCGATCAGGAAGGCGCCGATGGCATCCGTTACGCCGATGATCTCGCCGATACCGGCGAAGAGTACAACGAGGCCGAAGAACAATATGGTGAACAGTTCGTCGTCTTTGGTGCGCATCAGGCGCGAAACGACGCGGCCGCCCCAGCGGGCTAGGGAGAACATGGCCACGAGAAAGAGAGACGCGATGGACAGCTGCAGCACAATCGGCCAGATCTCGGTTTTGCCGCTGAGCACAACGGAGACGATGGAGAGGTAGATCGCGATGAAGATGTCGCCGACCACCGTGACGCCGAGGATCATCGGTGTCTCTGTGTTGGCGAGACGTCGCAGTTCGATCAGCAGTTTCGTGATGATGGCACTCGAGGAGGTGCCGGTCATGCCAGCGATCACGAGTGCTTCGCGGGGCCCCCAACCCACGAGCAGGCCGAAGGCGAAGCCGGCGCCCATGTTGATGAGAATCCAGGAACCGCCGGAGATGATCAGGGTCTTGGCGTTGCCAAAGAACTCGTCCTGGTCGAACTCGAGGCCGAGGCTGAACAGCAGCAGAATCAGACCGAACACGGCAATGAGCTCGATATCACCGGCCTGAAAGTCGAGGGGGAAGAAGTCGGTGTGCGGGCTCGCCAGAACACCCACGATCATGTAGATCGGGATGGTCGGGAGCCCGATCAGCTTGCCCAGGCGGCCGAGAACGTAGGCGACGACGAGCAGAATGCCGAGAACGAGGAGGTCTTCGCCCAGGTGCATCGGTTATCCCCCGAGGGGAGCGTCGACGGTCTTCGCCTTCACTTCACCGGTGCGGAAGAACGCGAAGGCCTTGACGACCTTCTCCGGCGAACCTGCGACGACGAGGGTGTCGCCGGGAAAGACCTTGAAGTCGGCGGCGGGGGCGGGGTTGGCGGATTCGCCGCGCACGACGGCCACCACGGTGAGGCCGGCGATCCCGCGGTCGGCCGGGTTGCCGAGGGCCTGGCCGGCAATGTGGTCTTCGTAGTCGACGGTGAACCAGTCGATGCTGAGGCCGGGAATTTGGTCGAGGGCGCTGAGCGATTCGGTGATCTGGGTGCCGCCGAGCAGTTCGGCGAGGGTGTGCGCCTCGTCTTCGTTGAGCCGGAGCGAGACCTTGCTGGCGTCGGGGCCGCCCTCATCATCGGCGAAGGTAATGAGGTCGCTGTGGCCTGAGCGGTGGGCGATGACGCCGACCTTGCCGCCGTCGTCCGTGATGAAGGTGTGCAGCACACCCACACCGGGAAGTTTGACCCGCCGAACGTCAACCATTGTTATAACTCCTGAGGTTTAAGGGCAGTCCTGTTATTCTACCGGAGCCGCTTTTGCCCCGGCCGCGCGCCGCGTCGCATCCGCTCTCGTCACCGCCACCTGGAGCGGTGAGCTGCTGTCGGGTCTGAGTTGTGCACAGATTCTCCGGCGCGCGGCGTGCACCTCCCGACTCTCCACTGGGAACGCCTCGATCTCGACGCACGCTACCTCTTTCACGGTCGCGCTCACGCTGCGGTCAGCGCCGACCCACCCATGTACTCTCCCTACTCTGCGGCGGTGATCTGGGGGTTTTCCCGACCAATAACCTGGCCGACGGATGTCCACATCACCGTCGCGCAAGCATCCGGCGGTCGATCCATACCCGGCATCGTGCGGCACGGTACGGCTGTCGCGATGGCGCGCATTCTGCCGTTTCCGCAGGCCCTCGCCATGATGGACTGGGCAATTCACGTGCCGCGCCTGATGGCAACCGGAGGCAGCGCGGGATCGACGCTGGTTACACGCGATGAGTTACAGGCGGCCGTGGACTCCCTCGCCGGCTCCGGCCGGCGCTATGGCAAGGCCGCGGCGCTTCGCGCTGGAGACTTCGCGTCAACGCAGTCCGATTCAGGTGGGAAAGCGATTAGTCGCGCGTACATGTTCTCGCTCGGATTCGCTGCTTTCGAGTTGCCGGTGCGCATCGGAGTCCCTCGGGCTCGGTAGTGCCCTTCCCCGGCAGGTCCGGCCGTCGCCGCGCCCAGTACCAGTCATCGCGCCAGTTATAGGTGGCGCGGCCACTGGTACCTGACGCGGTGAACTCTGCGGGCGGGAGCGCGGGCGGGTGGGCGGCCTGCGCTAGTTGGTGACCGTGATGTCGGGGGCCTCGAGGCGCGCCCGGTCGGCTGATTCGTCGTCGGGTTGCTCCTGTGAGGCGCGTTCGGCGGCGACGCGGGTCAGGTAAAAGCCGACTTCGCGGTCGATGCGTTCCTGGTCCCAGCCGAGCACGTCTGCCATGAGCGCGGCAGCAACCGGCGCGGACGACACCCCGCGGTCCCAGGCCTCGATGGAGATGCGGGTACGGCGAGCAAGCACATCTTCGAGGTGCAGAGCACCCTCATGCGAGGCCGCGTAAACCACTTCAGCGCCAATGTAGTCGTCGGCTCCCGGCAACGGTTCAGCGAGCATCGGGTTGACGCGAATCAGGTCGAGCAGTTCGTCGGTGAGGGTGCCGTAGCGGTTGAGCAGGTGTTCAACCCGCACGGTGTGCAGCCCGAAGGCTCGCGCGATCTTGCCACGCTTGTTCCACGCGGCTTGGTAGCCCTCGGCCCCCAGCAAGGGGATGTCGTGGGTCGCCGACGCCGGAATGCGGCCGTCGAGAGCCGAGACCGCGGAATCCACTGCGTCCTTGGCCATGATCCGGTAGGTGGTCCACTTGCCGCCGGCTATGACGACGAGGCCGGGCACGGAATGCCCGACGAGGTGTTCGCGGGATAGCTTCGAGGTCTGGTCACTCTCACCCGCCAGCAGCGGCCGGAGACCGGCGTAGACGCCCTCAACGTCTTCGCGGGTGAGTGGAACACTGAGCACGGAGTTGATGTGTTCGAGGATGTAGTCGATGTCGGCAGCCGTCGCGGCCGGGTGTGCTTTGTCCAGGTACCAGTCCGTGTCCGTGGTGCCGATGAGCCAGTGCCGGCCCCACGGAATGACGAACAATACGCTCTTCTCGGTGCGCAGCAGCAAACCCATGGCGCTTTGAAACCGGTCGCGCGGCACCACGAGGTGTACGCCCTTCGACGCCCGCACCTTGAAGGTGCCGCGTTCGCCGACCATGCGCTGGGTGTCATCGGTCCAGACGCCGGTAGCATTGACGACCTGCTTGGCCCGCACGTCGAAGCGTTCGCCGGTCTGCAGGTCGTGGGCGTGCACCCCGACAACGCGCTCCCCCACCTTGATGAACCCCTCCACCCGCACCCGGCTGGCGGCGTGCGCGCCGTAGAACGAGGCGGTACGCACGAGCGATGACACATAGCGGGCGTCGTCGACCTGGGCGTCGTAGTACGTGATGCCGCCGACCAGTGCTCCGTTGGCGAGACTCGGAATGAGCTTCTGCACCTGATTCTTCGTGAGGTGGCGGTGATGCGGCACTCCGGGTGGACGCCCGCCGGTGTAGGAGAAGATGTCGTACAGCAGCATGCCAGCGCCAATGTAGAACCGCTCGGTGAACCGTTTTTTGAGCGGGTAGAGAAACCGAACCGGTTTTACGAGGTGCGGCGCGATGCGCTGCAGCAGCAGCCCCCGTTCGGTCAGCGCCTCGCGTACGAGGCGAAAGTCGAGCTGTTCCAAATAGCGGATGCCGCCGTGCACGAGCTTGGACGACCGGCTCGACGTGCCTGAAGCCCAGTCCCGCGCTTCCAGAATGCCCACGCTCAGGCCGCGCGTGACAGCATCGAGCGCCGCGCCGGCACCCACGATGCCGCCGCCGACGACGAGAATATCGAGCTCTTTGTCTTTAAGCTTGGCTAGGGCAGCGCCCCGTTCCTCCGGCCCCAATTTCGAGGATCGCGTGACTGAATTAGTCGATGCTGAATTGGTCACTACGGAATTAGCCGATACTGAACTGCGCGGTACCGAATTGTGGGAGGCCATTGCTGCTCCTGTTCAGACTCAGTGTTCAAGGAAGACCAGTGTTCAAGCTGCGTAGTGCGACAACGCTGTTGCGGTACTGCATTCTGGCGGGTCAAGCTGGGTACCAGCGCAACGGGGCGTCTTCGACGTTAGCTCACCCCGACATTAGCCCACACCGACGCTAATGGACGCCGACGTTGATGGACGCCGCCGCTAATTCACACCGACGTTGATGGACACCGCCGCTAATGGACACCGCCGCTAATTCACACGGTACGGCGCTACAACCACTTCAACCCGCTGAAATTCCTTGAGATCGGAGTAGCCCGTTGTGGCCATCGACCGACGCAGTGCGCCGACAAGGTTGGCGGTGCCGTCGGCGACCGGGGCCGGGCCATAGAGAATCTCTTCGAGCGGCGCGACGGTGCCGACTTCAACGCGCTTGCCGCGCGGCAGTTGCGCATGGTGGGCCTCGGCGCCCCAGTGGAATCCGCCACCGGGAGCATCCGTTGCCCGCGCAAGGGCTGTGCCGAGCATGACGGCGTCGGCGCCGCAGGCGATCGCCTTGACGATGTCGCCAGAGGTGCCGAGGCCGCCGTCGGCGATGACGTGCACGTAACGTCCGCCGGATTCGTCCATGTAGTCGCGGCGCGCGCCGGCGACATCCGCCACGGCGGTGGCCATGGGGGCGTGGATACCGAGGGTCGTTCGGGTCGTCGACGCGGCTCCCCCGCCGAAACCGACGAGAACGCCGGCCGCTCCGGTGCGCATAAGATGCAGCGCCGCCGTATAAGTGGCCGCGCCGCCGACAATGACGGGCACGTCGAGCTCGTAGATGAACTTCTTCAGGTTGAGCGGTTCCTGGTTCTGCGAGACGTGCTCGGCCGACACGGTCGTACCGCGGATGACGAAGAGGTCAACGCCCGCGGCGACAACGGTTTCATACAGCTCCTGGGTGCGCTGGGGCGAGAGCGCCCCAGCCACGGTGACGCCACCGGCGCGAATTTCGGCCAGGCGCGCGGTGACGAGTTCGGGCTGAATCGGAGCGGAGTACATCTGCTGCATGCGAGCGGTCGCCTTGTCGGCTGGCAGGCTGCGAATCTCGGCAAGCAACGGCTCGGGGTTCTCGTGCCTGGTCCACAGGCCCTCGAGGTCGAGCACGCCGACGCCCCCGAGCTGGCCCATCATGATAGCCGTGGTGGGCGAGACGACGGAGTCCATGGGCGCGGCGAGCACCGGAATGGCGAACTGGTAGGCGTCGATGGTCCAACCGACCGACACGTCTTCCGGATCGCGGGTGCGCCTGCTGGGCACCACCGCGATGTCGTCAAAGGCGTACACGCGGCGAGCGCGCTTGGAGCGGCCGATCTCGATTTCCATGGTTCCAGTTTAGAGGGAGCCACCGACATCCCTTTTTCGAGTGGATGCTGCCACCCGGCATTCGCAGACAGCCAGTGTTGGGCCATGGCGGTCGCGGCAGGCTCGACCAGCGGGGCTCGCCGATCGAGGCGCGAGCTTGCGAACGATCGAGATCACGCAGCTGGCGGGTCGATCGCTCGTTTCCTCGCGCTTCGACCAGCGGGAAGGAGGGGGCTTCGCAGACAGCCAACGTTGGTCGAAGGCGGTCTCGGCCAGCTCCCCAGAGCAAAGAGCACTCTGTGCGGAAAGAAGAGTCGAAAATTTTTGGATTAGCTCGACCAGCGCACATGGACGGGGTCGCAGACACTGTCACGTTGGGCGATGGCCCGGTATAGCGCAAAGCGGCTTCATACGCCGGCGGGAAGGCTCGGTTCGAAGCGGGATGGCGCGTCGGCTGCCACCACTACGTGCTGCGCGGGAGGTACGCCGCTGCGCGGGAGGCCCAACTCCCGCGCACTGGCGCAGCTTCCGCGCGACGAGTTACGCGGGAGTTCCGGTCATGCCGCAGCTCCCGCGCAACGGCGCAGGCCCCGCGTACTGGCGCAAACCCCGCGCCAGCGGTGCGGGCCCCGCCCCCAAGGAACGCGAGCGCCAGACCGAGCAGCCCTACCGGCGGTAGTTCGGGGCCTCGACCACAATCTGCACGTCGTGCGGGTGCGACTCTTTGAGGCCGGCGGGTGTGATGCGCACGAACTTGCCCTTTTGCTTGAGCTCCGGGATGGTGCGCGCTCCAACGTAGAACATCGACTGGCGCAGGCCACCGACGAGCTGGTACGAGACCGCCGACAACGGTCCACGAAAGGGGACCTGACCCTCGATGCCCTCGGGAATAAGCTTGTCATCACTCGGAACGTCGTTCTGAAAATAGCGGTCCTTGGAGTACGAGGTCTTCGTGCCGCGGGTCTGCAGCGCGCCGAGCGAGCCCATGCCGCGATAGGTCTTGAACTGCTTGCCGTTGACGAACACGAGTTCGCCGGGGCTTTCGGTGCAGCCAGCCAGCAATGAGCCGAGCATGACGGTGTCCGCGCCGGCCACGAGTGCCTTGGCGATGTCGCCCGAGTACTGCAGGCCGCCGTCGGCGATCACCGGAATACCGGTTTCGCGCGCGGCCAGTGAGGCCTGATAGACGGCAGTGATCTGGGGCACACCGACTCCGGCGACAATGCGCGTCGTGCAAATGGAGCCGGGGCCGACCCCGACCTTGATCGCATCCGCTCCCGCGTCGATGAGCGCCTGCGCGCCGGAGCGGGTTGCCACGTTGCCGCCAATGACGTCGACGCCGGCGAACGCCGGGTCGGTCTTCAGCCGACGGATGATGTCGAGCACGCCGGCGCTGTCGCCGTTGGCGGTGTCGACCACGAGTACGTCAACGTTGGCTTCGAGCAGTGCTGTTGCACGCTGCCAGGCATCGCCGAAGAAGCCGATGGCCGCTCCGACCCGCAAGCGGCCGGCGTCATCCTTCGTAGCGAGCGGAAATTCCTCGCTCTTGTCGAAGTCCTTGACGGTGATCAGCCCGGTGAGCTTGCCAGCAGCATCGATGAGAGGAAGCTTTTCAATCTTGTGCTTGGCGAAGATCGCGAGGGCATCCCCCGGCGCCATACCCTTCTTGCCGGTGATGAGACCGGTGCGGGTCATCACGTCGCGCACCCTGGTGGTGTGCTTGTCGGTCGCCGAGACGAAGCGCATGTCGCGGTTGGTGATGATTCCCACCAAAATGCCGTCGCTGTCGATAACAGGCAGCCCGCTAACGCGGAACTGGCCACAAATAGCGTCGACCTCGGCCACGGTCGCATCGGGAGAAGTCGTTACCGGATTGGTAATCATCCCGGATTCGCTTCGCTTGACCAGGTCGACCTGCTCGGCCTGATCGCCAATAGAAAGGTTGCGGTGCAGTACACCGAGGCCCCCCTCGCGGGCCATGGCAATGGCCATCCGCGTTTCCGTCACCGTATCCATGGCGCTGGACAACAGCGGCGTGGCTACGGAAATCCGCCTGGTCAGGCGGGAGGACGTGTCTGCCTCGCTGGGAATGACGTCGGTATGCCCCGGCAGGAGCAGAACGTCGTCGTAGGTGAGCCCGGTGAATCCGAACGGATCTGGCTGATCCATGAAACCCCTTACCTGTAACTGAAAAACTGAAAATTGTCCGAAAAATTGCATTACCACCCCACGGGACGTGAATGAATAGACCGGTTCTTCAATGTTAAGCGTGTTTGGGCTCATCACATTCCGCCAACTCTTGTCGACACGGTGCGGAGATTTGAAAGTTATGGGACATAATCGGCAAATACTCTCAACAACGTCGTTGGCAGTCGTTACCCGGCGCCCGCTCGGTTACCCATCGGTCGGCACCAACATGGAGGTCTTGTGCAGCCCACAGACACTGCTCAGAGATACATCCCCAGACTGCTCGCCATCCTGTTTGTGACGCTGCTAGCAGCCTTGTCTATGGCCACCTTCTCGGCGGGCAATGCGCACGCCGACGAGGTCGGTACCGAGTACGATTTCACGATCGCCGGCAATGTGCAGTTCGACGGGGAGCCCCAGGGCGATGTCGCGATCGCCGTGGCCGGCAATGGCTACGAGGCCGACACGGTAACGGATGCCGATGGACGGTGGGCGATCGGGGTTCCCGAAAAGGGCAGCTACGAGGTCACCCTCGACGAAGAGTCCTTGCCGGAAGGTGTCGTCGTGGCCGAGGGCGCCAACGTCATCGACGCGGAGTTCGGGCTGACCGACCGAAAGTCGGTCAACTTTTTTCTCGGTGAAGGCACCCGCAATACGGTGAGTTTCTTCGACCAGTTTTTGAACCGCTTCGTTAACGGCCTGAACTTCGGTCTGCTACTCGCCCTCGCTGCGATTGGGTTGTCGCTCATCTTCGGCACGACCGGGCTGAGCAACTTCGCCCACGCCGAGATGATCACTTTCGGTGCGCTGATGACCCTGGTCTTCTCCGTGCAGCTGGGCTTGCCCATCTGGCTCGCCATCGTGATCGCAATCGCGCTCAGCGGCGCGCTCGGCTGGGGCCTCGATGCGGTGATCTGGAAACCGCTGCGCCGCCGCGGGGTCGCGCTCATTCCGCTAATGATCGTCAGCATCGGACTCTCGCTGGCGCTTCGTTATTTGTATCAGTATTTTTTCGGCGGCAGCACGAGCCAGCTACCCGGGGCCGGGCAAACCGACCTCAAATTCGGCCCGATCTCACTGTCACCGATCGACCTGGTCAGCATGGGTATCAGCGTGATCGTGCTGCTCGGGGTGGCTTACTTTCTGCTGCGCACCCGCATCGGCAAGGCCACCAGAGCCGTCTCCGACAATCCCAGCCTCGCTTCGGCCAGCGGCATCGACGTCGACAACGTCATCCGCATCGTCTGGGTCACGGGAGCCGCGCTGGCCGGACTCAGCGGAGTTTTGTGGGCGTATTTTCGCCCGGGGGTCAGCTGGGATATGGGCTTCCAAATGTTGCTTCTGGTCTTTGCCGCAGTCACCCTCGGCGGCCTCGGCACCGCGTTTGGCGCCCTGATCGGCTCAATCATCGTCGGTCTCTTCGTAGAGCTGTCGACGCTGTGGCTTCCGTCCGACATGAAATACGTCGGCGCGCTCGTGGTCTTGATCCTGGTGCTGCTGCTACGGCCGCAAGGCATCATGGGTCGCAAAGAAAGAATTGGTTAGGGGTTCACGATGGACTGGGGAGCAATCTTCAACAACGCAGCCGTCGAGCTGATCAGCCCGACCACCGCGGCATACGCACTCGCCGCGCTCGGTCTCGCCGTGCACTTCGGCTACACCGGTCTGCTGAACTTCGGCCAGGCCGGCTTCATGGCCCTTGGAGCCTATGGCTACGCGATCTCGATTTTGACCTTTGGGTTTCCCGTCTGGGGCGCGTTTCTCGTCGGTATCGGGGCATCCATTGTTTTCGCGTTGATTTTGGGTATTCCAACGCTGCGACTGCGCGCTGACTATCTGGCAATCGTCACGATCGCGGCCGCCGAAATTGTGCGGCTGTTATTCACGACGAACACCTTCGCCTCCGTCACCGGATCGGCCAACGGTCTGAGCGGGTATAAGACCGAGTTCGCAGCTCTTAATCCCCTCGCTGAAGGCAGCTACGGTTTCGGACCGTTCGAGAATAACGCCTACGACACCTGGCTGCGCATCGTGGCCTGGTCAATCGTTATTCTGGCGGCACTATTCGTGTGGCAGGTCATGCGTAGCCCGTGGGGCCGTGTTATCAAGGGCATCCGAGAAGACGAAGACGCCGTGCGCGCACTCGGCAAGAACGTCTACGCCTACAAGATGCAGTCACTTATTCTGGGCGGGGTGTTCGGCACCATCGCCGGCATGATCTTCGCGCTGCCGCGGGCGGTGGTGCCCTCGAACTACCAGACGACGCTGACCTTCTTCATCTACGCCATTTTGTTGCTCGGCGGCGCCGCGACGGTGCTCGGCCCGATCATCGGTTCGATGATCTTTTGGGTGCTGTTGTCGTTCTTCTCCGGCTTCATCTCCCGAGCCGTTGAGGCGGGCTGGCTGCCATTCATGACAACCATTCAGGGCGGCCAGCTGCGTTTCATTCTGGTGGGCGTGGCAATCATGCTGATAGTCATTTTCAGACCGCAAGGTGTGTTCGGCAACAAAAAGGAGTTGGCTTTTGTCCGCTAACGCTGGTCTCGATCCGGCCGCTCCCCCCGAGCCGCCCGTTCCTACCCAGAAGCCAATCAAAACGACCGGCCTGCACGTCGGCGAGGCCGAACCGGGCTGCCGCAAGGTCGACCCGATTCTCGTCGTCGACAAGGTACGCCGCACCTTCGGCGGTCTCACCGCCGTCGACGTCGACCACGTCGAGGTTCCGCGCGGCGCAATCACGGCGCTGATCGGCCCGAACGGTGCCGGCAAGACGACCCTGTTCAACCTGCTCACCGGCTTCGACAAGCCCGACGACGGCACCTGGACGTTCAATGGTCGTTCCCTCGCCGGGATGCCCGCCTACCGGGTCGCCCGCATGGGCCAGATTCGTACCTTTCAGCTCACCAAGGCCCTCGGACTACTGACCGTCATGGACAACATGCTGCTCGGCGCCAAGGGCCAGACCGGCGAGAACATGTTCCGCGCCTTGCTGCCCTTTCTCTGGCGCCACCAGGAGGAGGAGAACCGGGCAAAGGCGCTCGACCTGCTCACCCGGTTTAAGCTCGACTCCAAGAAAGACGATTACGCGGCGAGTCTCTCCGGCGGGCAGCGGAAGCTGCTCGAAATGGCTCGGGCACTCATGAGCGACCCAACTCTGGTGATGCTCGACGAGCCAATGGCCGGGGTCAATCCAGCCCTCACGCAGTCGCTGCTGGATCACATTCTCAACCTCAAGTCGCAGGGCATGACGGTGCTGTTCGTGGAACACGACATGCACATGGTGCGCCACATCGCCGACTGGGTGATCGTAATGGCCGAGGGCAAGGTGGTTGCCGAGGGTGACCCGCACGAGGTCATGAAGAACCCGGCCGTGATCGACGCTTACCTCGGACAACACCACGACGAAGACATCGGCGAAGACTCAGATGCCGAGACCGAGCACGTTTTTGCGATTAAGGAGTTGCTCGATGGCGAACGCTAACCCGTTGGCAGTGCCGGCACCGACCGAGACCCGCGAAGCGGTCGTCGAGGTCAAAAACGTCACGGCCGGCTACGTCACCGGCGTGAACATTCTCAACTCCTGCTCACTCACCGCCTACGACGGCGAGCTGATCGGCATCATCGGCCCGAACGGTGCCGGCAAGTCGACGTTGCTCAAGTCGATCTTCGGCCAGGTGAAGGTTCGTGACGGCGAGATTCTGCTGCGCGGCAACAACATCACCAACCTCAAGGCGAACAAGCTGGTCGCCCAGGGCGTGGGGTTTGTGCCGCAAAACAACAATGTGTTTCCCACGCTGACCATTCGTGAAAACCTCGAGATGGGCATTTTTCAAAAGCCCAAGGGCCTCGTGGAACGCCTTGAGTTCGTCACCGAGATCTTTCCAGAACTGCGCAAACGGATGTCCCAGCGCGCGGGATCGCTCTCGGGCGGTGAACGGCAGATGGTCGCCATGAGCCGCGCGCTCATGATGGGGCCGCACGTGTTGCTGCTCGACGAACCGAGCGCCGGCCTCTCCCCCGTGCGCCAGGACGAAGCTTTTCTGCGGGTGAAGGAGATCAACAAGGCCGGCGTGACGACAATCATGGTCGAGCAGAACGCCCGCCGCTGCCTGCAGATCTGCGACCGCGGTTACGTGCTCGATCAGGGCCGCGACGCCTACACCGGCACCGGACGTGAGCTTCTGAACGACCCCAAGGTGATCGGTCTCTACCTGGGCACCCTCGGGCAAGACTAATCGGGGATGACGAGAAGACGGGCCCCGGCCAAAGCCGGGGCCCGTCAACGTGCCGGGTGACTAGTTGGTGCGAGAGTACGTGTTGTCTTCGGCGTACTCGTAGATACCGATGGTGGCCTCGGTCGGGTCACCATTCTCATCGAAGGTGATCGGACCGGAGAAACCGTCGTAGTCGACCTGCTCACCGTTGGCGAGAGCTTCGGCTGCGGCCCCGAAATCTTCGACCTTGGTTCCATCTCCGGAACCGCCAGAGACCTGCTGCATGTAGCTGGCGATCGACTCGCCCGATACATCGTTGCCCGCATAGGCGGCCAGGGCGATCAACATGACGGCGTCGTAGGCTTCCGCCGCATACAGGTAGTCCTTGAGCGTCGGATCGATTTCGAGCAGTCGCGACTGGAACTCGCCGAGGGTAGCGAGGTCGAGGCCGGGGGCCGTTCCCTGTGATCCGGCGATCAGACCCGCTGCGAAGTCGGCGCTGTAGTCCTTGAGGCTGCCGTCAACGAAGTACAGCTTGTCACCGGGGAAGCCGCCGGCGATCAGCGCGGGAACGATCGACTTCGACTGGTCGAAGGTAACGATCACAATCGCCTCGGGGTCTTCGGCGGTCACATCGGAAATCTGCGAGGTGAAGTTGCTCTCACCCGTGTTGAAGAGCGAGGTGGCCACGACTTCACCTCCGGTGCCCTCAAAGGTCGACGTGATGACGTCGGCGAGGCCCGTTCCATAGGCATCGTTGACCACGATCAGTCCCAGGGTGCTCACGCCGTCTTCGGCGATCTTGGTTCCAAGCTCTTCGCCCTGCAACAGGTCGGACGGCGAGGTGCGAAAGTACAGGCCGCCATCGTTGTAGGTCGAGAAGTCGAGCCCGGTATTGGAGGGCGAAACTTGAACGATACCGGCGCCGGTGATCGTGTCGATGACGATTCTGCTCACAGCGGATGCCGCCGCTCCCACGATCGCCGTGACGTCCTGGCCGATGAGGTCGGTCACGGAACCGGTCGCGACATCGGCCGTGGTGTCGCCCTCGTCACGATTGATCGCTTCAACGGTGATTCCAAGACCCAGCTCGTTGATGTCTTGTACGGCCAGCGCAACGCCGGCGACCTGGGGCGGGCCGAGAAAGGCGAGCACGCCACTCTGCGGTGCCAACGCGCCAATCTTGAGGGTGAGATCGCGCTCGCCGGCAACGACCTCGTTCACGTTGGAACCCGCAACGGCGGTCTGGGTGTCGGTGGGTGTCGTGGTGGTGGCAGCGTCGTTGCTGCAGCCAGCGAGTAGAAGTGCGCTCACTCCGACCAGTGCGACACCGGTGACGAGGGCACGTACTGAGCGGAAGGACGAGTCCTTCGCGAATGCGCTCATGTTGCTCCTTCTTGATTGAAGAGGGGTAGATCTAGCCAGCCGATTGACTGGCGTTGTGTCAGAGTAGGCATTCTCTGGCACCGGAACTACCCACTTCGAGGCTCAACCGATTTAAGCGACCAAATCGTTACGAACGGTCACCGGTGACACCCTGATAATCGATGACCTGTTTTTCGCTAATTGCGAGCAGGCATTCGCCCCACGACATGCACACGGCGCTTCCCGCGATTACCTGTACTGAGCCGGCTTCGAGCGATGGACCGCCATCGTCTCCGGTGATCACGGCGGCCAGCGCGGCGGTGATGACACCGTCGTAGGCTTCAGCGCCGCCGCTGGTAGACGTCAGGGTCGGGTCGGCGGTCTTCAGTCGGGCAGTGAGCGTCTCGTCGGCGGCGAGCGGGGTGCCACCATTGGCGAAGTCACCGAGAGCGACGAGGGCTGCGCTGCCAACAGAGCTTTCAGCATCCGTTGGCAGCGCCGTCGTCGCGTCCCACAGCACCAGGTCAACGCCGCGCGCGATCAAATCGGCATAGGCCGCGGCGAGATCGCCGGCCGAGTTGCGGTGCACGAGTGCTATCGGCCGGGTCGGTGTGACCGGCTCGGTCAGCGCGACCGGTTCGGCGAGAATGTCACGCAGTGCCAGCTCGGTGCCGGCCACCTGCGCCGCGCCGCTGACCGCATTGTCGCCGGTCATGGGAAAGAGAGTGCCAATAATGAGCGTTCCGTCACCGGTCGGCGCGATGGTCTCCAGCGCAGTCGGTGTGGTGCGGGGCGTGGCCGGCGGAGTGCTCGTGCATCCGCTGAGGGCCAGAGCCAGCATCAGTACGGCGGCGGTGAGCGGCTTGCGGGGCATGGGAATCCTTTGGGACTGAGCTGGCGCTGGTGAGAGGTAACGGTTCAACGTATCGGCTGGCCGGGCCTGTTTCAGATAACTAGGCCGGAGTGTTCGTGGCGGACTCAGGGCTGCCACGCCGGGGCCCCCGACCGGAAACGATCATGTCGACCGTCAAAATTATCAGCGCAACCCAGACCAGGGCGAAGCCGACCCAGCGTTCCACCGGCATCATTTCGTTGAGAATAAACACGCCAAGAAGAAACTGTATGACGGGCGTCACGAACTGGATGAGTCCAAGCAGCGAGAGTGGCAACCGCCAGGCAGCGGCTGCGAACAGCAGCAACGGAACCGCGGTAATGACGCCGGCCGCGAGCAAGCCAACGGTGTGCCAGGGAGAAACGGTGCCAAAGGTGAGTCCGGATATTCCCGAGACAACGACGAGCTGGATGACAGCGACGGGCGCCAGCCAGGCTGTTTCGAGGGTGAGGCCGGTAACGGCGTCGACACTCGAGCCGACGCGTTTTTTGATCAGCCCATAAAACCCGAATGAGAACGCGAGAATGAGCGAGATCCAGGGGATCGAGCCGTAACCGACTGCGAGCACGATCACGGCGAGAAAACTAACGCCGACGGCCACCCATTGCCGGCGGCGTAGCCGTTCGTGCAGCACGAAAACGCCCAGCAACACGGTGACGATCGGGTTGATGAAGTAACCGAGGGCCGCCTCTACGACGTGTCCGGTCGTTGCCGCGATCACGTAGGTTTGCCAGTTGATGAAGATGAATACCCCGGCCAGGCCCATGGTCCAGACCAGACGCGGCTGCCGCAGAGCCCGACCGAGCACGGACCAGGTGCGCGTGAACGTGATGATCAGGGCACAAAAAACGAGGGAGAACAGCACCCGCCAGGCCACGATCTCAAAGGCACCAGATGGGGAGAGAAGGAGAAAGTACAGGGGCAGCACGCCCCAGAAACCGTAGGCGAGGCCACCGTAGATAAGGCCGGTGCGGTGCGTGGAGCGAGCGGCCGTTTCAGCTGATGCGGCAGCATCCGTCATAGTGTTTTCTCCTACGGAACACAAAAATGCACAAACAAAAACTCCCGAATGGCGATGCCATCCGGGAGTTTCAGTCTAAAACCTAGGTAGTGATGAAACCTACTTAGCGAACGACCACAGCGAGCACGTCGCGAGCGGAGAGAACCAGAAGGTCATCGCCACCGAACTTGACCTCGGTTCCGCCGTACTTGGAGTAGATGACCTTGTCGCCGACCGCGATGTCGAGGGGAATGCGGTTGCCGTTGTCGTCAATACGGCCGGGGCCGACTGCAACAACTTCGCCCTCTTGGGGCTTTTCCTTCGCGGTGTCAGGAATGACCAGACCCGATGCGGTGGTCTGCTCGGCATCGACCTGCTTGATGACAATGCGATCTTCGAGCGGCTTGATGGAGACCGACACGGTTGACCTCTTTCTAAGACTTGGATTAGCAGACTCACAGCGAGAGTGCCAAGTGAAGTTTAGGGGGCTTCTGGCACTCACGCAACGTGAGTGCCAGATCGGGACGTTTGATACCGTTGCAAAATGGATCGAACCGAGCTTGTCGAGCTGCTCTCCCCCGCTAGTTTGCGGCTGCTGGACTCCCTGCCGCCCTACGACGCGAACGGTGACGTAGTGAAGCTCGTGAGCGCGTTACGCCAGAAAGGACACGCTCCCGGGCTGGTCTCGGCGGTGCTGAGCCAGTCCCGGCTGCGCGCGAAGGCTGCCGGAAAGTTCGGCGAATTCGCCGAGCGGATGCTGTTTACGGACGCCGGTCTCGAGCAGGCCACGCGACTGCGGGTCGCCGCGCTGCACGCCGGGCGGTTCGCCGGGCTCGCTGCGACGCTCGGCCGACCTCCGCGGGTCGCCGACCTTGGCTGCGGCATCGGCGGCGACGCGATAGCTCTGGCCGCGATGGACCTGGCGGTCGTCGCCGTTGACACCGACGAGGTCACGGCAACCGTGGCGAGTTTCAACCTCGCTCCCTTTCCCAACGCCTCGGCGGTGCAAGCCGATGCCGAGACGTTTGATCTGTCCGATTTTGACGCGGTCTGGCTCGACCCGGCCCGCCGCACGAGCGGGCACAGCAACACGACGCGGTTAACCCGTTCCGAGGATTACTCCCCGTCGCTCGACTTTGCCTACCTGCTCGCCGCGCGGCTGCCGCTCGGAATGAAGCTCGGTCCAGGCCATGATCGCGACCAGATTCCGGTCGACGCCGAAGCCCAGTGGGTGTCGGTTGACGGACAGCTGGTGGAGATGGGACTGTGGTTTGGCGCCCTCGCGCGGGTAGACATCCGTCGTTCTGCCCTGCTGCTGACCAAGGACGGTGTGCACGAACTCACCGCCAGCGCTGATAGCGAAGACGTTCCGGTGGGTCCCCTCGGGAATTACATTTATGAACCCGACGGCGCGGTGATTCGGGCGCGTCTGATCGGTGATCTGGCCCGGTCGATGGATGCACGCATGCTTAGCGATGGCATCGCCTATCTGACCAATGATGTGCTGGCGCCGACGCCGTTCGCGAGTGCGTTTCGGGTGCTCGAAACGTTGCCGTTCGATGAGAAGAAGCTGCGGCTGGCGTTGCTGGAGCGGCGCATCGGCACGCTGGAGATCAAGAAACGCGGCGTCGACATCGATCCGGCGACGCTGCGCACCCGGCTCAAGCTCAAGGGGCCTGAAGTCGCGACGCTCATTGTGACCCGAGTGGCCGGGCACCGCGTTGCGCTGCTCGTGGAACGCGTGCGGTAGCTGAACGATTAGAGCAGGGGCAGCAGCACCTGGCTGATGTAGACGAACCAGCCGGCCGCGAGCAGGACGCCGATGAGGCCGCTGGCGAGCCCGCTGGCCCACAGAGTGCGCGCTCGATTCTCGGTAATTCGTGCGATCAGAGCGAGAACGATCGCGATCAAGGCAACCGGCAGCCCGAACACGCCGAGGACGCCAAGGGCCAATCCGAGCAGGCCGCACACCACCGAAGCAATCGAGAGGCGGCGGCGGCCGGTGATGCGCTCTACCTCGGCCTCTGTGTAGGCGTACGGCACGAACTCCGTCGGCGCCGTCACCGTCGATGCCCAGTCCAGTTGGCTACCGGGGGGCGCAGGGGTACGCGTGTAGTCCAGGTTCGGCTGCGCCGCTGAATCGGGGTGGGGTGTACTCATTGCTGTTTTCTCGCCGGAAACCCTGTGCGGTTACTAGTTGTTGAGCTCGTTGTACATGTCGTTGTAGGCCCCGGCGCCGGCTGAGGCGCCGCTGATGAGCGCGGCGATGATAATGACGACGACAATAACGCCGATAATGAAGCCGACATAGCCCAGAATCAGGCCCGCGAGAGCGAGACCGTGGCCTTTTTCGCCGGACTTCTTGATCTGGCTCAGGGCGATGTGCCCGGTGATGATGGCGGCAAGCGAAATGAAGAACGCGCTCACCAGCGAGATTATCGCCATGACGTTGAATCTGTCTTGCGGGTTCTGCTGGCCATAGGAGTTCTGGCCGTACGCGGGCGGCTGGCCATAGGCTGCTGCCTGGCCGAAAGGCGCTGCCGGAGCACCCGGTGCCGAGTAGCTCGGGTAGTCCGAAGCCGGCGCCGGCACGCTGGAGTCGGCCGGAGTCGAACTGGTCGGGTCGCTTCTCGTTGGGTCGCTTCTCGTCGGGTCGACGGGGGGCTGGGTGGGATCAGACATCTGCGGTCTCCTTTATCAAGAACGTTCGGTGGTCGCCTTGCCAGATTATCGCGTTACCCAACGCGAGGCGACTGTCGCGTCGCTCAAACCTGAATCTGGCCGACCGGTAGCGTGGAGTCCGCGCCGAATTCGAGCGTCGAGGGCTCATGGCCGGCCATGATCAGCTGCGCACCGAGGGCGGCGATCATGGCGCCGTTGTCGGTGCAGAGCGAGAGGGGCGGGATGCGGAGGACGATGCCGGCGGCATCCGTTCTCTCAGTAGCTACGGCCCGCAGCCGGGCGTTAGCGATCACTCCGCCGCCGAGAAGCAGGCGTGGCACGCCAAAGTCGCCGCAGGCGACGATGGCCTTGGTGAGCAGAATGTCGACCACTGCCTCGCGAAAACTGGCAGCAACGTCGGCGACCGGTACGAGTTCACCAGCATCCTGCCTTTGTTCAACAAAGCGGGCGACCGAGGTCTTGAGTCCAGAAAAGGAGAAGTCGTAGCGGTGCGCTGCCATATCTTTGGGCTGGCTCAGTCCGCGCGGAAAACGGATGGCCTTCGGGTTGCCGTCGATGGCCACTCGGTCGATCTGCGGTCCGCCGGGGTAGGGCAATGAGAGCAGCCGGGCGACCTTGTCGAAGGCTTCGCCGGCGGCGTCGTCGATGGTTTCGCCGAGCAGCTCAACGTCGCTGACCAGGTCGCGCACGAGCAGCAGCGAGGTGTGCCCGCCGGAGACGAGCAGGGCGATCGTGGGGTACTCGAGTGGCGCGGTGGTGCTCGGTTCGGCTTGCAACAGGTCGGCGCCGACGTGACCGACGAGGTGGTTGACCGCGTAGATCGGCTTATCGAGGGCCACGGCGAGCGCCTTGGCGGCACCAACACCGACCATGAGGGCGCCGGAAAGCCCCGGCCCGCAGGTGACGGCAATGGCATCGAGATCTTGCAAGCAGATGCCGGCCTCGGTGACGGCCGCGTTGATGGCCGGCACGAGCTCGTCGAGGTGGGCGCGGGCCGCGATCTCGGGCACGACTCCGCCGTAGCGGGCGTGCTCGTCCATCGAGCTGGCGATGGTATTGGAGAGCAGGGTCGTTCCACGCACAATCCCGATGCCGGTTTCATCGCAGGAGGTCTCGATGCCGAGCACGAGCGGTGCTGATCTATTCATGAAAGCACCGTCGCTGTCGAGGTGGTGAGCATAGATTCCAATTCGGGAATATTCAGGCGCATGACAATTGCGTCGATATTATCGGGCTGGTAATAGCCTCGACGCACGCCGACCGGGGTAAATCCGAGCCGGTCGTAGACACGCTGAGCTCCGGGGTTGTCTGCGCGCACCTCGAGGAAGACCAACCGGGCACCACGCTTGCGCGCTTCGCTGATAAGCGCCTGCATGAGGCTGCGGCCCAGGCCGTGACCGCGCGCCGAATCGGCAACGGCGATGGTTTGAATGTCGCCCTCGCGAGCTCCCCGCGGGGCGAGGAGGCCGGCGTAGGCCACGACGTTGGTCGGGTCGTCGGGCGGGAAGGCGACGAGGTAATAGCAGGCAGCGTCGCCGAGGTCGCGGGCCATCATGGCCTCTGACCAGGCGTCGTTCTCAAAGATGCTGGTTTCGAGGTGCATGATGGCCTCGAGGTCGGCTTCGCGGGCGCGGCGCAGTTGCCAGGTCATCGGCGCGGTCATCGGCTCACCCGCTTGGGACCATTCGAGAGCGTGACGTCGGGTGAGCGCAGGTAGAGCGGCTCATTGGCGGCGAACGGGCGTCGATGCGCGTAGCTGAGTTCGGCGACCAGGCCGAGTTCCCCGGCCGAGACCGTAGCGGCGTCGATGCGCGGCCAGAGCGCGTGCAGCCAGGCAGGGTCGTCGAGTTCGGCCGGTTTGGCGAGGCCCGGCGAGCCGACGCGCACGGGCAGGCCGATGGCATCCGCTTCGCTGTACGCACTCCAGTAGATTTCGCGGCGGCGGGCATCGGTGACGACAACGAGCGGACCGGTGTGGCCGCGGCGGTAGTGGCCCCAGGCGATGGCGTCGTGGCTGATCACGGGTACGAGCGGTTTGCCAGCACCAAGGGCGAAGACGCGGGCAGAGGCGATGCCGACGCGGAGTCCCGTGAATGGCCCTGGGCCCATGCCGCCGACCACTCCGGAGAGAGCTGCCGGGTCAACATTTGCTTCGCGCAGGCACTCCAGAATGAACGGGCCGACGATTTCGGCGTGCCGCATGGTGTCAGCTTCGCCGCGTTCGGCGATGACCCCGCGGTCAAGGTCGACCACGGCCACGCTCGTGCCGGCGGAGGTATCAATGGCAAGTAGCACCACGTCAGCCTAGCGGGATTTCGCAAGTTAGCAGTGGCAGGACTATTAAATGTGCAGGTCAACGTGTGTTTTCGAGTGTGTTTTCGTGTGACCTCAGTTGTCTTTCACGGAGTTGACGCTGAGCCCCGCGCTGACATAGTCGACCAGCCCGGTTGGCGATGAGTTACCTTGCGTGGGTACCTGGGGCTGGAACGCCCCACGGTCGGCGCTGCGGCTTAGGGTTTTCTGGACGAGAGGGTTTCCTCGTGCAGGGTCGCCAGGAGCGTGCGTTCGTATTCGGCGAACTCTGCCGAGGTAGTCATCGACAGCCCGCGCGGCCGGGGCAGGTCGATGGTCAGGTTCAGCCGAACGGATGCCGGTCGCGGGCTGAGAACGACCACCCGATCGGCGAGGTAGATCGCCTCCCGGATATCGTGGGTGATCAGCACCGCAGTCCAGGCGTTCTGGGACCACACCCCCTGCAGCCAGGACTGCATGTCAGTGCGGGTGAGGGAGTCCAGGGCCCCAAACGGTTCGTCCAGCAACAGGACATCCCTGCCCTGCACCACGGTGCGCAGCAAAGCCGCCCGCTGACGCATACCCCCGGAAAGTTCGAAAGGATATGCATCTTCAAAACCAGACAGGCCGAAGGCCGCAAAGAGACTAGCCGCCCGTGCCCTGGCGGCCTTCTTGGTCTCTCCGGCGACCTCGAGGCCGAGGGATGTGTTCTCCAGAATGCTCCGCCAGGGGAACAACAAATCCTTCTGCGGCATGTATGCACAGTGTTCATGTTGACCGGTGATCACATCCCCGTCGACCAGGAGTTCGCCGGAACTGGCGCCCTCCAGGCCGGCCATGATGTTGAACATGGTGCTCTTGCCGCATCCGCTCGGGCCGATCACCGCAACGAATTCGCCCGGCTGCGCCGAGAAGGTGATGTCGTCGAGAACCGGCCGCACCTGCCCGCGGCTAAGCGCAAACGACTTACGGATTGCGCGCAGTTCGATCTTCGGAGTAGTCATCTCAGCCATGCCTGCTCCTGCGTTCCTTCGAATGCCACGGGATGATCGCCCGTTCGGCGACATAGGTCAACAGAAACAGGCACACGCTGACGAACGCGGTCACCGCAACGGCAGCCAACACCAGATCGGTGCGAAACGAGTTTTTCATCATTGCCATATAAATGCCGAGTCCTCGCTCGGCACCGACATACTCGGCAAAAATGGCACCGGTGACGGCGTAGGCGATTCCGATGCGAAGAGCGGTGAAGAACGAGGGAAGCGCCGACGGAAGACGCACGTACACGAACTGCTTCCACCGGTTGGCCCCCATGCTGCGCAGCAGATTGATCGCGTCCCGATCGGTGCGGTTGAAACCGTCAATGAGTCCGACCGTGACCGGAAAGAAGGTCACCAGGGCGATGACGATGACTTTGGGCAGCATTCCGAACCCGAACCAGATAACCATCAACGGCGCGATCGCAATAATAGGTATGGCTTGGGACGCCACCAGCAGTGGTACCAGTGCTCGTCGCAGCCCTAGCGAAAAATCGATCAGGATCGCCAGCGTCCAAGCGACGGTCAGGCTAACGGCGAAGCCGAGAAACGTTTCTTGCAGGGTGGGGAGCGTATTCTCCCAGATCGTGGCGCGGGCCTGCCAGCCCTGCTGAAGAATGCGTTGCGGGGAGGGCAAGATCGCCGGCTGCACTCCGCCTGCCGTTACCGCCACTTGCCAGGTGATCACGAGCGCAGTCAGGATCGCGGCCGGAGGCGCGAGCGCCGCACGTACCGTTGTGCGGGGCGCTAAAGCCCGCTTCACGGTGATGCTACTTTTCACTGAGGTACTGCTCGGTGAACAATGTCGATGTGTCCATCGATGCTGTGAGCGGTTTGCCGTCTTCGTCGGCCAAGAGGCCGGCACGGTAGAGGAAATCAGCCAGCTGCTGCCAGGTATCTGCCGTCTGGGTGCCCACTTTTCCGTTGGCATCTTTGAGGTAGGAAGCGCTCAGTTTTTTCTGGCTTTGGTACACGAGTTCCGTGTTTTCGAAGACGCCGGGATTGGCATCGATCAAAATCTTTGCCGCGGCATCTGGATGGTCGGCGGCGTACTGGTATCCCTGTTGCAGGGCCTGAACGAACTGAGCAGTGGCGGCAGGGTGCTTGGCCGTCCAGTCCCGGTTTGCCTCGACGATCACCGAGTATTGGTCCGGTACGCCATAGTCCTGCAAAGCGAAGAACTTCATCGGGGTGCCGCGAAGAGCCGCGTCAATACCCTCCCAGGTGGTGAATGCCGAGGTGAAGTCAACTTTGCCGGCATAGAGGGCCTCATAGGCGGAGGTTCCCAACGTGATTTTCTCGAACTCGCCCGTTCCGCCATCGTTCTTGATAACGTCCGAAGCCTCGGTAGGAAAAATTTCGTTGGGATCGGCCATGCCGAGGGTCTTGCCGTCGAGGTCCCGGGGGCTGCGAATGTCGTCGCGGTTGGCCAGGACCCCGATCGCCGTAGCGTCGTGCTGCAGCACCGACATCACCGAGATGTTACGCACACCCGCTGCCGCCGCGAAGGTGGCTGCGTGCTGGAAGCTGATACCGAAGTCAGCTGAACCGGCGTTGATGAGTGCGTCGGGGGATGACTGGCTGTAGGGAAGCACCCTCACCTCAAGCCCCGCCTGCGTGAAGTAGCCCTTCTCCAGAGCGACATACAGCCCAGTGTGATTGGTATTCGGTGTCCAGTCCAAGGCGAAGGCCACCGGAGTCAACGCAGTAGACGAGTCGGTGCCGGTCGCCGAGCCTGAGGCGCAGCCACTTAGAACTGTCGCCGCGACAAGAGCCAGCGCGCCCGCCGTCACCCAGCGCGAGGCCGCTCTGGTGAATAAAGATAGTTGCACTGTCGTGCCCTCCTTGATCGCAAAACATCAGGGCACGGGTTGTGAGAAAATTGCCTCCCTGCGCTGGCATGATCCAGATCAGGTTCGACGGTCGAAGATTGATAATCTTCCTCTCAGCCCGGCTCACCGGACTCCCGTGTTCAAGACGAGCATAACCGAGTACCGGCCAATCCTGGACGACCAACGTGTTAGCGCACAC
This sequence comes from Cryobacterium sp. Y11, assembly GCF_002929535.1. Lineage (GTDB taxonomy): Bacteria > Actinomycetota > Actinomycetes > Actinomycetales > Microbacteriaceae > Cryobacterium. The sequence goes on from NZ_PJJO01000060.1 coordinate 192,928, forward strand.
TCGATACGCGCATTAGCGATCGAACGTCGAGCCCAGGTGGATGCCGCCCCACCGTTGGATCGGTGCCAGCGATGCTCGGAACACGGGGTCCTAGGCGCCCCAGGACGGTACGGGTTGTCGGTTCCACTCCGCCACAAAACCCTCGGCGACACGTTTCGGGTCTGCGGCAGCACAGATCGCGGACACCACGGCAACACCCGCCGCGTGCACCCGGCGTAGTTCGCCCACGTCGTCCAGAATGACTCCACCAATGGCCACGCACGGCAGGCCCGCCGCCGCGGCGGCCCCGGCAAAACCATCCGTGCCGATCGATACCGGATGGTTCACTTTCGTGGCCGTCGCCCGGATCACACCAACGCCCAGGTAATCGACCGTTCTATCCGGCAGGAGCGCCACCTGACGAAAGTGATCGGCGGCATTGGCGGTCAATCCGATGATCGCATCGTCGCCGACGATCGCCCGCACAGCCGTAACCGGCAGGTCACTTTGACCGACGTGAACACCGTCCACGCGGGCCCCCGCCACACGGGCGGCCAGATACACGTCGATCCGGTCGTTGACGAGAATCGCAGCCCGGTCACCGACAGCCTCGGCTATGCGCAGCACGAGCTGATAAAAGTCAGCGGCAGACGCATCTTTCTCCCGGATCTGCACCGTGCGGATGCCACCGGCCACCGCCGCCCGCACCGTCTCGACCACCCCGCGGCTGCCACACAATGCCGTGTCGGTGACCAGATACACCCCCGGAGTGAAAGTCTCCCTACCGAACTCGGTCACGAAATCGCGATCGTCGCGCGAATCGCAGCCGCGTCAACACTCGCCAGTGCGTCAAGGAACGCGACGGCGAAACTGCCCGGACCGCCCACGCCCACCGCCGCCCGTTCCGCCGCGATCGTATACACGGCCGTCGCCGCGGCAGTTGCCACAAGACGATCGTCACCGACTGCGAGGAACGCCGCGGTCACAGCGCCCAGCGCGCACCCTCCACCGGTGACTTGGGTGAGGTAACGGTGGCCGTTACTCAGGCGGATAACATCGGTTCCGTCGGTGATCAAATCGGTGACCCCGGAGATCGCGACGATGCAGCCGTACCGGTCAGCGAGCTGGCCGGCGGCATCCAGTGCCTGCTCCGCGGTATCAACCGAGTCCACCCCCCGGCCGCCGTGGCCGAGGCCGGTCAGGGCGATCACTTCAGAGGCGTTGCCGCGGATAGCAGTGGGCGCATAGGCCAGCAAATCGGCGGCCAACCGGGTACGCACCGAAAGGACGCCGACGGCCACCGGGTCGAGTACCCACGGCGTGCCCACCTCGTGCGCCGCCCGGGCCGCCTCACGCATGCCCGCACGCTGCTCCGCATGCGGAGTACCCAGGTTCACCAGCGTGGCCGACGCGATACGAGCGAACTGCTCAGCCTCGATGGGGATGTCGGTCATCGCCGGCGCAGCCCCAATCGCCAGCAACGCGTTCGCGGTGAAGTTCGTCACCACCGCATTAGTCAGACACTGCACCAACGGTGTTCTCTCACGCAGCCGCGCCAGCAGCAGGCAGACATCGTCCGCCACAAAGCGCCTCATTTAACGTCCTCGCTTAGTTTTTATCAACTCGGTGTGCGAGGAGAGTTTGCGAACGACAGCAGAAAGTCGCCGTTCTTCCGCAAGCGCATCCGACCGCAAGACAGCTTAGCGGGACTTTTTCTAGTTTGCCGGGTCTGAACTTCTAAAAATGCTGGTCAAAAGCTTTTTTTGGTGCGACTTTGGGTGACTTCAGTTTGCTTTGCTGACCCTGTGCAGAGACCGAACATTTCGGACAGCCGGTAGCCGCCGCCGCGGGCGCCCACGCGCGCAGCGATCAGGTCAGAAAGAGTACGACAGCGGCGGTCAACGCCACAATGACCAAAATCGCCCGCAAAACCGGAGCGGATAGGCGTCGTCCGACTCGAGCGCCGAGCCAGCCACCGAAAGCAGACCCCACGCCGATCAACACGGCAACCGCCCAGTCGACGGTACCGCTCGAGATAAAGATGACCGCCGATACCAGGTTGGCCATACCGGCCAACACGTTCTTGGCGCCGTTGGCCCGGTGAATGTCGGTGGACCACAGGATTCCCAGAAGAGCGAGGAGCACCACGCCCTGGGCCGCTCCGAAGTAGCCGCCGTAGACCCCCGTGCCAAGAATACCGAGCACGAGACCGAATGTGACCGGCCGAGTGTCAGCGGCGTCGGCGTCGGCGTCGTCGTCGTCGTCGTCGGGGGCCTTCCGCCGAACGTACCTCGCCACTCGAGGCTGGGCCGCTGAAAGTATCGCGGCGAGCAGCAGCAGAAACGGAACGACCGCAGAGAAGGCGCCTTCGGGTAAAATCAGCAGTAACAGACCACCGACCACGCCGCCAACGGCCGAGAACACGGCCATCCAAGCCACCGGCCGCCACTGCGATCGAAGTTCACGGCGGTAGCCGTAGGCACCCGCGATCGAACCGGGAACGAGGCCAACGGTGTTCGACACGTTAGCCGTGATCGGAGGAATCCCCAGGGCCAGCAGGGTGGGAAAGGTGATGAGGGTTCCCGCACCGGCCACAACGTTGATAATGCCAGCGACAATGCCGGCGGCAAGAATGATCGCGCCTTCAAAAAAAGTCATCTAGCGAGAATCCCCGTGTTCGAATGATCAGGCGTCGTGTTGCCGACGGCGAGCACGATCTTTCCACGGGAGGTGTTGGTGCGCATGAGTGTTTGGGCCGCATCGGCCTCGGTCCACGGCATGATCCGGTCCACGACGGGACGCAATTGCGGCGTATCCAGATCGACTTCTGCGCGCAGCGCGGCGACGATATCGGCCTTGTCCCCGGTTGATCGGGTGCGAAAAGTGACACCCAGGAGAGCAAGTCGTTTATACGCGAGCGCCTCAAGATCGAGCTTTCCTGCGGCACCGCCGAGGCGGCCGACGCTGATAAGACGGCCAGCGATGGCGGCGGAGCGAATATTGTCGGCGAGGTATGGTCCGCCGACGTGATCGACGATGATGTCGACGCCGTGGCCGTCGGTGAGGGCCGAAACCTCGTCGGCAAAGCGATTCTCGCGCACCACAATCACGTGGTCAGCGCCGACCGAGCGGATGAGTGACGTGGCGTCGATGTCGCGAGTCGTACCGATAACGAGCCCGGCGCCGAGGAACTTAGCCAGCTGCACACACTGCAAGCCCACCGACGACGCGGCCGCGTGCACCAGCACGGTGTCGCCTGGCTGGAGTCGGCCATGAGTACGCAATGCATTGTGCTCGGTCAGGAGGCCAAGAATGGCCGCGGCACCTTCGGCGTAACTCCACGCCGGCGGAATGGGAATGACCAGGCTCGCATCAACCACGATCTGCTCGCTCAGGCCACCACCGACGAGGGTCATGACACGGTCGCCAATTCGAACAGTGGTAACCTCCGAACCCACCTCGACCACATCTCCTGCGGCATCCAACCCGACCACGGGCGGTGCGCTGCCGGCAACAGTCGGCATCTGGGTGTCAGAGCGCTGGGCCAGGTCTGCACGATTCACGGATGCGGCGTGCACGGCGATGCGCACTTGAGTCGGACCAGGCACCGGTATCGAGCGTTCACGCAGAACCAGCTGCGGTCCAGTACTGCTTTGCTCGATCAGAACTGCTTGCATCGGTAAAAGTTTCCTTTCGTGGCACAGCACCTGCGGCGGTGCGAGGCCAGCACAGCTCGTTTCGTTCGATTATGTCGTAGGCATGACGACAACAAGAATTCGGCTTGACCGAAGGGCTCCGTGCACGGCCCCTAACAATCAGCGACGCGGTCGCCCCACGATAGCCGTGATGATCAACTGAATGGCGGCCAGCAGAAGCAATACCGCGAACAGGATGCCGGAAAGTTTCGGCGGGATGACGAGCGCGAGCGCGACGCCCGGTGCCGACGCCGCCGTAGCGGCGACGCCGACAACGATGCCGGCTGGCACGTCCACCCCGCCACGTCGCAGGTGCGCCAGAGTACCGACAATTCCGGTGGGGATTACGACCAGAAGGGATGTTCCCTTGGCGATCAAATCGCTGACTCCGAATACAGCGATGAGCCCCGGTACCGCGATCACACCGCCCCCAATACCAAACAACCCCGATGCAATCCCCATGATCAGGCCAAGGGCGACGTAGCCGATCCCGACATACCAGGTCAGTTCCAGGTCCTCACCGCGAACCGGCGCCACCAGCAGCAGCCGGGCAGCGATCACCAGCAGCAGGGCGATGAACATCCACCGCAACCACATGAGTGGAATACGGTGCAGTAGCCGACTGCCGATCACGGCACCAATCACGGCGCCGGTGGCAATGATCATTCCAGCGATCAGGTCGACGTGCCCCTGAACCAGATAGGTGATCACTCCAACGCTCGACGCGGGAATGATGGCCACGAGCGAGGTTGAAGCCGCCTGTCGCTCGTTCATACGGGCCAATGCGATGAGAAGGGGAACCATGATGATGCCACCGCCCACGCCAAAAGCCCCGGAGAGCAACCCGCCCAGCAGTCCGATCACAGCGAGGCTTAGCCAGTCGCGGATGCCACGACCACCGGTCACGACGGGCCGAAGTCGGTTTGGTCGACCCACCGCGGACCGTACCCGGTGAGCGTGAGAGTGCGCGGCTCGTCGAGGTCGTGATCCAGGTCGATCGGCCCGCTGAGAACGGATGCCGCGACATCCGTTTCAAGCGCTGTTGGCCGTGCGGCAGCCGCGGATCGGCCCACTGGCCGTTCGATCTCGATGTCCAGCCAGGACTCGGTGATGCCGTCGAGCAAGCCGCGGCCCCACTCGACCACCACGATGGAGTGCGCGAAGTCGATGTCGAGGTCGTCGAGTTCGATGGCGCTGTTCAGCCGGTAGGCGTCGACGTGCACGAAGGGAGGCCCGCCAACCAGGCTCGGATGCGTGCGGGCGAGCACAAAGGTCGGACTGGTGACCGCTCCACGCACCTGCAAACCCGCGCCAAGGCCGCGGGTCAGGGTGGTCTTGCCGGCACCGAGCGGCCCGGTGAGCACGATCAGATCGCCGGCTCGCAGGGTGCGCGCGAGGTCAACGCCGAAGCGGTGCATTGCCGCGGAATCGGGAATGGTTCGCGTCTGTTCAGCCATTCTGGACCTCAGCCATGGAGGTATCGCCTGGTCACTCGGTGCCCGATACGGGTAACGATCTCGTAATTGATCGTACCGGAGGCGTCGGCCCAGTCGGTCGCGCTCGGCGCGCCGGTGGCCGGGTCACCGAACAGCACGACAACATCGCCCACAGCTACGCCCGGGTCGTCGGCGCCGAGGTTGACGACGAACTGGTCCATTGCTACGCGACCCACCACGGGGAAGATGCCACCGTTGATCTGCACCACCTGGGCGCCAGAAGCCTGTCTCGGGATACCGTCGGCATAGCCGAGCGGAACGAGCACGAGGGTCGAGTCCTCCGGCGCCCGCCACAGGTAGTCATAGGAGACGCCGGCACCTTCGCTCACCCGGCGCACAAGGGCGACACGGCCGCGTAGAGTCATGGCCGGCACCAGCCCGAGGTCGGCGCTGGTTGCGTCGTCAAACGGCGATAGCCCATACAGCGTGATGCCGAAGCGCACCATCGAGAAGCGGGCGACCGGCAGCCGCAGTGCGGCGGCAGAGGAAGCGAGGTGAACGAGCGTTGGGGTCAGCCCGGCGGCGCGGGCGGCGGCGACCCCGCGCTCGAAACACTCGAGCGCCTGCTGGTCCTCGAACGCTCCGGCATTGGCCAGGTGGCTCATGATGCCATCAACGCGCAGTAGCCCGATCTGTTCGAGTTCGGCTGCGCGGGCGAAGACCTCTGCCCAATCGTTTTCGTGCACGCCGTTGCGGCTTAGGCCAGTTTCTAGTTTCAGATGAACGGATGCCATCTGGCCGAGTTCGGCCGCGGCATCCGCTACCCGCTGCACTTGAAGTGCTGAGGAGAGCCCGAGGGTCACGTCATCGTCAATGGCCGCGCTGAAGTCGGAGTCTGGATCGTGCAGCCAGGCCAGAATGGGCGCGTCGATGCCGGCGTCGCGCAGGGCCAGGGCCTCGTCGATGTCGGCGACGCCGAGCCAGTCTGCCCCACCGGCCAGGGCGGCGCGTGCTACCGGTACAGCGCCGTGGCCGTAGGCGTTGGCCTTGACCACCGCCATCGCGTGCGGGGTGCCCACGATTTGGCGTAGGTGGGCCATATTGCTGCGGATGGCGGCGAGGTCGATCACGGCCTCGCGAAACCCGCTCACGACTCCCCCTCGGCGACGACGAAGGCGCAGGCGACGCCGCCGTCATGGGTCATGGTGACGTGCACGCGGCTGATACCCCGATCGTGCACGGCTCTCAGGGCGGCCCCGCTGAGCTGGAATTCGGGGTTGCCGTGCTGGTCATTGACGATTTCCAACTCGTGCCAGGTTGCTCCAGCGCTGTCACCGAGGGCCTTGATCAACGCCTCCTTGGCCGCGAAACGGGCCGCGAGAGAACGCACCGGCAGGCCGCGTTCGCTCTGAGCGAACAGCCGTGATATCAGGCCCGGGGTGCGTTCAACCTGGCGGGTGAAGCGCGCCAGGTCGACCACATCAACCCCGATGCCCTTGATCACTACTCGACCGTGACGGACTTTGCGAGGTTGCGCGGCTGGTCCACGTCGAGGCCCTTGGCGATGGCGAGTTCCATGGCGAACATCTGCAGCGGCACGACGGCCAGTAGTGGCTCAAACAGGGGCGCGGCGAGCGGAATGTGAATGACGGTGTCGGCGAAGGGCAGCACAGCGGCATCGCCGACCTCGGCGATGGCGATGATGCGGGCACCGCGGGCGCGGATCTCCTGAATGTTGGAGACCACCTTCGGGTGCAGGTGCGCTGAGCCGCGCGGGCTCGGCACCACGACGAACACCGGCTGGCCGGGCTCGATCAGGGCGATCGGGCCATGCTTCAGCTCTCCGGCGGCAAAGCCTTCGGCGTGGATATAGGCCAGCTCCTTGAGCTTGAGCGCCCCCTCGAGTGCGATGGGAAAACCGACGTGGCGGCCAAGGAACAGCACGGCACGGGTGTCGCTCATCCACCGAGCCAGCTGACGCACCTCGTCTTCGACTTTCAGAACGGTGGCGATTTTCTCCGGAATCGCCTGCAGTTCGGCGACCTGCGTGGCCTGCTCGGCCGCGGTGATGCTGCCGCGCACGCGGGCGAAATGCAGCGCGAACAGGTAGAGCGCGGTGATCTGGGCGACGAAGGCCTTGGTCGATGCCACGGCAACCTCGGGGCCAGCGTGGGTGTAGATGACGGCGTCACTCTCGCGCGGGATGGTCGCGCCCTGGGTGTTGCAGATGGAGATGGCCTTGGCGCCGAGCGACATGGCGTACTTCACGGCCATGAGCGTGTCCATGGTTTCGCCGGATTGGCTGATCGAGATGACCAGGGTGTCGGCGCTGAGCACCGGATCGCGGTAGCGGAACTCGTGGCTCAGTTCGACGTCGACGGGAACCCGCGCCCATTTTTCAATGGCGTACTTCGCAGTCTGGCCGGCGTAGGCCGCGGTTCCGCAGGCGATGATAACGATACGACGGATGCCGGCCAGCACGTCATCGCCGAATGCCGTCAGTTCTGGCACGACGACCGCACCGTCTGTGATGCGACCGCGCAGGGTGTTAGCGACGGCATCCGGCTGTTCGGACACCTCCTTGGCCATGAAGCTGGACCAGCCGCCCTTCTCGCTGGCTGAGGCGTCCCAGGCGATGTCGAACTCTTCGGTCTCGACCGGGTGACCGTCAAAATCGGTGACGGTGACGGCATCCGCTGTGATGGTGACGATCTGGTCCTGGCCGATGGCTACGGCGCGGCGCGTGTACTCAACAAACGCGGCCACGTCGGAGCCGAGAAAGTTCTCGCCGTCACCGAGGCCGATGACGAGCGGGGAGTTGCGGCGGGCGCCGACGACGACGCCGGGCTGGTCTTGGTGCACGGCGAGCAGCGTGAAGGCGCCGTCGAGGCGGGCAACGATGGTGCGGAAGGCCTCGGCCAGGTTTCCGACGCGCTGGTATTCGCGGCCAAGCAGCACGGCGGCCACCTCGGTGTCGGTTTCGCTCAGAAAGGTGAAGCCCTCGGCGAGCAACTCGGCGCGCAGCGGCGCGAAGTTTTCGATAATGCCATTGTGAATGAGGGCGAGCTTGTTGTTGTCACCGAGGTGCGGGTGGGCGTTGTGGTCGGTGGGGCCGCCATGGGTGGCCCAGCGGGTGTGGCCGATGCCCGTCGTGCCGTCGTTGATTGGGTGGGCCGCTAGTTCGTTGGTCAGAGCCGACAGCTTGCCGGCCTTCTTGGCCGTGTTGAGTACACCCCACGAGTCGATGACGGCGATCCCCGCGGAGTCGTAGCCGCGATATTCGAGCCGCCCGAGTCCTCTCATGAGTACGTCAACGGTCTTATTGCTTCCGACATAACCTACGATTCCGCACATAGAAGTCGATTTTAGTCGGACTAAGCTTGGGGGAATGTCCGATCTCGTGCTGGCCCCCGTCATGAACGGCCACGGTACCCCCTTTGTGGAGCTCGATCGGGCCGATTGGGCGGCCCTCGCGCCGACCACCCTGCTGCCGCTAAAAGTGACCGAGATCGTGCAGTTGCGCGGCCTCGGTGAGCCGCTCGATATCAACGAGGTGACGGATGTCTACCTTCCGTTAAGTAGGTTGCTCAACCTCTACGCGGCGAACGCCCGCAAACTGCACCGGGCGACCAGCGGATTCCTCGGGCAACACGCCCGGCCCACTCCGTTCGTGATCGGCGTTGCCGGTTCGGTGGCGGTCGGAAAATCGACCACGGCGCGGTTGCTGCGGGAGATGCTGGCCCGCTGGGACGACACCCCCCGAGTCGAGCTCGTCACGACCGACGGGTTTCTGTTTCCGAACGCGGAGCTTTCTCGCCGTGGACTGATGGAGCGCAAGGGATTTCCAGAATCCTACGATCGACGCGCCCTGCTGCGCTTCGTCAGCGCGGTCAAGAGTGGCGCGCCTGAGGTGCGGTCACCGTTCTACTCGCACCTCAGCTACGACATCGTTCCCGACGCGCAGATTGTCGTGCGCCAGCCAGACATTCTCATTGTCGAGGGCCTGAACGTGTTGCAGCCGCCCGGACCCGGCCATGGGCTCTCGGTCAGCGATCTGTTCGACTTCACGGTCTATGTGGATGCTCGAACCCAGGACATCGCCCGCTGGTACGAGGAACGCTTTCTCAAGCTGCAGCGCGGAGCCTTCGCCAACCCCAACTCGTTCTTTCACCGTTACGCCGCCCTCACCGAAGATGAGGCGCGCGCACGAGCACGCAGCATCTGGAGCAGTATCAACGAACCCAACCTGCTGCAGAACATCCGTCCCACCCGGTCGCGGGCGACCCTGGTGCTGCGCAAAGACCCGACGCACGCCGTCTCCAAGGTGCTCCTGCGCAAGGTCTAACCCCCGCGCAGTAAAGCGTTCCGCGGACGGGGCCCGGGCCCGGTCCCGGGGCCCAGCTTATAAACTGGGCCCAGGGACGGGGCCCGGGCCCCGTCCAGTAGGGCTAGAGGGCGAGGCGCTCGCGCACGACGTCGGCGAGGGTGTGCGCCAGACGATCGGCGGTCGGCTGGTCCGCGGCCTCCACCATGACGCGCACCATCGGTTCGGTACCCGAGGGGCGCAGCAATACCCGGCCGGTGTCGCCGAGTTCGGTTTCGGCGGCGAGCACGGCCTCGGCAATGCCAGAGTCGGCATCGAGACCCTTGTGGTTCACACCACGCACGTTCACTAAAATCTGCGGGTAGACCGTCATAACGGATGCTAATTCGGCCAGCGTCTTGCCGGTGCGCGCCATTTCAGCCACGAGGTGCAGCCCGGTGAGAATGCCATCACCGGTGGTGGCGTACTTGGTCATGATCACGTGACCACTCTGTTCACCGCCGAGGGAGTACCCGTGGGCATTGAGTTCTTCGAGCACGTAACGGTCGCCGACCTTGGTCTGCACCATGGCGATGTCGTTGGCCGCCATCGCCTTACGCAGACCGAGGTTGCTCATGACAGTGGCCACGAGCGTGCGGTCCTTGAGCACACCGCGCTCGGCCATTGACACGGCGAGAATAGCCATGATCTGGTCGCCGTCCACGATGTTGCCGTCGCGGTCAACGGCGAGGCACCGGTCGGCGTCGCCGTCGTGGGCGATTCCGATGTCGGCGCCGTGCTCGAGCACAGCCGTGGCTAGGTTGTCGAGGTGGGTCGACCCGACGCCGTCGTTGATGTTGAGTCCGTCTGGATCGGCGCCAATCACGGTGAGGCGAGCGCCGGCATCCGTGAACACCTGCGGCGAGACGCCGGCGGCCGCGCCGTGGGCGCAGTCGAGCACGACGTGAATGCCGTCGAGGCGGTGCGGCAACGTGCCCAGCAGGTGCACGACGTAGCGGTCTTCGGCATCGGCAAAACGACGGATGCGCCCCACGTCACCGGCGATCGGCATCAGGGTGTCACGACCGATGTAGGACTCGATGCGGTCCTCGACGTCGTCGGGAAGTTTGGTTCCCCCATAGGCGAAGATCTTGATGCCGTTATCGGGCGCCGCGTTGTGTGAGGCGGAAATCATCACACCAAAGTCGGCACCGATGTCGTTGATCAAGAAGGCTGCTGCTGGCGTGGGGATGACCCCGGCGTCGAGAACATCGACACCGCTGGAGGCCAGGCCGGCCGAGACGGCAGCGTTGAGAAATTCACCGGAGATTCGCGGGTCACGGGCGACCACGGCGACGGGACGGCGGCCCTCTGCGAGTCGTGCTTGGGCACGACGTCCCTTGGTCAGCACCGCGGCGCTGGCTTGGGCAAGGCCGAGGGCCAGGCCAGCCGTGAGATCACGGTTGGCCAGGCCCCGAACACCGTCCGTGCCGAACAGACGAGTCATTTCGTCGTCGGCAATCGGGTTAGCGCTTGCTGAACTGAGGCGCCTTACGGGCCTTCTTGAGTCCGGCCTTCTTACGCTCCTTGACTCGAGCGTCGCGGCTGAGGAAGCCGTTCTTCTTGAGGATGGCGCGGTTGTTCTCTTCGTCGATCAGGTTGAGCGAGCGTGCAATGCCGAGGCGAAGCGCGCCGGCCTGGCCGGACGGGCCACCACCGGTGATGCGGGCGATGACGTCGTAGGAGCCGAGCAGGTCAAGAACCTTGAACGGGTCGTTGATCAGCTGCTGGTGCAGCTTGTTCGGGAAGTAGTCGGCGAACTCGCGGCCGTTGACAACGATCGTGCCGGAGCCGGGGACGATGCGCACGCGGGCAATGGCCTGCTTGCGGCGTCCGACGGCTGCGCCGGGAACGTTGAGGACGGCGCGGGGCGCCTTGGTTACGGTTTCGGCCGGAGTCTCGGTGGAGTAGCTCTCCGGAGCCTGGTCAATCTGGTCTGCGATCTTCGCCACGATGATGGGAATCCTTTTTATCCGTGTATCTAAGTATCTAAAGAGTCGAGAAGTCTGGTTGCCGGCGCTACTGCGCGACCTGGCTAAGGGTGTACGGCGTGGGCTGCTGAGCGGAGTGCGGGTGCTCAGGGCCGGCGTACACCTTCAGCTTGGTGAGCTGGGCGCGACCGAGCGAGTTCTTCGGCAGCATGCCGCGAATTGCTTTTTCAACCGCACGGGTCGGGTGCTTCTCGAGCATCTCGGAGTAGTTGGTCGCCGTGAGGCCGCCCGGGTAACCGGAGTGGCGGTAGGCGATCTTCAGGTCGAGCTTCTTGCCGGTCAAGGCAACCTTCTCAGCGTTGACGATGATGACGAAATCGCCACCGTCCATGTGCGGAGAGAAGGTGGCCTTGTGCTTACCGCGCAGCAGAATTGCCGCGTGGCTGGCCAGACGTCCGAGGACGATATCGGTGGCATCGATGACAACCCAGTCGTGCTGGAGTTCGCTTGCCTTGGGGGTGTAAGTGCGCGTCACTAGTGTGCTGCTTTCTTCTTTTTCGAACGGAGGTGTTCGTGAATCCCGCTCCGGGTGTGTTCTGTTAATACATACGTCTGTTAAAGAGAACACTGTCGATGGAGGGCTCACGTTCGGGTGCCGCGCTGCAACGCACAGACACCAAGGGTCAAGAGTAGTCGGCGCCGGGTTTCAGCGCAACTCAGTCCGTGCCGACGGGCAGCGACCGCCGGTTGCGGGTATCAATGGCACGCTGCGCCAACGCGGCATCGTCGGGATAGCCAACGTCCATCAAGGTCAGACCGTGCGCCTGCATCACCTTGAATTCGCTGATCCGGTGTTTGTCGAAGTGCAGGTGCGCCAGCGTGCTGCCGTCTAGGCGTCCCTCCCCCACGGCCACGCAGGCACCGACCATCGCGCGCACCATGCTGTGGCAAAAGGCATCCGCTTTAATGCTCGCGACAATGAGGCCGTCGTCATCGCGTGACCAGCGAAAGTCCTGCACCGTGCGGATGGTCGTTGCACCGGGCCGCGGCTTACAGTATGCGGCGAAGTCGTGCAGGCCGACCAGGGTCGCCGCCGCCGCGTCCATCGCGTCCAGGTCGAGTTTAAACGGATGCCACGTGGTGCGCAGTCGCTGCTGCGGGTCGTGTAGGCCGAGGGGGTCGGCGATGCGGTACTCGTAGCGGCGCCACATGGCCGAGAACCGGGCATCGAAACCACCGGGTACGACCGTGGCACGGCGCAGCACAATGTCGGGTTTGGTGACGAGAATGCCGCCAAGGCGCCGGAGCACGGCCGTTCCGAGATCGACCGGCGGGCGAGTGCCGGTGCCGCGTTGGATGCGAACGAGGGAATGCGCCTGCTCCGCAGTGAGGTCGAAGTGGGCGACCTGTCCGCGGGCGTGCACCCCGGCATCCGTTCGGCCGGCCACGATGAGGGTCGGGTGCGGTGGGAAGCTTTGCAGAATGCCGGCGAGCCCGTTTTCAATGTCGGCCTGCACCGTGCGAAACCCCGGTTGGCGGGCCCAGCCGGTGAAATCGGTACCGTCGTAAGCGAGGTCGAGTCTGATGCGCGTGGACCCGAGCGCGGCGTGTCCGGCGCGGGGTACAAATTGATTCACGAGGGTAAGCCTAGGCGGCGTGCGCGGGTTATCGTTGAGACCGGCAACGTCGGTACCCCCCGTGCGCGTGCCGCGTGATTGCTCGTCTAGCCCATGACTCACCCCGTCGCACCATCTCCCGTCACCGGGAGAACTCCGTCTGCGATTAGCGCGCTTGCGCCGACAGAACCGCTGGTCGGGCTGGAAAACAGTCCGGCGAGGGCAGCCGCGGTGTCGCGCTTACGTACCGGTCGACTGGCTGGCCTCGACGGGCTCCGTGCCCTGGCCGTACTGGCCGTCGTTGTGTACCACTTTCTTCCGACGCTGCTGCCTGGTGGATTCATCGGTGTTGACGTTTTTTTCGTGATCAGCGGTTTTCTGATCACCGGACTGCTGGTCTCCGAGCACACCCGCACCGGGCACATCTCGCTGCGCCGTTTTTGGCAGCGGCGGGCCCGACGCCTCGTGCCTGCGCTCATCCCGCTGATTCTTATCAGCTGCACCGTGGCGTTCCTGATTGGCGGCGACGTGCTCGTTGGTCTCGGCGCCCAGCTGTTCGGTGCCACAACTTTCGGCTATAACTGGGTGTCGATCGCGACCGACGCGAGCTATTTCAGCGCCAACGAGCCCGAGCTGCTGCGCAATTTGTGGTCGCTCGCCGTTGAGGAACAGTTCTACCTGGTCTGGCCGTTGCTGCTTCTGGTGGTGCTGCAAATTCGGCGCGTCCGCGTTCGGCTCGCCGTGGTCACGGCGCTGTTCGTCGCGTCGGCTATCTGGATGGGCGTGCTCTACCAGCCCGGCTCCGACCCGACCCGCGTCTACTACGGCTCGGACACGCACAGTTTCGGACTCTTCGCGGGCGCCGCGCTGGCCTTGCTGCTCCGCCGCCCCAGCGGACACCGCAACGAACTTCCCCGCCTGCGACCCTGGCTCGGTGGCGCGGCAATCGTGACCCTTGTGGTGTTCGCCATCTGGCTACCCGAAGACGGCTCCGTCACCTACCGCGGCGGCCTCGTTGCCGTCAGTCTCGCCACAACGCTCGCAATCTGGGCCGGTGTGCGCGGCGGCAGGTTCGGGCAGCTGCTCGATTCCAGGCCGCTGCGCTACATCGGGGAACGCTCCTACGGAATCTACCTGTGGCACTGGCCGATCCTCGTTCTGCTGCAGGTACTCTGGCCAGCGTCCTCCCCGGAAAGCAGCCTCGTGCCGATCGCCCTGCTCGCAACGGCCATCACCGTGGTCGCCGCCGCCATCTCCTACCGCTGGCTGGAAATGCCGATCCGTCGGATCGGTATGCGCGGCAGCATCCGTCAGGTCGTGACGCTGTGGAGAGGCCCGACGCGTCGGCGCCGTCTGGTGGCGGCGTCGGCCGCGCTGTCGATGCTGCTGATCGGTGGCACAACGGCAGCCGTCGTCGTCGCTCCCGCTCAGACCTCCGCCCAACTGCGCATCGAACGCGGTCAGCAGGCAATGGATGCTGCCGCGCGCGTTGCCGCTCAGGCTGCGGCCGCTGAGGCGACCCTGCACAGTACGCCCAACCCCGCGCCAGCTCCGCTTCTCATCACCGCCATCGGGGACTCGGTCATGCTCGCCTCGGCCCCGGAGTTGCAGGCCACCCTGCCGGGCGTAACCGTCGACGCGTCGGTGTCGCGCGGAATGCATTCCGCAGACGACATATTGTACGCACTCAAGAGCGCTGGGCAGCTGCATCCGATCGTGGTGATCGGGCTCGGCACCAACGGTGCGATTACCACCAATGAGCTCGCCACAATTCTGAACGTTCTCGGCCCGGACCGTCAACTCGTGCTGGTCAATGCCTACGCCGAGCGGGAGTGGACCGATGGCGTCAACAGTGCCCTGGCCCAGGTCGCCGCCGACAACCGCCGGGTGGAACTGGCGAACTGGCACGATGCGATCGCCGTCCGACTCGACCTGCTGGCCGGCGACCACGTGCACCCGGGACCGACCGGCGCCCAGCTCTACGCTGACGCCGTGGCGGATGCGATCACGCGTCTGACCGAGCTGCCGCCGCTACCCGACAATGGCTGGCTGCTGCGCGACCCGGACGCGCCGTCCTCGACGCCGTACCGCTGAGGCGCCCCGCTAAAACGTGAGCGTATACGCCATCTTGCGATGGCTTGGAACAAACCCCATGCCGGTGTAAAGGCCGAGGGCTCCGGTGGGGCTGGCGGAGTCGACGGCGAGGGTAACCCGTTCGTGGCCGAGGGACTGCCCAGCCGCGAGCTGCGCGGCCAGGAGCGATTGCGCGATGTGGCGGCCACGCCACGCGCTTCGAACACCGACGAGATCGATATAGCTGCCGGTGAAACCCTGGGTAGCCCAGACGTTCTCGTTCGCGGTCGATAGCACGAAGCCGACGACCTGCTCCACGCCACCGGCGTCGGTGCCATAGGCCACGAACGACAGATCGGGGCGAAACCATCTTCCGCCGACGAAGGCATTCCAATTTTCGTCACTCATTGGCTGGCTGGCCCAGTGGTCCATGAAGGAGTCGTCGCGGGCGCTGTGCACCGCCGCAGACGCATCTGCGGTATATGCCGATATTCGAATACCTTCGGCGGCCTCGATCACGCGTACCGGGGCGTCCAGCGCGCGGTCCAGGGTGAGAAAATAGCGGGCGAGAGTGAGTCCCGCGCGTTTAAACAGTGCAGCGTTCTGTGGGGAGCGCTCATCGGCGTAGGTGAGGATCCAGCCGGGCAACTGTTTGGTCGACGAAGCGAGCTGCTGCTTCGCCCTCGCCAGCTGCCAGTCCAGAAGCTGGCGCCCGATGCCCCGACCGCGGAGCGACGGGTGCACCCCGCCGATCGGCATCGAGCGCACGAGGCTCACCTGGCGTGGAGGAAACATGACCATGCCGACACCGATGATGCGGTCGGCGGCGTCGACGCCCACCAGCGAGTCGAGTTCGGCACGAAAGTGCGAGTAGCCGAAGTCCGCTGCAATGGCGCCGCGCGCCGTGAGGTAGTTGGGGTGGTCGATCTCCCCCATGGCCTGGCGCAGCTGCCAGATGCCATCGATGTCACGCTCAGTGGCCGGTCGCCACACCGCGACGTCCGGGTGCGCAGGAACCACCGGCGCCTCAACAACCCCAACGCGCTCTGCCAACGAAGTCTCGAAATCAACCATCCCCCCACCCTATCTTTTCGTCGAGAGCGCAAAAAGTGCCCGATTGAGGTGTGCAATCGGGCACTTTTTGCGCTCGCACGGGATGTGGTGGGGGGTACAAAAAAGGGGGCCAACTTTCGTTGGGCCCCCCTTCGCTGGTGGTGCTACTTCTTGTCGGCCTCGTCGGCGGCAGCGTCTTCGACGGCTGCATCCTCGACTGCGACGTCATCGGCGACGACGTCATCAGCAACGACGGCCTCTTCGACCACAACGTCGTCGACAACAACGTTGTCGGAAGCGACTGAGGTCTTGGAGCGCTTGACCTTGGGGGTCAGGGGCTCGAGAACGAGCTCCATCTGCACCATGGAAGCGTTGTCACCCTTACGGAAACCAAGCTTCGTGATGCGGGTGTAACCGCCCTGACGCTCGTTGACCTGCGGGGCGATGACCGTGAACAGCTCGTGCACGACGGACTTGTCGGTAATCGTCGCGAGAACGCGACGACGGGCGTGCAGGTCGCCGCGCTTGGCGAACTGCACCATGCGCTCGGCGAGCGGACGGAGGCGCTTGGCCCGAGTCTCGGTCGTCTTGATCGACTTGTGGGTGAACAGGGCCGCGGCCAGGTTCGCAAGCATGAGGCGCTCGTGCGCCGGGCCGCCACCGAGACGGGGCCCCTTTGTGGGCTTAGGCATTGGTAATCTCCAGTATCAAAAAATCGAAAGGCAGCGTTGAAGCGCGAGCCTTAGATGGTCTCTTCTTCGTAGCCGCTGTAGAAGTGCGCGCCGTCGAATCCGGGAACCGAATCCTTCAGGGACAGGCCGAGCTCAACGAGCTTGTCCTTCACTTCGTCAACCGACTTCTGCCCGAAGTTGCGGATGTTCATCAGCTGGGTTTCCGAGAGGGCGACCAGTTCGCTGACGTTGTTGATGCCTTCGCGCTTGAGGCAGTTGTACGAGCGCACCGACAGGTCGAGGTCTTCGATCGGAACCGAAAGCTCGGTCGAGAGCACGGCGTCAACCGGCGCGGGGCCGATCTCAATGCCCTCGGCTGCGGTGTTCAGCTCGCGGGCCAGGCCGAACAGCTCGGTCAGGGTGCGACCAGAGGATGCCAGCGCGTCGCGAGGCGAGATGGCCGACTTGGTCTCCACGTCAACGACGAGGCGATCGAAGTCAGTGCGCTCACCGGCACGAGTTGCCTCGACACGGTAGGTGACCTTGAGCACGGGCGAGTAGATCGAGTCGACCGGAATCTGGCCGGCCTCGGAGAACTCGTTGCGGTTCTGGGTGCTGGAGACGTAACCACGGCCACGCTCAATGGTCAGTTCGAGTTCGAACTTCGCCTTGTCGTTGAGGGTTGCGATGACCAGTTCAGGGTTGTGCACCTCGACGCCGGCCGGAGCCGAAATGTCAGCGGCGGTAACCTGGCCGGCACCCTGCTTGCGCAGGTACGCGGTGATGGGCTCGTCGTGCTCGCTCGAGACGACAAGGCCCTTGATGTTCAGGATGATCTCGGTGACATCTTCCTTCACCCCGGGAACGGTGCTGAACTCGTGCAGCACCCCGTCGATTCGGATGCTGGTTACAGCAGCGCCCGGGATCGAGGAGAGCAGAGTACGGCGAAGCGAGTTGCCGAGGGTGTAGCCGAAGCCAGGCTCGAGCGGCTCAATGATGAACCGTGAACGAAACTCCGAGATGTTCTCTTCGGTGAGCGTTGGACGCTGTGCAATAAGCACTGTTGATTCCTTTCGGCTAAGTGTCCGCTATATGACACTTGCAATGACGAGAGTGTGAAAAATGAAAGAAAAGAAACGCCGTACTCCAGCCGGCGTGACGAATCACGCCGGCTGAACACGAGCGACAGGTGCTTTATACGCGGCGACGCTTCGGCGGACGGCATCCGTTGTGAGCCTGGGGCGTCACGTCGTTGATCGAACCGACCTCAAGGCCAGCGGCCTGCAGTGAACGGATCGCGGTCTCGCGGCCTGAACCGGGTCCCTTGACGAAGACGTCAACCTTCTTCATACCGTGTTCCTGCGCCTGGCGAGCGGCCGATTCTGCGGCCAGCTGAGCGGCGAAGGGGGTGGACTTACGCGAACCCTTGAAACCAACCTGGCCAGACGAGGCCCAGCTGATGACGGCACCGGTCGTGTCAGTGATCGACACGATCGTGTTGTTGAACGTGCTCTTGATGTGGGCCTGGCCCACAGCAATGTTCTTCTTTTCTTTCTTACGCGGCTTCCGTACGGCCGACTTAGTTTGTGCCATGAATTTCTCCTGAATCCTAAAGGCGTTAGCGGGCTAGGCCGAGGCCTAGCGCGCCTTCTTCTTGCCGGCTACGGTGCGCTTCGGGCCCTTGCGGGTGCGAGCGTTGGTCTTGGTGCGCTGTCCGCGAACGGGCAGGCCCTTGCGGTGGCGAATGCCCTCGTAGCTGCCAATTTCAACCTTGCGGCGGATGTCAGCGGCAACCTCACGGCGGAGGTCACCCTCTACCTTGAAGGTACCTTCGACGTAGTCGCGGAGAAGGACGAGCTGGTCGTCGCTCAAATCCTTGACGCGGATGTTTCCGTCGATTCCAGTGTCGGCGAGGGTCTTGAGGGCCCTCGTACGGCCAACACCGTAAATGTATGTCAATGCAACTTCCACGCGCTTGTCGCGCGGGATGTCGACGCCGGCTAGACGTGCCATTGTGTCTCCTGTTAGTGATGGAGGTCTGTAGCAGTTCCTGTACACCGGCCTCCAACCGATGGTGTCACCCTCACGGACTCCCGGAACTGCTATGTGTTATTCAGGTAAATCTCACTGTGCCAAAAGCACAGGATATTAACCCTGGCGTTGCTTGTGACGCGGGTTCTCGCAGATGACCATCACGTTGCCGTTACGGCGGATGACCTTGCACTTGTCACAGATCTTTTTAACGCTGGGCTTGACCTTCATGGTGATTCCTTGTTTTCGCTGTCTTCGTACCCCCGGGATGCCAAGGGCCGTTACTTACAGCAGTCGTTACTTGTAGCGGTAGACGATCCGGCCACGGGTCAGGTCGTACGGGCTCAACTCAACGATCACGCGGTCCTCTGGGAGGATACGGATGTAGTGCTGACGCATCTTGCCCGAAATGTGGGCAAGAACTCGATGGCCGTTTGACAGCTCAACGCGAAACATCGCGTTGGGCAGAGCTTCGACTACCGCGCCCTCGATTTCGATGACACCGTCTTTTTTGGCCATACCCTCACTGTCGCTCTGTATTGAATGCTGGTCACGCGGGATTGGTGCCGGACACGCCACAAAAGACGACACCAGACACCAAGGGTCAATCTTATGGTATGAAATTGCCTTTTGGCAATTCAGTCCTATAATCCCTGCGCACGTCGTACTTCGAGCACAACAGAAGCAAAAAGCGGATGCGCCGCCTCCAGCCCACAGACTTGCTCAACTATGTGCTCCGCGCTTTCGGCCCGCAGCATCCGTTGCAGCTGGGCGCTTTGCTCATCGGCCGCGACGGTGAAGCTCAGCGCCGCGCCGATGGCGCCGAGGAGCGCCACGGGCGTCACGCCCGTTTCGGCCAACTCCGCAGCCGGACCGATGAAGCGCTCGTGGCGGCCGAGTTTGCGCAGCGGCTGACGCCCCACCCGCTCGACGGTGTCGAGCAGGGCTGGGTTACCAAAGCGTACGAGGATCTTCTCGCGGTAGGCGCGCTGCGCGGCCTCGTCGAGTCCGTGCTTGGCCACGAGCAGCGCTGAGGTCTCTTCGAGTACGCTGCGGGCGGCCGCCACGACCTCCGGCACGTCGAGCGCCTCGGCGATCGTGGTCACTCCGGCGCGACTACCGAGGTATGCGATGGTGGCGTGGCCCGTGTTCACCGTGAACAGCTTGCGCTCAATGTAGGGCTCGAGGTTGTCGACGAAGGTCGCCCCGGGGATCACCGGAACGGCGTCTCCAAAAGCGCCGCGCTCGATGACCCACTCGTAGAAAGCCTCCACGGTCACCGTCAGGCCGGCATCCGGTGCCTGGTTCGGCACGATGCGGTCCACTGCAGTGTTGGCGAAGGCGGCGCGCGCCGAGATGGCCGGCCAGTCGGCACCGGCGACGTGGCTGTGCACGTGCTCGGCGAGCAGGTCGGTGGCGTTAATGGCGTTCTCGCACGCCATCACCGCGAGCGGCGGAAGCGACGCCGACCGGCGAGCCAGCCCGGCCGCGATCACCGGTGCCACGAACGTGAGAATGTTGGGGCCAACGGCCGTTGTCACCACATCGGCCGTGGCGATCTCCTCGATCAGCGCCTCTGTGTCGGTGGCGCTGTTGATGGCCCGGAAGCCCTGCACAGTGTGCTGGCTGGCCCCCTCGCCCTTCTCGTGCACCTCGTAACTCGGAGCCGAGTGCAGGGCGTCAATGAGGTGCGCATTCACATCGGCGAAGACAACCTCGTACCCCGCTTCATGCAGCAGGAATCCGACGAAGCCGCGCCCAATGTTGCCCGCGCCGAAGTGAATGGCCTTCATTCTGCGTTGACCTCCTCGAGAAGGGCGAAAATTTCTTCGGCAGAGCCAGCATCAATCAGTTTCGCTACCTCGTCTTCGTCGGAGAACACGATCGCGATCTTGGAGAGAATCTCGAGATGCTCGTTGTTGAGCCCGGCGATGCCAACGGCGAAGCGCACCGGCTGGCCGTTCCAGTCGATCGGCTCTGCATAGCGCACGAGCGACAGTGCGGAGCGCAGAATCGACTCCTTCGCTTCGTTCGTGCCGTGCGGGATGGCGAGAAAGTTGCCCATGTACGTCGAAACGGATGCTTCGCGCTCGAACATGGACGCCACGTAGTCCGCGCTCACGGCGCCGGACGCCACGAGCAGGCCACCAGCCTCACGAATCGCATCGTCCCGGGTGCGGGCCGTTCCGCTTGCAACGAGATTGCGGGGTTCCAGGATCTGGCTCATTTGCTGACTCCTTCATTCGTCTGGTGTTCGAGCATGCCCACGACCTCGTCGTACTTCGGGCTGTTCATGAAATTGTCCACTGACACGTGCACGGAGCCCGGCGACTTGGCCCGCGCCCGGTCGGTGAGGTCCTGGTGTGTGATCACGAGGTCGGCACTGCCGTCGAGGTTGGCGATGGCCTGATTGGTCACCGTGATCCCCTCGACGCCGGCCTTTTTGATCTTGTTGCGCAGCACGGAGGCGCCCATCGCGCTCGAGCCCATTCCGGCGTCGCACGCGAACACGATGTTGCGCAGGTCTTGAGTCGGGGCGGTGTCGCCGGCCGCGGCAGCCGTTGTGTTGGAGCCAACGAGGCCGCCGAGCACCGAACTCGACTTGCCCTTGTTCGCCTCAGTCTTTGCCACGGCGGCGGCCAGGTCGAGGTCACCGGCGGCGAGGTCGCGCTTGCGGCTGGCGCGCAGGATAACGGCGGCGATCAGGAACGAGACCGCTGCCGCACCGATAACCGACAGGATGACGCCGAGGTAGTTCTCTGGCGGCGCCTGGAACAGCACGGCGAAGATGCTTCCGGGCGAGGCGGGAGCGCGCAGGCCGGTGGCAAACGCCACGTTGATGGTCACGCCGGTCATGCCGCCACCGATGGCGGCCAGGATCAGCATCGGCTTCATGAGCACGTAGGGGAAGTAAATCTCGTGGATGCCACCGAGGAATTGGATGACGATTGCGCCGGGCGCGCTGGCTCTGGCGATTCCCACGCCGAAGAACGTGAAGGCGAGAAGGATGCCGAGGCCAGGGCCAGGGTTGGCCTCGAGCAGGAACAGGATCGACTTTCCGGTGTCGGACACCTGCTGCACGCCGAGCGGGGTGAGCACGCCGTGGTTGATGGCGTTGTTCAGGAAGAGGATCTTCCCCGGCTCGATCAAAATGCTCGCGAGCGGCAGCAATCCGTTGGCAATCAAAAAGTCGACGCCGATTTCGAGCACATTGCTCAGCCCGGTCACGAGCGGCGCGATGCCGACGAACGCGCCGAGGGCCAGGATGGCACCGAGGATTCCGGCCGTGAAGTTATTCACGAGCATCTCGAAGCCGGCCTTGATCTTGCCCTCCCACATGCTGTCGACCTTCTTCAGAATGTAGGCGGACAGCGGGCCAACGATCATCGCCCCAATGAACATCGGGATGCTGCTGCCGACAATGACACCCATCGTGGCGATCGTAGCGACGACGCCACCGCGGGTGTCATAGATCATGCGGCCACCGGTGTTGGCGATGAGCAGCGGCAGCATGTAAATGATCATCGGGTCAACGAGGGTGGCGAAGGTCTCGTTGGGAGTCCATCCGGTGGGGATGAATAGCGCGGTGATCAGCCCCCACGCGATGAAGGCGGGGATGTTGGGCATGACCATGCCGCTGAGGAATGTGCCGAAGCGTTGCACGTGCACGCGCGTGCCTGTTCGCTTGGTGTCGGCTGACGTCGTCGTCATTTCAGTACCTTTCTGGGTGAGTATTGCTGGGAACTACACGTGCGGGTTCGGATGGTGAGTCAAGAAATTCGGTGGCCTGTGCGGTGACGAGTTCGCGAGCGGATGCCGCATCATCGGCTGCGAGGGCGAGCTCGGCCAGGTGCAGGGCCTGCTGCATCGTGAAATCGCCGAGAGTGGCGCGCACATCGGCGAGGGCCGATGCCGACATCGATAGGCTCGTCGCGCCGAGGCCCACGAGCACCACGGCGAGCAGCGGGTCGGCCGCTGCCTCGCCGCACACACCAACGGGCTTGCCGAGCGCGGCACCGGCCGCGCCAACCTCGGCCACGAGCCGCAGCACGGCGGGGCTCCACGGGTTCTGGAACGCGGCGACCGAGCCGAGCATGCGGTCGGCGGCGAGGGTGTACTGGGTGAGGTCGTTGGTGCCGATCGAGGCGAAGTCGGCGTGCCGCAAAATTCGGTCGGCGAGAAGCGCCGCGGAGGGAATTTCCACCATCACGCCGGCGGTCTTCAGTCCGAATTCGTGTGCCAGTGCCACGAAATAGCGGGTCTCCTCGACGGTGGCGACCATGGGCGCCATCACCCACAGTTCGGCGTCGGTGGCGGCATCCGCCTGGGCGAGCGCATCGAGTTGGTCGCGCAGTATCTGCTCCGACGCGCGCAACGCGCGCAATCCCCGCAAACCGAGGGCCGGGTTTTCTTCGTGGGCGTCGTTGAGGAAGGCCAGCGGCTTGTCTGCCCCGGCGTCCAGGGCTCGCACCACGACTTTCTTGCCGGGGAAGGCGCGCAGCATCCGCTCGTATTCCACGCGCTGCTTCGCCACTGTCGGCGCGGTCACGGAATCGAGGAACAGGAATTCGGTACGGAACAGGCCCACGCCTTCGGCGCCGAGTGCCGCGGCCGCGGCCGAGCCGTCGGCCGAGCCGAGGTTGGCCAGAAGGGGGATGGGCGTGCCGTCGGCGAGAGCGCCCGGCGATACCGGCGCGAGAGCACGAGCGGCACGGGCGGCTTCGCGGGCGTGCGCTTCGGCCACCTGCTTGGCGCTCGGCGACGTCATCACCAAATTGTTCGCGGCGTCGAGAATAACTTCGTCACCGTCTGCCAGGCTCTGCGCACCGGCCGCGCCCACGAGGGCAACGAGTGATTTCTCGCGCGCCAGGATCGCGGTGTGCGAGGTGGGGCCGCCATCTATCGTGATCAGGCCCAGCACCTGGCCGAGGTTAAGGCTTGCCGTGTCGGCCGGTGCCAGGTCGCGAGCGACCAGAATGAACGGATACCCCGGGTCGGGTACTCCAGGCGCCGCGACGCCCGAGAAGCGCGCGACGACCCGCTGCGACACGTCGTCGAGGTCGCCAGCTCGTTCGGCCATATAGCCGCCGAGCTGCGTCAGCATGTCGCGGAAGGCCGCAAAGGCCTCGAACACCGCCCGTTCGGCGGTCACCCCGGTGGCCAGGCGCACCGTGACGTCGTCGACGAGGCTGGGATCCGCGGCCATCATGGACTGGGCCTCAAGGACTTCGCCGGCCACGCCGCCGGCCTGCTCCGCACGTACCAGAAGGTCTGCCGCCACGGCGCTAAGAGCGCCGGTCGCCCGGGCGCCCTCCTGGGCCGGCGTCAACGAGCTGGGAGAAACCGCAGGCTCGGGCAGCGGGTCTGGCATGCGCACGATGCGGCCCACGGCGATGCCGCGGCCAATTCCAATCCCCTGCAGTTCCACGCTCGCGTCCCTACGCGTCGTGGTCGGTGAGCAGCAACTGGGCCAGCTCGTCGAGTGTGGTCTCGGCCGTGTCGCCGTCTGCGGCGAGGGTGACCTCGTCGCCGTGGCCGATACCGAGGGAGATTACGCCGAGGATGCTCGCGGCATTCACGGCTTTGCCACCGGCCTTCGTCAGCGTGACGGGAATCCCCGCGGCCGCGGCGGCCTGGCTGAAGAGTTTGGCGGGGCGAGCGTGCAGGCCGTGGGTCGAGCCGACGAGAACCGTTCGTTCAAGCATTGCGGTGCCTTTCGTTGTGTGCCGGTCATGCGGCCTGTGCTGGTCGGGAAGAGTTATGAGCGGGTGCTTGCAGCTGCCAGGGCCAGGTCGAGGGCCTCCTCGCCGTCGCGTGCGGCAAAGACCGTCGTGGGCATCAGGCACGCTCGCACGCCGGCCGCTTCGGCCTGCTGCTGGATCCGAGCGAACAACGCAGCCAGGTGCGGGCCCACGAGAAGCACATCGATGACCGGCAGCACGCTCGCCAGATCTGCTTCGCTTCCAGCCGTCACGTGAACCTCGGTTCCCCGAGCCACCGCGCTCTTTCGCAGACGCACCGCTACGAACGTGCTCGACGCACCGGCACCGCACACAACATGAATCCTCATCGATTCACCTTTCTTCGTCGACGCACTGCACACGTATTTAAGTGTGCCCGGCACATCGTGCGGGGGCCACCAGACTCGTTTCCGCACCCCCGGAAAACCTCGGGTTCGGAAGATAAGATCAAAACGATGGGATCGCGCACGACGAACAACAGGGCACAATGAGCGACAAACACACGAGGATGCTCGATTATCTCCTCCGCTCCCCCGAGTGGGTCACCGCGGGTGAACTGGCCGAACACCTCGGCGTGACTGCGCGCAGCATCCGTAGCTATGTCACGAGCGTGAAGACGGCGGCCGATCCGCTCGATGTGATCGAGTCGGGGCCGGCGGGCTATCGCATCAACCGCGAGGCGTACGCGGCATTCCGCACGGCTCAACCGCCGCGAATTGCGCAGGCGGACACGCCGCAGAGCCGCGTGTACCACCTGGTTCGTCGCCTCATCGACTCGACGGCGGGCCTCGATGTCTATGAGCTCGCGGCCGATGTCTTCATGAGCGACTCCACCGTCGAGGCCGATCTGTCCCGCGTGCGCGCGCTCCTGTCCGACACGGGACTCTCACTGGCCCGGCACGGCAGCGTTGTCACCCTGCTCGGTTCCGAAACCGACCGGCGGCAACTGCTCAGCCGGATGTTCCGTGAAGAGAGTACCCGTGGTTTTCTCGAACTCGCCGCCATCCAGAAGGAATTCGCGTCTAACAGTCTCGCCCCGTTCAAGACTGACCTGATCGCCATGCTCGACGCCCAGGGCTACTTCGTCAATGAGTACGGCACCAACAATGTTCTGCTTCACGTGGCCATCGCCGTGGACCGGGTGAGCAAGCGCGTCGCCGCCGCCCATGCCGACGAAACACCGGTCATCGCGGCCGATCTCACGGCCTTGCTGGCCGGGCTCATCGACACCCACTTTGGCGTCGTGCTGGATGTCGCGGACCTTGCCTATCTCGTGCTTCTGCTGCAGACCAGGGTCGTCACGCCCGGACTCGACGAGACCGCCGATCCGATCGGCGCGTCCCTCGCCCGCACTGAGGACCTCGCGGTCGTCCGCCGCATCGTGGCGCAGGCCAGCGAGGAATACCTCGTCGACCTGGCCGACGACGAGTTCATCACCAGACTCACGCTGCACGTGCGACACCTCATCGATCGGGCTCAGGCGCAGGACTACTCCCGGAACCCACTCACCCGGTCGATCAAGACGGCATACCCGATGATTTATGAACTCGCCGTGTACATCGCGAGCGAGCTCCAGCGCCAGGAGCAGATCCGCATCAACGACGACGAGATCGCCTACATCGCGATGCACGTCGGGTCATACCTCGAACAGCGCTCCCGCACCGAAGAGCTCGTGACCTGCGTGCTCGTGTGCCCGAATTACTACACGATGCACGCTCAGTTGCGTCAGCGCATCGAACGAGTCCTCGGCGATGACGTGACCGTCGTGCATCAGGTCACCCGCAGCGACGTGCCATGGGCAGAGCTTCACGCCGACCTCGTGCTCACCACGATCGCACCGCCTGTTCCCTCTGACGCCGTGATCGTTATCCAGCCGTTTCTCACGGAGGGCGACGTGCACAGAATTCGTGAGGCGGCCATCCGAGTGCGTCGGCTTCGTCGCCGAGCGCAGATCAAAGACCACCTGTTACAGTTTTTCGACGAGTCCCTGTACCTGCGCAACTTCGTCGCACCAGACGAAGAGACGATGATCCGAGAACTCGGCGGACGCATGGTTGCTCGAGGACTGATCGACCAGAGCTACATCGACGGTGCGATCGAGCGCGAGCGGATGTCGTCGACCGCGTTCACCGACCACCTCGCCGTTCCCCACGCCATGGCCATGACCGCACAGCAAACATCCATCGCCATCGCGGTCAACGACTCCCCCATGGCGTGGGGTGAGAGCCGAGTCAACGTGGTGGCCCTGATCGCGTTCAGCGCTGCCGGTCGGGCGTCATTCCAGTCCATCTTCGACCAGTTCGTCGAGGTTTTCACCGAACGTGCCGACGTACAACGCCTCATCAAGCGATCAGTGGGCTTTCCGTCCTTCATCGACGAGCTCGTGCACCTTATCGATAAATAGCGACTACGGGATGGGAACGGGAACGATGCCGAACTGGGCGAGTCCGGAGGCACCACCGTCTTCGGCGGTCAGCACCCAGATGCCGTCCTTGTGCACGGCAACACTGTGTTCCCAGTGCGCGGCGGCCTTACCGTCGCTAGTGGCGACGGTCCACTCGTCGTCACGGGTATACGTGTCGATCGACCCGAGTACAACCATGGGCTCGATGGCAACCACGAGGCCCGGCTTTACCTCCGGACCCTTCTGCCGCACGCGGTAGTTGAACACCGGCGGGGCTTCGTGCATCGACCGGCCGATGCCGTGTCCGACGTAGTCGGTGAGAATGCCGTAGCTTCCCTGGGACTCGACGTAATCTTCAATCGCATCGCCGACCTCGTTGAGGTGGCGGGCGGTCGCCAGCCGAGCGATTCCGTGCCAGAGCGACTGCTCGGTCACGTCGCTGAGCTTCTGACGTTCGGCCACCAACTCGGGCCGGGTCGGGTCGCCAATAACGAAGCTGAACGCGGCGTCGCCGTTCCAGCCCTCGATGATCGCGCCGCTGTCAATAGAAACGAGGTCGCCGGCTGCGAGGCGTCGGCCAGATGGAATCCCGTGCACGACGTCATCATTCACCGAGGCACAGACGGTGTGGTGGTAGCCCGTTTCGAGCTTGAAGTTCGGCTTACCACCGAGCGCAACGATCGCTGCCTCTGCCGCCGCGTCGAGCTCAAGGGTGGTCGCACCGATGACCATCGCGGCGCGGGCCGCCACCAGCGATGCCGCCGTGGCGAGGCCGGGAGCAAGCATCAGTCGCAGCTGGGCGGGGTTCTTATAGATGGAACGACGAAAACTCACTGATTTCCTACAAACTAGCTCCGAAAAGGGGAGCGATCTTTTATATTCATTGTTCGGGCATAGATGTGAAGGTGCACCTGATGATGGGCCGGGCTTGTCGCCCCGCACTCAAGCGGTTCTTAGAGCGTGCTGCTGCCTCGGTGCAGGCCGCGTTCGGCCAGCGCGGCGAGAATACGGTCGGTGACCGCTTCAACGGTACCGAGACCATCAATCGTGACGACAAGCCCGCGGGCACTGTACACATCAATCAGCGGAGCGGTCTGTTCCGCATACACATCAAGGCGATGACGGATGACGTCGGCAGTGTCGTCAGCGCGCCCCTGCTCGGCGGCACGCTTGAGCAGCCGCGCAACGACTTCCTCGGTGTCGGCCGTGATCAACACGACGACATCGAGTTGGTTGCCGCCCGCTAGCAGCATCCGGTCGAGCTCGGCCACCTGGTCGGTTGTGCGCGGGTAGCCGTCGAGCAGAAATCCGGTGGCAGCATCCGCTTCTTCCAAGCGGTCGGCGACGATGGCGTTGGTGAGGCTGTCAGGAACGTACGCTCCGGCATCCATAAATGACTTGACCCGGGCACCCAACGGGGTGTTATTGGTGACGTTGTAGCGAAAGATGTCACCGGTGGAGATGGCGGGAACGTCGAAGGCGAGTGCTAGCCGAGTAGCCTGCGTGCCCTTACCAGCGCCGGGCGGACCGATCAGTAGTAGTCGCGTCATTTAAGGAGCCCCTCATAGTGTCGCTGCTGCAGTTGCGAGTCGATCTGCTTGACCGTCTCCAGCCCGACACCGACGATGATGAGAATGCTCGCGCCGCCGAACGGGAAGTTCTGGTCTGCCCCGATGACCGAGAAGGCGATCAGTGGAATCAACGCGATGAAGCCGAGATAGAGCGAGCCCGGAAGCGTGATGCGAGTTAGTACAAAGTCGAGGTACTCGGCGGTAGGGCGGCCGGCCCGAATGCCGGGAATGAACCCGCCGTACTTCTTCATGTTGTCGGCAACCTCTTCGGGGTTGAACGTAATGGCCACGTAGAAGTAGGTGAAGCCGATAATCAGAAGGAAGTACATCAGCATGTACAGGGGCTGGTCACCACCGGTGAGGTTGTTCGAGATCCAGACAACCCAGGCGATCGGTTCCTCGCCAGCGGCCGGCTGGTTGAACTGGGCCAGCAGCGCCGGTAGGTACAGCAGCGACGAGGCAAAGATGACCGGGATAACGCCCGCCATGTTCACCTTGATCGGGATATAGGTGTTGTTGCCGCCGTAGGTGCGACGGCCAACCATGCGCTTGGCGTACTGCACCGGTATTCGGCGCTGCGACTGTTCGACAAAGACCACACCGGCGACCACCACAAGGCCAACGAGCAGCACAATGATGAGGGTGTCCGGGCCCTGCTGCTGTCCGATGGCACCCAGCGAGCCGGGGAAGAGGGCGGCGATCGAGATGAAGATCATCAGTGACATGCCGTTTCCGACACCGCGTTCGGTGACGAGCTCACCCATCCACATGATGACACCGGTACCGGCCGTCATCGTGATGACCATGAGCATGATGGCGTACCAGGCGTCGTTCGTGATCAACTGCGTGCACTCGGTGGCACCGGATGTCCCAAACAGGGCGCCGCTTCGCGCCACCGTAATCAACGTCGTCGATTGCAAAATGCCCAGGGCGATGGTGAGGTACCGGGTGTACTGCGTCAGCGTGCCTTGACCGGAGGCACCTTCCTTGTAAAGAGTGTCGAAGTGTGGGATGACCACGCGCAGCAGCTGCACGATGATCGAGGCCGTAATGTACGGCATGATGCCCAGGGCAAACACGCTCAATTGCAGCAGCGCCCCGCCGCTGAAGAGGTTCACGAGCTCATAGAGGCCGCTCGTGCCCTGGTTAGCCGCCAGACACAACTGCACGTTGGAGAAGTCGACGAACGGGGTCGGAATAAACGAGCCCAAACGGAACAGAGCAATGATACCCAGGGTGAAACCGATCTTCTTTCGAAGGTCAGGTGTGCGGAAGATCCGCGCAATGGCGCTGAACAAAAAGGCCTCCAGATATTAACGCAGATCAACACGTGCGGACCAACGAGCACAGACCGACTTAAGGAAAACGAGCTTGCCGGGTCATACCAAACGATTGACTCGAATGACGACCCGACAAGCTCAATAAAGCGTCTACGGATTTACTTTACAGATCCACCCGCGGCGACAATTTTCTGCTCAGCTGAAGCAGAGACCTTATCGACCGTCACGTTCAGCTTAACCGTAATCTCACCGGTACCGAGAACCTTGACTTTTTCATTGTCGCGAACTGCGCCCTTGGCGATCAGGCTAGCGATGGTGACATCGCCGCCATTCGGGTAGAACAACTCGAGCTTTTCCAGGTTGACAACCTGGTACTCGACGCGGAACGGGTTCTTGAATCCACGCAGTTTCGGGGTGCGCATGTGCAGCGGCATCTGCCCACCCTCGAAGCCGACGCGCACGCTGTAGCGTGCCTTCGTGCCCTTGGTGCCTCGACCCGCGGTCTTACCCTTGGATCCTTCACCACGGCCAACGCGCTGGCGGGCCTTCTTCGCTCCAGGAGCCGGTCGAAGGTGGTGTACCTTCAGCACGTGCTCGCGGGGCTCGGTCGCCGTGACAACAGCGGCCTTCTTCGTTGCAGCGGCCTTTTTGGGGGCAGCAGTAGCTTCCTTCTCGTCAGCCATTAGTCAATCTCCTCGACCTTTACGAGGTGAGCGACGGTGTTGACGTAGCCACGGTTCTGCGAGTTGTCCTCGCGGATCGTGACGGCGCCAATGCGTCGCAGACCCAGGCTGCGAAGAGTGTCGCGCTGGTTCTGCTTCTCACTAATTTTGGACTTGATCTGTGTGATCTTCAGCTGGGCCATCAGGCACCTGCCTTCGCGGTTGCGGCCGCTGCAGCAGCAGCAGCGTCGGCACGCAGAAAACGGGCCGGAGCCACGTCTTCATAGGCCAGGCCACGGCGAGCCGCAACCGCACGCGGCTCTTCGAGCTGGTGCAGAGCCGCGACCGTGGCGTGCACGATGTTGATGGTGTTCGACGAGCCGAGCGACTTGCTCAGAACGTCGTGGATGCCAGCGCATTCGAGTACGGCGCGCACCGGGCCACCGGCGATAACGCCGGTACCTGCTGCGGCCGGACGAAGCAGGACAACGCCTGCTGCGGCCTCACCCTGCACGGGGTGCGGGATGGTCAGGCCGACGCGAGGAACGCGGAAGAAGTTCTTCTTCGCTTCTTCGACGCCCTTGGAGATAGCGGTCGGGACCTCGCGGGCCTTACCGTATCCAACGCCGACCAGGCCGTTACCGTCGCCGACGACGACGAGAGCGGTGAAGCTGAAGCGACGACCACCCTTGACAACCTTCGATACGCGGTTGATGGTGACGACGCGCTCCAGGAACTGGCTCTTGTCGGCATCGCGGCTTCCGCGGTCCTTGTTCGGGTTACGCTCACGGCCACCGCGACGAGCCTCGCGAGGCTCGTTCTGCGGCGGTGCCGTGGAAGCAGCGGTTTCCACCGGGGCAACAGCCTCGGCAGCAACAGGTGCTGTAGTTTCGATCTTTTCAGTGCTCACAGGTTCAATCCACCCTCTCGAGCTCCTTCAGCGATGGCTGCGACGCGTCCTGCGTACTTGCTGCCACCACGGTCAAATACAACGGCTTCGATGCCGGCAGCTTTCGCACGCTCTGCAACGAGCTCACCGACCTTGCGGGCCTTGGCGGTCTTGTCACCATCGAAGGTGCGCAAGTCCGTTTCGAGCGTGGATGCCGACGCAAGGGTGAAACCCTTGCTGTCGTCGACGACCTGCACGAATACGTGGCGAGCCGAGCGCGTGACGACGAGGCGCGGGCGAAGCGCCGTTCCCTCGATCTTCTTGCGAAGACGCGTGTGTCGACGTCCGCGGGCTGCGGCCTTGCTCTTGCCTCTAGTTCCGAGTCCCATGGCTACTTACCGCTCTTTCCGGCCTTGCGGCGAACAATCTCGCCGGCGTAACGCACACCCTTGCCCTTGTAGGGCTCTGGCTTGCGAATCTTACGGATGTTGGCGGCAACCTCGCCGACGGCCTGCTTGTCGATTCCGCTGACCGTGAGCTTGTTGACGCTCTCCACGGTCAAAACGATTCCGGCTGGCGGCTCGACGACGACCGGGTGCGAGAAGCCGAGGGCGAACTCAACGGAGGTGCCCTTCTGCGCCGCGCGGTAACCGGTACCGACGATTTCGAGACCCTTGGTGTAACCAACGGTTACGCCGATGATCTGGTTGTTGATCAGGGTGCGAGTCAGACCGTGCAGCGAACGCGACTGGCGTTCGTCGTTCGGACGGGTGACGAGAACGTGACCGTCCTCGATCGACACCGCGATGGGCTTGGAAACGACGAGCGCAAGCTCGCCCTTTGGGCCCTTGACGGAGACGGCCTGGCCGTCAGCCACAACCGTGACCCCTGCGGGGATCGGGATGGGCAGTCTTCCAATACGTGACATTCTCAGTTACCACACGTAGGCGAGAACTTCTCCGCCTACGCCCTTCTTCTCAGCCTGGCGGTCGGTGAGCAGACCGCTGGACGTGGACAGGATGGCAACGCCGAGGCCGCCGAGAACTGTGGGGATCTCGGTCGACTTTGCGTACACGCGCAGGCCGGGCTTGGAAACCCGCTTGATCCCGACGATGGAACGCTCGCGGTTCGGACCGAACTTGAGGTCCAAGGTGAGGGTCTTGCCTACTGTTGCATCCGTGACGGTCCAGGCGGAGATGTAACCCTGAGCCTTGAGGATGTCAGCGATGTGCGCTTTCAATTTGCTATGCGGCATCGACACTGTGTCGTGGTACGCCGAGTTAGCGTTGCGCAGTCTGGTCAGCATGTCTGCGACCGGATCTGTCATTGTCATTTTGTGGTGCCTTTCTCGCCTGGTTTCGCCCATTCATTACACGAATGACGACCTGTGGTGGTGAGGAAACCGATCGGTTGATCGGCTTCCGGGGTGAAAATCTAGGTGCGCCCATTGTTAAAATACGGGCGAGGCCAACTGTGAGTTGGGAGCCTGCAAGCGCAAGCTCCCAACTCTAGTTGAAAAACGCTACTTCTGCGCGTCGTCCGTCTTGAACGGGAAGCCGAGCGCCTTGAGCAGTGCGCGACCCTCGTCGTTGTTCTTGGCGGTCGTCACAACGGTGATGTCCATGCCGCGAACGCGGTCGATGCGGTCCTGGTCGATCTCGTGGAACATGACCTGCTCGGTCAGACCGAAGGTGTAGTTGCCCGCACCGTCGAACTGCTTGTCGGACAGACCGCGGAAGTCACGGATACGAGGAAGGGCCAGGCTGAGCAGCCGGTCCAGGAATTCCCACATGCGGTCGCCACGAAGAGTGACGTGGGCGCCGATGGGCTGTCCCTCACGCAGTTTGAACTGCGCGATGGACTTGCGGGCCTTGGTGACCTGCGGCTTCTGGCCGGTGATCTTGGTGAGGTCGGAAACCGCACCGTCCATCACCTTGCCGTCGCGTGCTGCTTCTCCGACACCCATGTTGACGACAATCTTCGTCAGGGTGGGGATGCGGTGCACGTTGGTGAAGCCGAGTTCTGCGGAGAGCTTGGCACTGATCTCATCGCGGTACTTTTGCTTCAGACGCGGCAGGGCCTTGACGGGCGCGGTGCCCCCAGTGCCTTCAACAACTGCGGTGTCAGTCATTAGAGGTCCTTCCCTGACTTCTTGGCGTAACGAATGCGGACCGTCTTGGTGACGCCGTCCTTCGTTACCTCTTCCTGGCGGAAGCCAACGCGGGTCGGCTTCTTGGTCTCCGGGTCGACGATCGCAACGTTGGACACGTGGATGGGGGCTTCGAAGGTCTCGATGCCACCCGTCTTCGTGCCGCGCTGGGTCTGGCCGACGCGAACGTGCTTGGTCACGAAGTTGATGCCCTCAACGAGGACACGGTTCTTCTCGACGTCGACGGAGATGATCTTGCCCTGCTTGCCACGGTCTCCGCCGCGAGCCTGGCTGCGGCCGCTGATGACCTGAACGAGGTCACCCTTTTTGATTCTGGCCATGATTAAATAACCTCCGGTGCCAGCGAGATGATCTTCATGAACTTCTTGTCGCGAAGCTCGCGACCGACCGGTCCGAAGATTCGGGTGCCGCGGGGGTCACCGTCTGCCTTCAAGATCACTGCAGCGTTCTCATCGAACTTGATGTAGGAACCGTCTGGACGACGAGTCTCCTTCTTGGTGCGAACGATGACAGCTTTGACGATGTCACCCTTCTTGACGTTGCCGCCCGGGATTGCATCCTTGACCGTGGCGACGATGACGTCGCCGAGGCCTGCGTAACGGCGGCCGGAGCCACCGAGAACGCGGATGGTCAAGAGTTCCTTGGCACCGGTGTTGTCGGCAACCTTGACTCGTGATTCTTGCTGAAGCACTTTATAACTCCTTTACGTCAAGTAAGCGCGAGGCTTACTTGGCCTTCTCAAGAATCTCGACCAGGCGCCAGCGCTTGGAAGCGCTCAGCGGACGGGTCTCACTGATCAGGACCAGGTCGCCGATGCCGGCGGAGTTCGCCTCGTCGTGCGCCTTCAGCTTGGATGTACGGCGGATGACCTTGCCGTACAACGGGTGCTTCACGCGGTCTTCGACCACGACAATGATGGTTTTATTCATCTTGTCGCTGGTCACATAACCACGCAGCGTCTTGCGGTAACCGCGAACGAGAGCTTCTGCCTCGGCTGCGACGACCGTTTCGTCAGTCTTCGCCATGACTAGGCCTCCTTCGTCTCGACGGCCTCGGTTGCAGCGTCATCCGTGGACTCGACTGCGGCCTTGGCCTTCTTGGTCTTTTTCTCTGCCTTCTCAACCTTGGCCGGAGCCACGGCTACAACCGGCGTGGCACGAATGCCGAGCTCGCGCTCACGGAGAACCGTGTAGATGCGAGCGATGTCGCGCTTGACCGCGCGGAGGCGGCCATGGCTTTCGAGCTGTCCGGTGGCCGACTGGAAGCGCAGGTTGAACAGCTCTTCCTTGGCCTTCTTCAGCTCTTCGAACAGCTTCTCGTTGTCAAAAGTATCGAGCTCGACTGGGGCGAGCTCCTTGGTTCCGATCGCCATTATGCGTCGCCCTCCTCGCGCTTGATGATGCGTGCCTTGAGGGGCAGCTTGTGAATTGCGCGGGTCAGCGCCTCTTTCGCAACGGCGTCAGTGACACCGCTGAGCTCGAACAGAACGCGACCCGGCTTGACGTTGGCAACCCACCACTCAACCGAACCCTTACCGGAACCCATGCGGGTTTCGGCGGGCTTCTTGGTCAGCGGGCGGTCGGGGTAGATGTTGATCCACACCTTCCCGCCACGCTTGATGTGACGCGTCATGGCGATACGAGCGGACTCGATCTGACGGTTGGTCACATATGCCGGGGTCAGCGCCTGAATGCCGTACTCACCGAAGGACACCGTGGTGCCACCGGTAGCGTGGCCGGTGCGACCCGGGTGGTGCTGCTTACGGTGCTTGACTTTACGTGGAATCAACATTATTTAGCCTCCGCGGCTGCTGCGACTGGTGCCGCTACCGCTACCGCTGCCGGAGCATCTGCACGAGGTGCACGGCGCGGTCGATCGTCACGACGCTCGGGGCGGGACGACTTAGCGTTGGCCTGCTCGCGAGCGAGTTCCTTGTTGGTGATGTCGCCCTTGTAGATCCAGACCTTCACGCCGATACGGCCGAAGGTGGTCTTGGCTTCGTAGAAGCCGTAGTCAATGTTCGCGCGAAGCGTGTGCAGTGGCACCCGGCCTTCGCGGTAGAACTCGCTGCGGCTCATCTCGGCGCCACCCAGACGACCGGACACCTGGATGCGAACACCCTTGGCGCCGGCGCGCTGTGCACCCTGCAGGCCCTTACGCATTGCGCGGCGGAAGGCCACACGTGCGGAGAGCTGCTCGGCGATACCCTGCGCGACGAGCTGGGCATCCTGCTCGGGGTTCTTGACCTCGAGGATGTTCAGCTGAATCTGCTTGGCGGTGAGCTTTTCCAGGTCTGAGCGGATGCGCTCGGCTTCCGCGCCGCGGCGACCAATCACAATGCCCGGACGGGCGGTGTGAATGTCAACGCGAACACGGTCACGAGTGCGCTCGATCTCGATGCGGCTGACGCCGGCACGGTCAAGGCTGGTGCTCAGCAGGCGACGAATCTTGACGTCTTCTGCAACAAAATCAGCGTAACGCTGACCCGGCTTGGTCGAGTCAGAGAACCAACGCGATACGTGATCGGTGGTGATTCCCAGACGGAAGCCATAGGGGTTTACTTTCTGACCCATTACTTCGTACCCTCCTCAGGAGTGGTGAGCACAACCGTGATGTGGCTGGTGCGCTTCTTGATTTCGAATGCGCGGCCCTGGGCACGAGCTTGGAAACGCTTGAGGGTCGTACCCTCGTCAACGAATGCCCGGCTGATGAACAGGTCCTGCTCGTCCAGATACGTGTTGGCTGCATCTGCCTTGACCCGGGCGTTGGCGATGGCCGAGGCCACCAGCTTGTACACCGGATCGCTCGCGCCCTGGGGCGCAAACTTCAGAATTCCCAGCGCTTCATGCGCCTGCTTGCCGCGGATCATGTCAACAACGCGACGAGCCTTCTGGGGGGTAACGCGGATGTGACGCACGCGTGCGATCGACTCCACCATTTCTTCTCCTCCTTCACGTCCCCGCGCTAGCGGCGACGGCCCTTCTTGTCGTCCTTCACGTGTCCACGGAAGGTGCGGGTGGGCGCAAACTCGCCGAGCTTGTGGCCGACCATGCTCTCGGTGACGAACACCGGGATGTGCTTGCGTCCGTCGTGCACTGCGATGGTGTGTCCGAGCATGTCGGGGATGATCATCGAGCGGCGCGACCAGGTCTTGATTACGTTCTTGCTTTTGGCTTCGTTCGCCGCGAACACCTTGCGAAGCAGGTGGTCGTCAACGAAAGGGCCTTTCTTAAGACTTCTTGGCATCGTCTACTCCTACTTACGCTTCTTGCCGACGGTGCGGCGACGAACAATGAGCTTGTCGCTTTCCTTATTCGGGTGGCGGGTGCGCCCTTCCTTCTGACCCCAGGGGCTGACGGGGTGACGTCCACCGGACGTCTTACCCTCACCACCACCGTGCGGGTGATCGACCGGGTTCATGGCAACACCACGAACGGTCGGGCGAACGCCTTTCCAGCGCATACGTCCGGCCTTGCCCCAGTTGATGTTCGACTGCTCGGCGTTGCCGACCTCGCCGATCGTCGCGCGGCAGCGAGCATCCACGTTACGGATTTCACCAGACGGCAGACGAAGCTGGGCGTAGACGCCCTCCTTCGCGACGAGACGAACCGACGAACCGGCGGAGCGGGCCATCTTGGCGCCACCACCCGGACGCAGCTCGATCGCGTGAATGATGGTACCGGTGGGGATGTTCTTCAAAGGCAGGTTGTTGCCGGGCTTGATGTCAGCCCCGGCTCCCGACTCGATGATGTCGCCCTGGCTGAGCTTGTTCGGCGCGATGATGTAACGCTTCGTGCCGTCGATGAAGTGCAGGAGCGCGATGCGCGCCGTGCGGTTCGGGTCGTATTCAATTTCGGCGACGCGGGCGTTGACGCCGTCCTTGTCGTTGCGCTTGAAGTCGATCACGCGGTACTGGCGCTTGTGGCCACCACCGATGTGACGGGTCGTGATGCGGCCCTGGTTGTTACGTCCACCGGTCTTGGAGAGCGGACGCAGCAGCGACTTCTCCGGGGTGGAACGCGTGATTTCCGCGAAGTCGGCAACGGATGAACCGCGTCGACCCGGGGTCGTGGGCTTGTACTTACGAATAGCCATTAGTTATCCCTCTGCCTGTCGCTTAGCCGACGGCCGTGAAGATGTCGATGGAGCCAGACTTGAGCGTGACAATGGCACGCTTGGTGTCCTTGCGCTTGCCCATGCCGAACTTGGTGCGGCGCGTCTTGCCCACGCGGTTCAGGGTGTTGATCGAAGCGACCTGCACCTTGAAGATCTTTTCGATCGCGAGCTTGATCTCCGTCTTGTTCGAGCGGGGGTCAACGATGAAGGTGTACTTACCCTCGTCAATCAGGCCATAGCTCTTCTCAGAGACAACCGGAGAGATGATGATGTCGCGGGGGTCCTTGTTGGTCGCGATAGTCATTATGCGGCCACCTCTTCCTTCTTGGTCTTGCTCTCCACAAACGCGTTGAACGCACCGGTGGTGAAGACAATGTCGTCGCTGACGAGCACGTCGTAGGCGTTGAGCTGATCCCACGAGAGGATGTGCACCGTCGGGATGTTGCGAATGCTGCGCAACGTGGTCTCGTCGGTACGCTCGAGCACAACCAGCACGTGCTTGCTCGTGGCGATCTGCGTGAGCAGCTCCAGAGCAACCTTGGTGTTGGGGGTCTCAGCCGTGAACAGTGCCTCGACGATGTGCAGGCGGCCACCGCGGGCGCGGTCGCTTAGTGCACCCTTGAGGGCTGCGGCGATCATCTTTTTCGGGGTGCGCTGGTCGTAGCTGCGCGGGGTCGGTCCGTGGACGATTCCACCACCGGTCATCTGAGGAGCGCGGATCGAGCCCTGACGAGCGCGACCGGTTCCTTTCTGCTTGAACGGCTTGCGGCCGGCACCGGAAACTTCTCCACGGCGCTTGACCTTGCTCGTTCCCTGGCGTGCGGCTGCGAGTTGCGCAACAACGACCTGGTGGATGAGCGGAATGTTGGCTGGAACGTCGAAGAGTTCGTCGGGAAGCTCAGCAGAGCCTGCCTTCTTGCCCTTGGCGTCAATGATGTCGAGTGCTGTAGCCATGGTGACTAGGCTCCCTTCACTGCGTTGCGAACGAATACGAGACGGCCACGAGCACCGGGAACGGCACCCTTGACGAGCATGAGGCCCTTGTCGGCGTCGATGGCGTGCACCTTGAGGTTCAGCACGGTTACGCGCTCGCCACCCATACGACCAGCCATGCGCATGCCCTTGAAGACACGGCTCGGGGTCGAGGAAGCGCCGATGGAACCGGGCTTGCGGTGGTTACGGTGCGAACCGTGAGAGGAGGAAACACCCTTGAAGTTGTGACGCTTCATAACACCGGCGAAACCCTTACCCTTGCTGGTGCCCATGACGTCAACCTTGGTGCCGGCAGCGAAAACACCGTCAACGGTGAGCTCCTGGCCGAGGTTGTAGTCAGCGGCATCCGCAGTGCGGAGCTCGGTGATGTGGCGACGCGGCGTGACGCCGGCCTTGTCGAAGTGGCCGGCAAGGGGCTTGTTGACCTTGCGCGGGTCGATGGGGCCAGCGGCGATCTGAACGCCGTTGTAGCCATCCACTGCCTTGGTGCGAATCTGCGTGACAACGTTCGGCGCGATTTCGATGACGGTAACGGGAACAAGCTTGTTGTTCTCGTCCCACACCTGGGTCATGCCGAGCTTTTTGCCAAGAAGACCCTTGGTGGTCTTGGTATCGGAGTAAGACATCGCGGGCCCTAGAGCTTGATCTCGATGTTGACGTCGGCCGGAAGGTCGAGGCGCATGAGCGAGTCAACAGCCTTCGGGGTCGGGTCAATGATGTCGATCAGGCGCTTGTGGGTGCGCATTTCAAAGTGCTCCCGGCTGTCCTTGTACTTGTGAGGTGAACGGATGACACACACCACGTTCTTCTCGGTCGGAAGCGGCACCGGACCGACGACTGTAGCGCCCGCACGGGTCACTGTGTCGACGATCTTGCGCGCCGAAATGTCGATGACCTCGTGGTCATACGACTTAAGTCGAATGCGGATCTTCTGTCCCGCCATGTCGAACTCTCTCTCTGTCGAGGCGTCTTACATACAACGGCACGATTTGCCGAGGTTGCATTGGACGCCGTAGTAGCACTGCTGCTGGAAGCACCACTGTTCAAATGTCAATTTCGAGTCACGCCAAAAACGACGCTCATCGTCAACGCCGACTCCCAGAGCAGAACCTGGGGGACGACACGGTTTTACCCATGCCGACCAGATCGTTGATTTACGCTGCGCTCTGCTCCCCGCGGCCTAGCCTGCAATCTGCGCTCATCCGACAATATGTTTTTCGAAAGAACGTGACGCGACTATGCACTGCCTGGCAGTGATTCCGGCAACGCGATGCGCACCGAAAGTGTTGAACTAGAAGAGTCTGCCACACAGTTGCCACTTCATGCAACCCGGGCGTGTCGCGCGCGGCGTGTCGGCCACTTCTGGCGACGGATGCCTGCCGCTCGCTGGCCGCAACGGCCAGCGACAGGCGATTCATCGGGCTCTTACCGAGCCGCTACCGTCGTGCAATCCAAGGTCGCCACCTCGACCGGCGTCGGATAGACCAGCGGAGTGACGAGGGCGTTCAGTTCGCGATGCCCAGGCTGGCCGGCAACGATATCGAAGGTGATATTTTTGGTCTGCTCTGGCGCGATCGAGACTCGCACACGCGCTACGGGGTAGTTCTCGTCGTGGAAGCTGGTGAACTCGACCGGCTGTCCATCCACCCGGATTGCGCTGATCGTCGACCCAGGCGGCGCGTAGGCCAACGCATCGATGCGAATATCACCGGCTGTGACTCCTTCACTGCCATCGCCGACAATGTAGAAGGTCAGTCCCTCAACCTCGTCCGGGGTGAGGATGTTGGTCACGTCGGTACTGATCCGGTAGGTCTCAAGCTCATCTGCGGCACAAGACGCCTGACTGAGGGTTACTTTTTGCTTCAGGTAGTAGGTCATCTTGGATCCGATGGCGTCCTGGGTGTACAGACCGACACGCTCGACCTTGTCATCGCTGATCGGCAGGGAACCGTTCAAGTCACCGTCCGCGATCAACGCCGCTTCGTTCTCATTCGCACTCCAGAGCAGGAGTCGGCGCTCGTCTCCGGCCTGAATCAGGCCCTCAGCGAGGGATTGCGGATTCGTGCCGCCGCCGAGCAGCGCTCCAAACACGGCATTGACGACCTGAGCGAAAAACTCACCCTGCTCATTGCGCGATTCCTCCGTAAGGCCGGGATATCTCAGGTACACGTCGTTCAGGAGAAGAGAAACAGCATTGTCGCTGGTGAGACTGTCACCCGAGGGAAGCGGGATGGCGCCACTACCGCGCAGCAGGTAGCTCATGGCCACTGGATCGAGGGAGATGACTCCGTCAATTTCTTCACCGAACGAGTCTCGCCACATTGCTTGAACGACGGCCGCCGCCGACGCGAAATCAGGCCGAACCGTGGAATTGAGAATCGAGGTGCCAAATGCGAGTGCGTAGAGATCACGGACGCCATCCGGCACAGGCACGATCGACTCCGCAAATTTCGCAAAGTCTTCACCGTCTGCCGGGGCTCCCAGACTTATTTTTCCGGCGTCGACCGTGAGGGGAACAATCGCTCCAGGAATCCCACCCAGGCTCCGCGCCTCTGCGTTGTTTTGAAATAGCACCACGTATTTGCGGGGCCCTTCCGAGCCCAGCGCAGGGAGGACGATAGGCAGAATTTTCTGCGCCTCGTGCAGAGCCGGCGTCAGCGTGGCGAGCAGCTGCGCCATCGTCGCCTTCGCGTCGGTCAATTGCGAAATTGTATGTGCCGTGTCGATGTCGCCGACTGCGGCTTCGGCTTCGTCGAGCACCTCCGTCGCGGCGTCGACGTCGGGCAGCACGCCCGCAATCACGTCAAGGTTGAGACCACCATCAACGGGAGTGAGCCCACCGTCGAACAAGGTGCCGGCTACCTGCATGAGGGGGGGAATCGCATCCGTCACTATGTTGTCAGTGATAGCAGCCAACTCGCGCACCGCCGTAAGGTTCGACCCCACGAATGGCGTGTATTCGGCCGCCCGCCAGACAATATCGCTCGTTAGGCTGCGCGCATCAGCGACCCGCGGAGTTATTTCGTCGAGGGTTTTCTCGGCGGCGGTCACGTCTTGAGCCAACAGTTGGTCCTTGAGCTGACTAACCAGCGGCACGGAGGCCTCCAGCTGCGCCTTGGCTTGCAAGCCGCGGATGGCGAGCCAGGCACCGGCCGCGATCAGCAGAACGAGGAATGCGACCGGAATCCAGAACCGTTTGCGTTTCAGGAGCCGTTTGCGCTGCGGCTGCTGGGCACGGGCACTACGGCGGGACTCGCTGGGGTGTGGCATGTAACCAATCAGGTGGGTAAGTCGCCTGGTGTCAGCGACTGTACGAAGAGGACAAGGCACGCATGCGAGTCAACGGTCGACCGATGCGAATCCCCAATTGACCCTACCTGCAGTTGCATCCCCGTCCCGACCAGCGTGCCGCTCTGGCGACGATGGCCTAAACGGCACCCTCCGGCCGGGCCACGGCCCGAAATGTGCGCCACAGAATGAGGATATCGCCGGTCAACGACCAGTTCTCGACGTAATACAAATCGAGACGGATGCTGTCTTCCCAGTTCAAATTGGATCGGCCACTGACCTGCCAGAGCCCACTCATTCCCGGCTTCATGATGAGGCGTCGGTGGGCGGCGTCGTCGTACAGGGCGACCTCGGCCGCGCGCTGCGGGCGGGGTCCGACGAGGCTCATCTTTCCCACCAGCACGTTGAACAGTTGCGGCAGCTCATCGAGCGAGTACTTACGAATAAACATGCCGACCGGCGTGATGCGGGGATCGTTGGTCACCTTGAATAGCGGCGTGTCTGACGTGCCCTGGGCATCGAGCAAACTCTCCAGCTGGTCGTCGGCGTCTTGCACCATCGACCTAAACTTCAACATTCCGAAGGCCGCGCCCGCTCGGCCCACGCGCACCTGGCGATAGATGATGCCCCCGGGGCCCGAACGCTTGACCGCGATAGTGACACCGATGAGCACCGGGAAGCTCAGCAGGATCAACAACGATGAACCTAGAATATCGAAGGTTCGCTTGGTCCACCGGCGAGCACCTTCAAACGCGGGGTAGCTCACGTGAATGAGCGGAAGGCCGGCTACCGGACGTGCATGGATGCGTGGCCCAGCGACGTCGGTGAGGGCCGGCGCCACGATGAGCTCAATATCGCGCGCGTCGAGTTCCCACCCAATGCGCCTCATGACCACCGGATTAATCTCGTCTGCCCCGGTTAAAATCACCGTGTCGGCCTGGGAATCATCGACAGCCTTCAGCAGATCATTGTAGCCACCGAGAATCGGTATTCCGTAGACGGGGCCGTTGTGCACCTTGTTTTCTTCGGTGAGGGCTCCAACCAGGAGCAGGCCCGACCCGGGCGCGCGCATGATCGTCTTCGCAAAGTGCGTTGCCTTCTGCCGCTCCCCCAGCAGGAGCGCCCGCGACAGGTAGCCGCCTGCCTCCTGCCGCTTGCGCAGCCATTGACGCCAACTCCACCGCGACAGCACGAGCACTACTAGCCCGACAGGAAGGGCCGTGAGAAAGTATCCGCGGGCAACTTCGACCTTTAATAAGTAAGCGATGATGGCGAAAGAGCCAAAGAGTCGAATCGTCGAATCGGCCACTCTCTTGTATTCCAGAGTGCCACTGCCAATTACTTTATGATCTCGGGTTGCGAAAACATCGAGCATGAGCATCCACGCGACGGCCAAGACGACTGAAACCGTGAGGTAACTAGCGCGCAGGTCGGGGCCACCGTCAGCGGCGACCTCAACCGGGGCGAAGCCAAACCACAAAAGCTGAGATCCAAATACCGCAAAGGCCACGACGAGAGCATCCGTCACAAAAAGCCTCACCGCGAACGCGCGCTGCCACGAGTTACGCCGAGTTGCGCCTTCCGTGCGCCGATCGGTTACTGCCACCCTGAGTTCCCCTTGATGTTTTCAAATCGTCTGGTTCACGCACTTGTGAAGCCGACAGACATGCCACTATCGTTTCACATGCCAGGCTCAGGTCGCGCGTTCACGAGCTGTATCAATACCCCCATTCAGGGGCTAT
The DNA here is from genome assembly GCF_002929535.1 of Cryobacterium sp. Y11. Lineage (GTDB taxonomy): Bacteria > Actinomycetota > Actinomycetes > Actinomycetales > Microbacteriaceae > Cryobacterium. Next base: position 236,632 of record NZ_PJJO01000060.1, read on the forward strand.
TGCTCGTGCCGGCGGCATCTCCCGATGTTACAACAGCGCTTCTCTACACGCGCGCTCTGTGCTCCCAGAGCGCGCGAGCCACCAGCTTTTCGTCGCGCGAGTAAATTATGGCACGCAGAAGTACAGCCATAAAGATGCCACAGAGTGCCCCCGTGGAGTTCGCGATGACGTCGCTGATCGTGGCGAATCGCGCCGACAGCGCCACGGACTGCGTGAGTTCAATGCCGATGGACATTGCCGGACAGATAAGCAGCGCCAACCACCAGGCCTTGGCCGGTAGAAGTAGGGCAATGAGAAAGCCCAAGGGCACAAACATCAATATGTTGGCCGAGAACTCGAGCTTGTTGTAACCGAACCACATTGGAATTCCGTTGCGGTGCAGCACCGCCAGAAACTTATCGACGGCGGCGGTGTAGTCCTGGTCAAGTGGCGTTGGCCACATCGTCGCCAGCAGTACTATTCCCACGCAGAAGAAGAGCGTAACCGTACCCAACCATTCGCGCGCTCTACTCTTAGGCGGCTTGCCATTCATGTGCGATCCCCCACTGTGCATCAAAGACGAGTATGCACCCCACTGCTGCGTAGCAGCATTCCAACGGCTGCCTGAGTTGTCATTCAGACGTCTGCCCAGGTGACCATGACTGATATGGTCGGCTCATCAACAAAACTTCCGCGGGCCGAAGGGGCTATACAGTTGAATCTGTGGCCGTGGCGAGAGCACTTAAGCCGGCCGGTGACGGACATTGCTCCTGGCTTACAGCCACACGTTCACACGATGCTACCGCCGAAAGTACCGTGCCGAGGAACGCCCCAGGCTGGGGTTCTACGACACGCGTCGTTTAAACTTTAGGACTAGCAAATGAAACGAATTCTCTGGGCAACTGCAACAGTGGGGCTCAGCTCTATTATGGTGGTTGCGCTTGGGGCAGTGCGCTACAAGTTCATCGCGCTGGAGGTCGGAGCACCCGGAGTCGGCTTGCTTGGTATTCTCACGTCAGCAGCGAACTTCGGCGTGATCCTGTTCAGCCTGGGAATGAACACCAGTGGCGTTCAGGCCACGGCCGCGGCCGCAGCCGACGGGGCCAAGTTTCCGAGAGTGAAGTCCGCACTCCTCATCGCGTCCAGCTGGTTTGGTGGGTTTGGCGGACTGGTTTTCGTTCTGCTCGGCCTCACGCTCGGTGGGGTCCTCCTCCCCGCCTACGCTGACCCAGCCACTATGGTGGCCCTTGGAGCAGCTCTCACCGCCATGGTCATCTCAGGTGCCCAGATCGCTCTATTAAACGGGCTGGGCCGCGTCAAATCGCTGGCTGTCTGCAATACTTTTGGCGCTCTCGTGGGAACTGTAGTAACTATCGGAGCACTTCAGATTTCCGGCCAAGCGGGCGTCATCGCCGCTCTCGCGGCTGCGCCCATCGCGACTTTGGCGTGCAGTTCATGGTTCGTCTTCCGGCAGCCCAAGACGACGTTCCGACCCACCCGCAGTCAATGGTGGCCAGAGTTAAGGGGATTGGTCACACTCGGCGGAGTTGTCATGTTTGGCCTTCTTCTAACAAGCGGCACTCAATTGGCTATCCGCGTCTGGCTCGAGCAGGATCAGGGCGTCACCGCAGCGGGGCATTTCCAGGCCGCTTGGACGATCACCACCATGTATCTCGGCTTCGTACTCACCTCTCTCGCAGTCGAGTATTACCCACGCATCAGCGCACAAATCGACGATCTTCGCAGCTTAAATAAGAGCGTCGACGATCAAGTTCGTATCGCATTACTCTTGGGCGGCCCGGTCCTGCTCTGGATGATTGTGTTCTCACCGGTTGTTCTGCACATACTCTATGCGGAAGATTTTCAAGCCGCAACGGAAATCCTCCGTTGGCAGCTCTTCGGCGATATCTTCAAGATTGTCGGCTGGGCGGTGGCGTTCTTGCTTCTCGCGCGCAAGGCCCGTGGCGCATTCTTCATTGGCGAGTTCAGCTTCAACGTCGGCTATTTGGCCCTCGGAATTCCGATCGCCTCACAGGGCGGACTTACGGGGCTCGGTGTCGCCTATGTAGGCGCGTACGCGTTCTATGTCTGTGTAGTCCTCATTCTCGCGTATCGAGAGACGGGATTCGCGCTTCGTCGAGCCTCTTGGATACTGACGCTTGCACTGCTCGTCGCTGGTGCCGTCACGATGTGGGGTATGGACGCGGACACGACCGTTGGCTTGATCGTCGGCATCGCGGTCACCGCAATCGTTTCCGCCGGTGCCCTTGCTACTCTGTTTCGCTTGCGGGCGAAGGAGAGACAAGCCGAGAAAAAGGAGAGTCTCCTTGTCTAATTCTGTTGCCGATAGCGCTCGTGCCCATGCCCATGCCCATGCCCATGCCGCTGAGAACCGTATTGCATTCGACGGGCTCGTGGATGCCGCATCACACGCCATCAAAAAGTCCCGCTTTCGAAGCGCCGCCGTCTCACTGCAGTCGGCCGCGAGGTTCGCCTGGTACAACCATCCGGGAATATTCCGGAGTGGGAGATTGGAGACGCTGGCTGCAGAGATAGGGGAGCATTTACCTCCATCACGCGGGATGAGAGTTGATCTCACAGACCATGTCGTGCACGTGCTCTCGCAGGCCTATTCAGCGGGCGGCCACACCCGGTTGGTGTGGCGATGGATTGAGAACGACGACGCCCGCATCAATTCCGTCGTTCTCACGGGACAGCAAGGCATTCCCGTGCCGCACCAGCTGAAAGACGCAGTTGCGGCGTCAGGCGGCAGCATCATTTCGCTCGGAGAGACGTCGAGCAATCTCCTCGTTCGTGCCACCGAACTGAGGCGCATAGCCGAGAGCGGCGCGGACACGATAGTGCTTCACGTGCACCCGTACGACGTTATCCCGTCAATCGCCCTGGCAAACGTTCCTGCCAAGATCGTATTTCTTAATCACGCAGATCACGTCTTCTGGGTAGGCGGCGCGATAGCGGATGTGGTGGCGGACATTCGGCCGGCCGGTCAACAATTGTCGATCGCAGAACGGAATCTGCCTCGTTCACTCTCGACCATTCTGCCGATTCCCCTAACTGCTCCCCCGCACGCTGACAAACGGCTTGCGCGTGAACAACTCGGCATTGAACAGGACGCGGTCGTGATCATTTCCATCGCATCGGGCTACAAATACGGAGCATTGCCCGGGCACCATTTCATTGACATCCACCGGGAATTCGTCTTGGCACACCCCGAGGTGACATTCATCGTAATCGGCCCTGAACCGAAGGGACGGTGGCAAGAGATCAGCGATGAAACTGGTGAGCGGTTCAAAGCCATCGGGATGGTCAAGGGGCTGGACTCGTACTACGGTGCCGCTGATATCTATGTCGACTCGATCCCGTTTGCGTCGCTCACGTCGCTGCTGGACGCCGCAGTGAGGGGCATCCCCGTCTTGGCGCTCAGCGAGAGTGTTGCCGACTCGGTTCTTACGTCGAACGATTCTTCTTTAATAGGCAAGGGCGTGCACCACTCCAAGCGACGAGAGTACCTCCAGGCGCTGGACGCTCTTGCGACCCAGCCTGAGGAACGTCGACGGTCAGCGGAAATGAGCCGAAGTTCCGTTGAGGACGACCATCTCTCCCCGGGGTGGAACCAACACCTTGAGGGCTTGTTCGCGAAGCTAATCGTCTCCGCACAAGACACAAACCCATCCGCGCGGATCGACATTTCCACCCACGGGTTCGATGACTCAGATGAACTAGAAAAAGCCCTTGTCGATCTTCAAATTGCGTCTGGACTAGCGGAGCCATCGTGGGCCTGTCGACTACGAGATGCGCCGTACATGCCAGCGTCCGACCGCATACGTCTACTGATGTCAGTCCCAACCGGGCAACGCATCAAGTCCCTGAAATTCATGGTTCCCGACGCGTTACGTTCAAGGCTAAAAATCCAGCTGGCGGGTCTCGTCAAAATGTCACGGCGCGAGCGCTGACTCGACGCTGACTTCTTCCGCCGACGTCGAATTCCGCCCCAGGATTTTCGAGCGGCGGCGACAAATGAGCACCCAGGCCATCGCTGCAATGGCTGTTACAGATCCGCCCCAGAAGAGTAGCCAGCCCGTTACGGCTCCACGAACAACATAGTCGAGGTGGAGCAGGTACGTGCCTTCGGGGACTGCCACTGAAACCAAACCCTGTGCGTTGCGGCCCGCAGGAAGAGCTTGACAAGAGCTGTCTATACACGCTTCAGCGGTCCACCCTTGGTAGTACGCTTCATTGAAGATTGCATCGAGCTTTCCGGGGCTCGAGAACTCATAGGTCAGATGCCCAGGAGTATATGAAATTGGCGTGACGCTGGCGTCGCCACACGAGCTACTTTCGACGCAGGCGGACAGCTGGCCGGCATCAACCGATGAGCCAGGCACGACTGTCACTGCGGTGCCCGGTGCGGCGAGGAAAGCTGCGAACTCGGGCGAGGCGTTCGGTCCCACTAACGACTCCACTAGGAGAGCCTGCGTCACGGAACCCTTCAAGTTGATGTACGAGACAATCGAGTCGAGGTTGAGATACGAGTAACGATTCGAATAGCCACTCATCACACCGGATATCGCAGCGTCCTCCGGAAGGGGCACACGCGATGCACGCTGCACGGTTTCGCCGATAGCAGGACGCACTGAAATCAGTGTCTCCACTGTTTCGCCAAAGGTCGACAGCTCACCTGCAATGCGATCTGTTCGCCACGGCAGCTCGGTTTGAAACGCCCACACGGTACCTGTTACCGCAGTCATGATCGCCAACACTAAAAGAAGCGCCGACCCTGAATTGTGTCGCAGCCTAATTCGCGAAACGAACAAGGCAGAAACGCTAGCGAGAGCGAGGAGCAGCAGAACGAATCCGGGAATTCGCTCGTCGTTTGAGTAAGGTCCGAGCTTTCCCAGCAGACCGATCACTAGCACGAAGACCAGTGCACTTCCAAGTGAAATCCACATCTTCCGCGGCAATCGTACACGTGAGCCATTTACAACCAAGGCCGTCGCGCCTGAGCAAGCTAGCAACACGATCCCAAGCACCATAAACACTTTGAAGTCGCTGAGTCCGAATCGACTAAAGCCCAACCCTGGCAGTTTCTGCGCAGCTTCTGCCCAGGGCAATCCGGGCATGCCGAGCACGATAGCGGGGACCAGCAGCGCGATGGCAAGCTTTGTAATCCGGTCCCGCCAGCAGGCAAAGAAAGCGAGAATGAGCATCGTCGACGGCACAAAAAGTGACCTCATCGAAATATCGTTGCCGATCTGATCGCTCGAATACCCGAACACTAAAGTACCCAGCAGCGCAGGGCTGAACGATGACGACTCTTGCAAACTGCCCGCCGCATCCTCCTGAAGCATTGCGTAAGGCAACAATCGAGGCATAGAGAGAAGTCCCGCAATTAGAACGGAGATTACTAGTGGCACCAAGAAACTACGCAACGGGTATCGGGTCGATACCTGGTGAGTGACGACCCAAACCGCTCCGACGTACACAAACGCGATAGTCATACCGGGGTACATTCCCGTCACCGCCTGCCAGATCACCAGCGCGGCCACAGGAATCGCCCATACGCGCTGCCATGGGAATGTCGGCGCGAATACGAGTAGGAGCCAAGGTACCCACGCGTATGCACGACTGATGTCCACGTGCTGGGCATTGCTGTAGTAGCCAACCGCAAAAAATGCTGCAACCATTGCAAGCACCGCGATTGGGAACCGCACCTTGAACGAGCGAACGAGAAAGTAAGTACCTAACGCACCAAAAGCGACGTGCAAAGCGGCGAGAATGGCGGACGCGTGCAAAGTGAATGGGCCGAACGCGCTCGTTAAGCCCACGGGCAAGTACCATGCGCTGTTTTGCAAATTCAATGCCGATGGATATCCCGCCCACGCGTTCGACACCCAGTCACGCGGCGAGAAGAATCCCCCCAGCTCCCACCACTGATACGCCTCTGTGTTGTAGGGGCCAAAAAAGTCCCAAGGCGGGGCGATTCTGCCCACGAAATAGGAGCGAAACACGAGTAGTTCCAGAGCCACGAGGACCATGAACACAGCAAGCGCTCTATAGCTGGTCAATCCGAAGTCAACTTGCCGAATCCAACGAGCAACTCCGATCGGTCCAGTCACATCGATCTGATCCGGCAGCTCACTTTTCTGCGCCGTGCTGCTCACAATACCTCGTCTCTTAGGCTCCGCACGCGAGGACGTTGGAGCCAATAGCTACCGGAAAAATTCAAATCGAAGGGTCTACGCACCAGGCCAGTCCGCCTAGGTCATGAACACAGTGGAGGCTAATGTCAGGGGGTACTGGGCTCTCATATTTGCCCTGGAGCGGGGGGGGCTATCTCACATCAGGTGTGCCGAAATTTATCAAGAGAACCCCACCCTCATATGCCATCCAGCCCGGCGCAGGGTAGCTTGGCATCGCATCGAGCGACGCGTTGGCACCTTCGGCTTCCAATTCAGTGGCTGCACGCACGGCTACGCCCTGGCTTCGTAGGAACGCAGCGTTTCTTTGCTGGAGGTTGTCGGTTCCTCCGAGTCCTGCGAAGAACGAGATACCTAGGGTTTCTCTGGCCGGAACCAGCGACGCCTCAGACCAACTATGCGTGCCAGCAAAAACAACTGGGATGCTCTCCACTTTGGGCCTGTCCGTCAGTCGTTCTTTCTCCAGCCCAATGAGGAATGCAAGATTCTGGTCTTGTGCGTAGGTCATTTCTGACGCAGCGAAGAGTCGGTTGGAAATGGTTGCCTGCCCGACAATAGCGAGAATGATGGCTGCACCCACAAACGCGAGGACAGAATACTTCACCCGGGCCGAAAATAACTCGGCGCCCTTGACCGCGAGACCCGCGAGCACGACCACAATGATCGGCAAGTAGATCATCGAGCGCAAGAGGACGGGCGTCGGCGCCACCGCTTCGATGCCCACTGGAAGCAGCAACAAGACTGCCAGCGCGGAAAGGCGCGTCGCTTTTGCGCGCCTCCCCACCACCCCAAATGTACTGACGGCTGCGAGCACTATGAGGGCTCCAAGTGCAATCGCAAGCCACGGTGAATGCAGCCCGAAACGTTCCGCAGAGAGAGTTACGACTTGTCTGACGCTTGATAACGCCTGTCTGACACGTCCTGCTGGATCTGAGATGAGGCCGACAAGATCAATAAATTGATTCGTGTATGAGTCTGGGGACAATCCTCTGATTCCTTGGCCGACAGTTGCAACCGCCTTCGACACGAAATAGGCGAGTCCGAGTGACGCCACTGCAAAGCCAGCTGTGGACCACTGGGGTCGCTTGAAAAGGAGTGCAACTGCAAGTGCCGCGCCCGCAACCAGAAAAGAATCGTAGATTCCGACAGCGAGCACCAGGGCGACGACGCCAATCCCGCGGTTGAGCCATTTCGACGAAGACATTCCCGCGAAGTAAATGACCAGCAGGATATTTCCAATACCGATCCCATACGCGATTGTCGAGAAGGAGAACATGAATGCCAGGGTCGGTATGGTTGCTGCCAGCGCTCCGGACAACACGGTTTGCCACGGCCCCATGTGAAAGTATCGCCGACAGAGAGTCCAGAGCGCCAACCCCGTCAGCGTGACGCCGATAAAGGTCGATACAACTGGCACCACCGGACTCGGCACCAAGAGCGTAAGCGCTGCCATTGCCCAACGACCTTGTGCAAGCCAGATCTGCGCATATTCAGTGCTTGAGGTTTCACCGAAACTCTCCTCATCAAGAGTGAGGTGGAAAGAGAACACCTCAAAGCCATACGCCATCGCTAAAACGAGGATAAAGGTTAAAGCGGGTGCCAGAGTGCGTCCTACGGGCGCCGTATTGGCTACCGAGGCGTCACCCGTCTCATTACCGACCGCCGGCGCTTCGGCCGTGCCAGTGTCGACCATCAGTTGGTTTCGTGAGTGCGTGATTGGATGATTCCTTTATTTATCGGCGTAGCCAGACAAATTTGAGCGTTATGTTGTGAGTCCAGTGCCGCTCAAAATCCGCCATCAGGCTGCTAAATGCTAAACTTGAATTGTGCCTAGTAACTAGTTCTGCACGAAGGCAAGTACCACGGCGTCCTGGAACTCGGAGTACGTGCGGATGTAGTCCGTTCCGTCATACGGGAGCGACGCAAAGACGGCTAACACGGCGTCTGGGCTGTACGCGTATTGCGTGCCCCATGTCATGGCCGGCATGTACAACCCGAAGCTGGGGCTGTCGAGCAGGAACTCCTCACGGGTCAAGCCATCGTCGACGATGGCCTTGACGGAGCCCTTGAGGCAGACGAGGAACTGCTCGCACTGTCGGTGGGCATGCTCGCCTCTCACATCCCGGGACGGCACATCGAAGACCGTAAAGAATCGCTGAGGGGTGAACGGTAGATCGTCAGTGAATTCGGCCACAACCAAGCTGCCCCGCATGTCTGTCGCTTTGCGCAACGGCACCAGTGAGCTCCTAAGTGCGGGCACCACAGATTCAGTCGCCACGGCAGCACTCGGCGCGCCCATTCGTTTGCCAGTGGAATCGGCATACCCGGTAATTCGCGCCGGATTCCCGACGACGATTGCAAATGGCGGTACATCGCGCGTGACGATTGCTCCAGCGCCGATCATCGCATTCTGTCCGATCCGAATGCCCGGAAGGATTACCGCTCCGCCACCGATGGACGCCCGCTTTTCAACGATCGTTCGCGGGAACTCATCGGGGTATTGCTTACTGCGCGGAAACCGATCGTTCGTGAACGTGACGTTCGGCCCGACAAAGACGTCATCATGGAGTTCGATTCCATCCCACAATTGCACGCCGGACTTTACCGTCACCCTGTCACCCACAATGACGTCATTCTCGACGAAGACGTGATCGTTGATGTTCACGTTTCGACCGATAACCGCACCGGCCAGGACATGGGAGAACGCCCAGATCGTGGTGTCGTCTCCGACTGATTCCGAATCACAAATGCCCTGCGGGTGAACAAAAGGTGATGTCATGCGTGGGCGACCTGTCTGGATTGTGGATTGGAGAAGATGAACTTACCGGCAAGGAAACTTACTGGTGCGGTGATGAGAACGCTCGCCCCATTCAGCCACGGGGGCCCGTTCCAGATCGAAACGAGGGATACAAAGCCAAGACCAACGAGGTAGATCACGACGTACGCACCAATGAACGACACGGTACGTTGCGGCGTCAGATGGGAGCTGAAGACCCAACGGCCAGTCACAATAACGGAAAACGCAAGCCCCAGGGCGTAGGCAATCGAAAAGGCCAGCCAGCCGGGCAAGACGAAGGACAGCAGTATGACTATTGCTGCGGTCGCGGCAGTGTTAGTCCCGCCCACGATGAGGAATCGAAAGATTGGCGCGCGGAACCACCGTTCAGACATCGGCCCGGACATGGGACTCCCACCGACTCATGACGATCGCGCCGGGGCGTCGCTTCGTGTTCTCGAACGCGCGCCACACATAGGAACCAACGATGCCCAAGGCAATGAGCATGGTGAATGTCGAGAAGAGGATGACCATCATCAATGGCGTGTAGCCAGGTTCCTGGATTCCACCCAGCAGGAACGCGATCAAAACGACTGCACCGGCGACGAGAGTAAAGAAACTCCCAATCGTCCCGACCGCAATGAGGAGGCTCAACGGAATATCGGTGAATGAGAAGACACTGTCGAGCAAATATCTGAGCTTTTTCGAGAACGACCAACCGCTCTTGCCGTGCTCACGCGGCTGTCGTCGATACGAAATCTCAGCCCGACGGAATCCTACCCAATAGAGCAATCCAACCAAGCTTGAGTGCGATTCGTCCAGCGCAAGGATTTCATACGCGACGGCTCGGTTACACGCGAAGATATCGACCCCGCCTTCAGGCATATCAGGAAATATCCAGCGCTTGTAGACCTTCCAAAACGCACCAGAAGAGAGACGGCTGAGCAGCGGATCGTCACGCCCCTCGCGGCGACCGACTGCAACGTCTGCTTCGCCAGTGCTTAGCACCTCGAAAAAGTCTAGGACAAGCTCTGGTGGCTCCTGGAGATCGGCGGCCATAACAGCTATGTATTCACCGGCCGCGTGAGTCATCCCCGTGCGGATCGCGGCGAAGGAACCGAAATTGCGAGAATGCCGGATCAGTTGGCTGCGTAGCGCAACGGTCGGAAGGGTTTCCGCGAGGATCTCGTACGACCGGTCTGGAGAGCCGTCCACGACAAAAACAACCTCGGCGTCTGAGCCGAGCGACGCGGTAACTTCAACCAGACGTTCGAGTAAAAGCGGTATTCCGTCTTCGTTTCCGTACACGGGAACGACGATGGAGTATTTCGCTGGAGCGATCATTTCAGCGATTCAATCGCGTCGCACACCTGCTGGATTTCGACGTCGGTAAGCTCGGGAAAGCACGGGAGCGACAGGATCTCTTGTGAGATGCGTTCCGTCGTGGGCAGCGCTTGACGATCCGAGCCGAATCCGGGCTGAGCGTAGTCGGGAATCGGAAAATGCACATCGGTCTGAACGCCGAGTGCCAAAAGTGCTGCACGTGCATCAGCACGATGGGATGTAAGCGCGACAGCTAGATGCCCCACGTGATGTTCACCAAGGGCAGGAAGCACGCGAAGAGGTCCGCTCTCAGCAGCAGCACGGTAGCGCTCGATGATCTCTCGACGTCGGGTGTTAAACCCGCTTAGCAGGGGCAATCGCTCAAGAAGAAACGCCGCCTGCATCTCATCGAGACGTGAATTCGTACCGCCAGGGATTTCCACGTGATATTTCGTGGACCAGCCGTACTGGCGAAGCTGCGCTACTCGCGCTGCGAATTCATCATTGGACGTCGCAATCGCACCGCCGTCACCGATCGCACCCAAGTTTTTCGTCGGGTAAAAGCTTGTCGCCGCAATATCTCCGAATGAACCCGCAAACTTTCCGTCGAGCGTTGCTCCAATCGCCTGGGCACAGTCCTCGACGACTCGGATCCCGCGCGCGTGGCAGTACATCACGAGGTCACGGATGTCGGTCAGGTTGCCATAAAGATGCGTCACAACAACAACTCCGACATCGTCCGCGAGCGAGGGGACAAGCGTTTCCAGACTGACGCACAGTGACTCTGGATCGACGTCGGCATACCGGACGCTGTATCCAGCTCGCTTTGCCGCCACCGATGTGTAGCCGCCTGCATTTGCGGCCGTAACAACGGAAGTACGGCCTGTCGGCATGACTGCCTTGATAGCCAATTCGAGCGCGTCTGTTCCTGAAGCGACTCCGAGCACGTGCGTGACTCCCAGATAGACCGCCAGCGCGTCTTGGAATGCGTTGTGATTGGGGCCCATCACCACGTATCCGGAGTCGAGGACCCTTGCAAACGCGGAAGCAAGACGTTCACGATCGCGGGCGATTCCGCGAGCGAGGTCATTCATAGGAATGGTAGGGATGTCAAGTATTGCGGTCACAGCACTTCTTTCGTGTTACAAAATGAGGGTCGGTCTTTAACGAATAATTCTGGCGGTTTCCGGTCGAATGTTTCGGGGAAATGACACATCACACTGTATGCATCCGGTTCAGATCAGGAATAAGCGGGAGCTTTCGACCCGCTTGCCGTCGAACCCTGGGGATAACCGCAAACCCCAAGCACACGCCCAGAAGGGAATACCACAATGTGCTCATCGCGTCCCAGCCATGAAGGGCCAGAATGAACCCCAGCGACGTAAGGCTCAGCGCCGACAGCCCAATTGCTACGTCGTGCTTGATCGCGGCGATCGAGACAAACACCGCCACAAGGAACAACACCAGCCCAATCCAGCCCAGTCCGAAGATCGCATACACGATCTCGGAGTCCACTGATCTAGCGATGTCGACGGCACCATGCAGTTCTGAATCGACTACCCACCGCCCTGCGGGAGCCGTTTGCAGGAGGTAGCCGAATGGACGGTCTGCCAAGAATTGCGGCACCAACGAATAGATTGCACCACGATAGTTGGAGCTGTACTCCAGTCCGGTTGCTCCAGCAATAAAGGGAGCCCACACAAAAAGGGACAGATAGGCAAGGCCAGCAATCGCAACGGCTGCGAGGGTGTGGGCAACCCACACGAAGCGTAGTAAGAGGGCGCGCAGCACCGGGAACAGCTGAAAAGCCGCGACTGCCGTGCAGATAATCGCCGGGGCACGACTGCCCGTCGCCCAGACACCAAGCACCAAAATTGCGCTGACCATCAACTGAAACCGGAGCCGGTGCAATTTGAGCGACAGAGGGACCATGGTCGCCAGGATCGCGCCTAATACGAGTACATTTTCAGAACCGACGAGTGCTCGGGTGAGTCCTTCTCGTTGGCTCGTCGCGAATTCGTATGTACGGCCAAAGAGCGATTGACCGAGGAGAGACTCAGAAATCGCCAGAATCGATACCAAAGTCGCAACACTGAGCAGTACGACGATGTAGATTCGGCCCTTCCCTGATCGATAGAGGACCCACCCAAGTAGCGCGAACAGCGGGAGCATAACGAGCAGGTGTTCAGCGTTTACTGCGAAGAGTCGATCGTTAATCTGGCGTGCCACGACCTCAATTGCACCCACAGCCACAGCCAAATACCCAGCGCCCACAGCCACGTAAGCGATTCGCCGTCTCAAAGAAAACTCCATGAGGAAAACCTCGAGCGCTAATGCCGCAAAACCGATCGCCACAGAAAAGAGTCGCAAGCTACCGAGCTGCTCAAGGTAATAGGGAAAGAAAAGGCCGAACGAGAGCAGTAACGCACTCGCGATCCGCAGGTAGGATCGCGTGCGTTCACGTCTAACCAAGGGCTCGACCTGCCGAGACTGAGGGTTCGGCGCTGTCGGCGACAGCTGTCATTCGCTCTCCCTGCCGCCAACCCCGTGCGATCTCCGGGAACGCGGCCCACCGCCCGCGCTTTGTCAACAGGGCACGAGCGAGCGAGCGGCCGAGCTCAAAAGCGACGGCCATTCGCCCTCTGGTCAATGAGAACAACTTGCTATGAAAGACAAGTAGGTTGCGACCGAGAAGACGAGACGGGATCCCGCTCGAGCGCTGTGAAACTCTGGCGCGGGGTACCCACACGACTCGGCGACCGGCGCGCCGGAGGCGGGTGTGCAGGTCCGTTTCCTCAAAATAGAGGAAATACACCTCATCAAGCCTGAAGGCTTCAAGATCAGCAGTGCGATACATCGTGAACGCGCCATCAAGCCACTCGCGATCAACGACAGGTTCTTGCATCCTGGCACCTGCGTTTACATGGTGCCGCGGTAACTTCAGTAGCGGCGTGAGCCGCCCACCAACAGACCAGATCTGCATATCTAGATCGGCGTTCAACAAGGTGGGCCCTGCCACAGCGATACTGGGATCAGCCAAAAGTTCGTCCCTCAACGCTCGCACTGCATCCGGCGCGGCAAGCGACTCGTGGGTCGAGATCAGGGTGAAAGGCCGAGCGAAGTCTTTGGCATTCAGATGGGCGAGGCCGTCGTTTACGGCCGCCGCGTATCCACGGTTGCTTGTGTACAAGACCGAGAAGCCTTCGGCCACCAGCGACGCGGTCGATGGAGTTTCGCTGCTGTTGTCGACCACGAGAATTTGAGCACGTGGCACTCCGCTGGCACAAAGCGCCTCCAGAGTGCCAACGAGTGTCGCAGGGCTGTTGTGATGCACCACAATGCACGCGACATCGTCCACGGCGTCGTTCACGCTCATCGGATTCCGTTCGCCCGAGCCGCTCTCCAGAGCAGCCCAACCGGATAGCCCGCCATTTTAGCGAGATCGCCGACGACGACGATTACAGGCACGAGAGCGAGCCCCCGAAATACACCGGCGCCAAAGCTCAACCGTCGATTCCAGACGCGAGACCAGAACTTATGCATATAGATGACGAAACCAGCCACTAGAGGCACGATCGCCCAGGGAGTGATGAACGAAGTGCATAGCATTACCAGCCCGACGACGTACGCAAGGTATCGCACCATATGGCGCTTCCACCACAGGTTCGCTTTGCCGTCTCCCCGCGCGTACCGAAAGTACTGCTTCACAAAGGACGGGATGCTCGATCGAGCAGACCACGTAACGATGGCATCAGGCACGAACGCGAACTTGAAGCCACGATCCTTCATATTGATGTCGAAGACGAGATCTTCGCAATAGTCGAGCCATTCAGGGTATCCGCCAGCACCTTCCCACGCCTCGCGCACGAAGGCGAGGGACCGGCTTGACGGCAGGAACGTAGCCGGATCGATTTCGTGAAGTTCGGGGGTGACGGTAAAAGCGATCGCGCGTTCGAGGAGGGTGCTCCCGACTGGCCGAAAGAACCCGCCTACCACGCCCGGAGCACCAAGCGTGTCAAAGGCAGCCAGCATCCGCTCTACCCATGCTTCGTCAAGAGTGGTCCCACCGTCGGTAACCAGGATGCGCCGGTATGACGCCTGCGTCACGGCAAGATTGCGACCCTCCGAAATGGTTGCCCCCGGCTCTACAATTACTCTGAGCTTGCAGCCAGCTGGCGCCGTCCAGGCGCGGAGGATATCAGCCGTAGTGTCCGTCGAGCCGCCGTCGACGACAATAATCTCCGTTGGAAGCACCGTTTGTGCCAACAAGCTGTCCAAAAAGGTATGTAGACTCCGCGCTTCGTTCAGAACTGTTAGCACTAAGGAACCCTCCCGATTCACCGTCACTCCAAGGCTCCGTAGACTTCGCGATTGATTCGTGGGTGCTTTCGAACCGCAATGCCCTTGGGCATGAGAAATTCGGGATAGCGGCGATAGAACTTGAACATCGACCCCAGTTCGCGTTTCCACGGCATCGCGTTCAAGCTCGATGTTTCACGAGCCCAGCCGTGCGTCCATTTAGCACGCGGAACCAGTGCCACGGGGATGTCGGCCTTCCAGGCCCTCAGGGAGAAATCCTTGTCTTCGTAGTAGAGGAAGAAATGCGAGTCCCAGGCACCAAACTTTTCAATACTCGTACGCAGTCCAAAGACCGACGCGCCCATCAGCCAACACACCATTCTGGGCTCATCGTTGTCGCTGAAGAGCAAGTAACTGCCGCGTAGCTTTTTCTCAGGGCCGAGCCGATTCCGCACTTTGTGCCACAGAAAAGGAAAGCCACGGCCGTTCGGCTGCAAAGTCCCATCGGCGTTGACGAGCTGCGGCGACACCACTGCTTGACGTTCGTTTGCAACCTGCTCAAGCATCTTCAAGTCCGCATATCTTACGCGAACGTCTGGGTTGACGAAGCCGATGAATGTGCCTTGGGCAGCCTTCAGACCTCTGTTGTTGGACGAGGCAAAGCCCAGGTTCTCAGTGAGCCGGATGACGCCGGTAGCACCGAGACTTTCGGCAACATCAGCGCTTCCATCGGTGGAACAGTTGTCCACCACGATCCACTCAACGCCCGCAGGAACTTTGTCATTCTTACCCCAGAACTCTTCAAGAGCTCGTCGGCTATTGTACGTTACCGTGATAAGGGAACACCATGGCTTCTCAGTTCTACCAACGATGCTCACGATCGTTTCACCACTTACTTTCATCTACGTGCTGCCATGAACGGCATGCAACCATCCGCGCGGCTCGGATCAGATGCCCCCTGCTCCCCCGCTAGATTCTCAAACGCTAGCTGAAGGGAATCGTTCACAGCCTACAGCACGGGCAAAACAGCAGCACACCGTGCCGCACGCGCTGTCCCCCCGAACGCTGGTCCGAAGTGAGTACGCTATCAGCGTGGGAGATCCCAGGTGAAACGGGACGACCATCTGTAAGTAGCGCGAATTCTTACCCACGCAATCCAGTACGATCGAAATTACTCAGGGGGCAGGCTGGCGGAGCGATTCTCCGCGCTTAGTGATGTCGCCGCCAACGCAGGGGGCGCATTGCTCAGAATAACCGCGGCGCCAGCACTTCATGATCGCGCCAATAACCGACACCTGCCAGCCATAGCCGAAGCGCCGCACGCTGCGGGGTCTCGGCTTCAGGCGGTGACGCGATGATGTGCCGGGGCAGGCTCGTAGCATCAAGTATCGCTGCCGCGGTTGCGGTTGCAATGCTCTCCGCCTGCACCGCGGAAAAGCCGATCGTGTATCCGCCGCAGCCGGCCTTCGCCGCATCTTCTGAGCTGCCGGGTGCATCCCCTGTTACTGCCGCTGGAACGAATGCGACATTATCCGCGGACCTTGCCGCCGACGGCAGCACACTGAATGTCGCTAACCTGCTGAATGCATCACAGGGAGGCTACGGCGCCACCCGAAACCTCAACTGGTTCTCTGGGCAGTCGGCCCAGATGTCGAGCATGGGGCTCACGGAGATTCGCGTGGACCATGTCTTCGACGACGCTTACTTCCACGTTGTTAATTTGGATGCGACCGGCGCAATTGCCTACGACTTCACGGCGCTCGATCGGGTTCTGTTGCCACTGATCGAAAACGGCCTGCAGCCATTCATCTCCCTGTCTTACATGCCCAGTGCGCTCGGTGCAGACACGTACGGCCCTCCTAAATCCTTGGATGCTTGGGGCGCTGCCGTGTCGGCGCTGGTCACCCACTACAGTGACCTCGGCCATTCCGGCTGGGGCTACGAGGTGTGGAACGAGCCAGACACGTTCCATTGGAACGGCACGAACGCCCAGTACAACGAGCTGTACGCGGCCAGTGCCGCCGCGGTGAAGGCGGCTGACCCCACAGCGCTCATCGGGGGAGGGTCAACGTCGAGCCTCGATTCATTCGGCAACATTCCCGCAAAGCTCGGGTTAGCAGCGCAGTTCATCGCCTACTTGGGCGCTAATCCCTCGGTGCCCGCCGACTTCTTCTCGGTGCACGGGTATTGGGCGCCGGACTGGCCCGAGATTCCGCAGGCGCGCCAGTTGCTCGACGCTGCAGGGCGCACTGGTCTGCCCATCTACGTCACCGAGTGGAGCGAGCTGCCGTCGATGGAGCAGGGAGCGGGAAACGGTGCAGACACCAACGCAAGCAATGGCGGGGCGAGCTTCGTTGCCAAACGCATGTTTCTGGCCATCGACTCTGGCGCCACGAAGATCTTCCACTTCACCCCCATTGAGGGCTACTCCCCCCAGCTTGCCTACAACGGTGACCTCGGTCTCATTACCGTGGATGGCCACCGCAAGTCCGCCGGCAATGTGTTCGAGCTCTATTCCCGGCTGGGACAGACGCGAGTTGCCGCTGAAATCACCGGAGCTGGCACGGATACCAACGAAGTTTCTGGGCTGGTAACGAAGGACTCTGCCACGTCGAAGGTTTCCACTCTGCTCTATAACCACACGGCGAGCGACGTGACCATGGCGGTTGACCTCGCCGGCTTGCCCTTTGAGGACTCAAACTTTCGAGTCACCGAACGCGTCGTCAGCTCCACGCAGGGCAACGGCTTCGCCGACGGATCCGACTTCATCGTGCCCAGTTACCCGAGCCAGAGCGAGAATGCACCGATCGTGAGCGACACGGTGCACAGGAGTGCACAGTCATACGCGCAAGACGTGCGGGTGCCGGCGCACGGCGTCGTCACCGTGGAGATTGCGGCCAGTTCACAGGCGGCCGGAAAACTTGCCATCACGGCCCAGCCAGCGCAGACCAATCTCGCCGCCACCGCTCTCGGCGGGGTCCCAACGGCGAGCACCTCGCTGGAACAGCCCGAATTCGGCTGGGGCATTGCCAGGCTCACCGACGGTCAACGTCATGAGATCGAGTTCGGGGCGCATCCGATCAGGGGCTACTCCTCGCAGCCGCAAGCCGCAGCGGTCGCGAACGAGTGGGCGCAGATCGACCTCGGGAGCGAACAGCCTGTTGACACTGTGGTTCTCTGGCCACGAGACTCACAGGTGCAACAGGGCTCGGGGTTTCCGGATGACTTCACCATCGAAGGCTCAAGCAACGGGATCGACTGGAACGTGCTCACGACGAAGACGGGATATACCGCTGGCGTAAACATCGTCGGTGCACAACAGTTCGAGTTCAAGGCCACCGAGCTGCGGTATTTGAAGGTGGCTGCAACGCTGCTAACGGATGGAGCCGGCGAGCAGGCCGCCCAGTTCGCGTTGCAACTCGCCGAGATCACCGCCTACCGCAACGGCTTGGTCGACGGCGGGTTCGAGTCGGGAAACTTGAAGGCGTGGAAGGTGACCGGGGACGTCACCGTGCAGTCAGCATCCGTTCGAGGCGGTCTACATGCAGTAGCACTGTCCGGCGATGATGCGAGTGTTTCGATGCGAGTAGAAGGGCTGCTGCCCAATACGACGTACACCTTCGGCGGTTACGTTCGGCCCGAAACAGCGGATGACGTTGCCGTCATCAGCGTCTCTGGCTTTGGGTCCAAGACCCAAACGGCCACCATGAAATTGTCTCAGTGGGCGCCGACCTGGGTGACCTTCACCACCGGCGCAGCGAAGACGAGCGCGGTGATCGAGTTCTCGAAGCCCGCCGGCGCCGGTAGCGCCTGGGGCGACGACTTCGTGCTCACGCAAGGAACGACCGCGCCGGAAGCCGAGTAACCGAGTAACCGAGCCTAATAGACGGCCCCACTAGCACCTCAGCGGCGCCTGGTGGGGCCGTGTAGCCGTCCACGCCTCAGGTACTAGCTCGTGATGCCGGTGGCGATGCGGGCGCTCTGGTCGGTGCAGCTCTTCGCAGCCGATTCGGTCAGAACGCGCTGAGCCATGATCTGACGCGAAGCATCGGACAGACCCGTCGTTGGGTATTGCGCAAGAACCTTGGTGATGATTTCCGGAATCGACATGGCTGCGTATTCATTGAGGTTATTGCAGACCAGCACACTATAGACGCTGACCGTGGTCGCTACGATGTCATCGAGAATCTGCTGCTCCGACTGTGCCGTTGGCGTCGGGGTGGGTGTCGATGTTGGAACCGCGGTCGCTGACGGGGTCGGCGTTGGCGTCGGGCGGACCAACGCAGATTGCGAAGCGGGGGCGGACCCGGCCAGGTGCGGCACGACCACGACGGCCAGAATTCCGACGACGATGGCCGCGATCACCAAGAGGATGCGCATTTCGAGCTTAGATATCTGCATGAGCAGACACTAACGCACAACATGAGGATTCCGCACGTCAGGCTGGGCATTGCGTCGCTTACGAAACGGGTGTGACGTGGGAGTGAGGACCGGGTGGGCCGCGAGCATCCGCTTGGCCGTCGGCGGTGTAATGAGCTGGTGAGAGAAAAGGGTACACAAAAGGGGGCCGAGCCCGAAGGCTCGACCCCCTTTCAGAGATCTAAGTACAGAAAACTACTTGATGATCTTGGTCACCGTGCCGGCGCCGACGGTGCGGCCACCTTCACGGATAGCGAAGCCGAGGCCCTCTTCCATGGCGATCGGCTGAATCAGCGCGACAGTCAGGTCGGTGGTGTCGCCAGGCATAACCATCTCAGTGCCCTCAGGCAGCGTGATGACGCCGGTGACGTCGGTGGTGCGGAAGTAGAACTGCGGGCGGTAGTTCGCGTAGAACGGGTTGTGACGGCCACCCTCGTTCTTGCTGAGGATGTACGCGGTGCCCTCGAAGTCGGTGTGCGGCGTAACCGAACCTGGCTTGACGACAACCTGTCCACGCTCAACATCTTCGCGCTTGGTGCCACGAAGAAGAAGTCCACAGTTCTCGCCGGCCCACGCCTCGTCAAGCTGCTTGTGGAACATCTCAATACCGGTAACCGTGGTCTTCTGCGTCGGGCGGATGCCGACGATCTCGACCTCGGAGTTGATCTTGAGGGTTCCACGCTCGGCGCGGCCCGTAACAACGGTGCCACGGCCGGTGATCGTGAAGACGTCTTCAATGGGCATCAAGAACGGCTTGTCCTTGTCGCGCACGGGATCGGGGATGTACTCGTCAACGGCCTTCATGAGCTCAAGGATGTTGCCGGTCCACTTCTCGTCGCCCTCGAGGGCCTTGAGTGCGGACACCTGGATGACGGGGGCGTTGTCGCCATCGAAACCCTGGCTGGAGAGAAGTTCACGAACTTCGAGCTCAACGAGCTCCATGATCTCTTCGTCGTCAACCATGTCGGCCTTGTTCAGCGCGACCATGAGGGACGGCACGCCGACCTGCTTGGCGAGAAGAACGTGCTCACGGGTCTGAGCCATCGGGCCGTCAGTAGCGGCAACCACGAGGATCGCGCCGTCCATCTGAGCAGCACCGGTGATCATGTTCTTGATGTAGTCAGCGTGGCCCGGAGCATCGACGTGCGCATAGTGACGCTTGTCGGTCTCGTACTCAACATGCGAAATGTTGATCGTGATGCCGCGCTGGCGTTCTTCCGGAGCCGAGTCGATCGACGCGAAGTCGCGCTGAACGTTGATCTTGGACGGGAACTTATCGGCAAGAACCTTGGAGATCGCTGCAGTCAGCGTGGTCTTTCCGTGGTCAACGTGACCGATCGTTCCGATGTTTACGTGCGGCTTTGTCCGCTCGAACTTGGCCTTGGCCACTGTGGGTCCTCCTCAGGACTCGCGTGCAAAATCTCGGCCGCCGTTATGAGCGGCCGGTATGCGCTGGATTGTGTCTACTTATGTTACTCGGGCCAGGTGGCCTAAGCGATTCGGCCCGAAGGCCACCTTAGGGCTATTCGCCCTTGTTCTTGTTGATGATCTCGTCGGCAACTGCCTTCGGGACCTCTGCATAGCTCTCGAACGTCATCGAGTACACCGCACGGCCGCTGGTCTTCGACCGCAGGTCACCGATGTATCCGAACATTTCCGACAGTGGAACGTGAGCGCGAATTACCTTCACGCCCTGCGCATCCTCCATGGTCTGGATCTGCCCACGACGCGAGTTGAGGTCTCCGATTACGTCACCCATGTATTCCTCAGGGGTACGAACTTCGACCGCCATCAGCGGCTCGAGCAGAACGGGGTTCGCCTTACGAACGGCTTCTTTAAAGCCCATCGATCCAGCAATCTTGAACGCCATCTCCGAGGAGTCGACGTCGTGCGCAGCGCCGTCAAGCAGGCTGGCTCGAACGCCCACCATCGGGTAGCCGGCCAGGATGCCTACGCGCAGCGCATCCTGAATTCCAGCGTCTACCGAGGGGATGTATTCACGCGGGATACGGCCACCGGTGACCTTGTTGAGAAACTCGTACGACTTCTCAGCAGTGATTTCCATCGGCTCGATCGCGATCTGAATCTTCGCGAACTGGCCGGATCCACCGGTCTGCTTCTTGTGCGTGTAGTCGTGACGCTCAACGGCCTTGCGGATCGTCTCGCGATACGCGACCTGGGGCTTGCCAACGTTCGCCTCAACGTTGAATTCACGCTTCATGCGGTCGACGAGGATATCCAGGTGAAGTTCGCCCATTCCCTTGATGACCGTCTGGCCAGTTTCCTGGTTCTGTTCGGTACGGAAGGTGGGGTCTTCTTCGGCGAGCTTCTGAATGGCAAGGCCCAGCTTTTCCTGGTCCTGCTTGGTCTTGGGCTCGATCGCGACCTCGATAACCGGGTCAGGGAACGTCATGGACTCGAGTACGACCTGGTTGTTCGGGTCGCACAGGGTGTCGCCCGTCGTGGTGTCCTTGAGGCCGATGACCGCGTAGATGTGACCGGCGGTAACAAAACCGACCGGGTTCTCTTTGTTGGCGTGCATCTGGAAGATCTTGCCGATGCGCTCCTTCTTGCCCTTGGTCGAGTTGATGACCTGGGCTCCGGAGTCGAGACGGCCCGAGTACACGCGCACGTAGGTGAGGCGACCGAAGAACGGGTGCACCGCAACCTTGAACGCGAGAGCCGTGAACGGCTCCTCGGCGTCGGGGTGACGCATGATGACCTTCTCCTCGTCGCGAACGTCGTGCGCCTCAATGGCGGCCACGTCGAGCGGGGTGGGGAGGTAGTCAACAACAGCGTCGAGCATCGGCTGAACGCCGCGGTTCTTGAACGCAGAACCGCAGAGAACCGGGTAGATCTCACTGTTAATGGTGAGCTTGCGGATGGCAGCTTTAATCTCGGCAACCGTCAACTCTTCGCCGGCGAAGTAACGCTCCATCAGGGCGTCATCCGTCTCGGCGACGGTCTCAAGCAGAAGCTTGCGGTACTCGGCAGCCTTCTCGACGAGGTCGGCGGGGATTTCTTCGATGGCGTACTTCGAGCCCATCTCCACGTCACCCTTGGAGTCGCCGCGCCAGGTCAGTGCGCGCATCTGGACGAGGTCAACGACACCCTCGAACTCAGACTCTGCACCGATCGGCAGCTGGATGACCAGCGGCTTCGCGCCGAGACGCTTGATGATGGTGTCGACCGTGAAGTAGAAGTCGGCGCCGAGCTTGTCCATCTTGTTGACGAAGCAAATGCGGGGCACGTCGTACTTGTCGGCCTGACGCCACACGGTTTCGGACTGGGGCTCAACGCCCTCCTTGCCGTCGAACACGGCAACGGCACCGTCGAGAACGCGGAGCGAACGCTCCACCTCCACGGTGAAGTCCACGTGTCCGGGGGTGTCGATGATGTTGATCTGGTTGTTGTCCCAGAAACACGTCGTCGCAGCGGAGGTGATCGTGATGCCACGTTCCTGCTCCTGCGCCATCCAGTCCATCGTCGAGGCACCGTCGTGGGTCTCGCCGATCTTGTGGTTGACACCCGTGTAGAACAGGATGCGCTCAGTTGTGGTGGTCTTGCCAGCATCAATGTGAGCCATGATGCCGATGTTGCGGACCTTACTCAGGTCGGTGAGCACGTCAAGTGCCACAGGGGTCCTCCGGAAGGATAGGGGTGGAAATGCGGAACGAGGCCGTAAGCATCCGCTTGTCAGTAGTGCAGGCGCGTGCTTTACCCGCGCCTGCTCACTGATTTGGAATGCTCGATGGATCTAACTACCAGCGGTAGTGAGCGAAAGCCTTGTTCGCTTCAGCCATCTTGTGAGTGTCTTCACGACGCTTGACAGCGGCACCGAGGCCGTTGCTCGCGTCGAGGATCTCGTTGGTGAGGCGCTCGGTCATGGTCTTCTCGCGACGCGCCTTGGCGTAGCTGGTCAACCAGCGCAGGGCCAACGTGTTGGCGCGATGCGGCTTGACTTCGACGGGCACCTGGTAGGTGGAACCACCAACGCGGCGCGAACGCACCTCGAGGGTCGGACGAACGTTGTCGAGTGCCTTCTTCAGCGTGACAACGGCATCGAGTTCGTTCTTGGCGGAGACTCCGGCGAGGGCGTCGTAAACGATGCGCTCGGCGAGGCCCTTTTTGCCATCGAGAAGAATCTTGTTGACGAGCTGGCTGACGATGGGGGCACCGTAAACCGGGTCGGCAATGACAGGGCGCTTGGGAGCTGGTCCTTTACGGGGCATTACTTCTTCTCCATCTTTGCGCCGTAGCGGCTACGTGCCTGCTTACGGTTCTTGACGGCCTGGGTGTCCAGTGCGCCGCGAATGATTTTGTAACGCACACCGGGGAGGTCCTTAACACGGCCGCCGCGCACGAGCACCATGGAGTGCTCCTGCAGGTTGTGGCCCTCGCCGGGAATGTAGGCGGTGACCTCTGTGCCGTTGGAAAGCTTGACGCGGGCGACCTTGCGCAGAGCCGAGTTCGGCTTCTTCGGGGTGGTCGTGTACACGCGGGTGCAAACGCCGCGCTGCTGCGGGTTGGACTTCAGGGCGGGAGCCTTGGTCTTGGTGACCTTGGGGCTACGGCCCTTTCTGACCAACTGCTGAATGGTGGGCACTAATTACTCCTTGTTATTGCTGCACGGTGACAGCTTTGTGATGGTTAGCATTCGACCTTTTACCGTCGAGTTCATCTGGACCCACTTGAACCCCGCTCACGCGTGTTTTGGTGGGTATGCCGTGGGGGCGTGGTCGAAGACTCGCCCTACATGTGTGGAATATCGACCTGTGCTCTCAAGAGGGCATCATTCAGGCGCACGACAAAGCGCACACCAGATAATTCTAGCCCGGTGCGGCCTCCACGGTCAAATGGATTGCGCGACGCGCGAGCGGGTGCCGCCGGCGGGCCTTTTGCCCTGTTTGTTCTACCCGGGCCCGGCCTATGCGGACGGGGCCCGGGCCCCGTCCATGGGCCCAGTCTATAAACTGGGCCCGTGTTCATACGGTGGGCCCGGCGGCGTGAGAGCGGATGCCGCGGCTCGGTTAGGGGTTGCGGGGCCAGAGCGGGGAGTCGAGGGTGCTTTCGAGGTCGGCGAGGAGCGCCTGCACCTGGGGCTCGACGTACTCGGCTACCGCGGCGAGAAGACGTGGCCGCTCCTGGGTGAGCTGGGCGCAGACTCGGCGGCCGACCTGACTGGCGAACTCGTCGGCGAGGGCGATCTCGGCCGTGAGCGCAGCCTTCTCCTCCGGGGTGAGCGGCGGGAGTTCGGCGGGGTTGGCCGTGCTGCCGGGCGCCAAGAGCTGGTCGGCGGGCTGCTGGTCGGCGAGCTGCTGGTCGGCGAGCTCGCTGAAGGTGAAGAGGTAGGGGGCATCCGCTGCGGGTTGCGGATCGAGGTCGAGGCCGCGGAATTCCGGGTCGAGGCCCTCGGTCGGGCGGTAGGCCTGCGCGGATTGGCGGCGTTCGTGGAGGTTTAGCTCGAAGGCCAGCAGCGGCAGGTTGAGTTCGGTGTATTCGTCGACGGAGGCCTCGATGACGATTTTCATGCGCATGGAGAGGGCGTGCTGGACGACGTGCGGTACGTCGACGGCCAATCCGGCGGATGCGATCATGGGCGATCCCAGGCATTGGCGGCAGATGCGGGACCGGCCGCGATGCGTAGCCGGGTGCCAGCGGGTGATCCAGCGCAGCCAGTTCTCGACCTCGTGGCTGACGCGCGCTTCGATGGACCGTTCCATACTGCACAAGGATACTCGACTGGTGTTTTGCGCGTGGCGGCTAGTTCGGATCGTTCTTTTCCCAGGGCCACTCTGGGGCCCCGGATCCGGCTGGCTTGGCCAGCAGCACGACAAAGTAGAGAAACGCGGTGAGCCACCCTGTGACGGCAACGGCGATGGCGAATGGGCTTGTCATTTCGTCGCCAATGAAGGTGACCGAGCGGAACAGTTCGCCGGCGCCGAGGCTGTAGGCCACTCCCCCGAAGATGCAATAAGCCAGGTACGCGCTGGCGCCGGCGATGAAAATGGGCAACGGTGGGATGTGCGTCAGGCGTTCGGGTGAGCGCAAGACCGAGCTGAGGATACCCCAGACCCACGCGAGTATCGCGGCGGTGACCATGCTGGGGCCGAGGAGGGCGCCGGCATCCGTTTCGTTGATGACGTCACGGTTGAGTAGCAAGCTCAGCACCCCCAATGCCGCGACGATGAGAGCCACATACAGGACGACCGAAAAGGTCGCCAAGGTGATCGCGTACTTTCGGTATTCCCGCATGGCTCCAGCGTAGGCCAGTGGGCGCCGCCCTCGGCCTAGCGTTCAGCGCGGACCCGTGGATTCCGCGGCACAATATGACGCGCTACGGACTGGGCCCACGTTATGAACAGGGGCCCAGTTTATAAACTGGGCCCCTGGACGGGGCCCGGGCCCCGTGCAGGGGATTACGGGCGGGAGACCTGCGGGCCGTCGGCGAGCAGGCGCTCGTATTCGGTGCGGGCTTCGAGGTTGCGAGCGGTGACGCGGCGTCCGCGGCGGGCGATCCAGGCTCCAGCCCAGATCGGAACCTCGCGAGCGATCAGCCCAGCGGCGATGGCTCCGGGGTTCAACCAGAGCGAGGCGACAAAGCGGCTGATGTCTGCGGCGGCGACGTTGTCTGACGTGCCATCGAACACGAGGCCGAGCAACGCCCCTCCGATGTAGGAGAAGTAGACCACGACGCCCACGATGAAGCCGAAGAGCACGTAAGCCCACCAACCGCCCCGGTTGACCAACGCGATCAGGCCGGTATAGGCGAGGAAGAAAAAGACTACCGGCACGTAGAAGACCGGCAGCGCAGCGAAGGTCGTGAACCCGGTGACGGTCGCGGCGATGGTCGCACTCGTCACTCCGATAATGATGAACGCTGCGACGGCGTACAGCGCGGCGAAAACCACCGTGGCCAGTAGGGCGATCAGGATGCCGCCACCGCGGTTGCTGCGATCGCGTGGCTTGGTGGGAGCCTGCACGTAGATGGGCGATTGCTGCGCTGGCGGCGTATACGTCGGCGTTGTCTGGCCGTAATCGACGGGTGTCGCTGCGGCAGCGGCCGGTGCAACGAGGAGTGGCTCCGCAACGATCATGGTCGCTGGCTCAGCTGTTACGGCCGTGCTTGTGGCCGGCACAGTAGTAGCCGGCAGGGCATTGGACAGCACCGTCGCCTCGGCGGAATCTGCGTAGTCATCGGCAAGGCTGGGCCCGGCTGCACTGGCCGCGTCAACCGGCGCGGCCGGGGAGCCCGACGGCAGATTGCGAGCGGTCGCCGCGCCGCGCTCGGTAGCACTGAACGCATCAGCACGCTCGACGGCGCTCAGGTCGGCGTTGATGGCGTCATAGTCAATGACGAGAGGCTCCTGCTCGGGGGCAGCCGATGCTGCGTCTGCGGGCACGTCGGCCGGCTCGGGGGCGGCATGCTCGGGCGTGCGCTCGGGCTCGTGCTGGGACGTGGGCTGCTGCGCGGCGGTCAGATCAGACGATGCAGCATCCGTTTCAGCATTCTTCTTGCCGTCGGTGGGCGTATTGTCGCTCATGTTGAACTCCTCGTGGCCTTCGCCGTGACTGGCCTCTATTGTACCAAGGGGTACCGCAGATGGCGCGGAGGCTCGGCGCGGCGCACAATTTATCCAGCGGATGCCGCTTCCGGCGCCACCGGCGAAGTTCTCGGCTTTCGAGTTCAGTGCACCGTGCAGACAGCGGCCGGTCTAGGAAAAGCCGGTGCGGCCAACACCAGCCGACCGATCGCTCGAGGTCATCGGTCGCGCCGGTCGTTGCCTTGCGAATGAGACTGGCAACGGCCGGAGTCGTCACAAGAATCTCGGTGGCCACAACCCGCCCGACACGGGTCGCCGAGATGACGAGGACCTGACAAATGACGCCCTGCAGCGTCATGGTCAGCCCGTGTGCTGTTGACGCGGTCGATGAGGGCGGTGAGGGTGGGGTGATGCCCGCGGTGGGCCAGCACGGAGAGGGTAAGTCGTATTCGCCGAGGTCTACTCAAGGCGCAACGCTGATGACAGGGCCGGTCGCCTGGTAGTCCCGCAATCTGGGGGTCTGAGTTGGTTAGGGACCGATTTGGCGGACTCGCTGATCGAGGCGCGAGCTTGCGAGTGATCGAGATCACTGAACTGGCAGGCCTCGACCGGCGAGACGGGGCGACCTGAAACCCGTTCGGGCTATTCGGTGAGGGCTATTTGGTTCGCATCCAGCAGCACGTAGATCATTCCCGTTATCGCCAGGTCCATGTCGTCTGTGCCTGCGGACCCTTCGGTCACCAGCGTGGAGATCGACACGGTGCGCTGGCCGTGCTGCAGACCGGCAACGAAGTCAAGCAGGTTGCTCTGCGCTCCCTGAACCGACAGCGCGATGGGTAGCCCCAGGTAGGTCCCGTCGCTGAATGGACTGGTGTCAGCAGCGGCGGCATCCGAGTCAGCTGGCTCTGGCGCAGCGTCGGTCGGCGGAGTCACCTCCTCGTCGGATTGGTAGGTGACCGCGTCGCCGAACGTCAGCGCATCCAGGGTCACGTTGTTCTGACGAGCAATGACCTCGAGCTGACTGACGAACGCGGGAATGGCCGCGTCCGGCGGGACTGCAGTCTGCAGGGTGACGAGGTAACTGCGCAACTCTGCGATGCCGTCAAACTGCTGTTTGAGGGCCGTCAGGGCGAGCACATACTCGTCGTTTTGCGACTCAACCACCTCACGGTGGGCGGTCACCACACGAACTTCTTCAAGCTTCGGTGCAACCCCGAGAAGTCCGCCCAGGATCACGATGGCACCCACGGTAAGCGCCATTCCCCCACCGAAGATTCGATTCCGATTCACGCTCAGTTCCCCCCGGCGATGCGATTCGCGCGCGCATCCGCGTTGATGTTGATTTCAATGTCGACGACGTAGCTACCGGATTCTGAACGAGTGATTGAACCGGGGCTGGCGTCGGCGAACCCGGGAAGCATCTTCAGATCGGTCAGCCATTGCGGCACGGTCGGCAGTGTCGGACTGGTCAGACTCAGGGTGAGTGTGGCAACGCGCGGGTTGTGCAGGGCAACGGTACTCTGGGCGTATTCCTCCCACGGCGAGCCGGAATCAATCGAGACTGCATCGATGGTGGCTCCGCTGGGTATGCTCGCCCGCACTGCGGCTAGGTAGGTACGCCAGTCAATTTCGGTTTCGGCACCGACCTGTCGAGCAGCGGTCGTCAGGTCGATTTGGGCCTGCACAGTGCGCACTTGCGAATACTTGGCAGACTCCAGCAAGAGTTCGTTGGTGCGCGCCTCTGCGTCAGCGAGGTCACCTTGGGCGACCCCCGCGTGCAGGGAGACGGCGCCAATCCACGCCGCCATGAAAAGCGCAACGCCAGCGGACACGGCAAGAATAAGATGCCGCAACATCCTGCCCTGCCGCTTAGCCGTGAGCTCGGGCGGCAGCAGGTTGGCTCGCGGCTGGCCACCGAAAATGACCTCGCGTCGGTTGCTGCCGTGTTTCATGGTTTACTCCCCAGGGCCAGGCCGAGCGCGGCGACGAAGGTGCACTCCGAGTCGCGCAGTTGGGCCTCGTTCACGTCGGGCCCGAGCTCTAAACCCGCAAACGGATCGGCCTGTGCCACCGGAAAACCAGTGCGAACGTGCAGGGCACCGGAAAAGCCGGCGAGCCGCGCGCCACCCCCCATGAGCACGATGCGATCGATCGGCAGCTCCGGCCAATTGTTCGTGAAGTACGACATGGTAGTGCGCAGGCTTTCGAGCAGTTCGGCCGTGACCTCGCGAATGACCGTGGCCGCGATCGCGTCGTGCGGTGCCACCACCTTCGACAGGCCGAGCTTTGTCTTGAGCGCCTCCGCAGCGGCCTCGTCGATGCCGAGCCGCACCCGCAGAGCCTTGGTGAGCTGGTTACCGCCGGAGGGGATGACCCTCACAAACTGGGGCACCCCCTGGGACGAGATGAGCACGCTCGACGACCCGCCACCGATGTCGATCTGCACGATCACGCCGGGATCGGTCACTCCGCGGTGAATGGCGCGGCTGCGCGCAAACGCCATGATGTCAACGTTGAGGGTGCGCAGACCGGCCAATTTGGCAGCCTTAATGTGTGCCTGCACGACGTCTTTCGTCGAGGCAATCAACAGCCCGGAGATCTGCGGCTCCGACTCGCCCTCGGTTTCGACCTCCTTGATGGGGTAGAAGTCGAGTAGCGCGTCAGCAGTCGGAAACGACAACAGGTCTTGAACCTGAAAGGGCAGCGACTCGCGGATGCGTCGAAGCGACATCGAGGGCACGGTGAGGTTTCGCACCACCATGCGGTGATAGCCCATGCCCAGAACCACCTCTTTGCTCGTGAATCCACCCGTCGACCAGAGTCGCTTGAGGGCAGCGCCGACGACGGCCGGTTCGAGCACCTCGCCGCGGCTGACGGCGCCGAACGGCAGCGGTTGTTCGAGGCATCGCAACAGCACAGGGTTGTCCGTTTCGGCGTCGCGCACCTCGACGGCTCGCACGGCGGTGGTGCCGATATCGATTCCGACCACACGTGTCGTCATTGTTGTTCCCCCGGTGAAATGTGAGTGTGCACGGTGATGGTGAGTGGATGGTCCAGCTTGTGCGGGCGCGCAGCGCCTAGATCAGGCCGAACAGAGTCAGGTACCCGGCGGCTATCCGCTCTCCGAAGAATGCACCGAGCCAGGCGCCCAGGAGCATCCACGGGCCGAATGGAATGCTGCTGCGCCGCCCGGCCTTGCGGGTCACGAGCAGCCCGATACCGAAAAGTCCGCCGAGTAGAAAAGCCCCAAACGCGCCGACGACGAGCGGGGCCCAACCCAGCCACCCGAGGTAGAGGCCGAGCACCCCGGCGAGTTTCACATCGCCAAGGCCCATGCCGCCCGGGCTGATCAGGGCCAGCGCCAGGTAGAGGCCGAAGAGGGCTGCCGCACCGATGAGCGCGGTCAACAGACGGCCCGGCTCTCCCGCTGCGAGCGCAGCGGCTGTCAGTAGCACGGCCGCCACCGGATAGGCCGGCAACAGAATTCTGTTGGGCAGGGTGTGAGTGTCAATGTCGATCATGGCCAGCGCTACGCTCACAGCTGCAAGGTACAAGAACGCGACGAGCACGATGATCTGAGCCAGGAGGGGGCGGGTCCATGCGAGGGCGGCTCCATCGCCGGCGACCTGGCCCGGGAACACCCACAGTGTGACGATCGCGAAAAACACGCCGGTGCCCAGCTCCACTAACGGGTAGCGCACCGAAAAGGCGGCACCACAGTCCCGGCATTTGCCCCGCAGCAGCAACCACGACAGCACGGGAATGTTGTCATACGAGCGGATGCGCGCGCCACAGCTCCCGCAGGCGCTCGGCGGCGACACGATGGACTTGCCCGCCGGAATCCGATAAATGACGACGTTGAGAAACGAGCCAATCAGTAGGCCGAACAGGGCCGCGATCACGGCCACTGCACTAATCACTTGGCGTTCCTGTCTCGTACCGACAATTGTTTACCCAGTCCAGTATCGTTACCATCGGACGCGAAGTTGCCGTCGCCTGGCAATCCTACGTACGCATACTCAAGCGTTGAGTTTTTCAGAATGTTCACCGACCCGCCGTAGAGCTGGCCGCGCCAGGAGGCACCCTCGCCCAGCGTAATCTCGCACGGAGAGTAGATCATGGCTGTGACCCGGTCGCCCAAGACGTTCTTTCCAATTAATGAATGGGCGAGTTTGCCGTCGGCGTTGCCGTTACAAGACCCATTTCCGATGCCGCTAATGTCGAAGTCGTTGGGCGTTATGAGCCACAGGGTTCGGGTGTCGGCCGACGTCGCTGTCTCCATGGACGCTTGGAGATCGAAGCCTTTAGCCAGGATCACAAGATCGTTCGGTAACAGTAAAGCCTCGTCGAGAGTCAATCCCATCTTGCAGGCGAGTGCGTCGAGAACTGTCGGTTCGGTGACACCCTCGAGCGCCGTTTTCACCTCGGTGGTGGTGCACTTACCGTCGGTCTTTGGGGTTATGGCGAACTTGTTGAACGCCGACCACTCACTCTCGGACTGACCGACGCTAACCCAGTCGGAAACAACGGGCGCAGCCGGTACTGCGGGAGCAGTCACGGTTCCGTCATAGCTAATCTGGCCTTTGACATCCGTCTCCTCGCCCGTGAACGTCGTCGTGGAAAGGTCCCCCAGAATGGTGGACGATCCACCTTCAAGAGTCGTATTTGCGGCCGACCAGACATTCTTATGAATCACTGCACTACTCTCCAAACGGATGCTCCCCGCGGTCGTCGAGCCGAGAATGTTGACCGACGACTTTAGTCTTACCGCGCCGGTCGTCCACACGCTCCCGTGGATTACAACGCTGCTGTCCGCGAGGAGAGTTTTCGCGACCAGATTTCCCGATATCTCAACCGATGAGTTCAGCACCACGTCCCCGGATGCCCAAACATTTGCCGAGAGCTCACACGAACCGTCGACCGACATCCCGCCGTCGGCGATGACCAGATCAAATGTGGGGCTGTAGACCTTGCTGGAGTCGTCGTCGTCTGCGCAGGACGGGTCCCTGGTTCGAATTTGGACCACTGGCACGGAGCCGTCTGCCGCTGAGAGTTTGGAGGAATGGTCGAAGGACCCCCCGGAATATGAATAAATGGCCGCGTCCGAGGACGGCGTCTCGGTGCCCTCTGCACTAAATTCAAAGAGACCTTCCATGGTGCGAGTGTCTGCGGTCGAGGTGGTGGCCTGACCGGGGTTCGCGGCGGTGCCGGTCGAGACAATCTTCAGCCGCACGGCTATAGCACAATCGACCTCGGAATCGTCCGCCGAAAGGTAGACAATGCTCGCCGTGAAAATTGGTGCAATGGTCGACTTCATCGGTACCTGCGGGCAGGCTTCCGCAGAGCCCAAATGCGTCATGGCAAAGGCAATGCCGGCCTCGGCTGCGGCTTGGGCCTGCACGCCGGCGCGGGTTGACGTGGTGATGGTCAGGGCTTGCAGGGATGACGAGGTTACGGTGAGCGTGATGATCAAGAGGACCGCCATCACGCCAATGACGGCCATGAGGGCGCTGCCGCGTTCACCGCTCTCTCGACTCAGTCTGCGAAACATGTTCCCTCGGTGTCGATTAGTAGTCGTGCTGTCACGGAGGTCTTCACGACGACCGGTGGGACTCCGCTGACGGTGAACGACAAGCTGACCGAGCCGTCCACGGCGGTAAAGACACCGACTGGCTCGGTGGGGTTGATCCGGCTGATTCCCTGGCCCTGCGCTGTCCAGCTGGCCAGCAGGTCGTCGGTCATCGGCTCGGACTTCGCTCCCGCCTTCTTGGCATAGATGGCTTGCGTTTCCTCATCGAAGAACCAGGCCCCGCAGGTTGAGTCGGGCACTTCTCCCATTCCAACCGTCTTGACGACGAGCAAGTTGTGGTTATCACTCACGTTGACCTCGGTGGCATTTCGCACGTCTCGTTTGATCGACTCGGCGATTAGCTGCGCGGTGTTCGCGGCCTGTGCAGCGGAGGTTACGCCGCGCTCGGCGCGCACCCCGTTGAGCAGAAAGCCTCCGACGAGGGAGAGGATCAAGACCGAGAGACTGATGTAGACGATCAATTCGACCAAGGTGAAACCGGCCTCGGCACCCTTGGGGCCGGTCGAAAGCGGCTCACTCACTCTGTTACCAGAATGAGTGTGACCGCATCGGCAAGAACCTTGTTGGTCTCGGCATTCTTGACAGTGCTCGAGTACGACAATGCCAAGGGAAAGTCGCCGACACACGGACCCCATACGCCAATGACTGTGAATGGGCCCTCGTTGATGTTCACATCGCCGGAAGCACAGGACGCAGCTGAGTGTCGGGCGCGGTCGAGGTCGGCGCTGAGCAGCTGCGTAGCCGTGGCGATCGACGCGTTCACCCGAGACACCTGCAGAGCCTGTACGAGCACCGGCAGAAATGCCATGGCCATCAGGCTGAGCAAGAACATCGAGACGATGACCTCAACGATTCCGAAGCCGGAATCGTTGATGCGGGGCGCGGCGGGGAGAGACCTGATCATCTCGTCGTATTTTCTCTTAACCTCTGTGCACGCAAGGTGGTTAGAACACTCTTGAGTTGGCTCCCGTCACTTGCTTACGGCTTCGTCGCTGCCGTCGATTGCGTGATGACGTACGTGTGCGTGGTGCTGCCCACCCAAATACCCGTGAGACTGAAGGTGGCCGGGACCGCTGCGGTAGTTCCGCTCGCTGCGGTGCCATTGCTCGTCTTGGTTTTCGCGGTCACGTCAACGGTGATGTCGGTGCTCGGTGAATAAGTATCTAGAGTTCCTTCAGTGAGCTTTTTGACAGCAGCCGTCATTGACGCCCCCTCGGCCACTGCAACCGCGATCGCGGTCTTGGCCTGGGTCAACTGCGCCGCCACGGCGGAATTCTTGGCGCCGTCCTGCTGGTTCAAATAGATCGGAACGGCGATGGCGGCGAGGACGCCGAGGATGACCACGACGACGAGAAGCTCGATCAGCGTGAAGCCCTTGTCCGTGCGACCGAGGCTTGAGTGTTTACTGCGGAGGCGGGATGTGCAGTGGTGCATGGCGGGTCCTTTGCGTAAGTGTGTGGGGAAAAGGGTGATGCAGCTGCTCGCATTTCAACCTAGGTTCTACCTCCGGCGAAGCGCGTCGTTTTTGACGAGTGGCCTACCCCCAGAGGGAGTGAAACCCTAACTGGGGTGGACTACTTCACATAGTCAAAAACGTTGAACATGGGCAGATACAGCGCCACGACCATCCCTCCTACTACGAGGCCGATAAAGGCGATCATCAGGGGTTCAATCAAGGCCGTAAGTTGTTTGGTCGTTGCGTGCACTTCTTGGTCGTAGAAGTCAGCGATTTTGCTCAGCATCTGCTCGAGCGCGCCGGCATCCTCTCCCACCGCGATCATCTGGGTGACCATGGCCGGAAAGACCGGTTCAAGCGCGAGTGGGGCGGCAATGGACCGGCCGCGACTGACCGATTCCTGCACCTTCTGCAGCGCTTCTTCGATAACCCAGTTGCCCGAGGTCTCCCCTACGATCTTGAGCGAGCTCAAAATGGGCACGCCGGCACCGATCATGGTCGCGAAATTGCGAGTGAACCGGGCGATCGCGAGCTTGGCGAGCAGCGGCCCGAAGACCGGCAGCTTCAGTTTGAGCGGATCGACGACGTGACGCACCCGCTCGGTGTGGCGGTTCTTGCCCCACCAGATCCATGCCGCTACACCGCCAACGATGAGCATCGGGCCGACCCACAACATGACATTGGAGAGGTACACCAGCACTTGGGTAACGTAGGGCAGCTCACCACCGAGCTGGGCGAACATGTCGTCAAACACCGGCACGATGAAGATGAGCATGCCGATGACAGCGAGTACCGCCATGATCATCACGATCATCGGGTAGGCCAGTGCCGACTTGATCGTGTCCTTGAGGCGCACCTCGGTCTCGAAGTTGTCGGCGATGGAATTGAGAGAATCTTCGAGAAAACCGCCGATCTCACCGGCGCGAACGAGGTTGATCATGATGGGAGGGAAGACCTCGTCGTGCTTGTCGAAGGCATGCGAGAGCGACATGCCCGTTTCGACGTCGCTGCGAATGACCGAGAGCACCTGTGCGAGCCGGCGGTTCTGGGTCTGCTCCGAGAGAATGATCAGGGTGCGTAACAGTGACAGGCCGGCCGCGGTCATGGTCGCCATCTGGCGACTCATGACGGCCAGATCGGCGAGCCCGACCGGCTTCGTGTAGCCGGGCAGGCGCAGGTCCATATTGAGGCCGCGAATCGGGCGTGCCGGAACGATCGAAATGGGCGAGAGGCCCATGGTGCGCAGCTGTTGCAGGGCGGCACGCTCCGAACCGGCATCCAGTCGACCCTTGACGACCTTGTCGTCGGCATCCCGACCGGAGTAGGCGAAGGAGAGTTCAGCGGCCATTAGCGCCTCCTCGGCGAGAACGAGTCGTTGAAGTCAATCTCGGCCAGGCTCAGGTCGCCCAGCGACGGGTCGGTCGGGTCAATCGTGCGCACGAGTTGCTTGAGCACCTCAACGTCCTGGGCCTTCTCTTCCGCCGCCTGTCTGGTGATCGCCCGGGACTCGACCAACTCGGCGAGGTGCTGGTCCATGGTGTGCATGCCGAGGGTGCGTCCCGATTGCAGCGCTGAACCGATCTGATGGGTCTTGCCCTCCCGTATCAGGTTGGCGATGGCGGGCGTTGAAACGAGGATCTCGGTCGCCACCACGCGTCCACCGCCGACCTTGCGCACCAGGGTCTGACAGAGCACCCCGCGCAGGGTCACGGCAAGTTGCGCTCGCACCTGGGCTTGCTGGTGCGCGGGAAAGACGTCGATCATGCGGTCGATGGTCTGGGCGGCATCCTGCGTGTGCAGGGTCGAGAAAACCAGGTGGCCGGTTTCGGCGGCGGTCAGGGCAACCGAAATGGTTTCGAGGTCGCGCAGCTCGCCAATGAGAATAACGTCGGGGTCCTGCCGTAGCACGTGCTTGAGCGCCGCGGCGAAGCTGTGCGTGTCCTGCCCGACCTCGCGCTGGCTGATCACGCACTTCTTGGACTCGTGCACGAACTCAATCGGGTCTTCTACCGTAACAATGTGGTCGGTACGGGTGCTGTTGACGAGGTCGATGATGGCCGCGAGCGTGGTGGTTTTGCCCGAACCGGTCGGGCCGGTGACGAGTACGAGACCTCGCGGCAAATGCGCAAACCGCGAAACGGATGCCGGAACCCCCAGTTCGGCCAGCGACCTGATCTCATTCGGGATCAGCCGAAAGGCGCCACTGACGGAGCCACGCTGCTGATAGAAATTGACCCGAAACCGACTCGACTCGATCGTGTAAGCGAAGTCGAGTTCGAGCTCGCGAGCAAATTCCTCCCGCTGCCCCGGCGAGAGGATGCTATCGAGAGCCGCTGCGACCTTGTCCGGCGACCAGCGCGGCCACCCGACGATGGGCCGCAACGCTCCGTCGATACGCACGCTCGGCGGCGCGCCGCCGGCGACGTGCAGGTCGGAGCCTCCTTCCACCGTGAGCAGGCGCAAGGCAGCGAGCAAGTCCGGGTCGAAATCGGTGGACACGGTGCGCATGGCGTGCAGAATGCGAGCCGGTGGGGTGGGGTCTGCAAAGCCGTCGCCGGTGGGCATCCGGTCGGTGGGCATCTGGTCAAAATCTGGCTGACTCATGCGAGTGCATTCACTGGGCAGCGCCGACGGTTCTAAGAGACAACACGGAGCACCTCATCAACGGAGGTCAGTCCGAGCGCAACCTTGGCCCAGCCGTCTTCGCGCATGGTGATCATGCCCTGTTTGCGGGCGGCGGCTCCAATTTGCGCGCTCGAGGCACGGGCGACGGTGAGGCGCTCGATCTCTTCGGAGACCGTCATGACCTCGTGAATGCCGAGTCGACCGCGAAAACCTGTGTTGGAGCAGCTGGAGCATCCGGCCGGCT
The DNA here is from genome assembly GCF_002929535.1 of Cryobacterium sp. Y11. Classification (GTDB taxonomy): domain Bacteria; phylum Actinomycetota; class Actinomycetes; order Actinomycetales; family Microbacteriaceae; genus Cryobacterium. The sequence goes on from NZ_PJJO01000060.1 coordinate 273,105, forward strand.
TGTAGATGATGGTGCCGGTGGTGGTGGGGTCGATGGCCGGACCAATTTCGGGCCTGATCGTTGACCGGTTCGAGACGTACCCGACCGTCGGGTTGACCACAAAACCGAGATAGGACAGGTCGGTACGGTTGTCGGGAACCTTGCAGCGGTCACACAGCCGTCGGGCGAGGCGCTGGGCCACAACACAGTCGAGAGCAGAACCGACCAGAAACGGTTCGACACCCATTTCGATCAGTCGGGTCATGGCGCTCGGCGCATCGTTGGTGTGCAGGGTAGACAGCACGAGGTGACCGGTGAGGGAGGCCTCGATCGCAATCTTCGCCGTCTCCTTATCGCGAATCTCGCCGAGCAGCACCACGTCGGGGTCTGAACGCAGAATGGAACGCAGCGCAACAGCGAAGGTGAGGCCAGCCTTGCGATTCACCTGCACCTGATTCACCCCCGGCATGCGATATTCCACCGGGTCCTCGACCGTGATCACGTTGATTTCGGGCCGAGAGATGGCGTGCAGAGTCGTGTATAGCGTGGTCGATTTGCCCGAACCGGTTGGGCCGGTGACGAGGATCATGCCGTACGGCTTGGTGTATGCCATCTCGAACTCGTTGAAGTTGTCGGTGAGCAGGTTGAGACCGTTCATGCTCATGCTCGACGTGGCGTTATCGAGAATGCGCAGCACGACCTTCTCACCCCAGACCGTGGGCAGAATGGCCACCCGCAGATCGACCGTTCGGCCGTTGTGGTGCACCGACATGCGCCCGTCCTGCGGTTTGCGCCGCTCGGCAATATCGAGGTCACTCATAATTTTGATGCGGGAGGTGACTCCGCCGGCAATCGTCGACGGCGCCTTCTGCATCTCGTGCAGCACGCCGTCGATGCGGTACCGCACCCGCACGCCGTCTTCGCCGGGTTCGATATGGATATCGCTGGCCTTGTCCTGAATCGCCTGGCTGACCAACAGGTTGACGAACCGCACAATCGGGGCGGCGTCATCCGTTTCGGTGGGGCTGACGTTCTCGTCGGCGTCGTCGATTTCGGCCGTCAGTGTGGAGCTGAGGTCGATCAGTTCGTTGTCGGCGCGGTGAAAGCGGATGATGGCGGCCTGTAGGTCAGCCGGTTCCACCACGACCGGGGTGACCCGCATGCGCGACGCCTCGCGCACGTCGTCGACGGCGAACACATCGCCGGGGTTGACCATGGCCACCACCAGACGACCGCCTTCGAACGCGATCGGCAGCACCTGGGCTCGACGGCAGACGGCGGCCGGAACCTTGGCAACGGCAAGCCGGTCAACCGGATAGTCGAGCAGCTCAACGAACGGCAGGTTCTTCTGCTCGGCGCGCGCCTTGGCGAACTGCAACTCGCTGATGGTGCCGGCTGTAACCAGCCCGCGCACGGACGCTTCATCGGCCCGGTCGCCGGAGCTCACCGCGTCGAGCCGTTCGATAGGAAGCAGACCGTGCACGATGAGAATTTCGGTCAAACTTGGCACGTACGCGCTCCCCAGGTACCACGTCGATGCCGCGCCGGATACCGGCACACGAGTAGGCTCTCAGGTTAACTCGCGGGCGAATCAGCTGGACAGCCCCAATTTATGGGGCGCTCCTTCGGGGGTGCTGAGCAGAGTGGGCAGCGTGCGTCTGCTCCGCTTTTCGCGAGCCAGACCCTACACACCCTCACCGTCAGTTTCTTATCAGGTGACTATTACCTGCCAAGTACCTGCCTTTTCTGGTGTCTGCTTGATACGCTGAGTGCATGACAAATTTGGCAATGCGCCCACTGGGACGATCTGCGCACAAGGCATCGGTGGAGTTAGCATCGACGGCGATTGTGGCGCGCCTGCAAGAGGTTCTGGGACGCGATGTCGTGGCGATCATCACGGGCAAGACTCCACGCCAGGTCTCACGATGGGTAGCCGGCGAGGCGAAGCCTCCCCTGCAGGAACAGCGGCTGCTGCGTGACACATTCCAAGTTGTCCAACTCCTGACCGACGTCGACCCGAACGAAGTCGTGCGGGCATGGTTCATCGGAATGAATCCACAACTCGACGACGCGGCACCCGCAGAACTCATCGCCGAAGGCCGAGTCCGTGACGTGATGGCTGCCGCACGCGCATTCGTCAATGCCGGTTAAACTCGCCCTGGTCCTCGCCCCCTCCCCACTCTGGCGAGTTGAACGCACCGACCCCGCTCTGCGCTTCTCCCTACTCAACCCCGTCGATGTCATGAATGACCGCGCCGGAAACCGATTCGATATCCCCGGCGCTGGTGTTCTCTACGGTGCGACAACCGCCGAAGGCGGCTTCGCCGAGACACTGGCCGGTTTCCGGCCACGAGCATCAATGGTCGGAGCATTCTCCCAACTCACGCCAGAACCCGGCCGAGTACTGCCCGGGCAGGTGCCGACGGCCTGGCTCACCACTCGCAGACTGCGGATCTTCGACGTGATGGGATCACTCCCTTTCGTTGACCTCGAATCTCCAACCACCCACGCCTACCTCACCGAGCATGCCCCAACAGTTCTCCTCCATCAGGGGTTACACAACCTGGACGTCGCGGCCATACGCGGTCCCAATCGGCTCCTCACGCGCGCAATCGCCAGCTGGCTCTACTCCCGCACCGACGAACACGCACACCCGCTCTACGCAGGCATCCGCTACGTTTCTCGCCTTGGCAACTTCGAATGCTGGGCCATCTTCGACGGCACACCCGTTGAACTGCGCTCCTCAGTCCCGGTGGATCCGACAAATCCGGCGCTCAGGAATGTGATCGAACTCTTCGGCATGACCATTCCATAGTTTCGATCAGGGGCTAGCGGTCAATCTGTGACGGCGCAGGCGGCTGAAGATCGTAGCAATACGGGGAAGAGGCTGACCCCCGAGCAGTCGGGCGGCCCGATCAATAACCAGAGCAGGGCGCTGAGCCTCGGTCATGATTCGGTTTGATCAGCGGATGCTCACCTGCTGGCCAGGGCCCAGACGGTGAACGCGGCAACCGCGATCAGCACGAGCAGGGTGCTCGCGATAATCAGGCGCAGCGTGATCCGGCGACGACGGCGGCTCGCTGCTGCAGCCCGTTGACGAATCTTCGCCGCGGCCTCGGCGAGAGCGATCCGGGCCGGATCGGGAACGGTCGGCTCCGACCCGGCTGTGGACTGTGGTCGGATGACAATTTCCGGGGCCGGCCTGGCCGGGTAGCGCTCGCTCCTGCCGCTCTGCACCTGCGGCGGCTCATACCGGCGCTGCAGGGCATCGACCGGGGGCGGCAGCACGGGAAGGGTGGCCCGCCGGCTGCCGAGTTGGGTGTCGGAGGTCGCGTTGCCCCGCGCCGAGCGCACGGTCGCCTCGTCGTCTGGTTCTGGAGTTGCCGGGGAAGCAGGGGCCGTGACCGGGGCGGCGGGCGGGCGACCGGCTCGGGCTCGGCGCGGCACCAGACGGGTGTCCTCGACGTTGGTTTCGTCGGAGTTGGTTGTGACGTCGGTGTCGGGAGCGGTGCCACGCCGAACGATTACCGTGCTGTCGTCGTCAGCTTGATCGTCGTCAGCTTGATCGTCGTCGTCGGCCGGGTCGCCCGTCGCGTTGGCGACGTGCCGCGGGGTTCGGCGACGCACGATGCGCGTCTCGTCGTTTGCATCGGAGTCGTCAGTCCGCACGGGGCCCGGCTTTCGCATGAGCACGCCGTTGCAGCGGTCGAGTGTCGTCGGTGCAGGTATCCATTACGTTCGCTGCGTCGTCGTCGATCGCGACTCCGTTCCACGAGGTCACTCCCCCAGCCGTGACGTCGATGACGATCACCGAGATGTTGTCGCGGCCGCCGTGCTCAAGGGCACGGGCCACCAACAGGTCCGCCGTCTGCTGGGTGGTACCGCCGAGAGTCAGCCCAGCCTTGATGCTCTCGTCGGAGAGCTCCCCGCTGAGGCCGTCGGAGCAGACCAGCAGCCGCTCGCCGGTCACCACCGGGCGCAACCAGTAGTCCGGCGGGCTTTGGTCAGAGCCCATGGCCCGGGTGATCACGTTCTTGCGGGAGAAGGTGGCGACATCCGCTTTCAGTAAAGTTCCTTCGTCGATGAGCTCCTGCGCGAGGGAATGGTCGACCGTGAGCTGGGTCAGTTCGCCGCGATGCAAGCGGTACACCCGCGAGTCGCCGACGTTGATGATCAGCCAGTGCGGCGCATCGTCATGATCGATTAGCACGACGCCGGTCAGGGTGCTGCCTGCTCCACGCGCGGTCGACTCCGACACCGCGCGGGCCGCCGCGTGAGCGCGTTCGACCGCGGCCACCACGTCGTCGGCACCGATACCGGCGCCAGTACTCGTGCCAGTTCCGCTGCCAGCGACGCCGCCCTGAAATTCGGCGACGACGGCAGCGCTGGCGCGCTGGCCGGCCTCGAGTCCGCCCATGCCGTCGGCCACGATGAAGACCGGGGAGTCGGCCAGCAGGCTGTCTTCGTTGTGCTCCCGTTTGCGCCCGACATCGGTGCGAGATCCCACCTGCAGGGAGACCTGCGCGCTCGTGGCGTGTTCTACGGCGGCCATGATTCAGGCCTCCAGGTAGATGCGGGCGGCGAGTTCGCCGAGCAGAAAGCGCTCGGTCAGGGCAGCGCTTGCGCCGCTCGCCAGCTCGTTCTCGTCGCCGCCGTTGTCGATGAGAACGACGCCGTTGGTCGAGTTGAGGTCGCGAATTCCCCAGGCACCATCTACGAAATCGAGCCGTGCGTGCGTCTTTGAGACCGTCTTGTCCGGGTCCTGCAGCACGACCAACTGCGAATTGGGATGTGCGCTGCCGCGCATCGGGTTGCGCCCGAGCAGCACGACCGGTTTGGTTAGCGAGATTCTCACGCCGTGTTCGGTTTCGAGCGTCCATGGCCTAATGCGGCGAACCACGATCATGGTTTCGTCGAGGTCGTCGAGGTCGTCATCGGCGGCGGGTGGTGCCGCAACGACCGGTGGGGCTGCGGGCGAGGGAGGGGCTACAGCGGCGGGCGGCGGCGCCGAGCTCACGTAAAACGGCGGCGGCCCGGTGGGGAGGCCGCGTGGCACGGGCGGCGCACTCTCCATGGTCGGCACCAGCGGAGCAGTGGTCGATGCGAGCGGTGTCGACACGACGGTCGGCACCGGCCGAGCCACGGTCGGTACAGGCGGAGCCACGGTCGGTACAGGCGGAGCCACGGTCAGCACAGGCGGAGCAATGGGCGGGGCCGGAGGCGCTTGCACCACGGGCGGTGGCGTCTGCACTGCTGGCTTCGGCGCTGGCACGGGCACGGGCACCGGCCCCGCTGGCACGTCCGGTGCTGGCGTAGCAGGAACGGATACCGGCGCCGGCACGTCGCGTGCTGGCGTAGCAGGAACGGGTACGCGTACCGGCGCAACGGATTCCGACACCGCCGCTCGTGTCGCCGCCGCCACCACTCCCGGAGCCCCCGCGCTCATCAGTGGCGTCGGCACCGCAAACGGAACGTACCCGGTCGCGGCAACGGCTGGTAGCCAGCCGGTATCAACGGACCGGCCGAACCCGAGCACCCCGGCCCAGATCGGGTAGCCGAACAGGCACAATGCCGTCAAGCCGCCCCCGTGGCCCAGACGTCGATTCACATTGTGAACGGCCAACACAAAGACCACCAGAGCAATCAGGTTCAGGGCCGGAATGAACAGGCCGATCACCCAGAGCGCTGAGTACCGACCGAGTTCAAACAGCGTGATGGTGTTGACGATCGGCACCCAGCCCTTCCAGGGCTGCTCACCGAGCTTGACGAAGATTTTTGCGAGTGCGATCGACGTGAACACGTACCCGCCGATGCCAATCAGCCCGGCAACCACTCCAAGAGTGATCTCCGCCCCAAATTCTTGGTCCATGTGTTATTTGCTCCCGCGCTGACGCGGTCGCTCCCCCATTCTGCTGGTGCCCGAATGTTCCGGGCTCGTGGTGTTCAGGTCGTATCGAGAAGACTCGCACCCCGCGATGCTGCGCCTAACCGAGCGTTGCCGCGCCGATAACAGCCGGCCGGCATCCGCTAGTCGTGAGAAAGAGCGCAACGAGAGCGCGGCCCGCAGTCGTTCGCGGCGTGTGCCGCTCGCGGCGAAGCTGGCACGTTCGGCGGCGACGAGCGCCCAGAAGGCGTCGCTCTCGCTGATGGTCGGCGGCACGGGCCCGAACACGGCCCGGTCGGCCAACGCGGCGAGCACGCCGCCACCGGGCGACCGGTACTGCGTCGCTATCTCAACCCGGGTCAGGCCGCCCTGGTCGGCGAGGCCGCGGTCGAGCGCAGCGTCGACGTATTCGTCCCAGCCTCCGGCGAATCGGGCCGACACGTCGGCGGCCCCGGCCCTGTCATGCCGGCGTTTGAGTTTGGCGCCGAGAATGACCAGAAACGGCGTGCTCAGGGCGAGCAGCGCGGCCAGGCTGACGCCGCCGATCGTGAGTGCTGTGAACAACCAGCCAAGATCGGGGTCGGTGACCGGCTCCTGCTCCTGCTGGTCTTCGCCGTTGGTCGGGTTGGCGTCTGGCGCGCGTTGTTCGGTGGCGCCCTCGGCAATGACCTCGGTGTTGTACTGCGGGTCGCGGGTCGCGTCGTCGATCGGGGAGATCGGGCTCTGAAATTGCGGTGTGGCGTCGACCGTGACCCAGGCGCCGTCAGTCCCGGCCACTTCAACCCAGGCCGCGAGGTTCTTACCGGAGCAGACGCCGTCGACACAGGCACCGGATGCCGCCTGATCAAGGGTGAATCCCACGACGACGCGCGAATCGAATCCCAGGTAGCGGGCCAGCAGCGCCGCGGCGACGGCAAACTGTTCGTCGTCGCCGACCGCCGCGACCAGCTGGGCGTTGTCGGTGGCCGTCGTGCTGTTCTGCTTCTCGAGCAGCGCGGTGAACAGGTCGTCGATGCGGGAGACCGAGTGCCCAGACAGGCTCGGCGAAAACTGGTAGTCGCTAAGATCTGCGGTCCACGAATCGGCGGCGGGCGCGGTCAGGGCATGGCTGAGATAGCCGCGTTCGCGCAGCCGGGTCACCAGTTCGGAAAGGCCGGCAGCGTCGCTAGACACCTCCTGCGCGGTGACCCAATCGCCCAGGCTAACCGGGATGAGCGCAGCATCGATCACGGGTTCCGCAGCGGGACGGCCCAACTCGGCCGCATCCGTTACTGGCAGCGAGACGATCGAATAGCGGTCACCGTTCTGCAGGGCATTCAACGCGATACCGGATGCCGTCGCCGCGTTGTAGAAAAATCCGTCATTCAGGCGCCCCGCGCGGTCGCCGGCGAAGCGGATGCTCGACAGCTCCCCCGCTCCCGGCATCCACACCCCGGAATACCCGGCGATCTCAAACGTGGTCGTGACGCTGTCGGCCGTGACGCCCCGGGTGTATGGCACCCGCGCAAAGGCGGACGTCCGGTCGCCAGCGTCGGCGTTCGGATCGACGATGCGAAAGGCCTCACCGTCGTAGTAGCTGAGCACGGCGAGACGCACGCGCGGCGCGGCGCCAGCGGCATCCGCTGCAGAAACGCGAAACTGCTCGGTGTTGTACTGTGCGGCACTGAAATAGCTGCGGTATTGGCTGAGTGGACTGACATATTCGCGCAGTTCAACGGCGGGGTCGATGCTGCTGCGCAGTACCTGGCGCTCCGGCGTCGCTGCGACAGCGGAGAGTCCGCCAAGCGTGACGCCGACGGCGAGTACCAGTACACCGCCGGCGAGCGCTGCCCGGCGCACACGACCGCCGAGGCCGCCAGCCCTGCCTCCGCGCCGGGTGCGCCGCACTCCGGTGCTGCGCACGGCCAACGCCAGGGCCTCGCTGCGGCAGAGGTGGCTGCGCCAGGCCAGAAAACCAAAGCCGAGCAGCAGTGCGGCCAGCCCGATCAGGCTCTCCCGCGGGGCCGGCAGACTGATTCCAAGCAGACGAAATGGAATGCTCTCGGCACTCGATCCGAACACCAGCCCGAACAGTTGCACGGTAAACAACAGCGGAACGGCCAGGGCGTAGAGCCGGCGGCTGCGCCACACCAGGGACAGCGCCGCGGTGCTACCGCCGAGAAAGAGGATGAACGGGGGAACGAGCAGGCTCTGATACGAGCCAACCGGCACCGCAATGGTGACGAGTTCTTTCCAGCTGAACACCGTGGCAGTGACCAGATCGAGCAGCCCGCCGAGCACACCTTGCACGCTCGTCGATCCGCTGCCGAGGGCGGTCGGAACCGCGAGCGGAACCCCGAGCAGCAGGTAGGCGCCGCCGGCGGCGAGCAGCAGGGTGAACCACGACCAGCGCCTGGCCAGCCCGAGCCAGGCCAGCCCACCGCCAGCCGCCAGGGCTCCCGTCGCCATGATCAGGTAGCTCACGTGCGCATAGATCGGCCAGGCCGCCCACACCGCGACGAGCATCATCAGCGCCACGAACAGGGCGTTGATCAGCACGGTGTTGATCGGCACGGCATTGATCAGCACGGCGTTGATCGGCACGGTCCGGCGGCGCCCTTGCGCAGGCGCACTCATGCTGCCCGCCGGTTCAGCAGTGAACGAAAGTCGTCGATCACACCAATGGTCAGCACGGTCGTGCCGGCGAGGTCGCGAAAGCTTGGCAGGGCGGTGGGGTCGCACACGACGGCGACGACCCGCGCGTTGCCGGCGAACTTCAGGGTGAGCGCTTGCAGCTGCCGGGGCGTCTGCGTGGAACCGCACACCACGAACGCGATTGACATGTCGGGCACCACCTGCGCGGCGAGCACGCAGACATCTTCGACTCGCATGGCCCTGGTACTCGTCTCGATCGCGGTGAGGTCGTCGAGCAGGGTACGCGTCGATACGACATTCAAACTGCGAACCGAACGGATGCTGCCGCGCACGATATCGGGGATCTCCACGCTTGCCACAACGGCGAGGTCGCGCCCGTCGCGAATGGCCCGCACGCCAAGCGACCCTGCCGCGCTGACAGCCATCTCGAATTCCTCGGCGGAGGCGTATTCCGCCTGGTGCAGGCTCAGCACGATAGCCAGTCGCGATCGGCGGCTCTCCTCGAACTGCCGCACCATGAGCGTGCCGGTCTTCGCGGTGGACTTCCAGTGAATGTGCCGCTGCCCATCGCCCGGCGCGTACTCGCGAATGGCGTGAAACGAGATATCGGAGTCGACGATGTCGCTGGTCGGGTTGCCCTCGAGGTCCCGCACGAATCCGCCGCTCGTGCTCGGAATTGACACCGTCACCGGGTGCACAAACAGGCGGTGCACGTCGGCCAAGGTGCGTGAACGGCCGAGCACGCCGAGCGGGTCACTGCGCACCGTCGTGACCGGTCCAACGTCGATGATGCCGCGGCGGTGCGCGGGAACGATCACGCGCTCCTCGTGCACGCGACCGGCACGCAACAGCGGAACGTAGACATCAGCGAGCCCCTTGCCGATGGGAACGTCAACGCGGCCTGGCAACTCGAGGCGCTTGGACACGTTGGTCACGGCGAGCGTGCCGATCACCTCGGAGCCAGCGACAACCCGATCGACGGGCAGAACGAAGTCGACACTGTATGCACGGCCGCCGGCCAAAAACGGCAGCGAGATGGCGATGAGTGCCACCGCTACCCAGCCGATCACCACCAGTTCGGTCCAGCCGAACACCAGACCAAGCGGCAGCAGCACGACGGCCGCGCTCACCACGACCCAACCGGCCGGCGTGACCGTTTCGCCGACCCACTCAGCGGATGCCCGCACACCGATTCGCACCCATCGCGCCAGGCGCATCCCCAGCACCACGGCGTCAACGAGGGTCACCGACGTTGACTTTCTCGTGTGCGTAGTGCTGTACCGGGTATGCGTTGCAGACCTGGTCTGGGTGCTAATGCGCCGCGATTCGGTGGGAAACTTCACGCCAGATCGCTCCCAATATTGGGTGTGCGCGGCCGACTCTGCTGGAATTGAAAACTCACGCCAGATCGCTTCGACTGGGCGGCAGCACGTCGAGCAGAATCTGGCCGATGACGGCGCTCGCGGTGACGCCGTCGAACTCGGCCTCCGCATCGAGCACCATCCGGTGTGCGAGCACCTGCTCGGCCAGGGCCTTCACGTCGTCGGGGGTGACGAAGCTGCGCCCGTGCGCGACGGCCCAGGTCTTGGTGGCCTTGGTGAGAGCACGGGCACCACGCACGCTGACGCCCATGCGCACCTGGCGGGCGTTGCGGGTCGCCTCGACCAGGCGGCCGATGTAGTCGTAGATGAGCGGGTTGACAAACACGCTGCGGGCAATGTCGCTCATGCTCACGAGCGCCTGCGGGGTGATGACCGGGGTGAGGTCGTGCCGCACTTCGGCGGTGCCCTCGAGAATACGAATGGTCGAGGCGAGGTCGGGGTAGCCGAGCGACGCCTTCATCATGAAGCGGTCGAGCTGGGCTTCGGGCAGCCGGTAGGTTCCGGCCTGCTCGATCGGGTTCTGGGTGGCGATAACGAGAAAGGGCACGCCGGTGGTTCGGGTGACGCCGTCAATGGTGACGGTGCCCTCTTCCATCGCTTCGAGCAGCGCCGATTGTGTTTTCGGGCTGGCCCGGTTGATCTCGTCGGCGAGCACGACATTGGCGAAGATCGGTCCGCTGTGAAACTCGAACTGACCGGTCTTCTGGTCATACACGGTGATTCCGGTCACGTCGCCGGGCAGCAGATCGGGGGTGAACTGAATGCGAGTGGATACGCCCTGCACGGTCTGTGACATGGCGCGGGCCAGCGAGGTCTTGCCGGTGCCCGGATAGTCCTCGAGCAATAAGTGCCCCTCGCTGACCATCGCGGTGAATGCCAGTTCAATGACGTGGCGCTTGCCGAGAACGACTCGTTCCACGTTGTCGACCATCATGGTGAAGGTCGCGGAGAACCAGTCTGACTGCTCGGGGGTGATTGTCATGTCTGTTGCTCTTTCAGCGTTGCGAGATTTACGGGGTGGCTGCGGTGCAGCCGGTAGCCATGGTCTGGGTGGTGCCGGATACCGGGTTGAGGCCGGATGTTTGCGGGGCCGTCCAGGTGATGGTCCAGTCCACGTTTCTGGTCTTCGTTGCGTCAGTGGGAACTTGATCGCCGGCGACGTATTGCCACTGGCGACCGTTCACGCCCGGCAGGTCGTACTCGGCGCCGTCGACGCGGGCCTCGGCCAAACCGGCGCTGGAAGTGTCGGCTGCAACCTCGAGCGTTTCGCCCACAATGCAGCCCTGGGTCGTGAGGTCACTCACGACGTAGCGCACCTGCCAGGCCCGCGACTCGTCAGCGGCGCCGACCCGCGACCAGTCGCTGCACAGGGAGGCGTCTGTGCTCGTGCAATACCTCACCCGGATGCCCGGGTCGGCTCCGAACACGGCCGACCCGCTACTTGCATCAAAGTTCTCAAACTGCGCCGCGAAGTCGCTGCCAGGGCCGGATCCGGTCACACGCGGCTGCTCGATCAGGTACTGACCATCTACGGCGTCGCCCACGGCGTAGCTGTACGCCTCGTCCCCCGGAGCGGCCGGCTTTACCCACGTCGTAATCCCGCCGGCGTCGGCGCTCGTTGCGCCGTATCCGTTGGAATAGCAGACCGTTACATAGTATTTCGTGTGCTTAGTCAAGCCATTGATCGTGGGATCGGTCGAGGTGATCGCGCCAGGTGACGTGAACCCAGCAGGCGTCAGCGTGCAGCTCGCGCCGGGCGTGGTGGCGGCGACGTAGAGAATATTTTCAGGCAACCGGCTGGAGTTCGCATCGAACGCCGTGCCAGCCACGGTCACCGACCGGTTCTGCGACGTCAGCGAGCCGGCCGCATCGATTGCGGGCGAGCCGGCTACGAGCACCGACCGGGTCGTGCTCTCTTCGGTCGGTCCGCTGCCGGCCGGCTGGTCGTCGCGGCTCAGCGGCGTCACCGTCACGGTCTGGGTGCCAACGGACAGGGCGAGGGTGAGCGTGGTCGTGCCGACTCCCGGCGTGCCCACACGAGTCTCCGTACCGTTCACGCTATACCGGTTGGTCGATCGGTCGGTGTTCTCGATGGTCACGGTCACGGCCCCGGTGCCGGGGCTCGTGATGCCCTCGGAGTAGGCCGGCGCAGCGGTGAGCTCGCCCATGCCCGGGGTATTGTATGACCAGGCGGTGACGCCCACCGCGCTGCGCGATTCGCCGACGGCGTTGACGGCTTTCGCCTCGTACCGGTCTTTCTGACCGTTCTGGGTGGTGGTGATCTTTCCGCAATTGCCCGACTTGTCGCAGCGCGCGACGGAGAGACCGTTGCGGTACAAGGTGAAGCCCGACAGGGCCGGGTAGGCCGCGTTCGCGCCGCCCGGACTGACCGACAACGTGATCGAACCGTTGCCGTAGCCGATCTGCTGCACGGCGTTGGGTGCTCGCGGGTAGCCCTGCAGATCGAGGGTGACCGAGCCGTTGCGGCTGCCGGCGCTGAGCTTGCCCTGGGCATCCCGCACCACAAAGCTCGCCTGGCAGACACCGCCGGCGGTGTCGCCAGACCAAGAGGCACGCACGCTTTTGGAATTCTCCACCGCGAACGACACCCCCGGGCAGTTGCTCGGCGCATTGACCGCCGCCAGCACGAGCGGGGTGTTGCGATACAGGTTGACCTCGCCGGCAGCGCCGACGACGGTAATCGAGCAGCTTGACCCGGAGGACTGCGAGCAGGTCATCGCGACCGCGCCGCCCTTGGGTAGTTCGCTCGGCGCCGGGCCCACCTTGAGCGCCAGCACGGCCGGCTCCGTGGCGCGGTGGCTCGCGAGGCTCACCGTCACGGCCGCTTCCCGCCCGGAAACGGCGTTGTCGGCGACCGTGATCATGAGAATCGCGCCATCCTGGGTCACCGTGAACTGGTCAGAGGCGACATCGATCGCAAACGTGAGGGCCGGAACGGCGCCCGTGCCCTGCCACTTCACCATGTGGCTCAGGTCGTAGCGCATCGGGTCGCTCCCCGGGCTGCCGGTGAGCGACGCCGGGCGCAGTTCCGGCTGCGGGTCGAGCGGCTCAATCACGATCGGAACCAGAAGCTGGGTGTACTCGTCCTGACCGTCGATGCGCACCGGTACCGTGCAGGAATCGGTCCAGGGTGCGTCAGACCCTGCCGTATATGTCACGGTAGTACCCGAGTCGAACGTGCAGCTGGCTGTGCTGCGTTCCCCCGATGAGCGGATGCCCTCGCGCGCCAATTGCAACGTCGATCCGGCAGGAATCGACACCAAACCCGCGAGGTCGAAGCTCACCCGGCCGTCTTCCAGCACGTTCTGGGTGACGTTTCCCGCGTTCAACGCGAGGATGATGGCATCCGCTGATGGAATGCGCAGAAACCCGTACGTGGTGACCGTGACGCCCTGAAAATTGGGCCCGGTCAAGGAAAATGGGGCGAGCAGGCCGTCGTCGGGTACCTCGCCGCTGATCTTCCACCCGGAAACCGCGAGTCCCGGGTGGCTGCCCCACAGGGTGAGGGTGAGACCAGCGACGCTGCCGGAGTTCCAGGAGACCCTGTCGGTGACGACGTCGACACCGCGCGCAAACGAGTCCCGTTCGTCGACGGCGACGGTCGTGTCGATCACGATCGGAAAGTCTGGAACCGACGCGCGCACGACCTTGACCACGATCAGGCCCTGGCCAACGTCGTCGTTGGCGTTGATGACCGAGTAAACGAAGGTGAGCAAGCCGGGCTCGGTTCCGGCCGTGAAGACCACCTGTTCGTCGGTGACGGATTCAATGCGCTGCTGCAGGGCGTCGTACTCGAGGGTTCCCGCGGCAGCATCCGGCGTGACTGCGGTCAGGGTGAGGCGGCCGCCGCCGGGTTCGATATCGTTGGCGGCAGGAACCACGACCACCTGGTTGTCTGCTCCGGCTTGCACCTCGACGTAGTCGCTAAAGGTGATTGGGCTGGGGTTGGACCGCGCATCAAGCACGCCGATGCGCACCAGGGCGATTCCAGTTGCGCCAGAGCTGTCGCGCACCCGGTATTCAAATTCGATAGCGCCACGGTAGTCGAGCGGGCTCGAATACACGATGGCGTCGCCGGTGGCATTAATTGACGCTGTTCCGCGCGCTGGCTGGGTCAGCACGCGGTCGAGCATCGCGGTATCGCCGTCTGGATCGATTCCAAAGCTGTCGAACGGAACCTCGATGCTCTCCCCCGACAGCACCCGGCCGTAGAGGGTGCGTGGTTGGGGCGCCGTGTTGTCACCGTCGGCGAGCACCGTGACCGATACCACCGCGGAGTCGATCAATTCGGGCGCGCCGGCGACGTACACGCTGTACGCAATCTCGTAACTGCCCGGCTCGCTCGGTGCGAGGTAGCGCAGCTCGGCGCCAGCGGCGAAGGCGAGGCCCCGCCCCTGACGGTTCTGCACCGATTCGGCGTTGAGTATCACGATGTTGCCGTCGGGCGCAACATCGTTGTCGAGCACCGGAATGTCGATCTGAGCGCCAACTCGCACGGTTACGCTGTCGTTCCCTGCGATCGGCACCTGGGGAACGGATGCCGCAAGCAGGTAGACGGTGGCCTCGCCGCGCACGGTGTACAGCGGGTTTTCGGTGCCGTCCGACACCGTGTAGCGCACGGTTCCGAGCTTGCCCGGCCGTTCGTCTGCGGTCGATCCGCGCACCCGCAGCACGTTCTGTCCGACCACGTCGACGCTGAGCGATGCCCCGAAAACGGTGTCGGGGATGGCTTCGCCGAGGAGCAACACCCGGCCGGCCGGGTTGGAGACGGCGCTGAAAACGTCGACGCTGGTGTCGGCCTGTGGTCGCACGAAGACCGTCACCGGGGAGGTCGTGAGGGCCTGGGCATCCGCGCTCAGCACCGAAATGCGCACCAGAGAGACCACCTCGCTGGCGTCGTCGGCGATGGTGAGGCTGACCGTGTAGTTGCCGGGCAGGGTGGCGACAAAGTCGACGGCGCTTTCGTTAGCTGTGATGCTAACCGTTGACCCTTCGGAGCCGGGCGGGGTGGTGGCCGACTCGATGCGGTACCGGCCGGCCGCGCCAGAGACATACTCGGCGGGGCTCACCGTGAGGCGTTCGTTCACCGAGGCGACCAGTGCGAACGGTTCAACGGCGAGGCGCGGGGTCGGAGTGACCGTGATCGTCAGCATCTTCTCGGTCGTTGCACCGTGAATATCGGAGACCCGCAGCAGAATCGCCACCGACGCGGCCTGGTCGGTGTTGTGCGGGTGTTTGTAGACCAGCACACCGGCCGGCGTGACACTGACGGCGCCACTGGCACTCGTGTTCAGAGCGGATGCGACGAAAATCGGGTCGCCGTCTGGGTCGACCCAGCCGGGCAGCACCGGCACCGTGACCGTGCCGCCCGGCTGCACCTCGGGGCTCGGCCACTCCTCGAGGCAGCCCTCGGCGCCGCACCAGACCGGAGCGGCGTTTGCGTCTGCCCCGTGCACGGTCAGGCTAATCGTGGTGGCGGGCGAATCGAGACCGTCGACGCGGGAGCCGTCGGTGATGGCGTAGCTGAAGGTGGCCGAGCCACGGGCGCCCGGCGCGACCTGCACGGCGAGCGACTGGTTCGAATCGGTGGTGCTGACCGTGCCGAAAGCTGGATCGAGCCCGGTGACCGAGGCGGGCAGCACGGTGAGGGCGTCGTCGTTGGCGTCGTAGTCGTTGAGCAGCACCGGCAGCAGCACGAGCTGGTTGACCCGCACGCCGAAGGCGTCGGCGACAGCCACGGGAGCCTTGGGCTCGACAACCTCTGAGGCGTCTTCGACATCATCCTGGCGTTGTGGTTCCTGGGCTTCGGCCAGGGTCCAGTCCTGGGAACTGGGCACGAGGGCGCCGCCGGGAACGGTCCACACCCATCCGCTCTGGGTGTCATTGAGGATCATCAACGACCCGTTGGAACGAAAAGCGGGGGAAGCTTCGCCGCCCGGCGTGCGGGCGCCGTAGCTCAGGGCCGATTCGCCCGCGCTCTCGCTGAACAGGGTTCCGCCGGTACCGGAGGCGGGGAGCCAGGCGGCGTAGCGCTCTCCTTTAAAAGGAATGGGCGCGGCGGGGGCGCCGAGCACCGCCACCGAGTCGCCGACCAGTTCGGTGCGGGCGCCGTCGGTCAGCGAAAAGGAGACCAGGCCGGTCTGATCGGCAATGAGCAGGTCATCGGCACCGCGCAGGTCGTCGGCACCGCGCAGGTCGTCGGGACCGCGCAGGTCGTCGGCACCGCCACTCGGGCGTTGCAGCACGGCGAGTTCGCTCATGTTGGTCGGCACCGGGTCGTTCTGGCCGGCCAGCCAGAGTTCGTCGCCGGCCACGCCGAGCAATGCCCAGCGCTCCCCGACGACGCTCAGCTGGGTGCCGGGCTCGGTCGGACCGTCGGTGACGGCGTCACTCCCGAGAATCTCGTCGTTCGCCATGGAATAACGCAGCACGCTCTCGCCCGCGCTGGAGTAGCTGTAGAGCACGCCGTCTGGGGTGATGGCGATGGCATCGGCGACATACTCGCGGGCCGTTTCGCCCGCGGCGACCTCATCATCGGCAGAAGGATTGACCGCACGCGGAGCCACGGCCCCGCCGACCGACCCGGCAAAGACCTCCCCCGTGCTGGTGAGATAGCCGACCCAGTCGCCCGAGGAGACGATCGTGCGAGTGCCGGCCGGGGTCGGGTCGTAGTCGGCGGTGTCGTCGCCGAGGTCGATCGGCGCCGCGAGGCTCACCGTGGCGACCTTTTCGTTGTTCTGGGCGTAGAGCAGCACGGTGGAATCGGTCTGCACCAGTCCGCTCGGCGCCGGCACGGTTTTCACCGTGTCGAGTTCGCCGAGGTCGGTGTTGATGCGGGCGTAGCGATTGCCCTCGCCGCTTTGCAGAGCCCAGATCGAACTCGTGTGTACCGGCGTGTCCTTCACGTCGAAGCCGTCGACGACGATGGCCACGGTGGCCAGCAGCGCGCCGATCGCGGCCACCGCGGCAATGCGAATGACGCTAAGTCGTGCCACCTGGATGACGGGGCGGCGCCGCCTGGCCCTGGTGCTCTTCCTCAGATCAGCCATTAGATCAGCCCGGCGAGCACCAGCACGCCGGCGGTTGCCGCGCCGCCAACGACGACCGCTGCGGCCAGAAGCAGCCACAACGCGCCGGGTCTACTCACGAATTGCCGGGCCCGTCCGTTGTCGGCCTGGGTGCGCTCACGGGTGTGCGCTATCGGTCGCCGGGCGGGCCGCCGGGTCGGCAGCACGACGTCGGAGATGACGGTGCCCCGCGCCTGATGATTGTTGAAATCAACCGGCACGCCAGCGGATGCCCACGCCGGCTCGGCCACGTCCAGCGCGGTTACCGGCAGACCCAGGTCGCGCTGCACGCGTTGTAGATCGTGGGCGCAGGCGAGCAGGCTCTCCTGGCGCGCGGCGGGGTCGCGACTCATCATGCGAGCGAGGGCGCTTTCGAGGGAGGCGGGAACATCCGCTCGCCCGATGCTGGTGTATTTCGCCCGGCTGATGCGCTGTTTTAGCTGCGCGCGCGAGAGCGGCGCGCCCTCGGCCGGTTCGAAGGGGGCACGGTCGGCCAGCAGCGAGTACAAGGTGGCGCCGAACGACCAGACCTCGGTGGCGACAGAACCGGTCGTGCGTTCGTCGATGACTTCGGGGGCGCTCCACGGCAACGACATGGCGAACAGTTCGCCCGTGCCGCCGCCGGCCAGGGAGGCTGCGATGCCGAAGTCACCAAGCACCGGGCCGCCGAATGTGGTGGTGAGAATGTTCGAGGGCTTGATATCGCGGTGCAGCACCTGGGAGCGGTGCGCGGTCTCGAGGGCGCAGGCGATTTTGATCGCGACGTTGAGCACGGTGGCCACCGGCAGCGTCTCCGCGCGCTCCCGCGAGGAATAGGAGCCGAGGCAGTATTCCATCACAAGGTAGGGGCGGCCATCGGCCGAGATGCTCGCGGTGTACACGGTGAGAATGGCTGGATGCGAGCTGAGCCGAGCCATGACATCCGCTTCGGCGTTGAACGAGCGCAGCACGTCGTCGTCGACGATGTCGTGCAGCAGTACCTTCACCGCCACGGAGCGGCGTGGCATATTTTGCTCGAACAGAAACACGTCGGCGAATCCGCCAGTGCCGAGCGGCCGCACATAGGTGTAACCCGACAAAACGGGCGGAGCAGAAGGAAGCCGCCTGCTCATTGCTCCCCCGACCTGCGTTGTTTCTGTGGTGCGTCCTTGTGCTGGTCTCGGTTTCAAGCCTAACGAAGGCGCCCGACCCCATCACCCACTGGGGGATATAGTACACCCCCATAATGGGGTGTCGAGGAGTCACGTGGAGTAGACGGTTGTGGCTAGCGCATCCACGTAGGGCAGCGTCTGCTCGAATTCGATCAAGTCGTAGCTTGCCGTGCGCAATCGTACGAGTGTTTCGTCGACTTCCCAGGCATATTCCACGGTCGCGATAATGCCCGGAACCGCGGGGTCGGGAACCACATGCCTCGTGCACCGCACACCGACCAATCCGCTGTCGGTCACAAAGGGCTCAACGAGGGGCGGGTCGATGGCGTCGGGGTCCGAGGCGCCCGCATAGTCCTCGATCGAAATTGTTCCCGCCGAGTGCCGTGACTCGACCCGCAGATCCACCAAAATCAGCGGGCCGTACCAGTCCGATAACCGAAGGTACGAACTGGACGCCTCGCGTTCCTCGACAGATTTGGCAAGCATGACAAAGATGTTCTCCACGATGCCGCGCTGTTCCTGAGAAACGCGGTTTCGTCGCGGCAAATTCTGGCCGACAACAATCTCTTCGATCAGCTCCCGCGCCCAGTCCTCGGGCCGTTCCCAACGGTCACCCTTATCGAAATACGGGATTCCGATCCAGTCAGTCGGATGCTCTACAAAGATACTCATGCCACTCCCCCAGTCGCGCTGGCTGCTGCTGCGGGCGCAAACCTGACGCTCAGCGCCATGGCATCAAACACCTGCTCGAGTGCGTCCAAGACTCGGTCAGCGTTCGCAGTCGGGATGCGAAGCATGCTCCCGGTCACGATGAGTAAGCGATCACCGGTCGGTGGCACGATCGCATAGCTGATGCGCCGCGATTCGGGGACTTTCAGTTGACCGTCGCCACCGACCACTGCGGGTGCTTCGCCGACCTGCCGCACGGCGAGTCGACCGCCGACCTCCACGGCTGTCGCGCCGCCGCGAGCAGCAAATGCGAGCAGCGCGTCTGCCGCCGAATTCTCGGATTCCGGAAGTTGGGGAGCCGACACGGCGATCGACAGCGCCAGCGGTGCGCCAGCGACGAGTTCGACCGGAAGGTACAGGTCGACTCCAGAAACCGATCGCGCGCCCTGAACGACCTCGCGCAGCTGGTTGCTCACGAATCGGCGCACCTGCGACCGAGACCCGATTGGGGAATTCTGCACCGCACGATTCACAATCGCACTGCTCGCGGCCGGTGCGCGTTCGTCCAGGGGAATCCTGGCCCAACCCGGCGGCAGCACGAGACGATGGTCAATCCGTTCAGACATTGCGCGACTTGCCTTTACTCACCCGACGCTTCTTCTTGCGCGGAATCCGCGCACCATGCCGAAACGCCACCACCGCAACAGCAGCATAAGCCACGACGTTGACCCACCACCACGAAAACGACCCGTCCAGGGGCTGATAAAAGGCCGCGCAGGTCGCCGACGCGAACGCGCCGATGATCGACAGGAGGGCGATGAACAGCGGCGATATCTGCAGCCGAACTTTGGCACCGGGAGCTGAAACGACCTGGTGCCGACTGGGACGCCAGCAAATCACCAGCAGTCCACCGAACGACAACGCGCAGAGCAGGCCAGCCCATGCTGGCACCGGATACGGCAATATTCCGGCGAGGCGATCGATGTTGGTCACACCGATACCGGGTTCTACCCTGCCGGGAATCTTGAGGATCAAGACCATGATCAGGTTGAAGGCAAACCCGAGCGGAACAAGCACAAGCATTGCGAAAGTGGTGATCATGAGGGCGAAAGCGCTGCGATAGGCGATCACGGCGTCACGAGCCTTCTCGCCGGTCGGCTTGGAAGTGTTCACCACTCCTCGTTCCGCTCGGTTCGCCGGTCGGGAAAGAATGGCGCAGTGGCTTCTTTTGTGGCAAACTCTCCGAGCGGTGAGCCTTCTTCATTGGCTGACCACGCGCCGCCAAAGGTCCACATACGACCAGGCTGCGACGCGGTGACGATCAGGTCGGAGACGCCGCCGCTCTGCAACTTCAGGCCAGACATCGCTTGCCACTCGGCGATCATGCGCGGCGTTGAACGCAATCCCACAACCGGGTTCGACACCAGCCACGGTGCGGCATCCGCCGCGACCTGGTTGATCTCGGCGCGTGCGACGGACCGCGTGTAGCCCGAGATGCCTTGGCCAGCCTTGCTCTTCATGATGGATTCTGCTGCGGCCTCCGAGGTTGCGCGATGAATAGCCGCGACCTGCTCGCCAACCAGTTTGCCGGCGACCTTGCCTAATCCGAACGGAAGCAGCGCAAAGGCGATTTCGATGACCCCCTCGGCAGCGGATTTGCGCCCCGTCATGGTCTGACCGACGGCATTCAAGACGCTGGCGGCCGTTACGGAGATGGCGACCGCTGCGACCACCCATCCCGCGATGGGGATGAAGAGGGCGACGACGACCAGTACGGCAGCCAACACGCCGTCGAACAAAATGATGGTGTCAATCAGTTGGGCATGTTCATCGAAGAACTGGTCGACGTTGTCCCAGAAGGTGTCGTTGAGGTCGCCGGAGTTTTCGACGTCAGAGATGGCCTCGGCGGCGACGTTCGCGGCAACGTCACGCTGGTCGATGGCAGTCTGCAGCAGCGCGATGGCGGCAACGAGCAGGCCGGCCGCGTCTGCGCAGTCATTCTCAGCGTTGTCCTGCTGTTTTTCGCAGTCGCGGCGGTCTTCCGCGCTGAGACTGGGATTAAAGAGCTGATTCTGATATTCAGCCCGAGCGGCATAGACCTCCGCTTGGGCCTGACCGGCCGTGTTCGCATTGCTCAGCGCCTGCACCGAGGTTGCCTGCGCTTCGCTGAGCGGAGTGACGTAACCAGTCAATGCCAGGCCGACGCCGGCGTAGCGTTCCTGGGCGCGCTCAATGCGTTCGGCGACGTCGTCGGCCTGCTCGGAGAGCGCCGATACGGCCTCGCTGACCATTCCCTCACAGCCCGAAAACCCGCGCAGGTTCGCCGCGGCACGCGTTATGGCCTCAGCGACGCTCGTGTACTCCACAGCCGCGGTCTGCACGGCACTCGGATCGCCCGGAATCGGGTCGCGGTAGACGCCGAGGGCCGACCAGTCGGTGGGGCGGCTCATCCGTTCGCCCCAGTGCTCGCGGGCTGGGCGGCCTCGGTGATGCACGCACCCAGCTCGGTATCGGTGTTCTCCAGGCCATCGGCCGCGGTGAGCAGATCTTCGCCCAGGGTCGCAAGTTGCTCGACTAATTCACTGCGACGGTGGTCCCAGTTGCTGGCGAAGGTGGTCCCGCGATCGGCGAGACCGGCGTGACCGACGGCATCCGCTAAATTCTGGCTCGTCGTCTTGGCCGAATCGAACTCGGTTCGAATCAGCGAGACGTCACTCGCCATATCTCGGAGCAGGGTTGTATCAACCAATAAATCAGACATCGTTCTCTTTCAACCCTGTGCTACCACGGATGCTTAGCCGCGGATTGCGTTACCGAGCTCGGTGTCCGCGTTGCCGAGGGCGTCGGCAGCAGCGGTGAGAAACTGGCTCATACCGTCGATGCCGTTCACCGCGAGGTTCGTGCCCTGCGTGAAGGAGTCATAGGCCGTCTGAAAGGCTCCCGAAGCGGAATCGGTCACGAAGCCGGAATCGACCAGGTTGTTCACGAGCGTCTGCAGCTCGGTCAGCTTGGTAATGAGATCTTCCTTGCCGGAGCTCAGACGACCGGCAGCATCCGTCATGTCGGAATAGGTCACGTTGAGATTAGTCATGGTGTCCCGTTAAATGTGAGCCCTAGCGGGCTGCATATGATTCCAACTTAGTAGCAATGCCCCAATTGGGGGTAATGGGGGTGAACTCTCGGTCTAGGCGCAGCGCCGGTTTGCTGGCGCCCTGGTCGAGGTCGCCGACACCCTGCCCGTTCCGCCAGTCGAGACCGCCGACACCCTGCCCGTTCCGCCAGTCGAGACCGCCGACACCCCGCCCGTTCCGCTGGTTGAGGCGCGATTGATCGAGACCGCCTGCCTCGATCTCGATCGCTCGCGAGCTCGCGCCTCGATCAACGAGCTCCGCTGGTCGAGGCGCGACGAAGGAGCGATCGACCTGCCCCTTGTCGTTGGTCGAGCTTGCCGAGACCGCCATCGACCCACGCGACCAGGTCTCGGAAATGTACCTGGCTGACCGAATATCTCTACGCACAAAAATTCAAATATAGGTGAGATTCGCTCGACTGTTTTGCCCAGGTTTGGTACAATAAAACCATGAGCCAGAGCGGCGACACCCCACGGCCGGGCCTCGCCGATCCCTTCTTCGACGGCATCCATGACGGGGAATTTCTGGAGTGGTCTTTCTCCGCTGAAGATCGAGCCTTCTTCGACGATTTCCGAGTACGGTGCAACTCCGACTGGCAGGCCGAAGCAGAAGCCGCGGCCGCCGCTCCAGCTTTTCCCTTCGCCGACGGCCCGACCATCCCGGCCGGCCTGAACCTGACCGAGGCGTTCACGGCGGTGCCACCAGAGCACGTGTTCGACGAGAACCTTCGTGAGGAATTCCTGTACGCCGAGTACCTCCGCGCCGAGGGCAGCACCGACGACAGCAGCCCGATCGACGACAGCCCGGTCGATGACAGCCCGGCGAACGGCAGTCCGGCCGACGGCAGTCCAGTCGACGGCGACCAGACGGAACCGTTGAGTCCGTTTCAACGGCAGCAGTCAAAGCTCGTCGACCGCGTCCTCTACCTCGAGAACGTCATCGGCTGGGCGCACGCCAGCATGGCCGAGGTCCTCACCGAGGCGTGGGATTACACCACCAACACCGCTGAAACCGGCCGCCCGCAGGCCGGTCCTGAGCACGAGCACGACTGGGACGCCACCTTCGCCGCCCAACAAGGACTGATCGCAGAGATGGCCTGCGCACTGCGCATCCCCTACGGCACCGCCTCCGGCCTGCTGCACGACAGCCGGGTACTGGTCGAGACCCGCCCCGACACCCTCAATGCGCTCCGCACCGGAAAGATCTCCCTGCGGCACGTGCGCCGGCTCCTCGACCAACTCGACTCCGTACCCCAACCCGCCCGCACCGAACTCGAAGCGGTACTACTGCCACACGCGCGCAAGCTCACCGCGGCCCAGTTCGACGGCAAGGCCCGCAAACTCCGCGAACACTTCCACCCCGACAGCATCACCACCCGGCGTGCCAAATGCCTCGCCGACCGCAGCGTCAAGTTCTTCTCCGACAAAGACGGCATGGCCACACTCTGGCTGCGAGCCGCCGGGGAAGACCTCACCGGCATCTACAACCGCGTAACCGAAACCGCTCTCAGCCTGCAGGGCCCGGGCGAACCACGCACCCTGGGCCAGCTGCGCGCGGACGTCGCCATCGACCTCCTCGCCCAAGGCGTCACCGAGACCGGCCTCGGCGCTGGCATCAGCGCCACCGTCAACATCACCGTCCCCGTCCTCACCCTGATGGGACGAGCTGCCGGCACGCGCGACGAGCCCGCCGAACTGGAAGGCTACGGACCCATCGCCCCGGAAGTCGCCCGCAAACTCGCCGGCACCGCCACAAGCTTCCTGCGCATCCTCACCCACCCACACACCGGCATCGTCCTCGACGTCAGCTCCACCCCCTTCCGGGTACCCGCCGCCTTGAAGAAATACCTGCAACTACGCGATGGAACCTGCCGGTTCCCCGGCTGCAACCGCGCCGCACAGCACAGCGACCTCGACCACACCCAAGACAAACAATTCGGCGGTGCCACCAACGCCACCAACCTGCACTTCCTCTCCCCCGCCCACCACAACCTGAAACACTTCAGCGACTGGAAAGTCACCGCCGACCCCGACGGCACCCTCCACTGGACCAGCCCCGCCGGCAAACACTACGCCACCGACCCCGCAACCCGAATCACCCCACCGCGTCAACACACCGCCACACCACCGGCGCCACCACCACCAACGGCGGATGCAACAGTGAACGACCCGTGGACATCCGTCTGGAACATCGACGACCCCAACCCCCAACCGTTCTAGGGTCCCCGGGCGACGTGATTAACCGCTCCAGAGCAACGCGGTGCTAGCCGTCCAATTCACGTCGCCAGAACATCAGTGCGGGCCAGTTCTGGCACGAGCTGATAGTCAATACCAAGGCCAGGAAAACGCCACGGTGCAAGTTGCAATTACTCCACGAGCGGAAGCTGCACCCGCACCACCTTGCCGCCGGACACCATCATGCCCCGTCCTGGCGGAAACTCGGCGCGGTTCAGCCGCGGCAGCGGGGTCTTCAGCAGAATGTCGCCCTCGATGGTGTCGGGCTGCAACAGCAAGCCGCGGCGAGTGTTCTTCATCTCCGCAAACCGCGGCCAGGACGAGTTCCACGACGCGGTCTCACCGTCGGCGACCAGAAAGTGGTCGCTGCGCTTGACCTGTTTGATGAGCTCGACCAGCACAGCATCGGCCGGGGTCTGCAGAAAGTTCGCGAGGTTTTCGATGACGATCGCGATGCGCGGGGTGGCCACGTCGGCGCTCACCGCCTCAGTCAGTTCCTTGGCCAGTTCGACGGCGCCAACGATAGTCGTCGCGCTGCCTACCCAGCCGGGCAGCCCGGCCAGGCCGGACCGCGCATTGCCGATGTAGTACCGCTTGACCGTGGGATCGAACCGCTCGAAAGCATGCATGAGCGCACGCAGTGCATTGCTGCGCCCACTGGCCGGCGGGCCCGACAACAGCAGCGTGCCGCGCGGCACGAAACCGACCGAGTCGAGCGTTTCATCGCTCAGGCCGAGCGCCGGCTGGGCCATGACCCGGTCGGGCAGCTCGGTGGCCGGATAGTCGCGGGACAGGCTGCCAATCGGCATAGCGGCCTGGATTCCCCGAGCTTGCAACGATTCGGCCAGCACGCGCACGGCGGCCGCCTGCTCTGCGGCCACGGCGGAACCGCCACAGACCGCGATCTGGGTTTCCAGGCCGTCAAAAATTGCCCGGCCGGGCGCCGACTTCGCATTCAGGATGTCGCCGGGCACGTCGAGCAGGGTGTAGCCGGTATCGTCGGCGAGCCGCAGCACCAGGCGGCGTTGCACGCTGGAGCGCACCGAACTCGGCACCGAGCCGGAGCGGTCGGCGGTGAACGCCACGTGAATGCCGAGCTGACGACCATCAGAGAGGACACTGCGGAACACGTCGTACCAGTTCGACCGGCCGCTCGCCACTTCCCACTCCTCGCGGAACGCGGCGAACCCGTCGATCAGCAGCAGGATGCGCGGCTCATTCGAGTGGTTCGCCAGCGTGCGGTATCCGGCGATGGTCGAGGCGTTGGCCTCGGCAAATCGGTTGCCCCGGGATTCGAGCTCGGCCTTGAGCAACCGGAATAGCCGAATGATGCGTTCGGTGTCGTCGCCGCCGATGACGCTACCCACGTGCGGCAGGGGCTCCAGCATGCGCAGGCTACCGGCGGCGAAATCGAGACCGTAGACCGCGACGGGCCCGCCGTCGCTCGTGCTGCCCGCCGCGATTGCGAGGGTGCGCAGCGCGACGCTCTTTCCGGATCCACCGGTGCCGTAGATGCCGATGTGCCCATCGACGTCGGGCAGAAAGCACACCGCGCGCTGCTGCTCGGTCGGCGCGTCGGCCAGACCGAGCGCGAGGGCGGCATCCGTTCGTTTCAGAATGGGCGCCAGGTCGCACAAAAACGGTAATTCGTCGAGCCAGGGCCGCTGCGGCGCCGGAATCTGCGCCGAACCGGCGGCACCGACCAGAGCGGCGACGAGCCGCTGCTGGTCGGTCGGGCCGAGCTCGCGCTCCTGCCCGGCGAGCGGGTCGCTCGGCGGCTCCCAGGCGCTTTCCCCGCCGAAGCGCAGCTCCGCGATGCCGATTTCAGCATTTTCAGGTTCGCGCGAGGTCCAGCCGCCGGCATAGCCGGATTGAAACTGCTGCAGCCGCCCCGGACCGGTCTTGGCGATGCCACGGCCGGGCAGGCCAGGGTCGAAATGTGCGGCATCCTTCACCCCGACGACGTCGTTGCTGTCGGATTCGTCAGCCATGCGCAGCGCGACACGCAGATTGGTGTTGGCCCGCAAGTTGTCTTTGATGACACCGGCTGGCCGCTGGGTGGCCATAATCAAATGGATCCCGAGCGAACGACCGCGCTGGGCGATGTCCACGACGCCGTCGACAAACTCCGGCACCTCGCTCACCAGCGCCGCAAACTCGTCGATAACGAGCACGAGGGCCGGGGGCTGTCCGGGTCGCCGCGCTTCTCCAGCTCGATCAGATCCTTCGCTTTCTTGGAATTGAGCAGGTGCTCCCGATAACGCAGTTCGGCGCGCAGGCTGGTGAGTGCCCGCCGCACCAGGTGCGGGCTCAGGTCGGTGACCAGGCCGACACAGTGCGGCAGCGAGACGCAGTCCGCAAAGGCCGACCCGCCCTTGTAGTCGACGAACAGAAAAGTCACCCGGTCCGGGCTGTACTCGGCGGCCATGCCCAGCACCCAAGCCTGCAAAAATTCGCTCTTGCCAGCGCCGGTGGTACCGCCGACCAGGGCGTGCGGGCCCTGCGTTCGCAGGTCAAGGTGCATGGCCTGCACGCCGGTTGAACCGACAATGGCCCGCAGGGTTCCGGCCCGTTTGGAATGCCGCACCGCACCAGGAGTGCGATCGTGCATGGAGGCGTTCTGCCGCCACCGGTCGATGACGGCCTCGTGTGCCTCCACCAGGTCGTGGCCGAGCAGGGTGACCATCGAGACCGAGCGCGGCAGGTCGCTCGAGTCGGCGATGAGGGCACCGGCATCAATGACCGGCGCCAGGCGGCGCGCGAAGTGCAGGGCGGTGGGCGAGTCGACCGACTCGACCGCGACATCCGTTATGGTCTCACCGAGCCGCACGAACGAGACCGTGCCGAGCCCGGTGTTCTCGTCGATGTCGACGGCGGTGCGGCAGACGGCGGGCAGGGCTGCCACGGTGCGAGCGATCCAGACTGGGTTGACGCCGGCGTCTGCACCGTTCTCGGCAAGCTGAACGAGCCTGGAGCGGTCAGCGGCCACATCGTCGGAGATGACCACGATGATCGCCGGAATGGGCGATTTTGTGCCCTCGCCGGTGTAGCTCGAGCCGACTTCTTCGCCGCGTTCGAGAGCTGCGCGCTCGTGTTCCATGGCGCCGCGTCGCGCCGCTCTCTTCGATTGCTGCCGCTGGGCAATGACCTCTTCCAGGGCAGCGAGAACGGATGCGGCCAGCGCCACGCTCGCGCCGGAGCCGACCCAGTCCTCACCGATCAGGGCGTCGGGCGGGAGCAGCAACCAGTCGGTGCCGCCGGGAGCGACGGTGCGCAGGGTGAGCGGCGGCGCCGGGGGTGAGCGGCGAGCGCGGATCAACGCGGGCGATGGTGCCGGCCACGTCGGAAATCGTCGCCGCGGCATCCGTTGTGACGACAATGTCGTCGTTTAGACCGTTGGACCGAGCCAACGTAAGTTTTAACCGCACGCGCGCGCCCCCAAAATCGAGTGCAGCCGCATCGGCGACAAACCCGTTGTTCGGGCGTACCCCGCCTCGCCTCCGCGCTGTCCGCGCTGGCCTTCCCCGCTGTCCCTCCCCCCTCCGCCTTGTCCACTCCCAGCCCGGGCCCGGACGGCGGGCCCACGATAGACCATGGGCCCGCGATCCGAAGGTGGGCTCGGCTACGGCGGATCAGCTTCAGCTTCAGCTTCCGCTCCGGGCAGGGCCACTTCTTCGCCCGACCGGTGCCGCCCGGTCACTGCAGTGGCGGTGCCGCCGTGTTCGAGTCGAGGACGTAGGCAAAGGCGGTGATCGTGCCGGTCACTGTGCCAGCGGCTGCGCCGTCGGCGGTCGACACCGTGGAGAGGGCGTTGATCAGTAGGAGCCGCCGGCCGTGCTGAATGCCCGAGACGAAATCAAGCACACGGTCGTATGGACCGGTGGCGGTGATACTGAGCGGGATGGCAATGAAATTCGCCGAAGTGAGGCGGGGGTCCGCCCCCGCGACTGGAACAACGCCGGCAGTCGCAGCCTCGGTGGCGGCATTGGCAGCGTTGCTCGGCGCCGGACTTGGCGTTGCCCCCGAGGTGGGCGCCGGGGTCGGCGCCCCGGCTGCGGGCGCGGTTACAACGAGCAGCGCCGGGTCGTATGCCTGCGCGTCATTTTGTGTGAACCCAGTGATCACGACCTGGCTGCTCGCTGCGATCGAATTGAGTTCGTCAATCAGCGCTGGAATCTCGCCGGAGCTGGGAACGGCCAGCTGGATTGCGGCCAGTTCGTCAGTGAGCTCGTCGATTTTCTCGAACTGCTTCTTCAAGGCAATCACCTGTAGCTCATAAGCGGAATTTTGCGCCAGCGTGGTGTCGCGATCGGCCTGAGCGAGCCGAACCTCGCTCAGCTTGGGCGAAATCCCCAAGAGCCACCCGAGCCCAACCACCGCGCCAATCACCAGCAAGATACCGATCACCCAAAGCCTGTTCTTGTCCACGATCACTCCCCCTCCGCAGCGGCGAAACGCCCCGAAAACGCGCCCTGATTGACGTGCAACACGAAGTCAACGGTGTACACCCCGGCTTCCGTTCGGGTGATCGCGACCGGCTGGGAATCCGCATAGCCCGGCAGTGTCGACATGCGCTCCAGCCACGCCGGCACGCTCGTGGCATCGGGGCTCGTGAACAGTATCCTGATCGTGGCCACCCGGGGGTTCAGCAGAGGAGACGTCGCCTGCTCGTACGGAACGAGGGGCGATGCTGAGTCGAGCGAGAGCGTGTCAACGGTCACTGTGCTCGGCACGAGTGCTAAAACCTGGGCCAGGTAGGCCTTCCAATCAATTTCAGTGGATGCGCCAAATTGCCGCGCAACCAGAGTGGTGTCCAGAGCGGCCTGCACCTTTTTGACCTCGGAATACTGGGATTGGCTAGTGAGCAGTTCCGTGGTGCGTTCCTGCGCAGCAGCCAGTTCGGCTTGGCTCTGCATGGCGTACCAGGTGGACGTACCGACCCCCGCCCCGACGAGTACCAGCACTGCCACCAGCATGCCGCCGAGGCGTCGCCGGGTGGCCTTCACCTTCTTGAGCGTACGAACTTCGGGCGGAAGGAGGTCCATGCGAGGTTCCGCCCCGAGAACGAGTTCATCCGTCGACTTCTTGCCGGTCATGCTGTGCTCCCCAGTGCGAGGCCGAGTGCCACGGTGTAAGCACCGTTCGTGAGCTGCAGGGCCGCTGCATCTATGCCTCTGGCGACGGAAACCGACGCGAAGGGATCCGCCACAAGGATCGGCAGTCGAGTCAGAGCACCGAGCGCCTCCGCGAATCCATCCAGCTGAGAGCCACCTCCCGAGAGCACGATTCCGGTCACCGGGATGTGCGGCCTCGTGTTCGAAAAATAGCTGACGGTATTGCGGAGACTGCCCAGCAGTTCGCTCGTGGCTTCGCTGATGATGGTCGCCTCGACGGCGTGGTTCGTCGTGGATAACGCTGCAAGTCCGTGCTCGCGTTTCACCGACTCCGCCGTAGGCGTATCGACGGACAAGCCCAGCACCAGTGCCTGGGTGAGGTCTCCCCCGCCCGCGGGGATGAGTCGCACAAACTGCGGAACTCCGGCGAGCGTGATCACAATGCTCGTGGTTGCTTGGCCGACATCGATGAGGGCAACCGCACCGTCGAATGTTGTGCCTCGACACACGGCTCGGCTGACCGCGAATGGAATGAGGTCGACCTCGACTGCGGTCAGGCCAGCAAGTTGCACGGCGGCGATATTGCCCTGCACCGCTTCCTTCACCGCAACGATCAATAGGCCGTTGATCTCGGATCCATTCTCACCCTCAACCTCGTTGATCGGGTAGAAATCGAGCAGGGCCTCTGCCGCGGGTACGGGCAGCATGTCTGCTACGAGAAAGGGCAGGGTTTCGCGGATGCGTTTCATGTTCATTTTGGGTACAGCGAGGTCCCGCGCGAGTGCGCGATGGTTACCGATTCCGAGCACCACCTTCTTGCTCGTGAAACCGCCAGCCGACCACAGGGTCTTCAGCGCGGCCGCTACGGTATTTGGCTCGGCCACCTCCCCGCGATTCACCGCTCCCGCTGGCAGCGCAATCTGGTGATAACGCATGAGCTCGGGACGGGGGGAGCCGGCGTCGCGCAGCTCCACCCCGCGCAGGCTGGACGTGCCGATGTCGATCCCGACGACGCGGTTAGTCATAGCTGCGCTCCTGTGTATTCAACTGCCGTGTTCATTAGTCGGTCACTTCCCGGTTCGACACGACCGATCCCGGTTGCGGACTCGTGATCCTGGGTGTCACGCTGCCGGTGTCGAGGTCCACACCCGGCAGGCCGATCGGCACGAAGGTGAAGATGGGGTTGTTCTTGGCCGAGCTGTAGTTTCCCGCGATCATCTGCCCGCGCCAAGTGAAGCCGTTGACCCCCGCGAAGGCGCACGGCGTGTAGACCAGCGCCTCGATCGGGCTGTTGATCGTGAAACCGTTCTTCACGGAGAAGTCGCCCTGGGTCGGTGCCGAACAGGTGGGTTGGGCGTCGGACAGCTGGTCGGGTGTGATGAACCAGAGCTTGTGCACGGCACCCGTCGACGACGAGAACTGCAGCGAGTTGACCCCGGAGAAATTGAACGTGTTCGCGAAAATCACCACATCACTCGTGAGCTTGACGGTGGTGTTGTTGGCCGCCGTCGGTCCCAGCGCACAGTCGAGCGCGTTGATGATGACCGGCTTGCCCGCACTGGTTCCGCCGAGGGTGCCGTTGGGCAGCGCACAGGCGCCCAGGGTTCTTACCTCGTAGGGTGCGCCGGTGGGATCCTGCCAGGCGGTGGGGGTGTACGCCACCTCTGTCCACGGCGGCACGGCGGGAATGATCGCCGAGTGAGTGTACGTGCCACCAACGCGAGTGCCGGGCGGGTTTGGGCTTACCGAACCGGCCGTCAGGTTGTCGCGGATCTTTCCCGAGCCGAGAGTCGCCGTGCCCGACACCCAGGCACTCCCGTTAACCGTGCAGGTTCCCGTGAACGTCAGGTTGCCCGTCACGAGAACACTCCCATTAATTACGGCGTTGTTCTTCGCGCAATCGAAATTGCCGTTTTTCACCATGAGACCGGCCCCCGGTGATTCCGTCAAATCGAAGCTCGAGTTGGACTCCACGGTGCCACCGCGATACAGGTAGAGCGCAATGCCACTCGGTTCGACTCCGGGCACGAGGTACTTGAGGATCGCTTCCACCTTCGTCGCGTTGCCTGCCGTGGCACCGTTGACGCCCGGAGTCTCGGCCGTTCCGAGCGAAGTAATCCGCACCTCGGTTGCCGTCACGGGCGGACACCCGGCATTCCAGGTGCTGCCCGCGAAGTATTCGACTTTCGCGCTGTACTTTGGAGCCACTGCAGACGCGTAGGTGCCCGGAACGGCTTGTGCTGCGCAGTTGCCGGCGACGTAAAGACCCTGTCGCGCCGCCGCAACGCCGGCATCCGCTGCAGCACCAGATTGGACCCCGGATCGAGTAGACGAACTGACTCCAAAGGCGCCCACAACGGCGGCTGTGATGAGCGAGGCGAAGAGCAAACCAACCGCCATTACACCGAGCACGGAGGCCAATGCTGCCCCGCGCTCCGTGCTGACGCCGCGATTTAAAAACATGTCAGGCTCCCCGATGCTCCGGCCCTACTGGTTGCGGAGCTGGAGATCACCACGGGCGGGTGGTCACCGGCGAGGCTCGTGAAATTCACGGTGAGCTGCTGTCCGCTGGCAGAAAAAATGTTTGTCCCCGACACCGGAGCAATCCCCTCCTGCACGAGCGTCCAACCCTGGAGTTCACTCACAGTGGGGGCGAGAATGGCAACATTTGATTGAGTGAAGTGGATGCTGCCCGTTCCGGCCGCCGAGTAGTACCAGGCAACGCACTGCCACGACAGGGTCGAATCTCGGTTCACGGTGCGGGCGACGAGGAATTGATCGGTGCCCGCCGGGGTACTCAGCGTGAAATCAGTGGAATTGCGCACGTTTGTCTCGATTGAATCCGCCACCACCTGGGCCGATGTGGTCGCCTCCGTCACTGATTGCACGCGCTCGGTTGCTGTTAGGCCGCTGATGAATAGTCCAGCGACAACAGCGACGACGACCATCAGCAGACTGCTGTAAACGATCAGTTCGATGAGCGTGTAGCCCCGCTCCGAATCGCCGTCCTGGCTGAGGGACATGTTATTTCACCGCCACAAATATTAGGGTCTTGGCTGACGACAGCATGGCCCCGGTATCGGCGCGCACGACCGTGACAGCGATTGGAACCGTTATCGGGTAAGACGACGCGGGCGTCGGACAGGCACCATCGACCGTTCTAGCCACCCGAAGAGTCACCCCACGCGGATCGGCCACGGAGAATGTGGCCGCGGTGAGGCCGGTGCAGGTGGTTTGGGCGCGTGCGTTCTCCATCTCCTTGTTCACAAGTTGCGTCGCCGTCGCGAGCATCCCGTTGGCCGCTGACTGAGTGACTCCCTGCACGAGGAAGGGCAACAGTGCCACGGCCAGCAAGCCGAGCAGAAACATGGAGACGGCAATCTCGATGAGGCCGAAACCCGCTTCCGTTGCCCGGGGAATCTCTCGCCGGCGGTCGTTCATGGGCCCCTCCTTTGGAACGGCGTGTCAGAGATCGGAGAATGAAACGGTGGGGCGTCGCGTTCGCGACGCCCCACCGTTTTCGACGTCGGCCGGGCGAGAGCTCGGCTACGCTCCGGTGGATCCTAGGGGGCGCAGGGACCCGTCGCTACGCCACCGGCATTGGTGATGCTGAAGGTGTTGCTGGCCGCGCTGACCGCCTGGATGCAAAAGTTCGTCGTACCTCTCACAATGGTGACAGTGTCACCGGCGGTCGGCACGAAGCCGTAGGGGCTCAAGGCACCGATCGTTGTCGTTCCGCCCGGAATATCGATCAGCAAGCTCACATAGGCGACCTTGGCGTTGCCCAGATCAGATTTGGCGGCGGAATCCTTGGCCTGGTTCTGCTGGCTCAAAAAGATCGGAATGGCGATTGCGGCCAGGATTCCGATGATGATGACGACCACGAGGAGCTCGATGAGGGTGAACCCGTTGTCGTCTTTATTCAGGGCTGCTCGCTTGCGGGCGAGTGGTCCGGTAACGCTGTGGATCATGAGGGGGTCCTTCTCTGGATGCGGGCAATGACGGCCTTCGCAGGCTTGATTTGAGCTTACGTTCTTAGCACAGAGAAAGGAACGGAATCCATATCCTCAACCCCCACTTCAGGGGATATTCCTATTTGATGTATTCGAAGATCGAAAACATGGGCATGTATAGGGCCACGATCATGCCGCCGATAACAATTCCGATGAACGCGATCATCAGCGGCTCAATCAGGGCCGTCAGCTGTTCGGCGGTTGACTGCACTTCCTGGTCGTAGAAGTCCGCAATCTTGCCGAGCATGGTCTGTAAGGCTCCGGCGTCTTCGCCGACCGCGATCATCTGCACGACCATCGGGGGAAACACCGGTTCTAGAGACAGCGGCCCCGCGATTGACATGCCGTGCCGAACGGACTCCTGCACCTTGCGCAGCGCCGATTCCACCACCCAGTTGCCGGAGGTCTCCCCCACGATGCTCAAGGACTGCAAGATCGGCACGCCGGCGCCGATCATGGTCGAGAAGTTGCGGCTGAAGCGTGCGATCGCGAGCTTGGTCATCAGCGGCCCGAAAACGGGTAACTTGAGCTTGATCGGATCGAGGGCTTTCCGCACGACCTCGGTGTTCTTGTTCTTGCGCCACCACACCGAAAAAACGATTCCCCCCAGGACGAGAAGCGGCAGCAGCCACACCATGACCTGGGAGAGCACGACGAGAATCTGGGTCGGTAAGGGAAGCTGGCCACCAAACCCGGCGAACATCTTCTCAAACACCGGAACGATGAAGGTGAGCATGCCGATAACGGCCACGACCGCCATAATGAGCACGATCGTGGGGTAGGCCATCGCCGACTTGATGGTGTCGCGCAGTTTGCCCTCCGACTCGAAGTTTTCTGCTACCGAGTTGAGGGAGTTCTCCAAAAATCCACCGGTCTCTCCCGCCCTGATCAGGTTGATCATGATGGGCGGGAACACGTTGGCGTGTTTGACCATGGCCCCCGATAGGGAGACGCCGGTTTCTACATCATTACGAACGCTCGTGAGAATCTTCGCGAGCTCTTTGTTCTCGGTCTGCATCGACAAGATGTTCAGCGTGCGCAGCAAAGAGAGCCCGGCGGAGGTCATGGTGGCCAGCTGTCGGCTCATCACGGCAAGGTCCTTCAGCCCCGGGTGCTTAGCGAACCCGGGAATGCTAATCTCTCGACTCAGTCCGGTGCCGAGCGTTACCTCGTCGACGGAGATCGGGGCGAGTCCCATGGTGCGCAGGCGAGTCATGGCCACGCTCTCCGAGGCGGCATCGAGACGCCCCTTCACCACTTTTCCGGCAGCGTTGCGTCCCTTGTAGGCGTAAACGATGGTGGCGGGCATGGTCCTACTGCTTTCTGGGTGAGAACGAGTCGCCGAAATCGATACCTCCGGCTGACATGGTCGTATCTCGAGAACGCATGCCGCCGCCCGAGTGAGCGATCAGCTGCGCGAGACCCTCGATGTCTTGGGCTTTTTCTTCGGCGGACTGGCGGGTGATGCTCCCGGCATGGACCAGGTCGGCCAGGTGCTGGTCCATCGTGTGCATGCCGAGCGCACGTCCCGCCTGCATGGCCGAGGAAATTTGGTAGGTCTTGCCCTCCCGAATGAGGTTGGCGATGGCTGAGGTCGCCACGAGCACCTCCGTGGCCACCACGCGGCCACCACCGACTTTTTTCACGAGGGTCTGGCACACGACGCCCTGCAGGGTGGCGGCGAGCTGGGCCCGCACCTGTCCCTGCTGATAGGGCGGGAAGACGTCGATCACCCGGTCGATGGTCTGCGCGGCATCTTGAGTGTGCAACGTTGCAAACACCAGGTGCCCCGTCTCCGCTGCTGTCAGGGCGACCGACACGGTTTCGAGGTCGCGCAGTTCTCCGATCAAAATCACGTCGGGGTCCTGCCTCAGCACATGCTTCAGTGCCGCGGCGAAGCTGTGCGTGTCATGACCGACTTCGCGCTGGTTCACCAAGGATTTTTGGTGCCGGTGCAGAAACTCGATCGGGTCTTCGACCGTCACGATGTGGTCGGCACGCGTGCGATTGACGAGGTCGATAAGGGCCGCGAGCGTCGTGGACTTGCCAGAACCGGTCGGTCCGGTCACGAGCACGAGTCCGCGCGGCAGCTGAGCGAACTTCGCGACGGACTCTGGCACCCCGAGCTCGGCCAACTGCTTGATCTCCCGCGGAATCAGGCGAAAGGCTCCGCCCACCGAATTGCGCTGCTGGTAGTAGTTCACCCGAAATCTCGCGCCGCTCGCGGTATAGGCGAAGTCGAGTTCAAGCTCCCGTTCGAACTCGTCGCGCTGCGGGGTCGTCAGCAGACTGAAGAGCGCGGAAGTGACCTTGTCCCGTAACCACTTCGTGGAGCCTTCGACCGGGCGCAACCCGCCGTCGACGCGAATGCTCGGCTGCGCCCCCACCGTGATGTGAAGGTCGGATGCGCCCAAATCGAGAACGACCTGCAGTGCGTTCAGGAGATCCGGATCGGGTTGCTGCAATGCTGCGTCGACGGCTGGCGCGGCGGAATCACCGTCGTCAACGAAGACCCCCTCGGTGGACACGATCGGGGCGATCAGGTAGTCCGGTTCAGCCTGGCCAGCGGAGCCAGCGACATCCGTTTGGCCCATGGCAACTGCACCAACGCCTAGAGCCGACACCGGAATTTCATAGATCGGTTTGTTCATGCTGCCTGTCCTTAACGTTCTAAGCCACTACTCGGAGAATCTCTTCAATCGACGTCAGACCCAGCAAAACCTTGGCCCAGCCGTCTTCTCGCAGGGTGATCATGCCCTGGTCTTTCGCCGCCCTCAATATCTCGGCGCTCGATGCGCGGCCCACCGTGAGTCGTTCGATCTCTTCAGACACCGTCATGACCTCGTGAACGGCAATGCGTCCGCGATAGCCGGTGTTCGAGCAACTCGCGCAGCCGACCGGTCGGTAGAGCAGTGGCGCCGGCAGGTCGGGGTCAACCGCGAAGTGCAACAGCACCAGCTCTTGCACCTCGCGGGTGTCTGGCAGCTTGCAGCGGTCACACAACCTGCGCGCGAGCCGCTGGGCGACAACACAATCCAGCGCTGAGCCGACCAGGAACGGTTCGATGCCCATCTCGGTGAGCCGGGTAATGGCGCTCGGCGCGTTGTTCGTGTGCAGCGTCGACAACACGAGGTGGCCGGTGAGCGCCGCCTCGATCGCGATGAGCGCGGTCTCGTGGTCGCGGATCTCACCGATCAAAACGACGTCGGGGTCAGCCCGCAAAATGGAACGCAACGCACTGGCAAAGGTGAGCCCGGCCTTGGGGTTCACCTGCACCTGGTTGATGCCCTCCATCCGGTATTCCACCGGGTCTTCGACGGTGATCACGTTGATCTCGGGTCTGGCGACAGAATTCAAAGTGGTATAGAGCGTGGTGGACTTGCCCGAACCGGTCGGTCCGGTCACCAGGATCATGCCGTAGGGCTTGGAATATGCCGTCTTATAGGCGTTGAAGTTTCCCTCGAGCAAATTGAGGTCGCGCAGGCTCAGCTTGGTGTTGGAGTTGTCGAGAATTCGCATGACGATCTTCTCGCCCCAGACCGTTGGCAGCGTGGCGACCCGCAAATCGATCGTGCGGCCGCCGTGGCTTACGGACATGCGCCCATCCTGCGGTTTGCGGCGCTCCGAGATATCAATATCGCTCATGATCTTGAGCCGGGAGATGACACCGTTCTGGATGCTTTTTGGTGCACGTTGCATCGCGTGCAGCACTCCGTCAATGCGGTACCGCACGCCGAGGCTGTGCTCTGCGGGTTCAATGTGGATGTCCGATGCTCGGTCCTGGATGGCCTGGCTGACGATCAGGTTGACGAAGCGAACAATTGGGGCGTCAGAATCGCGGGAATCCGAGCCACCGATCGCGGCGGATTCCGCTGCCCCCTGCTCTTCTTCAAGAGTGGTCGTTAGATTGGTGAGTTCGTCGTCGGCCCGGTGGTGGCGCGCGATCGCCGCAAGCAGGTCCGCGCGTTCCGCGACGATCTGCTTGACCGGCATCCGTGATGCGTCACGCACATCGTCGAGGGCAAAGACGTTGCCGGGGTCGACCATCGCCAGTAGGAGCCGGCCCTCGGTAATCGCGATTGGCAGCACCTCATGGCGCCGGCACATGGCCGGAGTAACCAGCGCAACCGCCACGCGATCGACAGGGTAGTCGAGAAGCTCAACAAATGGCAGGTTAGCCTGCTGGGCCCTCGCCTTGGCGAACTGGAGTTCGGTGATGACGCCACGCTCGACCAACGCCCGCACCGCGCTCTCATCGGCCGGGTCACCAGCCATAAGCGTGTCGAGTACCTCGATGGGGAGCAGCCCGTGGAGGATCAGAATTTCTGTCAAGGTTGCCACGCGAGCCTCCCCCGAACTGGGCACAATATATCTAGACCCCGAGTATACGTCCCCGCCCCAGTATTTCCCGCTTAACCTCCCGTTCCCCCGCGTCGCATCAATCGACAAATCCGGCGAGTCCGGCGAGTCCGGCGAGTCCGGCGAGTCCGGCGACCCATAATCGTCGAGGGCAATCATCAGTCCGCCCGCGCATAAACGGTCGATCTCCTGGCGTAACCCGATCAATCCGAGCGTTCTCAGTGGTGGCACCAGTGTCGCCCGCAGGGACAGCACAAATATGGGAGGCTGACCCCCGGGCTTCGGTGCGCAACGCCGCCCACCCGAAACACGCAGCCTCCAGGGACGCTGCGCTAATCATTCTGATCACCGCAACCGGCCAATTCTCGGTGGCGCCGAGGACGACGATAACGACCGAGTTAACGATCTCCACGATGGCGACGCCCGCGAATACGACTAATCCAAACCGCCGCACTGTTCGTCGTGCACTCATGCTCATGCTTGCGTCCGCGACGACTCGCTAACACGTTATCTGCCCCGCGCATGCCTTAACGACGGATGGCCCCTGCCGAAGCAGGAGCCATCCGTTCCGAGCTGACGGGTACTAGTTGTACGTGCCCGGAGCCAGGTCGTCCGACGAGAAGCTGTCGAAGTCGACGAAGCTCAGGTCACCCTCTTGGAACGTTGCGTCTTCGGTGAAGATGCGGTTCGGGTAACGCTCAGCCTTGGCCTCCTCCGTTGCCTCGACGGTGACGTCGCGGTAACGAGGAAGGCCGGTGCCGGCCGGGATCAGCTTTCCGATGATGACGTTCTCCTTGAGGCCCATCAGCGGGTCGCTCTTGCCTTCCATGGCCGCCTGGGTCAGAACCCGGGTGGTTTCCTGGAAGGAAGCGGCGCTCAGCCAGGACTCGGTCGCCAGGGATGCCTTGGTGATACCCATGACCTCCTGACGAGCGGATGCCGTCTTCTTACCCTCGGTCAGCGCGGTGCGGTTGAGGTCGTTGTACTTCAACCGGTCAACGAGCTCACCCGGAAGCAAGCCGGTGTCGCCGTGCTCAACAACAGTCACCTTGCGAAGCATCTGACGAACGATGACCTCGATGTGCTTGTCGTGAATCGGAACACCCTGCGAACGGTAGACCTCCTGCACACCGGAGACGAGGTGCTTCTGCACCGCGCGAACACCCTTGACGCGAAGAACTTCCTTCGGGTCGACGGCGCCGATGATGATCTGCTGTCCAAGTTCAACGTGCTGGCCGTCTTCGACGAGCAGGGTTGAACGCTTCAGCACCGGGTAAGCAATTGCTTCGTCACCATTGTCGGGAATCAGGATGACCTTACGGCCCTTATCCGAATCTTCAATGGTGATGCGTCCGGCGGAGTCAACGATGGGCGATGCACCCTTGGGGGTACGTGCTTCGAAGAGCTCCTGAACACGCGGCAGACCCTGGGTGATGTCGTCAGCGGATGCCGACCCACCCGTGTGGAAGGTACGCATGGTCAGCTGGGTGCCGGGCTCACCGATGGACTGTGCGGCGATGATACCGACGGCCTCACCGATGTCGACGAGCTGGCCGGTAGCGAGCGAACGGCCGTAGCAGACCGCACACACACCGACAGCAGACTCGCAGGTCAGCACCGAGCGCACCTTGATGGTTTCGACACCAGCGGCGATGAGCTTGGCGATGAGCACGTCTCCGACGTCGTCTCCGGCGTCGGCGATAACCTCACCGGCCGCGTTGACCGCGGCTGCGGCCAGGCTGCGAGCGTAAACCGCGTTCTCGACGTTGAAGTCGACCAGGAGGCCGCCATCTTCGTCACGCAGAAGCGCACCGGTCGTGGCGTCGGTACCGGCGATAGGCAGTTCAAGACCCTTCGTCGTTCCACAGTCGTCTTCACGAATGATGACATCCTGCGAAACGTCCACCAGACGACGGGTGAGGTACCCGGAGTCAGCGGTACGCAGGGCGGTGTCGGCCAATCCCTTACGAGCACCGTGAGTAGCAATGAAGTACTCAGCGACGGACAGGCCTTCGCGGTAGCTCGAGATGATCGGGCGAGGGATGATCTCACCCTTCGGGTTGTTCACGAGGCCTCGCATGCCGGCGATGTTACGCACCTGCAGCCAGTTACCACGAGCACCAGAGGTGACCATGCGGTTGATGGTGTTGTCGGTCGGGAAGTTATCCTGCATGGCCTGGGCGACGTCTTCCGTCGCACGCGTCCAGATCTGAATGAGCTCCTGGCGACGCTCGAGGTCGGTCGTGAGACCCTTCTCGAACTGCGCCTGAACCTTCGCGGCCTGCTTCTCGTAGCCTGCGACGATCTCCTTCTTGTTCGGAGGCGTCAGGATGTCGCTGAGCGCGACGGTCACACCGGAACGGGTTGCCCAGTAGAAACCGGCATCCTTGATCCGGTCGAGGGTTGCAGCAACCTCCACCTTGACGTACCGCTCCGCGAGGTCGTTGACAATGGTCGACATGGTGACCTTGTTGGCAACGTCTTCGAAGTACGGGTAGTCGGCCGGAAGCGCCTCGTTGAAGATGGCGCGACCGAGGCTCGTGGTGACGAGAACGGTTCCGACGGCCTGACCGTTGACCAGTTCGACACCGTCGGGCTGCGTGCCCTCGGTGAAGTACTTGTCGGTCAAACGGATGCGCACCTTGGCATTCAGATCGAGCGACTTCTGGTCGAACGCGAGAATGGCCTCAGACACGGTCGAGAATGCGCGGCCTTCTCCGACCACACCTTCCTTCATCGTGGTGAGGTGGTGCAGACCGATGATCATGTCCTGGGTGGGCAGGGTCACCGGGCGGCCGTCAGAGGGCTTGAGGATGTTGTTCGAGGCGAGCATCAGGATGCGTGCCTCGGCCTGGGCCTCAACCGAGAGCGGAAGGTGCACAGCCATCTGGTCACCGTCGAAGTCGGCGTTGAACGCCGCGCAGACGAGCGGGTGCAGCTGGATTGCCTTACCTTCAACGAGCTGAGGCTCGAAGGCCTGGATGCCCAGGCGGTGCAGGGTGGGTGCACGGTTGAGCATGACGGGGCGCTCGCGAATGATCTCCTCGAGCACGTCCCAGACCTGCGGACGGCTCCTCTCGACCATCCGCTTGGCGGCCTTGATGTTCTGAGCGTGGCTCAGGTCGATCAGGCGCTTAATTACGAACGGCTTGAACAGCTCGAGTGCCATCTGCTTGGGCAGACCACACTGGTGCAGCTTGAGCTGCGGGCCAACCACGATGACCGAACGGCCGGAGTAGTCAACGCGCTTGCCGAGCAGGTTCTGACGGAAACGACCCTGCTTTCCCTTGAGCATGTCGCTCAGGGACTTGAGCGCACGGTTACCGGTACCGGTGACCGGGCGACCACGGCGACCGTTGTCGAACAGTGCGTCGACGGCCTCCTGCAGCATCCGCTTCTCGTTGTTCACGATGATCTCGGGAGCACCGAGGTCAAGCAGACGACGCAGGCGATTGTTGCGGTTGATCACACGACGGTAGAGGTCGTTCAGGTCGCTGGTCGCAAAGCGGCCACCGTCGAGCTGCACCATGGGGCGCAGTTCCGGCGGAAGCACAGGAACGACGTCGAGCACCATTCCGGCCGGCGAGTTGCCGGTCATGATGAACGCGTTGACCACGCGCAGACGCTTGATGGCGCGGATCTTCTTCTGACCCTTACCTTCGGCAATCTGCAAGTGCAGGTTTTCGCTCTCGGTGACGAGGTCGAAGGCTTCCAGGCGCTTCTTGATGGCTTCGGCGCCCATGAAGGCCTCGAAGTACATGCCGAAACGGTCCTGCAGCTCGTGGAAGACGGAATCTTCCGGCTTCAGGTCGCCGACCTTGAGGGTGCGGAAGTCTTCCCACACGCGCTCGAGGTGAGCAACCTGCTCGTCCAGAGACTTGCGAATCTGGCCCATTTCCTTTTCGGCTGCGTCTTTTGTGCGCTTCTTCTGGTCGCTCTTGGCGCCCTCGGCCTCTAGTGCTGCGAGGTCGGTTTCGAGGCGCTGCAGGCGATCGGCGATGCGCGAGTCGCGGCTTCCCTCAATCGTCTTTAGTTCGAGACGCAGCTCGTTCTCGAGGCCGGGCATGTCCTGGTGGCGACCGTCTTCGTCAACCGTGATGACCATGTATGCGGCGAAGTAGATGACCTTTTCGAGGTCCTTCGGAGCCATGTCCAGCAGGTAGCCGAGACGCGAGGGCACACCCTTGAAGTACCAGATGTGGGTGACCGGGGCAGCGAGCTCGATGTGGCCCATGCGCTCACGGCGCACCGACGACTTCGTGACCTCTACACCACAACGCTCACAGACGATGCCTTTGAAGCGAACACGCTTGTACTTTCCGCATGAGCATTCCCAGTCCCGCGAGGGTCCGAAAATCTGCTCGCCGAACAGGCCGTCTTTTTCCGGCTTGAGCGTGCGGTAGTTGATGGTTTCGGGCTTCTTGACCTCACCGTGCGACCAACGACGAATGTCGTCTGCGGTAGCCAGGCCAATACGAAGCTCGTCAAATGTTGTTACGTCGAGCAATTTCTCTCCTTGGAAAGTTTTCGAAGTTTCTTTGGACCGGGCTTAGATATCGTCGATTGTCGACGTTTCAAACCGGGTGGAAATGTTGATGCCGAGTTCTTCCGCAGCACGGAACACCTCGTCATCCGTGTCGCGCAGGCTGACTGCTGTGCCATCGGCCGAGAGCACCTCGACGTTCAAGCAGAGCGACTGCATTTCCTTGATCAGAACCTTGAAGCTCTCTGGGATGCCGGGTTCCTGAATGTTCTCGCCCTTGACGATGGCTTCGTACACCTTGACGCGGCCGAGGATGTCGTCAGACTTGATGGTCAGGAGTTCCTGCAAGGCGTAAGCGGCTCCATATGCTTCGAGCGCCCACACCTCCATCTCACCGAAACGCTGTCCACCGAACTGCGCCTTACCACCCAGCGGCTGCTGCGTGATCATGGAGTACGGGCCCGTCGAACGAGCGTGAATCTTGTCGTCGACGAGGTGGTGGAGCTTCAGGATGTACATATACCCAACGGACACCGGCATCGGGAACGGCTCGCCGGAGCGACCGTCGAAGAGCTGGGTCTTGCCCGAGGAACCGATGAGGCGTTCGCCATCACGGGTCAGGGTCGTGGAGTCCAGAAGACCCTCGATCTCGATCTCGAGCGCGCCGTCGAATACCGGGGTGGCGACCTTCGTGCCAGGGGCGGCACTGAAAGCGTGCTCCGGAAGGCGAGCGGCCCATTTCGGCTTGCCCTCGACGTTCCAGCCCTGCTTCGCAATCCAACCGAGGTGCGTTTCCAGCACCTGACCGAAGTTCATGCGACCGGGGATACCGAGCGGGTTGAGGATGATGTCAACCGGGGTTCCGTCGGCGAGGAACGGCATGTCCTCGATCGGCAGGATGCGGGAGATAACACCCTTGTTGCCGTGACGGCCAGCGAGCTTGTCGCCCTCGGTGATCTTGCGCTTCTGGGCGATGAACACGACAACGCGCTGGTTGACGCCGCTTCCGAGTTCGTCGTCTCCGTCTTGCGAGTCGAACACCTTGACACCGATAATGGTGCCGCGCTCACCGTGGGGAACCTTCAAGCTCGTGTCGCGAACTTCGCGACTCTTCTCGTTGAAGATGGCGCGCAGCAGACGCTCCTCGGCGGAAAGCTCGGTCTCGCCCTTCGGCGTGACCTTGCCCACGAGGATGTCGCCGGGGCGAACCTCGGCTCCGATGCGAATGATGCCACGCTCGTCGAGGTCGGCGAGGAAGTCCGGAGACACGTTGGGAAGGTCGCGTGTGATCTCTTCCTTACCCAGCTTGGTGTCGCGGGCATCCACTTCATACTCTTCGATGTGAATCGAGGAGAGGGTGTCATCTTTTACCAGGTTCTGGCTCAGGATGATCGCGTCCTCGAAGTTGTAGCCTTCCCACGGCATGAATGCCACGAGCAGGTTCTTTCCGAGGGCGAGTTCTCCCTGGTCGGTGGCGGGTCCGTCGGCGATAACTTCGCCGGCTTCGATGCGCTCACCGGCGTTGACGATCACGCGGTGGTTGAAGCTCGTGCCCTGGTTGGAGCGGCTGAACTTGCGCAGGTAGTAGTCCTGCGTGCCGCCCTCGTCGAGCTGGATGGTGACGACGTCAGCCGAGACCTCGGAGACCACACCGGGCTTGGACGCGGTGAGCACGTCACCGGCGTCGATGGCCGTGTAGACCTCCATGCCGGTTCCAACCAGCGGGCTGTCGCTGAGGAGCAGCGGCACCGCCTGACGCTGCATGTTGGCGCCCATGAGCGCGCGGTTTGCATCGTCGTGCTCAAGGAACGGGATGAGGCTGGTCGCGACCGACACCATCTGGCGCGGTGAGACATCCATGTAGCCGATGTCTTCAGCGGGAACGAGGTCAACCTCGCCACCCTTCTTACGAGCGAGCACGCGGGCCTCGGCAAAGTGCGAGTCCTTGGTGAGCGGCG
Source organism: Cryobacterium sp. Y11 (assembly GCF_002929535.1). Lineage (GTDB taxonomy): Bacteria > Actinomycetota > Actinomycetes > Actinomycetales > Microbacteriaceae > Cryobacterium. The sequence goes on from NZ_PJJO01000060.1 coordinate 317,184, forward strand.
CGTTGGCCTGGGCGACGATGAAGTCGTCTTCCTCGCTGGCGGTGAGGTAATCGATCGTCTCGGTGACCTTGTTGCCCTGCACACGACGGTACGGCGTCTCGATGAAACCAAACGCATTGATCTGCGCGAACGAGGCGAGCGAACCGATCAGGCCAATGTTCGGGCCTTCCGGGGTCTCAATGGGGCACATGCGGCCGTAGTGCGAGGGGTGAACGTCTCGCACCTCGACGCCGGCGCGGTCACGAGACAGACCACCCGGGCCCAGCGCGCTGAGGCGACGCTTGTGCGTCAATCCGGCGAGCGGGTTGTTCTGGTCCATGAACTGCGACAGCTGGCTGGTTCCGAAGAACTCCTTGATCGCGGCGACCACGGGGCGCACGTTGATCAGGGTCTGCGGGGTGATCGCTTCAATGTCCTGCGTGGTCATGCGCTCGCGAACAACGCGTTCCATCCGGGACAGGCCGGTGCGCACCTGGTTCTGGATGAGCTCGCCAACGGCACGGATACGACGGTTACCGAAGTGATCAATGTCGTCGATGTCGATGTTGATATCGGTCATCTTGCCGTCGCGCAGACCTGGAAGGGTGGTCTGGTTGTCGTGCAGGGCGACGAGGTACTTGATGGTGGCCAGAATGTCCGCCAGCGTCAGTACAGAGTCACTCAGCGGGGCTTCGAGGCCGAGCTTGCGGTTGATCTTGTAACGACCAACCTTGGCCAGGTCGTAGCGCTTGGAGTTGAAGAAGAAGTTGTCGAGCAGCGCACGCGCAGCCTCGGCGGCAACCTGCTCGCCGGGACGAAGCTTGCGGTAGATGTCCTTGAGGGCTTCTTCTTTGGTAAGGATGTTGTCCTTCTCGAGGGTGAGCTCGATAGACGCGTAGCCCTTGAACTCCTCGAGAATTTCCTCGGAAGTGAGGCCGAGGGCCTTCAGGAATACGGTCACGGACTGCTTGCGCTTGCGGTCGATGCGCACGCCAACCTGGTCGCGCTTGTCGATCTCAAATTCAAGCCAGGCACCACGGCTCGGAATGACACGGGCGGAGTAGATGTCCTTGTCAGACGTCTTCTCCTGCTCGCGGTTGAAGTACACACCAGGGGAGCGCACCAGCTGCGACACGACGACACGCTCGGTGCCGTTGATCACGAAGGTGCCCTTGGGGGTCATCAACGGGAAGTCACCCATGAACACGGTCTGAGTCTTGATCTCACCGGTGAGGTGGTTCATGAACTCAGCGTTCACGTAGAGCGGTGCGGAATAGGTCTTACCCTTTTCCTTGCACTCGTCAATGGTGTACTTCTCCGGCTCGAGCTCCGGGTTGGTGAAGGACAGCTGCATCGTTTCGCCGAGGTCTTCGATGGGAGAGATCTCCTCGAAGATCTCATCGAGCCCGGTGCGATTTGGCAGGTCCTGGCGTCCGGCAGCCTGGGCTTCGGCGACGCGAGCCTTCCAGATGTCGTTGCCGACGAGCCAGTCGAAGCTCTCGGTCTGCAAAGCAAGCAGATCCGGAACGTTCAAGTGGTCGCTGATCTTTGCGAACGACAGACGCTCGTGCGAGCGGCCGTTCTTGGGTGAGTTGGTGGTTGCGTTGCGCGCAGCAGCCAAGGAAATAACCTCCGTGGACCCCGTCAGGTCTAGTTACTGTTATTGGTGATGACTCCGCAGACCCTCATACGAGGTGTGCCTCAAGGTGGCTTGAACACGCAAAGCCGACCGCAATATGAAGGCATAGTTTGTCTGGGAGCGCAAGGATCAACTATATGCCGCTTCTATCACTATGTCCACCCATTTCTTGCCATTATGCAAATTCTCAGGTATAACCCGCTCTGTTCCTAGCCGCGAGAGCGGGAAATTCGTTGCTTCAGGGGTGCCGAAGCAACGAATTTCCCGCTCTCGCGAAACGGATGGCGCGGCGTCGGCACAGAGACAGGGCGCAGACTAGAACGATGAGTACTGGGCGTAAGGGTGAGGTGACGGAGGGGCATCCGTCTGTTGTGTTGAAGTTGAGTGGACATACGGCGGTGATTGAACCTGATCGGTTTACCCCGGGGAGTTTTCAACTTGTGGTTGATGGCACGCCGCAGTCGCACGTGAATATTGACCACCCCGATGAACTGTTCTTCGAGTACGTGCAGCGCATTGGGCATGTGATCGACCTGCTCGGCGACCCGCACGAGCCGATCACCGCCGTGCACCTCGGGGCCGGCGCACTCACCCTGCCGCGCTACGTCGAGGCGACCCGGCCGGGATCTCGCCAGCAGGTGGTTGAGATCGAGAGCGATTTGATCGACCTGGTGCGGGAGGTTTTGCCCTGGGACAAGCGCGCCCAGCTGCGCGTGCGCCACGGCGATGCCCGCGAGGTGCTCGGCAAGCTTCCGGCGGGGCTGCACGTTGCGGTCGACCTCGTCGTTGTCGACATTTTCTCGGGCGCGCGCACTCCCAAGCACGTGACGAGCCGCGAATTCTTCGCGCTCGCTGCCCCGCTACTGTCGCCGCGCGGAGTACTCGCGGTCAATGTAGCGGATGGCCCGGGCCTCGCGTTTGCGCGCGGCCAGGCCGCTACGCTCTCGGCGGTGTTTGAGCACGTGATTGGATTCGCCGAGACCCAGGTGCTCAAGGGGCGGCGCTTTGGCAACATCGTGTTTATCGCAGCGCACACCCCGATCGACCTCAACTGGATCCCGCGGCTGCTCGCCAACGGCCCGCACCCGGCGAAGGTCATCGAGGGCACCGAACTCAAGCAGTTCATGGCCGGTTCGCTCGTGGCGACCGACGAAACGTCAACCCAGTCGCCGCTGCCCGGCCGCACGGTCTTTCAAATCGGGCACTAGTTCTTCCGCCGCGGTGGCTCATCCAGGCGATGTGCGCGGAGCGGGGGGCGGGGCCGGCTGATCTGGCGATGGCACGACCGGCCCGGCGGATTTTCTGAATAAGCCACCGGGCGGGGCCGGCTGGCGACCGGATGCCCGCAGGCGGCGGTACTCTGGGGACACTCGTTACTTCCCCGCGCGGCTGCGTCCGCCCTCTTCATTACAGGAACACACCCTGAGTTTCATCATCGGTTACGACCCCATCACCCTGCGCGAAAAAGTCGACCTTGTCGCCGCCGGTGAGCGGCTTGAGGAACTCGGCACCCTGCGCAGCCTGGCCGCATTGAACGAGAAGGTCGCGCTGTTGCGTCTGGTCGGTCGGCTCGACGAGGCCTGGGAGGTGGCGAACGAAGCCGTGCGCCAGTCGCGCTTTACCGGCAACCGCGAACAGGCGGTGGCCAGCCGCATCCGTCGTGCGCAGGTGTTGCAGTTTCAGGGCAAGCTCGTCGAGGCCGCGAGCGAGTTGACCCATTGCATCCTCGACTCTGAGGTGCATGAGTGGACCCGCCTCGCTGCCTACGCACGGCAGCACCGGGGCAAGGTGTACTTCGATCAGGGCAACCTCGAGGGGGCACTGGCGGACTTCACCGCGGCGGTTTTTCTGCGCGAGAAAGACGGCGCCGACGCCGACGAGCTCGACAGCTCCCTGCTCGCCGTTGCCGTCGTGGAGTCGCACATCGCGGCCCGCAGCACCCAAGCCTGACTCGGTGCTGGCCGTCTGGCGAGTTGTGCGGCATGCTGTGTTCACCACGAAGGCGAGGTGAGCGGTGACCGATCGGAGTCTGCGGCGCAGGAGCGCGGTCGCCACCATGACGCTGGTGATTCTGGCGCTGACCGCGTGCAGCGCCGAGCCGCCCCGCGCCACTCCGGCCACCTCGACGCCGGCACCGGCGACGCCGAGCGCGACGAACGCCGGCGCTGACCCGCTCGCACCGGTGCATCCGGTCGGAGAACCCGTCGTGATCGCCTCGGGGCTGGAGGCGCCGTGGTCAATTCTGCGGCTGCCAGACGGCGCCACCCTGATCAGCGAACGCGACACCACCCGGGTGCGCGAGCTGCTGCCCACTGGCAGCCTGCGCGACGCCGGCACGGTATCGGCGGCGCAGCCGAGCGGCGAGGGCGGGCTGCTCGGCCTCGCCTTTCTGGCCGACTCGGCTGCCCCCGGCGGTGCGGGCTGGGTCTACGCCTATTTCTCCACCGCCACCGACAATCGCATCGAGCGGATGCCGCTGGCCGGCTCCCCCGGCAGCCACAGTCTCGGAGCGCCCACCCTAGTGCTGGCTGGCATCCCCCGCGCCGGCAACCACAACGGTGGCCGTATCGCGTTCGGTCCGGACGGAGCGCTCTATGCCACCGCCGGTGACGCCGGCAACACCGCGAACGCGCAGAACCTCGAGACGCTCGGTGGAAAGATTTTGCGAATGACATCGACCGGAGAAGTGCCAGAGGACAACCCGTTCGGCACGCTGGTGTACTCGTTCGGGCACCGGAATCCACAGGGTTTGGCCTGGGATTCGCACGAACAGCTGTGGGCGAGCGAGTTCGGCCAGAACACCTGGGACGAGCTCAACCGCATCGTTCCCGGCGGCAATTACGGCTGGCCGTTGGTCGAGGGGCAGGCGGGCGCCCCCGGCTCTATCGATCCGGAACGGCAATGGTCGACCGACCAAGCCAGTCCGAGCGGCATCGCGATTGTGAACGACACCATCTTCATGGCGAGCCTGCGCGGCCAACGGTTGTGGAGCATCCCGATCACCGGTTCCTCCACAGCACCACCGACCGAGTGGTTTGTGCACAGTTATGGCAGGTTGCGAGACGTGGTATCTGGCCCTGCTGGCACACTGTGGTTTGTGAGTAATAACACGGATGGCCGGGGTGCGCCGGCGGCTGACGACGACCGCCTGCTGCAGGTTGCGGTGGCGCGCTGATGGCCGATCTTACCCAGGTGCGACGCTGGGCCGACGCCCTCATCGCGCTGCACCTCGACTCCAGCTGGACCTTTGGCTTCGACAACGCGAAGAAGCGGGCGGGCCTGTGCAATTTCAGCAAAAAGCACATCACCGTGTCGCGCTACCTTGCGTCGCGGTATGCCGACGACGACGTGCACCAAATTCTGTTGCACGAGTTCGCGCACGCCCTCGTCGGGCCGCGCGCCGGGCATGGCCCGCGCTGGAAGAAAATGGCCACCGACCTGGGCTACGACGGCAAGCGCACCCACGACGGCGAGATCGCCAACGAGCTAGCGCCCTGGGTGGGTACCTGCCCGGCCGGGCACACGCACTTTCGCTACCGCCAGCCCACCCGTGTCCTGGCCTGCGGACTGTGCGCCCGCCGCTTCGATCAGGCTCACGCGATCACCTGGCTGCGCCGGGAGATCACGCCCGCGATCCGGCGCAGGGCTGCGGCCTCCGCGGCGCCGCGGCTGCCGCCGACCAGCTAACCCGGGTATATTTAGCGTTGGCCAGTTTCATACCCGGCCAGATCAATCAGTGCACGTCGTAACGGGCGAGCGCGTCGGCATCCGTTGCGTGGGTCATCGCGCGGCGGGCGGTGTCGAGAGCCGTGACCGGGTCGGCCTCGGCCACGGCCACGGCGAGCGCCAGCTGACGCTCGGCTTCGGCCAAGCGGGTGCGCGCGGCGGCCTGCACGCGACCCCGGTGCGCGTCGATGAAGTCACGCGTCACGGTGATCTGGCTTCGCGCGGTCAGCAGCGCACCGGCCAGGGCCGTGCGCGCGTTGTCGAGGCGCAGCTGCCGGTTGCGCGCCTCAGAACGGATGCCGTCCAGCCCGTTCATTGCCTCCTCCAGCCGCAGCAGATCCCCCGCGGGGTCGCTGAGCCGCCCGGGCTCGCGCAGCGACGCCTGCACGGATGCGGCCGTCGTGATGACCAAGTTGAGGGCGGCGCTGGTATCGGATTCTTCGTGACCATCGCGCAGGGCGCGAGCTTCGGTGAGTTCTGAGCCGGCAGCATCCAGTGCCGTCTGCAAGTTGGCGAAGCCGCGGTGCAGCTGGTCCTCGCCGGTTTCGATCGCATCGAGCAATTGCGTGGCCTGAAACAGTGCGTGTTCGGCGACCTGCAGTTGTTCGCCGACCGGATCGGACGACGCGGCTTCGAGGCGTGCGGCGGCAGCATCGGCGCTGGCCAGGGCTGCCTTGAGCGCTGTGCCCGCCCGCAGCACGTTGCCGCTGATCGGGGCGAGCGCCGGCGCGGAGTAGCTCACACCCAGTCGGTCAAGCGTGGTCGCTCCGCCAGCCACCCGGTCGGACACCCGACCGAGGCGGCGACGCAGCTCATCGAGTTGCTGCGGGGCATTGCGCTCCACGCCGCGCTTCGCCGTGAAATCGCGGGCCTGACCGGTCAACCGGCCGGTCGCTTCGTCGGCGAGCTGAATGATTTGATGGTTCCACCTGGTGCGCTCCGCGTCGCTGTCTGGCACGGCATCGTCGAGCTTTTGCTGCAGGGCGAAGGCATCGCTGAGCTGGCGCTTGGACGTGGTGAGCGCCGCATGGAACTCGCGCGTCGACGATTCCCCGAATTGCGCGATCGCAAATCCGAGCTCGTCGGTCGTATCCTGCACGAGATCGTCGGCGCGCACCAGGCTGATCGCCGCGCTGCGGGCCAGTTCGGCGGCTTCGGCACTGACCTGCCCGAGCCGAGCCCTGGTGCGCCGCCGCGACGCCGCCACCAGCGCCCAGATTCCGACCAGAACGAGGCCGATAACGATGACCGAGGGCACCCACCAGAGATCACCATTCATAGCCGTGAGTCTAATAAGGGTTGCTGGGCGCTACCGGTCGTCGGCGGAAGGCCGACGCATCTGCTGCCGAATCATCTCGAAGTCGTGCCGCGAGATCTCGAGCACCCCGCGGCGCAGCTGAAAGCCCCAGTCCGGGTTGCCCCGGGTGAGTTGCAGCACCGGCAACAGCGGGCGGATGCTGGTGGGCCAGGCATCCAAATCGTAGTCGGCTCGGCGACGCCACGGCCGATACTCGTTCGCGGGATCGCCGACCTGGTAGGCGTGGGCATCCGCTATTCGGCCGATTGCGGTGAATTCCTTGAGCGGATCGCCCTCGATCGCGGTTTTCGGGGAGTAATAAACGATGCCGTCGAATTCGCCCATGTGCGAGATCAGGTCGCCGGCGCCGCGATTGGCCCGAGCAATGCCCAAATCGACACCGCGCAGCACGTGCTCGCGGTGCACAACGCCGAGCCAGAACCGAATTGCCACAGTTCATTTGTACTGCATGGCGTCTTCGGGCCAAACTGGGCTCATGCGCGTACTGCTGAAAGAGATCCTCAATTGCACACCGGATGCTGCCTGGCACGCCATCCACAGTCCCGCCGTTTTTCGCGAGGTGAGTAGCCCATTCATGGCCGTGGAATCCCTCGAAGCCGACGGTTTTCCCACCCGCTGGGAGCCGGGTGAGCACCCTGCAGTGTTCACCGCGCTCGGCTTGGTGCCGATGGGAACCCAGATCATTCGGCTCGCAAACTCCACGCACCGGCCAGACGGGGTGCGCATTCTGCGCGACACCGGACGCGGAGTGTCCGGCGCGCTTTCCGCGGTCACCCTGTGGGATCACCGCATGGCCATCGCGCCTGACCCGGCCGGCACCGGCAAGACGCTCTACCGCGACCAGCTCATTTTTCGCGGCCGTCCGGCCACGCTCGCGCTCTGGCCCACGTTTTGGGCGTTCTGGCAGTGGCGGATGCTGCGGCTCAAGCGTCTCGCGCCGACCTGGCAGCACGACGTGGGCATCGACGACCCCACCTTTGTGCCGTTGTCAGAGCGCGACGGCAACTAACGGATGCTTCGCCGCCCGACCTTTCGCGGATTCCGCGCGCAACCCCCGACGCACCGCGTCCGGCGGCGGTAGCGTAGCCATCATGAGTTCTTCCCTGGGAGCCTTGCAGATCGCGGACTGGCGGCGTCGCGTGACCGGACTGTATGCCGGCGTGCGCCAACTCAGCGTGAGCAGTCCGAAAAGCGGCCACGAATTGTGGCGATCCGGGCGGGATGAACTGTTCGCCGGGCATCCGTCGTCGCCGTTGTTGCCCGATGATCGTTCGGCTTTCACCGGGCTTCCCATCGCCGCCTACGACCCAGACTGGCGATTCGAGGTGGAGGTGCACCGAGCCGAGGAGTCGTATCGCATGAACGTGGATACGGGCACCGACGGCACCGTGCCGTTCGACCTGGTGGGAACGGTGCGCCTGCCCTACCTCGGGTCGCTCGATGTGTGGCGGCTCGCCAGCTATGGCGGCGGCCTCTTTCTGCCGCTCAAAGACGCCCTGGCCGGCAAAAACGCTGGCACCTACGGCGGCGGGCGCTACCTGCTCGACACCATCAAGGGCGCCGATCTCGGCCCGGGCACGGGCGATGACACCCTCATTCTCGACTTCAACTTCGCCTACAACCCCTCCTGCGCGTACGACCCCATGTGGGCCTGCCCGCTGCCGCAGAGCGGCAATATCATCGACGTCGAGGTACCCGTCGGTGAGCTATACCACGGCGACCACTCGTAGCGCCGCGCCCGCGCATACCGAGCCGCTGCGTACGTAAAACCGGTAAATCTGCAACACGCCGTGCAGATGCGCTTGAATTTATGGCGTGCCCTGATTTTTACCGGTTTTACGTACGCGACGAGGGTGCAGTGAGGCCGATTTGACAGCATCCGCTAGACTGGTAGAACTTGCGAGCGCGTAGTTGCGCTTGCTGCGTCGTAGAACGCCCTCTTCTCTATCCGGCGGCCCACCAGGGCTGACCTGATTTTTCGAATGAAACATTCTTACGGCGAACGGATGTGCCCTTCGGCACCTTCGCCATGTGAATCCTCCTGGTTTGATTGCCGCTGCGCGGTAAACCAAACGGGCGAGGAGACTGATGCCCTGAAAGGCACCACTTTGTCTACAACCTTCAATACGCTCGGCGTGCCAGCTCCCCTGGTCAAGGTTCTCTCATCCCAGGGAATCGACACCGCCTTCCCCATTCAGGTGGACACCCTTCCTGACACCCTGAACGGCCGCGACGTGCTCGGCCGCGGCAAGACTGGCTCGGGCAAGACCCTGGCCTTCTCCATTCCGATGGTGTCGCGCCTCGGCGGCAACCTCGCGGGCGGCAAGCGTCGCCCGGGCCGCCCGCTCGGCCTGATCCTCGCGCCGACCCGCGAACTCGCCACCCAGATCACCAACGCCATCACCCCGCTCGCTGAGGCATACGGCCTCAACACCACGACCATCTTCGGTGGCGTCTCGCAGAGCCGTCAGGTCGCCGCGCTCAAGGCCGGCGTCGACATTGTCGTGGCCTGCCCCGGCCGTCTCGAAGACCTCATGAAGCAGGGCTTTGTCAACCTCGACACGATCGAGATCACCGTGCTCGACGAGGCCGACCACATGGCCGACCTCGGCTTTCTGCCCGTCGTCACCCGCATTCTCGACAAGACTCCCGGCACCGGCCAGCGCATGCTGTTCTCCGCCACCCTTGACAACGGCGTAGACAAGATCGTCAAGCGTTTTCTGCACGACCCGGTGATGCACTCCGTCGACGAGGCCAACAGCTTTGTTTCGGCGATGACCCACCACGTGTTTGAGGTTTCCGGCGTTGACGCCAAGAAGGATCTCGTGCAGAAGCTAGCTTCAGGCAGCGGCCGTCGCATCCTCTTCATGCGCACCAAGCACCAGGCCAAGAAGCTCGCCAAGAGCCTCACCGACGCGGGCATTCCTTCCGTCGACCTGCACGGAAACCTCTCGCAGGTGGCCCGTGACCGCAACCTTGCCGCCTTCAGCGCCGGCACGGTCAAGGTTCTTGTCGCAACGGATGTCGCCGCTCGCGGCGTGCACGTCGACGACATCGAACTCGTTATTCACGTTGACCCGCCCGCCGAGCACAAGGCGTACCTGCACCGCTCGGGCCGTACCGCTCGGGCCGGTCACGCCGGAGATGTCGTCACCGTCGTGCTTCCCGAGCAGAAGCGCGACACCGACGCACTGCTCCGCAAGGCCGCCATCAAGGTAACCCCGCAGCGCGTGGACGCCTCCTCCCCCGCCGTCGACGCCCTCGTCGGCGACGTCGCCGCCTACGTCAAGCCGCTTCCCCGCGTCGAAGCCCCGCAGCAGCAGCGCCAGTCGCAGGGTGGTCGTTCGCAGGGCGGACGCTCACAGGGCGGTCGTGCCCAGGGTGAGCGCAGTGGTCGACCGAGCCGTGACGGCGATTCGAGCCGTGGCGGCCGTTCTGCAGATGGTGGCGCGAGCCGCTCCACCGGCAGCCAGGGCGGTGCCCGTACCGCTAGCCGCGACTCGGCTCCAGCCGGCGGCGCCCGTCGTGAGCGCACCGGTCGTCCGGCCGGCGCTGCCACCAGCGCCCCCCGCTCCGGTTCGGCCGCTGGCCGTTCCGGCGGACCCCGCGTCGGCAGCCTTCAGGTCGGCGGACTCGTTCGCGGACCCGGCTCGGGTGGAGCTGGCCGTTCAGCTCCCCGCCGCTCGCAGGGCTAACCTGCCGGCAGCATCCGCTTGCCCTACGCGAATGGGCCGGTCTTTCACGAGGCCGGCTCATTCGTGTGTGCGGGCGCGGGTGCAAAGACGGATAGTGTCGAATCATGAACACCATAGTTGTCGTTCGACCAGTCACAGAAGCGGATGCCGAGAGTCTGGGCCGCGTACATGCCGCCTGCTGGCATGAAACCTACGATCACCTGCTCAGCGAGGCCGCGTTGTCACAGCTTCGGCCGCAGCGCCTGGCCGCCCTCTGGGGGCGATTTACCAGCCAAGGCGGGGAATACCACCAGAACGTTGTGCTCGTCGATGGCGAGATCGTGGGCTTCGCCGGCAGCGGACCGACGCGCGACGGTGACCGCCCGACCCCGCACGAGTTGTATTTCATGTATCTTCTCGAGGTGAACCACGGGTCGGGAGTCGGCCAGAAACTATTCGATTCCGTCGTCGATCCCGGCCCGTCCTCGCTGTGGGTAGCCGCCGACAACCCTCGAGCACACGCCTTCTATGCCCGCAACGGCTACGTCGCGGACGGCCTCGAGCGCAACGAAGAGGTGCTCGGCGAGAGGCTGCACGAGGTGCGGCTGGTTCGATAGCGACCGGGATCGCACCACAGTCCCTGTCCGTCGGTACGTTTTGCTCCACGGCCCCCGATGGGGTTGTGGGGCAATAGGGTGAACGAATGACTAATTCCGCGGCGGCGATCCCCGTTATTCTTGACGTCGACACCGGCGTCGACGACGCGCTGGCCATCCTGTTCGCGGTGAAGCACCCCGGCATCGACGTGATCGGCATCAGTTGTGTCGCCGGTAACGCCGCACTGGACCGCGTCGTCGAGAACACCCTGCGCGTGCTCGACGTCGTCGACGCGCCGCTCATTCCGGTTGCCGCCGGCGCCAGCCGCCCCCTGCTGGAACCGGCCAGGTCGGCAGCACACGTGCATGGCGAGAGCGGCCTCGGCACGCTGCAGCTGCCGCCGACCGACCGCTGGGCCGAGTCGGTCAGCTCGATCGAACTCATGCGCCGGCTCATCCTAGACAGCCAGCGTCCAGTCACCCTGGTCGGGCTCGCCCCCCAAACCAACCTTGCGCTGCTGCTGCGCCAGTACCCCGACCTGGTCAAGAACATTGAGCGCATCGTCTTCATGGGCGGATCCACCACGGTCGGCAACGCCACAGCCGTCGCCGAGTTCAACGTCTGGCACGACCCGGAAGCGGCGGCCATCGTGCTCGATTCCGGTGTGCCCACCTTCATGTACGGTCTGGACGTGTTCAACCAGGTCACCATTGGCGAGCAGGTCGCGCTTGCCCTTGAGCGCGGCGATTCGAATCTCGCTCACGTCGTCGGGCGACTGCTGAACAACCGGATCGCCCTCGACTCTGGTCTGGGCGCCGAATACACCGGCCTGATCGGTGACGCCGGCGCACTTTGCGCCCTGGTCGACCCGCGCGGGTTGACCACCCAGATGCTGCCGTTACGCGTGCAGCTTGCCGGCTACGGTCGCGGGCAGACGCTGGTCGACAAGCGCACGCATCCGGGCGAGGATATCGTGCACGGGCTGGCGAGCTCGTGGGCGGTCGCTGAGGTCGCCCTCGACGTCGACGTTGACCGCTACGCGCGCCTGTTCCTCGACACGCTCGGCTTGGGTTCGGCGCTGCCCCAGCCCGCATAGCGCGCACGGTTCGGTGAGCGGATGCCGCTGGCCGACTCCTCGCTCTCGCGGCACGCGTTTGGGAAGCCGGCACGTGTTCAAACCAGTGCCGACTTCTCCAAAGAGTGCCGCGACGAGGCGAGCGCCGCCGCCGGCTCAGTACAGCAGGCCGACGGATGCCATGGCAGCGCGCAGCAGGGCGCCGCGGCCACCTTCCATCTCGGCAGACACTCCCGGTGACACAGCCTCTGCCGGCGTCATCCAGGTGATCTCGAGGGCGTCCTGGCGCGGGTCGCAGGTGCCGGTGACGGGAACGACGTAGGCCAACGAGACGGCGTGCTGGCGGTCATCCGTGTATGCGGAAATGCCCGGAAGCGGAAAGTACTCGGCAACGGTGAACGGTACGGGGCTGACCGGCAGCTGCGGGAACGCCATTGGGCCGAGGTCTTTCTCGAGGTGACGAAAGAGCGCGTCGCGCAGGGTTTCGCCGTAGAGGACTCGACCGGAGACGAGGGTGCGCGTCATCTCGCCGGTCGAACGGGCACGCAACAGCACGCCGACCTCGACGACCTGACCGAGACCGTCGACCCGAACGGGCACGGCCTCGATGTAGAGAATCGGCAGGCGACGGCGGATCTCGGCGAGTTCGACGTCTTTGAGCCAGCCCGGATTCGTGTTCGGGGCTCCCTCGGGGGGCTTCGGCGTCCAGTCCGGGTCTGGGTCAGGGGTTCGCACGCTCATGATGCCATTCTGTCTTACGCGAGCCCCGCCCGCGCACCGGCGAGCGGCCCCACCCGCTTCCGTACTGCACGCTCTGTACACAACTGCGGGAGATTGAGGCGATTCGGGACGAATATGCCCCGGTTAGGCACCGGACGGCAGGAATCTCCGCAGTACTGTAGGGCACCCCCACAAGCGGCGGCCGCTCGCGCGCCAGACAGCGAGGTCACGCGTGCGATTCCGCGCCAACAAGCGACGCCACGGGTGGCGAATTCAGGCAGTCCGCCCCGCCGCGTGGTGGCGGCCTTCACGAATCCGCGGCTTCCCGTCGGCCGGCGCACGAATTTCCTGGATTGGCCACGGCCAGCGGGTACGAGAAACGGGCTCGGCAATGAAAGTATGGGAGCACACGGTGCTCGAGCTCCGCCCACGATCAGGAGGAACCCATGACACTCATCGACCCCGCTGCCGTGCTCTGGTCTGCTTCCGGCGCCGACCGGGTTGACCGTCCGCTCCTGCTCGTGTTGCACGGCTATGGCTCGCATGAGGGCGACTTGTTCTCGCTCGCGCCGCACCTGCCGCTCGAGCCGGTCATCGCGGCACTGCGCGCGCCTCTGCCGGTCGGCGATGGCTGGGCCTGGTTTCCGATTAGCGATCCCGGAAACCCAGACAAGGCCTCGGTCGACGCGGGTGTTGCCGCGGTTTTGGCCTGGCTCGACGCCCTGCCGCAGCAGCCTCCAACGGTTGGTCTGCTCGGATTTTCGCAGGGAGGAGCCATGGCGTTGCAGCTTCTGCGTGCTGCGCCCGACCGGTTTAGCTTCGCCGTGAACCTCTCCGGGTTCGTCGCGAGCGGCTCACAAGCCGGTGACACAGCCCTGGCCGAGCAAGCGGTTCCAGTGTTCTGGGGTCGCGGTACCGCCGATACCGTGATTCCGACCAGCGCGATCGAATGCACCCAGGCCTGGTTGCCCGACCACAGCACGCTCACCGAGCGCATCTACGAGGGTCTGACGCACTCCATCTCGCAGGCCGAGCTCGGCGACGTCGTCAACTTTTTACGCGCGCAGTACCCCGACGCCGCGCCTCAGCCGGCCGCCTAGAAACGCTCAGCCGAGCGGATGCTGCAGCGCGGCATCCACTCGCCCGCCCGAGATGCTCAACGAGCCAGCGGGCCTGATCGTACGGGTCGCCGCCAAACCAGCGGCCGGGTCTGCTCACCCGCGAACGGCTACCAGCTTGGTCGGCTATTCTCTGCCGCGCCGCAGTGGTGCGTGGCGCGGGAGCCGCGCCAGTACGCGGGATTTTGACGCAGCCCCGACCACGCTGCCGGGTCGGGTTGAGCGGGAGCCGCGCCAGTACGCGGGGGTTCCGGCTGCGGGGCTGCCTCGAGGACGCGCGTTTGGCGGGACCTACGCCAGTGCGCGGGAGTTACGGATTGGCCGGAACACCCGCGCCACGTGCTGCGCGGGAGCTGCGCCAGCGCGCAGGAGTTTCGCCTCCCGCGCAGCGGCGCACCTCCCGCGCAGCGTGAAACGCGTGCGTAGCGGAGCTATCGAAAACTCAGGACAAAAGCCAACTTCTCGCCCCAGCGAACGCTAAGAGCGGTCGCGCTTGGCCTGCTCCTGCGACGCCTGGCGCTCAACGTGCGCCTTCTTGGCCGCGCGGTGGGCATCACGGTCTTTCACCGCGATCTGGTCGGCGCGCACGCCGGCCTGGGTAGAACGCTCCAGCACGAGCCAAGCCGGCGGCTGCTGCAGCAGGGCACTAATCTCGGCCGTGGTCAGCGGGTCGGTGATCTCGCTGCGGGCGAGGCCCGAGATGGAGACTCCGAGCTTGGCGGCAACAACCTGGCGCGGGTGCGGGCCGTTGGTGCGCAGCAACGTGAGCCACTCCGGCGGGTTCGCCATGAGCTCGGCGAGCTCGGTGCGGCTAACAAATTCGGTCTGGAACTCGGCCGGCGCCGCGTCGAGCAGAATCCCGAGTTTCTGGGCCGCCGTGGCGGGCTTCATGGTCTGGGGCTTCTTCTCGGAACTCATTGTTCCAGCGTATAGCCTGAGGGGGCCCCTGTTTGGGCAAAACGACCTGTGCTGCCCTCAACTACCCGAGAAAGGATGCCGGTGAGCTTTTCCATCGCCTTCGTCGCCGGTGTCACCCCCACCAAATGGACTCGCATCTGGGGCGACCGCCGCCCCGACGTGCCGCTGACCGTGTTTCGCACCGAAATGGTGGAGCAAATTGCGGTGCTCCACGACGGCCTTGCCGAGGTCAGTCTGGTGCGCCTGCCCATCGACGAGACCAATCTCAGCGTGATCAACCTGTATAACGAGATTCCGGTCGTGGTCGCGTCGAAAGATCACGCCATCGACCAGGCCGAAACCGTGCTGCTGGCCGATCTGGCCGGCGAACACCTGCTGCAAAACCCCGACGACGTGCCGGAGTGGCGCGACATCGCCGACGAGGTGCGCGACGGAAACCGCCGGCCCCTGCCGCCGATGCGTGACCTCGACGAGACCATGGAGCAGGTCGCCGCCGGCGTCGGCATCCTCATCGTGCCGCACTCCATCGCCCGGCTGTACGGCCGCAAGGACGTCGTCTCCCGCCCGGTCTCCGGCGTGGCCGACACCCAGATCGCCCTGGCTTGGATCACTCGCGAGACCACGGAGGACATCGAGGAATTCATCGGCATCGTTCGCGGGCGTTCCAGGGCCAGTTCGCGAACGGATGCCGGTGCCTCCGTGGCTGCCGACGCCGCAGCATCCGCAGACGGGGAGCAGCTCGAGGTTCGTAGCGACGGCCGGCCGCCGAAGCCGCCGCGCAAGCCGAAGAAGACCGACAAGGCCAAGGCCGCCGCGAAAGCCATTCGGGTCGCCGCCGCGAAAGCAAAACCCGCCGTACGAAAGCGAACCGAGAGCGCCCCCGGCCGCACCCGTCCGACCAAAAACCCTAACAAAAGCAAGGGCCGCGGCCACTAGACCGGATGCCGAAGCTCGACTCGGCAGAGACGGCACCCGAGACCGGATCGCGTTGGACTACGGCGATCTCGGCATGCTCGGTCAACGCGCAGGGTCGGCCCGCGCTACTGGTTCTTCAGGACCGAGAGGATATTGCCGGACGGGTCGGTGAACCAGGCAATGTCCGGTCCCTGCCCGCCGCCGGCGGCGATGCCCTTGTTGTTCTGATCGAATCCGTCGTAGCGCAGAAATTCCACGCCACGCTCGGTCAGCTCATCGACGGTGGCATCGAGGTCGCTGACGGAGAAGTTCAAAATCGTATAGGTGGCCGGCACGAAGTCGGGCTTGGGATAGACCATGACAATCGCTCCGTCCGGTAGGGCAATGCTCAACATCCCCATCACACCCACCGTGACCTCAAGCCCGAGCGTCTCGGCATAGAACGTGCGCGCGGCGTCGAGATCAACGACCGCGAATCCGCTGAATCCGGCGACAATGCCAACGTCGTGTTCGGTCATGAGTGACTCCCTCTGAGATGGTGCTGGTTTCGCCGGGTCAGCGAGAGCTGATCGACGCGAACTTGCGAATGCACAGCGGCACGAACACGAGCAGCATCACCGTGATGCCGATCAAGACGGTCAGCACCGGGTTCTGCATGGTCCAGATATCGGGGACCGGCGCGGTGCCGAGGTTGCCAAACAGCTGCCGCACGGCCTGCACGAGCGAAGAAACAGGGTTCCACTCGGCGAAGACGCGCAGCACCGTCGGCAGGGTTTCGCTCGGCACGAAGGCGTTGGACACGAAGGTCAGCGGAAACAAAATCAAAAACGACGCATTGTTGATGACCTCTGGACTCTTCACGCTCATGCCGAGCAGCGCCATCACCCAGCTGAACGCATAGCCAAACAGCAACAGCAGCCCGACTCCGGCCAGAAACTCGCCCGGCGAGGAGCTGACCCGCCAGCCGACCGCGAGCCCGGTGGACATCATGATGATCATCGAGATGGTGTTCAGCACAAGGTCACCGTTGGTGCGTCCGATCAATACAGCGGATGCGTTCATCGGCAGGCTCCGAAAGCGGTCAATGATGCCCTCTTTCAGGTCCAGCGCCATGGCTGAGCCGGAGAAGGTCGCGCCGAACACGACAGTCTGCGCGAAAATACCGGCCATCAGAAACTGCGTATAGTCGCTGCCCGCGACCGCAATCGCACCGCCGTACACCTGACTGAATAGCAACACGAACATGATCGGCTGGATCACGGCGAACACGAGCATGTCCGGCGAACGCTTGATCTTGATCAGGTTGCGCTTGGTGACGGTCCAGCCGTCGGAATACCAGAGGGAGAACGGGTTCCAGGTGGGCAGCGGGGGTATTGTGCCGATTCGGGCCCCGGCCAGCTTGCTGCTCGCGGCCGCCTCGCTGCCGATAATCCTCGTCTCGGAGATCGCAGTTCCGGAGGTCGCGGTTCCGGAGATCGCAGTTACGGAGGTCGCGGTTTCGTTCGTGCCGGCCGACACGGGCTCGGTGGGATCACTGGCGTGGCGAGCGCTCATTTCGCGCGCTCCAGATCTGGCCGGACGGCATCCGCAACACTCAATGCGCGAGCCTGCGCCCGTTTCGAGAGCTTCGGCCCGCTGGAATCGTCATCGTCGGGCTGAGCCAGATCCGCCTTGTGGCCGGTGAGCTTGAGAAACACGTCGTCGAGGGTGGGGCGACGCATGCCGGCATCGTGCAGATTGATCTGCGCGGCACGCAGGTCGGCAAGCATGTTCTGCAGCGCGGTCGGTCCGTCGGTGACAGCGACTTCGACTCCCCGACCATCGGTGAAGATGGAGGCGACACCCGATCCATGCCGCGCGAGAATATCGCGGGCGGCCGCGCCGTCTGCGGCGTCGACCAACGCGACCACGACGCGATGCCCGCCGATCTGCGCCTTGAGCTGATCGGACGTGCCCTCGGCGATGACCCTTCCGTCGTCAATCACAACGATGTCGTCGGCGAGCTGGTCGGCCTCCTCGAGATATTGCGTGGTCAGCAACACGGTCGTGCCATCGGCGACCAAGCGCTTGATCACGCCCCACAAGGCGATTCGGCTGCGCGGGTCAAGCCCGGTAGTCGGTTCGTCGAGAAAGAGCACCTTCGGGTTGATGACGAGCGCACCGGCGAGGTCGATACGGCGGCGCATGCCGCCAGAAAACCCCTTGACCGGCCTATTGCCAGCAGCGGTGAGCTCGAACAGGTCGATCAACTCCTGCGCCCGTTTGCGGGCAGTCGGGCCGCCCAGATGGTACAGCCGGCCAACCATTTCGAGGTTCTCGAATCCGGTGAGGTTCTCGTCGACTGCGGCGTACTGGCCGGAGACACCAATGATGCGGCGCACCAACTTGGGTTGCCGCACGACGTCGATTCCATCGATGATCGCGGTGCCGGCATCCGGTCGAATCAATGTCGTGAGCATTTTGACGACGGTGGTCTTACCGGCGCCATTCGGGCCGAGCAGCGCCTTGACCGTACCGCGCGGCACCGCCAGGTCAAGCCCGGCGAGCGCGTGCACCGGCCCGCTCTTGGACTGGTACGTCTTGGTCAAACCGTGAGCCTCAATGATCACGTAACGGGTTCCTTGCCTGGTATCGGTATTGTGCAGATCTCCAACCTCCTACCTGCGATGTTAACCGGGCCAGAATGCTTTGACAACCATTATTCTGGGCCGCCGTGGGTGCCCCTTCGCAACCGGGACCGCACCATCCACGCCGGCTGGAAATCACGCCGTCACGCGCAGAACCAGACGATGTTGGCGCCCAATAACCCGAAGGTGGTGCTGATCGCGCGCGACTCGGTCGACACGACCGAAGACCATCCGTTGGCGTTGACGTTGACATTGACATTGACGACGTTCGAGGTCGTCGCCACCGACAGTTGGGTCGACAACGGCACGCTCGCGGAGCGCGACCTGGCGACCTTCTGCCCGCCGCCCGGGGAGCCCGACCAGACAACGGTGTATCTGGTCGGCACAATCGCGTTGCCGGTGACCACGGGTTGGGGCCAGTAAAACGCTACCTCGGACGTCAGCACACCGAATGATTCCGTGCAGGTGAGCGACGTCACCGGGTTGACGATCCCCGTTGTCAGTTGCGCGCCGTGAATCGCCTCACTGGTCCAGGCCGCCTCGGTCTGTTGCACGCTCTGCCCGACGCCACAGAATGCCAACAGCGTCATGGGTCCAGTGATGGCAATGCGATCACGACGCGTCGTCATCGATCGGCTCCAGACAGCAGGGCAGGCTGCACAGCAGCAGACGTCTCGGCAACCGGCCGCTCGGAAGTTGCGGGTGCAAAGCGATCGGGACTGCGCGATTCGCGTTCGCGCGGCCGGAACGCCCACCTCACCACCGCGCTAGCAGCGACAGTTGCGCCGCCGAGCACGATCGGATTGGACAGCTGCACCACGAACTGCGCGAGGTGCGGTATTGAGAACAACACGATGCGCACGTCCTGCTCGCGATACGGCGCCGGATCATTGACGGGGTTCGCGTCGCCGCGAAGCGTCAGGCTGCGTTGGTTCACGGTGTCCCCCGCATCGACCAAGATGGCCCGGCGGGTGATGGGAAGAAGTCCGGTGCGAGCCACGGTAACCACATCATCGACGCGCACAGAAGCGGCAGGGTCACCTCGAAGCAGAACGCCGTGGTGGAGCCGGGCGCGGCAGCCGGGGCAGCCGTCAGAGCACTGACAACTCCTGTTTCCTGGTCGACGGCGAGTGCACGCGCGGTGGCCGACGTGGCCGGATCGGAGCCGAACGGAGTTGCCACAGGAACGAGCACCGTGCCGACGGTGCTCGCGTCACAGCCGAAAGTGGTCAACTGCACGACCGAATAGCTCAGGCCCGTGGTGGTTCCAGTGCTGGCCGCGGGCCCGACGGTCACGGCGGCGGCGTTGGTAGTCGCGGCGTCGAGCCGCACGGCGAACGGTGTGTAGACAGCATCTCCGGGCGTCAGCAGCGCGGCGTTGACCGAGAAAGCGAGGTCGCCCAGCGTGCCACCGGCGACATGGTCCGTGAATTCCTGGCCGTCGGCGCTGCCAACGCGGGTGAAGGCGCCAGCCGCAAAGTCCGCGTTGTTCCAGGCAGCCAGGGTGATGGTTGCTCCGAGTCCGAGTCCGAGAACGAGTCCGCCGGCCAGAATGGCGCGAATTTGGCGGTTACGCGGCCTGCGACTGCTCCCGAGCTGCTCCGGTGTCTGCTGTCCCATGATGGATCTCCTCGTTGCATTACGCATCCGTACGGTCACGAGGACTTCTTCGACATCGCGCATTCTTGACGTGGATGCCTGATAAAAGGCGAGGCGCGGGGCTGCACTGCACTGCCGTTTACGCACAAATACCGGTGTAATTCTCGTTGACACCAGTGATCGGTGTCCCGGCTTAAGTACACGGCCCCTGGTGTCCCAGTGCCGCGCTGGTGGATGTCCAGTGCGGGCCAAACATTTCGGCTACCCGCGATACTTTCAGGCAATCTCCCTCTTCTACCCCCCTTTATGGGTAATGTTACGACTATCGTCTTTTTTGTGATCCGGCCCGGCTGTATGCAAGAAACCGAAAGGCGTTGACCGAGACCGATGTACGGCACCATAAAACCCATCGGCCTCCCTGCTAACGACATCGTCGATTCCCTCCACAACGGGAACAGTGTGGTGATCTTCGCCCCGCTCGGCCATGGCAAGAGCGTGCTGTTCGACTCCGTCGCGCGGGGCCTGCGTGCACTCGGCAGCGAACCGCTCCTCATCGCGACGAATCCCCTACTACATTCCGTTCCGTTCGGTTCCATCACGTCACAGCTCACATTTGCCGAATCATCGGCCGAGGGCGAGCTCACCACGGCGCTTCTTCTTCGCTACGCCCAGGATCGGAGCGGGCACGGTCGACCGGTCATCCTGGTCGACGACGCTCATTTTCTCGACGCCCCGGCCATGGACAGCCTCTCCCAGCTCGCGACCGCGCAGGCGGTCGTGCTGCTACTCACAAGCGACCTGGTGCCGCCGGTCGACACGACCGACACGACCGACACCAATGCATCCACCATTCATCTGCTCGACGAACTATGGATCAGGGGCGGCGCTCAGCGCATCGACCTCGAACCGCTCACTGCGCTGCAATCCGGCCAACTCCTGCGCGAATTCGCGCCCCACGCCCAGTTCGATCGGGTCGCCCTGGCGCTGCTGCACTCCCGCAGCGGCGGATCCCGCCTGTTGCTGCGTGAACTCACCAGTGAAACCGTGCGCCAACAGACACTGCCCAGAGACCACGACTGCACAGCATTCGCCCTGTACGCGCCGTCACAGCGTATTCTTGACCTTCTCTCGCACCAGCTGCGGAGCCTGCACCCCAGCCAACTGGTCTCGCTCGCCCTGATCGGGGGCCTGAACGGTATTTCTACCGGGCGCGCAGCCATGATCTGTGACGCCGCCGACCTGCGCGACCTGATTCGACGCGGGTATCTGTTTCCCAGCACCGCGCGCTCCGGAGTGTTGCAGACGGGTCCGCTGCTCTCCGAGGCCGCGCTGGCCATCTGCGATGCCGCGCAGTTGCACACGCAGCGGGCTCTGATCGTGTCGATTCTGCTGACCGATCGCACCCACGGCTTCACCACCACCCCGGCCGAGTGCACGATGATTGCCGACAGTTGGACGGCATCCGTTGGCCTGGCACCCGGCGTTATCGCCACGTGGGGCAGCAGCGCCGTGGCCGACGTGTTGCTCGTGGCTGCCCGGCGCAGTCGTCGATTGGGCCTGACCGAGAAGGCTCTGCAGTACTCCGCGCTCTCGCTGCGCATCGAACCCGGGC
Organism: Cryobacterium sp. Y11; assembly: GCF_002929535.1. Taxonomy (GTDB): domain Bacteria; phylum Actinomycetota; class Actinomycetes; order Actinomycetales; family Microbacteriaceae; genus Cryobacterium. The sequence continues at coordinate 338,701 of NZ_PJJO01000060.1, forward strand.
TGAAGACAACGATCGAGTACTCGCGTGCGCTGGCCGGCGACGAGCGCTATCTGGCAGCGCTACACGTGCTGCACCGCGCCGAAAAACTGCTTGAGAACCCGACCGACGGCGTCAAACTCGTGCGTTGGCAGGTCTCGCTGGCCACGTTCACGACCATGACAGCGGATGATTTCACCGCGTTGCGCAAACAGATCGCCGGCTGGTTTCCCGGCGATGTACTCATGAACGGCGAGGTTGATTTCATCCGCCTCACCCAATCGATGCAAAACCTGGACTGGGCCCGCGTTGCGATTGACGGCGAGGCCATCGCCCAGAACTCGGATTACGACCTGATCACCCGCATTTGAGCCGCCTGTATGAGCGGCATCGGCCATGCCCATGACGGTCGCACCATGCAGGGTCTCGCCCTGTTCGACCTCGCGACCACCCTCAATCGGCGCTACCTGGCCCTGCGTGACGCCGATATCTATTCCGGTGAGGGCCTCGCCCTGGAGATCTTCTACAGCAGCGCCGCCGTGCGCTGCATGAGTGGGATCGGGGTGCAGATCGTCGCCGACGAACTCGACGAGTGAATCAGCCGATCCATCAACAACCACGACCGCGGCAACCTCGGCTTTCTCGGCTTCGTCGCGGCCCAACTGTCGCAATTTCGGGGTGACGAGACCGGCACCGAAGCAGACCTTCGCACCGCAGATGCATATTTCGCGCGCTCGGACCCTCGGGCCTGGCGTCCCTATATTCAGGGCCTGCACGCCAGTTCACTTGCCCGCCTCGGTCTGATAGATGAAGCGCGCGCCGAGATGGCCAAGGTAGGCATCGTGAACACCGGTGCTGCCGCCTTTTACCGTTTCGAAATTCACCGAACCAACCTTGAGATTTTGATCACCTCTGGCAGCACGGATGACGCCCGTCTCCTGGCGACGAGGTTGTCCGCATCGGCCGACATTCCCACTCCCGTGATGCGCGCCTGGCTGCTGGATATTCTGGTGCGGCTCGGCGACCCAGCGGTCGACATTGTGCGCATTCTCGATCGCGCGGTCGCAACCACCGACGCGCCCATCATCGAGGCCCTCGCCCGGCGCACCCGAGCGGCCACCGCCCACGATGCTGCCGCACTCGACGACGCTGCTAAACACCTGGCCAACCTCGGCGCCTACGGCAGTGCTATGATCGCGAGCACAGAGGCTGCGGCCCTACACGAGTTGCAGGGCGCGATCGGCGCCGCCGATCTCAGCAGATTGCGGGCCGATGGTTTCTCGCTGGCCAGTCGCCAGCTGCCGATAACCGTGCCGGCGGCGCTCCTGATCGAGCCGATCGTGCTGACCGAGCGGGAGAAGGAGGTCACCGCGCTCGCCACGCAGGGCCTGAGTAACCGGGACATCGCCAAGAGCCTTTTTCTCTCGGTGCGCACGGTTGAGTCCCATCTCTATCAGGCGCGGGTCAAGACCGGGCAGAACCCGCGAGGACCTCGCAATCGAATAAGCGGGAGCGCACAATCAACATTTACAAGCCCTGGTGCATTTCCCGCTCAGGCGGTGGGTATCAAGGTCGGCACCGAGCCGGCCGAAGCCCGAACGCGGCGGGTGAGTGGATGCCGGCGGCATCCACTCACGGTCAGATCACGCGCCTAGAGCCGGGCGAGACTTTCGATGTCTTCGAGGAACTCGGCGGCAACCTCGGCGGAGACGGTCATGCGGGTTTCGGAGATGGCGGTGACATAGTCATCGGTGCTCGGACCGTTGATCGCCGGCCCGTCACTCGCTGAGTACAGCGCCTTTTCGAGTGCGTGCTGGGAGGCTCGATGCGCGGCGTACTCGACGTCGGCTGGCGAGAATCCGTCGCTCTTTTCGACGAGAACGGCCAGGTCGACCGCATCGGACACAGCCTCGGGAATATAGCGCTCCCAGATGGCCTGGCGAGCGGCGACATCGGGCAGCCCGATCGGTACAACGTAATCGAAGCGGCCGTGACGGAGAAACGCGGAGTCAAGCGCGCGAATGAAGTTGGTCGCACAAACTAGCAGACGCCCCGGTTGTTCCCGGAAAGCCGGAATGATCTTGAGCAGCTCGTTAGTCACGCCCTGCATGGCCGACGGCGGTTCCCCCTGGCGCTGCGCGGCGATCTCCTCGACCTCGTCAATGAAGACGACCGCGTGTTCGAGCTCGGAGATCTTCAAAAAGGTCTCGCGCAGGGCACCGGCGAGGCCCTGCGGGTCGGCCGCGAGACGCGACGGGAAGACCTCGATGAATGACCATTCCAGGCGCGAGGCAATTGCCTTGGCGAAGGTGGTCTTTCCGGTGCCGGGAGGGCCGAACAGCACGACCGCCTTGGGTGGTGACACGCCGTACTGTTCGGCGAGGTCTGGCTTGGCCAGGGGCATGACCAGCCGGCGTTCGAGTAATTCCTTCTCGCGCACCATGCCGCCGACCTTCTGCCACAGGTCGCGGGGCAGCACGCGCCCGCCCAGCTCGCTCAGGAGCTTGAGTTCCTCCCGTTGCACGGGAATGTGTCGCTCGAAGTAGCGCAGGTTCTTCTTCATCTCGAAGCCGCGGTTGAGAAACGCGTCAACCTTGGTCTCGGATTCAGGCATGAGCGCCGACAACTTGGTCATGCCGTGTGGGGCCATGCGCGCTTCGAGCGCCGCGAGCAACGCCGTGCCGATGCCCTGACTTTGCCAGCTTTCAGCGGTGGCGAGAAAGACAATCCAGCCTTGCGCGTGCGCGGCCCGGCCGACGGCGGCACCGACTACTTCCTCACCGTGCACGGCAACGACGGCGTGATCCTTCTGGCAGGAAGCCAGCACCTCTGAGAGGCCGTAGACCGGCTCCGTGTCGGACGCTTTGATCTCTTCCCACAAGCGCAAAATGCCATCCAGGTCATCGGAGTGAAAATCGCGCAGTCGCCAGCCAGTCATCGTGAACCTCGTATCTGTGGGGGTGTGCTGCCACACTATTGCACCCGCTCTCCCGTGCCTGCCCAGGCGAGGTACCCGCCACCGCTGCCCACGGAGCTACTGCGTTGCGACCGGGCAGTTTATTTGCGTGCGTGCGCCACTGCGGTCGACGTCGTGCTGGTCCATCGGCTGCGCACAGACGGGGCAGTTTCGAGCTGGCGCAGGCACAGGGGGCAGCAGATCTGACCCGCTGAGTCCGACCGGAGGCGGCCCCAGAATGGGAAATAGTCGAGCATTCAGCCAAGCCGTCAGTCCACCAAGTCCCTTGATTCGCGGACGGGAGCCCTTACCGTGTGTCATAACTGTTAGTGTACTAATTAAAGGCTCGGAAAACAATCGGCCAGAACGGAAGGCCATGACACTGCCCACGCTTGAGAACCCCCTCCTCCTCGACAACCAGGTCTGCTTCGCCCTCGCGATCGCCTCGCGCAACGTGATCGCCCTCTACCGGCCCATTCTCGAGCCACTCGGCCTCACGCATCCGCAATATCTAGTCATGCTGGCACTCTGGGAAGAAAGCCCGCGCACACTGAAGGGCCTCGCTCAGACCCTCTGCCTCGAGCCAGCCACCCTCTCGCCCCTGCTCAAACGGCTGGAAACGACCGGTTACGTGCGCCGCCAGCGCCGACTGGCCGACGAACGCACTCTCGACATCACCCTGACCACACACGGCACAGCCCTGCGCACGGTGGCCGAAACCATTCCGTCCCGGGTCGTCGCAGCTCTCAATCTTCCGCTCGATGATCTGGCTGTGCTGCGCGATGCGCTGCATCGGGTGATCGCCGCGACCTCCTGACCCGCGCACGGGGGCCGGCATCTGTCGAGCGGATGCCGGCCCCGCTTATGGCTCAGGCGATCGCGTCGGCGACCGTGAGCAGCTTCGCGTTGAACGCGGACGCAACGTGCTCGTTGATAACAATGCTCCCGTCGTGAACATTTCGCCCCTTGGCGAGGGCGGCGTCTTCTGCGACAGCCTTCTTCCAGCCCGTCTGGACCAGCGCGATGACGTGGGGCAGGGTCGTGTTGGTCAGCGCACGGGTCGACGTGGCCGGCACCGCACCGGGCATATTGGCGACGCAGCAGTAGACACTGTCGTGCACGGCGAAGATGGGCGCGTCATGTGTCGTCGCGTGCGAACCCGCAACACAGCCGCCCTGGTCGATCGCGACGTCCACCAGTACGGAGCCCGGCTTCATTGACACCGGCCGGCGTAATCGCCACCCGGTTCTCGTTGTTCTAAATTTCAGCAGGAATGCCGACTAACACGTTCGCTCCGTTTCGGCCTGCCAGCGCCGAATGCATCGGCAGCAATGAAAGCAACACTGTTATTGATTCGTTTGAGGTTGGTAAAATCCGTAGAATCTGCCACACTTCAAGAATATTCCACGAAATATGCGGTAACGAGGAGAAGCTAGATGTCAGAAACGAAGAGGATTCGGGTGGTCGAAACTCTCGATGAGGTCGACCACATCCTGGTCGCCGCACTACAAGCGGACTCGCGCACCACCAACAGCCGCCTGGCCGCGGCTGCCGGCATCGCCGAGTCCACCTGCGTGTCCCGAGTACGCTCGCTGGTCAGCCGTGGAATCATCACTCGATTCACGACGGTGGTCGATCCCAAGGCGATCGGTCTCGGCCTACAGGCCCTGATCAGCGTCAGTATTCGGGCCGGCGCCCGCACTCATATTCCAGCCTTTCGCGATTCCATTCGGGTCATGCCGCGGGTCGTGCAGTTGTTCTTTCTCGGCGGGTCAGAGGACTTCATCATTCACCTCTCGGCCCGCGACACCGACGACGTGCGCGATTTCGTACTCGACAACCTCTCGGCCAACCCCGCCGTCGCTTCAACCCGCACGAGCATGGTGTTCGAGCACTTCTACAACGGCGTAGCGCCCGAGTAGCCCCCTGAAATGACCCTCGCCGATACCCTCCTGCCCGCCCTCTTCGGCTTTGGCACCGGACTCGCCCTCATCATCGCGATCGGCGCCCAGAACGCGTACATTCTGCGGCTCGGAATCGAGGGCAAGAACCGCACGGTTCTCGCGTCGGTGCTGATCTGCTCGGCCTCCGACGCCGTGCTCATCTTCGCCGGAATCGTTGGAATCGGCGCCCTGATTCAGGCAGCCCCGGTCGTGTTGGTCGTCGTGCAGGTGCTCGGCGTTGGTTTTCTCCTGAGCTACGGCGTGTTCGCTGCCGTGCGTGCGTTTCGCCCCGGCGTGCTCGTCGCCGCGGCCACCACCCAGATCAGCACCAGGGCCGCCGTCGCAACAACCCTGGCGCTCACCTGGCTCAACCCGCACGTCTACCTCGACACCCTGATCTTTCTCGGCTCGGTGGCCAATCACCAGGGGGCGAACGAACGCTGGTGGTGGGGCGCTGGCGCGATCACGGCGAGCTTCGTCTGGTTCTTCGCCCTCGGTTTCGGGAGCCGGATGCTGCGGCCCCTGTTCGCCAAGCGCTCCTCCTGGCGGGTGCTTGATGGCTTCATCGCCGTGGTCATGATCGCCCTCGGCGTGCGGATGGCTGTCGGGGTCTAACGACTCAGTGACGGCACCTCGGGCAGGAACACGCCAAAACCGCGCCACATTTCGGTGTCGGATGCGATCTGCTCACACAAGCTCTCCACCAGATCGTCGGGCAGTGAGTAGTCGAGGCAATGTGGTGTCGGTTAGACGCTCAGCCGATGCTCGCCACGATCACGGCGATCTGCGCGACTGGCGGGTTGCCGCTCTGCAGCAGGTGCGCTGCGATGGCATCGTGCACGCGAGAGCAGACGTCGCCGGAGCGCTCGGTCGCACCGATACCGATCTTGGCCGTGATCCGCACCCCGTCGGCACGCTGCTCAATGAGCACCGTCGGCATTGTGTGCGCGCGCTGTGTCACCGCGCCGAGGGCAGCATTCACTGCCGTGGCTACGATCGGCCCGGCCGGGTACACCGCGCACACCCCCGACACCCGGCGCACCACTGCCGCGAGCTGGTCGGTCGCGGGCACTACGGCGGTCATCGGTTCTGCTCGTCAGGAACGGATGCTTTCGGTGCGACATACAAATCGCTCACCGTGATATCGATGGCCGCCACGACCAGTTCGGTGTAGCGACCCAGCGCGGAATGCATCGCTTGCCGCAATCGCTCGGCCAGCATCGGAATATTCTCGCCGGAGAATATAGTCGCGTCGACCACAATCGTGATCGGATTTGCGGGGACGCTGACGTCCCCGACGAGCACGCACCGCCCCACCAGAATGTTCTCCAGCCGGTCGCCGGCTTCCCGGAGAATGCCGCGCACGGCGCCCTCTGTAATAACCAGTCGTGCGGTCGGAGACGGGTGGGCCAGCGGAATCTCCCGGCCGGCGCGCGCCTCCAGGCTGATGTTGTCGAGAATGGACGCGATCCAGTTGTCATCCCGGAGTGATTCCCGTTTGAGATCTAGTTCAAGCAGCGAGGCCTGAACTCGGCGCAGTCGCTCGAGACCGCGCAGGGCGATCTCGCAGTCGGGCGAATCATCGATGCTCTTCTCGGCCGGAACCCGACCGCGGTCGAGATAGTCGCTGAGTTGCTCAAGGGTGTGGCCGTTCAGCCCGGCCTGTTCCCGCTCGGTGTCGTCAAGGTCGAACGCGACAAATCGCTGGTCGGCCGGCGTGAGTTCTGTCATCGCCAGTCCTCCATCTCGCGCAGCAGGGTTTTGCGGGCCCGGGCGAGGAGTCCGCGAACAGTGGATGCCGGCAGGTTCAGCTCGTCGGCAATCTCACCGTAGCTGTAGTCGGCGAGTTCGCGCAGGGTCCAACACCGCCGCTGTTCCTCCGGCAGGGCGGCAAGCACATGAGCGAGCGCCTCGGTCTGAGACAGGGTCTCGGCCAGAACGTGAGGTGCGTGACTCTCCGGCGCCGGGGCATCCGTGTCGTCGATGTTGACGTGCAGGCGGCGAGCGCGCAGTCGATCAATGCTCCGGCGGCCAACGATGCGCATCAGCCAACTCTTCACGGCACGACCATCCGCGAGCGTGCCGAGTTGCTGCCAGGCCGTGATGAACGACTCCTGCACCACGTCGTCGGTCTCGTCGTTCGAGCCGAGAATCCGGGTCGCGTACACGCGCATGAGCGGACCGTAACGTCGAACCAGCACCTCGAAGGCACGCAGGTCACCGTCCGCGGCCCGGTCGGCGAGCATCTGATCGGTAGCCGTATCCAGCGGCGAAGCGATCTGCTCACCCACCCTGCCGAGCATCATCCCTCCTCAGTCGAACGGTTCAGAAATATTTCTCATCTTCGCGTGACGAATATGCCACAGGTTTCGTCCTACAGGTAACAATCCGCTTTCGGCCTGAACAGATGGCCCAACCTGAAGGAGCTAGCTCATGGACCTCATCGACGCCAATGGCACCGGATCTGCAACCACGTCCCCGAACGACCGCCTACCCGTCGGCACTGCTCTGGCTGGCGAGCCGCTGACCGGCACCGGAAAGACCGTGATCAATGACGGCGTCGTGGCCAAGGTTGCCGGCATTGCCGCGCGCGAGGTCACCGGCGTGCACGCCCTCGGCGGCGGCGCGGCCCGCGCGCTCGGCGCCATTCGCGACGCCATGAACAACACCGACGTGAGCCAGGGCATTTCGGTCGAGGTCGGCGAAACGCAGGTTGCCGTCGACGTGACGATTGTCGCCGAGTACCCGGTGCAGCTGCAGCAGGTGGCCGACGACATCCGCTCGAGTGTCATTCAGGCCATTGAAGACCTGGTGGGACTCGAGGTTACCGAAGTCAACGTGACCATAGTCGACATTCACTTGCCCAGCGACGACCCCGCCGACGCTGAACCGAGCAAAGCCGCACTCCGGTGACGACCGCAACCCGCACCGGCATGCTGGTCGGCGCGATTCTATCGCTGACCTGGGTCATTCTGGGCTTCTGGGCGTTTCTGTTCGTTGCAGTGGCCATGCTGATCGGAGCGCTCGTTGGCCGCGTGATTGACGGCCGCCTCGACCTGAGCTCGCTGATCGGAGCGTTTCAGGGAAAGCGTTCCTCGTCGTGAGCGTCGCGACGGACTCCACCACTGGCTGGTTCCTGGGTGAAACCGCACCGGCAACGCCCGGCTTGCCCCGCGGTCGCACCCGTATCGCACCCCGGGCGTTGCGCCAGTTGGTCGGTATGGTCACGGCCGAGTCACTCAGTGTGCCGTCCGGCCAGGTTAGCGTGCAACTCCGCGACGACCATGGCATGCTGGCGCTCACGATCAACACCGCTATTCGCGTCGTTCCGCTCGCGCGCGTCACCCGCGAACCGGCCGTCATCGCACGCACGGGCGGCACCATTCTGGCCCGGTCGGCTCGGTCGCAGACCGAAATTCGTCACCGCGTCACAGAGCTGACCGGCGCTGTTGTCGGTCAGGTCACCGTGCGGCTGACCGGCATTGATGTACAGCAGGAACGACGAGTGCAATGACTGACGTGGCGATGACGGCGACGTACGGGCGCATCAGCCGACGCGAACTGCATTCCCCGCGGTCTACCGCGGCAATCGCGGTGGCCGTCGTGGCCATTCTGGTGTGCTGCTGGCTCGGTACCGAGATCGTGCTGCGATTGATCGACCAGCCTGCGCTGCTGGCAACTCCGGCCGATCTGGCGGCGGGCGTCGCATCCGCTTCGATGGTGCCGACACCAGTGCTCGGCGCTATCACGGCCGGATGCGCCCTGCTCGGTCTCGGTCTCGTCATCGTTGCGGTCACTCCCGGGCGTCGAGCGCGGCACCTCATCGATTCCGAGCGCATGGTGACCGTCGTCGATGACGAGGTGATCGCATCCGCTCTGGCCGGACGCGCTGCTCGCGTGAGCGGTATCGATCCCGACAGCACCAGGGTCAGCATCTCTCGTCGCCTCGCAACGGTGCATGTAGTGCCGACATCGGGGCAGCCGGTACAGCGCGACTCGGTGGACCAGGCCGTTCGCGCCCAGCTGGACGGTCTCAAGCTGCGACCAACGCTCCAGACTCGGGTCGTGGTTGCCGTCGGCGGAAGGGTCGGAGCGTGAACAACACCAATCGCGCACTCAACCGCGGCGTCGTTTTCGTGGCCGGCCTGGTGCTGCTAGCCGTGGCCGCTCTGCTCGGCCTGATCGCAACGCAGGTCACACTGCAGAATGGCTGGGCCTCGGTTACCGGCAGGATTGGCGCCACGGCCGACGGCTGGCTCCAGGCCACGCCGCTCGGCGCCACGCAGAATAGCTGGATCTGGATCGTCGTCCTCGCCGTCTTGCTGGCGGTCGTCGGCCTGCTGCTGCGCTTCATTGTGCGGCAGGGCAATGGGCATTCCGCGCACCTGATTAGCGAGCAGACCACAAACTGGGGTAATACCGAAGTCGATTCGGCTGTCGCCGAGCAAGCGCTGCAGAACGCGCTTGGGCAGCGCCCAGAATTTCTCTCGACCCGGGTATCGACCTACCGGGTGGCCCGCGAGGCCGTGCTCAAAGTTTCGGTGACCTGCCGACGCGGCACCTCCCCGACCGACGTTCTGCGCATCGTCGAACAGGCCCTGCTCGCCCTCGATGAGCTGCTCGGCCTGCGTCTGCCTGCCCTGCTGCAAATCAGCGGAGGCTTCCGAGTGCGCACCAGTCGCAGCACGCGCATTCGCTAGCCGGACTCCCCCACTTCTGTTCGGCGCTTCCGCACCGGACGTACCCGAGAGACACCTCACGAAAGAGAGAACACCATGAGTGCAGCAGACAAGATGAAGAACGCCGCGCAGGACCTCAAGGGCAAGGCTACCGAGGCAGTGGGCAAGGCCACCAACGACGACTCCAAGGTCGCCGAAGGACGCGCAGACCAGAGCAAGGCGAGCGCCAAGAAGGTCGGCGAAGACGTCAAGGACGTCTTCAAGAACTAGATCCACGTGGATGCGCGGTCGGCACGGTCGGTGACGGCCACCGTCGTCGACACAGCCGAACACTAGTTCGCAGCACGCAGCAGATGTTCACCGCCGGGATCGCGCTCGCCCTACCGAGAGTGATCCCGGCTCCATTCAATCTGATCAGGAGACTTTCATGGCAGACCCGGGCCGAGGCCAGGAAGAGCCAGAAGACCGCTCTGAAAGAGTTGCAGACCGTCCCCGACGGGCGGCGCATTCGCACAGCGCACGGTGTGCCGCGCCCCTAACCCGCCCGCGATTTGTTCCGGGCCAGGATCGTGAGCAGGATTCCGGCGGCCGGGCTGTGCGGGTGCCTCGTGCTGCCTCGCACGTGTGCGGACATCCATTGAGACCAACCGCTCTGCGCGGGAGGTACGCCGCTGCGCGGGAGCTACGGTCTGCCCGGAATTCCTGCGTCACGCGATACGCGGGAGGTACGCCAGTGCGCGGGAGTTATACCTCCCGCGCAGCGGCGCGGCTCCCGCGCGCCGCGAATCGCAGGGGCAGTGCCGGAAGCGTTCACGGGTAGTTCTTCAGATTAGACGGCGACTTCCACCGGCTCGTCGCTGACGACGTAGTTCTGAATTTCGATGAGCAGCAGGTCGCCGGCTTCCTGGTCGGTGAGGCCCTGAGCCAGAGCGAGTTCGGAGACGAGGATCTGACGCGCCTTTTCGAGCATCCGCTTCTCGCCGGCCGAGACGCCCTTGTCTTGGTCGCGACGCCACAGGTCGCGCACGACCTCGCTCACCCGGTAGACACTGCCGCTGGCCATTTTCTCCTGGTTGGCCTTGTAGCGACGCGACCAGTTGCCCGGCTCCTCGGTAAAGGCATTCTGCAGAATTTCGTACACGGCGCTCACGCCAGCGGCGTCGATGACGTCACGCACGCCGACGAGCTCAACGTTGTCGACCGGCAGCTGAATGGTCAGCGCGCTGGTGTGCACATTGAGTGTCATGAACTGCTTCTCGACGCCCTTGATGGTGCGGGTGGTGAGATCTGTGATGGTGACCGCGCCGTGGTGCGGGTAGACCAGTGTTTCGCCGATTTCAATCTTCATAAAATGCGCCTTCAGTTTTGTGTGGGTGATGCAACGCGTAACGGCGTTGCGCTTGAGGTGTGGTGATCGAGCAGCCAGCCGGGCAGCAGCGCCACGAGCTGTTCGACAAGTTCGTCGTCGGAGACGTCGAGGTGGCCGCGCATCCAGGAGCCGATCAGGGTGAGCGCGCCGCCGGCGACGTAGGTCGTGACCAGCTCGGCGTTCACGGTCTCGTCAAAGACGAGCACCGACTCGAGCATTCGGGTGGCGTAGGCCTCGATGATCTGGTCATGCGCTGTGCGGGTCAACGGCAGCTCGAGCACACTCGCGTACAGGGGAAAATTTTCGACCATGTGAGCAACGAGGCGGGCATACCCAAACCGTGCAGCGCTCTCGCCGGCCCTGACCGGTCGAAGGTCGAGACCGGCCGAGCCGATATCAGCGAACTGCGCCTGCAGCAGCTCCGCCGCCAGCACATCGAGACTGGCAAAGTGCGCATAGAACGAGCTGCGGCTGATTCCGGCCAGGCGCACGATTTCAGCCACCGAAACGGATGCCGATGGCTGGGCAATCAGCGCACGGATCGCCGTGAAGATGAGCTGCCTTGTGCGCTCGGCCCGCGGGTCATGCGTGAGCTTCGACTCAGAGAGAAGATCGGGGAGAACGTCGAACTGGACCTCGGCGATGAAACCGGGGTCAGTTAACGAAGTCATCCGATTAGTATAGCACTTTTCGGACAGGTGTCCGAGACAATCTGCGGGCACCCACGGCTGACTCGCGGAAAGCTACCTCCCGCGGCGCTCGTCGAGCAGCTGCGCGCAGCGGATGAAGCCGAGGTGTGAGTACGCCTGGGGGTGGTTGCCGAGGTGCTTCTCGGTGGCCGGGTCGAATTCCTCCGAAAGAAGCCCGGTCGGGCCGACCAGCGCGACCAGTTGATTGAACAGGGCCTCGGCCTCATCGAGCCGGCCGGTGAGTACGTAGGCCTCGATCAGCCAGGTCGTGCAAATGTGAAAGCCACCCTCGAGCCCGGGCAGGCCGTCGTCGTAGCGGTAGCGAAACACCGTCGGGCCAACCCGCAGCTCGCGCTCCACGGCGCTCACCGTCTTCTGAAAGCGCTCGTCGCGCACGTCGAGCAGGCCGGACAGTCCAATGTGCAGCACGGCCGCGTCGAGGTCGGGGCTGTCGTACGCCACGGTGTACGACTGCGCCTCCTCGCTCCATCCCTCGCGCAGTACCTCCTCGCGAATCGTCTCGGCCAACTCGGACCAGCCGGCCCCGACCGGGCGTCCGTGCCGAACGGCGGTGCGAATGGCCCGATCCACGGTCACCCAGCACATGGTCTTCGTGTAGGTGTGGTGCCGCGGCGAGCGCCGAGCCTCCCAGATTCCGTGGTCGGGCTCCTGCCAGCGACTCGTCACGGCCTCGACCATCTCGGTGAGCAGGTGCCACTGAAAGTCGGAGAGGGTTCCCTTTCGGGCGCTGAGGGTGTCGATGAGCTCGGCGACCGGCCCGAATACGTCGATCTGCACCTGGTTGTCTGCGGCATTTCCGATCCGCACCGGGCGCGATCCGGCATAGCCAGGCAACGATTCGAGGCTTGCCTCGGTCGACAGCGACGATCCAGTGACCGAATACAGCGGATGCAGCCACTGCGCGCCAGGACTGTCCGCCACGACCCCGGCCAGCCAGCCCAAAAACGCCTCGGCCTCGTCGGTCGATCCAAGGTCGACGAGCGCTTTGACGGTCATTGAGCCATCGCGCAGCCAGCAGTAGCGGTAGTCCCAGTTGCGGGTTCCGCCGATTCCCTCGGGCAGTGACGTCGTCGATGCCGCGAGCACCGCGCCGGTCGGTTCGTAGCACAGGGCGCGCAGCACGAGGGCCGAACGGCCGACGAGCGAGGGCTTGACGCTCGGCAAGGAGAGCGAATTCACCCAGGAACGCGAGTTGTTCATGACCGCACCGCGCCTGGCGGCCTCGCCGGCGGCATCCGCTTGATAGGGCTCTGTATCGCCGCAGCGCAGGTTGAGCATGACAGCGCCCTGGGACAGGTCGACGATGGCGGTGGCCGTTTCGTTGCGGCCGTCGCTAGTTATCGTGAATTCGACACCCGGCGCCGACAGCGCGATCGGGTCGGGGGTGCCAGTAATGGTGACCAGGCCGTCGTCCGTGTGCATGTTGAAGTAGGCGACGGCATAGTCGGGGCGGGGTGCGAACACGATGCGAGCCAGGCCGGTTCCGGTGAGCTTGCGCACCAGGTTCGTGATGCCCAGCGGCGACGGTTCGATGTAGTCAGTCACGGTCACGTCGGCCCAGCGGGTTTCGACGATCATGGTGTTGTCGACGTAGCGCTGACCGAGCACGCGGCTCTTTTTCACCGGTTCGATCGAGAAGTGTCCGGCCTCTTCGCTGCCGAGAATGCTCGCGAACAACGAGCCAGAATCGGGCAGCGGATGCGTCATCCAGCAGATGCGGGCCTCCGGAGTCACCAGGGCGGTCGATGTGCCGTCGCCGATCATGGAGTGACGTTCGATCGCGACGACGTGCTGGCCGAACAACCAGTCTTTCCGCAGCTCGAACAGCAGGGCGAGTAGCTGCGCGAGTTTTTCCGGGCCGCTGACCCGATGCGCGGCGACGGATTCGCCGTCGCCGATGCGGATTCCGAGGTCAGGGCCGTGCAGGGTATTCATCGCCATCTCGTCGCTCGCGCCGTCGCCGGCGAAGAAGGCGGCGCTGACGCCGAGGCGGGCGCGCAGGCGGTCGAGGGCCGCGCCGGAGTCCTGCTCTGCCGAGACGTTGTCATCGGCGTCTGCGTCGAAGAATTCGGAGTCGAACTCGGCGCCGTTGGAGCCGACCAGGTGAACCTCTCGGGGCAGCCGGGAATCAGCGGCCAGGTCGCGCAGGGTGCGCCCACTCATCACGGCCGTGTGGGTGTTGGGCAACGCGGCGAGCGCGCGCAGTGCGAGCGCCGATTCGGCGAGCAACTGAGAGGGCACATCCGAAGCCCCGTGATACGAGAGCGTACCTCCGTAGTTGCAGGCCACGAGCAGGGACGGCGTGCGGGCCAGCTGCTGCAGGTCCTGAACGATCTCACGCGACAACCCGGCGAGACTGCGCGGCAGGTTCTTGGACAGGTTCAGGCGTTGGGGCATGAGGGAGTTCCTAGCAACAGAGGGGCGGTGACCGCCCATCGCTGGCCAGACCTAGGCGACGTTATCATTGGTGCCGTGCCGTTTTGCCGCTGCCACACCTTCTGGCACGAGGTTGTCAGCGTCGTCAGCCACCGCGCGCTGGCTCGCGGCATTCGTTAGCGTTCGCGGCACGTGGTAGCGCTCGCGGCACGTGTTTGAGAGGTTCGCCCCGGTTTGAACGAGTGCCAACTTCTCAAACACGTGCCACGAGACTTCCCCGCGCTAGGCGAGCGGATGCCGGGGCTCACACAGCGCGGTATCCGCTCGGCGCAGCCAAGGAGCCCTCGGGTAACGAGCCCGTTGGGTTAGACGACCTCGCCCATGGGGAGGTTGCCCTTGCGGGCATCCAGCTTGCCGAAGTGGCTCTCGAGCAGGCTTTTCATCTTGTGCAGGGCGCCGGTCAGGGCCTCCTCAACGGCGCTGGCGTTCTCGGTGACGACGACGGGCGTGCCACCGGCCGGGCGGGCCTCGAGCGTGCACTTGATGTCCTCGGCGCTGCTGCGGCCGGCGCTGCCATCGGAGAGGTGAACCTCAACCCGGGTCAGGCGGTCGCCGTAGCGCGCGAGGGATTCTTCGACGATGGTTTCGAGGCCGCCGGCGACACGCTCTGTACCGTCGACGTTGCTGTCGGTATTAACAATGACCTGCATTATTGCTCCTTTGCTTGCGTGCACTTTCAGGCTACCGCTCCTGGATCTGAGGCGGCCGGTGACACGTTGAAGTTGTCGCGAAACACGTTTTCGGGATCGTAACGCCGTTTCAGTTTGCGCAGGCGGGCCAGTGTTGCCGGCGGAAAAGCATCATCCAGGCGTTCGGGGCGTTGATCTGTTTCACAGCTGAGGTAGACGCCGGCCAGGTGTTGGTACAGATCGTCCCAGGCTGCAGCGAGACGCGCCCGGTTGGTGCCGAGCGCGACCACGGAGAAATTCGCTTGCCGATGCGCGAACGGGGTGGCGTCATCCGCTCTACCGGCGACGGCGCCGCCCCTTGTGCGAATCGGAAAGAAGTACACGTCACCGCTCTGGATCAGCCGGGTGGCAGCGGCCGCGAATTCGGGCGTGAGGTGTTCGATCAGGCCCGAGCACGACACCGGTTCGCCCTGGCCACGGTGTGGACCAGGATCCGCGTTGCCCCCTACCTGGGCGGAGGACTGCAAACGCACCTCCTGACCGACCAAGGGGCGATGTTAGCGAGGGGTCGCAGCCGTTCGATGATTACGTCGGGATCACTCGAATTGACCACGGCCATGATCTGGGCGATCTGGGGTTCACCGCGCTGCGGGCGGCCCATCATCAGGAAGCTCGTGACGTCGCGCGGGGCCGCCTCGATGGCGGCGTCCCAGCCCTACACAAAGCTCGCGGTGTCGGTCGCGTCGAACGCGAGCTGCGCCCAGCCGATGTCGCCGACCTCGAACTCGAACTCGAACGAGATCGCGATGCCGACGTTGGCGCCGGCGCCCCGAAAACCGAGAAACGCTCGCGCATCGAGACCGAAACCAAACTGGCTCGCCGCGCGCGCATAGCCAAGACCAGCAACGAGAACAAACACGGGTCGAAGATTTTGCTGAATCAGCGGGCCTCCGATGCCCAGGTCTCGGCGGGCAAACTACGCACCGAGGTTGGCGAGAAGGTGCAGCCTGCCCAGTCCCTGCTCGACACAGCGGATGCCCGGGTGCGCGATGACGAACACATCCACGTTGACCGGCTAGAACCCCGACGTTCCGACTAGCCGCCGTATCGCCGAAGTGACCTGCGCCCGGCGAACCATCGTGGCGCAGGGTCTGGAGCGAATCGCGTTGGTCAGCCCGAACGGCGTCGGGTGGCGCTGGCCCGGCTGCTGCTGACGCCCCGTGATGACGCTCCCCGATGAACTCACCACAACGACGTCTGCCGAGGTGTCGCGTTGTCGGCACCGCACAGCGTCAAGTCGCTGGAACACAGCGCTCATGCTCGTCCTGGAGCCATAACCCGCAGCACGTGAATCCTTGCACTCGTGGTTCGGCGGTCATCTGGGCCAGCGCCAGCGTTACGAAGCGCGAACCCGCCTGCATTACTGGCCAGGAGAACACGTAGCCTTGTTCTCATGCAGACGAGGCCCGCCACGAGCACACGGGTCGTCGCCATCGACATCGCCCGCGGTCTCGCGATCATCGGTATGTTCGTGGCCCACGCCGTCCCGCGCGCGAACGACGCCGAATTGTTCGTCGACGGGCGTTCGTCCATACTGTTCGCGACCCTGGCCGGGGTGTCGCTGGGCATCATGACCGGGTCGCAGCATCCGCTTGGGCGCGGCCAGCGTTCTGATCGTGTCGTCGGCATTCTGGTGCGCGCACTGTTCTTGTTTCTGCTCGGCCTGGTGCTTTCCAGCCTGCACAGCGGTATCGCCATCATTCTGCACTTCTACGCCCTCATGTTCTTGGTGCTGATACCCCTGCTCTTTCTGCGCCGCTGGCTCCTCGGCCTGATCGGCATGGCGTTTTTCATTGGAGCGCCCCTGCTCGGTGCCGCCCAGGGCGAAGTGGATGTCGACCAGCCAGCGTTCGCCTATTTCATCGACTATTTCTTTCTCAATGGCACCTACCCAGTGCTCATCTGGATGCCGTTTCTCCTGGCTGGACTCATCATCGTGCGGTCCGATCTGAATCGGCCGAAAACCCAGGTGGCCACGACGGGGATCGGTGCGTCGGCTGCGGTGGCCGGCTACGGCGCGGCTGTCGTGCTCCCCGGGGCCAGCGCAGCGGCCCATTCCGGATCAATCGCCGAAGTGATCGGCTCCGGCGGGCTCGCCATTGCGCTCATCGGGGCGTTGCTCTGGCTCACGGCACGGCAGCGTGACGTGCCCGGCCGAATCGCGCGCGGCATCCTCTGGCCGGTCGCAGCGACCGGCTCAATGGCGCTGAGCGTCTACACGCTCCAGATTATGGTCCTGGCCATTGTGGTCGCCGGCGGCCGGGAGGTTGACTATCCCGGGTGGCCGCTGCTGATCTGGATGCTCGTCGTCACGCTACTCGGGGCCAGCCTGTGGCGGCATTTTCTGGGTAAGGGCCCACTCGAACGCCTGCTCGCGTCACTGACCCGGGCGCCGTGAGCACGCTGATACGCCGCGTCACGCCTATCGCCCGGTGTCGAGATGGGAGTTTCGGCCCATTTTCCATGGCACAGTCACACCTCGGTGAGCGGATGCTGCGGCGCGGCCGACCGATGGTGCACTCAGCGAATGCCACCCATGCGCTCGAGCGCCGCGCGCATAATCTGCGCCTCGGGCGTCGCGGCCACGTGGTGGTTGGTGTAGATGCCGACGAGCCACTGCAGCACCTCGTCTTCACTCATGGCGACGGCGTTCCAGTCCACACCGGGCTCGGCCGCGGTGCGTGGCTCCCCCGTTTCCGGATCGAGCCAGGCGCGCGCGATCGGCACATCGGGGTCGTCGTTGGTCATATTCCAGAGCAGGGCGATCGGGTGGTTGTCGCCGTCGATGTGGTCGTGGTCGACCCGACCGGATCCCAGCCACGGCAAGGTCAGCAGCTCACCAATGATGTCGACCTCAATGAGTTCGAGCTGGGTCGGTTCGGTCTCGGGTACATAGAGCGTGAAGCCCTGTTCAAACCACTCCGCGGCCTCGTAGATCGAGTCGAGAAGTTCGTCTTGTCCGTCGATTTCCTGCACCAAAACGAGCGCCCACTCCAGCAGAATCGTGGTTTGGTCCTCCGGCCACGGGCTTTCGTACGGGTCGGCGGTGCCGTGGTAGTGATAACTGGGGCCGGCCTCGTCGAGGAGTACGTGCAGCTGCCCGCTGTCGTAGTCGATCGACAGGTTGAGCGCCTCGCCCTCATCGTCGCGGTCGGCAAACAGATCGGGGTGCGCCAGCTCGGGTGGCAGGGTGATGGCCGCTGCGAGCCGAGGCCCCAGGTCGAGAACGACGCGAAATTGGACGGTCGGCAGGCGCAGGGTTTCGTCCTGCTCGAAGTGCTGGTCTGACATGGTTCGAGTTTATCGATGCGCGCGGGCGTTGCAGGCTCGCGCAGGCAAGCGGATGCTTCGCTCCGGCCGATCGCACGCCGGCGACAGCATGGCAGACTGCGCCGTCTGAATATCGAACTGCGGTAGCCCAAACTGACGCTGTCGACGCGGGCGTGGCTGATCGCGAACAACGGCGACGCTGTGCCGCCGAAGGTCGTCGCCAAGATCACGCGGGCCGGCGGCGAGGTTGCTACCGACAGCGAGAGCGCGCAATCCGGCATCTACCTCTCCGACGACCACGACTGGATCGAGACGGTCGCCAACGAGGAAGAGCCCAGGTGGGTGCCGTGAGCGCGTCGTACCCGAAACAGTAAGCTCGGCGCCATGAGCGCGCCCGATATGGGTAGGCGCTACGCCGGTTAGCGCAGCGGCCACCCAGACCAACACCGATACCAACGGATGCCGGCAGCCTTGCGGCGCCCAACCGGGCCACGGATTCCGTGACCACGTTCAACGCCGGCTGGTCGATGTCCACCGCTCGCGCACCAGGCTGCGCGGGTTCAGGGAAGAAGCGGCAGCTCCACGGTGAAGGTCGCACCGCATCCGACTCCTGCGCTCTCCGCACGGATGCTTCCACCGTGGGCCTCGGTAATGGATTTTGCGATCGCCAGACCAATTCCCGAACCACCGTGAGCGCGGTCGCGGCTGGCATCCACTCGATAGAAGCGCTCAAAGACATGCGAGAGATGGTCGGGAGGAATTCCATCACCCCGGTCGAATACCGAGATCGCTACCCTGGTGCCGGCGACCGCGGCGGAAATAGCGACTTCACCGCCGGACGGGGTGTGTCGAACCGCGTTGTCGAGAAGATTGGTCAGGACTTGACCGATCCGATCGCCGTCCCCATTGACGGCAGCAGCCGTGGCGCCGGCAGCGATAACCGCCGTCAAGGTCACATTCTGGGTGGCGTATTGCGCCGCCGCCTGGGCTACTGCATCAGCGAGAAGCTGCGCGACGGGCAGTCGTTGCCGGTGCATGGTCAGTCGACCCTCCTCGGCAGTGGTCACGATGGAGACGTCCTCGCTGAGCCGGGTCAGTCGAGTGACCTGGTCTCCCAGCATGGTGAGCGTTGCCGGGTTGGCTTGCTGCACACCGTCGGCGATGGCCTCGAGATAGGCCCCAATCGTGGTGATGGGCGTGCGCATTTCGTGCGCCAGGTCGCCGAGCATTCTCGTTCTGGTCGCTTCTATTCGGCCGAGATCGGTGGCCATCGAGTTGAACGCCGTGGTGAGGTCATCAAACTCCACTCCCAAACCCACAGCGGGGATTCGGGCCGTGTAATTCCCGTTGGCAACACTATTCGCGGCCGCGGTAACGGGCGCGAGGGACCGAGTGATCCGGTGCGAGACAAACAGGCTAACCCCGACGGAGGTGGCCAGGGCTGCGATCAAGGCCACGGCCAGCGAAAGCAGGGACGCCGTCCGGAAGGCCTCTTCGGCGTGAAGCGACAACTCTGGTCCGGCGCCCATCCCCGTCAGATGTGCGTGAAAAATGGCCGGGCCAATACCTGCGACGACGACCCAGGCGGTGGCGACCCCGACCAGAACAACGAACAGGATGGCGATGAGTAGGCGCGCGCTGAGATCCCGCAGGCCAGGAACCCGAACGCGTCTGCTGCTCACGCTCCGGCGCCCATCTGGTATCCCACCCCGCGTACCGTCCGAATGAAGACCGGTGAGGATGGGTCGTCACCGATTTTGCGTCGCAGGTGTCCGATATGCACATCCACGAGATGTGGATCACTCAGCCAGCCATCACCCCATACCTCCTCGATGAGTTGCTGCCGGGAGAAGACAATCCGAGATTTACCGGCCAATGTTGCCAAAACGTCAAACTCCGTCCGAGTGAGATCCACCGGTTCACCACTGCGGTGAATTTCCCGACCGGCGACGTCGATTCGGAGGGAGCCAAAGACCAGCGGCGCAGCGCCCCCGACGTCGACCTGTTCACTGGGCCGCGGACGACGCAGCATCGCGCGCACGCGCGCCACGAGCTCACGCGGGCTGAATGGCTTGGTCAGGTAGTCATCCGCACCGACAGAAAGCCCGACCAGCTTGTCAATTTCGTCGACGCGAGCGGTGAGCATGATGATGTAGCAGTCGGTGAACGTGCGAACGGTGCGGCAGACCTCGATCCCATCCATCGCCGGCAGCCCAACGTCCAAAACGATAATGGCCGGGGACCAGTCTCGCGCCTTCGTCACGGCCGACGGTCCGTCGACTGCCGTCTCGACGTCGAATCCATCTCGTTCCAGGTAGCCGGCGACCAGCTCGAGCAACGGCAACTCGTCATCTACCACCAGCACTCTGGGCCGCGGCTGGGCCGTGTACGGCCTGAAAGTAGGTGACGTCATGCTCTCATTGTCCCGCCACGTTACCCGCGTGCCGAACGGATGCGCGGCAGCAGCCGATCCCGGCGAGGAAACCACAGGAAAACTTCACAGTTTCTTCGACAGTTCTCTATTCGAGGCCAGAAGACTCCACAGAGGAGCGCCACCGGCGGGCCGCGAAAGGAAACAGATGATGGGAAATGATGCAGGCAAAATGGGTCACGGGACTGCTCGAATGACGAAGCGCACTCTCACCACCGTTGCGGTCGCAGTCGGCGTTGCCGCCGTTGTCGCGGCGACAGCAGTCGTGGCAGTTACCAGCGGTAATTCGAACGCGCAAGCATCCGCTCATAACGACATGGTCACCGGCACTATTTGGGTCGGGAACGAAGACGACGCCAGCCTCACGGCGATCGACGCCACCACCAACACGGTGGCTACGACCCTCACCGGCGTTGCTAGCCCGCACAACGTGCAGGCCGCACCGGGGGGCCGCTCCATCTGGGCGGTTAGCGGCACGTCGGCCATGGCTGTAGAAATCGATCTGCAAACGAACGAGGTTCACGGCACAGTTTCCACAGGAGTGATGCCCGCCCACGTCATCGTGACGCCCGACGAGACTCGCACATACACAACAAACAATGCCGACGACACCGTGTCAGCTTTCGACATCGCCACCATGACGACGATCGCCACAATCCCGGTCGGCGCGGGACCCCACGGGCTGCGGCCCAGCCCGGACGGCACCACGATTTACGTTGCAAACATTGCAGGAACCACCCTGAGCGTCATCGACACGGCGACCAACACGCAGGTTGACGAAATTGAGGTGGGGGAATCGCCAGCACAGGTCGCGTTCTCGCCCGACGGACAGTTCGTTTATGCCTCGCTGAACGGAGACGACGCTGTGGCGAAAGTCGATACCGCTACCCGCCAACTCGTTGCCACCATTCCCACTGGTGTTGGCCCGATTCAAACGTTCGCCAGTGCAGACGGTAAGTATGTTCTCGTCGCCAACCAAGGTACAGAAGAGCAACCCAGCACTACTGTTTCCATCGTCGACACCGCCACCTTTGCCGTTGTTCGCACGGTCGAGACCGGGGCCGGGGCGCACGGTATCGTCATTGACCCGACCAGCCGACATGCCTATGTCACCAATATGTTTGACGACACGGTCTCCGTACTCGATCTGACGACGTTGACGGTGGTGGCCACGATTCCCGTTGGGTCGACACCGAACGGGATCACATTCACCCCCCGAAAAACAGCGGCCACCCCGCCGGTCGATTTGGGCCTGGCCGATCACGATACGGGTATGCACGGCATGCAACACTGACGCCAGTTTCCCGCCCTCTCTCACTGCAGTATCATTTATGAGCACCCGAGGAGTCACTCTTGGCTAAATTCAGCCGGTCACAACGCCGCATTTTCGTATTATCCATGCCACTCGCCGGCCTTATTGCCCTCAGCGGATGCTCCGCCAGCGGCCCGGATTCCGCCGTGCCGACGGCAGACACCGCCCCGGTCGAGAGCGCCTTCGAGCACGTGCACGGCCTCGGCGCCGATCCCTTGACGGGAAATACCTACGCGGCCACCCACCACGGTGTCTGGCTCATCCCCACCAACGTTCTGCCAGACACCTATTTGACCGGAGCGCCCCGCGCCGACACGACCCAGCCGACGCAGATCGCCGGTCTGGGGCAAGACACGATGGGCTTTACCGTCGCAGCTCCCGGCCACCTGCTGGCATCCGGCCACCCCGATCCGACCGAGCCGAACGACCTGCGACTACCCAATCTGGGGCTGATCTCAAGTACCAATGAGGCGGCATCCTGGACGGCAGTGTCGCTGGAGGGCGAAACCGATTTTCACGATTTGGATGCCGTCCAGCTTGACGACGACACCCTGCGCGTCTACGGCTATAACGCCGGCACCGGGGCCATCACAGTCAGTGACGACTCCGGTCTTACCTGGTCCCCACGAGCGGTCCTCGCACTCCGCGACCTGAGCGCGGATCCAACCCGGCCCGATCGAATCTACGCCACGACAGCCGACGGCCTCCTGATGAGCACAGACGCCGGTCAAACGTTTACCCCATTGGCCGGCGCTCCGGCACTGCTCCTCATCGACACCGTCGAAACGGATGCCGGCAGCAGCCTGGTGGGAATGGATCCCAGCGGCGGAGTCTGGCGGTTGGACGCCGATACGTGGACCCAGACTGGAACGACCGGCCGCGCCCCCGAAGCGTTCACCGTCGTCGACGGCACCGCACCCTGGATCCTCGTCGCCGACGCCACCGGCATCGCTGCCAGCGACGACTACGGCAGCACCTGGACCGCGCTAGTAGCGCTGGCCGGAAGCGCCGCTAATGTCAGTGGGCATGAGCACTGACGGCACCGATGACTGAGCGTGCGCTCTCGGCAGGCCCGCCATAGCCTGGATGAAATCGCGCTCGCGCCTCGGGAGGCGGTCGAGGATCCGCTCGACGTGGGTCGTTGCTTCTGCGCGAGCCCTGTTCCAGCCGGCCAGCACCTGGGCGCGAGTGATGAGAGCGCTGAACAAGCGAGCGCCGGCATCCGCTCACGACGTGACTCTTCGATGAATGCCCCGCATTGCAAATAGGTCAGTCATCACTGTAACGTCAGTACATGCTGACTATTGCCTCGCGGGCGGACGTCATGAACCGGCTCGGCCGAGCCCTGGCCGATCCAACCCGGTCCCGCATCCTACTGAGCCTCCTCGACGCCCCCGGGTATCCCGGCCAGCTGGCGCAGAATCTCGGGCTCACGCGCTCGAATGTTTCCAACCATCTGAGCTGCCTGCGCGGTTGTGGCATCGTCGCGGCGACCCCGGAAGGCCGCGCAACGCGGTACGAGATCGCCGACCCACACCTAACCCGCGCCCTCGTCGCCCTGATCGACGTCGTCCTCGCGGTCGACGACGGCAACGAGTGCAGTGACGACGCCTGCGAAGTCCCCCTCTGTTGCGGAGCCGGCGGATGACCCGAACCTCAGCGCGCACCATCAGAGCGCTCGGTCTGCCGCGCAAACAGCTCTTGCAACGGCGAATCCGTTGGATCGTCGCGATCACGATTATCTACAACCTGATCGAGGCGGTCATTGCCCTCGCCGCCGGATCTGTCGCGTCGTCGGCAGCGCTGATCGGTTTCGGTCTCGATTCGATTGTCGAGGTGCTCTCGGCCGCCGCCGTCGCCTGGCAGTTCGCCGCGCCGAACCCGGAACAGCGCGAGAAGGTCGCTCTGCGAGTGATCGCTGTCTCCTTTTTCGCTCTGGCTGGGTATGTCACCGTCGACGCTGCGCTGTCGATCACGGGATTGCGCACGCCAGAACACAGCCCGGTCGGCATCGCGCTCGCGGCGGTAAGCCTGATGGTGATGCCATTGCTGAGTTGGTTTGAACGTCGCACCGGCCGCGAGCTGGGTTCGGCATCCGCTGTCGCCGACTCCAAACAAACCCTGCTCTGCGCCTACCTCTCGGCCGCACTACTCATCGGGCTGCTGCTGAACAGCCTGCTCGGGTGGGCGTGGGCCGATGCGGTCGCCGCACTGGTGATTGCCGGTTTCGCGTTGCGGGAAGGCGTTGAAGCGTGGAAAGGCGACACCTGCGCCACGCCGATTTCTGCGCTGACCGGCGAACGTACCCCCGAGCCCGGGAGCTGCTGCTAACGTCCTCGGCGAGCGTTCATCAGAGCGGATGCCGCACCTTCCGAAACCGGCATTCAGGAATGATCGCTGGCCGTGCGGTATCCTGCGAGGAAAGACAGTGGCAGCCCGTTCGTGGGCTGAAGACAGAAGCAGAAGGTGACATGACGTTAGATTGCGCGGTACGACGGGTCAATGCATCCGTCTCGCTGTCGCCTTTCGTCTCACTGCTGGCTCTTGCCGCGCTGCTCGCGATGACGTGCGTGCTGCTGCTCGCCCTCGTCGCCATGATTTTCCTGATTCGGCTTCCGGCCCTGCGTCGGCGCCTGCTCGACGCCAGCAGCGTCACTCTGGCGTCATGGCGCAGCGTTTCCTTGCCGATTCATCGCCCCAACCTCACCCTGCTGTCTATTAGTCGCGTTTAGACCGTGATGCGGTTTCGCGCCAGTAGCTGGTAGCTGGTAGCGGAACTTCGCCTCACCGTCATGACGAGCTTCTCGCTCGAGAGCGGCTCATTCAGCAGGGATTCTTCATTGGAGAACCGCGCTGGGCGACCATCTTCCTTTTTCTGAATCACCCGCAAGGACATATTTATGCATTGCCGTCAAATTTTCCGACTTCCGCGGGCAGCGTTCCGTGGATAACACCGGTCACGTCGCCACCGCCCCACAAATCTCCGGCGCACAGCCAGCACTGTCGCGTCGCGACATGCGCGCGTTGGAGACCAGGCTGCGCGCGCGCCGATCCGGCCCGGCTCAACCACCATCACGGGCAGCTTCCCGGCCCGTCTCACTGCGCCAGCGCACAGCAGCCGGTAGCGCAATGGCGATGATCGCTCTGTTCGCGATTAGTACGTCCCTGCCCACGCTTGCGGTCGCCAACCAAACACCCAGGGCCGCAGTGACTGCCGCAGTCGAGATAGACGATCTCCAAAGCGTCAGTGCCGCAGGCACAACAACCGTGCCCATTCAACGCGACGGGTTCAGCATCAGGGAGGCGCCAGACCCCGCGTCGTATACCGAAACCGCTAACAACGGCGAATGGGCCAGCCTGAGTCCGGGCCAGCTCAGCGACGAAGGCTGGGCGTTACCCGTTCTGGGCCGAATATCGAGCCCATTCGGTTCTCGTCCGAACAAGCCGGTTGACGGTGTGGGCGACTTTCACAACGGCACCGACATTGCCGCTCCCTGCGGCCGGCCCGTTTTCGCCGCGACGAGCGGACAAATTGTCGACTCCGGCTATCAGGGCTCGTATGGCAATTGGATTCTCATTGACCACGGCAACGGCATCGAGAGCGGGTACGCCCATAACAGTCAGCTCCTCGTCGACGCCGGGCAGCTGGTCGTGGCCGGCGAAATCATTGCCGTGGTCGGCTCGACGGGGGCGTCGAGCGGCTGCCACGTGCATTTTGAAACCCGCGTCGACGGTGACGGTGTCGATGCCGAACCATTCATGAGCGATAAAGGAGTCACTCTTGGCTAAATTCAGCCGGACGCAACGCCGCATTTTTGTACTATCCAGGCCACTCACCGGCCTTATTGCCCTCAGCGGATGCGCCGCCACCGGCATCACCGCCAGCGACGACTACGGCGACACCCGGAGATCCCTGGCAGGTTAACCCCTCACCACCTGCGTCAGATCCCGAACCGTGAGAAGCATTATTGATTAGATCAATATATTGCAATATCTTTATATATCTGCTTCGATAGAAGCATGGCAAGCGGCGCAGGTGTTGAGGAAGCGGCAGAGATTTTCAAGGCGCTGTCCTCGCCTGCGCGACTGGAGATACTGCATTTTCTTGCTCAATCTGACCTGACTGTCACCGCCCTCGTGGAGGCGACAGACCTGTCACAACCGCTCGTGTCGCAACATCTCAAGACACTGAGGTTGGCTCGGCTGGTAACCGCCAGCCGCACCGGGCGAGAGGTGACTTACGCAATTGCGGATCACCACATCGCCCACGTCGTCGAAGACGCGATCAAGCACGTCCTCGAAGAGGATCTCTAATACACACTCACTCGTTAGAAAAGAAGCAATTATGTCGACAACCGAAATCCACGCCGAGCACGCCCTATCCGAGCATGAGCACGGTGTCGACTGCGGACATCAGGCGATCCAGCACGATGACCACACCGACTACGTTCACGACACCCACCACCACGCCCTGCACGACGGTCACTATGACGAGCACGAGTCGAAGGCAGAGCACACGGTCGAAGACCACGCTCACGGTGCTGACTGTGGCCACGAATCCGTTAGCCACGACGACCACACTGATTTCGTGCACGACGGCCACAGGCACGCTGAGCACGCGGGTCACTACGACGAGCACTAAGTAGCGCCCGCCCGAGACTCTCGAGTCTTAAGGCAAACGGGGAGGTCAGTCCACCGCGGACCGGCCTCCCCGTTGTCATATGCCCGACTACCCAACATCGTCTCGACGTCGCGATCATCCTGCAAGCCGCATTCGTCGACGAAAGTCACTGCGCCGAGTCGTACGAGCAGACCGCCGCGATCGGCGCACCGGTGGGAGCTAGATCGTTCGCCACGGTGCATGCCACCCGTGCGTCAACGCTCGGGGCTACGGGTCCGGATAGGTTTGCCGGTCCCGAGGACGGCGCTGTATAGCGCGGCTGGGATGTCGTCTGCCGGTGCGTGGATGCGCACCGGGCCGCCGGATGCTATCCAGCCCAGGAGGGCATCCAGAGCGACCGGTTGATCGAGGCCACCCAGCCACACGGACGGACCCGTCATGCCGGTGCTTCCATCGCGGCGGGCCACCGCAGCGACAGCCCCGCGGGCGCAGGCTCCCAGACATTCGGTGGAAACCAGGATCGCACCTCGGCTGGCTGCGATTGTTGACCGCAACCGGTCGGCACCGTTTTGGCCATCAGCCAGGCGGTGGAGCGCGTTACAGCGGTAGCCAGCGCACAGGGCCACGAGCGGACCGCTGGCTTCCTGGTCGGTCAGGGTTGTCACTTTTGTGTGTTTCATTGCGGGCACCGATTCTGTCGTGTCGGAGTGGATATGACGTGGTGGAGTCTCAGTCAACGTCAAGGTCCCAGGCCGGAAAGGGGTCGGCCAGGGATTTCCATTCGCTAGGATCGCCGATGAATTCACGGTTGGTCAGCAGGCAGGCGTCGAGGTTCGCGGTGAGCTTGATCCCGTCGAGGTTCTTGCCAAAGAAGGCGATCTCCTGGCCCCAAGGAGACTCGGGGTCGTGGCTGCCCATACTGGTCGGTTCGAAGCCGATGGTCGGGCCTGCGCTATTCCACGAACCCACAACGTGGGGCCGGGATGCGAGACGGAACAGGCCGCGCGAGCGCAGGATCTCCCCCGATTTGGCCGCCTTGTCGCTGAGAAATTTCGCGAGCCGGCCCGGGTGAAACGGTCGAGGATCACGGTAAACGACGCATCCAAGCCCGATACCGCTCGAAGTTAGCAGCCCCTCACCGTTGAGCTGACGAATCCAACCGGGGCTTTGCTGCAGCCAAGCCAACATGTTCTCTCGGGGAGGGAACCATGGTTTTACCGAGGTACGCCCATGGCGAGCGAAAACGACATGACTAGAGGGGTTGAGCAGCCGCACGAAGTCACGCAGGTCAGCACAGTCGGCCGCCGTGGCCAGGTCGGTCTTGTTGATCACCACAACGCTCGCCCACTCGATCTGCTCAACCAAAGCATCGGCAATCGTCCGGTCGTGCTCACCATGCGTGACACAGGAGACGGGAGGAATCGGCGCAAGAGCATCGCTACGGATGCCCGCCCAAAACGTGGACGCGTCCAGCACGCTCACAAAATTGCCGATGCGGAGGACTTCAGCATCGGGCCGCAGCGCCCGGTCGCCACCCGCAGCGATAACCGACATCGCCACCTCGATCGGAACTATGGACGGATGAATCTCCAACATCACCTCTGTCCGGGTAATGCCGGCAATGGCATTGGAAACGGCGCTGCGATCTGAGCCAGCGAGACGGATGCTGGTTGTCCCGCTGGCCCGCGCGATGGACGATTTACCGGCACCGGCAAGTCCGCTAACGAGGTTCACTGTGAGAGAGGGAGACGTGATCATGACTGCTACTCTAATTGATATTCGTTCTCAACAAGAAAGATGTGACCATGAAAGTTCGAAATTCACTCAAAGCGCTCAAGAAGCTCCCCGGCGCACAGATCGTGCACAGACGGGGACGCGTTTTCGTGATCAACAAGAAGAACCCGCGGCTGAAGGCTCGGCAGGGTTAGCCTGCCCTCCAGCGCTTGGCCTGCCCTTCGCGTGGCCATCCCGGCACGCGGAAGCTCGACTCAAAGCTGGTCGTTTTCGCCGGAGCGGTTTACGGCTGCTTGACCGGTCCATATGCGCACGACAACATTGCGTCGAACGGTCAGCCGTCAGGACAGTAGCTGAGCTTCGATCCACCGGTCCGCCTTGAGCGAGTGGCGTCGCTGAATTCTGCACGTTGTTGTGGTGGGCGCGGCGAAGCTGTCGGCTTTGCTGTCAATGGTGTTCTGTGAACTTCGGTGCCGGGTGGACAGCCGCGTTCGCGGCTGTCCACCCGGCTTCCCATGGCCAGCTGGCCGGCTGGCCGGCAGATGCAGGATGATTTTCCGAGCTGAGGAGAAGATTCAGGCCGGGATGTTGATGAGTTTGCGGCGGATGGTGCCGCTGCGAGCCTTGCCCCGATCGGCGTCGGCATAGGTTCCGACGAAAAGTTTCTTCGTGCCGCCGTGCCGCAGCAGCGCCATATTATCAATCGAGTCGGTACCGGCGAGAATGAGCGCGCGACGAGTGGGAAGTATCGTGATGCTTGACGTGCCCCGTAGGTCATCGCGCATGCCGGAATAACCCTCCCACACGAGAAAGAAACAATCGGTGGGTGTCGCGGTGTGCGGTCGGAGAAGCCGGGCGAGCGTCGCGGCCACGGCGGGTTCGATGGTTCCGATTATGGGATTTGCCTCCCGCTCTCTTTCGTTGAGGTCGGTCCACTTCATCGCTGCGTCCACCTCGATCCGCTCCGCGACACAGGTCCTCCATGCGAAAAGTTGACCGTCACCGTCGGGCACAGGATTCATGACACGCGCTTACGAAACGTGCCCACGAGGCAGATAATCGTTCACGATCATCAATTCACCATGGGGAGCTGACAGCCCAGTGATGACTTTCGGAACGCGATCAAGCGAAAGCAGGGCCATCTATCTGCGCACCCTACCGAATATTAGAAGCCAGTTCCATAGCGATCTGACGCGACGCGCCTCCCCGGCCGGATCCCTGCGCAAACAGTACTCGACAGCTTCCGCCACGACGTCATCAATCCTAAAACAGACCAATTTATCGCAGGGACCCGCACTCGTTGACCCAGGCTAAATTCGCGAAAGAGCTCGAGCGAGACGACTATCCCGTAGTCGGCTCGGCGGATTTAATCGGTCGTCGCACCGATGGGCTTTTCTGACTCTGACAATATTTATTGCATAACTTGAGCGGGCGTGCTGCCACTGAGTGCTTACGGTGAAATGCGTCGTTCTCCCGCTAACGGGCGCGGGTGCAGGCCACAGACCCTGCACCGAACGCTAACGCCAACTACGATTTGATCGTGGAACTTTTGAGGCTTGCGGCGTCTTCCAACGACAGCTCGGAGTCGGCAAAGGCTTGGTCATCCGCAAAAGACTTCATGCGCGCGATACGATAGATGATTAGGCCGTAGAGGCATTTGGCGAGAATATCAGCCACGGAATAACCGATCTGCAGGCCTACCCAAGCGTCGGATCCGTCGATGCCGATGCCGGGCAGTAGGTACGCGATCGGATAGACACCCCAGGTGGCCAGCAGCAGCAGTCGCAGTAGGCTGATGGTTTTGCGCACCGTGGCGGGCTGCCGTTTCAGCGATCGAGTCAGCTCAACGAAGAGCACATAGAGGATGTACGCGAACGGAATCGAGGACAGCAAGCCGAAGATGCCGCGGGTCAGGTTGTCCGAAGCCATCTCTCCGGGGTAACCGAGGGCGATCATGAGGGCGGCGGCGGGAATCAGCCGAGTGAGCAGGCTGCTTTGCACTTTACGCGCCAGGGCCAGAACAGCCACGAGCTCGAGCAGCAATAGCGGCACAGTGAGGAGCCAATCGACGTACCGGTAGCCCTCATTGAAGGATGCTCCGGCAACTTGGGCATAGTTGCCGCGGCCACCGATGGCGTCAGTGACGAACGCCTCGGTAAAGGAGTTGAAGATGCGGAAGTAGTGGTACGCCGCAATGCCACAGACGATGGCAGCGACGGTCATCGCCTGGCGGTAGCGCGGCAGCACTCGCGGCAGACAGACGACCAGAAAAATAGACGTAAACAGCTGCGAAGCGATCACGAAAGAAAACACGTTGTAGATGGTGTCGTATTGGATTTGGGTTAGGGAGTCAGGTATCAAGATGTCCTCTACTGTCCACGAGCATTCGACGAAATTACGAAGATCAAACCGAAAAACAAAATAGCTAACTTCGTTACCTAAAGCAACCTACTTCGACCAACCAGATTTTTTCAACTAATTCCAGAGGGAGTCCTAGAAATACTGGTCAACTTCGAGTTGCGTGTGTCTTAAATGCACTAACCTCACGCAGATCCTGCACAGCACGCCTCCCCCAATCATTGGATTCGGGGTGGAGCAAAAGTGCACGATGGAACAACCGGTAGCACGACGATCACACAGAAGAACATGCAGAAAAGCATCGCGATCGCGAGTTCGCAATTGCGCAGATCCGACCTACTGAACCGCCGTTCCCATCAAACGAGAGATCTGCTAGGCAATACCTGCGCATACTCCACGGTGTTGAGTGTCTCAAATACACCACTAAGCACTTCACGCTGCGCACCACCCCAAGCAGCCGGACTGCGGTGTAGGGCGACCGGACCATCAAGATCCGTGAGTTGGCCTACCGGGAGCATCAGGCCTGCACATCCCCGCGCCATCCACCCTCGTCGGTTCCCTGAGCCTCAATGAACTCCTTGAAGTTCGCGAGGTCTTTCTTGATGGCGTGATTGTCTACGCCGAGTGCGGCACCGGCTTTCTCAAGTAGCCCTGTAGCCTCCCAATCAAGCTGAACCGTCACACGCGTCTCGTTCCTGGCCAACTTGTGAAATGTGACAACTCCCGCGTGGTTGACCTCGCCGCCAGTACTGTTCCAGGCAACACGCTCGTCGGGGTGCTGCTCAGTTATTCGCGCCTCAAACGTGCGTTCCACGCCGCCGACCTTGACGTTCCACTCGGTCAGTGTGTCGGTCACCTGCGTGATGGATTTAACAAAACTCAGGAACTTTGGAAACTCCTCGAATTTTGTCCACTGGTTGTAAGCGACGGTGATGGGCACGTTGACGTCGACGGTCTCGATGGCGTTAGGCATAAAGATCTCCTTGGAGCAAATTAAGCGGATGGACGAGTTCCTGCAATCGCCGATCACATTACTAAAAGCTGGCACAACGTCAACCCCGAAGATAAAACTCACGAGAGCGTGAAGGTACCTACGCACGGAACCTCAAGAGCATGCATAAACACTCCCTGACGATAACGCCAGTGACAGACATCCAGAAGAGCCCTCAGCTTAGGGCTGCAGGGTGTCTACCGGGGTGAAAATGGTCTGCACTCTCGCAGTTGGCGGCTGCTCTGGATTTCTGTCATTCAGTCTTCGAAGTCCTGAACGCCACTCATTAGTGCGGTTGAGTGCCGGGATCGTGCCAGAGGGCGCCAGTCGTTTGATGGCTTGGCGCTCGGGATTTAGCGAATATCGTAACATCTGATCATTTGTGGGCTGTTTCCTCGAGTCTATGACGAAGGTTTGGGCGGGATCACGATTGCGTAATTCGCGGGTTCCGCTTGCGTGCTCCGCATTCGCGCGTGTTCTCGTCCCGCAGCTCAAGCTGGTCATATCCTCATTTCATGGCTCCTCGTGAAAGCGTGGCACATCCTTCAGACTTCCACAGGTGAGCTTCGGTTACCGTGCCTTCTGGGGTGCTGCCGAATTGACATGAATCCGCAGGTGAGCATCGACTGATCGTGTTACAGAATCAATTTATCCACTGGATTCGAGATGACGAATTTGACCGTTTTAGGTGACTTCCCATTTTCCCCGTGATCGAAAACCTCTATTGAATCCGACGCTGGACAAAACGCCACTCCTGACCACCAACGTCGCGGCTGGAAAAACATGGTTTTTCCAAGGCCCCCGGACGAGAGTGCAATTGTGCGTGAATTAGTCATGCACTCTAATGAAGGAGTGGATGACCGTGAAAACCAGCCCATCTGCGGCGGGTCCTGGAAACAGGATTTCTTCCGTAAGGCGCGCGACCGTGTTTGGAGTCTCAGCAGCAGTGCTGATTGCACCCTTCATCATCGCCGTACCGGCCGCTTCGGCGGCTGTCCCGACCTTTCCCAACAACATCGTCGTCTTCCCTGACCGCGACTTCATCACCATCGAGGGCTACCAAGAACACATTGGCGAGATCGCAACCGTAGAGGTGACGCGCCCCGGGGTGGGTGTGATTGGCTCAGCGAAATCGGTTGTGGGCGCGGGCGATATCGCGCTCGAGATCAACCACCCGGGCGGGGTCTGCTGGGGCGCCGGCACGACACTGAACGTTACCCCCGACATCCGGTCCGGAGACCTCGTGTCGATGAAGTTCGGTGCAACTGCAGCCGGTGACACAACAGCCCAAAACGTATACGTGACAGCAACGCCGGTGCTCGCCGCCGACGGCGTCACCGTCACCATCAACGGTTTTATTGGCGATAGCGCAAATAAAGCTCAGATCGAGCAGCGAATCGTCGAACCGGCGTTCAAGGACACCGCTATCGGCCGACGTGACGTGCGCGCTGTGCCTGGACCGCTCACAGCCAACGTGGGCTACAGCTCATCGCTTGAGTTCGGGATTGCGGGCCTTAACACTTTCACGGCCACCTACGTTTTCGACAGCCAGGATGCTGCCGACATTGCCGCTGCCGCCGGAAGCGGTGTGCGCGCGATGTCCTGGGAGTTCGAGGATGCCGACGCTAACCGCCAAGGACTCACCATCGCCGAGTTTGGCGAATTGGGCGGTCC
Source organism: Cryobacterium sp. Y11 (assembly GCF_002929535.1). Taxonomy (GTDB): domain Bacteria; phylum Actinomycetota; class Actinomycetes; order Actinomycetales; family Microbacteriaceae; genus Cryobacterium. The sequence goes on from NZ_PJJO01000060.1 coordinate 371,850, forward strand.
TGGAATGGGCGGATGCCCGAACGGTCCGTTGCAATCAGGACCCGCCGGAGCGACCAATGTGATCGCCGCCACGGTGGCAGATTCACTCAAGATCACGTGGACGCCAGCACAAGCGATCCCCGGCACCCCGGCGATCACCGGCTACCGCGTTCACGCGGTAGCACAAACGATCGTGAACGGAGAGCGTGCAGAATTTGGCAAGCGCATCGACTCCCCCGCGGCGAAGACCACCACGATCTCGGGACTTAATCCAGCCGAGACGTATGACGTTTTCCTCGTCTCGGTAAGCAGCGCGGGCGAGACCTTTCCCGCCGTGCATGCCATCCCGGTCACCGACATCGTCGCGCCCCTCGCTACGGCCTCCCCCCAAAGCGGGTCGTTCCGCACTGCCCAAGACCTCACCCTGAGCAGCAATGAGGCGGCAGCGGAGATTTACTACACAACCGATGGGTCGGATGTTTTCCTATCCGGCGGCACTTTGTCTCCGGTCGCTGTGCTCTACACACAGCCCGTCAACATTGCCGCAACGACTACTGTGAACTTTGCCGCGGTCGACCCATCCGGCAACATCTCGACGCAGGGCCAGGTGGTGTTGACCATCACAAATGATCCTCTCCCCTCCACGCCAACCTTCACCTCGCCACCGCTGGCCGGCACGGGAAGCGTGACGCTGAACTGGGCTGCCGCAAACCCCGGGGCACCGGAACTCACTGTTACAGGCTATTCCGTGCAGGCGTACACCGCTGATGGAGCTGTGGCGGGCCCCCCGCGCGCTACCGCGGGAGACGTGACAACACTCGTCTTCGACGGTCTGGCTCCAGATACGACCTATCAGTTCACGGTGACTGCGAGCAATGCAAACGGCGCCAGCGCCGAATCGGCGAAGTCCGATCCGGTGCAAGCACTCGGCGCTCTCGTCGCTAATGCGGGAGCCGATCAGGCGATCACTCGGGCAGTCACCGCGACCACGGTGGTGCTCGACGGCAGCCGCTCGACCAGCGCGGAAACGACCTACCTGTGGGAGCAGGTGCTAACTGGCCCAACGGATCCCGACCGCGTCACCCTCTCAGTGCCAACGACGGTCAATCCATCGTTCTCTTTGCCGCTCTTCGCGACACCGATGACGAACAATCCGTTGACCTTCCGGCTCACTGTCACTTCTGGTTCTGCCGTGCGCACCGATGAGGTACGAATCACGCCGATCGCCAGCCAGATCAGTGTCACCCAGGCGAGATGGAAGTCGCGCGACTTTAGAATCGTCGGTATCAGTTCGTCGGTCGGCGGCACCGTGACGATCCATCGTGACGGACCGACTGGTCCTGTCATCGGACGCGCGCCGATCACGGCAGCGGCGGCGCCGCAGACCGGTGGAGTGTTTACCTACAGAATCAGGACCACGATCAGCAACCCCGGCTCGATCTGGATCGATTCCACCCTGGGCGGCGTCGTGGGGCCAGTGACCGTAACCGCTGGGTAACGGCTACGAGATGACAGAGTAACGGGCTCTCACAGCGTCAGCGGTGAGAGCCCGTTTCTTGCGCCGTCTGGCCCCAGGCTGGTTAGACAGAAGCCACGCCAAGACACAACTTCGCGGGATCGGAGCGTTCGGCTCAGATCACACATGTTTTTGCCGGCGGCGCGACCTAGTTCGCGAGAGTTGTCGCGGACAAAACCGCCAATTCCGTTCGTTGCACTGACCCGTTCCACGTCGTGAAATGGGCCACTGAAGCCCTCAACAACTGAGTCGGCTGGGCCCGCCGGTGCCGCATTCCCTCGGTCGTGAAACTGCAGAAAGCATCGTCAAGCTCTGCGCCGCGATCCTGGCGTCCATCGAGCACAGCCTCTCCAACGACCGCGTCGAATCCATGAACACCCAGATCCGCTTCATGGCCCGCATTGCCTTCGGCTTCACATCACCAGGCGCCTTCATCGCCCTTGCCATGCTCAGCCGCGGCGGCCACAATCCAATACTCTGCGGACGCAACTAATTCACGGAAGAGTCAGGAGAACCGTCTTTAAGCTGCCGCAGGCTTGACTGGTTGACCGCTCAGCGCGGCCAGAGGACCATGCCAGCCAAATCGGCAATCGGAATGAAGCCGTAATCCCTGGAGTCAATCGAACGTGCGCGATTGTCTCCGAGCACGAAAAGATGACCGGCGGGCACTGCAACACGGTGGAAGAACGTGCCGTCGGTCTGGCGAGAGTCCACATACTGCTCAACAATGAGTGCGCCGTCAACATAAAGTGCGCCATCCCGAATAGCGACAGTTTGTCCTGCTGCACCAGCCACACGTTTCAACGTGCGCTTGCCGTCCTCAGGACTGCGAAAGACCACCATTTGGCCCACGGCTGGGCCGTCGAACGACGGTGTCGCAGAATGAACGAAAACGATACTGCCCTGCATCACTGTGGGTTCCATGCTGTCGGAAACCACCGTCATCGGCGCCGCCACCCACACGCGAAGCGCGACCAGGACAATAGCACCCACCATAATCATCGAGGTGATTCTGATGGGTGCCGTGGTCGCTATGCCTGGGTGTCCCATGCCGGAGGTGCCGCCGAAATCGGGTCGTTGGAGTCGACGTCGGTTGCGGCTAGCCCGACGCTAAACTGCACCATCATGTCGTGGTCCTCGTGCGGAAGGTTGTGGCAGTGAACCATGTACTTGCCTCGGTGCGGGCCGAACTTCATGAGCAGTCTTACAGTTTCGCCCTCTCCCACGTAGACGACGTCCTTTGGCCCCATCTCGGCTGGAAACGGCGCTCTACCATTGCGACCGAGGATCTGAAAGTCCACGAGGTGAATATGAATGGGGTGAAACCATCCTCCAGATTTATTCTCGAACTCCCAGATTTCCGTCGCGCCAAGCGCGGGGTTGGCGATCACCTTGGTGAAGCCACTCGCAATGACTTCCTGCCAAGAACCGTCATCGATGGTCCACAGGTTGGTCAAATCGTTGCGCTTCACCCGAAAATGCCGCGTCTTGGTTGATTGCGCGGCAGTGAGGCTCATGACTTCGCTGCCAACAAGGGTTGTCGGAATGGTGTTCCAAGTCGGATCCATGGTGTTTACCGGGGCGCCGACCACGTCGAACGCCATGATCTTACCGGTGAAGTCGTAGTCGACGTTGTTCTTGTTGGAAAGGTTCCGAAGCTCGATCCGTTGACCGGTCTGATACTTGCGAAAGTCGATGAGTATTTCGTACCTCTCTGCGCCCGCATGTCGGTAATTAGCGACGCTACGGGACCGCGGCATGAGCCCGCCGTCTGTACCAACAATTACAAGGGGACCTCCCGTGCTGAGCGTGGGCCTCAGGGAACGCGAAATACTAGCGTTAAGAATTCGAAACCGGTAAACGCGTTTCTGTACCTTCATCACCGGCCACGGCTTGCCATTGACTAGAATGACGTCGCCCCACAGACCCGAGTGATCGTTGTCGTCGTACCCGAGCGAGCCATCTACTGCGAACATGGCGTCAGATATGGTGAGTGGCACGTCAAAAGGACCCTGAGGCAGAAGAGCCCGCTCCAGGGGATCGTGCAAGTGATACTGCCCGGCAAGGCCCGAGTAGGCATTCTGCGCCGTGGAATGCACCCCGTGATCGTGATACCAGAGCGTGCGTGCGGGCTGGAAGTTGGGGTACCGGTAGTCCTTGTAAAAACCTGGATGCGTGATGTCACTCGCATACCCGTCGTACTGCGGCAACGACGCCGAGCCGTGCAAATGCGTCGACGTTGACAGGGCATGGCCATCGAGCGGATGGGTGGCCGGCAGCTTGTTGCGCACTCGCAGCACCACCTTCGTACCTTGGTCGACGCTGAGGGTTGGCCCGGGGAAAATTCCGTTGTAGCCAAGGATCGGCGTTTTCAGGCGCGGCAAGATCGATGCACTCGCGGCGATTTCGGACACAGAGTAATAGTTCACTGGCGCGCCGTCGAGCGGGTCGATTTCGACCCGGGTGGGGCGAAGGATGGGTGGCTGCACGAGAGGCGTTTTGAACGGCCTCGGCATCTCGCTAAAGGGAAGACGGCTGATAGATTTCGCGTTCAGTGTTTCGAGCGGTAACGAGAGGGCGCCTGCAACACCCGCTGCACCGATTCCACCGAGTAGCAACACTTGACGGCGTGTCATTGTCATTGGTTCTCCTTGGACATTCGGGTATATCTAAAGATCTCTTAAGGTCCTTGGAGAAACCCTGCTGTCGGCAGGTGTGGTTCACGCCGTTTCATTGACCCGGCGCAGAAACGAGAAGAGCACCTGTTTTGCCGCTCGCACCGCGGCCCGCGCGTATGAGCCTTCCGGCGCCTCATGTGTTCGCACGTTCCCGCCCGCAATGCTTAACAATCTCTCGTTCAGCACTAGAAGCGCGGTTACCGCATCCGAGAGGTCACTGTAACTGTTCGCCGTAGCCATGAGCATCCGCGAGTGAGCCTCCCGCAGGGTCGCGCTAGGTGCACACCCGAGCTCACGGTCGAGCATCGACCGGTAGCGCGCGAATTCCCTAAGTCCCTCGGCGAGCTGGCCATCTTTCTCGAATCCTAGGATCACCGCAGTCCACGCAGTCTCATTCAACGGGTCATCGCGCAGGGCCTGATTCGCCCAGAAAATTGACTCATCAATCCTGCCGATGGTGGCAGCCAATGCGGACGCGTACACGCGGGCGTTTGTCACGACAGCGGCGTGCCTGCGGCGCTCCTCCTCAGCCCACACCGGAGTCAATTCGTCGGTGAGAAGGGGCACGGTGGCGAGCGCGAGTGCGTCCATCAGGAGCGGGTATGCGGCGTCTGCGCCCACTCGCTGCGCTTCGCGCACCAGCGAGTCAAATCGGGCCAGGTCAAGATCAACTGTCGAACTGTCGATCAGATATCCACCCGTCGTCGTGCGCAGCGGCCCGAATCTCCCGTTCCCCGGCTGCAAGTGCTGTCTCAAGACACTGACGTAACTTTCAACAGACGCCACAGCTTTCTGTGGGGGAGAATCTCTCCACAGAAGATCGATGAGGCTGCTTTTCGAGACGGGGCGGCCAAAGTTGAGGAGCAGAATCTCGAGGATTTGCCGAGGCTTAGACCCTCCTAAATCTTGGGCATGAAGCACAGTGTTTCCTCGGTGTATTGTGAGGGCGCCAATTATCTTCACGGACATTTTGAAGTCGTTGTCTTGCCGGGGACGAGTAAAAGTCATGGGATTCCTCGGTTCGCATTGAATCTTTTGATCTCCTCATCGTGCTACGCCGACAGACAGGGGGGCATCCCCTGCGTTTAGTGTGCGGCATCCCCAAAATTGAGCGTCATCCCCGGACGGTAGCGACCGTGACAGTGAAAACGAGAACGAGAACGAGAACGAGGCTTCGTGCGTCCAGTCCGTGAATTGGGTGGCGAGTTCAGCCGGTGTGGTGACCAGTTCCGAGGGCAAATCGGGCCGCATCAGTTCCGAGAATGAGGTCAATTGCTTGGTTGGGAATTTCGAACACCTGCGTCGTGGTGATCACCTCGCCCTGTGCAATAAGTGCCGATTCAGGATCCGCCCAGAGCAAACGCGATTTGACGGAGCCCCACCCGGTGATCGTGAAGTCATTGGCGCTGTACTCAAGCCCCTCCGCTTCGAGTGCGGTCAGTTCGAGGATGATGCGTACCCGGTGAGTCCCATCCGCCGCCGACTCGGTGAGGACGGTGGCGGGTTCTTCAGGCAGCCAGCCGTCACTCTCGAGCGGTATCACACCGTTGATCCGGGCGATTCCGCCAGACACCGTTCCGGAAGCGCCGAGCAGCGTCCCCTCAGCCTGTACCTCCGGAACTGCGATCACGATGACTGCAGCGGTAAGAAACAGTGCGCCAAGACCGATCAGGGGGACCTGCAGTCTGCGCCGTCGTCGAGGACCAAAAACGGTGGGCTCACGTGTGGTGACAGGTGCAGTGGGGGAAAGGAAGACGCTCATGACCAAATTTTGGACTGCAACTCTTGGGAAAACCTTGACGAAAGCGAGGCGCGTACAGTTCGATTCCAGGTTGTAGCATCAGCCATAAACCGCCACCGTGTTGAGTCGTGCAACGGATACGTCGCATTCGACGGAGGTAAAGGCATGGCGGGCATTGGCGGTCAGGGCGGCCGGGCGCGCACGGCCCAGCTTGGTCTGGCCTGGCGGCACTCGACCCACCGGTTGCGCGCCCGGAGATGACGCTGAGCCTTCTCGTGACGAGATCCGGAGGCACAGCGTCGTCACCGCAAAATACCAAGAAGCACCACGGAATGTGGGGGCAAGATCCCCGTGCGGTTACCCTTCGCCGCAGGCGTAGGTCACGTCACGATGGCCGAGGCATAGGAGTGAATCGTAAAGAAGACCATCAAACTGGTACTCGGCGTGATGTGACCCTAGGCCGTACGGCTGCGACCATTATTGACCCGTTCACAGCAGAGCGGGATGGTTTCACCATGAATGTATTACTGATTGGATACGCGCGCGTTTCTACAGATGAACAAGATCTCACCGCCCAACAAAACGCCTGGGAACGACTGGGCGTTAGATCGTCACTGATCTACATCGAACATGGACTGACCGGAATAAACCGCGCCCGGTCCGGGCTTCGCGAAACGCCGGCCGCCTGCCTGCTGGAGATACCCTCGTTGTTGCCAAACTCGACGAGCTCGCACGCTCACTGAGAGATACGAAAGACATCATTGACGAGCTCACGGCCAAAGACGTCAAGCTGAGTATCGGCGGGGCGGTGCATGATCCGAACGATCCGGTCGGGCGCCTCCTCTTCAACGTACTGGCCATGGTCACCGAGTTCGAGTCGGATCTGATTCGTACCAGAACGCGGGAAGGAATGCAGGCGGCCAAGGTGAAAGGACGTCTTCGCAGTAAGCAGCCCAAACTGCCAATGGCGCAGCAGAAACACTTGATCAAAGTACACAATGCTGGCCTTCATTCCAGCGCGGAACTGGCGGAGCTTTTCAACGATGCGCGGTCGACGGTTTATCGAACTATTCAACGCCAGTTCGAATCGGGCCCTTGAGAGAGGTTCTCGATCGAAATCCCGTTGCCGAATTCACTGGTCCGGCAACGGGAACCCCTTGCGGATTAGTCCACAACCCGAAACCGTTCAAGCACGACGAGCGTGTTGTCGTCCACAGTAAAATTTGGGTCCAGCAAGAAAGCTCGCAGGGACGCAACCCTGGCGTGAACCAACCTGAGGCAGGGGCTCGCCTTCAATTTGATATTCCGCGACCGTCGAGGTCGTCGAGGTCTTAGTTCGATTGCAGATCGCCGAGACCAACTTGTCGCGGAGCGCCCCGGGGAATCCAAACTCCGCGATGGGAAGCGAGTCTATGTCGGTCATCATCTAAGTCTCTCCCATCACCCTTAAGCACGCCGCAAGGGTCGGCGCGGTATGGCGATTCCCAACGCAGCGGGAGCCCGCAAGGCGAACCCGTTGCAGGCGCTGAAAGGCGCTGGCGACCGTCAGGGAAGATAGCTCGAGAGGGCTCGAAGGTGCTCCAGCATTGTGTTTCTGCCAACGGTCGTGAGCGACAGCCACGTGACGGCCTTGGAGTTCTTGGTTGTCTTCGAGATCACCAGGTAGCCGTGATCCTGCAGAATCCGCAAATTCTTGCTGAGTGCTGAATCAGTCACTTCAAGGTCGTCGCGCACCAGAGAGAACGCAACCTCATCGGCCGCCAGAAGAATCGCACAGATCCGAAACCGCTTTGGGCTGAGAAGCAGATCGTCAAATTGCGGTGAGGTCATCAGACGGTCTCGGCCCGGAGCTTTCGATCGGCCAGGGGCACAAGAATGAGCGTGGCGAGAAGGATAAGCCCACCCGCAATGATCATCGCGTAGTCGACTTCAAGGAACTGCTGTGCAGATACGGCGGCGCCCAAGACGACCGCAAAAAACAGATAGTACCCACCGATGTAGCGCGCACTGGGGGAATCGATTTTGCTGCTCACGACCACTTGGCTGCGGCGACGACGCCACATCATTGCGACCGACTGGCTCAGCAGCAGGCCGGCGAACCCCACGTTCATCCCCATCACCCCGAACGAAGATACCGCGACGCAGAGCCCCACGATGATGGCATTCAGCACGTAAAACCAGGTAGGTAGAACGACCCGAGTAGAGACAAGTCTCCGCGCGTCAGTGACAACCTGCAGAGAATTTTCGCTGTCCATGTCAGGACTCCTAGTCCGATCGTTAGCCAAAAGATGAGGAGCATCTCCTGGCTATACCTACTTGCCAACTAGTCAAGTCGATACTTGCCAAATGCGCAAGTACCCCGGCGCGAGACAGTACCCGTTACTGATGCAGCTGAATGCGCCCTGCACCAATAAATGGAGATTTATCCGTTCTGAGTGAACATAGAGCCCCCGCCGTGTGCAGCTAACCGCTCAGCGCCCACCGCGGAAGTGTTGTTCTCAGAGCGATAACTCTCTGATCGAAGACACTAGAAGTCACGCCCTCGGCCATAAAGCACCACTAGTTCGGGTTGTGTTGCATTATCGACAGCGACCCGTGACCGGGTGCTACGACACACTTCGCGGCGTACAGCGGCACTCCGCCGTGCTCCGCAGTCTGAGTAAAGATGAGGACCGCCGTCGACGGCTTCACGTTCAGCAGTTTCGCCCGCGTGGGGCCAGCATCGGTTGCGACGATCTGGCACACGCCGTTTGTGAAGACATGGCCGTTGGCCTGCATGGATGCGAAAAGTGTCCGTGGTTCGGCAGCGATCTCCAAGAGTTCAGCTGCGATTCGCGCGCTCACATCACTGAGGTTGCGCCCAGCAGGGAGATGCTCTTGGACAGTCGCAACGGGAAGACCGTTTTGCAGCAAGACGCACTCGCGAATCCAAGCGTTAGCAGTTTGGTCAAGCGCGAGCCGGTTGGACACGAAGTCTGTTACCTTCTCCAGCTCGAAGCGCAACGGCTGCACCGTCATTGTCGCGGTCGGGTCCGCTAGGACAACCTCAAATGGCCGCATCTGCTCCAGCCCGCCGTGCGGAATGGAGTCCGTGACGAATCGTCCAACTCCGCGTCGGGTGACTAGCAACCCGTCTTCTTCAAGGAGCATCAGCGCCTCACGTACGGGCGTGCGGCTGACGCCAAGCATTGCCGAGAGCTCTGTTTCTCTCGGCAGCATCTCGCCGAGCCGGAATGCGCCAGAGCGGATCCCCTCAGCGAGCCGCGTATAAACGGCGACCCGAATCGGTTGGCCGACGGCAAGATGAAGTTGCTGTTGCAGGAGCGGGTGGGGTTCGAAACGGGTCGTCACTCGACCTCCTTGTTGTCCCGACAGTAGCATATGTGACATCATACTCAAGAGGTATAACCTCATACTGAAGTGCAGACAAAGGAGTCCACGTGAGTTCAACGCGCGTTAAGTCCGAATCATCGCCAACGGCAAAAGAGCCGTTCCCCGCTATGTCCACGATCAGCACGCCGCATATTGATCCGAAAGGGGTGGACATTGCCGAGACAATCCTCCTTCCCGGAGATCCACTGCGAGCGAAATTCATCGCCGAGACCTATTTCGACGACATCCGGTGCTTCAACGAGGTTCGTAACATGTTGGGCTTTACGGGCACTTACCGGGGGCGTCCTGTCTCCGTAATGGGCACGGGTATGGGTATTCCTTCCATCTCGCTCTACAGCTATGAGCTGATCCATTTCTTCGGGGTTAAGAACCTGATCCGTGTGGGCAGCTGCGGCGCCATGCAGGAGAACCTAAACCTCTACGATGTGGTCATCGCCCAGGGCGCGTCGACCGACTCTAACTATCTGCACCAGTTCGAGCTGCCGGGCCTATGGGCGCCGCTGTCGTCGTACCGGCTACTCGAGCAGGCCAAGCGGATCGCCGACAATCGCGGCCAACGTACCCACGTCGGCAACGTGCTCTCATCCGATCTGTTCTACGGTGCAGATCCCGATGCCGTAGGCAAGTGGATGAAGATGGGCATCCTTGCCGTAGAGATGGAGTCGGCAGGGTTGTTCGCCAACGCCGCGGCCGCGGGCGTCGATGCGCTTGGCATCTTCACCGTCAGCGACCATCTCATCACTAACGCCAAAACCACGCCTACGGAACGGCAAACCGCTTTCACTGCGATGATCGAGATCGCCTTGGAATTGGTCTGATGGGCACGGCGACCAACGCTACGGATCCGTTCCAGGCTTTCAAACCCACCCGGGCTGTACCCATCCTGCTGTCCCTCTTCATCTTCTCGCTGGTGCTGGACAATGGCTTCAAGTTCATGTCGCCGGCGTTAGCGAAAGATCTCAGCCTGCCGGTCGACACCGTCAGCCTGCAAGCCACCCTGGCCGGCATTTTAATTGGTATCGGTGCCGTCGTTTACGCTGCGCTAGCCGACTCGATCAGCATCCGAAAACTCATCATCTTCGCGATCATCGTGATGACGGCAGGTTCCATCGTCGGGTTCATCTTCCAGACCAACTTTTGGCTGATCTTGGTCGGCCGTCTGATTCAGACCGCCGGCTTGGCGGCCGCCGAGACCCTCTACGTAATCTATGTCACCAAACATTTCAGGGGCGACGAGCAGAAGAAGTACCTAGGCTTCAGCACCGCGGCCTTCCAATTGTCGCTGCTGATCGGCACCGTCGGCAGCGGCTTCATCGCCACCTACATCGGCTGGGCAGCCTTCTTTTTAATCACGTTACTCTCCCTGCTAGCCATCCCAGTCGTGCTCCGTACAGTTCCCGCAGAGACGACAAACGACAGCCACGTGGACGCGTTCGGACTTTTCCTGATCGCGGTGTTCGCTACCGGCACCATCTTGTTCATGCAGAACTTCAACTGGTGGTACTTGCTTCCGGTCGTAGCGGGACTGATCCTCTTCGTCTGGCACATCCGAACCCACGACAACGCCGTGATCACTATCGCGTTCTTCGCCAACGCCCAATACTCGCTGATGCTCATCGTGGTGTTCGTCATCTACTCGGTCCAACTGGGCTACACCTTCATGTTCCCGTTCCTGATCTCCGACATTTACGGCTATAACCTCGGCGAGGTTTCCCTGTTACTGATCCCCGGTTACATCGCCGCTGTGATAGTCGGCACGGCCACCGGCAAGATTGCCAAGTTCCTCACATCCAAGCAAGCCATCACCATCGCGTTGATCGGGATCATCGTCTCGATGCTGCTCCCGGCATTCTTGGTGGATACGTGGATCGGGATCTTCGTGATCTCGATGATCCTGTTCGGGATGGGCTTCGCGTTGATGTACGGCCCCCTCGTCTCGACCGCCATTATGCGGGTGCCGGTCAAGAATTCGGGTATCGCCATCGGCTTCTACAACCTCACCATCAACATCGCCGTGCCAATCGGCATCGCCTACACTGCAACACTGATGAAGCTCAAGCCCAACCTGCTAGATGGCATCACCGGCGCCGACCAAGCATCCTCCTACGGATCAGTGTTGTTAATTCTCGCAGCGGTCGCTGCCCTCAGTCTGGTGCTCTACCAAGTCTCCGTCGTGATCCTGGAACGCCAGAACACCCAGAAGCACAGCACCTCAAGATAATGAAGAGATCAATTCCGCTCGCCGTCGTGCCGAGCCAACCTCAGGCCGCGAGCCAGGGTTTCCGTTCAACGTGCTTCGAAAGCGCCGGTCGTTTGCAGGTCGTTCGTTAGCCAGCTCAGTATGAGGTCGCGCCCGAGTTGAATTTCGATGGCGTCGAGAATTTCGCTTGACTGCGTTCGAGGGAGTTATGGGGCAAAGAGGAGTACGGCGAACATGCCGAACAGGACGAGGTGGACAGCTCCGTGGAGGGCCGTGGTGCGCGGTGAGAAGTAGGTGATGATGCTCGTTGCTAGTGTCACTGCGATCAGTACCATGTTTGCGCTTGATTCCCCAAGAATGACTTCTTGACCTGTCGCTAGTCCGATGATCAGTATTGTCGGGATGGTGAGCCCGACCGTGGACACGAACGCCCCGAGTCCGAGGTTGAGGGTGCGTTGGCCCTCGTCGGCCAGCGCCGCCCGCACTGCGGTCATCGCCTCTGGCGTGAAGACGATGATCGCGATGATCACCCCGCCCAGCGCGACGGGAGCACCCGTGGCCGCGATACCAGCGTCGACCAAGATTCCAAGGTCGTGGGAGAGCAGCACGATCGGCAGGACGGTACCGACCAGCAGGAGCACCCGCCGAAACAGCTCGCCTCTGCCCACGCCGACGCCGACGCCAGCGGTCGCAGGAGAGTCAGTGCAGGTTTTTGGACTATCGACGGTAGTGACGCTTCCCAAGATCGCCTGGACTTGGCTGGGCTGCGTGAACAACGCCCGACTCTTCCCCGTCTGCAGGTAGATGAAGAACCCGTAGAGTGCCGCTGCCAGTACCGAGACGGCAATGGCCTGCGCGGGCACCAGACTCCCGTTGGAAGTGGACTCTGTAAAGTTTGGCAGCACGAGCGTGCACAGCGACAATACGACGATCATCGCAACATAGACCGAGGCGCCTTCCCTGTTGTAGCGTTGCGGTCCGTGCTTCATACCGCCGAGGAGGAGGGACACACCCATGACGCCGTTGATGATGATCATCATGACGGCGAACACCGAGTCGCGTG
>NZ_PJJO01000010.1 GCF_002929535.1 Cryobacterium sp. Y11
TCCCGACAACTTCCGGGAGCCCTTTCAACCCGTCACAGACCAGGAAGAACGTGTCGGTGACACCACGGTTCTTGATGTCGGTCAGCACAGACATCCAGAATTTAGCGCCCTCACCGCCGGTGCCGGCCCACAACCCGAGAATATCTTTATCGCCGTCCAGGGTCACGCCGATGGCCGCGTAGATGGGCCGGTTGGCGACCTGCCCGTCCCGAATCTTCACGACGATCGCGTCGATGAAGATCGCCGCGTAGACGCCGTTCAAGGGGCGGGACTGCCACGTTTGCATCTCCTCGATCACCTTGTCCGTGATGCGAGAGATCGTCTCTTTCGATACCTGCGCACCGTAGATCTGGTTGAAGTGCGCGCTGATCTCCCCGGTCGTGAGGCCGCGGGCATACAACGACAGCACAATCTCATCGACCCCGGTCAAACGGCGTTGTCGTTTCGGCACGATCACCGGAGTGAACGTGACGTCCCGGTCACGAGGCACCTGGATGGTCACCGGCCCCGTCGAGGGACTGATCACCGTTTTGGGCCGGGTCCCGTTGCGCACGTTGGATTCGTCACGCTCGTCCGGGGCACGGTTCTTCTCATGACCGAGATGCTCAGTCATTTCCTCGTTCAGAGCCGTCTCCAGGAACGTTTTCGTGAACTGGCCAGCAGACCATCAGGACCGTCCAGAGCCAGGCCCTGCTCCTTGGCCAGGCGCACCCATTCCTTCGCCGCCAACGCCTCACGGGTGGGCTCATTTTTCGTCTTCTTCGTCACAGCATCAAGTGTCGTCATCACGGCACCTTTCCCGCCAGACCCACGTCCAGGGCGTCAGGCCGGAAACACCGTTTAAGAGACAGTCCCTCACTGTGGCGTTATCAGAGGCATCGGCTAGTCTTTGAGCGAGGGCCTACCGCTAACGCAGTGGGCCCTCGCCATTTCCTACACAGGCCCATGACCTGGCCCCCGGCACTCCGCGATCGGGCAGGTCAGTCCAGTTGAATTCGAACTGTAATACTCGTCACAGACTGCGGAAGTTCAACTCGCCGCTTAACCCGTGTCCACTAACCGGGGCAAGGCCATCGAACTATTATCAGGGTATGAAGCGCATAACGTACAGCGGCGGGTCCATCCTCACAAGCAACGCCATCACGACAGCGCTTCTTGGCTACATCACGGGTGTGTCTCGGTGCGGCGATCCTAGTGTTTTTCGAGCAACCGTCGTTGTTCATTTTTCGATCCGCGCATGTGCGTAGCTGCACAGCGGTGTAGTCATTCGACGGGAATGATTCTCAGGATAGATCGGGTGCTGTTGACGCCCGACGGTGATGGTTTTCGTGTGTCACCACGATCATGTGCGGCACGGTTAGCCCCGCCAAACCGATAAACACCACCTGCAGAATTTGCTCACTCAGGGCGCCGCCGGGGCCGAGCCAGACCAGCACTGCGCTCACAGTGAGGATGGGCACCACGGTATACACCAGCACCATCAGGGCCGACAACCGTCCCCCGTCACGTTCGGCGTGGAACCCCGCCTTCAGGTGCCGAAAACTGTGCAGCGCGCAGAAATACAGCAGGAAGAAGACCAGCGGCTCCGTTGTGAGGGCGAGCATGGTCGCGAGCAGAATTTCGATGCTTTCGTGCGCCCGACGTCGCAGAGCGATCAAGGCTGCGAGCAGCAAGCTGGCCAGGGCGAGTGGCCCCAGCCACTCTTGCACGCTGGCGACCACCGCGCCTCCGTCTCCGGCTAGCACCACGTAGGAGGCACTCACCTGCGCGGGATGCGACAGCGCCGGGACGCTGAGCAGTCCGAACCCGGCGAGAAACCGCAGCCAGGGCGCCCGATCGGCATTCCAATCGGACCCGAAGTGCAATGCTGACACGAGCAGGAACATGACCAGGCTCGCCACCGGGGTGACTAGCCAAAGCAACACAACGCCGACCACGACGAGGATGTAGACCATGTTGAACC
>NZ_PJJO01000042.1 GCF_002929535.1 Cryobacterium sp. Y11
TGCTGTTCCGGTCGCCAAAAACACCAGCTGCGATCGTCTCGATAGGCCGTGCGCGGTTCCAGCAGCACGACGCGCGGGCCGGAACGCTCCCGAGCCAACCGGGCCGCCAAAGTGAGCCCGGCCAAGCCCGCGCCCAGTATCACAAGGTCAGCGTCCACGGCAGGCGGCATCTATGCTCCTTCTTGCTCGATCACGTAGACGAGTACGGACCGGGTGATACGCAAACAGCCTAACGAGAAACCCGAAGCTGATCAGTATTTCTAATACTCCGTCCGGAGCCTATTGGGATACTCCCGCTCGCGGGAGTATGTTGTGATACATAGCCTAGTTAGCTATTTATGTATTCCCTGTTTAATCGCCGTCACTTCAGCGAATACTCGTGAACAGAAAAGGACATCGTGATACCTGACTCCCTAACCCAGACCCAGTACGACACCATCTACAACGTGTTTTCTTTCGTGATCGCTTCGCAGCTGTTTACGTCTATTTTTCTGGTCGTCTGCCTGCCGCGAGTGCTGCCGCGCTACCGCCAGGCGATGAGCGTCGCTGCCATCGTCTGTGGCATTGCGGCGTACCACTACTTCCGCATCTTCAACTCCTTTACCGAGGCGTTCGTCACTGACGCCATTGGTGGCCGCGGCAACTATGCCCAAGTTGCCGGAGCATCCTTTAATGAGGGCTACCGGTACGTCGATTGGCTCCTCACTGTGCCGCTATTGCTGCTCGAGCTCGTGGCTGTTCTGGCCCTGGCGCGTAAAGTGCAAAGCAGCCTGCTCACTCGGCTGATTCCCGCCGCCGCCCTCATGATCGCCCTCGGCTACCCCGGAGAGATGGCTTCGGACAACCTGACCCGCGGCATCTTCGGCCTACTGTCCTCAATCCCCTTCGCCTACATTCTCTATGTGCTCTTCATCGAGCTGACCCGGTCGTTGAAGCGGCAGCCCGCCACGGTGCGCAAAACCATCAGCCTGCTACGACTGCTACTGCTAGCTACCTGGGGCGTCTACCCGATCGCCTACCTACTCCCCGGCATCGGCATCGACGGATCCGACGCCTGGGTCGGCCTACAGATCGGCTACTCCGTGGCCGACATCCTCGCCAAGTGCCTCTACGGCCTAATCATCTACCGCATCGCCCGCATGAAGTCCTTCTCAGACGACCCAGCCTTCGCCGACTCCGAACTATCCCTGGAAGACGCAACAAACCTCAAACGCTCCACCCTCAACACCTAGTCCATACAGAGCACGTGCAGCGGGGCTTGCACGACCGAAACCCGATCGTGCTGGCCCCGCTGCATGTGCGTGCTCCCCCCCAAGATGTTGCGCAATGTCATATTCGGAGGGCAGACCGAACGAAAGTGTTCATTCGTGAGAATCACGTGCTCGTGTTGTCGTCCTTTGACGCAGATCACATTGAGCCCTGCCCGGAATGCACAGACTGCTACGCCCCGATACGTGCTGAAATATTCCGGCTATAAGGCCCCCACGATCCGTCTCTACCAGGGTTGCCGGCAACCCCGCCAGCCAGTCAGCGGCCGGTGCAGCACCCGTCGGATCTCCTACCCATTCAATTTGAACCGTGCCATTGCAGTTCTGCAAATGCGTTCGGAGGGAAAACAGGAATATGCACATTGGGATGACGAAGTCGTACAGCGGTCTGTAGAAAACTCTTGTGACTTTTCAATGGCGAGTGACTCCTCACCAAGGGCGCACGCCACATATCGTCGGATTACGTAGTGTGTTGTGGGTTCGTTAAAGTACGGCAATAGAACGGTCGAATTTGACGATCGGGTTCTTGCGCACGTTAAAGTCGTGATTGTCCGCACGCTTCGCCGGGGCGAGAGCTTCCTGCTGTCCTGGAAAGATACCGCTGAGACGGGACATGGTCGAAGTTCAATATGGATACACCCAGCCATTCCCCTCCACTTCAAATTCCATGACGGTCGCTCGCCCAGCGTGAACCCGGTCTGGTTGGCAGAACTTACCCTCTCCGCCGACAGCTCTTTCGGGATGCTCATTACGTCAGAGAAAAAATCGCCCAGAAATACGCGGCAAACGAACTCACAGGAGTGTTGACATGCGCTATGTCAGCACAGCGATGGCCTCTACTATCCGACAACAACGGATGCGTGAACAACGACCGGCACGCGAGTGAGAACCAATTTCATCCAGTTTGCCCTGATGAACGATCCGTGCCCTCGACGTGTTCTCGAACCGGGAACTCATCTCCTGAAATTTACGTCCGTGTGGTGAGTTGAGAGCGGTAAGGAAAATTGTCGACGCTCTTCGAAAAGTGGACCATAGGCACTGTCGCGTGATTGGCCTACTTATCGAAGAATGACAGCCCAGAATTAAAAGTGCAAGGTACTTTCGGTGGATTCGGTTCCGAATGGATAGTTGCTCATGCGTTGAGAAGAACCTTTAGAGCTTTCGTCTCGGCGGCACGCCCGAACACGTCGTAGGCCTCGATGATGTCTTCGAGTTTGAAGGTGTGGCTGACGAAGTTTTCGGCCACGATCTTTTTCTGCGCGACGAGCTTGAGAAGAATATCGAGCGTGTCGGTGTTGACGAGGCCCATGCTGATATTGATGTTCGAGATCCACAGGTCCTGCAGCGGGAAGTCGACCGATTTGCTGTGCACTCCGACGTTCGCCACGGCGCCGGCAGGACGCACGATGTCCAGACACATTGCGAAGGTCTGCGGAATACCAACGGCCTCGATCGCGACGTCAACCCCGAGCCCGTCGGTCATCTCGAGTACCTGCTTCTTCCAGTCGGTTTCACTCGAGACGACCGTGTCGGTGGCACCGAACTTTCTGGCCTCCTCCACTCGATTGGCGTCGAGGTCGATCGCAATGATCCGCGAGGGACCGTAGAGACCAGCCGTGGCGATCACCGCGAGTCCGACCGGACCCGCACCGACGACCGCGACGACATCACCGGCCTTGACCCTGCCGTACTTCACACCGATCTCGTGCCCCGTCGGCAGGATGTCCGAGAGCACAGTTCCCTGCTGAGGGGTGACGTTCTCGGGCAGCAGGTAAACCGACGTCTCCGCGAAGGGTACCCGCACGTATTCGGCCTGCGTTCCGTCGATGAGATGGCCTAAAATCCACCCGGTGCCCGATGCGCCCTCGTCGGCAAGGCAATGCGAGTAGACCCCTACCTTGCAGTAGCTGCAGTGTCCGCAGGCGGAGACGCAGGAAAGAATGACCTGGTCGCCCACCTTAAGGCTCGTCACGGCGGCCCCAAGCTCGGTGATCGTGCCCACCCCCTCGTGGCCGAGGATCCTTCCCACCTCGACAGTGGGAACATGGCCTTTGAGGATGTGCAGGTCGGTGCCGCAGATCGTCGTCGTGTTGATCTTCACGATAACGTCGGTCGGTTGCAAGATCGCCGGGTTGGGCACCTCTTCCCATGACTTCTGGCCTGGACCTTTATAAACGAGTGCCTTCATGGAGTTCCTTTCGGAGAGATGGGCATAGTCGATCACTTTCGACTATATGCCCAACGCGATCGACGGTTGCGGCTGCCGATTCTCGGCGCTGACCATCCAGGCGTACTGCTCCAACTTCTCAATGAAAAGGTGCAGAATATCGGCGCTGGTGGGATCTTCTTCGTCGACGTCATCGTGCACGACGCGCATGTTCTCTACCGTGAGGTTCAGGCGTTGTGCGATGAGGTTGATCGCGTCGGTGGTGAGTACCTCGCCAGCGGGAAAGCTCGGCAAGTGCGTCGTCGCGGCCACGGTTTCGATGCGTCCGTCGGGCTGCACGTTGAGGGCGCGCAAACGTTCGGCCAATTGATCAGAGAAATCACGCACTGCCCCGACAATTTCGTCGAGTTGCAGGCGCAGGTCACGAAAGTTCGGTCCGACGATGTTCCAGTGCGCCTGCTTGCCCTGCAAATGCAGCGCAATCAGGTCAACAAGAACGGACTGCAAGTTCGTGCGAAGTGTCTCGGAGGCGTGCATAGTGTCCTTTCTTGGTACGCGGATAAAGCAAAAATATGGCGTCATTGCGCTAGCCACCGTCGCGGTTGAGCGAGTTCCAACGAACGTCTTGACCTAATTGAGGTCTCTCTTGATGATATGACCATCAACCCACAGACCGCGCTGAACTGTATTGACCTGGAAGGCGATTGACCCGTTGAACAGACAGCGCACGAAAGAGAATGTTCACCAAAACAAAATCACGTCGGGACTTCAATTCCGAATTCAAAACGACGCCGTGAAATGAGTCGCCTTTACCACCAGGCGGTCACGACCACTCTTCGGTCGAACTAAGTCTGCGAGAAGAGAGAAAGAGAGACCCTACGTCTTGTACCCCACGGGATGTGCCTATTTGCTTTACCAGACACAGGGCCTGCCCAGCCAGCATCCAGCCCATACCCGTACCGTTTGCAACGGAGTCCCCCACTCCAAACGAGTAAGTCCCGACAGATTCCTCGCCTCCCCCCAGGCGTAGCGTAGTCGGGGCTTTTTCGTAACTATCACCGAACTCGTCGGAAACTCCCAGCCACTCGGGGCCGTGCGCACTGAGCCCACTGCTGGCGTGCAATCGGGCTAGTCAACTCCGGGCTCAGTCCCCGGGAACAACTCGTGTGAATCGCTTTTGGATGGCGTTGTTAGTGACGTCGGTTACTGTAAATATGGAGGGCCCACCGCTAATGCAGTGGGCCCTCGCCAATCCTGGACGCCGGGCAGGCCGCTACGTGTGAGATTGCGGTGAACTCGCCCAAATACTGCTCGCCTCCCCCAGCGTCCACCACAACGACACCAACCTCAACCGCACCGAGGTAAGGACAAAGCGTTCCGCCTACTCGGCATTCCGGGCGATACGTACGCAACAGTATCCGTCTCTCGGCGCAAAGTGGACCTTACGTGCACGCTCCCCCGCACCTTCCGCGACCCCAACCAGTAGGGCTAGGTTGGCCGCGCAGATGGTCTCGGTGTGACTCTTCGTAAGCTGGTTGAACGGGCAGTTGTGCAGAAGCAGCCCGCCATCACCATCGTCCTGGGGTTCGTATCCGGTTGACTGCAGCACCGCATCCAAAGAGCCGGCACTCATGCCCAATGTATGGCCGTGTTCTACAGACACCTGGGTGAGCGACTCCTGGGCGGGCTTCCCTGTGCGATCGGATTGCTCAATGGCGGAGATTAATAGCTCTCCGGCCAGAGCGTAATGTCGGCCCGGAACGGACACGACGATTTCGTTGGCCGCACGCCGGTACAGCTTGGCGGGCCGTCCAGCGCCAGGACCAGTTCGGCCCGTGCGGCGCTGGAATTCGGTATCCAACAGCCCGCATCGAGCAAGTCTCTCCAAGTGAAACGCCACCGTCCCGCGCGGAACGCCCAGCGCCTCAGCCGCCTCATCACGGCCCATCGGCACGGCACTTTGAGAGACAAGATCGAACAAGGAGCGCCTCAGCGGGTCGCTGAGCGACGCTATTGCGGAGATGTCGTCCGACTGTGATTGTTCGTTCATAGTGATGATCGTAACTCTAAAACAAAGTATCTTGACAAAAGAAACGGGTGGCTCCTAAAGTTGGGCTACGAAGCTCGCCAGCACACAGTAAAGAGGAAACATGTCGGATTCTCAGAGTTATGTCATCGTCGGAGCAGGGCTCGCGGGTGCGTCCGCTGCTAGGACGCTGCGCGAAGAGGGCTTCACCGGGCCAATCCAACTGATCGGCGCCGAAGCACACCGGCCTTATATCCGGCCGCCTCTTTCGAAGGACTACCTCAGCGGATCCAGTGACCGCGACTCTGTTTACGTTGATCCCAAGGATTGGTACGCGCAGCATGATGTTGAGTTAATCCTCGGCACTTCTGTCGCCCGCGTTGATGCCGGAAGCCAGCTCATTCATACTGACGCCGGTGATGAATTCGCTTACAGCAAGTTGCTCATAGCCACTGGCTCGTCACCTCGCCGTCTGTCGATCCCCGGGGCAGACCTCGAAGGGGTGCACTATCTGCGTACCCTCGATGACTCCGACACCCTGCGCCCTCTACTTTCGGGCGGAAGTTTGCGCCTCGTCTTAATCGGCTCAGGCTGGATTGGCATGGAGGTGGCTGCGACGGCACGCACCCTAGGAAATGACGTGACGATTCTCGAACGCGACCCAATCCCGTTGGCGAACGCGCTCGGCGATGAGCTCGGCCAGATGTTCGCTGATCTCCACGAACAAAACGGCGTCATCCTGCGGCGCTCAGTTTCCGTTGAAAGCGTTCTCGGACAGGACGGGCGAGCTAGCGCTGTGCGACTCGAAAGCGGAGAGGTCATTCCCGCGGACCTCGTCCTGGTCGGCATTGGTGCCACGCCCAATGTTGAGCTGGCCGATTCAGCGGGGCTAACCATCGATAACGGCATCTCAGTTGATGCGTCGCTTCGCACGAGCAACCCGGCAATCTACGCGGCGGGTGACGTTGCCAATGCCTACCATCCTCTGGCGAAGTTGCGGCTGCGCAGCGAACACTGGGCCAATGCCTTGAATGGTGGGAAGGCCGCGGCGCGGTCGATGCTCGGCCAGAAGGTGTCCTTCGACGACATCCCGTACTTCTACACCGATCAGTTCGACGTCGGAATGGAGTACTCCGGATTCGGCCCCCTGACCCGGGGAGCTGAGGTGGTGTATCGAGGCGACCGGGCTGGCCGCGAATTCATCGCCTTCTGGGTGACGGGCGGGAAAGTCGTGGCCGGGATGAACGTGAATGTCTGGGACGTCAACGAAGCCGTGCAAGGCATTATTCGGCGTGGCAACCAAGTCGATCGCACCAAGCTTGCGGATGCCGATGTGCCCCTGGAATCGCTGTAATCATGGCCGAAACATGTTTCAGCACCAACCGCTCCGTGGCATCAACCGCCGCACTCTCGGAGGGGGGAGACAGCACCTGCACTGTCCGTCCGATCGCGATATCCGGCGTCACCTTCGAAGTTGAAACGACCGTCCCGACAAGGCACGGCACTTTCCAGTTCCGCGCCTACCGCGACCTTGTCTCCGGCAGCGAACATCTCGCTGTCGTGTCCGGCGCACCAACTGACGGCTGCTTCGTTCGCGTGCACTCAGAATGTCTGACAGGTGAGGTCTTTGAATCTCAGAAATGTGAATGCGGCCCACAACTCGACTCCGCCCTCAACACAATCAATCAATACGGCGGCATCGTGATCTACATGCGCGGCCACGAGGGCCGCGGCATCGGACTTGTCAACAAACTCAAGGCCTACCGACTGCAAGAAGCCGGCTTAGACACGCTCGATGCCAACCTCGCGCTCGGCCTCCCCGCAGACGGCCGTGACTACTCTGCCGCGGCTGCCATCCTCCACAACCTCCGACTGCGGGCGGTGCGCCTCCTCACCAACAACCCGGACAAAGTCGACCAGCTCACCGAGCACGGGATCACCGTCCTCGAGCGCGTATCACTCACCGCAGGTGCGCATCCGGCCAACTCCGCCTATCTACGCACCAAACGTGATCGCATGGGACACCTCCTTCAACACGCACTCTGATCCTGATATGCAAGACCCCGCCAGACATCGTCTATTCACCACCCGAGTGGTCAATAAGTCCCAAACAATTACACACGGATACTGATGCGGAGGTAAAAGACACCACTGCGCAAGATTTTCGCGCCAGCACAGCCCACACATAAACAGGACTGCCTTACGATGACGCGAGTCCAAACGAGCGGCAGAGAGAACTTCGCGAGCTGGGTCTCCCCGCCGCATTATTCACGACAGGTTCACGAAATCGAAAATCCAGACCAGCTCGGGACTGCCTTCAGGACTGAGTTGGCGCAAAGCTAGTGAACATCGAGTCGAGCTCGATCACAAGCGGACCTGGCCGGCGCCCAAACTCACCGACCACGGTACTTTTGCCTGCACTGCCACGACCGAAGACAACGATGCGGTTTATCAAACCGGCCCGTAGACCGAACCGGCCGTCGATCAGGTCGTGTCGATCTAGCTAGTTTGTGGACCGTGTCCAGGGGCTCACGCTATCGAGCTGGACGTTGATGACGCTGGGACCAGCGAGGAGAGTAACAACAGCCGTGAAGTCTTCCTGAGAGAGGATGCTGTCGGTCGCATCGACGCCATTGAACTGGTGACGTTGACCCGCCCCGCGTTTGTGGACGAGAAGACGACCGGCTACTCAGTGCCCGCATACAAATAAGCGTCATAGCCGCCGGTCTCCGGCAGAGCAGGAAGCGCCGAAATCGGCGACACAGTAATGGACCAATCACCCGCACCGGCCTCAACACCTATCCAGCCCGCTGGGCCAGCGGCGGGGTCCAAACCATAGGCCACACTGGCGGAATCGCCCGGGTAATCCGCTGTTCCGGCCTCATGGAAGGTGGCGTCCTCCCCATAAACCTGCGAATAGGAGTCCTCCTTGACCCAGTGGCCAGGTGCCAGGTGCCAGGTGCCAGGTGCCAGGTGCCAGGTGCCAGGTGCCCACGTTATTGTGTTGAAGCCAGATTTAGCGTCGTCGGGAAAGATAATTTCACCAGCGCTGCTACCCGTGACGGTAAAGGCCTCGAATGTCTCGTCCGCCCACGCCTGAGCAAATTCCTGCGCAGCGGGTTTATTCGTCTGGGTGGGGGGCGAAGAGGCCGACGCTGATGATTCAGGCGCGACGGGTTGCTGTGCTTGGCAACCTGACAAAACAACAGCCGTTACGATCGCTGCGGCCAATACAAATGTCACACGTTTCATAAAATCCCCTTGGTGTCTATCGTCTTCACCGCTCATTCTGGATCGTCTCCCCGCAGGGCCGCTACCCGGCTGTGGCCCTAGACGCGTTCAAACGCCCGGTCGACACCGTCACCAGCAACATCGGCCACCTCCTCGGCACCGGCCTGCTCTCCGCCGAAGAATCCGCCCTCGTCGCTGCCCGTCTGGTCTCTCCCGAACTCAATTCCGGCTACGGCCTGCGCACCATGTCCACCGACTCGGCCGGGTACTGGCCGGTGAGCTACCACGGCGGCTCGGTTTGGACCCACGACACCGCGATTGCCATCGCCGGACTCGGCCGCGCCGGCTTCGGCGCCGAAGCCGGCGTCTTGATCACCGGTCTACTCGCAGCGGCCGAATCATTCGATTACCGGATGCCCGAACTCCACTCCGGCGACGCCTCTACCGCCGTCACCGCTGCAGGTTCCTACCCCGCCGCCTGCCGGCCGCAGGCCTGGTCCGCGGCGGCCGCAGTGTCCGTGCTCAGCACCCTGCTCGGCCTCAAACCGGACCCGGTAACGGGCGAGATAACTTCCACTCCCATCAGCCCCGCCATCGTCGGAAACGTCACGCTGAATGGCCTAGCCGCCACTCTCCGAGTCGGCTGAGGTCCGCCCCCGCTCACACCGTCAGCGGGTCAGCCGACGACAGCGACCCTGTCAATATCCTGAAAAAGCCCCACCGGAATCTTTCGATGGGGCTTTTTCACACCCCAAATCATCACCGGATACGACCCGGTCATCGTCAAAAACGCAACGGGCGACAAGTCATGATTTCGCTATCGAGATCCGCCGCAACTTCCGCTACCGAGGCGGGAGCCATGCGCCGCCAATGGCTCGAATCAGCAGTGCAGGCGTGCTCACTTTGGCGGCCTTGGCACAAAATTTCCAGCGCCAAATGGCGCTTCGAACTAAGTTCACGAGGGACGTGACCGACCCCCACCTCCTTGTATCGCAGGGGATATGAGGTACTTAGGTTCCAAGACGCGTTACGGTCGCGAAGCCGCGGCCGCGGTTGCGGATGCGGATGCGCATGATGTCTACGACTATGCGGCGCGTCCTCGGTCGCGGAGCTGCGATTTTACGAAGATAGTCTTCATGGAAGGCTTGGATCTGGTGGAGGCTGCCACCGAAGTCGCTGCCATGCTCCGCACAGACGAACTCGTACCTCTTGACCCAACCCTGACACGAAGGAGGCCGCCGCCCCAGCAGTCGTACACCGCAGGTGCATGCATCAACTAACACCACGACAATCCGAGGAAAATCATGAAGAAAATTTCTGCACTCTGCTCCGGAATAGCCGTCATTTTCTTCTTGACTGGCTGCGCTGGCCAGGTGAGCGGTGAGGCAGCGTCTTCAACCCCGTCGCCCACTAGTACCGGTCATCCTTCGGCTTCCGCTTCGCCCGTAGCGCCTGATCCGGGGCAGTCCGAGCCCACCGGCGAAGCATCGGTCCCCGCAATCAATGCGGATGTGAATCCGATGCCCGCCGGAGCCGCTGAGTGCGACGGAGACAACCTGGATATTTCTATCGCCGCACAGCCCATGGCCAGCGGAGCCGGTTCGTTCTTCTCCGAGATCACATTTACTAACACCAGCAGCGACGCCTGTTGGATCGAGGGACCGCCTTCCATCTTCAACCTTGCGGACAGCGCCACGGGGGCGATCGTCGGGAAGCGCGCGGCAGACAGCGGCATGCCAGCGGTGGTGCAGCTCGCTCCTGGGGCGTCTGCTTACAGCACCATCCATTTCAGCAATGCCGGAGCGTACGACTGTGACACCGCCGTCGCCGATGTGGCCCACGTGAGTCCACCCAACTGGGACTCGTCACGGACCATAACGCTGGAAAGTCCCGTCATCGTATGCAACACACCCGCTACCTACATGGTGTCGTGGATCAGCGCGACCAGTCTCTTCTGATCTCAAGGCATGGGCAGCGACTGATTACACCTGCCGCGAAGGAGTAGACAACCGGGTTCTATGCCAAGTATCGGTCACCTGCTTGTCAGAGCGGAACCAACGAAACAAGACTTTAGCTAGGCGGGCCAAGCCGGTGGAGAGCACTGGGTGCATCACAACCCGAGGGATACAAGACGTCTCACGTTAATGTTTTGGCTCTCTCCGCGTTCGCAGGATGTGACTTGTAGCGCTAGATGAGTGAGTCCTAATCGGTTGGTAGCGCGCCAACTGCTCAGTCCGATCGGACTTTCCCCGCGTGGGCGCTGTTAATCGAAGGCGGAGGGTGTTAAACCCAGTGTGTGAAGACAGACCTCAACACCCTCCTGACCACACTTTACGTCCATCTAGACGATCGGATCATCCCTGCGTTGGGGTTTTCCAGACGCGGTCGGCCGGGCAGACCACCGGCCCTGACCGACATTGAGCTGCTCTGCCTCGTGGTCGCGCAGCACCTGGTCGGCATCGCGTCGGACCGTAAATGGATCCGCTACGCGAACAAGCACCTCAGAAGCATGTTTCCGAACCTGCCCCAACAATCCGGGTGGGGTAAACGCGTTCGCCAAGCCACCGGGCTGCTCTCTGCGGTGATCACCGAACTCGCCCGGGATACCCCGTCCTGGGGCGAGATCACCCGACTGATCGATTCCACCCCGGTGCCCTGCGGCAAGTCTCGGGAGACCGTGAAACGCTCCAACCTGGCCGGGCACGCCGGCTACGGCTACTGCGCGTCCCACTCCCGCTACTTCTGGGGATTCCGCCTCTACCTGATCTGCACTCCCGACGGAATGCCGGTCGTCTGAGGCCTCGCCAACCCCAAGATCGGCGAACGTGAAGCCGCCGAAAGATTCTCGCCAGTAGACTCGGCGACATGACGCCGCCGCGCTTTCTCTTCGCCGATCAGCTCGGTCCGCACTACGACGATGGCGGAGCCATCGTGCTCGTGGAGGCCGCCGCGGTGCTGGGCCGCCGCAGCTACCACCGGGCCAAGGCCCACCTCATTCTCAGCGCCCTGCGCCACCGCGCCCGGGAGCTCGGCGACCGCGTCGAATACCTGCGGGCCGAGCACTACCGCGACGTTCTCACGGGCCGTGAGCTCGAGGTCATCAACCCCACCTCGTGGGGCGCACGGGCGCTGGTCACCGAACTGGGCGCATCCGTCCTGCCCAGCCGCGGCTTCGTCACCAGCGAGGAGGACTTCGCCCGCTGGGCCGACGGCCGACCCGCTTCCCGACTCGTGATGGAACAGTTCTACCGCAGCGTGCGCACGACCACCGGGGTGCTCATGCGCGGCCCCGACCCCGAAGGCGGCAAGTTCAACTTCGACCACGACAACCGCCTGCCCCCGCCGAAAGCCGCGACCAGCCTGGGCCTGCCCGACCCGTGGGCTCCCGTCGAAGACGACATCGACGCCCAAGTGCGCCTCGACCTGGACCGGCTCGTGGCCGAGGGGCGGGTGCACCTGATCGGCTCCGACGGCCCGCGCCGTTTCGCCGCCACCCGGGCGGAAGCCCTGGCCGCCCTGCAGGATTTCATCGACACCCGCCTGTCCGATTTCGGGCCCTTCGAAGACGCCTCGCTGCAGGGCGACACCACCATGGCGCACTCGCGGCTGAGCGTTCCGATGAACCTGGGACTGCTGCATCCGCGGGAAGTCGTCGACGCGGTCGTGGCGGCCTACCAGGCCGGCGGTGTGCCACTGGCAAGTGCCGAAGCGGTGGTGCGCCAGATCATGGGCTGGCGGGACTGGGTCTGGCACCTGTACTGGCACCTCGGCGAGGACTACGTCGCCGACAGCAACTTTCTCGACGCCCACACGCCGCTGCCGCGCCCGTTCCTCGAGCTGGACGGCAGCACGGTCGAGGCCAAGTGCCTCAGTCACGTCCTCGACGAGGTCGGCCGCACCGGCTGGACACACCACATCCCCCGCCTGATGATTCTGGGGAACTGGTCCCTCCAGCAGGGTTACGAACCGGCGGCCCTCTCAAACTGGTTCATCAACGCTTTCGTGGACGGCACCCCCTGGGTGATGCCGGCCAACGTCGTGGGAATGTCCCAACACGCTGACGGCGGAATCGTGGCGACCAAACCGTACGCCTCGGGCGGCGCATACATCTCCAAGATGACGGACTTCTGCGGCAGCTGCCGCTTCAACCCGAAGGTGCGACTGGGACCGGATGCCTGCCCCTTCACCGCCGGATACTGGGCGTTCCTTGACCGGGTGGAACCGCGCATCCGAGGCAACCACCGCATGAGTCAGCCGCTCGCCGGCCTGCGCCGACTCGTCGACCGTGACGCGGTGGTCGCCCAGGAGCGCGAACGCACCGCCTGGTAACGCACCGCCTGGTAACGCACCGCCTGGCGCTCAGTCGGGTACTGCTCAGGCTCGTCTGGCTCAAGCTCAAGCTCAAGCTCAGGCTCAGGCGGCGGGGTCGGTGAACGCCGAGCCGGGCAAGTCGCGCTCGTTGCCCTCGATCGCGGCCACGATGCGGCGCGCCACGAAAGCCGGGTCGAGGCCGCCGGCCAGCTTCGGGGCTGCCCCGGCAATGGGGCGGGTGGCCAGGCCGGTGTCGGTGTGGCCGGGGCGGGCGTCGAGCATCCGGATGCCACTGCGTCGCAGTTCCCGAGCACTGGCCTTGCTCCACGCGGCGAGGGCGGCCTTCGAGGCGGAGTACGCGGCCATGCCGGCCGTTGGTGCTTCGCTCGCGACCCCGCTCAGGGTTAGTACGAACGGTTCGCGGCCGGCGGCGCCCGAAGCAGCCAGTGCCTCATTCGCGGCCGCGAGCAATCGCATCGGAGCGACAGCATTCACGGCGAAGAGCGTGTCGAGGGTCTCATCGGCCACCTCGGATGCCGTGCCGAACGCGACCAGACCGGCAGCGTTCACGATGCCGTCGAGGCCGCCGTGCGCCGTGACAGCCGCGGATACGAGCTGGTTCGGGGCGTCCGCCTGGGTGAGGTCGACCGCGACCACCGTGCCGGGAATGTTCAGCGCGGCGAGCTTGTCTGCGTCACGACCGCTGAGGGTGAGGCGGGCTCCCGCTGCGGCCAACAGCCGGGCAATCTCGGCACCGAGCACTCCGGAGGCACCCACGATCAGAACAGAAGATCCAGATAAAGTCGTCATGTGTCACGGTATCCCATATGGGGACGTGACCGGCAAAAAACGGGCTCTCCTGACGTAACCGTGGGTGGTTTCCGAGCGCCTTAACGAGTGCACGCCGCTCTCCGTCTAGGTTTCTAACTGACAAAGGTAAGAAACTTAGGGACGAGAAAACGGCGTGCAAAACTCAAAACTATGGCGAACTCTGCTCGGAGTCGACAAGACCATCGTCGAAGCGGTCGATCTCGACGTGAAGTCGGGCATTTTGGTCGCGTCGGTTCGTCCAACGGCATCGATGCGAAACCGCTGCGGGTTCTGCCGGAAGCGCTGCCCCCGCTACGACGCTGGTGACGGTCGCCGCCGCTGGCGGTCTCTGGATGCGGGCTCGGTGCAAATCCAGTTGGAAGCCGCGGCGCCGCGGGTAAGTTGTGGGGTTCACGGCGTCACCGTCGCCGCCGTCCCGTGGGCTCGGCATCAAAGCGGACACACGCTGTTCTTCGACGACCAGGTCGCGTGGCTGGCCACGCAAACGTCCAAGACCGCCATCACCGTGCTGATGCGCATCGCGTGGCGCACCGTCGGGGCGATCATTACCCGGGTCTGGGCCGATACTGAGAAGCAGTTCGACCAGTTCGCCGGCCTCACCCGGATCGGGATCGACGAGATCAGTTACAAGCGTGGCCACAAGTATTTGACCTGCGTTATTGACCACGATTCCGGCCGTCTCGTCTGAGCGGCGCCGGGCCAGGACAAGGCCACCCTCTCGACGTTCTTTGACGCGTTAGGGCCGGAGCGTTCGGCGCTGATCACGCATGTTTCTGCGGACGGCGCGGCCTGGATCGCCAGTGTAGTCGCCGCCAAAGCGCCCAACGCCGTTCGGTGCGCTGATCCGTTTCATGTCGTGAAATGGGCTACCGAAGCCCTCGACGACGTTCGCCGAACCGCGTGGAACGATGCCCGCACAGCGGCCCGCCACAACGACGCCCGACGCACCCGCGGCCGGCCTGCCGCCGATGATCCGGCCCGACCGGATAGTGCTCGAGCTGCCGGCATCAAGAACTGCCGTTACGTGCTGTGGAAAACCCGGAAAACCTGACCGAGAAGCAACAAGCCAAGCTCGCCTGGATCGTGCAGACCGACCCGCGGCTGGCCCGCGCTTACTACCTGAAGGAAGGCCTCCGCGTGATCTTCAAACTCCCTGTCGATGAGGCGACCGAAGCTCTCGACAAATGGGTCGGCTGGGCTCGCCGTTGCCGCATCCCCTCCTTCGTGAAACTGCAGAAGAGCATCGTCAAGCACCGCACCGCGATCCTGGCGTCCATCGAACATGGTCTCTCCAAGGGCCGGGTCGAATCCATGAACACCAAGATCCGCCTCATGACCCGTATCGCGTTCGGCTTCACATCACCCGACGCGCTCATCGCCCTCGCCATGCTCAGCCTCGGCGGGCACAAACCCGTACTTCCGGGCCGAATTTAACGGGACTGTCTCTTAAACGGTGTTTCCGGCCTGACGCGCTGGACGTGGGTCTGGCGGGAAAGGTGCCGTGATGACGACACTTGATGCTGTGACGAAGAAGACGAAAAATGAGCCCACCCGTGAGGCGTTGGCGGCGAAGGAATGGGTGCGCCTGGCCAAGGAGCAGGGCCTGGCTCTGGACGGTCCTGATGGTCTGCTGGGCCAGTTCACGAAAACGTTCCTGGAGACGGCGCTGAACGAGGAAATGACCGATCACCTCGGTCATGAAAAGAACCGTGCCCCGGACGAGCGCGACGACTCGAACGTGCGCAACGGGACCCGGCCCAAAACAGTGATCAGTCCCACGACAGGGCCGGTGACCATCCAGGTGCCCCGTGACCGAGACGCCACGTTCACTCCGGTGATCGTGCCCAAACGACAACGCCGCCTGACCGGGGCCGATGAAATCGTGCTTTCGTTGTATGCCCGCGGACTGACGACCGGGGAGATCAGCGCACACTTCAATCAGATCTATGGTGCGCAGGTCTCGAAAGAGACGATCTCTCGCATCACGGACAAGGTGATCGAGGAGATGCAAACGTGGCAGTCCCGCCCCTTGAACGGCGTCTACGCGGCGATCTTCATCGACGCGATCGTCGTGAAGATTCGGGACGGGCAGGTCGCCAACCGGCCCATCTACGCGGCCATCGGCGTGACCCTGGACGGCGATAAAGATATTCTCGGGTTGTGGGCCGGCACCGGCGGTGAGGGCGCTAAATTCTGGATGTCTGTCCTGACCGACATCAAGAACCGTGGTGTCACCGACACGTTCTTCCTGGTCTGTGACGGGTTGAAAGGGCTCCCGGAAGTTGTCGGGAACGTGTGGCCGTTGACACGGTGCAGACGTGCATCATTCACCTCATTCGGAACACGTTCAAGCTGTCCTCGAAGAAGGATTGGGATGCGATGAAACGAGCGGTGAAACCGATCTACACCGCTCCGACCGTCGGCGCCGCGCGGGCAGCGTTGGATGATCTGACCGAGATCTGGGGGAAGAAATACGGTGCGATCATCCGGTTATGGGAGTCGGCAGGGGAAGAGTTCACCCCGTTCTTGTCCTACGACCCCGAGATCCGCCAAGTGATCTGCTCCACCAATGCGATCGAGTCGCTCAACGCCCGGTACCGGCGGGCGGTGCGTGCTCGAGGGCATTTCCCCACCGAGCAAGCAGCTCTAAAATGCTTGTATCTGGTCACTCGAAGTCTCGACCCCACCGGCGAGGGCCGAGCTCGTTGGACGATGCGCTGGAAACCAGCTCTCAACGCCTTCGCCATCACCTTCCACGACCGCTGGCCGAACGCAGAATCCTACTAATGAAAAACGCCGGAAACACCGTTAACGAGACACACCCCGGCCCGGCTTAGCTGGCGATCGCCGGGATGATGGCGCCAGAGAATACTTGCCAGGCCAGCGCCGTTTTCGCGACCAGGCTCAGGGTGATATAGGTGCGTTCGCCCTGCAGGTAGCTCTTCCACTTGCCCACTTGCTTGTATTGCAGCCATTGGTTGATGGCGAAGGTGTTGAAGAACACGAACAAGGAGATGACGATACCGATCACGAATCCGGGGGCCGCAACGTCGCTGGCACTACCCGGACGAAGGAAGTAGATCAGCACCAGGATCCAGGGCACGATGCCCACCATGGACCCGAGGATGAACGGCAGCAGCCGCCCCGTACCGGGCTGTTCGTACTTCTCTTGCAGCGCACCGAACATGATCATGGCGGCGTTGACAGCGAACACCGCGACCAGCGCGCCGATGTCGGTGACGCCGTTGATTTGCAGGATCAGCCAGATCATCGTCGACGAGCTCAGCGAATACTCCACCCAGCGGAAGTAGTTGTGGTTGTTCAGCAGTCCTTTCTTATAGCGTGCGAAGAACCCGGAGCTGGAAATGAGGAAATGAAAGAACGCGCTGAGCGCGAGGAACGCGACGACGCCAATGCCGATGTTCACCTGGAAGAGTGTCACCCGTTCCGGCGGGATCGGAACGCCGGGAGGACCGGCCAGATAGTCGGCGGTCACGGCGAACAGAACCTGCGAGCTCAGCATGGTGAGAACCACCGTGAAGCCGATGGCCTGGAGCAAGTGCAGACTTCCGGCGAGAACGTTATAGATTCGCAGCCGATCGATCTGCGCGTCAGGCGTGTAGACCTTTTTGGCCATGGGACAACTCCTTCGTTTGTGGGTGCCAGCGCCCCTGAGGACATCTTGGCACCGCCGTATCCACTATTAGTTCGACGAGTGAAGACCGGGCTGAGGCTGGCCGGTTCTCAGGGACCCGCGTTCTATGGTGAACAACGATCAATACTCTTGCTTCCCCGCTCCCCTTCCCTCCCTCGACCAGAGTCTCCGTATCGGAGTGACCGGTGCCCGCCAGGACAGCTACCGGCGGTCCACGCGACGACCAGAATGCCGGTGACCGCGAGTAGCGGCAACGCAAACACCGCTGACGTTACAGTTCGGCGGACTCTCCGCGCTGTTTGCGATTCAGAGACCGGGGTGTCCGAGGGGTCCAGGTCACTCATTGAAGCGATCCTTCCCACCGCCGACGGGCACGCGTCCGCGGCGGCGGAAAACCGGCTCGACCGCAGCAAGTTCCGCGTCGGTGGCGATCCGGAACATCCCTGCAGCCTCGGTATGCACTTCGCGTCGGCCTTGGCCGCGGGTGGCGCGGAGGCTGGCCACGATGGACACCGTGATGATAGTCACGACTACTGCCAGGCTGATCGTGGTGGGGATATAGAAGACATCCAGGAGCAGCATCTTGATACCCACCCAGATCAAGACGAACGCCAGTCCGATCTTGAGGTAGATGAAGCGATGAATCAGGTCCGCGAGGAGGAAATACATAGCCCGCAGCCCCAGGATGGCGAACGCGTTCGCGGTGAAGACTAGGAACGGTTGGCTAGTGACGGCGAAGATAGCCGGGATCGAGTCGACGGCAAAGATGATGTCCGTAATTTCCACCAGCACGAGCACGGCCAGCAGCGGGGTCGCCACCATGATTCCTGCCTTACGAATCAGGAGCTTCTGCCCGTGGTACGCGTCGGTCATCGGCACGAACCGGCGAAACACCTTGAGGATGCGGGATTTCTCGGGGTGGATGTGGTCGTTGCGAGAGCGGAACATTCGCCACCCGGTGTAGATCAGGAACGCGGCGAATACGTACAGGATCCAAGAGAAGTTCTCAATCAGGGCGGCGCCGGCGGCGATGAAGATCCCGCGGAAGATCAGGGCGCCCAGGACGCCGAGGAACAGCACTCGGTGCTGGTACTCGCGCGGGACAGCGAACGCGGCGAAGATGATCGCCCAGACGAACACGTTATCTACCGCGAGGGATTTCTCGATCAGGTAGCCAGCGAAGTACTGCTGCCCGAATTCCGCCCCCCACAGCATCCACACCAGCACGCCAAACGCGACACCGAGAGTCACCCACACGATCGACCAGACGGCGGCTTCCCGCACACCGATCACATGAGCTTTGCGGTGGGCGACCAGGTCGACGGCGAGCATCAGCAGGATCACACCCAGAACAGCGAACCACGCCCACAGGGGAACAGTCATGACAAAGACCTCCACGAAATTTTCGTGAAGGTCTCATCGACCTTGCGGCCCTGCGCACCGGAACCCGTGGCGGGAACGTATTGACGATGCGAAGCGAGGATTACTCCCCTTCTGAAATACATTGAACAGGACAAGTGTGCTTCACGTCAAGGCGGGGACGGCTGAGCAACCACTGTGCAGTGTTCGCCGCAGATCGCTCGGCTACTCTGACACCGGCGATGCAGCAATCTGCCCGCAGAGACGGAGGTGACGGTGAATGCTTCGGGGTTCGATCTGGATGCCCAGTTGCGGCGCTACCCGTGGGTGTCGCGGGCATTGAACGCGGAGGCCGTCTACGGTACCGTTCTGACCGCAGGGCTGATCTCGGCATTCTCCCTCTACAATCCGGGACTGC
Organism: Cryobacterium sp. Y11; assembly: GCF_002929535.1. Lineage (GTDB taxonomy): Bacteria > Actinomycetota > Actinomycetes > Actinomycetales > Microbacteriaceae > Cryobacterium. The sequence goes on from NZ_PJJO01000042.1 coordinate 19,267, forward strand.
CGGTGCTGATCGCCCGAACCGTCGGCACCGTGCTGGTGTTCTGGGGCGCACACGTGTACGCGGAAATTGTCGGCAACCGGGAGATGAGCTGGCGGGCAGCAGTCGGCGAAGCCCTGCAACGCTCCGCCGGACTGCTCTGGGCACTGATCGTCCCGGTGGCATGCCTGGCCGCCGCCGCAGTCTTCGGACTTTCGATGGATACCGCCATCAACATTTCACTGTGGGGAGCGGTAATCACGCTCGCCATATTGGGATGGTGGGCAGCCCGACAACGCCGCGCCACCCTCCTGGCAAAGCTCGGCACCGCAGCCGGCACCGCCGGCATGGGAGTCGCTTTGATCGCCCTCAAAGCGCTCGTACACTGACCGATCCCGGGCCGCGGAAAACTGACCGACCGTACCGATGTTTTCGCAACGTGCGGACCAGATCGTACGCATATCAACAGGGGCTGTCACAGAGAGCCACCTCGTAGAGTGAGGACCGACGTCCCGTAAGCTGAGCCTCAGTCGAGAACGCGCCATTCGCGCACGCGATGATCGGCGGTTGCTTGATCGTTTCCGACGATATCGAAGCGATATTTGTTGGCGTGCTCCATCACCAGGACCGCTCCGATGCCGGTGAAGATAACGAACATTTGATCCGTGAACCACAAAGTGTGTTCGTAGTGCCGGCGAAGATTCTGACCAAGTACCGGGACACTGCGGAGTGGTTCGACCGGGTGCACGATAGTTGTCATGGTGATCATGACGTCATCCTCAGCCCCAAGGTAAGCACCAGGTTGACTGTCGGTGGGTGTCTACTGGGAATGCAGACGGGGCACCTTCGATCCGTTGGATGTTGACCAGGGTCGGCATTGTGAGGACACTCGGATTGTGACCACCGACATAGATGATGAGGAAACCATTCGCCAGGTCGTGGAGCGACTTGAGGAGAAATTCCCGGACGTTCCTAGGGCTGAGATTGAAGAAGTTGCTCGAGCCGAGTTCGCTGCTCTCTCCGACCGGCCAGTGCGGGAATTCCTCACTATCCTCACTGAAAGAGCAGCGAAAAAGCGATTAAAGAAATCAGTTCACACCTGATCTGACCGCCGCCGGTAGCCAGACTTGAGAAGCGTTTACGTATCAGGGACAAACTGAAATCAAGCGGCAGTCCGCCGGCCCTGGTGACACGCCCGGAACAACGCGGCCCGGGCCGGTTCGACAGACCCGTCCGAAATCGGTTCCGTTGAACGCGGTGCCCATGTGAGACTGGGCGGTTTCAAATGGTGGAAGCAACCTGAGGCCTTCCCACCAACACCGTCATATAGATCCGAAGTCCCCCAACTGTCGGCTGTGGCTGCTTGACTATCGACATGGACGCCGCATCATTTTCTCCTGCTGGATACAACGCCGACTTCCTTGAGATTTCTCTGCCGCTCCCGGCCCCTCCCGCAGGAACCTTGATTCGTGAACTGCTCTACACACATTTCACCGTGCTCCTGGACCCCGCGCGGCGCCTGGCGATCGCGACCGGCGTCAACATCGACGGGGATCACCTCGTTACCGTTGACCGAGGCGACGACTGGCACCTCGACTCACGTATCCCGCTCTACGAACAGGCCGGCGAGGACGTCTACGCCAGAAACGATCTCGACCGCGGGCACCTCGTCCGCCGCCGGGACCCGGTCTGGGGCGACGAGGCGACAGCCCGGCGAGCAAATTACGATACCTTCTCCTACACCAACGCCGCACCCCAAGCCGCAGCCTTCAACCAATCGAAACAACTCTGGCTCGGCCTCGAGGACCACGTCCTCACCTACGCACGCACCAACAGTAACCGCATCAGCGTCTTCACCGCCCCCGTACTCTCCGCCCAGGACCCGATATACCGCGGCGTGAAGATCCCGCACGCATTCTGGAAGATCGCAGCATGGACCACGACCCTGCACGGCTCCACCGCTCTGCAGGCTGCCGGATTCGTCCTCGACCAAAGCCCGCAATTAGAAGACATCGACCTTGACACGGTCCGCGCCCCAGCCCTCATGTACGGCACTCCCCCGCCGCTGGCGGCCATACCGCACCTACCAAGTACCCATCAGGGACATCATCGGCCTCACCGGGCTCAACCTGACCGCCCTATCCGAAGCAGACGTCTACGCCCCGGCCCCAGCAATCCGGGAAGACACCGATCATCGCACGCGCTGGGTCGAACTGATCGACACCGCAGGCATCCACCTCTAACCACACCGAATCCTCTGCAGCCAGCTCAGTCCCCGGCGCGAAGGTAGACATAGACGGTTTCCCGGCTGATCCCAAACTCTCGAGCAAGAACAGACTTCGGCACGCCCGCAGCAGCCTCCTCACGCAGCTCGGCTGCGCGGGTCGCGTCCAGTGACGGGGTAGGACCACGGTACAAGCCACGATTCTTCGCCAGGGCAATGCCCTCCCGTTGACGCTCACGAATCAAAGATCGCTCAAACTCAGCAAACGCTCCCATGACGTTCAAAAGCAGGTTTGCCATCGCATTGTCATCGCCCGTGAAGACGAGCTGCTCTTTCACGAACTCGACCCGAACTTTCATCGCCGTAAGCCGGCGCACGATCAAACGAAGATCATCGAGGTTCCGGGCAAGACGATCCATGGAATGCACGAGAACAGTATCGCCATCTCGAACGAACCGAATCATCTCCTCCAGCTCGGACCGGTTCTGATCCTTCCCCGACACCCTATCCTCAAACACCCGATCGACCTCGACGCCAGCAAGCTGACGGACAGTGTTCTGATCGAGAGTACTCACTCGCACATACCCAACTCGTTAACCCGTCACGAGGCTGTCATTTTCCGAAGTCGTCTGCACAACGACCCTCGTGTTTTCGGGGTTGTGCAGCCGACTTCGAAAACTGACAAGTGGCATAAAGATGACTCAAAATGTTGTGACTCACACCACGCAGATGCATGCACGTATCAGAATGCCAAATCAGAATCAGGATTCACGGCAGATTTCGGCCCGGCAACGACAGGAGTAACCCAGTTTTTCACTCCCCCCCATAGTGGGCATTGCCCTTGTAATGGCCGCGTGGAACCTTAGTCTGAGTCAATGGGGACAAATCAGGCACGCCGCGACACGGGTCGGGCCCTGCTGGAGTTTCAAGGCGTTGTGTTCGGGGCCCTGGTGGTCGTCGGCTCGGCAATACTGCTCAGCCAACCCGGTGCCCTCGACCCGCTTCTCTACGCCGCCGGTGCCGGCATCATCACCGTGATCACCGTGATCACCGTGATCACCGTGATCTGGCACAACCGGCCAGGCCTGCAACGCTTTGCGGTGCTGCTTCCGCTTCTCGACCTGCTCGGTATTCGGCTCACCGCGCACGCGGAAGGTGCAACGCTCTCGGGCGGCGCCCTACTGCTGATTCTGCCCATAATCTGGATCGCATACTCGTTCGGCATGCGGGGCGTACTGGCTAGCGTCGCCCTTCTCCTGGTCACAAGCCCGGTCGGACTCTTGCAGGCCTACGGCGGAGACATGGAACCAGGCAATTTCACCCGCATCGTGGCTTACCCGCTGACGCTGCTCATTTTGGCGGGGGCTGCAGGCGTGTCGGGCGCGCGCATCCGACGAAAAAAGGTGCAACTCGCAGCACAGACCGCCCTCACCGAGCAAGCGGTGCAGGCTCGCGACGACCTGATCGAAGCGGTCACGCACGAGCTGCGCACACCACTCACATCGATTCTGGGCAATGCCGAGCTGGTGCTACACACAAATGATGCCCAGACGGTTGGGCGGCGCGTCGGGATAATCGTGCGCAACGCCGAGCAGATGGACACGATACTCGCGGACCTGCTCCTCGGGCGGAGCACCGGCACTGCCCTACTGGGGCTGCACATCACGGCCACCGACGTGGGCGGGCTCATCGAGACGTGCGTCGCGGCACGTCGCACAGCAGCCGATGCGCGCAGCGTGTCGATCAACGTGATCGCCTCCGACACACTCTGGGCCGACGTCGACCCCAATCGCATTCGGCAGGTATTCGACAACCTGCTAACCAACGCCATCAAATACAACCGGGTCGGCGGCACGGTAATCGTGAGTGAAACCCGCTTAGTCACCACGGCAACCTTCGCCGTAACTGACAGCGGATACGGCATAGCTCCCACCGACTCTGCACGGGTATTCGAGCCGTACTATCGCACCGAGTCGGCGCGGCGCTCATCGCAAGACGGCTCGGGGCTAGGCCTGGGCATCAGCCGTGACATTGCACGGCGCCACGGCGGCGACCTGCGCCTAGTCGAGTCATCGACGCGCGGCAGCAGGTTCGAATTGACCCTACCGCTCGCACTTTCTGATCACGAGGACGTGGTGGCGCAGCCTGGTCACGAAAGTGAGCAAATTGTTGCGTGAGCACCCGTGAAACAACATTGTTCTTGCTTTCACGTACTGGGACGGCTTGGCAGACTTAGCGGACAAAGCAAACCGGGGGGTAGCGTGAACGCTGATCCCATCGCGATCGTCATCGAAGACGACGCTGATGTCGGCGAAGTGATCGAGGCGATCCTCATCCAGGCCGGCTTCAACGTGAAGCTCGCCAGCACAGGCCCTGAAGGCATCGAGTTCGCCCGAGTTCATGCCCTGCGTCCCGGGCGAGAGTCGCAATCGCCACCTGGTCCTCGACGTGAAGTCGAAGAACCCGCCACCGCTCGTCGCCGTCCATCGTTGGTTACATCACTGGCCCTCGCGGGCAGCGAAGGCATGTTGATGGCGGTAGAGGGTCGCGCGGCTCCATCCGACGAGGTGGGCGGCATCGGCGGCAGTACGTCCACGCTTCCGAGCGGCGTTGACGATCCCGAGCTTGTCGGCGATCACCGTCGGGTCCACGGCCGGCCGGCCGAAGCGGGTGCCAGCAGTGCGTGCGGCAGCGATACCCGCATTGACGCGTTCGACGATAAGTTCGCGCTCATACTCCGCCAGCGTCGCGAGCATATTCAGCATCAGCCGACCGTTCGTCGTCGCGGGGTCAATCCCATCCGAGATCGAGCGGACGAGCACACCACGCTCCCGCAGCAGGTTCACCGTATTGAGGACATCGATGAGGGACCGGCCAAGCCGGTCCACCCGCCACACAACAATAATGTCGCCCGGCTCGGCGTAACCGAGAAGCTTCTTCATCCCCGGACGCTCAATGGCCGTCTTGCTCCCCGAGGTGATATCCGCAAACACATCGCGCTTCTGCACCCCCGCGGCAACCAAAGCGTCCAGCTGCAACTGTGCATCCTGACTCGCCGTACTCACCCGCGTGTAACCCAGCATCCTCATAAACTCGTTCTGCCTCACAAAGTCCCTTCGAAGATAGTGAGACAGCATGAATGGCGAGACGACTTTACAAGACAAAAGGTGAGCACGCGATTCCGCGCTTTTCTGCACTTTTCCCACGACTCAATTTCGGTGGGTCTCGTGTCTTGTAAACCTTTACTTTTCTGAGACTGCACGGTGCCGGCCTCTCGGCGATGCCGTCGGTGCCTCATATGTAGAAGTGATTATGGGTAACCGACCAGGAGGTTATGCGGCACAGTGACGAGATTCACCGCCTTACGAGATTCCTAGGCCCTACGAGGGCACCAGCGGCTGCGATGAGATGCACCTATTTTTAGGTTTCGAACGGAAAGACGCAGTGCAGTGCCCTGTAGGTGTCCGGTAGGGCTGCGAAGCGAAAGAAATTGCCGTTGATCGTTGCGGAGGCGTCTGCTGAACGACCTGCACCCAGCGTCCAGCGCATCATTGATGCGCGGGCTGCTCGCTAGAGTTGCCCGATGACCAACGTGCGATATCCGCGTGCTTTATCACTTGGCGATCAGATTTCGGTCCCAGCCCCTTCTATGGGGGTGCCTGCGAACCTGCACTCAAGACTTGATCGAGGGGTGCGCGACCTCGAAGCACGAGGCTTCACCGTGGTCGTGGGGGAATCTGCTCGGCGTGACGGTCTCGTTCCCGCTCCTGCCGCCGAACGACGATCGGAGTTAAGCGCTGCGTTCGCCGGCCCGGCCCGCGCGATTCTTCCTCCGTGGGGTGGCGAGCTGGCGGTGGAGCTCGTAGAGGAACTTGATTGGCAGGCGTTCGCCGCCGATCCGAAATGGTTTGTCGGCTGGTCAGATATTGCCACGCTATTGATGCCACTCACGATCACGACAGGTGTCGCGACCCTTCACGGGGCAAACCTGATGGACGAGCCGTGGGAGTTGCCAACGGAATTCCGCCGGTGGACCGAGGTGGCGTCATTGTCAGCAGGGACGTCCTTTACACAGTTATCGGCGCCGCGACGGCGGTCGCGGCCGTGGGGCGCTTGGGCCGATGAGCCCCTTACCCGCGATGCAGCTTACGAAGCGACAACTAGCTGGCGTGCGCTGGACAATGACCCAACTTCGCAAATGCATGGTCGCCTCATCGGCGGATGCCTGGAGAGTGTTTCGCTACTCGCAGGCTCGCCATTCGGTGACGTCTCCGGCTTTGCAGAACGCCATGCTCCCGAGGGCGTAATCGTCTACCTTGAAGTGTCGGGTGCAGAGGCTTCTACGGTGCTGCGCATGCTCTGGTCGTTGCGCTTAGCCGGATGGTTCAGACATGCCACCGGAGTTCTAATTGGACGCACGACCGCTCCCGGCGTTGAGGGCCTGAGTCAACGCGGCGCAATTGAGAGAGCGTTAGACGATCTGGGCATTCCCGTCATCATAGATTTCGACATTGGCCATCAGCCGCCGCAGCTGCCCCTCGTCAATGGTGCCCTTGCGGAGATCGAGCTGATTCAAGGACGCGGCCGCATCACCCAGCACCTTGTGCCCTAACCTGCTGCCGCCGTCACTCGAAAAGCGACACTGAGACGTGTCTTGTGACCTACCTGCCTCAAAACGGGCGGGTTCAGGCGGTGAGTGCAACACCCCGACCCCGCTCAGAACTGGTGCCGGCACTGATTTCAATGCGCCAAAGAGCGATCACGGAATGCCGCCACAAAGCGATGAAAGTTACAGAGCAAGCAGCGCTCTCCTGGGGTCGTCCCGTAGAGGGTCCGGCTACTGGGACGTTGCGGCCGAACGCCGCTTTCTTCGGCTGGACTCCCATCTTGTGACGGCATCCGCGCGGCTCCTATCGCCGCGTACCAAAGCGTGCGAAGGTGAGGAGATGTCTCGTCTACGCCGGCCGTCGCCTTCGTACTGGGTATGGCTTAGAGTTGTGGGGTGTCCAGCTGGATGAAAGTGGTCTGCGCTCTTGCAGCCGGCGGCGGCTTGGGGTTCCTGTCATCGGTGACGAATGAATGGGCGTCTGTGCTCACTTTCGTGTTCAATTCCGGTTGGGCATGGGCCGGAATAATGGTGCTCGGTGGCTGGATGGGTGGGACGTGGCGTACAGCAATCCTGACCGGCATCCTCGCTGAACTCGCCGCTTGCACTGCTTACTTCGTTACCGACTCATGGCTCCGAGGAGAGCCATTCACCAGTTACGCACTTGAATTGTCCTACTGGTCACTCATCGCCCTGGCACTCGGGCCCGGGTTGGGACTTGTCGGTGCGGGCGCGCGCGGCCGCGGACTGGGAGCGTTACTCGCTGGTCTCGTCGTTCCCTTCACAGCGGCCCTGGAGATGGTCTCACCGTCCCTCGCAGCGGCAGCTGGTACCTCACTGTCGATCTGATGGGTTTGAGAGCAACGAATGTGCGATCGTCAGTCGCTGTCGAACCTCCCGCTCTTCCCGTCGCCAAGTCGTCACCGCCCCAGTCGCTCAGCCGTATTCGGCACGAGCGTCCGCCGGTGGTCCCTGACAACCGTCGTCGCGACCTGCTACCTGTTAGGCGTCTCGACCCGGCGGATGGAGAAACTCGTCGAGACCCTCGGCATCACCCACCTCTCTAAATCTCAAGTCTCGGAGATGTCGAAAGAACTCGACGACCACGTCGCCGACTTCCAAACCCGCCCCTGGACGGCGGCCCCTACATGTTCGTCGCCGCCGACGCCCTCGCGATGAAAGTTCGAGAAGGCGGCCGGGCCGTGAACGTGTCCGTGATGGTCGCTACCGACGTCAACGCCGATGGCCACCGCGAGATCCTGGGCCTCCCGGTCGCTTCCAGCGAGGACGGCGCGGGCTGGTCTGAGTTCTTCCGCGACCTCACCGCCCGGGGCCTCACCGGTATCAAGCGCGTCATCTCTGACGCCCACGTCGGCCTGGTCGCCGCGACCGCGGCGACCCTGCCCGGGGCTGCGTGGCAGTGGTGCCAAATGCACTACTCGGCGAACCTGATGTCAGCGACACCGAAGAGCTCGCGGCCGTGAGTGAAGACGCTACTGCATACCGTTTATGACCAGCCCGATGCAGACGCAGTGAATGCCCAGTTCGACCGGGTCCTGGACGCATTGGAACACAAGCTCCCGAAAGCGTGCGCATCTCGACGCGGCCAGGGCCGACATTCTCGCGTTCACAGTGTTCCCGAAAGAGCTCTGGAAACAGATCTGGTCGAACAACCCGAACGAGCGCTTAAATAGGGAGATCAGCCGCCAGACCGATGTCGTCGGGATCTTCCCTAACAGGGACTCGATCATCCGTCTCGCGGGAGCTGTCCTTGCCGAGCAACACGATGAATGGGTCGAGTCCCGCCGCTATCTCGGCCTCGATGCCCTGGCCAAATCTCAGGCCGTCGGGACCGCTATGCCCGAGGAGGTGGCTATCGAGATCTCTGCCCTCAGCGCCTAATCAGCCGAGGGATCACAGGGAAACCGAAACACCACTCAAAAGGACTTGACCGGGGACTCCTGCTTCTGAGCAAGTTCCAGCCTGACGATGACGGCCTTGGATACCGGTGTGTTGCTGTCGTCGGCTACTTTGTCCAGGGGAACAAGAACGTTCGCCTCGGGAAAGTACGTGGCAGCGCACCCACGGGCGCTGGGATAGGCAACCACACGGTAATTGCGCAGTACTCGCTGCGCGCCATCATCGTGCACGCCGTGAATGTCCACCTGCTGGCCGTCCTCCAAGCTCAGTTCAGCGAGGTCTTCCGGATTCACGAAGACCACATGCCGGCCTTTCTTGATGCCCCGGTAACGGTCGTCGAAACCGTAAATGGTGGTGTTGAACTGGTCATGGGATCGCATAGTCTGCAGGATCAAGGTCGCGGCCGGCCGGCCAATAAACTCAAGCCCGTTGACAGTGATCATGGCCTTGCCCGTGGGCGTGTGGAAAGTGCGCGAGTCTCGCGGTCCGTTCGGCAACACAAAGCCGCCATCCTTCCGGATTTTTATGTTGTAGTCCTGGCATCCTTCCACCACGTGCGAGATGTGTTCGCGGATCAGATCGTAGTCTTTCTCGAATCCAGGCCAATCAGCGTTGGTCTTCTCCCCGATCGTCGCCCGTGCCAAGCGGGCGATAATGGCAACCTCGGAAAGCAGGCCAGGTACAACCGGTTCAATCACGCCGAAGGAGGGATGCACCGCACAGACCGTGTCTTCAACCGACACGAATTGCTCTCCCGATGTCTGTCGGTCGACCTCGGTGCGGCCCATGGTCGGAAGAATAAGCGCTTCCTTGCCCACGACCGCGTGGGAGCGGTTCAGTTTGGTGGAGATCTGGACGGTCATGTCCGTGCCGTGCATCGCGGCTTCGGCGGCATTGGTATCCGCGATCGCCCCGACCAGGTTGCCTCCCAATGCCATGAAAAATTTGATGCCGCCGTCACGCATGGACTGGATTGTCTTGACCGCGTCCACTCCATGATCAATTGGCGGCTCGAAGCCGAATTCCTTGCCGAGTGCGTCCATGAATGACTGTGGCATTTGCTCCCAGATACCCATGGTCCTGTCGCCCTGGACATTGCTGTGGCCTCGGATCGGGCAAGCGCCAGCGCCCGGCTTGCCGATGTTTCCGCGCAGCAGAAGCAGGTTGATGATCTCCTTGATCGTGGCGACCGCTTTCTTGTGCTGGGTTATCCCCATCGCCCAGGTGATGATGACCCTCTCAGCTTTCAGGTATCGGGCCGCCAACTCATCGATCTCGTCTATGCGCAGGCCAGTCGCCTCCAGGACTGCACCCTCGTCCAGCTCCGCGAGGTGCAGTGTGAACTCCTCCAGCCCTTCACAGTGCTCGTCAAGGAATTGGCGGTCCAGAACTGTTCCCGGGGTTTCGGCCTCAGCATCGAGCACCCTTTTGGAGACGGCCTGTAACAGGGCCATGTCCCCGCCCAGCCTGATCTGAATGAACTGATCGGCAATCTCAGTCCCGTGGCCGATGATGCCCTTGACCTGCTGCGGGTTCTTGTATCTTCTCAGTCCCGCTTCCGGCAGGGGATTTACGGCGACAATTTCCGCGCCGTTGTCCTTGGCTTCCTCGAGAGCAGTGAGCATGCGGGGACTGTTGGTTCCCGGATTCTGGCCCATGATAATGATCAGATCGGCCTTGCCGAAATCATCGTAGGCGATCGTGGACTTGCCAATTCCAATGGTCGGGTCCAAGGCCCGACCGGTTGATTCGTGGCACATATTGGAGCAGTCGGGCAGGTTATTCGTCCCGTAGCCGCGGGCGAAAAGCTGATACGCGAAGGCGGCCTCGTTGGACGCGCGACCGCTGGTGTAAAAGACAGCCTCATTGGGGGACTCGAGGCTGTTGAGCTTGTTGCCGACGATGGCGAATGCCTTGTCCCAGCTGATAGGCCGGTAGTGGTCCTCACCGGCTGGCTTATAGACAGGTTCAGTCAGGCGTCCCTGCGTGCCCAGCCAATACTCCGAACGCGTGAGCAGGTCGCTGACCGAATGCTCGGCCCAAAAACTGGAGGACACGACAATGGGCGTCGCTTCCCAGGTGACGGCCTTGGCGCCGTTTTCGCAGAACTCGAATGCCTTGCGATGATCAGGATCCGGCCACGCACAGCTCATGCAATCGAAGCCGTCCTTCTGGTTCAGAGACAGCATCGTCTTTCGCGTTCGATCCACGCCCATATCCTTGATCGCCGGAATCATTGAGTGCAGCACACCGGGCATCCCAGCGGCCCAGTCCTTAGGCTTCCCAACTTCAATGTCGCTGTCTTGAGGTTCGTTCACCGGAGGGTTCTCGCGCATCATGACCACTCTCTTCCCGCTTGTAACAGCAGCGACCAGAATCAATCGTGCCGACCATATCAGGACTAACAGGTGCGCTCAGGCATAGCAACTAAAACGATTAAATTGCCAACCCCGACGCGAGTAGCCTGAGCGAATGCAGGCATTTATCGAACACTGTCACGTTGGGAGACGAGACCGTGATTGGGCACTATGAAACGCGGTCGCGGCCAAAGGATCGCCATTCAAGAGGGTTGATTTGAAGTCCTTGCCTGATGTCGGGGAGCTTCCCTTCGGCCGGCTCGACTGGCACAACAACCGGCGTCTCCACAACGCTCTCGAGAGCGTTCCGCCGCAGGAATAGGTCAGCACAATCGGGTTGTCATCGCCCATGAAAAAACTGAAGGAATCTCATTATGATTCGCACCCTCGTCCAAGATTACGAACATATCCACACCACCATAGGCATCAGCGGCAACCTGTTGTTCGTCGTCGGCTCTGTGCTTTTCTTCAAAGCCTTTAACCACTTCTATACGCTTGCGGTCTGGCTGTTCGTCATCGGTTCAATCTTCATGTTTATCGGCGCGCTCGGGGGTGGCCTGCACCGAATGCTGCAGCGTCGCAACAATAGGGTCTAGGTGTTGTTCCCACGGTGGTTGTATGCAGCGTGGCTGGAGTAAAAAGGTGAGGACCTCCGGTATCGATTGGATTACCACGCTCAAGCCGATGCCACGGAGGCCCTCATCTCTTACGTTACTCACGCCAACGCACCCCTGACGCCCGAGGGACGCCTGAAACTCGTCCAGCTCGTCACCCGCGACGGCTGGGCCCAAGCCCGCGCCGCGGAACCGAGCTCGCAGGGTATGCCGACGTCCAAACCGCCCTCGACACGACGTTCTACTTCTGTGACCCGCACTCACCTTGGCAGCGCGGCAGCAACGAGAACACGAATCGCCTCCTGCGGTTCTGGATCGAGAAGGGCTCCGACCTCTCCACACACAGTGCCGAGGACCTACGCCGCACGGCCGCCAAGCTCAACCGACGCCCTCGCCCGACCCTCGACCTCGACACCCCGGGTCAACGACTCAACCAGCTGCTCCTCGCAGCCTAAAACACTGCGTTGCTCCGACGACTTGACTTTGCCCTGATTGAAACGCCAGTAGTCGCAAATTACGGTGCCAAGCCGAGCTGTTCGAGCATGCCCTGTTGGTCGCTGCTACCCCACCGCTCGACAAGTCTCCCGTTCTCAAACCGGCTAATTTGCATGCCACGAACAGACATCCTTTTACCGCTAGCGGCGTGGCCCATGAGAGGGCCTTGGTGGGTGCCGGTGAGGGTATAAGCGAATGCGACGTCGGTATCGTTGGCGACGAGACGCTCAACTGCGATGTGCAGGTCTGGAAAAGCGGCAATCATCTCGCCAAAAAACGCTTTGTAACCCTCAGGACCAGGGCCTTGCCCAGGGGCAGGGTCGTTATCGACTGCATCTTTTGCCACGAGGTTGTCGAGAAGGTCGAGTTTTCCGCTGTTCACGGCGTCACCAAACTTCTGCTGGGCTGCGATATTCATTTCTTGACTCATGTGTTTACTCTCTTCCTAGACATTTACCGCGGCTGGGTTTGTATTGGCCACGGGTGATCATATGTCTGCAATTCTTAGAATGAAAAAGGCCGAACTGACCGCGTCCGATATCGAACACATATATAGGGTGGTCAGCTACGTGAAGCGGCACAGGGCACGGGGCACAGATTTCGACGCCGAGCACTCACGATGGCGATACTCGTGATGAACTAGGGAAATGACCCACTAAAAACGTAGCGGCAGGGGGAACTGTGAGGTCTGGTTCTCCCTGCCGCGCGCGCCGTAGTTTGGACCACAGAGGCTAGGTCAAATGGGCCGCTAGGGGTTGGTTTATTCGGGCTTGAGGATAACTTTGGTCCACCCGTCGGTGCGGTCGCCGAAGTTCTTGTAGGCGTCCGCGGCGTCACTGAGGGGAATCTCGTGAGAAACGATCCATGATGGCTTGGCTTTACCCACAGCTATCAGCTCGCGCAACTGTCGATTATATTTCTTCACCGGGCATTGGCCACTGCCAATGTTTATTCCCTTGAGCCACTGCAGGCCGTAGTCAATAGCAATCTTGCCCTGTTTGGCGTTCTCGTCGAAGCCGCCGGGATCTGCGGGCAGGAAAACGCCAACAACACCAATTCCCCCGGTGATACGCACGGACTGAATCAACCGGTTCAGAGTCATGGCGGGATCTTCGGTGCCCTGTGCGTCGTGGGCCTGATAGCCCACGCATTCACAACCTCGGTCCGCGCCGATGCCCTTGGTCTGGTCCAAAACGAACTGAACCGGGTCCGTCTTCGAGTCATCAACGGGAATCGCGCCGATTTGCTCGGCGAGGGCAAGTCGGTCTGGGCGGCGATCCACAACCCAGATTTTACTCGCGCCCTTAATCGACGCAGACAGGGCTGCCATCAGCCCGACTGGACCCGCACCGTAAATCACTACTGTGTCACCGGGCATGACGCCGGCCATCTCGGTAGCGTGGTAGCCCGTAGGGAAGATGTCCGAAAGCATCACGTAATCGTTTTGCTTTTCTATGGCGTCTTCACCCAGGCGCAAGCAGTTGTTGTCGCCGTAGGGCACACGCAGCATTTGCGCCTGCCCGCCAGGATACGGCCCCATGCCCGCGAAGCCGTAGGCGGCGCCCGCGCCGACCGGGTCTGACTGAGTGGTCATGCAATAGTTAGTGAAACCGCGTTCGCAATTCTTGCAAAACCCGCAAGAAATATTGAACGGCAGAACGACGCGTTCGCCGACTCTTACCTTATCGACGCCATTACCGACCTCGATGACCTCGCCCATATTCTCGTGGCCAAACGTGCGCCCAGTCTCAAAATTGGTGCGTCCCTCGTACATGTGTAAATCTGAACCGCAAATATTCGTGGCCGTGATGCGTACGAGAACGTCAGTGGGACGTTCGATCTTGGCATCCGGAACTTCTTCAACACTGACCTTGTTGGGACCCTTATAAACGACTGCCTTCATTTCTTTTCACTCCCTGATTTTCATGACCGTGAAACACGAACGGTCCGTCTTCACTTTCGGAGGTGTTCGACTTTTAATACCCGGGCAGCCTCGAGCTGCCCGCTAGTTGTGCATACCTCGGCGAATTCAAGCGGTCGTCGCAACGAAGGGATGCATTCGTCGAGCGTGGAATGGGAAGCGAGGAGACACCATTGACCGCGATCGAGGCCACCTTTTCGGTCCCAAATACCTTTCCACCGAGATATCCGCGGCAGGTCAGTCGTCAATTAACGCGATCGACAGTACACGTGGCGCATCAGTCGGTCCATCGTTCCCGATGGCTGCTGCACGTCCTGTTCGACGACACTCGGAATAGCCATCAGCTCTTGGGTATAGCTGAGTTCGGGACTTTTCTTCAGCAAGCGTTGATGAAAACCGCTCGCAGATCGCCGTAAATGGAGGACTCGGTGGGGACCAGCGGCGGCTTTGCCGAACCGCAGCTCACAGGTCTCCTGCGGATACGGCGGATTCCAACATTTCTATTGCTCGCTCGGTGGTAAGTACTACCCCGGCGATGTAGTTGAAGTTGGTTAGGGCGGCCGCATACCCGTCGCCGAGTTCAGGGTGCTGTGCGGCGGCGGTCGCGTCGGCAACGACGGCCACGTCAAATCCTTGTTCTAGCAGTTCACGTAGGTGACTTTCGATGCACAGGTTTGCTGACATTCCTGCGAGCAGAACCTTGCTAATTCCGCGTTTACGCAGCTGGAGCACGAGGTCGTTCTGCTCGGGCCCGTAGATCTTGTGGGGACTGCACACTACCGTCTTGCCGTCTTGCAGGAACGGTTTGTAGCGCTCTAGCCAGTCAGCTCCTGAGCCAGAAAATCCGTCAAGATCCAAGGGCCCCGGCCGATCGAACATGCCGATCTCGTGCATCATCTTTTCCAATGTTCCGCCGAATTCCCACTGGTGATCGTGGGGGAAATAATAATGCGGAGACACGAAAACCTCATACCCAGAGGTCTTGGCACTCACGAGCAACTGCTCAATGTGCTCGACGGTGTTATTCTCTTCGACGCTCTTACCGACCAGTTCCCAAGTCGCACCGGTAGGGCTGAGAAAATCGTTTTGTGGGTCCGTCAGCACGAGCGCTGTGGTGGATGTATCAAACAACATAAAAATTCTCCTTCATCAAAAGTCACGAGTAGTGATGGCGTTGGGCGTGGTGACCTCCTAATGCGAATCGGATGAAATAGTTTCTGCAACCCTCTTCACCGTACCGAAGGCTAATCCAAGGTCAACCCGGGTAAGGAAAAACTCGCAGGAACAGGAAGGTACCTGTGCACGGAACCTCAGCAGCGTGAACAAGCGATGGGACGGGCTAAACGACGGGCGAGGGAGGCTCTTCAGAATCCCTCTCGGTGCCAGGGCGTAGCGCGACCAAAATGCGCTTCAGATCGATAACGATCGCGGCCGTGGGGCTGAGCGATGTCGTCCCGGCATCCAACTCTTGTATGCCGTGCAGAATCGCCTCGACTGCCACTACGGCAGCATCAAAGGGTGCGCTATCACGCGGGCCGTCGTCCGTGGCACGCAAAGTTTCTGCGACCGCGTGCAGGGCATCGCTCAGAACCGGCTGCGGCTCGGGCGGCAGCTCAAGGGGAATAGGTTTACCCCAGATCATGCCCGTAAAAACCTCAGTCAGGTTGCGCACGTGAAAAGTGACGTTCTCCAGAGCCGCGAGGTCCTCATAGTCGACAACAAGATTCCTGCGGTTGAACCGAGCACGAGGGTTACCCTTACGACTCTCGTCGGCGTATTGCACAGCTGACCTGACATCTCGGGCCGCGTCGGTAAGTGCGTTGCCTCTGGTCGCCCAGAGGTCACGCTCCGGAGTTCAACTCTCGACCAAGGCCACGCCGAAATCGCTGAGGTGCGTGGCGAGGGTGCCCCGAAAACTAGTCAACCGATCGACAGCCGTGCCGATCGCAAGCGGCGGCAAAATTAGCAGGTTGACCAAAAGTCCCACCGCATTCCTCCGATAAGAGAGCCAAGGCCGATGACCCGCGAAATCGTCCACGCGCTGGGCTCACTCAGGAGGAGCACGGCCCCAGCAAGGGCGATTCCGACGGCCAGCCCAGCGAGGGTTTGTAAAGCGCTGCGGAGAGAACGCATAAGCGTTGGGTGCATGCTCAAAAGTGCGCCCAACGGCGCGTAGTACCGCAATTCCTGGGCGTCCCCAGGGAGAAAAGGGGACAGCGTCCAGGCAATCGCCACAGCAACAGCAATCTTGGTGACCTGGAGGAATCGCGGAGGTTGAAGACGACGGGCCAACGCCAGCCGTGATGCGTTTCACGGGAAAATCGTTCTCAGCATCGTCTAAGCCTCTTCCGCGGCAACGGAGAGTTGAAATCCGCTCGCCCCGCAGGTCAAGTGCAAATACTGGCGAGGCGCTGGGAAACATCCAACAAGAAAATCACTCCCGCAGTAGCCGGTACGGCGCTCAGAATTTTCGAAAAGGATGTCCACCTCCGTTCACGCCGTGTCCGACAACGCGACGGCGATATCGAATCAATGCGGATCTTGCTCGCGGAACGCGCCTCAGCCAACAAGGCACGCACTGTTGGTCAGCGCGCCCGAGGCAACCCGACAGGATTATCGTCGCTTTGACGGCGACAAACTGGCGGTCACTCTCGCGCGCACACGTCCGGCGCCGGGGACCACTCCGGAACTGATAGCTCGAGCATTCGCGAAACGGGCCGCGCAACGCCACCACGCGCTAACGGCAGACATTGCCCATATCGTCATGCAGCGCTCAGACAACGAAGAGCGTCAGTGGATCCTTCACGCCGAAACCGTTCCGGAGCTCCGCCATGCCCCGAAACGGCTACTCGATCCGCAGTCTCAGCTGAAGAGGCTCACGCCACCTGGACCAACCAACAGCCCCACGACGATGAGCACAATACCCCAGAGAATCTGGCGTCGAAATAGAGCGACAATGCCTGCAATAACGAGGATTACCGCAATGATCCAGAGAATTGTTGCCATGGTGCTGCTCCATTTCATTCAGCGCCGACGGGCCGTACGCCCATAGCGGTTTTCGATCTGTTGAATCGAACGTACCCCCTGCTCGGTCTCTGATCACTGTGTTTTATCCAAAATGGCGTGGAGGTGAGACGCTGTCATCATGTGTTAGCCGCCATGCGAAACGACGAAGAGAACCCAAGCACGGTCACGTCCCCCCGAGGGGACGCTCCTATTGATGTCAAGCGGCTTTTTGCGCCGCCTTGGTTTATTGAGTTTTGTCGTCGAGCCATGCGTTGAAGGCGACTTCCAGATTGGTGTCAGCACGTTCGGGCACTCGCGAGCTTGTCAATTAGTTTGTGTAAGTGATGTGGAATTGGTTATAGGTGGGGGTTGATTCGGTCTGGGTAGACCAGGGCGAGTTGGTTGAGGGCGAGCTTCCAGTTGGTGACGGTTAGGCCTTCAACGAGGCGGCCTTCGGCCTTGCGTTTGGTCTGGCGGTTGCCGCCGCGTTCCTTGGCTCGTTCACGGGCGCGTTTGTCTTCGATGTTGCAAATCGCCAGCCAGAGCATCTTGGTCGCGGCTTCATCGCTCGGGAAGTGGCCGCGGTTCTTCGTCACTTTCCGCAGCTGGTAGTTCAACGATTCAATGCTGTTCGTCGTGTAAATGACACGGCGCAAATCCGGTGGGAACGCGAGGAACGGGGCGAAGCGTTCCCACGCGTCTTCGAACGTTTTCACCGCTGCCGGGTACTGGATTCCGAGGGGTGACTCCGCAAACGCGGTCAGTTCGTCCCAGGCTGCGTCGGCGTTAGCGGCGGTGTAGATCGGCTTGAGAGCGCTCGCGATCTTCTTGCGGTCCTTGTAGCTGACGAACCGCATCGCGGCGCGCAGCAGGTGGACGACACACGTTTGCACGGTCGCTTGGGGCCAGGTCGTTTCGATCGCTTCGGGGAACCCGGTCAGGCCGTCGCAGCAGACGATGAGGACGTCCTTCACGCCGCGGTTGGCGAGCTCGGCGCAGACGCCGGCCCAGAACTTCGCGCCCTCGGTCTGCTGCACCCAGATGCCCAACACGTGCTTGATTCCGTCCATGTCCACGCCGACGGCGATGTGGGCGGCCTTGTTGCGGACGTGGGCGCCGTCACGAATTTTGACGATCAACGCGTCGAGGAACATCACCGGGTAGAGGGTCTCCAGCGGCCGCTGCTGCCATTCCAAGACCTCCTCGAGGACCCCGTCGGTGATCTTGGAGATCGTCTCGTGGGAGAGGTCGGTGCCGATCGTGGAGACCAGGTGTTGCTGAATATCGCGGATCGTCATCCCGCCGGCATAGAGCGAAATGATCATGTCATCGAGGCCGCCGAGACGCCGTTGCCCCTTGGGCACCAGGCGTGGGATGAAGCTCCCGCTCCGGTCCCGGGGAATGTCCAAATCGAGTGCACCGATTTCAGCATCGACCAGTTTGGGCGTGGAGCCGTTACGAGAATTTGGATAGAACCGGGCTTCGGGGTCGCCCTTTTCATAGCCGAGGTGATCGGTCAGCTCGATCTGCAACCCTCGCTCGAGGACCGCTTTGATCAGGCCAGGCACGAACCCGCCCTGACCTGTGAGCTGGATTTCGCCGGCATCAATCTTCGAGAACAACGAATCCAAAGCGCCGCTCTCGCGGAGCTCATCGATCGCCTTCGCCGCCTGCAGTTGAGACGGGGACCGCGGTGCCTTGCGCAACTCGTTTCGATTCGTCATGACCATGAGTATCACTCCTTCGAGTAGTCGATCCGCAACCCCTTACACAGACCATCTGACACCCTCGCTGACGACCTGTCTTTCGCTCATTCCCTGCCTCTGACGACGTTGTTCCCGGGTTATTCCTCCGTTATTCCCCGTTATTCCTCTTCTGTCGGCCACCCGTGCGCCCTCACTTCCGCGTAATCATGCAAAAGTCTCGCTCTGCCGGCAACGCTTTTCCCCCATTCGCTTGTCCGCCGCGAAACAGATACCCCCCCCGTGGAGACATACATACAGACACCCCCCTCCAAAAAATCTATATATGTGTTTCCCCCCCATACCTTTTGAAAACCTAAGGGAAAAAGGGAATAAAGGTTTGTGTAGAAACCCCCTACTGCCCAGTTTTTGTATGGGATCGGAGGGTACCAACACGGAGTCAGACTAGAGGGAATAGTGGGGGAATAAGAGGGAATAGCTGGGGAATAGCACGGGCGAATTTGGGGAATAGCAAGAAATCTTTCGCAAACGGCTAGAACCGCCGCATGTAAACGTGCGTGGTCGTCATTTGAAGGCCAGTACCCCTGTTCGAAAGGCTTCACATGGACCTCGACTATTTCGCCCCCGCTCAGAAGACTGTTCGCCTTGCCACTGGCCATGAGGCGCTTGTTGGCAATGCCCAGACCTCCATCTTGTTCATCGGGCCAGAGACGACTGACGAGTTAGACGTCGTCGCAAAGGCGGCCGGCGAAACCACCCTCGTTGCAGTTACCCCCGAAGTCAACGCATGGATCGACGCCACCAACATCCCAGACCCCGACATCGATCAGGTGATCGCCCATACCGTCGTCCTAATCCCGAACGCCCCCTCGACGCATCCAGCGCAGCATGGGACAGCGCTACCGAATTGATCGAACACCTCAGCAACCTTGGTGCCAAGAAAGTTCTCATTGCTCGTGTTCCCGGGAGCTCAGCCGGGCTGGCAGCGCTACTGGAGAACCAGTTCGAAGGCACTCGCGCGATGTACGTCGCGTCACTTATCGAGCGAGCGAAACCCCTCACCGGAAAGCGCC
Organism: Cryobacterium sp. Y11; assembly: GCF_002929535.1. GTDB lineage: Bacteria > Actinomycetota > Actinomycetes > Actinomycetales > Microbacteriaceae > Cryobacterium. Next base: position 39,162 of record NZ_PJJO01000042.1, read on the forward strand.
CGGCAGCACCGAAGGCCAAGAACGGCGGAGTCAAGGTCGCCCGCGTCGACTGGGAGGCAGGTCGTATCGCCGAATACGCCGGCGAAGACGCAGACTCCGCCGTCACACTCCTCGATGCCGCTGTTCGACGAATCCGGACGCGAGAGGTGTTGGACGACCTCAACGACGCTGGACACCGAAACGTCGTGCAGATCCACGATGTAAAGGTCGCCCACTGGGTGGACGGACGCCTGCATGAGGAAATCATCACCGGTATCACGGACGAGCAGCTGCCCGCTATCCGATCGTGGCTGGGCAGACTGCCGGGCTCACGTGGCGTCGATATCGCTCTGGCCACAGGCAAGCAAGAGGAGATCGCAGAGGCCATCCGACAGGCCAACAAGGATCAAATCGAACGACAGATCGCGCGGACACGAACCGGCTGGATTGAAGCGGACGGCGAGCTGATGTTCATGCATCAGGGTGGGGCGATCACGGCGTTCGGTAACGTGACCCGCGCCGCCTCCGAGCTTGAGGGCGCCCTTCAAGTAATCAGCTTCCCTGACCCGGCCATGATTTCTCCCGACGCGAAGCGGGTATTGGCCGAAAACCAGATCGCCGCCCTTCGTGAGCTGTTCAGTGAGCACATCTACGCCTCCATCCAAGGCGTAATCGCTCACTCTGTCGCAGGTCTCGGTGTTGGCGCGGCTGTCTGCCTCTACGGGGAACCCGGCTGTGGAAAGACGACGATGCTGAGCGCTTTTGGTGCGCAAGCCAGCCCCGAGTTCGGTGAGGGACACGATGCCCTCGGGACTTTCGACGGCACTGTCGCAATGGTCAGTGATCTCGGCAAAGGCCTCCACCAGTTTTTCATCACCGTCGACGATGCACGCCCGAAAGACAAGGAAGGCCTGTTGGAGATCGCCAATCAGATCAAGGCCTTCGACCGTCTCTCCCGTCGTGCCTACGCCGGCGGCTCCGCTGGCCGTGTCAAGAAAGAGGTTGACGCACAGGGCAAATGGATCAACGGCAGCGCGGACCGCACCGACGTCGCGATCATCCTCGCTGGCGAGAAGATCCCACCCGCCATTCAGAGCACGCTCGAACGTGTTTGGTCACTGCAGATCCCCGAACTCGATGCGTTCCGTTCAGGCAACGCCGACAAGTTCAAGGAATTTACGGAGCTGACCGGACCGAGCGAGCACATGGCGTCGTTCATCCAGTGGCTCGCCGGTCAGATCACCGAAGCTGGTGGTTTGAAGGTATGGCGTGAAAGCTGGAAGGCCAAGCGAGCCGAGTTCGTCGAGGCCCGCAAGGAGACTGCTGCAAAGATCCGCTACGCAGAGGTTGCAGCTGTCCCTGAGCTCGGCTTCCACATATGGCTGAACTACATCACCTCAACCGGTGCCCAGACACTCGCCGAGCAGCAGGAGCTCGAAGAACTCGTGCAGAAGCAGTTCACTACAAACATGGTCCGTCACCAAGAGACGACTCGCACTACCAGCATCACAAGCTGGCAATCCGCACTCGACTCGCTGCAAGCAGCGATCGTTTCGGGCGAAGCGTACTTCTTCTCGCCCGGCAGAAACGCTGGAACATCAGTCCCAGACGACCACGTTCTATTGAAGGATGGAGCGGCGGAGGGCGCGAGCACATCTACGCAAATTGGTGAGCCGCACCGCGTCATGCTCGGAGCACATGTTTCCGGTCGGAAGGGCACCGGCCAGTTCATGGCGATCCTCCCCCGCGTTGCGTTCAAGCTTCTGAGCCGTGAGTTCGCATCTGAAAGCGCACTTATCGAAGCCTTCCAAGAAGTCTCTATCCGTGACGCAGGCAAGCGCACCAAGAAAGTCGCCATGTTCGGAAAGGGCGTCGCCGCTATCTGCATCCCGTGGGAACTGTGGGACACCGACTGGCAGGCCAACCCCGCCTACTAGGTCGCAAGAAGGGTGCGATGCCGAAAGCATCACACCCTTCTTTATTTAGTTGGCACAATCCGCCGCATATACCTGTGCGTGGCTACGCCGTAACCACTACCGCTCTAACGAAAGGCTTCCATGCAAATCCTCACTGAAGACAACCTGCACGTCCTTGACGCATGGTTCGACCACAAGCGCGTTACATCATCGACCGGCTCACCTGCGTAAGTGGCCGCGAGACGTTTCGCTGACTCTGCGAATTCATGTGACAGGCGGCTGTCATTGCGGTGTCCCCACCGTTGGATGAGCCCGCGCTCGGTGGTCGCGGGGAAAGCAGCAAAGATTTTCGGCGTCTTGGGAGAGTCGGTCACGTGGTCAGTCTGGCGAAATCTGCCGGTGCCCGCCATCCCCAGACCAAGGCGGAGGACCACACATTTGGCCACAGGCGACTAAAACGGCACCGAGCCCGTCAATACCTAGCGTCGACGCGCAGCTGCTCGATAAGCTCCTCGTCGTGAGCGAAACCGAACCGGCACGACTGGTCATAGATTCGGCTGGGGGCGTGACCCGGCGAGTGCTCACCTCCTTTGGATTCCTAGTCTTGGTCGTGGCACTACTGGTCATGGGCTTCGATATTCTTCCTAGTCTTAGTGACGCCCCCGGAGCTACGACGTCCGGACTCGCATCTGAGGACCCTTGGGCGGTATTCGGACCCCCTCTGGTTTTGGCCTCGGAATGGTTCCTGATTGACAATCCCCTCCCGATCATTGGCTCATTGGCGGCCGTCGCTATAGGCCTGCAGGTTGCGGTGCACGGCCTCCGCTCGGAGAGTAATCGGAAGGCGAGCCCAACGGAGATCGCACGAGCAAAGGCGTTCTCAGCAACAGGAGCCTTCGTTGCCGCAGTCGTAATCTTTTTCGGAATCGGAGCGACCGCGCAGAGACTGCTAGATCCGGCGCCCGAATCCTCAAAGGCAACGTTCCTAGCGTTCCTAGTGACCACGTTCGCTACGGCGGTGCTTTGCATCGATGCAGCGCGGGTCATCACGAGCACGGAAGTGAATCAGCGGCTCAGCGTTGCCGTTGAGCTGATGAGAATCAGGAAGGATCGACTTGCGTTAGCGGACCGCTCGCTTCCGTCGGACATCTGGCTCAAGAGAACCGGACAATGGAGCGTGGCCGTGCTCCTGCTACTCCCAAGTGCGGCGCAACTCCTGACGGATCCCGGTTATTTCTTGGCGGAACAATCGAGATCGACGCTGCCCGAATTCTGGTTGATCGTCGTTTCCGTTCTCGGCACTGCGCTCGCCGGCGTCGTTCTGTTGCTCTTGGAGTTCGGACTCGCACTGATCTTCTTGCTGATCGTGAATCTGAAACCACTGACGCGAGGGCAACGCCTCGGCATCGTTTCCGCTGCCACCATACTCGTGGCGGTATTGGTGGTCAGGCCCGGTTGGGCCGACGTTCCAATAGCAGCCTCGACTCTTTACCTAGTCAATACATGTGTCATCTTCTCGGCCACATTCATCACTTGGTATCGACTGGCTCGACAGGAAGCACCACGCCATCCGAAGCTAACGTTTGGGATTCACGGCCTGCTCTTGCTGGCTCTCCTCCGGATCTTCCAAAAACTGGTACGGACTTCCGAAGCCGATGTCGACTGGTTGATAAGCGAAGCGAACCCCACTGCTGCTAAAGACATCAGGGTATTGGAGACACAAAGGGTGGTGCCCCCACGGGCGCGAGCTCGCAGTTGGTTCAGCCCACATCCACGCCGCCGCCCACCGGCCAAACCTCCTGTTTCGTCAGAGCGGCCTGCGGTATAGAGGACCTGGGAAACGGCGAGGGTGCCGGGCTCATGGAGCACCCGCCACGTAGTGCCGCTGTTTCGTCATGTGACCGCCCTCGTAGCGCCATCGACCCGCCTCTAGCAGCACGCTGCCGACCACAGCTGGGTCTGTGGCGACCGTGGTGACCACCTAACTCCGGACCCCAGCAGCTGAGCGCGTGTTGTCCGTCGCGTTATTTGACGATGGCGGCGTCATCGTCGGTGACGATGCCTGGATCTGAAAAAGCCCCGCCGGCGAATCCG